>NZ_CP042376.1:0-53399 GCF_007954525.1 Leuconostoc carnosum | reverse complement strand
AAAGCGCGCAATGGCACGAACAGAATAATTCAATTCGAGTAAAGTTTGAATGACAGTGCGTTCTTGAGATGATAAACTAGTCATGAGTCGCAGTTCCTTTATGGTTGTTTTAGACAATTACCATTAAAGGCGCTGCGGCTTTTTATTCAAGTGTTCGGTTTAATTTTACAATCTACCGTAAGCATAATTTAAATATAATATTTAAGTAGGCCTCTTCGTAATTTTGACGAAGAGGCCTACTTTTATTTTGTGCTGAATTTATATAAATTTTGCTCGTACAATTGAATATTTTGAAGAGATTTAATCGCATTATCTAGCTCATTGTTGATCTGATGATACTGTTGTTGCATTTGCTTGTCGTTTGAATACCATGACAGACCTTCTGGATTAAAAATCTAAAGTGAACTCTCAGTCAGGTGATAGGACAATCTACCAAATCACTTTGTTTTCCAAAAATGCCACCACTTTTTAGGTTTAGCTTGTGCCTCCGCAGTGTTAGTTTCTGGTTCAGGTTGGTTTTGTGCTGCCACCTCTTTTTCACCATCATCATGTGGTGCCATCGTTAAGGCTTTCAAATCCTTAATTTTTGCCTTGTATTCTTCGAGCAGCTGCTTGTCCTGTAAGGCTAGTCGTTGTTGCTGATCTAGTAACTTATGTAACTCTTTCTTTTCAGATTGAATTTCTAATACTAAATTTCGAAGGAATTTCACTTCATCTTGTCCGTCAACCGCATCTTTTTTATTGTCGTCAACATCATCTTTTTGTTGACGGTATCTTGTTGACGAATCGTTTGAGAACATTGCTTTGATAGCTTTTTGCCCATCAACATTAACGTAAACAGTATTGCCTTTTGTTGATGTAAATTGACGTAAATCGATTGACGAATCTCTTTTTATCTTTTGCCATATAGCCTGCTTTGAAACGCCCAATTCATCAGCAAGTTCTCGAATTGTTTTTAAATTTTCACTCATGATCTATATCCTGCCTTTTAACGATTGGTAGATACTGTTCAATTGATTTTTTAAGATACTTAGCAATATTCTTTTTCGAATAGTCATCTTGTTTATCTCTGATATAGGCTAAGTGTTCTTTCACGCCCTTTAAACCACGTAACTCTTTTAATTCGTCATAAAGTGGATAAACATTTTTCTGTAACCCTGACAAAATAGTAGTATCCGTTAAATCAATATATGACAATAAAAACTGCTCCATAAGTAACTTTGTATAGGGACTTTTTATTGCCTTAACAGTCAACATATCTTCTGTCTCTTCTTGACGTATCTTACCGTCAATATAAGCTGGGTCATATTGTTTGTAACTGATATCATCAGCCACTTGTTTTTTAGTGATATGAAAGACAATACTATCAATACTCCGCCCTTTTTTGAGCTTTTCGTAAGTTACATTGAAAGTTGTGTGTTTAGTAATTTCTGACAATGGTTCATTCAGTACTCTTTTTTCAAAATGATCAAATCGTTTATATTCATCAATTGTATCTGTCATTTGACGTAAATCTCGCATGCTTATTTCGGGATTACGGTAACTTTCAACCTGTTCCTCTCTCCGTCCACCTTTAACGCTGTAATGCTCGTATTGATTGTAATTCATCGATAACCAACGATACAAAATTATTGCATATTTGCTGTTCAATTCTGCAATATCTGACAAAGCATGTTGCGTAAAATTATTTTTGAGATTAATTAGATAAGGCATAATTTCACGATGAAATTCAATTTTTACTTCGTCATTATAATCTGTCCATTCCACATACGGGATTGGTACAATACTAATAAATTTAAAGCCTTTATCTTGTTCTTTTTTAATCTGAAAAAAAGCTTGTTTTTGCATTTTTTCAACGGCTTCTTTAAAACGACTATGTTTGTTGCTATCATCAACTTGAAAAAAAGCAAACAACTCTCGCTTTGATAAATAAACCGTATGATCTTCGGGGGGATTTTCCGTATCAATTAGAGAAACGGCCAACTCAAACATTTTGAGTGGTGTCTTATCCATTTTGGCAATTGAAGTAATTAAACTGTTATGTTCAACCACTTTTCGTTTTGATAACTCATTCAAGGTGTGTACCTGCCTTGTCTTTGATTCTGTTATAATAGACATATAAATACGCTCCTTTAGGCGTGTTGTTGGATAAGCATAAAGAAAAACTTTTAGTCGGGAATTTCTTTATGCTTTTTATTATAACCTATACACCCACTTATCTAAATGAGAAGTGGGTGTATACATAGTTTTTTGTGGGTGTATACATAGTTTTTTGTGGGTGTATACATAGTTTTTTGTGGGTACATAATCTTGTAAACCCTTGATAAAACACACTTTCTAACCGCGCAAAAGAACAAAAGATTAAAATATAAAAGATAAACTTATAATAGGCTGCGCCTTTTTATTGAATTAATAAAAACAAAACAAAAAGAACACCGTTGTACATAATGTTTGTCCAGAGTGTTCTTTTTGTTTGGCATTATTTTAAATGATGGATTCCTGGTTATGTAACCTGATTGCCACTTATTAAGCCAATAGAGACGTTTTAATCTATTTAATGATTATTTCTACGTCACATGGATAAAAACGCTTAGAAGGGCAAATAAGTCGGTTTAACGTTAGAGACTGGGTCCTTTAAAAATATCACGCGTTAATTCAATGATTCGATTAATTAATGCTTTAACTTGTTCAATCCCTTGATCTAATCTAGTTGGCGCTATTTTCGTATCTGGATCTGCTCTAGCTGTCGTCAGTGTTTTTAACCATGACTGGGCTACTTTTTTATTTTTTGTGAGTTCTTCATGATCCAGCTTATAAAGAACATACCGGGCCTCCACATCCGTATGGGATAGTTGGTCGACACCATAATCATTTTTAAGCATGTCTCGCATGGCATAATCCAGCTGTTGCTGTTCTCTGTGCCGCTTCTGAAGCGCTTGATGCGTTTCTTTTAGGTTTTGATAGTCTGCTTGGACGTCTGCTAATTGCGCTTTGACTTGTCTTAACGTTTGTTTGAGTTCTTGCGTTTCATGCTTGCTTTGTAGGGTGGCTTTCTTCATCGTGGCTAACACGCTTTTAAAGCGATCTAAGTCATCTGGTTTAAGCACCGTCTTACCAAAAAGGTTTTTAGATAAGGCTTGTTTAAAATCATCAATTTGTTTTTCGGCTAAGTCAACTTCCGTTAAGGCTTGATCCGTGATTTTAAGTACGGCCTGTTTAGCCCTAATATTTTCTTCAACGTCAGCTAGTTCCGTTTTTAAAGCGTTGAACTGATCATTGTATTTTTTGATTTCAGCGACATCCTCAAATGGTAAGGTTTTGTGATTTAAAATCCCTTGTTCATAAAAGGGCAGCACCTTTTTTAAATGCTGATCTAAATCATCATGAAAGGTTTGCAGATCCTGCCGCGTGAGCACTTCTTTAGCTGATACTTTATCACGTGACTTTTTAACATCAAAAACCACCGGAACAAAGGCATAGTGCAAGTGAGGGGTGGTCTCATCATAATGCACCACCGCAGCCACGGCATTTTCTTGACCATAACGGTCATTCAGAAAATTGCTAGTTGCTTCAAAAAAGGCGCTCTGTTGCTCGTAGGGGGCTTCTGTGAGTTCTTCAGGTAAAGTGACAATCCAAGTGGCTAACGCCTTCACATCGTCTCTTTTCATGCAATAAACGTCATTTAAACGCGCATTGAAACGTGAAAGCATATTTGAACCATCTGCCATGAGCTCTTGATTCAGATAGGTTTTCGACACATCAATGTCTTTGTTAGTGTGATGGTCGGTTTTACGTTCAAAGTGAACCGCTAAACCGGGTACTGCACCACGGGTATTTTTCTTTAAATGCGCCATCAAAAATGCCTCCTCGAAAAGGGTTTTCCAAGACCAGTATAACACCGTTAAAAATCTGGTATAGCCTGTTATACCAAAATAATATTTTGGACAGGCTCTGCGAGGCGCGTCATCGACAAGCGATGACAGTAGCGTTTCCCCTTCCTGCTGGGGAAACTGCTATTTTACAGCGCCTATTATCCGGCTTGTAAAACCTCCGGCGGGTCACGCCGTGACGGGGCAATTTATCATTGCAAGATCACCTTCAGCGGGAGCATGTCATGCAGAACGCTACCCGCGTGGGGCAAGCTGATGTCAGCTTAACCACATAAAAAAATCAGTTGAGATAGTATCTGTATCTATCTCAACTGATTTTGAATGCTAATATAATTTTCCAGCGTATTAATTTAAATCCCAAATGATTACCCCTATACCCTGTAAACCAACTACATGCGTTTTTTTGGTAACCATTTTAATAAATCAAAACTGGTATGGATTACAACCAGGATTGTCAGAATGATATAAAAGGAATTATCTGAGGTGAGCTTGTTTTCGATCATCATGTAAATTAAGATTATTACGGCGCACAATAGGAAAATAACATTAAGTATAAGAGCATTTGAGCGGTGTTTGGCAGACAAATATCACTTATATTCAGTTGACTAATCACAGATGGGTCTATTTAGCGACCGTTTTGGATCCTGAGAAGATAAAAGTATTGGGCTATAAAATTGGCGATACAATGACAGCCGAGCTAGCCACAAGTGCCTTACAGATGGCGTTAGATAAGCATCGAAAGCCATTAATTATTCATTCAGATATGGGGGCGCAATACACGAGTGCTGAATTTAATATTAAATGTCAAAATTATGGCTTGAAACATTCATATTCACTCAAAGGCCATCCGTACGATAATGGCCGTATGGAAGCGTTTCGTTCAATATTGAAGCGTGAAGAGGTGTATCTGAAGGCATACCAAACATTAACTGAAGTCCAAGCAGCCACTGGTTGGTATATCAATTTTTATAATCGCAATCGTATCTCAAATGTTGCCTAAGTAACTGAATAAAAATAGTCCAATTTATTGACTTCTGAGCAAAGCCCCGCGATGTTTGATCGTTGGAGAGTTCATATTAAAATCATCTTTTTCTATATTAGTATTGTGGGACGTTTACATTTTCATTCCCATTTTTTCATAAGACTGCATACCGCCCATCCAAATCTCAGATGGTTTGACGCCACGTTCTTTAGCCAAGGCCATCATTAACGTATCCATATCCATCAATTTATATTCTTGCTTTGGCTTGGCTGGATCGAATGTTTCAATCTGTGCCATCATGCCGCCATCTTCGTGCTCAATGATATGGCAGTGATACATATAAACCCCTGGCAAATCAAAGCGAACCAGCAGCCGAACCGTTTCACCAGGATTCACGCCAACGGTATCTTTGAAACCATGTTCATTTGGATACGGCGCATGCCCATTCCGCGACAAGACTAAGAATTGGGTTCCATGCACATGGAATGGATGAACCATTCCAGGCGCATCATTGCTATTGGTAACATCCCAGTACTGGGCTTTGCCAATTGGTTGCGTGGCATCAATCCGCTGCATGGCAAACTTTTTACCATCAATCGCAACACCTTCGTCCATCCCCTGCATCACAACGTGGCGAACTGGCAAAGCCGGGTCAACCACTGGTGCCTTCACATCGAACAACTTATCAGGCAAGGTAGTCTGATCCGGTTTGAACGCATGAATGCGGAACTTCAGCAATGGCACATCATCCGTATATAAGGTGACCTCGTCGCCTTCATGGTATTGGCCAAAATCAACGATCACTTCGGCACGCTCAGCACAAGTCAGCATCAAATGGGTAAATTTGACCGGCTCCGGTAATAGTGAGCCATCCCCGCCAATTTGCGTAAATGGCAGGTCATCGGAAAAATGCAACCGCCATTCACGGCGATTAGCACCATCCAGAAAACGCAACCGGACCTTTTGCGTGGTGACATCAAAATAGGGATTGATTGTACCGTTAATCATTGCAGTTGGCCCAGCAACACCGTCAGGATCATAATCAGCCCGGTAGTCCCACTGGTTGTTCTCATGAAAACGCCGGTCTTGCAAAATGACCGGAATATCGTCAACGCCATAGTTCCTTGGCAATGGCAGGCTGGCTTCATGGTCGTCTTTGACAATCACCATGGCAGCCAAACCATGCCAAACCTGCTCGGCTGTGGATGGGCACGGATGCGCGTGTAGCCACAAAGTCGTCGCCGGTTGTTCCAATGTGAAGTCGATATGCTTACTTTCACCCGGATAAACCGGCGCATGGCATCCGCCATCAACATAAGGGCCACTGACATTAGCCCCATGCCAATGAAAAGTGGTCAACTCAGGCAGGGTGTTTTTCAGTGTCACATGCGTATGCTGACCACGGCGATACACAATCGTCTGACCTAACAGACTGGTATTATAGCCCCACGTCTTGGTCTTCGCCCCAGGTAACAGTTGCGTTTCCCCAGCCTCTGCTGTCACCGTGTAATAAACGTCGGTCGCCGTCTCTTTATCCGGTTTCAACAACGGCGGCACATTTAAGGGCTTCTCAGGCGCATCACTGACCTCAAGCGGCACGTACCCGCCATCGTGGAGATCAAACGCTGGCTCATCAAAGAAATAGTTCGTATAGGTTTTCATCGTGATTTCTCCTTCTGACAAGAATTTTAACACTTTTTAGGGTTGCCATAAACATAATTTAGAATTAACCTAAAGTAGTATCGAAAAATGGTATAGGTCTTATCCATACACTTGAGGAGGATTTTCATGCAACAAATGTCGAAAACAATGGGCTGGCTCATGCTGGCGTTAAATGTGGTGCTGCTGATTCTAATTGGTACCATGCACAATATGGCAGCGATGTGGTTAATGGGTCTGATTATGACTTTGGACGCTGTGACAGGTTTAGTTGCCGCTTATCGGCCCCAGTCAAGTCAACAACACGCCCACCAGCGCTAGTTTATTAAGCAGTTGCTGCAGTCTACTAAAAATAGCATTTGATGCTTGACCAATATATCGTTTATCATCACCCAACAATATATAGATGCCAGGTTTTTTAGACTCATCAATCAACTGAATGCTAGCTAAATCGTCTTTATTCGCAATGACCACAAATGATGGTTCGTCATAGAATATTGAAATGTTATCATTCCCTGACTCTCGGCTGATAAATATGTGATTGGGCATGTGATCATCGACCTCTTTTTTTAGGCGCTATTATACCGCCGAACAAAAAAACAGCCCCCATTATCTACTAGTCAGATAATGGGGGCTGTTTTAATAGTCTTTTCGAGGAGTCATTAGTCACAAATAGACCCTCTTGTTGTTAAATTAATGTTCTAATTTTATATGCTAAACCAGGGAAAGCCATTAGCATCTTTTCTTTCCAAACCTCTGGATCAACATCAATTGCCATAACAGGAATTAGTGAATTGATATCATCTACTGCTGTTTGGCTAATTTCAGCAGCGCCCACGAGATGATTTTGCTTGTCAAAGACTAATGATAATCGTGCGTGATCATCTGTTCCAGCATAAAGAAAGTCACCTTGAGTAATATCAATATCTTTAATTGAATAATTACTGTCTTCCTTTGCTTTATCAATACTAATTCCAGCTTGAGCGAGTTGGGGGAATGTGAACGTAACGGTTCCAATTACTGGGTACCTAAGAGGTTCAGTTGTTTTATTAGTAAGTAAGGCACTTAAGTAGTCTGCTTCAAACTGTGCCGTAGAGGTTAATGCTGGTGCGGTTTTATCAACAATATCGCCCATTGCGTAAATGTTATTTGCTGATGTGGTCAAATATTTATCAACTTTAATTCCGCGGTTGCTGTACTCTACACCAGCATTATCAAGTTTCAATGCATTAATTTCAGGAACTCTACCACTGGCATTAATAACTTTATCAAAAGTGCCAAGGTTGCCGTTAGCTGATTGAACCTCATAGCCAGTTTGTGCTTCGGTAACAGCTGTAACATTTGTGTTAAATATAAAATTAATACCAAGTGAGTTTTTCATTTCATCAACTAACTGATGAACGTGTTGGCTGTAAAATCCCTCTAGTGGTTGGCCGGATCGGACAATAACTGTTACTTTAACCCCGGCAGCAGACAACAATGTAGCAAATTCCATACCAACGTAACCACTTCCGATAATTGCGACGTTCTTTGGAGTATCTTCGAGTTCAAAAAGGTTAGTACTAGTAAGTAGGTACTCGTGGCCAGGAATGTTAAGAGGATGCGGCTTTTTTCCGGTTGCGATTACAAAATTATCAGCAGTGATTTTTTTATTATTAACTTCAATGGTATGTTGATCAACAAATGATGCTTCACCCTTGATGGTAGTCGCACCCAGGCCTTCATACATACTTTGCATATTATTTAGGAATGACGCCATAGCCTTATTCTTTTGCTGAATAAGTTCTTTCCAGTCAAGCTTAGCTGGTTGAGTAATTCCCTTACCTTGCAAACGCATTGAAGTTAAGGTTGCTCGTGCTGCTCCTTCTAAGAAAATCTTGGGTTCGCAGCCTTCGTTAGGGCAAATTCCGCCAAACCGATTCTTTTCAACAACCGCGATTTTCTTTCCGCTATTCTGCATTCCCAATAGGAAACGATAAACTGATGGCCCACTGCCAATAACAACGTAGTCAAACTTCATTTATAGCTTTCCTCCATTTATTTTGTTTTCTTCTTATCCTCAGTTTGCTTTTGATGTTCAGCGATATTACAACCGTCTGGCCCACATACAGCAGCATCATTATTATCGCCAAATATTGTATTAAATTGTGGCTTATCTTCGGTCATCGTAAATTCCTCCTAATTTTCTTCTGCTTGAACGCCCTTTAAGGCTTTAACAAAGACTTCATATGGTTGAGCACCACTAATTGCATACTTATTATTGATTACAAAAAAAGGTGCAGCATGAATACCGGATTGTTGAGCCTCTGCCTCGTCATTGACCACAGCTTGATGATATTGGTTAGAATTAAGCACTTTTTCTACTTCGTCTTTAGCAAGCCCAGCTTCCATTGCCGCATTTAATAGCACATCATGGTCAGAAATCGATTGACCATCACTAAAGTAAACTTGGTAGAAGCGTCTAATTACTCGTTCAGTCAAATCAGGATCATTTTTAGCTTCTGCGAATTTAATAATCCGGTGCGCATCCATAGTATTTGTAGGTACTACACTGTCAAGATCCATTGGTAGACCATCGTTATGCGCCATTTGTTCGATGTAAGCCATTTGCTTTTTGGCCTGTGGCTCCATTGCCTTATTTCCCTGAGTGAAGTGATTAATGTATCCTTCATCGGTTTCCTTTGGTGTTGCAGGGTTAAGCTCGAATGATTTGAACTCTAATTCAGTTGTGTCATAAATACCAATTTCCTTCATTGCTCGTTTCATTCGGTTAGAACCGATATAACAAAAGGGGCAAGCAATGTCTGACCAATATTTGATTTCCATAAAGTAATTTTCCTCTCTTTAATCTTTAACCGTTTGCCGATGCTTTATGGCTTCGAAATATTCAAAGGCGTTTTGCCCAGCAATACCACCATCGCCAACCGCAGTTGTAATTTGCCGCAGTTGCTTTTGCCGGACATCACCAATTGCATAGATTCCAGGAATTGTTGTTTCCATTTGATCGTTAGTTATAATCCAACCAGCTTGATCGGTAATATTTAAATTATTGAAAATTTGGCTGTTTGGAAAGTTACCGACGTAAACGAAAACTCCATCAGTGTCTAGAGTTGTATCATCACCGACCTGATTGTTATGAATTTTTACTCCAGTAACATGATTTTCATCACCTAAAATCTCTGTCACACTAGTATTCCAAGTGAAATCTATCTTATCGTTATCAAAAGCACGATTTTGTAATACCTTTTGTGCCCGTAACTGATCGCGACGATGAATGACATTAACTCCATCAGTGACATTAGCTAAGTACAATCCTTCAGAAATTGCTGAATCACCACCGCCAACTACAGTCACGTTCTTTCCTTTAAAGAAAGAACCATCACATACTGCACAGTAAGAAACCCCTTTTCCGGAGAAATTTTCTTCACCTGGTACACCTAATTTTCGATTATTAGATCCTGTTGCAATAATTACTGCGCTTGCTACTAACTCGTCACTATCGGTTTGAATATGCTTCATTTGTTGATCATCAACGGTAACGTTTTGGACATCACCGTATACAAAATTTACTCCGGCCTTAACGGTTCCTTGATACATTTTCTCACCAAGTTCAGGCCCCTTAATTGTTGTAAAACCAGGGTAGTTTTCAATGTCATCGGTGTTGTTCATTTGTCCACCATAAATACCGCGATCAAGCATTGCTACATTTAAATTAGCTCGTGCTGCATATAAGGCAGCGGTCATTCCACCAGGACCGGCCCCAATCACTACTACATCATATTTCCTCATTAAATTTCACTCCAATCTACTTATTAGTCGTCACGTAACGCTAATCCCTTATCCAATGAACGATTAACAATGACTTCTTGTGCATCAATAATGGTTACCCACTATATAATCTAAATAGTCTTGGTCTTTATGGGTTTCAGTTTTCTTATTAAGGAGTCGGACATAACTTTCAGTTGCTAACGTCCCCATACCGCCAAGAATAGTAAAAAACTTCTTCATTAGTTAATAGTGTTGGTAATGAAATTTTCGACTTCTTCTTTAGTCTTCCGATCTTTATTGACAAGTCTTCCGATTTCTTGCCCATCTCTAAAAATAACGAAGCTTGGAATACCAAAGATATTTAGTTCTTGAGCCAATTCGGTATTCTCATCACGATCGACACTGATGAAAGTGTAATCTTTGAATTCTTGTTCAATCTCTGGTAGATGAGGCTTGATAAAGCTACAATCAGGGCACCAAGAAGCCATAAAAACTAAAATATATTTTCCATTCTTCAGTTTTTTATCAAATTCTTTTTTATTCATTACTGATAGTTGTTCCATTCAGCTTCTCCCCTCTTAACCTAATTAGTATATTGAGCAAGAACGGTTTTAAGTTGGTCCTTACTGTGGAGGCCAACCAGCTTATCAACTACTTGGCCATCTTTTTTGATAATTAAGGTTGGAATAGACATAATTCCAAATGCTATTGGTGTTTTTTGATTTGCATCTACGTCTATTTTAGTAATTTTGACTTTATCGCCAATTTCTTTATCAAGTTGTTCAATAATCGGTCCTTGCATTCGACATGGAGGACACCAAGTAGCCCAAAAATCAGTTAATGTAACACCGGTACTAGTTTCTTTCACAAAGTCTTTGTCAGTTAAGTTCTTAACCATAAGAGTCGCTCCTTTATAGGTAATATTTAATTAAAGTTGTTAATTGTGATTGATCAATAAAACGGGTAATTTTTTCAACGATTTTTCCATCACGCAGCAAAATAGTACTGGGTGCGGAATAAACATTGTATTTTTTTGCTGGTTCTGGGTGAACATCTGAATTCACTACCCGAACGTTTAAATATGAATTAAAGTCATGGCTAATCTTATTTATTATTGGTCGCTGCGTGTAACACTGGGCGCACCAATTATTCTCAAAATTAATTAAGGTTAGCGTTTTATCAATAGTAGACAAGTTATGTCACCGCCTTTCAATTATTCAATTGTTTGCTTGAATAGTTTAATAATATCACATACTTTTTGTAAGTCAATATAAAAGCACGATTTAATCAATAAATGACTAAATCGTGCTTAAACTGTTTATTCTGTTATTTTATTCCAATCATAGTAACTTGAATTTAAACTAACTGCGTCAAAACCATTTCTATTTAAGATCTGTGTGGCAATGTTGGAATTAGCACATAGTCTTCCACGGCAATAAACAATAATTTTTTGATCTTTAGGTAATTTGGGCATTGATTCTTTTAATGTTTCCAATGGGACATTAATTGCCGATTGTATGTGGCCTGCTGCATATTCATCAGAAGGTCGTACATCAAGGACAAAGCTATTTTTGTATTCTTCTTGAGCTTGCTTTAAGGAAATGGTTTTAACGTTATCTTGAGCGTCTGATTTATCCTGAATTGTTTTCATATCTGAAAGTTCACTGTTGCCAATATCGGTTAATAGGTGCACAAAATCACTAATTTTGGGAGAACTAAGGCTATAAATAATATGATTGCCTTTTCGTTTTGTTTTAACCAGATGACTGTCCTTCAATATTTGTAGATGGCGTGAGGCGTTAGCTACACTTATTCCGACCCCGTTGGCAATAGTTTCAACTGATTTGGGTGCTTGAGTTAAAAGATCAAGAATTTCTAATCGTCGATCACTGCTTAGCCCCTTACCAATTTTAGATAGTTCTTTATATAGTCCATTTTTGTAGTTAACTGCTTGTTCAAACATTTTCTTTCCACCTTTTCAACTATTGTGTTGAATAGTTTACCAGTTTTCCTATGAAATTGAAATTCAATATTATTAGTTAATAAATTAATGGGCCTTGTCTTTTTAGATTTAGGAGTCATCCTATAATTATAGACCCTATATATTCATAGCCCCTTTCTGTTTGGTGTTTAAGTATTAGTCATCGATGTCATGCACTATCTTGTTTAGCTCCGTTTTGATGGAACTGGGAATATTTTCTAAATTGAAATGATTATATATTTCTTTATCCTTAAGCATACTTTTTTGTGCCTTATTTAATTTACACTCATTGTTACCCACTACCCATTCATCCTTTGTACGTATAAAGGGGTTTTGCGCACTTTCCTTTAACGCGTTTTGAACATCTTCATAAGGTAAATAGAATTCAATTGTAGATTTATTTAATTGGTAGATTGTAACGTCTCCATCTTTTCAAAACGACTTAATTCTACGGGCTATAAATAACTTAATTTGCCAGTGTATAACGTTTCAGATTAAGCTACCACTATGCTACAATAACCATATCGAAAGGAGATCAATCTAATGAAATATACGAAAACCAAAGCAGTATTAAATCAACTCGTTGCCGATTTGAGCCAGATGTCAATGATTATCCATCAGACGCATTGGTACATGCGTGGACCCAACTTTTTGAAGTTGCACCCCTTGATGGATGAGTTCATGGAAGAAATTGACAGCCAACTCGATGTCATTTCTGAACGGCTGATTGCGCTTGATGGCAGTCCTTACTCGACCTTAAAAGAAATGGCCGAAAACACTAAGATTCAAGACTGGCCTGGTGAATGGGACAAAACAACCCCAGAACGCCTCGCACACTTAGTTGATGGCTATCGTTACTTGGAAGACCTTTACCAACACGGCATTGAAGTATCCGATGTTGAAAAAGACTTCAGTACCCAAGATATTTTCATTGGTCTCAAAACCGCAATTGAGAAGAAAATCTGGATGATTCAGGCAGAGCTTGGGTCGGCGCCAGAAATTGATGAATAAAATAATATTAAAAAATCGGTAGGCTTATGGTAGATTGTAAAATTAATCCGAACGCCCATTTGGATATTGGACAGCCCTAGTTCACAAAAGGTTTCGATTTTAATTCGTTCGGAATAGGTTATACTAGGGTCCGTCTGAAAACTACTTAAGTAAGATGCAAATTGAGGCAATGTAGACCGTAGCCAGATAAACACGAGCGAGCTTATCATAACGCGCTGCAATCCTACGAAAGTTCTTCAACTGATTGAAGAAGTTCTCAATCAAATGGCGCTCACAATAAACGTGGTAATCACAGGTCCACTTGTCTTTGGTATTTTCCTTTGGCGGAATGGTATAGACGCCTGCTTTATCTTCAATATACTGGCGAAGTTTCGCGGTGCCATAGGCTTTATCCGCGATAATATTTGATTGAGAAATATCGAAGCCTTCCAGCAACTCACTGGCAACTTGGCTATCATGTACTTGACCACCTGTTAGGCGAAACCCCAAGGGATTCCCTAATCCGTCAACGAGTGCGTGAATCTTGGTCGTTCGGCCACCTCGACTTAGTCCAATAGCTTGATTTTCGACCATGCATTCGGCGTTTTTTTTGCGCTGCGCATGAGCCAGAGGATAGCGTTGAGGGCGGTACGGTTGTCTAGGCTTGATGGACGGACAGTCCGGTATGGCGGGAAGTATCCTTTGATTCGGTCCCACTGAGCATCTTCCAGTTCGTATCGTTTAGGTGTTGTCATCGGAATGCCTCGATTCGTTTTTCCTCAGATTATACCTGAATTTTTAGTTTTCAGACAGTCCCTAGAAAAATGCGTAGTTAACCGCATTTTTCTAGCACATCGTAATCTGCCGGTTATTCACAATAATTTTACCTTCCAAAGCTAACTGCTTAAATTGACGGCTGAGCGTCTCCGGCGTAATTCCCAAAATATTGGCGAGTTCCTTCTTTTTAAGTGGTAATTCAAAGACGACTTGTCCGGATTCCACCGCGACATCCCGCAAATAAGCCATCAGACGGTCCTTTGCATCCAATAGATCACGGCGCATCTGATTTTTCTCGACTTCAATCAATTGGTTGCCAAAATTGTTGATCATCGCTAACGATAAATTCGCTGATTCTCCGAGTAACTGCTGAAAATCAGCGTATTGAATGGAACAAACCCACGCATCACTAGTCGCTTGGATGTAGCCCTGATTTTCATGCGGTGCAAATAACCAGCGCTGACCGACCACATCACCAGTATGTAGTAAGTCAATAATTTTCTCCTTGCCATTATCAGCTAACGCATAGACTTTGGCCGTCCCCTCGTCCAAAATCAGCATCCCTTCTTGGTGGTCCAGCGGTTGTCGGATCAGTTGACCCTTTTGAAAAAACTTGCGATGGTGCGTCACTGTAATCAATTTAGTTTTAATTGTCGGTGACAGCGGCGCGAAAAGTGGCGAGCGACTGATACAATCCATTTTTGGGTGCATAAATTTTCCTTTCTTGACATATATCAATTTTAATAAGTTTAGAATAGCATATAATGGACTTATGATGAAGAATTGGAGGAATCATTCATGACTAAAAAATACGTTGCTAACATCGTACCACTAAACGCAGAAGACATTGGAACGGCACCCCATGGAACTGCCACCTTTGTTGAAGACGGTGACCAATTACACGTGGCGATTGAAATGTTTGATACACCTGCAAATACGCAACACTGGGAACATTTCCACGGTTTTCCAGATGGTAAGGCGGCCCAAATTGCCACGATGGCGCAGGATGCCAATCATGACGGATTTGTCGACTTGCCAGAAACTGAACCAGTCTCAGGGACAACGATGGTGCCATTTGACAACGCCCCACATCACATGGACGTGCCGAATGATAACTACCCAGTCGCTGACGCCCAAGGCCACTTTGCCTACGAAATCGATGTGCCATTAGCTGATTTGCAAGCGAAGTTCAAAGAAGTCTTTGGTACCGATGACTTGGAACTCGACAAACGGGTCATCTACATTCACGGCGTACCACAAGACTTGGTTTTACCAGCCACCGTTGCTGGTGAAGTTGGCGCCTACGATGCACACGTCACCTTACCGATTGCGGTTGGGAAGATTGAAGTCGCAGACTAACCTAAAATTTGAAGTAAGCTAAAACATAACGACCGGATGAGCCTATCACATGACAGGTTCATCCGGTCGTTATGTTTATTTCTTTAGACTATCGACGGAAGCCTTGAAAACGCGAAATCGATTGACGATTATGGTTCCGACTGGCGAAGCACGTCCGTTAATTGTTGCCGAAAAATTGGCGTCCAGATATTCCGATAACCTAATCGGGTTGGATGAGCGTCGTCGACCATTGCTAGTGGTTGGGCGCGATTTTCAGCTTTGACCACTGGATCCTGCCAGAGGTCAATAATCGTGAAGTGCCACTTTTTTTGTAAGACTTTCAATTACTGCACTAATTTACCATAATTCGCATCGTGTTTTCGCACACAAGTGAAGAACACGATTGGCACCGCCCAATGCTGTTGAACATAGGCCAGGATTGTTTCAATCGCTCCGAGCGTCGTCGTTTCGTCAAAGCCGTGGCGCTGTTGTGCACCCGTAACTTGCCCCATAGCCTTGTCATGCCGCCCATCATTGGTTGAAAGTTGGCAGACAAAAGCGTCTAATGGTTGGGTCACTGGAATCCGATGATAGAGCCGATGCACATAGCTATCTGGTGCGTTACCTGCTAAAGTGGTGCCACTCACCGCTTCCTTGATGGCAATCACGCCATCCGTCGCGACGAGATAATCGACGAACGAATCTTCCGGTGCACCCGCACCGGCCGTAATTGACGATCCCAGAAATGCAATCCGCCGACCCATCAACGGTGACTTGGGATTCAATGTTTGATGGCTAGGGGCGTAACTATAAAAATGGGCCCTGTACGTTCTAATTATCTTTCTTCAAAGCAAGATAATCAGTTGGTTCAAAACTAAAATATTGTTCTAGATTGCCATGATACTTCTCTAATTTTGCTTCCTTATTAATATCGTAAACACGATATAGCCAATATGATGAATTATGTAATTTCATGTGTTAAAACTTAATAGGAATTTAAATTTTATTATTAGATTTTTTAATCATTCACACGAAAATTAATTTTATAAAGAGCATACTCTATACTCTTATTTTTTTTCAAGAACTCAAAAAAGTGGAAACTCCCAGAATTTTAAATCTGGGAGTTTCCGCTTTTGTCATTTCAAGGATGGACTATTGTCCCAGCCTCTTCTAGTTTATTCTTGAGATATTTTTACTGTCTCTGCAGGTGCTGATACTTCTTTTTATTCTTTTCGACCTTTCAACTTATACTTCATTAATCTCATGGCATTGAAAATTACCACCAGGATACTACCTTCATGAACCAACATTCCGATAGACATATTCATCCATTCGCTGAAGAAGACGCTGGTCAACAAGACCAACACTACTCCAATTGCAATCGCGATATTTTGTTTCATATTATTAGCGGTAGCTTTTACTATTCCTAATGCGTGAGGCAAGTTGCTGAAGTTCGAGTTCATTAAAACGACATCGGATGTTTCGATCGCTACGTCCGTTCCGCTTCCCATTGCGATGCCAATGTCTGCTAAAGCTAAGGACGGACTATCGTTAACGCCATCTCCAACAAAGGCTACAATTTGACCACGTTGTTGGAGTTTTCCGATATAAGCCGATTTGTCTTCCGGCAACATGTGGCCGTGAGCTTCGGTCAAACCAAGTTCGCCTGCGACCACATCAACGGTTCCTTGGTTATCTCCTGAAAGAACGACTAGATTTTTTACGCCCAGGTCTTTTAATTCCTGCAAATTAGCTTTCACACCCGGACGGACTTGGTCGCGAATGCCCATCAGTACTTTTAATTCACCGTCGACCGCTGTCAAAACGAGAGAGTTCCCTTGTTGTTCAAACCGTTTGACATCTTTTTGCACTTTTTTGCTGAGAGTGACATTTTCTTTTTCCATCAAGGCCACATTCCCGACAGCCACTCTATGTCCAGCTACACTTGAAACGATTCCGCCGCCTTTCACGACTTCAGTTTCTTCAACAGGATAAAAGTTTGTTTCTCCAATTTGATTTAAGACCGCTTTTGCTAATGGATGATCTGATTCCCGTTCCACACTGGCCAGATAGCCAAGCGTTTCAGCAGAATCTTTTTCATACAGTTCAGTCGCTGCAACGGTTGGGTTTCCGACAGTTAAAGTACCTGTCTTATCAAATACAATTGTATCCACATTGCTGAAGTCTTGAATGACTTCACTCCCTTTTAAAAGAACACCGTTACGAGCACCATTCCCAATACCGGCAACGTTTGAGACAGGCACTCCGATAACTAATGCGCCTGGGCAACCTAGAACCAAGATGGTGATTGCTAACTCAATATTTTGACTGAACGCCCATACAACAATTGCCAGGACCAAGACAGCTGGTGTGTAGTATTTAGAAAAGCGATCAATGAACCGTTCCGCTTCGGATTTAGAATCTTGTGCTTCTTCCACGAGTTCAACAATTTTTCCAAATGTGGTGTCCTCACCAACTCGGTCAGCTCTGATTTGAATCGTTCCGTTTTCTAAAATGGTTCCTGCAAAAACTTCTGCATCAGCTAGCTTGTTGACCGGAACAGCTTCACCTGTAATGCTAGCTTCATTGATATGCCCTTCACCCGTAAGAACTGTACCATCTACTGGAACTTTCGCACCCGTTTTAACGAGCAAGATATCCCCTTCATCTACATCATCCACTTCTACTTCTTCAAATTCGCCATTATCCATTTGTTTCAAGGCGCTTTCGGGTGCCATTTCAGTCAATTCTTTGATAGCAGATCGCGTTTGGTTCAATGTTCGATGTTCCAAGTAGTGTCCGAATAAGAATAAGAACGTGACAATAGCCGATTCTTCATAATTTTGAATAAAAAGCGCACCAATCGCTGCAATACTAACTAAGACATCAATACTGATGACTTTGACTTTCATTGCTTGAAACGCTTGAATGGCAATTGGCATAATCCCAAAGACAGAGGCGATGATCAAAGACCACTCTGAAAGTCCTACGTTTTCTAAAACAAAGTGACTGAAGAAACCGAGTGCGATTAACAATCCACTGATGACGGTGATAACATTTTTTTTGCTTAATATATATTGTTGCATGCTTTTTCCCTCCAAATTTAATTTCTCTTTTATTGATAAACAAAGTATAAGATAATTGCCTAAGTAATTAATTGACGGATATCAAGTTTAGAAAGTTCTCTTTTATCGTTTCTAAGCACCTCGAATCGGATTGCAACAAAAAAAGCAATCCTGGAAAAATAGCTTTCCTTCCAGAATTGCCTAGTTCATTTAATCTGTTAAGCGGCCTTGACTTTTGCTTTAAGGACCGGATAGCCTACGTTTTCGATAGCTTTTTGAATCTCTTCAATCGAAGTGACAGCTGAATCAAAATCGACTTTGACTTTGCTGGAGTTGAATAATACTTTAATGCTGTCTTTATCAACACCGTTAACTGATTTCACGGCACCTTCAATTTTTTGCATACAACTTGGACAAGACAACGTTTCTAATTGCAATATAGCTTTTTCCATAATTCCTATCTCCTTTATGTGTTTTTATTTTATCGGCAGCAGATTAATGAACACTGCCTTTTCCTCTTTACAACTGTAATATAGCTCACTTTTAGCAAACGAAAATTGACGCATATCAAGTTCGGCACTTCTTTTTATCTTTTTGCTCAATTCACCATCTTAATAGTCTTTTTCTGCCCCTTATTGCCATCAGAATAATAAGAAATTGGTGGATAATCTTGTCTGCGTATAAACCATACTACAATCGCGCCAATAAACAGGGCCAGAGACAAGGCTTGCGAAACGCGGATCCACTCGCCAATCCATAAACTGTTCGTTCGCATACCTTCAATGAAGAACCGACCCACTGAGTACCACAAAACGTAACTCAAAGCGACTTCTTCTTGACGCAAAAGCACTGAGTTCTGTCCCATTGTTAATGAAGAGCGACAGAACACCAACGTGTATAAAAAAGTGTGTCCGATTATTCGCTGTAAAGCAATAAATCATCTAAATCCTGAATCTTGATTCTTTTCCCAGACAGCTGTTGAATCAATCCCTCGTTCTCCAATTCTCCAAATTTGCGACTGATGGTCTCAGGTGTCGTTCCTAAATAGGAAGCAATGTCCTTTTTTGCCATCGGCAGGGTGATGGTGGGAGAGTTGCCCATTTCAGGTTCCACATTTTCTGCCAAAAACAAAACTAAACGGGTAATGACACTCTCCACGGCTACTTGTGCGGTTTGACGTGCGGATTTCTCTAACCGCTGCGACATCTCTCCTAGCAGCTTTAACGAAATTGCAGGATACTCTTTTAGAAACTCTTGTACATCATGTTGTTGAATCATGCAGACAGACGTATCTCGAGTAGCTTCTGCGTATTCCTCATGCACAGCATCAGGATTGAACAACGTCCATTCTCCCGTAAAGTCACCCGGATTCAAAATACGCACTAGTTGCTCTTTACCAGAATCAGACAAGCGATAGATGCGGACTTTTCCGCGATTCACAATATATAAGGCATCATCTTTTTCTTGCGAGCGAAACAGAAACGCCCCTTTTTGATAGTGCTTCGTGTGAGCTTTTCCAGCGATGCGATCCATCGAGCTTTCCTCCAAATGATTGAATATCGGGACTAAGCGGATACAAGCTGAGTGGTCTCCTGCTGCATGTGGTTGGGTGTATTGAGTCAATTCGTTCTCCCCCTTTATCAGTTTATTGTCCTTTTTTTAACTTTCCTATATTTAGTATAAAGGCCCCCTACCTCAAAAAAATTGACTCTCATCAAGAAAAGTCTTTTTAACGGCAAAAAAATAGGAGCTGGAAAGAGTCCCAACCCCAAAATCTTTAATTTTTAAATGTATGTTTACGAAAAACCTAATCTTCATCCTCATCAAACGCATCGTCGTCTTCCAATGCCTCTTTGCCAATGAATGCTTGCAGCATCCAAATGTTTTTATCTAAGTCATTTTTAAAAGCAATCAGTGTATCTTCTAAAGCATCGTCACCCTCATCCTGTACTAAACGAATAGCACGAATCGTTAATTCACGGGTACTTCTGAAATCTTCGATAATATTTTCAACCATGTCTTCTGCTTTAGCGTATTTATTGATGGCATCTTCTGAAAGCATGGAATATTTTTCAAATTCAGCGGTGGTTGAAGCCGGTTTATGACCGGAAGTAATCAAGCGTTCTGCTAGTTTGTCGAACCATTCTTCGTTTTGATTATACAATTCTTCAAATTTTTCATGCAGAGTGAAGAAATTAGCACCATTTACATACCAGTGATATTGGTGCAATTTCACATGTAAAGTATGCATGTTCCCTAAAAGATGATCCGAAATGGCCGCTGCATTAATTTTTGTATGATGGACATGTTCCTTGTGTTCTTGTTCTTCTTGCAATCTTTCTTGGGGTGTTCTTTCTTGAGAAGCTTTATTTTCAGTCATGATCTATTCCTCCTATAATTTTGGTTTGTTTAAAATAGTTTCCTTTGATTTCTCCTTTTCCTTTACTGAATTTAGTATAGGATAGATTTCCGTTAAAAAAATTGACGCTCATCAAGAAAAGTATTTCTTAATAGACGCCAGGCTTCTCTATTAAATTCAACTGAAATAATCAAAGGAATGAGGTCGTTCCCTCCAAACAAAAATTTCATTAAAGTAGGGCCTAAAAAAAGAATAGCAACTATACTTTGTCAAGAGACCTGACTGCTATTTTTTTGCTTGTTATTCTTCAATTACCAAATGTCTTGCCTTGCAGTATATTTAATGCTCTTTCTCACTAGTGTTGCATGCAACACTAGTGAGAAAGAGTATTAATAAGATTAACCTAGACGAATAACTTTACTTTATTTATGTCATACCATAAATAAAAATTGAAAAGAATTTTTTTATTTATTTTTAGTATTTTGATATTGATTGAGAGTTTTACTTATTATGGTTTTTAAGTCATCCATAGCTTTTCTCCTTATAAATTACCCTGATGGAAATGGTGGGAATTAAAAGTCGTCTTTATTAATCTCATAAATTGGAAATTGATTGATGGTTTTTATACCAACCTTATATTTAATTATTAGTTTAGCCAATTGTTCACCGTCAATAGCTTTTATATGTAGACGTTTAGCGGATATTAAAGCATCTTGAGTGTAGGATGAAGTAGTTATAAAGACACCACTATTACTATTTCCTGCACTTCTTTCCTGAAGTGCTCCACTAAAACTTTGGATGGTTCTAGAACCTACAGAATTTGATTTAGCGTATCTTTTAACCTGGATGTATATATTTTGTAGCCCTAATGCATCTTGTTGGATAAATCCATCAACTCCACCGTCTCTAGTTGCTTGCGTAGTTATTGCCTGACCATCAGTTCCACAATACCCCATCACTTATTAATTATAGACCCTAAACAAACATCTTTTGTAAAAAGCCTTTTTTCTGTTCTTTCAACAAATCTAACTTACGTTGCTAAATCCGTAAACGTAATTTGGTTAACGACTTCATAACGTGAATGTCCACCAGCCACTTCATCACCATAGAATATTTCAAGTTCTAGCTGCGTCCCAACACCACCCGTACCCGCCAACATGAGTTGCGCATCATACGGCGTTTTATTCTTCGTTAGTTCCAACTTCACTTGTTCAAACTCATTATCAGATAACGGCGTATCTTCTAGTCGTTTACGATTGTTGGCATTCAGAATGTCGCGCCAGTGGTCATATAGCCGATCAACTGTTACACCAGAATAATCTGTTAGATATTCCCAACCTTCACTCTTTAGCTTGTCAATTACAGCTTGTTCAAATTTATCTTCCGCCATTTAACTAGTCTTCTTTTCTTTTTTAGTTGTAACTATTTACCAAAACGCCACCACTTTTTCGGTTTAGGTTGTGACTCCGGGGTGCTATTTTCAGGTTCCGGTTGTTTGTCTGACGTCACTTCTTTTTCACCATCATCATGCGGTGCCATCGTTAAGGCTTTCAAGTCCTTAATTTCTGCCTTGTATTCTTCGAGCAGCTTTTTGTCTTGCAAAGCTAACCGTTGTTGTTGGTCTAGTAAGTTTTGCATTTGAGCTATTTGCGAATCTTTATTTTCTAGTTGCTTATCCTTAACTGCTAATTGTTTATCTCTATTTTTCTTAACTTCATCAAGTTCACTAATTAAATAGTTGTGGATATCCCACTTTGTCTCTTTGTCTGTTTGTTTGTCATTTGTCTGTTTATTTGTCTTGGTTTTGTTTGTCTGTTTGTCGACCTTCGACCTTATAAAATGCTGTTCTTCTAAAGATAAAATAACTATACCTTTGTCGTTTGTTTGCCTTGTTTTGTTTGTCAGCGACTTTATATGATATTGTATTGCCTGTTTTGAAACACCTAACTCCTCAGCAAGTTCTCGAATTGTTTTTAAATTGTCACTCATGATCTATATCCTGCCTTTTAACGATTGGTAGATACTGTTCAATCGATTTTTTAAGATACTTAGCAATATTCTTTTTCGAATAGTCATCTTGTTTGTCTCTAATATAGGCTAAGTGTTCTTTCACGCCCTTTAAACCACGTAACTCTTTTAATTCGTCATAGAGTGGATAAACATTTTTCTGTAACCCGGACAAAATAGTCGTATCCGTTAAATCAATATATGACAATAAAAACTGCTCCATAAGTAACTTTGTATAGGGGCTTTTCATGGCTTGATAAACCAATTTTTCTTCACTTTCTTCTTGACTGATCTTATCGTCAATATAGGCGGGGTCAGCTAATTTATAACTACTATCATCTGCAACTTGTTTTTTTGTAATATGAAAGACAATGCTATCGATGCTACGTCCTTTTTTAATTTTTTCGTATGTTACGTTAAGGGTTGTATGATTTGTGATTTCGGAAAGCGGTTCCTTTAGTACCCATTTTTCAAAATTATAAAATCGTTTATATTCATCAACTGTATCAGTCATCTGTCGTAAATCATGCATACTTATCTCGGGATTACGGTAACTTTCAACTTGTTTCTCTCTTCGCCCACCTTTAACGCTGTAGTGATTATATTGGTTGTAATTCATTGATAACCAGCGATACAAAATAATTGCATACTTACTATTCAATTCTGCAATATCTGACAAGGCATGTTGGGTAAAATTGGTTTTGAGATTGATTAAGTAAGGCATGATTTCACGATGAAATTCAATTTTTACTTCGTCATTATAATCTGTCCATTCCACATAAGGGATTGGCACAATACTAACAAACTTAAAACCTTTATCGTGTTCTTTCTTAATCTGAAAAAAAGCTTGTTTCTGCATTTTTTCAATGGCTTCTTTAAAGCGAGAATGTTTATTGCTATCATCCACGTTAAAAAAAGCAAACATCTCTCGCTTTGATAAATAAACTGTATGATTTTCTGGGGGATTTTCCGTATCTATTAGAGAAACGGCTAACTCAAACATTTTCAATGGGGTTTTATCCATTTTCGCAATGCTGGTAATTAAAGAATTATGTTCCACTACTTTTCTTTTTGATAATTCATTCAAGGTCTCTACCTGCCTTGTTTCTAATTCTGGTACAATAGCCATATAAAGGCGCTCCTTTGCGTGTTTGGATTAAGCATGAAGAATGTCTGGCCAAAGATAATTTCTTCATGCTTTTATTGTAGCAAATAAGACTAGTTTTTTACATATTTTCTAGTCTTATACATAGTATTTTCTAGTCTTATACATAGTATTTTCTAGTCTTATTATTCTCTAAACCCTTGATAAAACTGACTATATCACCGCGCAAAAGAACAAAAGATTAAAATATAAAAGATAAACTTATAATAGGCTTCACCTTTTTATTGAATTAATAAAAACAAAACAAAAAGAACACCGTTGTACATAATGTTTGTCCAGAGTGTTCTTTTTGTTTGGCATTATTTTAAATGATGGATTCCTGGTTATGTAACCTGATTGCCACTTATTAAGCCAATAGAGACGTTTTAATCTATTTAATGATTATTTCTACGTCACATGGATAAAAACGCTTAGAAGGGCAAATAAGTCGGTTTAACGTTAGAGACTGGGTCCTTTAAAAATATCACGCGTTAATTCAATGATTCGATTAATTAATGCTTTAACTTGTTCAATCCCTTGATCTAATCTAGTTGGCGAGATTTTCGTATCTGGATCTGCTCTAGCTGTCGTTAGTGTTTTTAACCATGACTGGGCTACTTTTTTATTTTTTGTGAGTTCTTCATGATCCAGCTTATAAAGAACATACCGGGCCTCCACATCCGTATGGGATAGTTGGTCGACACCATAATCATTTTTAAGCATGTCTCGCATGGCATAATCCAGCTGTTGCTGTTCTCTGTGCCGCTTCTGAAGCGCTTGATGCGTTTCTTTTAGGTTTTGATAGTCTGCTTGGACGTCTGCTAATTGCGCTTTGACTTGTCTTAACGTTTGTTTGAGTTCTTGCGTTTCATGCTTGCTTTGTAGGGTGGCTTTCTTCATCGTGGCTAACACGCTTTTAAAGCGATCTAAGTCATCTGGTTTAAGCACCGTCTTACCAAAAAGGTTTTTAGATAAGGCTTGTTTAAAATCATCAATTTGTTTTTCGGCTAAGTCAACTTCCGTTAAGGCTTGATCCGTGATTTTAAGTACGGCCTGTTTAGCCCTAATATTTTCTTCAACGTCAGCTAGTTCCGTTTTTAAAGCGTTGAACTGATCATTGTATTTTTTGATTTCAGCGACATCCTCAAATGGTAAGGTTTTGTGATTTAAAATCCCTTGTTCATAAAAGGGCAGCACCTTTTTTAAATGCTGATCTAAATCATCATGAAAGGTTTGCAGATCCTGCCGCGTGAGCACTTCTTTAGCTGATACTTTATCACGTGACTTTTTAACATCAAAAACCACCGGAACAAAGGCATAGTGCAAGTGAGGGGTGGTCTCATCATAATGCACCACCGCAGCCACGGCATTTTCTTGACCATAACGGTCATTCAGAAAATTGCTAGTTGCTTCAAAAAAGGCGCTCTGTTGCTCGTAGGGGGCTTCTGTGAGTTCTTCAGGTAAAGTGACAATCCAAGTGGCTAACGCCTTCACATCGTCTCTTTTCATGCAATAAACGTCATTTAAACGCGCATTGAAACGTGAAAGCATATTTGAACCATCTGCCATGAGCTCTTGATTCAGATAGGTTTTCGACACATCAATGTCTTTGTTAGTGTGATGGTCGGTTTTACGTTCAAAGTGAACCGCTAAACCGGGTACTGCACCACGGGTATTTTTCTTTAAATGCGCCATCAAAAATGCCTCCTCGAAAAGGGTTTTCCAAGACCAGTATAACACCGTTAAAAATCTGGTATAGCCTGTTATACCAAAATAATATTTTGGACAGGCTCTGCGAGGCGCGTCATCGACAAGCGATGACAGTAGCGTTTCCCCTTCCTGCTGGGGAAACTGCTATTTTACAGCGCCTATTATCCGGCTTGTAAAACCTCCGGCGGGTCACGCCGTGACGGGGCAATTTATCATTGCAAGATCACCTTCAGCGGGAGCATGTCATGCAGAACGCTACCCGCGTGGGGCAAGCTGAT
Organism: Leuconostoc carnosum; assembly: GCF_007954525.1. Classification (NCBI taxonomy): domain Bacteria; kingdom Bacillati; phylum Bacillota; class Bacilli; order Lactobacillales; family Lactobacillaceae; genus Leuconostoc; species Leuconostoc carnosum. The sequence continues at coordinate 27,451 of NZ_CP042376.1, read as the reverse complement.
GTCAGCTTAACCACATAAAAAAATCAGTTGAGATAGTATCTGTATCTATCTCAACTTATTCTGAGTGCGTATATATTCCTCATCGTAATCATCTCAATCAAAAATTATGATCAATATTCAAGATAAGGAAATTTTAATTACAACTACAGCTATAGTTACACCTGTAGTTGTAGTTGTAATTAAAATATTTAACCAAAATCAATTTGATCTAACATGGTCTCACGACTAGCTTGATCCAGGCCAAGATAAGTAAGCGTCATAGCCTCACTTGAATGATTCAGTAAGTGCATGACTAAACCAATATTGTAGTTTGACTGTGTATAGACGCGGTAAGCGCCTGTTTTACGCATGGTATGTGTGCCTAGATAGTTGATACCTAATAGATCACCAACACGTGACATGACCTTATAAAACTGCTTCTCAGTGATATGCCGGTCTGGATGGGCCGTTGAAGGAAATAACCAGTCCGAATTGATATTCTGTTGGACTAGCCAATCATGATATTGCAACAAGTCTTGTTGCACGGGCCTTAAATATAGTGTATTTGCTTTACCGGTCTTTTTATCATGAATAAAGGCCGTGTGTTTAACAGAGCCATCTGGATTATAGATATCGGATTTCTTTAACGTCATCACATCACTCACCCGCAGCAGGGTGGCTTTGCCAACTTGAAAGATGGTGTAGTTACGGCGACCTGCCCGAAAACTATCTAGTAAGGTGTCTTGCACCATTTTTAAGACGTTGGAGTCTTTGATTGGGAGTACGATTTGTTGCATATCTATTTAACCTCAATAATAGAACAGTCCTTGCCTATAATTAGTTCACTTTTGTCAATGAATGACCAATTTGTCAAAAAATTCGGATTAAATTTGCAATCTACCGTAATTATTTATAACAAAAATCGTGCGTGGATTTTTAACAGGTCCCTGTGCAATCAATTGCTTACTAAACTGCATATTTTGCAAGGTCGTCTTCGATTGCGTCTCCGCCCAGCCATCCCCAAGCACAATAATATAATCTTGTCGCAGACGGGGCCAATTGAATTGATAAATCGTCAGCATCGTCAGATAGTTATAAAACCAAAAACCAAGGTAAAAAATGACCAGATTCGGAAATACCGTCAAAAAATAACTCACGGGCTGCGGCACATGACTACTCAACAGATTGCCTAAAAATGGCAAAATCAGAATGGCCAGTCCCAAGTACAAGGTCAGCATATTCGCCAATGTATGACTCTCATGACGCCACATGATCCACGCATTCCATAAGAGCAAGAAAGCTTGTAAGGTAAAAATCAGCCCAATCAACAGGATCAGCAACACAAACAACGTCCCACTGATAATGATCAACCAGTGGATATTGCTACCTAAAATTGTAATCGCCAGCATGGTTAAAAACGAATAGAAAAATAGCGAAAACCAAATACCGTTACCTAGGCGAACCTTATCGCGATAATAACGCCAACCAATATGAGTGGTACTAACCAGCCCCAGTAAAACATTGCTGGAACTGGAACCCAAACCGCTGCGTCATTCACATCAATACCCCCGCATTAAGTTTTATTTCAGCTTCCATCATAAAGGACTCCCCGCGGGACTGCAATCAGGAGTCATTACTTCAACTGTTTTTGTTCATTATAGAAATTACGGTAAGCTAAATAGCACGCAATGATTGACCCCAAACTATTCGCTGATAAGAGCATGAACGTGACCATAATTTGATACCTAATGGCCCGTACTGGATCGACCCCTGCAAAGATTAAACCGGACATCATCCCTGGCAGACTGACTAGACCCACAGTCTTTGCCGAATCAATGATTGGTGACATCCCCGTGCGAATCGCCTCACGCACGATGGCAATCGAAGCATCAAGTAGACCAGCCCCTAACGCCAACCGTTCAAGCACACCTTGCCGCTGGTCATGAAACTGACTATTGAGGCTGCGATAAGCCAGCCCAATTGCGACCATTGAATTCGACGCAATCATACCAGAAATGGGGATCATTTGCGATGGCACAAACTTAATCGCACCAGATAGCACGAGGACGCCGAGTGTTACCCCCGTACTAACAAAAATGGCTAATAACGAAATGGCTAATGCATGGTCAATCCCCGGCCCCCGTTTTTTCGCATTCCAAGCCGCATTGAAGATAATGAAGCCTATCATCGCCAGCGTTAGCCACAAATTGTTGACTCGGAAAATATACTTTAGCAAGTAACCCACGATAAATAGTTGTACAACAGCCCGCACGACACCAACGACGATGTCCCTATCTAAGCCAAGTTTCTGCCACAAACTAATTCCTAACGCGACGAGCACTAGCATTGCCGCCAAAAATAGCGACGTATTATTAACTGCTAAATTCATGCGTGTACCTCCAATCTGCCAGCAACCACTTTCGCTAATTGATCTGCCGCAGCAATCTCTGTCGCGTCATGAGTAATCATGATCGTTGTCACGTGATCCTGCTCATTTAACTGTCGTAACCAGGCGTGCACGATTTGCTTATTATTTTCATCCAAACCAGCTGTCACCTCATCTAATAACAACACTTTTGGTAAGAATAAGATGTTGCGAATCAGCGCGACCCGCTGCCGTTCACCACCGGAAAGCTCGATAATCGGCTGATGCAGGGTTCGTTCGGACAGCCCAACATTATTTAACGCCGTTACCACTCGTTGCGTATCCATGACTTGCTTACGAATTTGGTACGGGAAAGCTAAGTTATCTGCCACCGTCTCACCAAATAACGTCGGTTGTTGGAAACAATATGAGACTTGCCGCCGATACATGATTGGGTCGTAACTTTCAAGCGGCTGCCCATCAAAAATCAAGGTCCCACTTGTTTTAGAAATCATGGCCGCAATGATCCGTAATAACGTACTTTTCCCACCACCGGATGGTCCCGTCAATGTAATATGAGCCCCAGCTGGAATCTGCCAATCAACATCATGTAAAATATGTTGATCAGCGATTTGATAATTAACTTTTTCTAAACTAATCAATGAAGTCATATGCCCACCTCCGATCGCACAATGATCGGCGCCGACAACAGCCGGATGAAAAAGTGCTCAGAAGTCAATAAATTGGACTTATCTGTTTGATGTATTAATACACGAACCTGTGTAGCCATTGGCAAAGCCATATGAATCATACCTGAGTCAAAGTGTTCCGTATAACTACGGAGGAGTTCTAATTGAACTTTTAATTTATCATTATTTTCCTTGATCGATCGTTTTTGTCTAGACATACGTTTTCTCCTATCTAGGGAGTATTATATCATTTTATAAAAAAACAACTCCCGTTATCTAACTATTAGATAATGGGGGCTGTTTTAATAGTCTTTCCTAGGGGTCATTATATAAATAGACCCCATATTACTCTTGGATTTCAAATTCTGGTAATTCATCAATTAATTCAAGGGTTCGCATACTTACTGTAATAACAGATTGCTCATAAGTCAATAACTTGGAATATTTTTTAGTATAAGATCAGTAACTTCGTGTATTAACTTTTCATACTCTGATAAAAATCATATAATGCGATTAAAACAACCCAAAGACTCTGTCCGCCTATTTTTCCTGATGTCTTGTTTAAAACTCTCCTGAGATGTTCCAAGAGTGAGTTGAAAAGATTCGATGAAACTAACACGTTCTAAAATTACTTCTTAAAATTTATAGATCATTATTGAATTTTTTAACCAAACTAACTTGTTTAAGTCTATTTTCTCCCCAGTCGTTTAAAGCAATTACAATTGGAATCAATGTTTGCCCTATATCGGTTAGTTGATATTCAGTGTGATGTACTTTACCAGATAAGTATTCTCGTTTAGACACAATTTGGTCACCAATTAGCTCATTTAACTGATTTGATAAAACTTTTTTACTGATACCCTTCAAACGCTTCATAAAATATGAAAAACCTTGTGGCCCATCATTTATTAAAATCCATAATATTAATAATTTATGTTTACCACTGAACATCGATACTGTAAATTCTTTAGTACAATCAAAATCCCCATTGTTAAGTTTTTTAATAACAGCATTTCGAAAATGATCTGACATAATCCGACTCCCTTTGTTAGTATTTAAGTCAAACAGGTTACTTTAAAGTGCCCTCTATTAAATTTTACCAGTAAGTTCGATAATATATATATATTTATCTTAGTAAACGAAAGGTGTTAATGTGTTATGAAATTACAGTTAGCAATTGATTTAGAAGATGTCCAAGGAGCCATTGAATTAATTCAAAAGACAAAAGACAGTATTGATATTTTTGAATATGGAACGCCTTTAGTAATTAATTTTGGGCTTGAAGGACTTAAAAAAATCCGTAAAGAATTCCCAGATATTACGTTACTTGCTGATTTGAAAATCATGGACGTTGCTTCATATGAAGTAAATCAAGCATTTGATTATGGTGCCGATATTACAACAATTTTAGGGGTCGCCGAGAATCAATCAATTAAGGATGCCGTAAAAGCAGCTCATGAAGCTGGTAAAGAGTTATTAGTTGATATGATTGGAGTTCAAGATATTGAAACCCGCTCTCGTGAAATTGATTCCTTCGGTGCAGATTACATCGGTACTCATACGGGATATGATCTACAAGCATTGGGTCAAGATCCTTTTGAAACTTTTAATATCATTAAGAAAAACGTTTTAAATACCAAAACTGCGATTGCCGGAGGAATTAAACTAACGGCAGCTGAAGAAATCAAGTCGGCTAATCCAGATATATTAATTATTGGTGGAGCAATTTCTACTGTAGATGATCCAGCGGCAGCGGCGGCAGAATTCAAAAAGATTCTAAGCTAAAGAGGAGACTATTATGAATTGGGAAAATATACTAAATGAACTAAATAATAATTCAGATAATACGATTCCCAATGAGCTCTTAGTCATTATAAATGAATCTAATAGGCTTTTTTTAGCAGGATCTGGACGTTCAGGTTTAGCATTAAAGGCCTTTGCCATGCGCCTCGCACAAATAGGAAAGGATGTCTTTTTTGTAGGAGAGACGACTACACCTGCTATTACCGATAAAGACTTACTAATTATTGCATCTTCATCTGGAGAAACTAGTCAATTAATTAGATATGCTGATATTTCTAAAAATATCGGAGCTAAAATTTGGCTATGGAGCACCAATAATAATAATACAATCTTTAGTAAGTCTGACTACGTTACGCTACTTGCCGGTAAAAGTAAATTTACTAAAAGTAGTATCACAAAACAACCGATGGGAAGTCTATTCGAACAATCAGTTTGGCTATATGGCGATTTGTTTGTAATCAATTATATGAATAAATTTAGTATCGGAGAATCAGACTTACAGAAGAGACATGCTAATCTTGAATGATTTTATCTTAAAATTATAAAAGCGATATATTAAGAAAGTTATTTTTCGTAGTGGAACTGGTTCTAGTTCAGACTGATAACATAAAAATAAATAAGCATAAACTAAAAACAGCATCTTATTTTGATAATTCTGGAAGATGCTGTTTTTATTGACTTATGAACAATATATAGTAGATTTGGTATTTCTTTAGTAACAAAATGTGATTATGTCGTTAGGTTATGACGCGTTCTAACACCTGCTCGTATACTGAAAATCCGGACTGCTTTATTTCTAGGGCATAATCCGAGATAATCAAGTATAGGAGTTTTTTATTATGAAAGCTAAGCGATACTCAACTGAATTTAAATCACCAATTGTTGCCTTGCACAATGAGGGCCATTCTGCTAATTCCCTAGCCAATGAATGTCATTTGGCTGTAAAACCGTCACGGGTTGGGTCAAAAAGGCTCAGACCGTTATGACTGACGTGAGTGGTAAGCCAGTGACTCGTGCCGAATTTAATGCGATGCAGAAAGAAGTTGCACGACTCTTGGTAGACTTTTATAGTTTAGTTGTGAACTAATAAATCAATATAAGTTTGATAAAGTAGCTTATAATAATTATTATACATTGGTTAGGAGGGGGAATATGAGTATTATTGATGATATAGCAGCAGATCAAATGAATATGGAGTTTACTAAAAAAGGATTAAGGCCAATATTTCACGTATCGAAAAAAGCAAAATTAGTCATTATTGGTCAAGCACCGGGATTACGAGTTCAAAACTCGGGTATAATGTGGGATGATGCATCGGGAGATCGATTAAGAGAGTGGATCGGGGTTGGTAAAGATACCTTTTATAATTCAGGAAAAATTGGCGTAATTCCCATGGACTTTTACTATCCAGGAAAAGGAAAATGGGGTGACTTACCGCCCAGACGAGGAGTAGCTAACAAATGGCACCCAAAATTATTGGAGCTTATGCCCGATGTTCAGTTAATTATATTGGTGGGATCATATGCTCAGAAATATTATCTGAATCTTGGTTATCAAAGCAAGATAACCGATGTAATAAAGAACTACAAAAATTACTTGCCTCTTTATTTTCCGATAGTTCATCCTTCACCAAGAAATAATATATGGATTAAAAAAAATCCGTGGTTTGAACAAGAGGTTGTGCCAGAATTAAAAGAGATAATTAGTAAGATTTTATCGGACTAGTTTGAAGATAATTTGGAGGAGATTTGTAGCAGTGCTTAGTAAAAAAGAAATAAGAAAAATGACCTTGGATAAACTAAAATTATATGATTACCATAGCAAGATTACTGAAGAAGAGCGATTACAGGCAATTCTGTTTTCCAAGGCATATTGGAATAACTCTAATTCAGTGGCTGTAACTATAAGTATGGAACACGAGTTGAGTACTGATGTCATTATTCAGGAGGCGTTGAGAAGCCATAAGAAAGTAGTAGTACCTAGGGTGAGTAGTGGAAAATTATTATGGTTTGACTATATAGAAAGTTTAATGAGTAAATCAAAATTCGGAATTCTAGAACCAACACAAGATGAAAATCAAGCACAAAATTTGAAGGGAATAGATCTAATGGTGGTTCCCGGTGTAGCCTTTAGCGAAGATAATTATCGGATAGGTTACGGTGCAGGTTTCTTTGACGCAACGTTGGCAGAGTATAATGGTATAACGGTTTCGCTAGTGTTGCCTCCTCAATCAATCCATAAATTTTCAAAGGATACGTGGGATAGACCGGTGAGGTATCTTATAAAATAGGATTTATGCTAAATAAACTTATAATGAATATGTTAGTTTTTCATTATGAGTTTATTTTTTTAATTACTTTATGTTAAACAATCTCATTTAGGTAATTATGATTATTCTAAAATTCTGTGTTAGCTCCTCTCAAATAGATATTTCTAGTAGCCCAGTCTATTGCTTAGAAGTCAATAAATTGGACCATTTTTATTCAGTTAATTAGGCGACATTTGAGATACGATTTCGATTATAAAAATTGATATACCAACCAATGGCTGCTTGGACTTCAGTTAATGTTTGGTATGCCTTCAGATACACCTCTTCACGCTTCAATATTGAATGAAACGCTTCCATACGGCCATTATCGTACGGATGGCCTTTGAGTGAATATGAATGTTTCAAGCCATAATTTTGGCATTTAATATTAAACTCAGCACTCGTGTATTGTGACCCCATATCTGAATGAATAATGAGTGGCTTTCGATGCTTATCTAACGCCATCTGTAAGGCACTTGTGGCTAGCTCGGCTGTCATTGTATCGCCAATTTTATAGCCCAATACTTTTCTCTTCTCAGGATCCAAAACGGTCGCTAGATAGACCCATCTGTGATTAGTCAACTGAATATAAGTGATATCTGTTTGCCAAACACCGCTCAAATCATGCAAGTGTCTAATCAGATTGGGTTTTTGATCAACCGTCACAACAGTTTTGGGTTTGCGATGACGTTTTTGCATGCGGGATTTAATCCCTAATTCACGCATCAATTTGAGTGTCATATACTCAGATACTTTCGGACCGTCGGTTTGTTGACTATAAGCAGCAATACGACGATAACCATAAAATTTAAAGGTTTTCCAAACGTCTAAAATATAAGGTTTCAGGGATTCTCTACGCTTTTCTTGTCGACTGGGCTGCCAATGGCGCCAGTTGTAATAGGTACTAGGTTTGATTTTAAGTGCACTTAAAATACGCACAAGCGCGTGGCCTTGTGCTAAAAATTGGTTAACTAGCGGCAATCCCACATTACGGACTATTTTTTGGCTAGTAAGATGGCCGCTCAATGCCTGTCAGGCTATGCGTGATAAAATTTCGTTTTCTTCCTCCAAAATAGCGAGGCGCTTCTCTAGTTGCTTGACGTCTTTTAAAGTCTTTGACTGGCCCTTGATCATGATTGGGGTAGCTTGTTTAACCCAAATAGCAATAGAATCTTTCGACGGACCAAATTCTTCTGCTAATGATTTAAGTGAACGGCCTTCTTGGTGAAGTTTAACCAAGAAACCTTTGACATCTTGTGAATAACGGACTGAATAAAGATAGCCCATTTTTTAGTATATTAGCATCGGATTATGCCCTAGAAATAAAGCAGTCCTGATTTTCAGTATACGAGCATTGTAAATCTAGGTAAAATTGGTTGATTATAATAAAGTGTGAGTCTGGTATAAGCGTTTGTCCATGTTACTGAACTGATATCATATATGCATATCAATTGGAAGACGTATATTTTTGTCATCTGCCATTAATTTAATATAATTAATCTTGAATAAACAATTTTTTAATGTATTGTACTGTTCTAACAGAAATATTGAAAGCTTCTGCTGTAGATTTTATTGTGTGTGTTTGAGAATACTCAAAGATAGCTGTGTTTCGGCTATCTTTTTTTCTTTTGGGTCTACCTTCTTTATAGTTGGGATTGTGTTGCCTTGCAAATATCTTACCAGCCTGCGTACGTTCGATAATCATGTCGCGTTCCATTTCCGCAACCGAAAGTAAAGTTCTTACAATCATGCGACCCATAGGGGTATTGTCAATTGTTCCTAAGTTTAGAACTTTAATCACAATTTTTTGTTTCAGAAGATCATCAATTAAATTTAATGCTTCACGTGTATTTCGAGCAAAGCGATCTAACTTGGTGACGATCAATGTGTCATTAGGTTCAATTAGATTGACAAGTTTTTTAAACTGTGGTCGTGATGTAGTTGTACCTGAATATTTTTCACTGAAAATCATTTCAGCCCCGGCATTTTTCAAAGTCTCTTTTTGTTCATATAAAGATTGTCCAGCTGTTGAAACCCGTGCATAACCATAAACTGTCATTTTATACCTCTTTAAAATTGCATAACTAAGTTGCAGTATATAAAGCCAAGTATAGCATGACTTTGAAAAAGTGCAAACTACTCAAAAGTTTATTGCACTAATAACTGTAAAGCTGTCATATTTTTTTGTGAAGATTAGGTTATGATATAATTTTATTTGCAAGCAAGTTAAGGACTGGTGGAATCTGATAGTTGGGGGTGACGCTTATTGTTGAAACTCAAGGCTACCTGAAAGGATAACACCAAATGGTCTGTTAGACCGCGGTAATTGTGTTGATCACATTTCTGGTTGTTTTAGCTACGAAAGTAGTCGAACTACTAAAAGAAATTAACAAGTCTAAAAAATAGGTAAACAAAAACCCCTTAACTTTGGCCGGTTCTAGGGGTTTTCGTGAAATGACTATTTTAGTTTATTAACAAAATAACAACTACCAACGCCGAAGCACGCTTGTGACTTAAAAGGTCATGTACCTAACATGGGTCTTTTTGTTTATATTTATATTATACCACTTTCACTGTTTTTGCCAATTATTTCTATTTCATAGATCATTTTGCTTGTTTTTATTTAGCATTTTTAAACTAATTTTCAGGTGTGTTGTTTAATAATCCATTAATACTAAATGGGGTTAGTAATGAAATGGTCGTACTAAGCGATACTTCATCGGGTGTATGGCGTTCTTGATATATTAAGTATACGAAATTCGGAATCTTATTTGATATTGTTGACTCAACGTATATACGTTGCTTAAGGGCGGTATTGTCATCAGAAAGCGTTATATTTGCAATTTTTGGTGCTAAGTTATTTTCAATGTTATCTATTTTGTAGCCATTTTCCGCAAGAATCATTTTTTTAAAAAAACGAATTCCTTACTTGCAATGCAGTCTTTGTTTGATAGGTTTGAATAACATTTTGTGTTTTCAAATTGTACTGAACTGATCATAATTATCTCTTTTCTATTTTCATGTAGTATCCCAATTTAGGTTGGTATAACGTGCATTTTAGATACATGATGATATCAGTAAATTATTTTCCACATCTGTAATTTTTACTTTTGAAGAGACACTATAAAATATAAATATTTGATTTTTATACTTTTTAAAGTGTTAACAAGTATTGTTTAGGAGAAAACATGAAATATTTAAAAGATAGTACCCTGCTGACTAGTTGTCTTGTAGTATTTTTTGGTGGGTCATTAGGTAGCTTGTTCAGGCTACTAATTACCGAAATTCCACATATTGGGAGTAGTCCTTGGGTTATAGTAGTCATCAATGTTTTAGGATCATTCTTCCTTGCTTATATCGGAGCAGTCATTCCTGACAGCTATGACTATTCTTTAATTTTAAAAAATTTTATAGGGACGGGTATCATGGGTGGCTTTACAACATTCAGCACATTTATACTTCAAATTAATCAATTAGGTAGAGAAAATTTTTTAATTAGTATTATTTATACATTAATTAGTTTTATACTGGCTTACATTGCAGTTGTTTTTGGGAAAAATGTAGGAAAAAATCGGAGATTAAATCAGTGAATTTTTTTAACTTTTATTTGTATTTCTGTTTAGCTGCTGGGCTAGGTGCTGTTATTCGATATCTAGTTATAAGTTTTATGCCAAGGATTACAAATTTTTTCACAGGTGTTTTTTATGTTAATATTATTGGTGCTTTTTTGATGGGTGTATTATCAGTTAATATGAACAGCAACGTCTGGCATATTATTATTGGAACGGGTTTTATTGGCGGCCTGACGACATTCAGCACCATGATGACACAGGGAGAGCAGTTTAATAGTTTTAAACGGAGTATGGTATATTTTGCATTGACATTAGTCTTAGGAATTTTTTTATTTATTGTAGCTATACACATACACGTTTAACGAAATACTTTGAATGTGAAACACGCAGTTTTAAATGTCTTTGATGTTTTGTTAATACATACACAAAACGAATTCGCTTGATTCTGTTTTAATCAAAGAATGAGAATATATAAAGAAAATCGTTAAATTTTTCTGTATTTGGAATCAACCCCCTTTTTGTTGTAAACTGATTTTATGTTTAAAAAAAGAATTAGACTCAATACATCAAAGCTGTCAGTAGTATTATATGGCACACTTATAGGTTTTTTAACAGGAATAGTTGTTAGTGTCTTCCGCTGGACAATTGAAAAATTGCTTCAATTTGTGCAAACGCTGTATCTCGATATTTCACATGGCAATATAGCGTTAATATTTTTAGTGATAACTGCTAATTTAATTTGTTTTTTAATTGTTTCATGGATGTTAAACAAAGAACCTAATATATCCGGTTCCGGCATTCCACAGGTTGAAGGTCTATTATTGGGTGAACTAAAAATAAACTGGTGGTCGACATTGTGGCGGAAATTTATATCAGGAATTTTGGCTATTGGTAGTGGTTTAATGCTGGGGCGGGAAGGTCCTTCAATTCAACTGGGTGCATCAATTGGTCAGGGTGTGGCATCATATAAACGTCTTAGTCATAATCAATCGAAAGGGCTTATAGCCAGTGGTGCCGCTGCAGGTTTATCATCTGCATTTAATGCACCTTTAGCCGGCGTTATGTTTGTATTGGAGGAAGTCTATCACAGTATTTCTCCCTTTGTCTGGGTTGGTGCATTGACAGGCGCAAGCGTTTCGGATTTTGTCTCTACGGTTTTGTTTGGCCAAACACCAGTTTTATCTATTGGACACTTAAGCGTTTTCCCGGTACAGTTATATGGTTTATTGTTGGTATTTGGTATTATATTAGGCTTATTTGGCTTTTTATATCAAAAATTTTTACTATTCAGCTTAAATTGTTACAGTAAAATTAGGATTCCTAAATATTTATACGGTATCGTGCCGTTTATCTTGGTGATACCGATTGGGATTTTATGGCCAAATCTTTTAGGTGGGGGAAATAATTTAATTTTATCACTGAAAGAAACACCTATGACAATGAAAATGGTCATCGTAATTTTGTTAGTTCGATTTGTTTTCTCAATGATTAGTTACGGTTCCGGTCTGCCAGGGGGAATATTTTTACCTATTTTGACTCTAGGTGCACTAAGTGGCGTATTGATGGCTCATATATTTGTCTATTTACATCTCATGAGTGCAAATTATGCTTTGAACTTTATTGTGATCGGTATGGCAGGTTATTTCGCATGTATTGGTAAAGCACCATTTACTGCAATTATTCTTATCTTTGAGATGGTTGGGAGTGTGACCCACATTTTACCTTTAGCACTTGTAAGTTTAGTAGCCTACTTAGTAGTTGATCTATTAAATGGCGCACCAATATATGAATCTTTATTAGAACGTTTGTTGAAAAGAAAACCAGCGCATCTAGCGATGTCATCCATGATAACTATGGAAGTCACTGTTCTTGCTGGTGGTATGCTAGAAGATCAACAAATAAGAGACTTACAACTGGAATCAAATAGTTTGATTACACTGGTCAGAAGATCTGAAAATGTACTGATTCCCAAAGGAGACTTAGTATTACGTGCTGGTGATATCATTTATATTAGAACGAACCAAAAAGATGCAAAAATTACTAGAAATCAACTATCACTTAACAACTAAATAAATTTCAAAAATACCATTTTAGAGTTTTTGCGTCGAAAAGATAAATTCGTTATCAATTAAATTACAATTACAGAAATAATTACCAGGAGATTCTTTTTTACAAATAATTGGAACCAGCTTTAGTTTCAAATTCAATTGAGATAACATCGCTTTATCGTAATTTAGAGTGTTTTGATTGAGTGAGCACATCGTAATAGTGAAATTATATTCAACATAATTGTATCAAACTAAAAATTTGCCTAAGAAGAGGTGGAATATGATGATATAAAAATTAGTTTTGTACTAACCATCAGCTTTTTTTGGTGTAAGTTCTTTGTTTAAACAATTTCTATATATTCCTTTTTTGCTAATAAAAATTCGTATTTTTTTAATTAGAGACAGAAAATGTCTTTTGAATAATTATATCGTAGGATCAGTACAATAATATATAGCGAAATTTGATTTGAATAATAAAACTATGGTATATTTAACTTAATTTAATTTCAACGGTTGGGCGTAAGCTTCAAGAAGTGTTAGTCGGGGAACTAGCATTTTTTGGAGCTTTTTAAATTTAGGAGAAATAATGGAATATCTATTAATCATGTTATTAGTCATAGTTACTATTTTTCTGGGAAAGGTAGGCACCTGGTTTGGTTTTTCTGAAGTTGTTGGGCAACTATTTTCAGGTATCATTTTAGGATCCAGCATATTGAATATAGTACAGTCAAGTCATTTAATCCACTTGATAGCTGAGATAGGTATTTTTTTACTGATGTTAAATTCGGGACTAGAGTCTGATTTAAAGGAAATGAAAAGATACATTAAAGCATCGTCACTCATTGCAGTTATGGGGGTACTACTACCCTTAATTACTTTCCCGATTGCATTTTTATTTCTTGGATATAATATACAGACTTCCATATTTGCTGGTGTTGTTTTCTCTGCAACTTCAATCTCTATCACGTTAGCTGTACTATCGGAACAAAAAAAATTAGCCACTGCAATAGGAGCAATCATACTTTCGGCGGCTGTAATAGATGACATAATTGCTTTGTTTGCGGTGACTTTATTTTCTGTTTTAGTAGGTGGAGGTGCACTGGGGATAAACAGCATTTTACCATTACTCGCTTTTGCGTTAGGCATACTACTCAGGAAGTATAATTTTTCTGATAAAATTGGTGTTATCAGTACGAAAATGGGTAATTCTTTCTTTTACCCTGTATTTTTCGGGTCCATCGGTATTGAAATCGTAATCCAGGGGCTGGGAGATAAGATAACAGCTATTATAATTTTTAGTATTTTAGCTATTGTCACAAAATTTGTTGGCTCGTTATGGGGAGCAAAAATTTCTGGTCTAGATACCAGAGTTTCAAGTGCAATTGGGGCAGGCATGATTTCTAGAGGTGAGATGGCCCTTGTGATTATTCAAATAGGTATATCATCACATATTATTGATGATTATACTTCAGCAGAGTTTATTGTTGCTGTCATCGTTTCAACAATAGTAGCTCCGATAATCATGAAACCACTGTTCAAAAAGATTTGATATTACAATTATAAAAGTTGTTATATTAGCAAATGGCTGATTGGTTTCTGTCAGGTTATGCGTTATAAAATTTCATTTTGCTACTTAAACAAGGTTCCAAGCCAATAAGTGAAGGCCATTGTGAGCACTCCTGTGAATATGTTGCGTAAAATAGCTGGAATTATTGGTGCTCGTCCCGCCCAAGCGCTTAGCCAACCAGTTAAAAAAAGTGCCCAAAGTGTTGCTAAAATTGTTCCTATAACTTTCAGATTGTCGGGTAGTAATATCACGGATAGTAATGGCCAGATACCACCAGATATTGAGGCAATAAATGATGATACTAAGGCATGTGCAGGGCTTAAATACTTTCCAACTACAATACCGTACTTAATTTGTACATAGTGTTTCAAAGCATCATTTGTCATCAGGTCATCCGCCACACGTGCGGCTAATTTAGGATCAGCACCCCGTTGTTCATAATATATAGCAATTTCATCATGCACAATTGTAGGTTGGGTGGCCAAAAGGGTCTCAGCTTTTGCAACAACTGCTTTTTCTGTATCTTTTTGTGACGAAACCGAAACAAACTCCCCTGACGCCATAGAAAAAGCAACAGCGAGCATTTCAGCAATACCAGCTACAAAGACGACTGTATTATTGGTAGTCGCACCAGTAACACCGAGGATGACACCAGCGCCACCAATAATACCGTCATTGGCGCCCAACACTCCAGCACGAATAATATTTAATTTTTCTGATAAAGTCAATTTTTTGTATTCCATATTACGCAGCCATTAATAAGCCAATTAAGTATGTCACGGACATTGTTAATAGCCCCATCAGTACGTTTCGTAAAATCATTGTTTTTTTTGGTGTATTTCCATACACGGCTGAGAAATAGCCGGTTAAAACCAAGGCGAAAATTACAAAAATAAGAGTTATGACGACACGGTATGTCATCGGGACAAAGATCATACCGACCATTGGCAGGATGGCACCGAGGGGGAAAGCCATCATTGAAGCAATAGCAGCTTCAGCTGGCGAGATAAAATCATCCTCATTTATGCCATAGCGTGCGTGTAAGGTTTCTCCTAATGCATCTTTTTGCATGCTTTGTTGCGCAAGTAACCGTGCATTTTCCTCACTGATGCCATCCGTTTGATAGTGTTGTATCAGAAATTGAGCTTCTTGTGAAAAATTATTAACTAGCGCACTTCTTTGTTCGTCTTTAGCTGAACGCTCTGAATCTAATTGTGAATTTACGGATACATACTCACCTGTGGCCATTGAAAAAGTACCGGCGATTGTTGCTGTCAGGCCAGCCAGAAAAATTGTCCAAGTATTCATTGAGGCCCCATAAACACCAAAAACAACGCCAGCAATTGAAATAATACCGTCGTTCGCTCCCATCACAATGGCACGTAGAATATTTATTTTTTTACTAATTTGTATATCCATGTGTAAATTATAACATTTTATTTTACGGTTAATTACAAGAATTAAATGAACATTACAAATTACTGCAAAACATGCCGTGGTGATACACAGTTGATTATTTTCATTGATCTTATACTGATCAAATAAGTGGTTTGGTCTCATTATTTGACGCCCACTAATTAAGTATAAGATCATGTATTTGTGCTATAATGAGCAAAGGAGGAATTAAATAATGACTAACAATGAGATGAAGTTGAAAGATTACGGACCACATCCATTTGCTGTTGACCTTAATCAGGCGGCTATAAAAAATGTTAATTATCGCACAACCTTGTGGACAGGAGATCATTTTCAAGTTACTTTAATGGCAATTCCACCTAATGGTGGTGATATTGGAATGGAAATTCATCATGGTAATGACCAGTTTATTTATTTAGTTGAAGGTGTCGGACATGTTCAGATGGGAAAAGATAGAGAGAAATTGACTATTGATAAGGATATTACTCCTGGTGAGGCCATTATTATTCCTGATAATACTTGGCACAATGTTATCAATGTTGGTGATCAGGTTATGAAGTGCTACTCTATCTATTCACCAGTTAAGCATGAACACGGTGTTACAGAATCGACCAAGGAAGAAGCTATCATTCAAGAAGGGGAGCTTGAAGGCTCTGAAGAGTAATTTAACAAAGCATACATTTATTTGACAAAAGCGCATAAGCGCTTTTTTTTCAGTGTATGAGGAGAAATGATGAAAAAAGTAAAGAAGATACAAATTTTAGGAATGTTAGTTTTGATAATATTGAATTGTCGGCGATATTTTATGATCAGAAATCAATAAATTGAACTACTTTTGTTCAGTTGCTTAGGCAACATTTGAAATTTTGAGGTAAGGTTGCGATTATAAAAATTAGTATACCACCCGATAGCTGCTTGGAATTCAGTTGATGTTTGGTATGCTTTCAATATAACTCTTCCATATGTCCCTTGTCGTATGTTTGCCATTGCTGCGAGTATGAATGTTTCGATCCAGACTTTTGATATTTAATATTAAAATCAGCACTTGTGTATTGTGATCCCCCTGCCCTTTTCCGACAGTTCACAAAGTCAGGTTTAAGCTTTTTTCACAATCTATACCAATTTAAAAATCGTCACTGGTTAATGCTTTAAATTTTCTTTTTTGTGTTGATGTTAGTGAATTTTGAACATAACTGTCAATCAATAATTCTATTACTTCGTAGTCAAACTTTGTTTTGTTAATAGCTTTGAGTGCAGCTAATTCCGTTTTAATACTTTCAGAAATTTTAATCTGCGACTTTTGATTGACAAATTTTTCTTTATTAGATTTTTTGTTTTTAGTTTCAATAGTATCTGTTTTAATTGTAGATTGTGGTTTTGGTGCTACTTTCTTTTCTCTACTATCATTTAAAGAAAATTGTTCTTTAGCTGGGATGTTACCTTGTACTCTTGGGCTCATTCCTTTTAGTACGCTATTACTCATTTTAGTTTACCTCTTTTTCATAAAAATTTAGTCTAGTAATTAGCTCATCTGTGACTTCGTTATACTTTTGTAGAACTTTTAAGTCATGTCTATCATGATTTGTAATTCCATTTATATCAAAGCGTTTAATACGTTCCATTTGTGGCACAATTGTTGAGAAAATATTGCTTTCACCGAAAATTTCTTTGGCATTTTCAATAATATATTCATCAACTGTTCCAGTATTTTTTAAAAGAACTGGCAGTAAACCTACAACTGTTAGATTTAGATCATATTTTTCATTTAGTTTATTTAACTCTTCGATATAATTTTCAGCACCAGTTAGTGAATGTTCTTGTGTTTGTAGTGAAATTAAAACATAGTCAGAACTAGTAACAGCATTACGTGTAATTTCTTTAGACATTGGTGGAACATCAATAATAATAATATCAAAGCTTTCTTTTATTGGATCTAATAGTTTTGAAAAATAAAAATCTTCGTCTGTTTGATTGTCTGTGTTTTGGTATAAAAACTTGGCAAATTCTTCGAAATCAATATTTGAAGGCATTAAAAATAAATTATCAATAATTTTTATTGGTAGATCATCAATTTTATTGTCAGCAATACCACGCATAAGTGTTTTTTCAAACGTGAGTATTCCGTCTTCATCTTGGTTTAACTTTGTTAAAGTTAGTGTTTTTGTGGCGTTTGCTTGGGGATCAAGATCAATAACTAAGGTCTTAATTCCTTTTTGCGCTAATGTATATGCTATTAGAATACTATTAGTAGTTTTTCCTACACCACCTTTGAAGTTTCCAACTGTTAGCGTGATTGCTTGTTTTCTATTTGTTTTTAATTCCATGATTAGTCCTTTATAAAAAAATAATATATAACTATATAACTATTTATAAATATAACTATATCACTATATATAAATATATCAATAGATAAATATAACTTTTTAACTATTTAACCGGCTGTACATACTGGTTTTATAGTGTTTATAAATAGTTAAATATCCCGTTTTAACTATTTCACTATTTATAAATATCCATATATATAAATAGTGAAATAGTTAAATAGTTAAATATCACTATTAAACAAATATATTGTTGACAGGGTGATTAGGGTGTATTATATTGATAGTGTTAATAAAAAAGAATAAAAGAAAAGCCACCAAGGATTGCCGTCCTTGATAGCTACATACATCTTATTTGTTTGATCAATGTAGCTCTATTATACAACATAACCTTTGTGTTGTAAATGTGGGTGATTTCAAAAAGAGTGAAGCCAAACACTTTAAGGGGTATGGTTGATATGACAGGTAGGGGGTAGTTGTGTTTCTTGCAACTCGGTAGATCCAAATTGCTGTATCAGGTATACGAAAAAATAGACAAGTGCCATTTTCCCAGACACTACTGTACAAAAATATTTGGGTGCTACACAAACAATCCATACTGGGCGTGTAGTAGGGTGAGAGCGACCATTAACGGCTCGGCAGGTAAAACGGTGTTCAAGGACACAGAGCTTGTCTTTAAACTGTATCGTGACAAAGAGAATAAATATAGTGATACAGCGCCAATAAGGGCGTTTTTTTATTGGTTCAATGACTAAGTAATTGATTAAAGCAAGTGGGTAAAACCAAAGCTTGTATGGATAAGGTGACGGACGACTGAACGATCGGTCAAGTGTTTGTTTGATTAAAGTTTTTTTCTTCCCAAAACAAGGGAAAAACTTTCTTCGGCTCTAAACTTCCCTCACTCTCAATCAAGCATTTGTGACTTGCTTGTGTCAATAACTTCTTTTAGTTTTCTCTATTGGTTTTGATTTAAAGACATTAAAAAAAGCCACAATAATAATAATAACCACGGGCGAGCTTAACTGTTGTGTTGGCGGTTGGCAGTTGCGCGGTTTCCGTTTCTAGTGGCAGATAATCCAGAGCTTGTCACCTGCCAGTGATAAGCTTTTTGATTTAAAAAAATAACCCCCATACTGCCAGACGAGGGGGGTTGTTTTAATAGTATTTTTGAGGGGTTATTATCTAATTATAGACCCTGAATGGAAGGGCATTTTAGTGAGTGCCTAGTCACATATCTAGCTCATAACCAAAGCCCTGGTATTTTCCTTAGAAGTCAATAAATTAATTGGACTGTTTTACTGCGGCACTATATGGCATTTTTTTATTAATGAACGTAGTTATTCAAACTTGTAACTAATTTTTTAATTTCGTCACGAACCTTACGGAATTCTTGTAGTTGTTCTTCTAAAGTTCCTGTGGCTTGCGCTGGGTCAGATAAAGGCCAGTGTAAACTCTTGGTTTGAGGGGGAAGCATAGGACATTTATCCTTGGCATCACCACATAAAGTAATAACTAAATCTGAAGTGTTCAAATAATTTAGATCAATTAATTTAGAGTAGTGGCTACTAATATCTACTCCATCTTCAGCCATAACTTTAACAGCATTTAGATTTAACCCATGAGTTTCAATCCCTGCACTCTCGATTTGAAACTCATTTGCCGGCAATATTTTTTTTGCATATCCTTCAGCCATTTGACTGCGACAAGAATTTCCTGTACATAAAAAATAAATTTTTTTCATTCTAAACCACCTATAATTTTAATTTGTATAACAACATGATACACCATAAACTTAAATGCAATGCTTCCATCAACATAGGTGTATAAGTATTAAGGTCTTCTATGTAATTATAGACCCTTATAAAGAAAAAATATCCAAAAACACCCATACAACTATCCTGCTCTTATACTATGAAAAAGCATCTATACATGGGTACATGATAGGCGTATTATATAGATATTACGTTTAGGTTAAAGAGAGAATGGAGAAGAGAAAATCTTATGAAAAATAAGACATTAGGAAATAAATTATTTAAAAGTGGCAAAGTGTTGATTGCTGTCGCAGGAGTGTCTGTAATCATGACAAATGCTGTAATCCCTGTTATTAGTACAGTATCAGCAGATACGAATAAGGTGACACCTGTTCATACTGCTTCAAACTGGAGAGCTAACGACCAAAAAACCGTTGATAATAACATGAGGTCGCAAGGTATTAATTCAATTAATGATTTATCTAATTACAATGTAGTTTGGGGAGACACACTTACAACTATAGCAAATCACTTCCATACAACCGCTGACGAATTAAAAAATAAATTTAATATTGTAAATGCTGACTTTATTGTAGCGGGATTTGAATTAAGTAATCAATCACAGTTCAATAGTATTGGTCGAGAGTTGCTATCAAGTTCAATCACTAGTCTTAATAAGAATACTACAGCAGCATATTTGCAAAAACCTACTAATGTCGATAGAAGGCCTGATAGTAATAACAGTACATCTAACACAGAACAAAAACAAGTAGTTGCAGTTAATCATGGCTATAGTGTAACGGCTAACAATAATGTTACTGATAAGGCTGCCGCAGACCAAGCTGCCGCTGACAAGGCTGCTGCTGACAAGGCTGCTGCTGACAAGGCTCCTGCTGACAAGGCTGCCGCTGACCAAGCTGCTGCTGACAAGGCTGCTGCTGACAAGGCTGCCGCTGACCAAGCTACCGCTGACAAGGCTGCTGCTGACAAGGCTGCCGCTGACAAGGCTGCTGCTGACAAGGCTGCTGCTGACAAGGCTGCTGCTGACAAGGCTGCTGCTGACAAGGCTGCCGCTGACAAGGCTGCTGCTGACAAGGCTGCTGCTGACAAGGCTCCTGCTGACAAGGCTGCCGCTGACCAAGCTGCTGCTGACAAGGCTGCCGCTGACAAGGCTGCCGCTGACCAAGCTGCCGCTGACCAAGCTGCCGCTGACCAAGCTGCCGCTGACAAGGCTGCTGCTGACCAAGCTGCCGCTGACAAGGCCGCTGCTGACAAGGCCGCTGCTGACAAGGCCGCTGCTGACAAGGCCGCTGCTGACAAGGCTGCCGCTGACCAAGCTGCCGCTGACAAGGCTGCCGCTGACAAGGCTGCTGCTGACAAGGCTGCCGCTGACAAGGCCGCTGCTGACAAGGCTGCCGCTGACCAAGCTGCCGCTGACAAGGCCGCTG
Source organism: Leuconostoc carnosum (assembly GCF_007954525.1). Taxonomy (NCBI): domain Bacteria; kingdom Bacillati; phylum Bacillota; class Bacilli; order Lactobacillales; family Lactobacillaceae; genus Leuconostoc; species Leuconostoc carnosum. The sequence continues at coordinate 6,184 of NZ_CP042376.1, read as the reverse complement.
CTGACAAGGCTGCCGCTGACAAGGCTGCCGCTGACCAAGCTGCTGCTGACAAGGCCGCTGCTGACAAGGCCGCTGCTGACCAAGCTGCCGCTGACAAGGCCGCTGCTGACAAGGCCGCTGCTGACAAGGCTGCCGCTGACCAAGCTGCCGCTGACAAGGCCGCTGCTGACAAGGCTGCCGCTGACAAGGCTGCCGCTGACCAAGCTGCTGCTGACAAGGCCGCTGCTGACAAGGCCGCTGCTGACCAAGCTGCCGCTGACAAGGCCGCTGCTGACAAGGCTGCCGCTGACCAAGCTGCCGCTGACAAGGCTGCCGCTGACAAGGCTGCTGCTGACAAGGCCGCTGCTGACAAGGCCGCTGCTGACCAAGCTGCCGCTGACAAGGCCGCTGCTGACAAGGCTGCCGCTGTAATTGACGGGGAATTATTTGCGTATAGTCAAATCACAATTAACAACTACTCTCGACAAGTTTCTGTTTCATTGACAAATACTGACACACGTACCATGACAGTAACTCGGGTTCAAATTAATGATGGTTCCCTTTGGTCTGCTGATTTTTCTAAAGATAAATTAGAATCATCCGGAATTACAACGATGTTAAATACTGGAAATGTGTTTAGCATGTCTGCTAGTAGTCGAGTTGGTTGGGATTTGACTAATTTGAATGTCATTGTGACAGTGCAATTGCCAAATGGCCAAACAAAAGATTTCAAAACACAAGTTAAGTAACGTGTTGAAAACTAAAAAGGGTCTATAATTATATTATAACCCCTATAAAACCTTATTAAAACAGCCCCTATTATCTATTGATCAGATAATGGGGGCTGTTTTTTTGTTAAGTGATACAATAAACCATAAAAGAAGTTCAGAAATACGGTCCTGGTCATCAATAAATAAACAATTTAATTATTTATTTAATTAATTATTTAATTTCAGAAAGGTATATATGAATCATGGCGCAACAAATTGTCCTACCCATCAAAGACTCCAACGTTTTAAAGATGGTACAAGATACACTTCTCGATAGTTTCCGTGCTGGTCGCCGAAATTACACCGTTTTTCAAGTTGGTAAGGCCACGCTACTACGTGTGAGTGATGTCATGACATTGAAAAAATCAGATGTCTATAATCCAGATGGATCTGTTAAAAATACTGCCTTTATTCATGATAAAAAGACCGGTAAAGCAAACACGTTATATTTAAAGCCAGTCCAACAAGACTTGTTGCAATATCATGATTGGCTGGTCCAAGAAAATATCAATTCTGAGTGGTTATTCCCCTCGACAGCCCATCATGATCGCCATATCACCGAGAAACAGTTTTATAAAGTGATGGCGCGTGTTGGTGATCTACTAGGTATCAACTATTTAGGCACGCACACTATGCGTAAAACAGGTGCTTATCGCGTCTATACACAATCAAATTACAACATTGGCTTAGTCATGCATTTATTGAATCACTCAAGTGAAGCCATGACACTGACTTACCTTGGTTTAGATCAAGCAAGCCGTGAAACGATGTTAGACCAAATTGATTTTGGCTAACAAAGAAGCTATAAATGGGCACTCATTGATGATGGTATAGCAGGATTGGCTACCGTTATTTTCTTAAAACACGGTGCAGATATGACTGGCGAAAAATTCATATCTGAATAATTAACAACTCTTGTGAATGGCTGACTCAGCCTTCTCGTCAGCATGATTTTAATAGCGAAAGAGAGAAATAAAATGTCTTTAAATTTTATAGAGCGTATCAATACTAGTAAAGAGCTTCGTCAAAATCTAAAATTAAGTCATTTGACTATTGAACATGTAGCCATTGCCTTAAATACTTCTGTACAAAAAATCAATCAAATCTTAGAACTAGATCACGTCTCACCTGAAGATCCTTGGATTTTGAAAGAATATTTATCGAGTAAGCTACGAAGCCAAGGAATAATTGGCTATCCCTATTCAAAACTAGTTGGTGACTTTCGTGATTATTGGTTTTTGGATACAAAAAAATAGCCAACCAGCAACTATCAAAATAATGACAGACAAAAATGGTCTTATACTCAAAAAATTGTCCATTTTTTAAGTATAAGATCATCTTTTTTCGTTGTATTTTATGTGGTTAATCTCACACCAGCTTGCCCCAGAGGATAGCGTTCTGCATGACATGCTCTCACTGAAGGTGATCATACAATGATAAATTGCCATGTCACGGCGTGACCCATTGGTGCAATGTATCATGTACCAAAACAAAAAACCACTAGGGTATACTGAAGTGCCATAAAAAAGTTAGGCATTTAGATAAGACCTTGAGTATTTTTGTTTTAATTTGTTATAAATGATTTATTAAATTTGATCAAACAAATCATTTAATGCTTCCGTCATTGTTGGATGCGTGTATATTTGATCGCGCAAAGTCTCAGCTGAAAGATGATTTTGCATCGCTAGACTAATGATATTAATCGTCTCAAATGATTCCTCAGCATAAATAGTTGTACCCAAAATTTGATGTGTCTGTGGATCTATTAATGCTTTATAGCTACCTCTTGGATTACCAATTACTTGTGTCTTAGGAACACTAGCTGCTGGCATCTTCAGTACTTTATAATCAATGCCTGCCTCATTCAGCTGTGCCTCTGTTTTTCCGACACTACTAATAGCCGGATTTAGAAAAATAGTATTCGCAAATACTGGTCGATTTAAACGACTTCGTGTCTTATCGCCATATAGATGATTAGCCATAATACGCCAATCATCTAACGAAATATACGTGAATTGTGGCCCGCCGGTAACATCACCTAAAGCATAGACATCTTTAGCATCTGTTTCTAGTATATCATTGACTAAAATTTCACCGTGACTACCTGTTTTAATACTAGTTCTTTCTAGGTGCAAATCGGTCACATTAGCTTTACGTCCCGTAGCAACTAATAACCCATCGGCCTGTATATTTTTAATCCCTTTTGGTGTGCTTATAGTTAATGTAACACCATTTAGTGTATCATTTACACCAGTTAAGTTGCTTTCTAACAAAAAGGATACACCATCTTCCTCTAAATCATTTTTAGCTTGTTCGGCAATTTCAGGCTCAAAGTGTCCTAAAATCTTAGATGATTTATCAATGATGGTCACATGGCTACCAAATTGTGCATACATTGATGCAAATTCCAAGCCAATCGGTCCACTACCAAGAATAACTAATTCCTTTAATTGTTTATCTTTTACAAGTAAGTCTGTGGACGAATAAACATGTTTACTAGCAAGCAATCCATCAATATTAGGCCAAATTGGTGTTGCTCCTGTATTAATAAAAATACGATCTGCAATTAAAGTTTCCTGCCCTGAGTTATCAGATACTTGTACCGTATGGTCATCCAAAAATTCAGCAGTAGCTGTTAAAACAGTGGCTTCTTGTAAATCAGCCACCTTATGGTAATTTTTATTACGTAGCATTGCTGTTAGGGCATTTTTCTTTTTTAAAGCGACTTCATATTCTATACCCCGGTGGGCATTAATAATCATGTTTTTAGTCGGTAAACAAGCAACATTGATACAAGTTCCGCCATACATGTTGGGATCTTTTTCAATAATTAATACTTCTTCACCGTGCTTTGCAAGTGTTCCTGCAAGTGTTTTACCCGCTTTTCCAAATCCAATAATAATATTACTAAAATGTTTCATTATTCACCTTGCTATTCAATAATTTAATTATGTGATCGAATCACAAATCAGGATCTAAAATAATTAAGTAATTAAAATTATTTAGAAATAATTTTTGAATCTAATTCCCAATTTGGATGTTATTTTTTGTACAAGATTATTGCAACAATATTCTGGTATTTTCATACTCTGATCCCCCTCAATCAATTATCTATAATTCAATTCTTTTAACGCAAATTTATTGTCCATTAGTTTTTATAACATCATTTAAATGACCTTGTAACAAGTATAACCTTTATTCATGATAAAAAGACAGGTAAGGCGAATACATTGTATCTAAAGCCTATCCAACAAGACTTGCTGCAATATCATGATTGGCTGGTCCAAGAAAACATCAATTCGGATTGGTTATTCCCCTCGACAGCCCATCATGATTGCCATATCACCGAGAAACAGTTTTATAAAGTGATGGCACATGTTGGTGATCTACTAGGCATCAACTATTTAGGCACGCACACCATGCGTAAAACAGGCGCCTATCGCGTATACACGCAATCGAATTACAACATTGGCTTAGTCATGCATTTATTGAACCATTCTAGTGAAGCTATGACGTTAACTTACCTTGGCTTAGACCAAGCGAGTCGGGAAACCATGTTAGATCAAATTGATTTTGGTTAGACTAATTGAATACAACTGTAATTAAACGCAGACTTTACCTTGCTGATTTAGAAGTTACAGCAAAAGACGTGTATATTAAACAAGATTTCGCTAATAAAGCGGCTGAAACCCTTGATATGAGAGGTACCGACAAAATGCAGGACAATCTATATAAGACTAACTTAGATACTAATAAAGATACAAGCATGCTTGATTTTTCATCAACTAATTTCTCTCAAAATGTTCTACAAAAACAAAATCAAGACATTGTAGCTAATGCAAGCGAATTTCTAGTATCAAACGGAAATTCAGGTAAAATTCCTTTAGAAGCTGAAACCATAAAGTTAATCAGTTTATGGTCTGCAAATGATCCAAAGAAAATGGAAAAAATGATTGGTATTATTTTTAATGCTAAAAAAGCAAGTGAAACATTTATTACTCAACAAACAGGAACACCAACAACTATCTTTTTAGATAACTACGAAGATTTGCAACATGACATCACAGTTTTGTTAAGAAGAACATTTAACGCTATTAGAAATAAACAGGATAAAAAACAAAAAGTTAATCCTGAAAATTACATTTTTGGTGCAATGAGAAATACTTTTGAAGTGTGGTACAGCGAATACATGCAATCATTAAGTTCAAATGGCTAAAATAGCTCATATAAGAGCCATACAGAAACTTTAAAAGCAAAAGGTGTGACGGAATTAGCGATTTATCAAAAAGGAAAGCGAATTATGGTTCCATTACCAGTCTAAAAAAACGTCCTCAGCATCAAAAGTGAGGACGTTTTTTTAGATTTCTTTTTCTAAAATCGGACAAATACGATCTTGTTTTCCTAAAGGAAAATGTTTGATCCCGATTTTTTTAAATCCATGACGTTCATAAAAACGAATACCTGCATGATTTTTTTCATAAACAGTCAAACGTAAATAACGTTTTTGTTTCGTTTTAGCATAACGATTCGCTTCATCGAGTAACCGTTTCCCTAACCCTTTGTTTTGATAATCTTTGAGAAGATAGATCCGTTGAATCTCTATAGCATCTTTTTCATCATTGACTTTCATATAACCAATGAGTATTTGATGATCCTTAATACCAATAAATTTACTGGTTGGCTGTGCCAATTCTACTGCCAATATTTCAGTTGTCAATTGTGTCTGTAAATATACTTGCATATCAAGTGGATCTGCGCCATCGATAAACGATTCATAAAAACTGACAACACTTACAACTTGTAAAGCATCTAGATCATCATGATCTAAATACGCTAGTGTGATTTGATTGTTCATCTAACTCCTCCTTTTGACATAGTATACTGTAAATCTAGTATCTTTCAGAACTCATAAGGAATTGCTCTTATACTAAAAAAATGGACTATTTTTATTCAGTCCGTAAAATGAAAGTATATGATTAATTAATATCATTTCCTAGTTTTAGATAATTGAATCCTCTCCTATTTCTTATTAAAATTGTTTTAATTGTTTTAGGAAAAAGGAGGCTACAATGATTACAAAATTAAACAGTTTTTCAGACAGGGATTTAGAACAATTGGCACAGATTTGGTTGAATGGCAATTTACAAGCACATTCATTTATTCCCGCTCAGTATTGGAAAAATCAATTTGTGAACATGGTAGATTGCAAGAATTAACCGAACACTGCAAACTGCTGAAAAACCTTTCGTGGTGATTGCCAGTTGAGTGTTTTCATTGGTCTCGCATTGATCCAATGATTAATTTGATCTAATTCTTTGGCGCTAACTGTTTCAATTTTGCGTTCTTTCGGTATATGCCAACGCATGAGCAATCTCAGCTTTATAGGGTGTAACTTGATGAATTTCAATCGAAACGGTTGAAGGAGAGCGTTTAAT
>NZ_CP042375.1:0-57926 GCF_007954525.1 Leuconostoc carnosum | reverse complement strand
TATCATTATAATAGACCATGGATAAATAATTGTCGATAATTGTTAAACCATAAATACCATAACTACCGTTGATTAGTTTGTTAAATTTACGTTTGTTAAGTGGTGATATGGTTATTTTTTTTGTGTCCTTAAAAAATTCTGTAACGTTCCACCACCTGATTTGTGTTTCTCTAATGTGGTAGTATTCGCTTATAGTCTGGGCTAATTTTTTGCTGATTTGCTGTAATTCCAAATATTTTTCAAGTTCTTCTGGGTACATTATTTCGTATCTTTGTCTTCTTTCTCTTGCTCTTTTCGTGCTTCTTCAATTTGTTTAAAGGCAAAGTCTTTTAGTAATGTGAGTTGTGCTTTAAACTCGTCTCTATCTTCTTCTGGTACGTTTCTCATGTCAATTCTAAAGAACATTGAGGGATCATCTTCTTCATCAATTGGGCTTGGGTCGTTACTTCTTCCTAAGAGGTAGTCGGTATTAGTGTCTAGAATATTAGCTACTTTTTCCAGGTTTTTGGCATTTGGCGTTTTATTTTTCCATGTATAAATGGATGTTTTTGCCAAATTTGCGTCTTTTTCAATTTGAGATAATGATAATTCTTTTTCTTTTGCTAAATATTTAATTCTATCTAGTAATGTTTCTTCCATAATTTCGACTTCCTAAATGAAAAAGTTAAAAAAGATGTTGACATTGAACTTTTTCATGTATATAATAGTATTTGTAAGTTAGTTGAAAAAAAAAGCCCAGCAATTTGGGCGACATTTAATTTTTTATTTGAATTAAATTTACTTTTCTACGCTTATGAGAGAATAAAAAAAGGTGCGCAGGGCACCAGACGAAATTAAAACTGAATATACAGTCATTTGGATAACAGTTATATTCAATTAAAATAATTCCCTTAACAAGTTTTATTTTAATTGATATTAGGAATAAAGGCAAGTTTTTATGCTTTTAAGTTTGTTATTTTACTTGATGAGTAGTCATGGGGTCGAGCTTTCATATCTAGCTCGTGATGATTAACTGCGTTATGTCAATTAATCATTAACTACTGAAATCAAACCCGTAGCGGTGTCAAAGGCGCGCAGAGTGTGGGGGAGTTAAACGTCAAGTGGCGTTTGGCAGAACACAAATTGTAGATGTAAAGAATGCCAGGATCATTTTTTAAAAATGTGAGCGTTCGCAATTAGCGGTTATGATCCATTTGGGATTATCGCTGGTGTTGTTTAAAAAAGATATGGATTGATAAGTTAAGTTGTTTTTTAGGTTTTTTTTACAGCTTAATTTATTGTTGATGAATTATAATTTTTTTATAAATCACGTTCTTTTTAGCTAATTTAGTTGATCAGGGCGTTTTATTGTAGGTAGGTGGTTATGGACGAATATCCTGATGTGTTTACATTAGATGATGAGGATCTATTAACAACCGACATTGAACTGATTAAGTGGTTTGAGGAAAAAGATAATCAAATTTTGAAAGGTTTGATTAAACCTGAAAACTATATCCCACTTAGTGAGTATGAACAAACGTATCATGAAAGGCGGTTTAAACGTCATTATGACTAATGATGAGAGCAAGAAGAAAATATTCTTGCGTGGTGATTTTGAAAAGCCTTTAACGGCAGAGGAACATGCAGAATTGTTAGCTGATTTAAAGCCATTGGCTGGTAAGTATGAGTTCCATGTGTCGGTTGAGACTAAAATTTAATGGTTTGTTGCTAAGAACATTTTGATTATTTGATCTAGATTGTTCTTTTTATTTTGATTAAGAAAGCGAGTATTGATTTTTATGAGTAAGATGTTGAAGTTGTTACCTGAAAAGGGTAACTTGAAGTTTTTGTATTTAGGAACGCCTGATAATGGACGACCACAGTTTTTGATTGAAGGTTCTGACGCTGATGCCTTGACTGTTACACCAGTTGGTAAGTTGCCAGAGGGATTGAAGCCAAAAGATGTTGTGAAGTTTGAAAATATGACGCTAGATTTGGTGCCAATTGGTGGTTCACGGACTAAGGTTTCTGGTTTGACTGCTGTTATTAAGAAAGATAATGAAACAGTAGCTACTACTTGGGCGAATGAGTCAGCCCGTACTATGGTTGTGGTTAAGGGTGAGTATTTCCCTGTTGTTGATACAGATTTCTTTACGGGTTCATTTATGTATGGTGCCACGCGTGATATCTTTGAGACTTTGAATTATCAGGAACAACAAGATCGTGGTTCCCGTGTTGGTGATTTGATTGCCAAAGATGTTCGTGTGAGTGATGAAAATGGTAAGGCATTAACAGTTCGTGTTCCTGTGGGAGTATTCCCAGAGGGTGCCTTTAAGCCATTTGATAAGGTTGAATTCGAAAATTTGGTTGTGTCATTGTTTGACGGTTCAACCAATGATGATCCAGATCAAGATGTTTTGTTCTTCTCTGCTAGTGGTATTTCAAAGGCAACTGCTGATAATAAGCCACAAACAACTGCTAAGCCTACTGAAACTAAAACTAAGTAGTGGCAGGAAAGGGGTTAATCAATGAGTAAATTATTTCCCCGTGGTTTCCGTGTTCGTTATTGGCATAGGCATTTAAGGCGTGATGTTTTTATTGCGATTGGATCTGTGCCAGTGGTCATATTTTTGATCACGATTATTTTTCGTTTACTTGCGACTATGCCACCTAGTAAAGGGTTAGTTAGCTTCTCAAAAGCATTGGTCACACAAGTTGATTGGTTGGCCTTTGTTAACAGTTTGTTACCAGGTCTTTATTTAACTTTGATTGCTATGGTTGTCTTAGTGCTTGGTGCAAGTTATTGGTATTGGAAGACTTATCAATTTCAAGGTTTTTGGGCGACTGTTTTTCGTTTAGAACGCTTATCTAATTGGTTAATTGCTAATCAATATTATTTGGTCAAGGAAGTTAATGAAAAAGAACCCCGTTTGAGTTTCAATTTGGGTGGTGAGAAAGGTGGTTGGCATTGGTAAAACAAAAAATTAAGCTGCCAAAAGTTAGTTTAAAGAACAATGGTAAGGTTGGTTTCTCAATCTATTTACCAATGGACGGCCAAAAGTATCAAGATCGTTTTCGTGATCGACGTATTTCACAACCACTATCGGCTATGCTATTTGCTGACGGTGTGGGAACAAATGATATTTTTGGGTTTAAGTCATTTGACTTTATTTCTAATCCGTTGGGATTACGCTTAGGCTTATCTGACATGACCATAACAGATCATACGATTGAAATTATGAAAGAGGTGGTTTGGGATTATGAAAAATATCCCCAGGCACTTATTTCTGGTGATACGGGTTCTGGTAAATCATTTTTTTTGTTTAGTTTACTGAATGGGTTGATTAAAAGTGGTGCGATTGTTGATGTTGCGGATCCTAAAGAGACTGATTTATCAGTGCTTGGTAAAACAGCGTCACTAAAGTATCGTGTCACTTATGGTCGTGATCGTATTCTAAAATCATTTTATCGTTTTTATTTGGAAATGATTAAGCGTGGTCGTGAATATCATGATTTATTGAATGATAATTTAGAAGAAAATGTTGGCAATTATCGTAAGTATGGATTGAAACCACATTTTTTTGTTTTTGATGAATTTGGTGCGTTTGTTTCGGGTTTGAAATATAACAAAAGTGAAGCGATCCAACAAATTTTGGGACAAATTACGATGTTAGGTCGTCAATTAGGTTACTTTGTAGCGATTGCTATGCAGAAACCAACGGCTGATACGATTGGGAGTGCGTCTCGTGATCAATTCCAGTTCCGTGTGGCACTTGGTAAGATGAAATCTAGTGGACTGTCTATGATGTTCCCTGATGATGTTGACGAAGTGCAGTTTAAGGAACTCTCAAAGAATTTAAAGGGGTGGGGTTATTTAGCAATGACACCAGGGCAAGCCAGATCATTTTTTGCGCCTGTTATTCCTAAAGACTTTGTCCCGTTTAAATATTTTGATGAATTAGGTCAGCAATATCCAGCTAGTCCAGTTGAGCCAATGGGTGAGATTAAGGAATTTTTGGATAGTAAAAGCGCTAAATATGTAGAATTGAACTTTTAGTTAGTCCCTATTAGTTATTTGGCAGGTCTAATTTGATTTAGTGATTGCAGGCAGTCGGGGTGCATGAGGCGTTAAGCAAAGCACTTACGGCACGTTGACCCTTTTCAGCCATGGAACAGCTCTGCTGTGGAAAAGGAAGCGCCCAGCTCTGCTGGTGCGCGACTGGTGGCGTTAGAAAAGGGGAGTACGTGCCGTTGTGTCTTTGTAGCCGATTGTGCGCTGAATAACGTACAATCACTTGATCAAATTCGCCAACCCCCCAAATTACTAATAGGGGGGGTAAATTTACAGAAATGCCAATAGGCAACAAGCCCTCATTCTTACGGGGCGTTGATTTACAGCGATTTAATATTCGTGTAAAAACGTCCGTAATAATGATAAAAAAATATGAAAAATTCGCTTAATTATTATATTAAATCTAATAAAAGTAGAAAAGAGGTTATTTAAACGATAATTGTTATATCAATATCTTGGTATTCTACCAAATGAATTATATGGCACAACGCATAATACAGGTTATGCGTTTTTATTTGGTCATTTTATAGACGATCATGTCATTGACACACGGGTATATCAAGTTGCAGGTGATAAGTTACCCCCAGCACTTGCATTGGGGGCTATTGTGGATCCAGAACAGGTCTATCAGAAAGGAGAGGGTGATTGGTACATGACGTTTGCTACAAAGTCTGTTGATGAAAAAATGGATCGTATGCAGATTTGGGACGTTATTGACAAACAAGTAAAACATGTCAGAGAAATATTTTAAGTTAGATTATGAAACAACCACGGGTGTTGATTTGGTTGCGTTTCGACAAGAATTAGAATTAACCCAGGCGCAAATGGCATTATTTTTGAACGTGTCGCGTCCCACTTATATCAACAAAATTGAACGTAGTGATGAGGTGATTGCCAGATTATTAAATGCAGATCAACGGCATACGCTAAGAGTGTTGTTGAATGCAGACGGCATGAGCTTATGGCTGGATTATTTAAGTATTTCGTTTAAAATGCGTACTGCGGAATGGCTAGTAAAAACGCTTTTACAGTCAGGATATGACTTATTTATTCAACGTGACGGCGGACGTTTTGGCTATTCAATTACCTACGCTTTTGCAGGTCAAGCATTTATCACGGTGTATGGCAAAAAAGACGCGCCAGAAAGTTTGATCACAGTATCAGGGCAAGGCATACGTATTTTGGAAAATATGCTCATGCAACAAGATAGAAATATTTTTGATTTTCTAAGCCTTGCTTTGGATAATGGTGGTCATGTGACACGAATTGATTATGCTTTTAACGATATGGAACGAATTTTTAACATTTTTAATCTCTACAAGATTGTTGAAGCAAAACGCTACACGCAAAAATTTAGAAGTGAGCCAACCTTTATTGGTAATGGTCAATCAGGTGGTGCAACCATGTATTTTGGTTCCCGCAGTGGTCAAGTTTTCTTTCGTTTTTATGAAAAAGACAAGGAACAGGCAACTAAAAGACATATTCCGCATGAAGAAATTGGCATAAAAAATCGTTATGAAATTGAATTAAAGCAGGATCGTGCGCAAACACTAGCCCAGCACCTTGTCGAAAAACGTAAAGTCGGACCCGAATTATTTGCTTACTTTCAAGAATACGTTAGATTCTATGATGTGCCCATTGATAAAATGGCGCAAAAAGAGATTGATAAGTTACAGCAATGGGCGCCATGGCGTGCCTTTTTGCAACAGGCTAGTGTGGTTGAGTATGTTGCCCAACCAGTCGATTTATCTATGGCGCGTTCGCTTGATTGGTTTATTACACAAGTTGCACCAACTTTAAAAGCCTTGATCCTATATTTTGGTCAAGAAACGATAGATGAAATTATTGATGACGCAGAATTAAGTCCGCGTCAAAAGAAATTATTATCAGTTGCCGAAAAGGTCAACTTACCTTTTTAAAAGTTAAAAATTGGAGGACACACAGATGTCAGAACAAGGAACACAATTCAAAAAAGCACTTAGCGCTACTGCAACCGAAGCCCTTAACTTCAAGGCATTATCAAAAATTGAAGACGCTAATTTGTATGCTGCTGTGAACAAAGCTAAGGAAATCATGGAAAATGATCCAAAGTGGAGCGATTTAATTGGTGATGACCTATCTAGCTTACGTCGTAACTTATCTGTTTTGAACAAGCAATATAAGTCATTGCCAAAGGTGGCGGATAACGTCATCAATTTGGTCGAAGAAATCACGCAAAAAGTAGATCGCTTTGGGGGTATGTAAAATTTGTGTTTGATAAGTTAAAGTCAATCAAAAAAGGTTATGTCAAATCTCGTGATAAACCAGATCAATCATTACCTTATGCCAAAGTCCAAAAACGGGGCAAATGGATCAGGCGTTTTGTTAAAATTGCCCTGGTGTTAGTTGGGTTAAGTGGTGCAATTGCCTTTATTAAAGCTAGTAACGTGAGCCAAACTAATCATAAACTGGTTGCCAGAATGAAAACGTATGATGACAAGTTAGAAAAGGCTAGCATGGGACAAAGTGTTTATTCACCTAGTCTTAATCGCTATGCACAAGGCTTTTTTCAAACCTATTTCACGCAATCAGATAATGATGATGATAAGCAAAAACGTTTGAAAGCATTAAAAAAGTATTTTGCCACTAATATCAGTAGCACAATTTATGATAATCAGGACTCGCAAAAAGAGACCTATGTGGGATCCAGATTATTAAATACGTTTACAAAGAATGACGTGAAGATTGCACAGTATCAAGTTGGCTATACAGTTGGCAATGATAAAAATACAATTATTCGCGTTTTTAATTTGCCTTTTGCTCAAAAAGCAGGGCAGTACACTGTTTTGGCGTTACCTTATGCCACAACCGAACAAGATATTGTTGGTCATGTTGGCAAGATTGATCAAGATGAGTCCAATAATGCTAATTTGGCAAGCAGTGATAAAGTTCAAGCCTTTGTCAAAGCCTTTAGTGAGAAGTATGTGAGTTCAAAATCTAGTGATATGTCCTTAATCATGAAAGAGCCAGAGGGACTAGAGGGACAATACGCAGTTAAAAGTATTGATCAAGTCAATGTTTCAGGTGTTAAAGATAGCATGAACATTAAGTATCTTTTGACACTAACAGATACAGAAACAAAGCTTGAACATTCAGAACAGATTACCTTGACCGTTTCGCCAAAGGGATCAACCTATTATGTGGTTAAGATGATCCATACACAAGGCGGTCTACTAAATTAAGAGGAGGGTTTGATTTCTGATGATAGGTTATTTGTATTGCTATTGTATATACAAATGTTGTATAATGTAATCAAAGTTAAAATAAGGAGAACATTATCATGGCTAAAACAGCAAACCTTACTGCACGTATTGAACCAGATATTAAAGATCAGGCGGAAACTATACTGAACACACTTGGTATTCCTGCTTCAAATGCTATCAATATGTTTTACAAACAAATTATTCTGCAACAAGGTATTCCCTTTGACTTGAAGCTACCATCATCTGCGGTATTAAATGTGTCAACACTAACGGAAGATGAAATGAACAATGAACTTGAAAAAGGTTATAACCAAATGTTAGCGGGTAAAGGACAATCGGCTGACCAGGTCTTTACATCTATTCGTCAGGATTATCATCTATGATTTTTGAAGTCAAAATAACTCCACAAGGTGAAACAGACCTTCGTGGTATTTATGAATATATTGCTTTTGAACTAAAAGTGACGATGAATGCGACAAATCAGCTTAATCGATTGGAAGAAGCGATTAAAAAACTAGATACATTTCCGGAAGGCTATCCACGCTATCCCAAAGAACCATGGCGTTCACGGGGGCTGCGATTTATGCCAGTAGATAATTATCTAGTATATTTTATTCCTCATAGTCATAGTGGCATGGTCTGGATTATTCGAGTCATGTATCGTGGCCGAGATATTGAACATCAGTTGAGTGACAAAATAGAATATTAAATTATAAAACATTTAGCAAATATGCTAAGTGTTTTTTTCATGTTAAAAATTAAGGAGGTTATGATGGAAGCAATCGTAACAAATTTTATGTTTCAAATTCCCACGTGGACTATTAGTTTTACAGGGATACAATCCGAAGTAGCTGGTTGGGTGTCAGCAATTGTAGCCATGATTATTATGGGTTTGGTGGCTAAACATTTTATCAAGGGTTCAATTGGTCAAATTGTTATAGTCATTGTAGTCGGTGGATTAGTTTACTTTGTTGTTAAAAATCCAGATAGTGTCCTTAATTCTGTATCAGGCATATTTAAATCAGTGTTTGGTTAGTATGGCAGAAGTCTACAACTATCAAAAAGCATTGAAACAAGATATTGTCATTCGTAAAATATCAGGTGATATGAGTTTGCCAGTCGGCATTAGTCTTAAACCATTTGTTATTTTTATAGTTTCGTTTTTGGCAGTTTATTTGTTATTTCATGATCCATTAAAAGCCTTTTATCGCGTTAATTCAGGCTTAGGAAAATTAGTTTATGTGGGCGTGTATATTGGTATTCCGATAGGATTAGTCACTTTAGCAAATAGACTTAAGCCTGACGGATTAGGCTTAGTACAATATGGTGTTTCAATTTCGGCTTTTGGCATAAAAAAAATATTAAGTCGCACAGTTTACTATCATGATTGTGTCTTGCCAACTGGTTATTTTGAAGCTAGCTATATGGCAGATACAGTTGTGCTTGTTGAGAGAGAGGAAATGATGGGGAAAAACCATTAGTTAATACGAAGCAATAAGGTTTTTAAAAACCAACTAATATTTAATTTTTGAGGAGACAATATTTATGTTGCAAAAACAACTTTTAATTGCTGGTTCAGTGCTAAGTGCTTTAGCATTAGGTCATCAAGTAGTAAATGCTGATAATATTCAACAAGCAACTGAAACCAGTACGGCACAAATAGTTCAAGCTACTACTGTACTATCACAAGACAAAGCAGGTTCATTAGCTACTAGTCTTGCGCCGGTAGGAAGTGCGACATCATCAAGTGATGATTTTGGCGATAATGATGATAGTAATTTACCAGGTGGCGACACAGATTCAAGCTCATTATCAGATAATGGTAGCTCAAATTCATCAAGTGAAAATAGTGGCACTGATACACCAGCGCCAACAACAGGTGATGATAATGTTAACGGTTCAACTATGCCAGATGATAATGGTGGTTCATCATCAGGAAATGGCGGATCTAGTTCATCGTCAGATAATGGTGGCTCATCATCAGATAGTGGTAGGTCAAATTCATCAAGTGATCAAGGTGGGTCATCATCAAATAATGGTGAGACAGATAATTCAAATGCTGGCGGATCAAGTTCATCAAACGATAACAACACAGTGCCTTTGACACCTTCAACACCTGATAAGAATGATCAGGGTGAAATCAATCATGTTAAGCCAGTTGAGGTAACACCTGATAGCTCTGGTAACGTTGTTTTAGTACCAACACAAGTCGCTAGTGCAATATCCGTTGAATCCTATAATCAAGCGCTAACAGCAAATGATAAGGACGCTAACAATGAGAAGGTGGTTGAAGCAAAGAAAAAGCTAGATGACGCTGTTGCCAAAGCCCTACCAGAAACACATGCAACACAAGCAAAATCATCAATTGGCATTTTAAGTGCTGTTTCAGGCGTTTTAGCAATGACAGGCGCATTGATATTCAAACGTTTTAAAAATTGATGAGTCCGCACCTAAAGGGGGTGTTTTTTTAATGATTAAGTTTAGTGAAATTAAAATATTTGTTGGCGCTGTGAATGTACCGTCTCTTGGTCAATGGTTTACCTTGCCTGTGTCACCTAGTCGGGTAACACAAGTTTTAACCGAAAAGGGCGCGATCGGAGCGGGAACTGGTAACGAAGAAATCATGATCAGTGATTATGAAGCACCATTTAAAATAGATCCTTATGAGTCGATTGTTAAGCTAAATAACATGGTTGAGAGTGCCAAAAGAGCGGTTGAAAATGGTGTTGATGAGCAAACTTTAGCTGATTTATATGATCAAGGGTTAGTTTTACTTGATAATCAGATTGACAGCCAAGTTGAAAATTTAACAATTATCAAAGCAGAAGATGAAGATGACTTAGCCAACGAAGTGATCTCAAGGCGTGGTGGTGTTCGTCAACTATCCAATGATGAGATTGAGACCTACTTTGACTTTAAGAAGTACGGACATGATCTTATTTTGGGTGGTGATTTCGCGAAGCTACCTCATGGCGATTATGTAGGGTTGTAGTGTTAGTTGCGGAATTTAAAGCGATTTATAATGCTTATCTCTATGACCTTAATGTCACTGATATTAAGTGGACGTATCTCAAAACTACCCTTGAATTGCGCTATTTTGATGCGAATGGCTTAATTCAAATCAGGTGGCGCATTAAGAACGGTTTTGTGTTGGAAGATACAAAAAAAGTGATTGTTTATTAGCAATCATCTACAAAGCCTAGACTTTGTAGGTACATAACAAATAAAAAAATAAGGAGACATCAATGAAACTTGCAGTACCATTTAAAGCCGTGAAAAATAATATTTTATTAACCCAGGACAATGAAGCCTGGGCATATTACAATATTGAAGCACTAAGTATTTCAGATAATGATGAGGAGGGTATTTCCAAACGACAAACACAATTGAGTCTGTTATTTGATCGACTTGCTGATTTTGAAGATTTTGAATTACGTCTTTATAATCGTGACTTAGATTTGGTCAATCGTTATAAAGAGTTACAGCCTTCTTTAGCAACAGATATGGGTGAGACACCTGTTCAAATGATTGTAGATGAAATTAGTGCTATTACGGATACTGGTGTGTCACAGACAATTGAGCGCTTTGTTTTGGGTATCAAATTACATAATCAAAATGCTGGTAAAGTGATTAAACAAGCTACTAATGCCATGAATAACTTTGTAGATGAGTTGGCTGGTTGGTTCAATTATGAAAAGCCATTTGATGAAAAACTGTTTGATGACTTTAGACCGAGTGAAAAACAGGCTTATGAAAAAGTTGGTTATTTGGATCATACCAGGCGCTTAACGACTGATGAATTAGTTCATTTAATGCGTAATAACTTTATCCAGGGACAACTACATGATTTTAGAAAAGTCGGACAAGAACGTGATATTTTCAAATTAAGTGATACTGTGATTGACGACGGGGCAGTGAGTGGCTACATTAAGTTAGTTAATGATGACAACGTGCGCTATGTTGCCAAATTAGTATTATCGACAACGCCAGAAAACATCACAGGCTTTCATTTATTCCGACTAGTACAAAATATGAGTTATCCAATCGACATCAATTTGAAAGCCCATTATTATAAGTCAGAGGGTATCTATGGCTTAGCAACTCGTGCTAGTCAATCGTTAAAGACAGCTAGTAATAATGTTGAAGAACGTTATCAGGCAGAGGGATTTTCTTCTAGTAAAGATGATAAAACGATTGAAATTGCCGAAGTGTTAAATGATCATATTTCAGAAAAGAAAAACTTCTTTTCCACCTTAGTCACGTTTACGGTATCAGCGGAAGATATTGAAACCCTACATGATCGTGTTGCTAATTTAATAGAATCATTTAGGAGTATTGACGTGAATATTGTGAAACCAATCGGTGAACAAAAACGTCTTTTCTATTACGATTTAATGGGTTCTGATGTGTCCCAAAACCGCTATTGGGTGCAATTATTGACCAGTGAGGGCATAGGTGAGTTGTTGTTTGCGGTCAATCAGCAAGTTGGTAGTAATATTGGCTTTTATATTGGACGGGGTGCGCCCAAAACAGTCGCTAATAGTACCCAGGACGCATTAGACAGTTCAAAGCGCTTGGTCTTTTTTAATCCGTTGATTACCAACGAAATTTTAGACGGATCGACCAGCACAACCAGCCCTAATATTATGATTACGGGTAAAACAGGTAGAGGAAAATCTTACCTTACTAAAATTATTTTGAAAATTATTCAACTTTCAAATGCTAAAGCAATCTACTTTGATCCTAAGCAGGAAATGCGTTATTGGTATTCAGCGGTATTAAATGATCAGACCTTTAAAGAAGACTATCCAGATGAATATACATTATTGAATAATGTGCGTTTTGTGACACTTGATGTTTCTGATAATACAAACTATGGTGTTTTAGATCCTTTTATTGTGATTGATGTGAGTGGTACAGCAGGACAAACGCAATCTAACCAGGAAAATTTGAAAGCAACTGTGACAGAAATTTTTAAACAAATTTACCGTGATTATGGTTCCTTAATTCGTGAAACAGAATTAGATCTAGCCATTGATAAAATTATTCAAAAGCGACAAGCTGGTGAAACGGTTGGTATGTTAGATGTCATTGAAGAATTAGCCCAAAATGAAGATGATGATGTGAAACATTTAGCGAAGTTTTTATCAGGTAAAGTCACTCGTAGTTCATTATCCCTAGTCTTTTCACATGGTGAAAGTGAGGGATTGAAGTTAAAAAATCGGATTACTATTCTTGAAACAGCAGGATTGACATTGCCACAACATGACAAATCCACACAAGATTACACCGAATTTGAGGTAGCAAGTATGATTGTGATGACGGTGTTAGGGGTCTTTAGTCGGACATTTGCGACACGGGATTATGATGAAAAAACGGTTGAAATATTTGATGAAGCTTGGACGTTTACAACGTCTGATATTGGTAGTCGTATTTTCAATGAAATGGCACGTATTGGACGTTCTGCAAACAACTTGTTAATTCCAGTGACACAATCGGTTCATGATGTTAAAAGTGATAATTTTGGTGTTTTATTTGCTTTTGATGAGGATAAGGAACAGCCAGATATTTTACGACATGTTGGCTTACCAGTTAATGATGACAACATCAAAGAATTAGGTAATATGGTCATGGGGCAGTGTTTCATGAAAGATATTTATGGACGAGTTGAAAAAATAACGGTTGATGAGCCATTGGTCGCTATGCAACGTGCTTATCAGACGGTTAAGGCAGGTGATACGGCACAAGCTGAAAAGGCGTACCGATAATGCTTAATTGACTACAAATGTAGTAGTGTGTTATACTACAAATGTATTAATGATAAAGGAGAATAATCATGAGCGTAACAACTGTAAGATTACAAGATGATACAATGGCTTGGGCTAAGGAATATGCTGATTTTAAAGGCATGAGTGTTACAGGTTTAATAGCTGACTTGATTGAAGAAGCACGTCAAGATGATGAAGACTATGCTGACGCTATGAAGGTGATTAATTCTGAAAATCGTGAGTATGTATCACCAGAAGAAATCAAGGCAAAATTAGGTCTATGAAGTATAGCTGGAAGTTTGATAGTAAAGCAGCCAAACAATTTGGTAAGTTAGATAAACCAGTACAAAGACGTATATATAATTGGTTAGAGTTGAATATTAGCGGTATAGAAAATCCTAGAATGTTTGGTAAAGCATTAGAGGGTGAACTGAAAACTTTATGGCGTTATCGAGTTGGTAAATATCGAATTATCGCTGATATTGTTGACGATGAATTTGTTGTAGTTGTCTTGAAGACGAGTAAACGTGACGATGTTTATCGCAATAAGTAATTTCAAGTGAATGTTGATGAAAAGGAATAGATTAAACTATTCCTTTTTTGTTTATCAAAAAATATGTCATTGTTATGAAAGGAGAGTACATGTTAATAACATTTTTTCGGAAGCTGATTATTTTGGCTTCTTTTTTGTTTGTTTTAGGTGTTGCGCAAACACAAGTATCCGCAGATGGTAGCAGTAGTTCAAGTAGTACACTAGTTAATCAAGATACGCTTAATGCGATTGATGATGCTTCAAAACAGGCTGATAAAGCCGTAGATGAGGTGACAAATGACGCAGAAAAAAAGTCGGGCGATACTAGCACCACTGATACCTCATTTAAAGCCAGTGACGCACAAAACATCAACAAGCTTAATGACTCACTATTTTCATGGCAACCGTATTCAGAAAAAATTGGTGTGACGGACTTAGCCAATAATACGGGTATGGGCTTAGCTAAGTTCTTTTGGTATTTGAATACCTTGATTTATCAAATCAATGATGAGTTATTGAGTGCCTTATCAAATGACGGTAATTTATCAAAAGCCTTTACACAAGCTCAGAACGCTGTTTCAGGTAAAGTAAAATCTATTTTTGATCAAGGCAAGTTGTTGTTTGGTGGATTAGCTATTATTGTCTTAGCGATTATGGGGTTCATGCACTTTGCTAGTGGGCGTACGTCATCAGCGGTTCGCATGGTGGTTAATTTTGTTGGAATTTTATTAGTCGCTACGCTTTGGTACGGCAATGGCAATGAGTTATTTAATCAAATAAATGAAGCCAGTGATGCCGGACAGGCGCAAGTCTTAAAAGTCATTGGTAATAGTAATGATAATGTTAAACCAGGTGACACGTTAAGAGTGGGGTATTTTGAGAGATCCATTGAACGTCCTTATTTCTTGATGAATTATGGGCAAGCCACGGCTGACGCAGTTTCAAAGAAAGGATATTCTCCATACCAACTCATATCAACGAATGCACAAAGAGATGATGAAAAAGTTCAGACACAAGTAACACAACTAAAAAAGAAATTTCCTACAATGGGAAAAAATAACTCATTTAATAAGGCAGGTATGAGCTTAGTAGCAATCGTGGTATCAGTTGTGAATGCTATTCCTTATGACGCAGTGGCTTTGTTTAATATCTTTGTTATGGTCATTGAATTGGCTTTGTATCTCTTGTCTCCGTTTGTTTTGGTTATGGCGTTATTCCCACAATTTGCCCGTAACGGTTATAAAATTGTTGGCGCAACAATTATGTGGGGTATTGCTAAAATTGGGGCTGGTTTCTTAATTGTTTTGGTCGGGGCTTTACAGACGTTCACTGATAGTTTTATCCCAGCGATTAATTTCGGCTCATACGCAGTTAACGCATTCCTATTCTTTTTCTTAGTCTTTATCGTCTATAAGTATCGTGGTAAGCTATTTGAATTTGTTGGGGTTAGTTACTCACGAATTGAGGGACAAATGCCACAAGCCATGCGCTTATCTAATCTACGTGAAAAGGGGCAGAGTATTAAGCAGTCTAGCGTTGGTCAAAAAATAAGTCAAATGGGACCAATGCAACGTATGTCACAAAGGCGTGATGTACGTGATGAGATGAAAAACAAACAGGCAGATGAAAAACGACAACAAAATCTTTCTCGTGTTCGTGATCAGTTGTTAGGCAAAGAGCAGGCAAAAACACAAAAATTGTCGGATAAAAATAAGAAACCATTGACGGTTGATGAATTTAAAAAGCCAATGGATTCTAAAAAGTCTGATGATCCAAAACAGTCAGCGGTTGAAAAAGACGGTGTTCATTTACCAAAATCAAACTTTGAAGCTAAACAACCTAATAGTCGTGTCAATAATCCAAAAAGTAAGGATAATGGTTCAGATAGTCAACAGGAAGTGGCTAAAAAGCGTGAAGCGATTAAGCGTCAATTATATGGTGATCAAGCAACACAATCACAACCTAAGACACTTAATAAGGTGCCTGATAATCATAATAACTTTGAGCAATCAAAGACACCAAAACGTCAAGAAATCGCTAATGATCAGAAAAAAACAGTTAATCGTGACAAAATAGCTCGTGAATTATTAGCCGAACGTGATAAGCAAAAGGAACAAAAACAAAAGTTACGTGATGAAAAAGGCAGTCAGTTAAAAAATAAATTTGGAAAGGATAACTCGTGAAAAAAATGAGCTTAATAATCGCTACAATCGTTGTGGCAGTAGTAACTACGGCGTTTTTACGGTATAATAAGTATCATGATACACCAAATGATCAATTAAAAACGGCGTTTCATCAAACCCTGGGTAAGCATAAAACCGTGATCGTTTTTCATAAAAAGGGGTGTTCAACCTGTGAGAAGTTGACGGGTGATGTCAATAAATTACAAAAAATGCGTGATCAAAATAATCAGGCAACCATTGTCGTTGATTACATGAATTTAGTGACACGACAATATTTTGAACAGTATCATGTTCAAGTGGCACCAACTGTCTTAGTGGTACAAAAAGGGGCAGTCATCAAACGTATTGTGAAGCCAACACATGAACAAATGGCACAAATTGCGAGAGAATAAATCAATTGATTGGAGAGTTATGAATAAAAAATCAGCGTTGACATTGGGATCTATTGGGGGCGTGTTAGTCATTTTGATTATCATTATTGCCTTTATAATGACGGGACAACATAAAACTAACTCACAATCTAGTAGTACAAAATTGACAAAAATCAATCAAACTAAAGTTATGAAACGTATTGATTATGAAATATTTTCAATGAATAATGATGGTCGTTATGTTGAAAATGTTGATAACGAACCTACTTATGTAGACGGTGAAAAAGTTGGTGAACGGTCAATAACAAGTATGGTATATGTTAGTGCAACGGGGAAAGAGGCACCTAGTGACGGGGCTGGAAATTATAATACTTTCTTCAAAAATCATGAGATAGACAATTTAACAACAAAGTGGGAAAAAGACGGCAATTCATTTGTTGCTAAAGGCTACTTTGTTGTTAAAGATACGGGTAAAAAATATCCATTTGCCTTTGAGTTCAACGCTGATTATATGATCCTACAAGAGTGGTATGGAAAGGATATTAAAATTTAAAAATGACAAACACTAGAATAAAGGTGTTAAGTGCTATTGGGCTCTTCCTGATTGGCGCTTTTTTTTATACACAATTTCAAAAATCACAAATCAAACAAGCGACTGCCACCGTTGCTAAATTATCAGCGACACAAACGTTGATTAACAATAGTGGCACAATCACAAAAGTGATTGCTAATGATAATCAATTGCCAGATAATAGCCAATCAAAAGCCACTGTTAATGCTTTGTTTAATGCAGGCTATGTGTCAGACAAACAAGTGTTATCAAAGGTGGCAAATGATAAAGTCAGAAAGTTTGTTAAACAATTTCTAGGGCAATTAGAGAGTGATCCAGCACAAGCAAAAAAGTGGCATGTATCAGATAATCAATTGCAATTTAGCCAACAAAAAGACGGCATATTATTTTTTGGTGCCTTAACGGCAACTAATGGTAGTCGCACAGTTAATTATCAATTATTGGGACAATTGAATGCAAAAGGTAATGAGGTCATCTCATTGACTTTAGGTAATCTCACAAAGGGGGATCAATAATGACACGTAAAACAGAAATTGGTTATTACGCCCTGTTAGTGGTTTTGGTTCTTGGTAGTTTGCGCTTTGGTCATTTGATGTGGCAACAACAACAAACCTTATCACATTTGCAGAAACACGCTAAGCAGTTAAGACACAAACAAGTCACTGCTAAAACTAGTCATCAAAAAGTGAAGCAAGTGGTTGCTAAAAGTACCATTACGAAAGCTAGTGAGACTAGTCAACAGTTCTTTAATCTTGCTTATAATTGGTCATCTGTATCTGATTATAAAAAACGTATCACGAAAATTAAGCAATCTAAATTAGTAACCAGTCAAGTTTTAGACAATGATTATTTATTTCCAGAGGTTGGTGGCACGGCTGATTACATTGATAATAATGGCTTGAAGTCTAGTGTGGTGCAGGTGGCATATTATCCAAAGGCAACCAATGATGATCAAACTAGCGGTGTCGTTGGTGTGGCTGTGAATGCGAAACATGATAGTGATGTTGGCAATGGTGAAACACGTTACTACTATTTCAATATTGACTATCAAACCAGTGATAATCAAATTACTAGTCTTGATTATGTTGGGCGGTTAGCCGTTAATCAAAGCACTGATTTTAATACTTTTAATCCTTATGAGTAATCATTAAGGATTTTTTTGTTAGTCAAAATTCAGAGAGGAGATCATGTGAAAAATAAAGTTAAACAAGCAGTCGTGATGAAAATTGCCTTGTATTGTGTGCCACTACTTGTCATTTTAATATCAGTGCTTTTAATCATTGCGCTAACAATGAACAATCCTAGTGTTGTCTGTCAGACTGATACAACCACCACGACGACAAGTTCAGATAGTGGTTCCAGTAATGGCTCCTTAACTGATAAAAATTCAGATATTGGTAAAAGAGTTAGCTATATTATTGATCGTTTTAAAAAAGCTGGTTATTCAGGGGACAATATTTCAGCAATCATTGCGATTGGTTGGCGTGAAAGTAACTTAAACCCTAAAGCGGTTAATCCTGCTGGCTCTGTTAAAGGTATCTGGCAATGGGGTGCTGGTGGTATCAACGGTAATCGCTATCAAAATACGGCAGATACAGTTGAAGCCCAGGTCGATTTAGCATTTAAAGAATTGGCAAGTAGCCATACCGTTGCTAGATTGGGGTTAGCAAATGCTAAAGATATTGATAGTTCAGCTTTAGCCTGGGACACAGGTTTTGAGGGTGTTGGGGCAAGTGATCCACAGCGTAAAGTGTCCGAAGTTAAGGCTTGGGCGGAGTCAATTAAAAAAACGTATGATCTTAATTTTGAGGGATCATTAAGCAGTGGCAATAATGCTGTTAGTGATAGTAATACATCAGCAAGTAATAGCGCAGACAGTGATAGCAATAATCAAAGTGCTTATTGTAATACTGATGATAGTGGTTCGGCTGACGGTACAGGCAAGATTAAAGAGAGTGGGCTATCATTTTGGGACAAAAACAGCATTCCAGATGACATTAAGCCCTACGTGCATAATATTACGTCCAAAAAACTAGACTGGAGTTTAACAACACCAGACGCTTACAATCAGTGTGCTGGTTTTTCACAAGTCTATATGAATGAGATTTGGTCACCAAATTTTACCTTTAGAGGAAATGGTAATGTTACGGCAGAAGTAGTGGCAAAATTGACTGGTGCTAAGGTTACCACAACACCAAAGGCTGGGGCGGTTTTTTCTTCTGATCGTCCTAATCATACGGGCGTGGTGTTACATGTTTTGGCAAATGGTGACTTAATTATTGCTAATCAAAATGCGGTCAAATCTGGACAGAATGCAGGCACTAGTAAAGATTATGAAATTACGTTAGTGCCTAAGAAATCGTATGCTAAGGACAGTCAAGCCGTTGGTTATGGTGACATGACTTTTGCTTATCCTGGTGACAATTCAAAGTATAAATTACATTGGTAAAGAAAGGGAATAGATTATGACAGCAGTACAAGTGGGATCAGATATTAGTATTTTGCCAGATAGTGCCTATCATTTGGTGAGAGAAATCTTTATAACCGTTAAAAATGATTATCTACATTTATATACGGCTTATCAGAGTTCAAACAAGTTAAGTAGCAAGGCTATGCAGTCAGTTTATATTGAATTGGCACATTTCTATCAACGGTATGACGATAAAATGACACCTTATTTAGTGCAAGATTTATATGAGCAAATTAAGCAGGTAGAACGTTTAGTAGCATTATTAACAACGTGTGACCAGGCATTAGAAAATTTAGATCAGACCATTAGTTTAATTGAACATCAATATGAAGATGAAGCTGTCATCAATGACGCTATGAAAACTATTCGTAAACAGTATCAGGCATTGCTAGAAAAAGTTGGCTTAGACGGCAGTGTTATTGATCATGTTAATCAAGCAATAGATCATATTCATGGTCAATATCGTAAATTACAGGTTCAAAACAAAGCGTTATTTTTTGCACAATTGGAAAATATTCACGATCAAACAATTAAGTATATTCGACACTATATTGAGATTGAGTTTATTCAAAAACGGATTGATTATGGATTTGATCAGTTTAATACATTTTTGCGATTAGTCGTTGATAATGCCGTTTATCGTAAACAAGTTCATAATTAAATGAATTAACATATCATAACAATACATACCAATATCTAACAAAAAGTGGTATAATGGTATTAAATAAAGTAAGAGAGGTATTGGTTATGAAAGCTATTCAAGTATCTGCACGGGTTGATCAAAGCATAAAAGAGTCTGCTCAAAAAGTATTTGAACGTCAAGGGTTAGATATGGCGACGGCCATTAAAATGTTTATCACTAAGACAGCTTACGAACAGCAAATACCTTTGTCAGTTCAAGAGTCTAATAAACATGCCTATCCTGATGACTGGTTTAGTGAGCAACGTATTGCCAATCGTGATGAAATTACGCGTTTAGCATTCGAAAAATCACCAATTCAGGATTTAGATTTATCTAAGAAAGAAGACCGTGAGGAATTTATGCAATGAGTAGTGATATTCGTGAGCATAGTATCATGATCGCTGATTTAGCTTATGATGAAGGGCGTGAAGCAGGATCTAAGGTACGTCCAGCATTTGTTGTGAAATATGATAATCAAAAGATTACGTATTATAAAATCACGAGTCAATTTAATAATAAGTCTGATTATTTTCAAAATAAGTATTTTGAAATTAAAGATTGGGCGTATGCTGGATTAAAAAAACCGTCCTGGATTGATACATTTAAGATACGTCGAGTAGATGAGCAGTATGTTGTGATTAAATTTGTTGGTTATTTGTCAGCAAATGATGAGGCCAGGTTCGTAGAATTTTTATCTAATTTAAATTAATAAACAGGGTTAGTAATTACAGTATTGTGGTTGCTAACCTTTTTTTATTTGCTTCAAGGAACAAGTGTTCGCATAATGTTAATTACAAATACTAATTAATAGGAGAATTTGATTATGGTAAAAGAAATAGAACCAGAGTTTAGTGCCCTGGTCACTAATTATTTTCAGCATGAT
This sequence comes from Leuconostoc carnosum, assembly GCF_007954525.1. Classification (NCBI taxonomy): domain Bacteria; kingdom Bacillati; phylum Bacillota; class Bacilli; order Lactobacillales; family Lactobacillaceae; genus Leuconostoc; species Leuconostoc carnosum. Next base: position 37,173 of record NZ_CP042375.1, on the reverse strand, counting down.
TATAGGGAACGTGGTATAAAAAAGTGGCGTGGTTTTTTTCTAAGTGATCACACTTCTGCGTTTAATCGTGAAGCTGTGAAACATCAGGAAAACGAAAAGCAGTTACCACAAATGAGCTTAGATGAAATTAAACGTGTTGCCTTACATGCTGGTGCCAATTATCATTTTGTGTCTGTACAGCTTAATGAAATGAACTATAATTATGAGATCAAATTAATCATTGGGTTAATGCCAGACCAATGAAAACGCTCAACTGGCAATCACCGCGAAAAGTCTTTCAGCAACATGTGGTGTTCGGATGATTCTTGCAATCTTCCATAATTAATACCATTCAAGTTATTATTCGTTTTATAGTCCCAGCCAAAAACATTATTGAAAAACTGCTGTGTTTCTTCAGTATTAGAAGAACCTATTTCAAACCATGCTACTTTATTAAATTGATTTTCATTCATTTTTTGAGTCCTCCTTTAATTAATAACTATAATTGTGGGTGAAAGTGATCAATAATTAAATACATAATATTAGGTTTTTTATGAAGAAAACCTTACTTTATAAGTTCTTTATATAAATATTAGTGGGTATAATAAAGAGGAGGGAATAAAATGGTAGATGATATTGATATTGATATTAAAATATTACGTCTTTTGAAATACAACTCTAAAATAGTTGTCAGGCATTTGGCAAGAAAAATACACTTAAGCGCTCCAGCAACTGCCGAAAGAATTAAGCGACTAAAGGAGCAAGGTGTTATTAAACGCTACACAATTACGGTAAATCCAGAAAAACTCGGGTATACTAGACCATTTTTTATTAGAATTAACACAGCATACTTACAAGAAAGACAGTATTTACATTTTATTAACAATAATCAAAAATATATTTTACATCATTACCGAACTACTGGGAATTTTAATTATATGCTTGAAGGTTCATTTAGAAATACCTATGAGTTCAATTTATTTTTAGATAAATTAGAAGTGTTTGCAAAATATGAAGTTATTGATATTCTCGATGAAAAATTCTAAAAAGGTTATGGTGCAATGATCAAATTACCATCCAACATTGAAGTACGAGGCGCAAAAGTAAATAATTTAAAAAACGTTGATATAGATATTCCACTGCATAAATTTGTGGTTATTTCGGGACGTAGCGGATCAGGAAAATCTTCCTTGGCTATGGGTGTCTTATATGCAGAAGGTATGCGACGCTATGTTAGCTCACTATCAACATATACGCGAAGACGGTTGGCTCAGGCTAAAAAAACAAATGTTTCAAGTATTAAGAACATTCCCAGCGCTATTGCGCTAAAACAACGCCCTTCAATCCCAGATGTCCGTTCTACTGTGGGTACGATGACTGAAACATTGAATCTCTTACGTTTAATATTTTCTAGAATAGGGTCACCCGTGTGTCCAAATGGACACCGTATGGAACCCACAATAGATATTGCAAGAGCTATGGACCTACCTAATGATGGTGTTAGCCATATGGGGGAGATTACTTGTCCTACTTGCCATGTCGCATTTAACGCATATTCTGCTGAAGATTTTGCTTTCAATTCATATGGCGCTTGTCCTACATGTAATGGTTCTGGGACAACCAAAAAGTTAGATATAGAAAAATTAATTTCCAACCCTAAACTAACCATCAGAGAGGGCGCGGTTGAATCATGGAAAGTACCTGGCCGTAATTTCATGCCTTATGTTGTTGAACAAGCAGGAATTAACATTGATACCCCTTACGAAAAATTGTCTGATAAAGATAAAGAATTTATCTTAAACGGTCAAGAGCAAAAATATGAAATAAATATTCCAACCAAATCTGGAAAAGTATTTCATATGGACAATGCAATATATGAAAATGCAAAAAATGCTATTATACGTACATTCGAAAGTACAGATAATCCCAAAACGTTACAGCGTTTAGAAAAATTCTACAGCACATCAACCTGTTCTACATGTCATGGATCTAGATTTAACCCAGAATTATTTACACAAGTATTAGTCGACAAGAATATTGCTGAAGTAAGTGATATGGAGCTAGCACAGCTACTAATATTTATAAAAAAAATTAAGCAATGGCTTCCAAAGGATGTTTTTACACTTGGAAATAGATTGTTAAATGAATTCAAAGAATTGATTACGCCCTTAATAGACTTAGGACTTGATTATTTAACACTATCCAGACCAGGAAGTAGCTTATCAACGGGTGAGCTACAACGTATTCAATTGAGCCGCACCTTACGAACTGAAACAACTGGTGTGCTATATGTATTGGATGAACCCTCAATCGGTTTACACCCTTCAAACGTTGATGGATTAATAAAAATAATTAGAGGATTAGTTAGACAGGGTAATTCAGTGGTAGTAGTTGATCATGACACTTCAATTATTTCTTCTGCTGATTACATCGTGGAAATCGGTCCTGAATCAGGAACCGAAGGTGGCGAAATTGTTGCTCAAGGAACGTTACCAGAAACTATTGAAAACAAAAACTCTCTTATCAGACCATTTTTAAATGGCACTGCTCAGATTGTCCAACGACCTATATGGGAAGATAACAAGATTCTATACGACATGGGCTCAATTGATATTTCCATTAGCAATTACCACAACATTAAACATGTATCTGCAGGTTTCCCAGTTAATAAATTTACCGTCATCAGTGGTTTTTCAGGAGCAGGTAAATCAACTTTATTGTTTGATGCATTGATGCCAGCGCTGCAGAATAATACCCCAAATTTTGTCACGAAATTTAATCCCGGAAAAATCAAAAATGCTTTTGCCATTAGCGCTGCACCAATAGGAAAAAATATTCGCTCAACGGTGGCAACATATACAACTATCCTTGATGACCTGAGAGATATTTTTTCCTCCCTTGCTGAAAGTAAAAGAAATAAATTAACTAAAAAAAGTTTTTCTTATAATCTACAAGATGGTGCCTGCCCCACATGTAATGGTACGGGAGAAGTAAATTTAGATATTCAATTTCTGCCCGATATGCAAGAAATTTGTCCCGCCTGTCATGGAGACAGATATAACAAAGATGTTCTGAAAATTAAATGGCAAGGATATAGTATTGCCGATATTTTGAAATTAAATATTGAAGATTCTCAAAAAATATTTAGTGAGCGTCCCAAAACACTAAGGATTCTCAGGATCTTAGAGGACATTGGATTAGGTTATCTCACATTAGGAGAAAGTACTATGGCTCTTTCAGGTGGAGAGTCCCAGAGACTTAGGTTATCAAAGTTTATTAATAAAACACAAAAAAACAGTGTTTTTATTTTTGATGAACCAACAATAGGGCTGCATCCGTTAGACGTTCAGATACTTATAAAAGTAATACAAAAGTTAATTATGCAAGGCGCAACTGTTATTGCTATTGAGCATGACTTAGATATGATAAGAAATGCTGATTTTATAATTGATATGGGACCAGGGGGTGGCACTCGAGGTGGTGAAATATTAGCAGAAGGTACTGTTGATGATATTATTTCTAATTCGCATAGTGTTACTGGAAAATGGATTAAAAAAAGTATGAAATAAGTAATTATCTTATGTTGATGAGATTGCTAAAAACTAAGAAAGAAGGTAATATATACCCTAGGGGGTATATATTACCTTCTTTCTTAATCATAGAAACCTAGAATATTTGGAGGAAAGCAGAAATGAGTGCAACAATCAAAGAAATTACTGATAGTACATTTGAAAATGAAACACAAGAAGGGGTTACTTTGACCGATTTTCGTGCTGATTGGTGCCCGCCATGCAAGATGATGGACCCTATACTACAACACTTATCAGAAGAAAATCAATTAGGCGGTAAAATAAAGTTTACCTCAGTAAATATCGATGAAAATAAACAGGTTGCCAGCCAACTAGGCATTCAAGGTATCCCCACGTTAATTATTAAGAAAAATGGTCAAGTCATTGATAAAATTGTTGGATTTCATCCTAAAGATGAAATCGAAAATACTTTAAAAAAGTATATCTAAGAGGTATAACATGAGGATTATTATAGTGGGGGGGGTAGCAGCCGGTATGTCAGCTGCTACTAGACTGCGAAGGCTATCTGAAAAAGATGAAATTATAGTCTTCGAAAAAGGCCCTTTCGTTTCTTTTGCAAATTGTGGGTTACCTTACCACATTAGCAAAACGATTAAACATCGCTCCCAATTAATTGTGCAAACCGCTGATGATTTAAGAAGTAGGTTTAATATAGATGTACGTGTTAACAGTGAAGTGACCCATATTGATAGAGATAATAAGATGATATCTGTCAATCATGATGACCAACAAGAGAAGCTATATTATGATAAATTAATATTATCTTTAGGATCTAGTCCTGTAATACCTAAGATTGAGGGGCTTCATACTCAATCAAACATTTTTCAATTACGTAATATCCCTGATTTAGATAACATTATGAGCCATTTAGATGAGAGTATTAAAACGGTTGCGGTACTTGGTGCTGGATTTATTGGTATAGAAGTTACTGAAAATTTGATTAAGAGAGGTTTTTCAGTCAATCTTATTGAACGTTCTAACCAAATATTGCCAAATCTTGATATTGAGATGGCACAGTCGATTACGAATGAGCTCATAAAAAATGACGTTCGTATCAATACGGGAACTACTATAAATAAGGTGAGCAGAGACATTCTTTATTTAGATAATGGTATGTCAATACAAGCTGATGCTGTTATTATTGCTGCAGGAATTCGACCAAATTCTGATATAGCCATAGCTGCAGGCCTAAAAGTTGGGCCCAATAAAGGCATTGTTGTGGATCATGATTTTAAAACAAGTGACTCTAACATTTATGCAATTGGTGACGTTATCAGTGTTATTCATCAAATTACTGAACAGGAAACACTAATTCCATTAGCGGGACCAGCAAACAGACATGGGCGACAAGTTGCTGATGCTATTCACGGTTTATCTATTAAAAATAAACCTGAGATTGGCACATCAATCGTTAAGGTTTTTTCTAAATCAGCTGCAAGTACAGGTATTAATGAAAAACAAGCAAAGCAACTTGGTTTAAATTATCATGTGACTCATACTTTTTCTTATCATCACGCAAGCTATTATCCTGGCGCAACACAAGTTATGATGAAACTTATTTTTACAAATACTGGTGATATTATAGGTGCCCAAGCTGTTGGAAATCAAGGTGTAGATAAGCGTATTGATCTTCTTGCAACGGCAATCAAATTTAGGCTGAAAGTAGATGATTTACCTGAACTGGAATTAACGTATGCTCCTCCTTTCGGAGCAGCTAAAGATCCCGTTCATATTTCCGGTTATGTGGCTGAAAATATTATTAATAGTCGATCTCATAATATTCAATATAATGAATTAGAGAATTACAGGCGTGATGGTTACTTATTAATTGATGTACGATCTTCTCAGGAAATTAGAGCTATGGGATTAATTAATGGTTTCATAAATATTCCGTTAGAAAAAATACGAGACCATATTAATCAAATACCAAAAGATACTGGTATCATTGTATCGTGTGCTACAGGTCAACGAAGTTATACAGCTGAACGAATATTTATTAATAATGGATTCAGAAATGTCAAAAATCTTGATGGTGCGTTTTCACTGTATCAGTTGATGTATCCACAAAACATTGTAAAATAATTGACTTATGAGGTTCAGGTATGAATACAATAGCATATCAGTATGAAAATATACAAAATAGGTTAAAGAGATCAGCAGGCCAAATAAATGGAATTGTCAATATGATTGATGAAGAGCGTCCTTGTGAAGAGGTCGTCACACAGTTATCTGCTGTCAGAGCAAGTCTTGATAAGGCAATAAAGTTAGTTATTGCTGAAAATATTAGAAATTGTTCAGAAGCAGAAACAGGATCTGAGCAATATCAAAAGGCACTTGAACTGTTAGTTAGAGCTAAATAGATAGGAACATTAAAATTTAATATGAAAATTCAACAAATTAGAAATGCCACCGTAAAAATAGAGTATAGTGATCAAACCTTCTTAGTGGATCCCATGCTTTCTAAAAAAGAAACACTGGCTCCATTTCCAAGTAAGGATGGAAACACTAATAAAAATCCACTTGTAGATTTGACTGAGTCTATATCTTCTATTTTAGAAGGTATTACCGCTGTGATTGTTACCCATAATCACGTAGATCATTGGGATTCAAGAGCAATGGAGGTGATTAATAAAAACACGCCCATTTTTGTCCAGGATCGTGGTGATCAAATTAGTATTGCAAACTCTGGTTTTAATGACGTACGTATTTTAGGTATTACTGAAAAATTAGGTGATGTTATTATAAAAAAGATTACAGGTCAGCACTATGAGAATGACGCTGTAAAGCAATTGTTGGATAATTATACCGATACCAGTCATACTATGGGATTTTTTCTTGAATCCGTAAACGAAAAATCGATTTTATTTACTGGTGATACAATTTGGTTTGAAGGGTTAAAAAGTAACCTGGAAAAACTAGAACCAGGTGTCGTTGTAATGAATTCTGGAGGGAATGGAGTTGAATCTGGGAGATTAATATTAGATGCACAGGATGTTGTTGAAATCCATAAAACTCTTCCTAAGACACTGCTTATAGCAAGTCATATGGAAGCTGTGAATCATTGGACAACTTCTAAATCAGAATTGCTGTCTGTCGCAAAAGAAAATGATTTTGCTGATAGTTTAATCATACCGAATGATGGAGAACGTCTTGTACTTTAATAATTATCGTTAATAGGCGCAAGGTACTAAATATACTTTGGAGACTAATATAATTTTAGTAGATTTAACAAGTATTTTTGATAAATCCAAAAATTAATAATGTGATCTAAAAAGGTTGTTGTCTAGGCATAATAGTGTAGACAACAACCTTTTTAATACAATATGCTCATCAAACCATCAATATATCTGATTTTAAAGCTCCTCATCCTCGATTTTAAACATTGTGCTAAAAACTTTCTGAGGTAATTCTATATCATTGGATGCAGCTTTTCTTTGATTAATATTTTGCCTTCTGAGGAGTTCTTGTTGCTTGGAAATACTATTATTCTTTCCACTAACTGCCGCATTTTTTCTTAATGGTGGGACATCTACCCTTGCAATAACTTTCCCCTCCATCATTACTTGCACTGGTAGTGGGTATAATCTTTTGGGAATAGTATATTTTAATTGGTGAACTATTTTTTGCGCAATGGATTCTGATTCCGATTTGTAAGTGATGGACGTTAATTCGTCTACTCTGACGTAGTTAATATAAATATCAAGTCTAACAACATTCGTACGATAGTAACCTATAGATGTTGTTGCTAGAGAAGCGTAACCATGTGAAATTGATTTTAATTTATTGAAAAAGGAATAAATAATCTTAGATAGTGGCACACGATAAGATAAGCTAACTAAATCACTATGATTATCAATACCTATAAACTCGCCTCTATTTTCAGAAAGTAATTTCATCACTGCATTAATTGTCTTTTGTGGTGTAATGATAGTTGCTTTAATGATTATTTCATCTACATGATCAATCATCTCAAAATTTGGAAAAGTAGCCGGATTAACAATTGTAACATTTTCATTATTTTTAAGATAAACGCGATAGGGTACATTTGGATAGGTTATTAATACATCAATCAAAAATTCTTTTTTTAAACGTTCTTTTATAATTTGTAAATGAAAGATGCCTAACAATCCTACTCTAAATCCCATACCTAAAGCATTTGAATACTCCTCTTTGATGCTTAATGATGAATCATTAAGTTTAAGTTGTTTTAACGCTTTGGCTAACAACTTATAGTCTCCCAAAGGATATATTCCAGCAAATACTGTCACTTGACTCATTTTAATAGTGGGTAAAAGTGAGTTAGTTGGTGCGTTGGCATCTGTTATCGTTTCGCCAACATAAGATGTATCTACATTTTTTATACCTGTAATCAAATATCCCACTTCTCCAGATTTTAACTGTGATTTAGGCATACGTATTGTCGTGAAAATACCAAGTTCATGGATTTGAAATGTGATATTTTTTGATAAAAACATCAGTTTCTGATTATTTTTTAGAATACCATCGACAATTCGAATATATAAAATAACACCTTGGAATGGATCATAATAAGAGTCAAAAACCAAAGCAGATAATTTTTTTTTATCATTTCCTGCTGGAGGCAAAAGATTAAGAACTACTGTTTCCATAAGTTCATGTATTCCAACACCTGTCTTGGCAGATATTTTTAAAATATCTCTGTTTTGATATTCTGGACATAACGTCTTTATCTCTGTTTCAATTTTATGAGTATTTATACCTGCTATATCTACTTTGTTAATCACTGGTAATATTTTTACTCCAAGTTTTTTACCAATTCTTAAATTAGCTAAAGTTTGTGCTTCAATGCCTTGAGTAGCATCGATTAAGAGAATTGCATTATCGCTAGCTGTGAGACTTTTAGTAACTTCATCTTGAAAATCAACATGCCCAGGTGTATCAATTAAATTAATTTCGTATTTTTCATTATTATCTGCAAGATAAGTATTCTGAATGGCTCTTGCTTTTACGGTTACGCCATGATCCCTTTCAACCTGCAAATCATCAAGTATTTGATCTTCCATTTCACGGCTAGAAATTGTATTTGTAGCCTCTATAATACGATCAGATAATGTTGATTTACCATGATCTATGTGTGCAATGATAGCTAAATTTCTTATATTTTTACTCATCTGGACTAACTCCTAATATTATTACAATGCCAGAAGTCTATATACCCTGGCCACTATTAAACCACTATTAGTCCAACTAATAATATTCTGTTCATATTTTATACCTTTCTAGATGTAATATTGAAGTATTTACTTTTCTCCCTCTGTAGCTTTATAGAGTTCACCCCACTGCCACATTTCATGGATCACTGGTTTTAGTTTCCACCCAATATCAGTTAAAGAATACTCCACTTTTACTGGTACTTCTGCATATATTTTACGCTCAACTAATCCACGGATTTCCATAATTTTCAAATGCTGTGACAAAACTTTATTTGAAATACCATCTAATCCTTTTATTAATTCACTAAATCTCCTTGTACCATTCAACAATTCACGAATAATCAGTATCTTCCAATGATCTCCAATTAAAAGTGCGGTCGTGGCAACTGGGCAAGGGGGAAGTTCTAGGTGTTTTAATTCTGTCATAATGTGCTTCCTTTCTATAGTTACTGATGAGTAACTAGGTGATTTATCAATATTTTATTTACATTTACAACTTTATATCTTAACATATAATATATAAAGAATAAATTAATTCAAAGGAGAATTTATTATGAATATCGGCATTATTGGTGCAACTGGAAAATTAGGAACTTTATTGGTTGAAAAATTAACTCTTAAGGGTGAAAAACCTACTGCAGTCGTACGAAATAAAGCAAAACTTACAACTAATGTGCCCGTAATTGAAAAGGATATCTTTGATCTAACGTCTGAAGATATTAAAGAATTTGACGTACTAGTAAACACTTTTAACGCGCCCCTTGATGATCCAAAACAATTTATTACATCTACTGAACATTTAATTTCAATTTTAAAAGAAACAAAGACTCGGTTAGTATTTGCTGGTGGTGCAGGTGTATTATTAGTGGACGAGCATACAATGTTAGTTGATACACCAGAAGTACCTGCTGAATTTAAGCCAATCGCTGAGGCTGAAGTTACTGCTTTTAAAGCTTTAGCTGAGGTAAAAGATTTTGATTGGACATACATGGCACCTCCTGTAGTTATGGAATTTGACGCACCTCATACTGGTAATCACTCGTTTTCTGGCAATAAGTTAGGCGTTAATGCTGAGGGTAAAAGCTTTATCAGCTATTCAGACTATGCAGATGCATTTGTGGAAAAAATTTTCAACCCTGAAAACCATACTATTGTTGGTGTATATTCTTAACCTAATTTTTCATTTATTAATATCTGCTCTTATACTAAGAAGGTGGGCTATTTTATTCGGTCCATAAATATAGTATAGGGGTATTTTCATATTAATTTATTATAAGAAAAATTTATAGATTTGCTGCTAAAACTTAGCCAAAAGAAGGTCGTTAATTTAAATAATGAGCAATGTGATTGTTCCCATTAAAGAATTCTATTGGTATGTGAGCTAGATAGGGTAAGCCGTAGTGATTAATGTAGATCCAAGATAGTAAAGGATGTCAAGCATCTAGAGAAGTTTCCTGTTATCCTAGTAGGTAAAAATGAAAATTTGTCGTGTAAGATTACTAGTAATTGAACAGTGTTGGATCCAGAGATAATAGTTTTCATATCAAGTTCAGCATGGGCTACGGTTAATTTTATTAATATCTAGTCTGTAGGCATCATGATAACAGCCACTTAGAAATCTTTCATCTAAATTTGAATCGTGTAGCAGTTCACTGAAAGAAATACCGTACGTTAATATAATTTTAAACAACGATTTGTTGATATAAAAATTTTTTTAACTACAAGCGCAGTTTAAATGATAACAAAGTAACAGAATGGGAATAATCCGGTTCATTGGATGTCTGAGTAATTTTTAGTGCAATAAATAGTCAGCTCCATTCTCTAGGTTGCTAATGTTCTAATTCAAATTTTGCAGTTACGTCATTAAATTAAAATGAATTTAATACTTATATTCTTAATATTAATTTTCAAAGGTGACCAAAGCTTATGCAGTAGCGATAGTTTATCCCAGTACAAGGAGAAAATAATATGGTAAATGAAATTGAGTTAACAACAGAAAATTACGAACAGATTGTGTCAAAGGGGATAACCATAGTTGATTTTCGTGCGGATTGGTGTGCCCCCTGCAGAATGATGGATTCTGTTCTAGAAAAGGTAGCAGAAGACCCATCATACAAAAATGTTAAATTTGGTAAGGTAAATGTAGATAAAAATATGGAGCTGAATGTTCGTCACTCTATTTCTGGGATTCCAACTTTTTTATTTTACAAGGATGGAGAAATTATTGACAGATCAGTAGGTCTGCAAACAAAGAATACTGTTAAAAGTATGTTAAATAGTTCATTGAATAAATAGTGATCAATATCCATGTGTAATATTCAATATATTTCTTAATTTTTTCGTTTAGTATTTTATTTGACTGATAATTGTATTGATTTTTCTATAAGCGTATTTCATATATTTATATTCGTTCAATCTAAAATCATTTGAAAGGGAATATTTTTTGTATATCTTCGCTCTATGCACATAAAATTTTTGCAATAAAATCATTTATACCTCAATTTTTAAAAAATTGAGTAATTTACCAATAATAGTAATAGTTTCATGTTTTTATCATTTTAGCCAGAAAACTACTTTAACTCCCCTATTAAAGTATATCGTCTGAATGCTAGTTTGCTCCACAAGTGTATCCCAATTTGAACCAGAGTCATTGATAATATTTATATTAATTTGTTCTCCCGTTACCTAAACAACAATGTTGTTTAGCATTCATGATTATCTGAATAGTTTTTTAATATATTGCACGGTCCTAGGTGAAATATTGAATGCTTCGGCAGTTACTTTAACAGTATGTGTTTTTGAATATTCAAAGATAGCAGTATTTCGGCTATCTTTTTTTCTTTTGGGTCTGCCTTCTTTATAGTTAGGATTGTGTTGCTTAGCAAATATTTTTCCTGCTTGTGTACGTTCAATAATCATGTCACGTTCCATCTCCGCAACCGACAATAAGGTTCTAACAAGCATACGACCCATAGGAGTGTTATCAATCGTTCCTAAGTTTAAAACTTTGATAACGATTTTTTCTTTTAATAGGGAGTCAATTAAATTTAGCGCTTCTCGCGTGTTACGGGCAAAACGGTCTAATTTTGTGACAATCAAAGTATCATTTGGTTCAACTAAATGAACTAACTTTTCGAATTGGGGACGTGTGGTAGTGGTCCCAGAATATTTTTCACTCATAATGATATCAGCACCAGCCTTCTTCAAAGTATCTTTTTGTTCATTTAACGATTGTCCCGCTGTTGAGACGCGTGCATAGCCATAAACTGTCATTTTCCACCTCATTAATTTGCATAATTAAATTGCATATTATAAAACCTATTATATCAAGGGATATAAAAAGCGCAAGATACTTAACATTTAATTGCACAATAACTGAATAAACATTTTTGTATCATACTCGAAGCAGTTTTTTAATTGAGTGTCGTTGATAAATTATCTTTATATCATTAGTTACAATTTATTTTTATTAAGTAACAAAAATTACTGTTTATTTACATTAATTTGAAATAAAGTATTGTAAAAGAAAAAGTTGTATTCTTATATAGACGAGTAAAGAGGATTGTTTAATGATTGTAGACTTGCATAGCCATTTATTACCAAATATTGACGACGGCTCAAAATCATATAGAGCCTCTATCCGTATGGCTAAAGAGGCGGTTGATAACGGTATTAGAGCTGCATTGATGACGCCTCATCATATGAATGGGCACTATGTGAATCATAAACCAGACGTTATTCGGTTAACTGAAGAATTTCAAAGTCACTTAGATAATAATAATATTCCATTGCAAGTTTTTCCCTCACAAGAAGTCAGGATAAATGGTGACTTACTTCAAGCTCTGGATAATGATGACATTCTGTTCGCTGATGAGACTAACCGCTACTTATTGTTAGAGTTTCCTGATGATGATGTGCCTACTTACAGTACAGATATGATTTTTCAAATCATGCGACGTGGTATTACGGTCGAAATTGCTCATCCAGAAAGAAATACCAAAATTATGACAACGCCAAGCATTCTATTTGATTTAATCGAAGCGGGTGCGTTGGCTCAGGTAACTGCTAGTTCTTATGTGGGAACATTTGGAAAAAAAGTTGAGAAATTTGCTGAGCAAATTCTTAGTCATAATTTAGCGCATGTTTTTGTGTCTGACGCCCATGATCTGCCTAACCGTAGTTATGAATTAGCTGAAGCAATGGTTAAAGTTGAAAAGCAGTTAGGTAAAGCGTATCAGCAATTGTTGGAGAGCAATGCTGAAGCTATTTTAGATGGTAATGATGTCACAACACTTTTACCAGAACCAATTGTGAAAAGAAAGTTTTTTAGTAAATTTTAGAGAAGAGAGAGATTGAAGAACCATGAATAACGTTCTTGAACTGCGCCAATTATGGCATATCATTCAGAAGCATCTTTTTGCGCTTATTTTTATGGCTATTATTGGCGCTTGTGCTGGTTATGGTGTGGCTAAATTTGTTATTGCGCCAACATATAGTGCATCAACTAGTATGCTAGTTAACCGATCAGCTGATGATACGAGTACTGCCACAGCTAACTTGTCTGATCAACAGGCGGATGTCCAGCTGATCAATACATATAAAAATTTAATTATTTCAAGCAATGTACTAGGCGCTGTTTCTGATAAATTAGAAAATCCAGCACCGATTGTTGTCCAAAAGGCTAAAGATGCTGTCTATGACACACTTGCTGATGGCACACGACGCTTAGTCACACCGGCCCAAAAAGAAATCACCAAGCCTTCTAACAAAACAAAGTACCAGCTTTCAGTTGATGAATTGAAAAGTATGGTCACGATTTCTAGTCAACAAAATTCACAAGTATTTTCAATTAATGTTAAGTCAAAAGACCCCAAATTAGCCGCAGACGTAGCTAATGAAGTGGCTGATGTCTTTAAAGACAAAATCGGTGGCTTTATGAAAATTAATAACGTGTCAATTATAGATTCAGCCAAAGCCAACAAGAAGCCAGTCTCACCAAATACTAAGTTGTTCACATTGGCTGGATTAGTAGTTATTGGCGGATTAACCTTCCTTTATATGCTGATTAAAGAATTGGCAGACACGACGATTAAGTCTCCAGATGAAGTCTCACAATTATTTGGTATGACTAACTTAGGTGTTATCGGTCATGTTAAGCCAGTCAAAAACTTCAGTATGGCACCTTCAAGTAGTGCTGCAGTTAAGGTAAACCAGAGTAATGGGACACAACGATCACGTTTGAGTCGTTTAGATCGGGAATAAAGGGGAGGAGATAATTATGAGTTTTTTTAAGAAACGATCAAGTGTTGGCAAAGATGGTTTGCCTGTTGAAACAATGACTAACGGCGCTAGATTGATTGCAGCGGCTGAACCAAAGAACCCTGTATCAGAACAATTTCGTACTTTGCGCACTAATATTGAGTTTGCTGCAGTATCTAGAGGCGAAATTAAAACATTATTAATCTCTTCGGCATTGCCATCTGAAGGCAAGTCCACAGTAACTGCAAACTTAGCAATTGTCTATGCACAGCAAGGGAAAAAAGTGTTGTTAGTTGACGCTGATTTGCGCCGTCCAACTGTGGCAGTTAGTTTTGGTTTAAATCGTAATTCGGCTGGCTTAACGAATTACTTAGGCGATAATCATAAAGAAATCAGTGATGTTGTTCATCGTACTGCTATGGATAATTTGGATGTGGTAACATCAGGACCAATTCCACCTAACCCAGCTGAATTATTGGGTTCGGGTAGAATGACTGAGTTGGTGACGCAGCTCAAGTCACAATACGATTTGATTATCTTTGATGTACCACCATTTTTGATGGTAACAGATGCGCAGGTTCTCATGTCTAAAGTTGATGGTGTAGCAATAGTTGTGAACGGTGGCAGAACTAATAAAGGCGCCTTGCAACGAACAAACGAAATTTTAAAAATTGCTGAAGCACCTGTATTAGGATTTATTTATAATGATCAAAGTCGTAGAAAGAAAGGGAGTTCTGGGTACGGCTATGGTTATGGATACGTTTATGGTTATGGAGATACCAAGTCGAAATAGTTGATTAATAGGGAGAACAGAAAGAGGAGGAAAGGCTTTTGGTGTACAGACGATATATTAAACGTATTTTGGATTTAATTGTTGCGGCAGTTATGATTTTTGTGATGATATTACCGCTCTTTTTGGTTGCAGTAATCATTAAGTTGAGTTCTAAGGGTCCCGTGCTTTTTAAGCAAGAGAGATTCGGTAAGAATTCTAAACCTTTCACACTGTATAAGTTCCGTTCTATGACAGAGACAGCACCAATTAAAGCACATTCAGAATTTAGTGATATCAGGAATTATGTGACGCCCTTTGGTATGTTAATTCGGAAAACTTCTATTGATGAATTACCCCAACTTATAAATATCTTAAAAGGTGAAATGAGTTTTATTGGCCCGCGACCGTTAGCGCAAACAGATATTGATGTATTGAAAATGCGCCGTTCGAATGGTGGTGATCATGTGCTGCCGGGTATTTCTGGTCTAGCACAAGTTAATGGACGAAATGATATAACTGATGATGATAAAGCTATGTATGATGCTGAATATGCTAAAACAGTTAGTTTAAAGTTAGATATGTGCATCTGTGTAAAAACTATTGTATCAGTAATTAAAGCCGATCATGTTTTTAAAGAGAGATAGTATAGTTATTAGATGTACGATTATGAAATTTATGTCAGTGATTAAGAAGGGTTACGTTGATTTATGAAATTTTTTAATGTTAAAGAAGCATCAACAGAAGAATTAAGGGAGCTCCAATATAAGGAATTGGAAATACTTAAAAAATTTAAAAAAATAGCGGACCAAAATAATATTTCGTTTTTTATTAGCGGAGGAACACTAATTGGGGCAGCTAGGAGTGGGGGGTTCATTCCATGGGATGATGACATTGATGTGATGATGTGGAGAAGCGACTATGAGAGACTCTATTCATTACGAAATGATATTTTTAAAGATACATCATTAGTTCTTAATCGAACAGATAAAAAAGTTAATCAACATTTAACAGGCATGACATTAAAAGATTCAAAAACTGTATTCATAAATTGCCATAGTTTATATGAAAAAGGATTAACGCAGTCAATTGGATTTGATATAATGCCTTTGGATTATCGCCCTATTGGTAAATTGAGAAGTTGCCTTCAAATGTTTTTTGGCGCAATGTTTTCATTATATAATGCTAATCGGTTGCCGGATCATCAAGGACGATTTGTCAGAGCTGTAGCGACTGTTCCATTAAAAATTTTGCCGGACAATCTAAAGTTTAGATTGTGGAAGTTTGCTGAAGAAAGAATGATTCAGTTAGGCAATCCTTCATCTGATGAAGCAGTTGAATTAGGGGTTGGTATAAAAGCACTGAAGAGACACATTAAATCAAAATGGTTTAGTAGAACAAAATTAATGAAATTTGAAGATGTCGAAATGCCAGTTCCTGTGGGATATAAAGAATATCTGAATGCCGTAGTTGGAGATTATATGCAAATGCCACCGAAGGAAACACGAATTCCTAAACACAATACAGTTTTAGTTGATACGAAAGTATCATATAGTGATAAATTACGATTAAACTTAATTGCCGAAATGGAGTCATAATGGATAAAGTTGCTATTTTGATGTCGACTTTTAATGGAGATAAGTATATTTCTCAGCAATTGGACAGCATATTGAATCAAGAAAATGTCGATGTATCTATTTTTGTTAGAGATGACGGATCAACTGATAAAACACGATTCATTCTAGAAGAATATTCAAAAAAAAGTAATGTGGTTGTCACTTTCGAAAAAAATATTGGTTGGCGTAAAAGTTTTTTTTCGCTGATTATAGGTGCACCAACTGCGGAATATGATTATTTTGCACTAGCGGATCAGGACGATATATGGTTAGGGCAAAAATTGAAGCGAGCTGTTGATCAATTAAAAAAAACAAGGAGTACATTGTATTATTCAAATTTGGAAATGATTAATGAGAAGAATGAATCATTTGGTAAAAAATTGAAAGATACTTATTTCGCTCCAATCAATCCGCAGGTTGGATATTTTGATGGATTTCCTACGGGATCTACGATGGTGTTCACTACTGGGTTATTGGAAAAAATTCAAAAAAACTTGTTATTAACTGATATAAAAGATAATTCGCATGACGCATTTTTATTTGCTGCGTCAAATTTTGTAGGCCAAACATTTTATGATCGAGAAGCTTTTATTCAGTATAGAAGGCATTCAAATACTGCGACGGGTTTTGGTAACACATCAAACCAATTTCATCCTAGATTGCTTGACAGGTATAAGAGGTTTAAAAGGATGCCTGCACATGTATATTCTGATCGCGCTAGACTTTTGTTATTAGCTTTAGAAGATGATATTTCAGAAGAAAATAAATTTTTTCTACAACGAATTGCTAATAGTAAGCGTTTACTCGTTCGAACTAAATTGTTTTTTAGTCCGAAAATTGTAGCAAAAGGTTTCATGGGTATTATTAAAATAAAACTCAGAATCCTGCAGAATAGATTTTAAATACAATCAATTGAGACGTTTATGAATAATTGGTTGTGAAATACTGGTTTTTGAAGGAGTAATGAAATGAATATTGGTGTTATTTTTGCTGGCGGAGTTGGGATGAGAATGCATACTCGAGGAATTCCTAAGCAGTTTTTAAAAGTTAATGGCAAGCCTATCATTGTTCACACGGTTGAAATCTTTGAGAATACTAGTGAGATTGATGCTGTTGTTGTTGTTGTGCCTAATGACAGTATGCCACTGATGGCCAACCTCGTAAGTAAATTTAATCTAAGTAAAGTTAGGAATATTGTTTCTGGGGGGAATACTGGACAACTTTCTATTTTTTCAGGATTAAAAGCTGCAAAAAAAATGAGCAACTCAGAAAAAGATATTGTGATTATTCATGATGGCGTAAGACCATTAATAAATGGTGATGTGATTAATAACAATATTCAATCAGTCAAAGAAAAAGGTTCAGCGATTACAGTAGCTCCAGCAAAAGAAACTTTGATAATTGTAAATAATGATCAAAAAATCGAGAGTGTATTGGCGCGAGATAAATCACGTATTGCAAAAGCACCACAAAGTTTTTATTTACATGAAATTTTAGATATTGAAGAAAAAGCCATAGCTAGTGGCAAGAATAATTTTGTTGACTCTAGCACTTTAATGGCATTTTATGGTAAAAAATTATTTACTGTGGAAGGGCCCTACGAAAATATAAAAATAACAACACCTGATGACTTTTATATGTTTAAGGCATTATTTGATGCGCGTGAAAATGCTCAAATATTTGGCATTTAGCAAATCTAACAAGGGCGGATAGAAAAATGAACTATTATGATAACAGTGTTGTATTTAATGATTTAAAAGAAATCGCTAAATCTAATGTAAATTTTCAAAAATTTAGAAATGCTACTGTGCTTATTACAGGCATTAATGGTATGTTGGCTACTTATTTAGCGTATTCTTTGTTTTATTTAAATGACCACGAAAATTTGGGAGTCAGAGTTATTGGCTTGGGACGAAATAAAAAAGAATTCACGAAAAAACTACCTAATCTCGAAACGTTAAATTTTGAATTTGTTGAACAGGATGTTACAGATCGTATTAACATTGAGGAGAAGATTGATTATATTTTTCATGCTGCTACAAATGCTAGTCCGGAAAGCATGGTTAAACAACCTGTTGAGATATCCTTAACTAACACCTTGGGAACATATAATGTTGCCGAATTAGCCAAAAAGAATGATGCGCATTTACATTTTTTCTCAACTCGAGAAGTATATGGTTCGAATCCAAACATCCAACTGAAAGAAAATGATGATAGTATTGTCAATATTTTAAATGTAAGAGATGTATATCCCATTGCAAAATTGTCGGCAGAATCTATGTTGTTAGCTTATCACGAGGAGTATGGTTTAGATATATCAATTTCACGTATTGCGCATGCGTATGGGCCAACTATGAAGATAGATGGAAGGGTTATGTCTGATTTTATAGGTAAAGTCAAAGAAAATCAGGATATTATTCTTAATAGCAATGGAAGTGCAGAGAGAGCTTTTATATATGTAACTGATGCTATATCTGCAATATTTTACATTGTACTCAATCATACAGAAAAAAACTTTGTCATGAATATTAGCAATGAATTGGAACCCATTACTGTAAAACAGTTGGCGCTGTTAATATCAAGATGTAGCGAAAGGTTTTCAAAGTCTATTGAAGTTCAACATGATTTGAAAAAATCATCTGCACTTGGGTATAGTAAGAATATTCGCAAGCCATTGGATACAAGTAGACTAGAAAAAACCGGTTGGTCTCCAAAAGTATTATTAGCAGATGGCATCATGCGGACTTTAAAAGTCTTACTGCCTTTGTAATGTTGCTTGATTGCGCACAAATGCTTTATGTTCCTGGCACATAAATATTGTTTGAAATTTAGAGGTGAATACGTGCTTTATTTTGGTCAAATAATTATAAATTACATAACTGGGAAAATCAGACCGAATGCCATCATACCAGCATTATTTGGAGTTACCATTCTTGCTTATTATGCAGGTACAATGCAACCAGATTCTTCATTTGATACTCTGACATATCAAAACTATTATGAACAAATTGGTAAATCGTTCCAACCATTTGGTGTAGAGAATCAGCAGTTTGAAGTGGGATTCAAGATACTAAACATTTTAGCAAATCAAATTGGCTTAAGCTATGGAGAGTTTCGGCTAATATTTTTTTATCTTTCCTTTTTTATAATCTTGTTAGCATTAAAAAAGTTAGATGTAAATTTATCAAAATTCATTGCTTTGTATTCTGTTTTTCCTTTTTTTAGTGATGTCACTCAGGTTCGTAATTTTTTGATGTTGTCGCTGGTGTTGTTTGGATATAGTTTCTTAAAAGGAGGGAGCCGCAAGAACTTTGTTATAGCCACGTGCTTGATACTAATAGGTGCTAGCATACAATCATTCGGTTATTTGTTTTTGATTGGTTTGTTTTTATTAAGATTTTCCACTACGCAATTAAGACAAATTTTGCTTGGTCTAATTCCTTTATACGCAGTCATTGCTATTACGGTCAAGTTGATCAATCCCAGCATTATAATTAAATTTATAGCATTTGCAACTCAAATTAGTGGTAGAAAGTCATTTAACACTGAGGCTGTTGTATCGGGTGTGGGGGTGACTTCAGCGATTGCTTACATAATAATATCTACATTATTAGGTGTTTTAGTATACATAATCACAGCTAGTGACCAAATTGGAAACGAAAAAAAAATTTTATTGGCTCTATTTTTGATTCAATTCTTGTTGTTTCCTCTAATTATGGTTTCGGTTACAAGTTTTTCTAGAATAGTAAGAGGTGGATTTGTTACAGTGTTAATTATTTGCTGTAATAAAAAGTTAAACAAAAGTAAACAAATTTTTACAGTTCAGAGCAAGGACATTATTTTTGGAATTGTATACTTGTTGGGAATGATAACATTTGATGGAGGTATGTTCAGGCATTCTCAGTTTGCTGAATATTTACCATATATACTGCATATTAATGGTTATTAGTTATCTTGTAATGATATTTTAGATGAAGTATATATTCGAAAGAATTTATTCTTGTATAGGAAGGTACAATCAATCCAATTTTTTTTTGGGTTTTGAAAGTAGAAATGGAGCAGACTGAATTATGCTGAAAGTAGCAGTACTGTTATCCCATTACAATGGTGATAAATATATAGAAGATCAGATTGAAAGTATTTTGGGACAACGTTTGGCACAAAATGTTGTTCTTAGTTTGTTTGTTAGAGATGACGGTTCGACACAATCAGATATTTCAATATTAAAAAAATACGAGCAAGAAGGAAAACTTATTTTATATGCTGAGAAGAATGTTGGTGTTAAATTATCCTTTTACAAGTTAATGCAGGAAGTAAAAGGTTTTGATTATTATTTCTTTTCAGACCAAGATGATGTGTGGCTTGAGACTAAAATTCAATTGATGGTTAATCAGTTAGAATTATCACAACAAGAAGAGAAGCCATTAGGGATTTTTAGTGATTTGTTTGTTGCTGATAAGTATGCAAAGCCAACTGGATTATTAATGAAGCCTAATGAGTACTCGAAGATAATTAAAGAAAAGGACTTTGTGAAACAAAATATTTTTAGATACTATTTTGTTACGGGATCTTCTTTTGCTTTTAATGAGGAAGCAAGAAAGATGGCAGTGAAGTTAGGCAGCAAGGTATTTAATGATACAGTTATGCATGATGCTACAATGGCTTTTATGTTAGTTTTTTCTGGTACGCTTCTATATCTTGATGAACCACTTGTTTTATATAGGCAACACGAAAATAATGTTATAGGTTTTCGTGGTAAGAAAGATAGTATATGCAAACGAATATTGAGTTTACAAGAAATATTTGACAAGAAAGTGGTTCAATTATTTAGTGCATACATTGTTTCGAAACAATTAGGTAGTGTTTCAGATGAACGTTTGGTATTGGTTAATAGTCTTGCAACGCACAGTCCATTTATTTCTAGTTATTATGCTTGGAAATTAAAATCAGATATTTTTGAACCTAAAAAAAGAATTCTTATTGGCTTGTTTCCATTATTCGGTACTAGAGCAGTTAAGAAGTATCAAAAAAAGTTGATTAAAGAGGTCTGGATATAATGTATAAAACTGAGATGCCAAATTGGAAGCGAAAATGTTTTTTTTTAAAGTATGGTATTAAAGGACAACTAAGTAAACTTAAAGGAATTATGAAAGCCGACAAATTGTCTTTATTGAGAGCTTTGAATGATAATCGGGATGTATTTCCTCATCAATTAGGCATTACTGCAATTTTAAAAAATGAAGCTAATTATGTTCAAGAGTGGATTGAATTTCATAAGCTAGTTGGTGTAACTAAATTTTATTTGTTTGATAACGATTCAGAAGATGATTTAGAAGATAGATTAAAACCTTATATTCTAGAAGGAACTGTCGAATTGCATAAAAAATATGGACATGGTAAACAGCGTGAAGTTTATGAAGAAGCAATTGCTATGGCTAAAAACGAAACGCGATGGTTGGCAATTTTAGATTTAGACGAATTTCTATTGCCACTAGGAAATGAATCGGTATTGGATATTCTTAATGAAAAAAAAAGATCAGCAATGTTGATTGGCTGGATGATTTATGGTAGTAATGGATTTGTTAAACGTCCTAAGGGACTTGTATTAGAAAACTATCGCAAACATGCGACTGATGAATTATTAGCGGACTACAAGATAATTATAAATCCTAGAAAAGCTATTCGTGTTGTGAACCCGCATTTTGTGCAAGTTTTCGGAGCTACTACAGATGAAACCGGTAAAAGAATTTGGGCTTATCCATATAAAACTGATCCCCAAGCTTTACCAGCGCCGAAGAAGCGAGTACGTATTAATCATTATTATTCTAAATCACTTGAAGAATTTCAGATGAAATCTCAAAGGGGCTTTGCTGATAATAATGGGAAAGTGAAAAAAAATCCACGCGGGATGAGTGATTTTAAAAAGCATGATCAAAATTTAGAAGAAGATGATGCTGTAAATGTATATTTACCAAAGTTGAGAATGGCCATGAAATTACGTAATAATGACCAAAGTGACAACTCCTAAGTAACCAATTGATATACTACACAAGAGCTAATTGTTATAAAATGAAATAGTTTCTTTACAAATGATGTTAAAAGGAGGAAATTGATGAAAATAGCGGCAGTTATTGTAACGTATCATCCAGATATTGCATTATTATTAACAAACGTTGAGGCGGTAATGCCTCCAGTTAAGGCAGTTTTAGTTGTTGATAACCACTCTGAAAATATTGACGCTATTCAGGCGGCTTTGCCGGTTAATACTAAAATACATGTTGAAAAAAATGTTGGGTATAGCCAAAGCAACCAATGATGGTATTAAGATGCATGAAACAAATGGATTGAATTGGGTGCTCACTCTAGATCAAGACTCCACAGTGTTACCTGATTATATTAGCCAGTTAGTAGATGATGAAGATAATGGCGTTTGCATGTTTGCTCCTATTTAAGAAATCAATATGAAATGATAAAGAATCATCATTTGAATTTACTAAATGCCTAATTCAATCAATAGATATCGTATTGGTGTATGATGCAGCACTTCAGGTTATAGCTTCGGGTGCAATAATCAATGTTGAAGCTTGGCGTGGTGTTGGTGGCATGGATGAGTATCTTTTTTATTGATAGAATAGATTTTGACTTTAATATGAAGTTACTATTAATAGGTATTTAATATTACAAAAAAATATTTTATTAAATCATAATTTAGGGTATTCTTTTTCAAAAAAGATATTTTCTAAGAATATAACTACAATGAATCATTCAGCCTTTAGAAAATATTTTATTTTTGGAAATGGAATAATTATGGGCTATCGTTATGGAAACAAAACTAAAGAGTTAAAGAATTTTTGGAGACAATTTATTGCTATAGTTCTGATTGAAGATCATAAAGTCAACAAAATATTTAAATCTCTTAAACGATTTGGCGATGCTCTTGTACACGAAATTAGGGAATCAATTCATTAAAAAAAATTAATTATAAAATATAAAGGCTTGGCAATAAATGATGAATAGAAGACAATACGCATTTCGAAATATTTCAGTAATGTTGTCCACTTATGTTGTGACTACATTACTTTCTTTTATAGTACGTGCTATATTTGTTCGCCAATTAGGCAGCCAGTATTTAGGACTAAATGGTGTCTTTTCAAGTGTTTTGTCAGTTTTATCAATTTCTGACTTGGGAATGGAATCAGTCTTTGCTTTTTTACTGTATAAACCTTTGGCGCAAAAGAATAATGATGTGGTCAGAGACTTTATCGCTCTTTTTAGAAAAATATATAATTTAGTAGGACTGTTTATATTCGTTGCTGGTGTACTGCTCATTCCTTTTTTACCGTCAATTATTGGGGAACAGGGCAAAGGGTTGAAACATGTTTTTTTAATTTATTTGATTTTATTGATTAATTCTGCCGGTAGTTATTTATTCACTTATAACCGTACAATACTAAATGCGAATCAAAAAAACTATGTGATTACTACTGTCAACTTTATCTTGGTAACAATTATTAATTTGGCACAAATAGTTTTTCTTTTCTTCGTTCATTCGATGGTTGTATATGTTGCATTATTATTGATTTCGACTTTCACTACGAATATCATTCTCTCGCGTATCGTTTTAAAGCAATATCCGTTTTTACATCAGTTGCCAAAGCACCCTAGGATATCACCATCTAGTAAGAAAATATTGTGGCACAATACAGTTGGTGGTTTGTCAAATAAATTAGGATCAATAATAGTCTTTGCGAGTGATAATATTCTGCTATCTATTTTTGTTGATTTAACAATGGTTGGGCTATATTCTAACTATACAATGATTTTAAATAGTCTATCTGGTTTGATTACCAAAGTGTTCGCAACTTTGACAGCAGGAATTGGTAATTTATCAGTTCAAGCCCCTGATCGTGCACTAGGAATATTTGAAAAGCTGAATTTTTATATCACGGTAGTAGCTTTCTTTTCAGCGCCACAGTTGTTGACATTATTACGACCGTTGATTAATTTTTGGTTGGGCAACCATTATGTCTTGTCACAATATATTGTATTATTAATTGTGATTAATTTTGTATTACAAATTTCAAGGCAACCGGCATTGACTTATATTGACGCATATGGATTACAATGGGTGCAAAAATGGAAGTCGATAATTGAATCAGCTTTAAACATTGTTTTTTCTTTAATTGCGTTGATATTCTTTCATTTAGGATTGATGGGGATTTTGTTAGGAACAATTGGATCGACAGTGTTATTTGTACTATGGTATGAGCCGTTTATTGTATTGAAGCATGCGTTACAGATGGAAGGAAAAGCTAGAAATATAGCGCTTATTCAAGTTTTACTTGAAAAGTTGTGGTTACTGGTACCGACAATCATGACTTGGTCAACAATGCACTACTTTCAAGGATCAGGAATTATTTTCCTAATTCAATTAATGCTTGTTAATTTTTTAATCTCACTATTGTTGTTTTTGTTAATTTTTAGTCGTACTGATGAAATGAAGAGTATATATCAAATTTTTCAAAAATAGAAAAGTATTATGTGTTGCCAGTCATCATACAAAATAGAGAAATGTGTCCAAGGTATTGACCTAAGTCCACTGAATCCATAAATGGGTTATAATATTCAATGTATATTAAAACTATGAAGGGAACATACAACATGAAAGGCATTATCCTAGCCGGAGGGTCCGGCACAAGACTTTATCCAATTACCAAAGCAACTAGTAAGCAATTGGTGCCAATTTATGACAAGCCAATGATTTATTATCCGTTGTCTGTTTTGATGTTAGCTGGTATTACGGATATTTTGTTAATTTCAACGCCAGAATATGTTGGACAATTTGAAGAATTATTCGGTAATGGTCATGACCTTGGGTTAAAGATTGACTATGCCATTCAAGAAGAACCTCGTGGCTTGGCCGATGCATTTATCGTTGGTGCAGACTTCATTGGTAATGATTCGGTAGCGTTGGTATTGGGAGATAACATTTTCTACGGGGCTGGGCTATCAGAGAAGTTACAAGCAGCCGCATTGAAAACAACTGGTGCGACAGTGTTTGGTTATCAAGTGAAAGATCCAGAACGTTTTGGTGTGGTTGACTTTGATCAAGCCGGTAAGGCAATATCGATTGTCGAAAAGCCTGCACAGCCGCAATCAAATTACGCGGTAACTGGTCTTTATTTCTATGACAATGACGTGGTCGAGATAGCGGCCAATGTGGAGCCATCAGCGCGTGGTGAAATTGAAATTTCTGATATTAACCAAGCTTACTTAGAGCGCGGTGATTTGGACGTTCAAGTCATGGGTCGTGGCTATGCTTGGCTAGATACTGGCACACATGATTCTTTATTGGAAGCTTCCTCATTCATTGCCACGATCCAAAAGCAACAGAACTTAAAAGTGGCTTCCTTAGAAGAAATTGCTTACCGGATGGGGTATATTGACATCGCGCAATTAGAGAAGCTGGCCCAACCATTGAAAAAGAATGATTATGGCCAATATCTGTTAAGAATTGTTGCGGAAGAAGGATAAATTTAATGAGTGATAATTTTTTTGAAAAAGCATTAGCCGGCCGAACGATTGATGCGATTCCCGGTATGATAGAATTTGACATTCCAGTTCATGGTGACAATCGTGGCTGGTTTAAGGAAAACTTCCAAAAAGAGAAAATGTTGCCCTTAGGCTTTCCGGAGTCTTTCTTTAAAGAGAATAAGTTACAAAACAATGTGTCCTTATCAAGAAAAGGTGTGCTTCGTGGTCTGCACGCCGAACCTTGGGATAAATATATTTCTGTCGCTGACAACGGTCGTGTTTCGGGGTCGTGGGTTGATTTACGCGAAGGCGCTTCCTTTGGTCACGTTTACCAAACCGTTATTGATGCTAGTAAAGGCATTTATGTCCCACGTGGCGTTGCTAATGGTTTCCAAGTATTGAGTGACACCGTGTCATACTCATACTTAGTGAATGACTACTGGGCACTAGATTTAAAGCCTAAGTATGCTTTTGTAAATTACGCCGATCCTGCTTTAGGTATTAAATGGGATGATGTTGAAAATGCTGAGGTGAGTGAAGCAGACAAAAATCATCCTTTGCTCAAAGATGTCGTGCCACTAACAAAAGCACAATTGTAATTGGGAGAAAATGAATGACTGAATACAAAAATATTTTAGTAACCGGTGGCGCCGGCTTCATTGGTGCTAACTTTGTGCGCTATATTGTAGCGGAACACCCAGACGTTTTTGTCACGGTACTTGATAAGTTAACTTATGCCGGGAATAAAGAGAACTTGGCTGGATTACCAGCAGACCGTGTTAAGTTGGTGGTTGGCGACATCGCTGATGCGCCATTGGTTGACCAACTCGTATCTGAAAGCGATGCTGTAATCCATTATGCTGCCGAAAGTCATAACGATAATTCACTGAAAGATCCATCACCATTTGTGCAAACAAACATTATTGGGACTTACACCTTGATTGAAGCAGCACGCAAATACAACAAGCGCTTCCATCATGTTTCAACTGATGAAGTGTATGGTGATTTGCCATTACGAGAAGACTTGCCCGGACATGGTGAAGGTGTCGGCGAAAAGTTTACGCCTGAATCACAGTACCGACCATCAAGTCCCTATTCATCAACTAAGGCCAGTTCTGATTTGTTAGTCCGTGCTTGGGTGCGTTCGTTTGGTTTGCAAGCCACAATTTCTAACACTTCTAACAATTATGGTCCTTACCAACATATTGAGAAGTTTATTCCGCGACAAGTTACAAATATTATTTCTGGCATTAAGCCTAAATTATATGGCTCGGGGAAGAACGTCCGTGATTGGATTCACACCTATGATCATGCCACAGCTGTTTGGGCGATATTGACTAAGGGTAAAATTGGTGAGACTTATTTAGTTGGCGCCGACGGTGAAAAGGATAATATCACCGTCCTCCATGCGATTTTGAAAGACATGGGCAAGGACGAAAATGACTTTGAGTTTGTTCAGGATCGTTCAGGCCATGACTTGCGTTACGCTATTGACGCGACAAAGATTCGTGAGGAATTAGGTTGGAAACCAAAGTATACTGACTTTGCGACTGGCTTAGCAGATACGATCAAGTGGTATGAAGACCATCAATCATGGTGGCAGGCAGAAAAAGCTGAAGTAGAAGCGAAATACGCGCAGAATAATCAAT
This sequence comes from Leuconostoc carnosum, assembly GCF_007954525.1. Classification (NCBI taxonomy): domain Bacteria; kingdom Bacillati; phylum Bacillota; class Bacilli; order Lactobacillales; family Lactobacillaceae; genus Leuconostoc; species Leuconostoc carnosum. Next base: position 9,585 of record NZ_CP042375.1, on the reverse strand, counting down.
AACCAAAGGTCAGCGGGAGCGGCCTTTTTTTCGGAGAGAATATGAAATACTTAATAACAGGCGCGCATGGACAGCTAGGTCAAGAAGTGCAAAAGTTGTTACGTGAGCGTGGGTTAACATTTGTTGCCTATGATTCAAAGGCGTTGGATATTACAAATCGTGAAGCAGTGATGGCAACTTTTAAAGCAGAACAACCAGACGTTGTGCTCCATGCGGCTGCGTATACAAAAGTGGATTTGGCCGAAGATGAAGGACGCGCCATGAATTGGCAGGTTAACGTAGCGGGCACCAAGAATATCGCCGACGCTACCAAACAATATGGCGCCAAACTAGTGGCAGTGTCGACAGACTATGTTTTTGATGGGCTGAATGTTGATGAGTATCGCGAGACAGATCCAGTTAATCCAAGAAACGCTTATGGGCGTGCCAAATTAGCTGGTGAATTAGCTGTCACAGAGAGTGGGGCGGCAGCGTATATTGTTCGAACGAGTTGGGTGTTTGGCGAATTTGGAAATAATTTTGTCTATACGATGAAACGATTGGCAGAAAGCCATCCTAAACTGACGGTAGTTAATGATCAATTGGGCCGACCAACTTGGACCAGAACATTAGCCGAGTTCATGTTGCATTTGATAGCGGTCGAGGCGACATATGGCGTTTATCATTTGTCGAATGATGAGACTGCCACTTGGTTTGACTTTGCAAAAGAGATCTTAAAAGACACGGCAGTCGAGGTCGAACCAGTGACCAGTGCAGCCTTTCCGCAAAAAGCGTATCGACCAAAGCATTCAGTGATGAACTTAGAGAAGGCGAAGGCAACAGGATTTGAGATACCAAGTTGGCGTGAGGCATTAAATAAATTTTTATGTAGATAAAACCCTTTTGATTCAATGAGGTTAGTGTCATCGACTCCTATACTGACAATGCGGACTTCTTTATTGATTGTTATATGTACACCTTGCTATCGGTAGTGATCATTTGGTTGGGAAAAAGTCGGGGAAAGTTATCCGTTTTGCAGTCATATCAAGAGATGGTATAATAATAAAGTTTTATTATTCAAATCAAATTTCGCTATATATTATTGTCCTGATCCTACGATATAATTATTCAAAAGACATTTTCTGTCTCTAATTAAAAAAAATACGAATTTTTATTAGCAAAAAAGGAATATATAGAAATTGTTTAAACAAAGAACTTACACCAAAAAAGCTGATGGTTAGTACAAAACTAATTTTTATATCATCATATTCCACCTCTTCTTAGGCAAATTTTTAGTTTGATACAATTATGTTGAATATAATTTCACTATTACGATGTGCTCACTCAATCAAAACACTCTAAATTACGATAAAGCGATGTTATCTCAATTGGATTTGAAACTAAAGCTGGTTCCAATTATTTGTAAAAAAGAATCTCCTGGTAATTATTTCTGTAATTGTAATTTAATTGATAACGAATTTATCTTTTCAACGCAAAAACTATAAAATTGTGTTTTTGAAATTTATTTAGTTGTTAAGTGATAGTTGATTTCTAATAATTTTTGCATCTTTTTGGTTCGTTCTAATATAAATAATATCACCAGCACGTAATACTAAGTCTCCTTTGGGAATCAGTACATTTTCAGATCTTCTGACCAGTGTAATCAAACTATTTGATTCCAGTTGTAAGTCTCTTATTTGTTGATCCTCTAGCATACCACCAGCAAGAACAGTGACTTCCATAGTTATCATGGAGGACATCGCTAGATGCGCTGGTTTTCTTTTCAACAAACGTTCTAATAAAGATTCATATATTGGTGCACCATTTAATAGATCAACTACTAAGTAGGCTACTAAACTTACAAGTGCTAAAGGTAAAATGTGGGTCACACTCCCAACCATCTCAAAGATAAGAATAATTGCAGTAAATGGTGCTTTACCAATACATGCGAAATAACCTGCCATACCGATCACAATAAAGTTTAAAGCATAATTTGCACTCATGAGATGTAAATAGACAAATATATGAGCCATCAATGCACCACTTAGTGCACCTAGAGTCAAAATAGGTAAAAATATTCCCCCTGGCAGACCGGAACCGTAACTAATCATTGAGAAAACAAATCGAACTAACAAAATTACGATGATCATTTTCATTGTCATAGGTGCTTCTTTCAGTGATAAAATTAAATTATTTCCCCCACCTAAAAGATTTGGCCATAAAATTCCAATCGGTATCACCAAGATAAACGGCACGATACCGTATAAATATTTAGGAACCCTAATTTTACTGTAACAATTTAAGCTGAATAGTAAAAATTTTTGATATAAAAAGCCAAATAAGCCTAATATAATACCAACAATAAACCATATAACTGTACCGGGAAAACGCTTAAGTATCCAATAGATAAAACTGGTGTTTGGCCAAACAAAACCGTAGAGACAAAATCCGAAACGCTTGCGCCTGTCAATGCACCAACCCAGACAAAGGGAGAAATACTGTGATAGACTTCCTCCAATACAAACATAACGCCGGCTAAAGGTGTATTAAATGCAGCTGATAAACCTGCAGCGGCACCACTGGCTATAAGCCCTTTCAATTGATTATGACTAAGACGTTTATATGATGCCACACCCTGACCAATTGATGCACCCAATTGAATTGAAGGACCTTCCCGTCCCAGCATTAAACCACTACCAATAGCCAAAATTCCTGATATAAATTTCCGCCACAATGTCGACCACCAGTTTATTTTTAGTTCACCCAATAATAGACCTTCAACCTGTGGAATGCCGGAACCGGATATATTAGGTTCTTTGTTTAACATCCATGAAACAATTAAAAAACAAATTAAATTAGCAGTTATCACTAAAAATATTAACGCTATATTGCCATGTGAAATATCGAGATACAGCGTTTGCACAAATTGAAGCAATTTTTCAATTGTCCAGCGGAAGACACTAACAACTATTCCTGTTAAAAAACCTATAAGTGTGCCATATAATACTACTGACAGCTTTGATGTATTGAGTCTAATTCTTTTTTTAAACATAAAATCAGTTTACAACAAAAAGGGGGTTGATTCCAAATACAGAAAAATTTAACGATTCTCTTTGCTCGTATACTGAAAATCCGGACCACTTTATTTTTAGGGCATAATCCGAGATAATCAAGTATAGGAGTTTTTTTATATTATGAAAGCTAAGCGATACTCAACAGAATTTAAATCATCTATTGTTGCCTTGCATAACGAGGGCCGTTCTGCTAATTCTCTAGCCAATGAATACCCATTTGGCTATGCAAACCGTCACTAGTTGGGTTAAAAAAGCCCAAATCATTGGGACGGACGTTACCGGTAAGCCAGTGACTCGCGCCCAATTTAATGCAATGCAGAAAGAAGTCGCAAGACTCAAAGAAGAAAACGAAATTTTAAAAATTGCGGCCGTTTTGCTGGGCGAACATCGCAAGTAACACGTAAGACCCATTTTCCTATTGTCCAATCATTGCTAAAACAGCATTTTAAACTGATGATGGTGCTTCGCCTACTCAAAATACCCAAAAGCACCTACTTTGATTGGGTTCACTATACTGAGAGCCAACGACAACGAGAAGACACGATCTTAAAAGCTTTGTTGCGTGAAATTTGGCAAAATAACTATAAAGCTTATGGCGCGCCACGTCTGCGATTAGCATTAGCTGATCTGAATTTGCATCATGGAACCAACCGAGTTCGTCGTTTAATGCGAGAAGCTGGCATATACTCTGTCATGAGTCGTCGATTTAACAAACCAACGACAACTGTTGATTATCGTCAACGTCCCAACTTAATCAGGCATTTACCCGAAGCCAACGCTTGGAGCATGGACATCACTTATTTAAAGTTGAGTAATGGTCAGTGGGTCTATTTAGCGTCAGTTTTAGAGTTACAAACGCGTAAGATATTAGCCCATCAAATCAGTGCCACGATGGATACCAAATTGGTAGTTACAACACTACAAAGATCGCTGTCAACTGATAAAAAACCAAATTATTTACATACTGATATGGGCAGTCAGTTCACTAGTTTTGGCTTTGAAAATTTGTTAAAGCGACATAAAATTGATCATTCGTATTCAAAACTAGGACATCCATATGATAATGCCAAAATTGAAAGTTTCCACTCACTATTAAAGCGTGAGATGATCTATCAATTCCGGTTTCCATCAATTGCTCATCTAATTTTAGATGTGTCCAAGTATATTCAGTGGTTCAACGACGAAAGAATCAGTCTTGCCAATCGAAAAATAAAAGTAGCCTAATCAGTTCAGCCCTAGATAAAAATAGTCCTAATTATTGAATTATGAGTATATCATAACTTAATCTTCAAAAAAAAATATGACAGCTTTACAGTTATTAGTGCAATAAACTTATAAGTAATTTGCGCCTTTTTAATATCGTGATATACTTAGATTTATACTATGCAATTTAATGGTGCAATTTTATGAGGTGAAATATGACGATTTATGGATATGCTAGAGTGTCTACAGCTGGGCAATCTTTGAACGAACAAAAAGAGACTCTCAAAAATTCAGGGGCTGAAATGATTTTCAGTGAAAAATATTCAGGTACCACTACGGTACGCCCACAATTTGAAAAATTAGTTAATCTAATTGAACCAAATGACACACTAATCGTCACAAAATTAGATCGTTTTGCTCGTAATACACGCGAAGCATTGAACTTAATTGATGATTTGTTGAAAGAAAAAATTATGATTAAAGTGTTAAATTTAGGTACCATTGATAACACTCCAATGGGTCGTATGATTGTCAGAACCTTGCTATCAGTTGCAGAGATGGAACGCGATATGATAATCGAGCGTACACAGGCTGGTAAAATATTTGCAAAACAACATAATCCTAATTATAAAGAGGGCCGACCTAAAAGAAAAAAAGACAGCCGTAACACAGCTATCTTTGAATATTCACTGAAACATACTGTAAAGGAAACAGCAACAGCATTCAATGTATCTGCTAGAACTGTACAATATATAAAAAATCTTTTTAGATTAAACCAACTTTGATATATAAGAAATAAAATTAACTGGCGCTGATGTCAAGATTATGGACAGGTTTTTTCGGCACCGAGAGTTGCCGGACTCCGAAAATTTTTCAAAACCCGGATTTCAGCTTAAAACGGCGTGATTTCTGGGTGTTTGTGTAGGTGGAACAGGGCCGAGCCCTGCCGGTGAGAGAAAACAGGTGGTATAGATTGTGAATCAGCCGGATGTCACAAGTTGTATCGTGCAACAAATAAGCCTTCACAAGGCGAATTTTTGAAATTCACAAGTGACGGCTTATAAACGGCGTCGTATCGGCTAGTGCCGATAACCGAGATTAAGTAAACCAAACATTGGTCTAGGAGGCTTCAAGCCATTCAATGCGTGAATTAATACGTTCGTTGTTGTACCAGTTCACATACCATTCGACAGATGCCCTGACATCGTCAATGGTTCTGTATTCTTCGTGATAAATCAGCTCACGCTTGATGTGCGAACGAAAGCTCTCGATACGTGCGTTGTCGTAAGGATGCCCCTTACGCGAGTAAGAATGATCTATCCCAGTGTTTTGCAACGTTCCTTCGAACAGACTTGAAGTGTACTGGCTTCCCATGTCGCTGTGAATCATCTTTGGTTTACCGTTGGCTCTTAGAGCCTTCACGACAACAGATGTTGCGAATTCTTTGGTCATCTCTGAACTCAGTCTATATGAGACAACACGGCGTTTTTCTGGGTCATAGACCGTCGCCAGGTAAACCCAGTCTCTATTCATCAGCTGGATGTACGTGATGTCAGTCGTTAGAACGCCACTCAAATCATCCAAATTCTTCATGAGATTGGGCTTTTGTGGTGTGTCAGTGGTCGTCGTCGGCTTCTTATATGACTTCCTGACCATGCGAGATTTAAGGCTCATCTCATTCATGAGCTCCCAAACCAAACGATCACCAACTTCAGTGTTCAAGATCACCAACTTCAGTGTTCAAAATGAACCGTAAAAATGCGGCGATGCGTCGGTAGCCATAGATCCCACGATTGGTGTTGTAGACGGCTTTGATTGCCGTTTTTAGAGCGTTGCGACGCGTCTCTTGTTGGCTGGGATGCCAATTTTTCCATTGATAATAAGTGCTTCGAGCTATATTCAAAGCTGATAAAACGCTTGTTATGCGGTGTCCCATTGCGAGCGAACGGTCAATGATTTCCAGTCCTAACTCGCGATTTTGCGTTAGTTGTACTTCGAAAGTAACATCGCGGCTCGTTTTAAAATCTCAAGTTCTTCGCGAAGTTTGTCGTTTTCCTTTTGTAATGCGTTTACATCAGCTTGCGTCCATTTTTCGCCGTCCACTTCGTGGACCGCGTACAACTTGACCCAGTTACGGATTGAGTCGACCGAACGTCCGTATTCAGCGGATAGATCAGTATATGAACGGCCTTGATTGTGCATCTTAACAAGAGACTGCTTAAATTCTTTTTTGTATCGAATCATATTAAAAAATGCTCCTATGCTATTAGTTTACAGGGCAGAAGAAAATCTGTCCGTAAATCTAGCATAAGAGCAATATTCTGTTATGGTCGCATTAATAATCTTTTTAGGAAGAGACGAATTAGGTAATTTTGTAAATAGTTTATTTAAAAAATAAATATATGCCAACTAAAAAAATGTCTTGCTAATAATTTGATTGACTACAAAGTGACACTTCTGTAAAAAATAATGTCTATAAAAAGCGACATAACTTAACAGTCATGTCGCTTTTTATTGTAATGATATAATTTGACATAACATGTCTTACCCAAAGTAGCCGTTATAGCAACCGCTATCGCCCATTGTGAAATCAGCCTTGTGAATTTGGAGCCCCTTGCCCTTTTCCGACAGTTCACAAAGTCAATTTTACGATTTTTTCACAATCTATACCAATCTATACTGTGTTATCTTTGAAACGATTTCTTTCTTGTGCTGATAGTTGAGTGTTGACATAATTATCTATTAAAAATTGGATTGCTTCATAATTATATTCAACTTTTAAGTAGCGTTTTAGTTCCTCTAATTCTTTTTTTGTTTGTGGAGAAACTTTTAAAGTTTTTCTTTGGTTTGGTGAAGGTATATATTTATCAGTTTCAATAATTTCTGCACTTTGTGTTGGTTGATTAATTTCAACTTTTGGTTCTTTTTCAGGTTCTACAAAGGATTGTTTTGGTGTGAAATTGCCACGTTTTCTAAGCGTTTCTAAGTTACTCATGTTTGGCGTCCTCCAGTGTGTTAATCTTTTCTATAAATTCATTTGTTGCTATTTCGTATGTTTGCATGACTTTTCTGTCGAATCTGTCTTTATCAGTGATACCCGTGATGTCAAATCGCTTAATTCTTTCCATGTGTGGAATGACTGATTTGAAGACTAGATCGTCACCAAAGCTTTCTTTAGCCATGTTGAGCATAGCATTATCAACGGTGCCTTTTTTATTTTGTAATACTGGAAGTATTCCAACAACGTCAATATTAAGATTGAATTTATCTTTATAAATAAGTAAATCATTGATGTAGTTTTCTGCTCCTGTTAATGATCTCTCCTGCGTTTGAAAAGAAATTAAGGTATAGTCAGAAGCTACGGTAGCGTTTGCTGTTACTTCTCTACTCATAGGTGGAATGTCAAGAATGATGAGATCATAATTTGGTCGTAGTTCGTCTAGTAGTGGTTTTAATATAGAAACTTCTTCTGTTTCATTATTAGCATGTTTGTATACATATTTTGGAAAGTCTCCAAAATCAGGATATGAAGGAAGTAGATCATAATTTGGCATTATGTTAACAGGCAAATCAACTAATGATCCATTGGCAACTCCAGACATAATCGTTTTGTTTATGGTCATAATATTGTCTTTTTCAAGAGCAGATTTTGTTAGTAAAAGGGCTTTAGTAGCATTGGTTTGTGGATCTAGATCGACTACTAATACTTTTATACCCTGTTTAGCAAGAGTATATCCTATTAGTGTACTGTTTGATGTTTTACCTGCTCCACCTTTATAGTTTCCAACGGTAATAATTAATCCTTTATTGTTGTTTTTCTTAATTAATTTTTCCATGATATACCTTGTCCCCTTTTTTATTCATGTTAACAATTATTTAAATAGTTGTCAATGGGTACAAAGAGAAAAAGAGAAAAGGGTAAAAGGGGACAAAGAGAAAAAGAGAAAAGGAGAAAAAGAGAAATCCTTTTATATGAACGATAAGTGTTGATAAAAAGGGACATGTCTAAAAAGGGACATGTCTAAAAAGAGAAAAAGGTATTAAGAGAAAAAGAGAAAAAGGGAAAAGGGGACATGAATTAAAAAAGGTTGACATCATGCTTTGTATGATTTATATTTGTGGTATAGGTTTTTAAATTGAATAAAAGAAAAGCCACCAAGAACGCCAATTCTTGATAGCCACGTAAATCTTATTTGTTTTGGTTAACGTAACTATATTATACAACATAACCTTTGTGTTGTAAATGTGGGTGATTTCAAATAGAGTGAAGCCAAACACTTTAAGGGGTATGGTTGATATGACAGGTAGGGGGTAGTTGTGTTTCTTGCAACTCGGTAGATCCAAAGTGCTATATCAGGTATACGAAAAAATAGACAAGTGCCATTTTCCCAGACACTACTGTACAAAAATATTTGGGTGCTACACAAACAATCCATACTGGGTGTGTAGTAGGGTGAGAGCGACCATTAACGGCTCGGCAGGTAAAACGGTGTTCAAGGACACAGAGCTTGTATTTAAGCTGTATCGTGATAAAGAGAATAAGTATAGTGATACAGCGCCAGTAAGGGCGTTTTTTTATTGGTTCAATGACTAAGTAATTGATTAAATCAGGTGGGTAAAACCAAAGCTTGTATGGATAAGGTGACGGACGACTGAACGATCGGTCAAGTGTTTGTTTGATTAAAGTTTTTTTCTTCCTAAAAACAAGGGAAAAACTATCTTCGGCTCTAAACTTCCCTCACTCTCAATCAAGCATTTGTGACTTGCTTGTGTCAACAATTTCTTTTAGTTTTCTCTATTTATTTAGATTTAAAGACAATAAAAAAAGCCACCACAACAGTTAACCACGGGCGAGCTTAACTGTTGTGGTGGCGGTTGGCTGTCGCGCGGTTTCCGTGTTTGGTGGCAGATTTTTAGAATGATTTAAGATATATTTTTTGATCGTCCATATATTTTGTTGTTATGCTGTTGGCATATATGAATGGATTTTGAATGATTTTATCTTCTTCACAACAATCTATATTATTTTTCATGTAGTAGTATTTGAGATAGTTTTTTATACGATTTTTTAAGGCTTCATGGCTGATTTCAAATTCTTTGCAGATTTGATTAAATTTAAAACCATTATTTATGTATTGATTTAAAGCATTATCATTGATCAAAAGTTGACTAGCTAATGTGTTGGCTTCTTGTTCTTTGATTGTATCTTCTGCTGAATAATCATTGCCTATAATTAAAGATGAATAGGTTTCGTTTTTTGTATTACTGTGTAGTTGAATGTGTGATAATTCGTGCATAATTGTAAAATGTTGTCTGCTTGCAATTGAAG
>NZ_CP042374.1:0-1590008 GCF_007954525.1 Leuconostoc carnosum | reverse complement strand
ATATTGACTCACAACACATTACTATTGCCCCCAGACAAAGAGGTTAATTATGAACGAATCGCGACAATCTCATCGTAAAGATGAACATCTATCCCTTGGTATCAATCTTTGGCGTCAAAATCAACGTCTCCAAGTTGGTGCAACATATGATGACGTACGTTGGTTACCAAATACATTTCCAGAAATGACTGTATCTGAAGCAAATGTTGGTACCACAATACTGAATCAGTCTTTCAACTGGCCATTTTATATCGAAGCAATGACTGGTGGCTCTAATATGACTGGCCGTATTAATGGTCAACTCGCTTCAGTGGCTAAACAAACAAACTTAGCAATGGCTGTTGGGTCACAATCAATTGCACTTAAAGAACCAGATAAAGCTGAAACATTTTCCGTTGCTCGTAAAAATAATTCTGATGGTTTTTTAATCGCAAATCTCGGGGCTAACCATCCGATTGCAGATGTGCGTGAAGCTATTGATATGATTGATGCCAATGCAATCGCAATGCATGTCAACGTTGCTCAAGAGCTTGTTATGTCAGAAGGCGATCGTGACTTTTATTGGTTGGACAATCTTGCTACTATCATTGCAAAATCACCAGTTCCTGTCATCATTAAGGAAGTCGGTTTTGGCATGAGTCCTCATGCTTTTAAACAACTTAAACAATTGGAACCAGCCGCTATTAACGTTGGTGGTGCCAACGGTACTAATTTTGCTATGATTGAGCGGCGACGTAATCGCAACAATACTTCTTTCAACTTAGATAGTTATGGTTTATCAACAGTTGAAAGTTTATTGTCAGCAACATTTACGAAAAATACACACCCACTCATTGCAACTGGTGGTATTAGTTCAGCAAATGACATTGTCACAAGCCTCATGTTAGGTGCTAATATGACGTCTAGTGCAGGTTTCCTATTAGAAACATTAATGACTGGAGGCCAAAGCGCACTGATTGAATTAATTCATCAGTGGCAGTCAGATTTACCACGCCTATTTACTCTCTTGGGCGCAAAAAACATTACTGATTTACAACATAAAGAAAGACTCTACTCTAGTGAGTTACAAAATTTCATATCACAACAACAAAAAAACGCGAATCTTTAGCATTCGCGTTTTTTGTATTTAAGTGAGCTCAATATCAGCTACTTGCTGAACATTACGTAACTTATATAAAATCAAACCAATAACAAAACCAATAATTGTTGTTGCAATCCACTCTAAACCAACATCTGCCAATGGAATACTAGTTGCATACCATGTCAAAAATGGTTTCAAAAATGTGATGCTAAATGGTAAATGTTGAATACCATCAAAAAATGCAGGAATCAATGTTAAAATCATTGTTGGTAAATAAACAATACGTGCATTGTTAAACATAGGCGAAGCAATACCAAGAATGATGAGTGTAATCGCAATGGGATATAAGAACATTAACAAAGGCAAAGCCCAGCTAATGATCGTGTCTAATCCAAAATTTGATGCAACAAACGATAGTACAATTGTGATTATTAACCATTGACGATAAGAAATTTTAGGAAGAATACGGTGAAAGTCTTGCGCAAATGATGCTGTCAAACCAATGGCTGTTGTCAACACTGCTAGTGTTCCCATTACAGCTAAAAATGCACCCCCAAAACTTCCTAAATAATAAGTTATAATTTGCGTTAATGCAATCGTCCCATTTTCTGAAAATTTAAATTGGGCTAATGACGATGTCCCAAGTAAAATTAAGCCAACATAGACAATAGCAATACCTAAAATAGCAATGAACCCTGTTTTTACCGTGATTTTTGAAATCGTAGCAGTATCCTCAAAGCCCATCATTTGAATTGCACGCACAATTGTAATACCAAAAGCCAGAGCAGCTAAAGCATCCAGTGTGTTATAACCTTCCAGAAAAGCTGATGAAAACGCCTGTGTTTGATAAGCGATGTTTGGCGTGTGTGACAACTGACCCATGGGATTAAAAATAGCAAGCAAGAATATCACAGCCAGTAAGAAAATAAAAATTGGGTTTAAATATTTACCGATGTATTTAGTAATATTGTGTTCGTGGGAACCTAACCAATAGACAATTCCGAAGAAAATCGCTGAAAATAAAAATAAGCCAATTGTTTGTAAATTGTTTGGTAACCAGTTAGCAAAGCTTAAAGAATACGCCACAGTTGCTGTTCGTGGTGTTGCGATCATTGGTCCCAAAGAAACGTGTGTTGCAATAAGAAAGAATATAGCAAAACCACTGCCAACAGGCTTGGCTATATCATAAATACCAGCTGAACGTGTTTGAGATAAAGCAATTAACGCTAACCACGGGATAATAATAGCACTCAATAGGAAAGCAATTGTTGCCAATCCCCAATGTTGCCCCGCAAGTTGTCCCAAGTGTACCGGAAAAATCAAGTTTCCTGCACCAAAGAACATACCAAATATCAATGATGATAGTAATAAAGTTTTCTTAAAATCTATTTTTTCTGTCATATTATATCTCTTTTTTAATGTTATATCGTTAAATAATAATAACGAACTGCTCAGAATTTCCTATGCATTAACATTTTGACTCGATACAATCCACCAACTGATTGCCCCATGTAATACTTCCTCCTTTAAAATATGATATTAGCCAATACCACACTACTAGTTCTATCAATAACAGAAATCTAATGAAATAAAAAAGTTGCATGCCATAAAGACACACAACGGGCGAATTCTCGCGGTACCACCGTTCATTTACAAGTTTAATACTTGAAATCTCTTCTTGATTGCGAGAAATATAAAAATATCTCTGACAATCATACGATATAACGGTCGTGACCGATTAATATGAGACATCAAATACGCTCACACTAACTTTCTCCAGAATTACCTTCAAACACATCCCTGACACCTTCTCACTTTATGGTGCTCTCTATTAACAGGACAACATGTCTTACTCTTTCCTTCATCAAAAATGTTAACATGTTTATATTCTTACATTATTTTATTATATTGTCAATTATTATTTTTCATAATTCTAATATTATATAATAATTACCAAAGTAATAACATTAACTTAATTAATTTGATCTAATTTATCAAAATCCACAATCGCAATAACCGGTAAATTACGGAAAAAATTATTATAATCCATACCATAACCTACTAAAAATTCGTCAGGTACTTCTAACCCAAAATAATCTACTTCAAAGTCAACAACACGTGCATCCTTCTTATCTGCTAAAGCAACTGTTGTGACACTGGCTGCACCTTTTAATTCAAAATAATTGTTTAACCATTGCATTGTGCGCCCAGAGTCAATAATTTCATCCACAATGACAACATCACGGCCTGTTAAGTCCATACTCACATCATGCACTACCTTAACTTGTCCAGTCGATTGATCACCGGCGTAACTCTTGACATCAATAAAATCGAAATCAACATCTAATGGCATTTTTCGCAGTAAATCTGTCGCAAAAATAACCCCACCTTTTAACACAGCAATAAAAATAGGTCGTTGCTGATTATCAGCAAACTTATCTGTTAACTCATTGGCTACACGTTGTACTTGTGCTTGAATATCGGTTTCTGTAGCTAACACCCCTTTGATAGCAGGGTGATTAATTAAAGATTTCATATTTCGTATTCTTTCTTAATATATAATTCATTATGATCAGTAATTATTGACCGGCAAAAAATAAACATGTCTCTGATAATTAATTGTCCATTTGCACACAGCAGCTTTTATAACAAACCTACGCGTTTGAATAGTTCATCAACATGCCGCAAATGATAATGATAATCAAATGCGTCATCAATTTGTTCTTTAGTTAATTTAGTAGTAATCATTGTATCATTGTCCACCAAATCTCGGAACATTAATTGTTCATCCCATGATCGTGCGGTCAGCGGTTGTACTGTATCATAGGCTTGTTCTCGAGACAAACCGGCATCAATCAAACTGAGTAATAGCCGTTGTGAGTAAATCAAGCCATATGTGCGGTCCATATTTTTACGCATGGTTTCAGGAAATACACCTAGATGATTTAAAATATTTGTATGACGGTGCAACATATAATCAATAATTGCTGTCGCATCTGCTAAAATAACACGTTCAGCTGATGAATGAGAAATATCTCGTTCGTGCCATAAAACAACATCTTCCAAAGCTGTTACCGCATAGCCACGTAAAACACGAGCTAAACCAGTAATATTTTCATCGCCAATTGGATTACGTTTGTGTGGCATTGCTGAAGAGCCCTTTTGTCCTTTAGCAAATCCTTCCTCAACTTCGTGAATTTCTGACCGTTGAAGTGATCGAATTTCTGTTGCTAATTCCTCCATTTGTGTACCAATCAAAGCAATTGTTTGAATATAGTCAGCATGCAAATCACGTGGTAAAACTTGTGATCCAATTGACTGCGGTGCTAATCCCAACTCTTTCATGGCAACAGACTCAACGCGCGGTGGTACGTTAGCAAAAGTACCGACCGCCCCAGATAATTTACCTGTTTCCACTGCACTTGCCACGCGATCAAATCGTTCAATGGCACGTGTAGCTGATGCGTAAAAACGGGCCATTTTTAAGCCAAAAGTCGTAGGCTCAGCGTGCACGCCATGTGTACGTCCCATCATCACAGTATCTTTATATTTCAATGCTAACTGCTTAATTGATTCACGCCAAGCTAGTAAATCATTTTTTATAATAACATTGGCTTGTCGTAATCGTAATGCTTGTGCAGTATCAACGACATCTGTAGAAGTTAAACCATAATGAATCCATTTACGCTCATCGCCTAAAGATTCTGAAACGTTTCGCGTAAACGCCACCACATCATGACGCGTTGACAATTCAATTTCAGCAATCCGATTAACATCAAATGTTGCCTTAGCACGAATCTTTTCCAAATCAGATTCTGGAATACGACCTTCAGCTACCCAACCAGCATCGACAGCAATTTCAACATCCAACCAAGTTTGGTATTGATTTTGAATAGACCAAATGTCACGAAGTTCTTGACGAGAATAACGTTCTAGCATGTTTACAATCCTTTATTGTTTTGTCTTTATAGTTCATTGTATCAGGAATAACACATTTTGCGTTCGTTATTTTATTAATTTTATCTCACAAACATTAAATTATTACGCTAAATACGAACACTAATCATCTTAAAAACTTATAAAGCGAACGTTTCGTTTGTAAGCGGTTTATTTAATTAACATTTGTGTTGGTTTCACAACCCATCTTGCGATGCAGAAAGCTATCAAGTATAACACGGCAATAGCAATAAACACTGTTTGATATGGCATATTTAGGACATGAACCACAAAACTTGCTAGTTGATTACCCGATAACCCAGCTGCTGCCCAAGCTGTTAAAGCAATACCATGCACTTTTGAAATAGCCTTCATACCAAACCGATCAGATAGTAATGGTGGTAAAGCTGAAAAACCACCACCATATCCGGCATTAATCAAAAAGAAACTGGCTACTAAAATAATCGGCATAATCACACTGGTGTTCGGTAAGAAATATGCCAATAGTGACATGAAAAGTGATAAACCAAAAATGATTTGATAAATCGCGTTACGATCTTTTAATCTATCTGACCAAGTAGCAAAACCAATCCGACCAGCTGCATTGAAGAAAGCATCAATACTCACAATAAGCGTAATCGATGCAACAGAGAATACTGCAACCCCTCTGGCATCAATTAGTCCAGTTAAAATATCTTTTTCTTGAGAAATAATAGCCAAACCAGCGGTAATGTTGAGATAAAACATTAGCCATATTCCAATGAAATTGGGATTCTTCACAAGCAACATCGGATTAAATTTATTTGCTAATGCTCGTTCATGCCAATCTAGTGGTTTTCGAATTAACAAAGTACCAATTAACATCATCACTGCAAAAATGCCACTTAAAATAATAAACATTTGCGATAAACCAACTTTTATTTGGAGACTAATCATCACTGGTGAAAAAATCATTTTTGCCAAACCGAATCCAGCAACTGCTAACCCAGTCCCCAACCCTTTATTATCTTTAAACCATAACATTAAGTTTTTCACTGGTGTTAGGTAACCAATTCCTAGTCCAATACCCATTATAACGCCGTAAAAGATGTAGATACCAATAAGTGATTTTTGTTGAATACTAATCCCAGTCCCTATCATACCAACAACAAAAAATGCTGTAGATAACAAGGCTGATTTTTTAATATCTTGTTCGACAAAATGTCCTAAAACAGCAGCCGACAAGCCAAGAAATAAAATTGCCAACGAAAATGCCCACTCAACACTTGGAACAGAAGCCCCAATTTCATTAGCTATTGCCTGCTTAAATACGCTCCACGCGTATACAGTTCCAATACTACCATGAATCAATAACGCTGGCAGTGCAGCCCTTAGCCATTTATTTTCCATTAATCCCCTACTCCTAAATAGATGTCTTTTTTAGTTAATATCAGCAATGTTGATGCGATTAATATGAAACATTATGATAATCTTTTTTCTGGTTGATATTCAATCGGCAACCATTCAAGTACACGTTCAATTTTTTTGTCCCAATAATACCACTCATGTTCACCAGGATCAGTTTCAAAAGTAACATCATATCCAAGTGCTTTAAAGTGAGCAATGGCTTGTTCATTATTGTCGTATAAAAAATCTTGTTCACCAATCCAAGCATAAAGCTGTGGTAACGGTTGCTGACTATCATCTTGTTTTGTAGCCAAGGTTAACACATCATTTTCTGATCCCATAAACTTGTCTAAATTACCAAATATACCTTGCCAATAGGCTGAATTTTGCCAAGTATCTCGCTCTGGAAAATTTGGATCTCCCAATAAAGCACCCGATAATGAAGCTGCATAACTGAATTTTTGACCACTAAAAGCCATTTTAAAAGCACCGTAACCACCCATTGATAGACCTGCTACAAAGTTTTTTTCACGTTTGGTCGAAATTTGTGGCAATAATTCAGCCACTTTTTGAGGTAGTTCTTCAAATAAAGCATCGAAATAATGCATACCATATTGTGTATTGGTGTACCAAGCGAGGTCAGTTGATGGCATAATAATTGCAATTGGTGTTTGTCGTACTAAGCGCTCAATATTTGTCCGTCGTTGCCAAACAGCTTGATCACCAGACATGCCATGTAATAAATAAAGCACAGGTATATCTTGCAATACTGTATTTGTCCATTGTGGATTGTGCTCAGATAATTCTGGTAAAATCACGTTCATGACACGATCCATACCTAAAACATTTGAATAATAATTTATCTGTAAAAATGCCAATACATACTCCTTTAATACTTGCTACTATTAATTGAACACGCAACTATCTTTGGTCTGTCCCCTAAAATAGTCCGGTAATCACACCATTTTCATCAATATCAATGTCAAATGCTGCCGGATGTTTTGGCAATCCCGGCATAGTTAAAACAGATCCCGTCATCGCTACTAAGAAGCCTGCGCCAAGTTTTGGTACAAACTCTCGGACATGAATAATAAAGTCCTTTGGTGCGCCCAACTGCTTAGCATCATCAGACAATGAGTATTGTGTTTTTGCCATGATAATAGGTAATTTGTCCCAACCGTGTTGTTTAAATTCTGCCAATTGTTTGCTAGCTTTAGCAGATAACTCAATTTTAGCAGCACCGTAAATTGTTTGCGCAATATTATTAAGCTTATCGACCGCTTCATCATTGGGTTCATAAAGTGGCGTAAAATCAGATTCTTGATCCGCTTTTTCAATCACTGCAGCTGCCAGTTCTTCAGCACCAGCACCACCTTTAGCCCACACTTCAGTCGTATAGGCTTCAAAACCAAATAGATGAACATAGTTTTGAATTTCTTGTAATTCAGCTTCAGTGTCTGCAGTAAAGCGATTAATAGCTACCACTACTGGCACACCGTAGCGTCCCATAGCAGTTAGATGTTGACCCAAATTCTCTAAACCAGTTTTCAAGGCAGCAATATTTTCATGATTCAACTCAGACAATAGCACACCACCATGATGTTTCAAAGCACGAATAGTCGCGACAATAACAATTGTGTCTGGTGTTTTACCTAATATAGGTACTTTAACATCCAAAAACTTTTCACCACCCAAATCAGCACCAAATCCTGCTTCAGTCACCGCGTAATCAGCTAATTGCAAAGCCGTTTTTGTGGCCAAGACTGAGTTAGTCCCTTGAGCAATGTTAGCAAATGGCCCACCATGAATGATGGCCGGTGTATGTGCCAAGGTTTGTACTAGGTTTGGTTTGATAGCATCTTTCAACAAAACTGTAATGGCCCCAGCCACACCAAGATCTTTAACTGTTACTGGCGCTTTGTCATATGTATAACCGACAACAATACGTTCGACACGTGCTTTTAAGTCCATTAAATCAGTTGATAGCGTCAAAATCGCCATTAATTCAGATGCTACTGTGATATCAAAGCCATCTTCTCTAGGAACGCCCGATGTTGGCCCACCAAGGCCAACCGTCACATGACGCAACGCCCGATCATTAATATCTAACACTCGTTTCCACAAAATACGTCTTGGATCAATATTTAGCGGATTACCCTGATGTAAACTATTATCTAATATCGCTGCCAATGTATCATGAGCTGAAGTTAGCGCATGAAAGTCACCTGTGAAATGCAAATTAATATCGGCCATCGGTACAACTTGCGCGTACCCACCACCCGTAGCACCACCTTTCATACCCATTACTGGTCCGAGTGATGGCTCACGTAAGGCAATCATTGTTTTTTTACCAGCTAATGATAAAGCATCTGCCAAACCAACTGTCACTGTTGATTTCCCTTCACCAGCTGGCGTTGGATTGATAGAAGTAACTAAAATTAATTTTCCTAAATCTGATTTCCGTGTTACTGTCGGATCCAGTTTAATCTTTGCTTTATCATAACCGTAAGGTTCGATTTCATGTGCTTGCAAACCAGCATTTTCAGCAATTTTCATAATTGGTTCAATGTCAGAAGCTTGTGCGATTTCAATATCTGTCTGCATGTCGGTATCCCCTTAAATTCTTTTATTTTCTGATTGAACTGCCTGATAAGCAATATCATGTCGATACTGTAACTCTGTTTTTAACGTATCTATTTTATTATAAACTTTTTGTTGCGCTAATGTTGCGCTGCTCCCATGAGCTACAATCGTTGCTACACGACCACCATTAGCTTTACCAGCCTTCACACCAGCATAATTAATGATCAATGGCGACACATCATCAACACTAGGTACGGCTGCGCCTTTAACTGGTGACTGGGGATATCCACTTGCTGCTAAAACAACGCCAACATAAACATCTTTAGTTTGCCAACGGGGCTGAGGTTGCCGACCACCAATTAACTCATCAATAACTTGATAAAAATCACCTTGAAACTGTGGTAACACAACTTGTGCTTCTGGATCACCAAATCGCACATTAAATTCAACAACTTTTGGTCCTTCATCAGTTAACATGACACCTGTATATAAGACCCCCACAAATGGCATGCCTTCTTGAGCCATAGCATTTACTGTTGGTACTACAAGTGTCTTAATTGCTTGTTGATAGACCTCATCCCCTAACCAACGTACTGGGCTATATGCGCCCATTCCCCCAGTATTGGGTCCTTTATCACCATCATATCGCCGTTTATGATCTTGTGCCAATGGTGCATGAACCATCACGCCATTTTCACCAACAAGTGAAAATATAGAAAATTCCACACCAGCCATATAAGATTCAATAACTAATTTATCTTCTGGATTATGTGTGTACAAATCCTGTAAGTATGCTGCTACTTCTTCTTGAGTTGTTGCAATAGTGACCCCTTTACCCAACGCCAAGCCATCATATTTCAAAACAACTGGTATACCAAATGTACCTACTTGTTGCTGAGCCTCACGTAACGAACTTACTGTTACTGATCTAGCAGTTGGAATATTATATTGCTGTAAAATATTTTTAGTAAAGGACTTAGATCCTTCTAATTGTGCAGCTAATTTTGATGGTCCAAAAATACGTAATCCGGCTTGCTGGAATAAATCAACAATTCCTAGTGTTAATGGTTCCTCATTCCCAACAAAAGTTAAATCCACTTTTTCTCGCAACGCCAAGTCAACTAAACCTGATAAATCAGTCGCTGACGTAGCAATACATTGTATACCGATATCTTGCATGCCATCATTTCCAGGCGCTACCAGAACCGTTTCCACTTGTTCACTTCTACAAAATGTTTGTGCTAAGGCATGCTCGCGCGCACCAGATCCGATAATCAATACTTTTTTCATGCTATCCTCTATACAATTCTCTCTTACGATATCAGTTCGTCAGATTGATATTACTTTATATCTACTATTTATCAGTATTTTTATAAAAAAATAAAAAAGGTTCGCTCACGCGAATACTTTTTTACTTTTGAGTTTTAAACAGGCACCGCATATATCTTAAAGCCAATCTAAAGTCCATTGTCCATCTTGTTTGTCACTTAGCGCTAATTCATTAACTTCTGGTTGATCGAAGACTGGTAACATCTCCATAAATGTACGTGGCGTCACCATGTTTTTTAACTTATCACGCGTCGTCCAAAAAATGTCACCTTCTCGCCCAGAATGAACGGTACCGTGATATTGCGTTGCTTTAAAGAGCATCACAATATAGCGTGCGCCATCGGCTATTGGCCATTCTTTCAGACCAACCAATTTTGGTTTTTCTATAATCAACCCTGTTTCTTCTTGTACCTCGCGGATAGCACTAGCCACAACTGTTTCACCCGCTTCAATATGTCCACCAGGAAATGTAACGCCAGGCCATGCTGGATTTTTACGATCTTCAACTAAAATTTCATGCGTTACTGGATTTTCAATCATAATCATATTGGTAAATTCGATTGGTGTTGTTCGTGCCATCATTTTTCCTCTGTAAAAATTATAGCATAGGTAAAAAACACATCAAATCATTAATGTTTAAAGTGACGTGTCCCAGAAAATACCAACACAACACCTAATTCATCGGCTTTCGCAATGGAATCTTTATCCTTAATTGAACCACCAGGTTCAACAATTGCTTTAATACCATGTTCAGCAGCATATTGAACAGAATCAGACATTGGGAAAAATGCATCCGATGCCAATACTGCTTCATCAAAACCTGCTTTTTTCTCAGCCTTTTGAATTGAATAAACGACAGAATCAATACGATTAGGCTGACCAGCACCCACACCAAGTGTTTGTCCGTCTCGTGCGACGACAATCGCATTAGATTTCACATGCTTAACAGCTTTTTGAGCAAAAATCATGGCATGTAACTGTTCAGTTGTTGGTTGTGCTTTTGATACAACTTCAAAGTTAGCTTCCGATTCACCCACTAAGTCACGTTCTTGCACAACCACACCGCCGAGAATTGATGTCACTTCTAATTTCTGTGGCACAATTGTTGTAAACGGTAAAGTTAGCAAACGAAGATTCTTTTTAGCCGCTAAAATATCATAGGCTTCTTGTGTAAAACTTGGTGCAATAATAATTTCTAAGAAAATGGCATGCATCTTTTTCGCAGTTGCAGCATCAACTTCACGATTAAGCGCTACAATACCACCAAAAATTGAAATGTCATCAGCCGAAAATGCATTATCCCATGCTGATTCAAGTGTTATTCCTTGACCAATTCCAGCCGGGTTCATATGTTTAACTGTAACAACTGTTGTATCGTCGAATTCTGAAATAATACGTAGCGCTGCATCAGCATCACGAATATTATTGTATGATAATTGCTTACCGTGTAAAATATTAGCATTCAAAACAGAATACGTTTCAGGTAGCGCTGTTTTGTAAGCAGCAGCTTGCTGATGTGGATTTTCCCCATAACGCATGTCGTCAAATTTATCATAAGGTAATGTTAATTGAGCTGGAAATTCAGATGCCGTTAAATACTGAGCGATAAGGGCATCATAAGCTGCGGTATGTTGAAAAACTTTAGCAGCTAATTGTTTACGATAAGTTGATGAGATGTTATTTTCTACTAACCTAGCAATAACATCATCATAATCAGCTGGATCAACCACTGGTAGAACTGAAGCAAAATTTTTGGCAGCAGATCGCAACATTGAAGGTCCACCAATATCGATATTTTCAATTGCTTCTGACTCAGTCACACCCTCTTTTTGAATGGTAGATTTAAAAGGATATAAATTAACAACAACAATGTCAATTGGTTTAATATTAAATTTTTCAAGCGTTGCCATATGTTCTGGTAAATCACGGCGCGCTAATAAACCTGCATGAACACGGGGATGTAATGTCTTCACACGACCATCCAGCATTTCTGGAAAATCAGTCACTGCTTCAATCTCTAAGACATCCAACCCAGCATCTGCTAATACTTGATGTGTCCCACCTGTAGATACAAGTTCATAACCAAGTTCAATTAATTTTTGAGCAAAAGGCACTAAGCCACGCTTATCTGAAACACTAATTAATGCACGAGTCATTTTGAAAATACTCCCTCTTTCAGTAAATGTTCTAAAGTATCAGGATATAAAACATGTTCAACTTTATGAATGCGCGCTTCTAAGTCTGCCAACGTATCCTGTGGTAAACGTGGTACAGATTGCTGAGCAATCACTTGACCTGTATCAATACCATCATCAACAAAGTGAACAGTCACACCTGTTTCAGTGACACCAGCTTCATAAGCATCTAAAATACTTTGTCGGCCAGGAAATTTTGGTAACATGGCTGGATGTAAATTAACAATGCGCCCTGGAAAAGCAGCTGTCAGAGTTGGTGTTAAAATACGCATATAACCTGCTAACAAAATACCATCAACTTCATCTTCATGAAGTTGTTTTATAATAGCTAATTCTGCCAGCGATTTGGAATCATAATCAGCATATCGGATTACCATCGCAGGTACACCAAATAATTTTGCCAGATGCAATGCCCCAGCATCCGCTTTATCAACAACCAATCTTACAATTTCAGCAGGTAATTGCCGTTGTAAAACCGCATCGTGTAATGCTTGAAAATTAGTTCCTGTACCAGAGGCGAATATCGCCAATTTCACTTGCCCTACCATGGTGCCTCACCTTTAAAAATCACTGGTTCTGATTGCTTTGAGGTCACCTTGCCAATAACATGCGCGTCATCAACTTGTTTTAAAGCCGCCGTGACATTTTTTTCAGGAACAACAAGAATCATCCCTAAACCATTATTAAACGTCAGCAACATATCTTCAAGTGATAAATCACCAGCAGCTTGAAGTGCATTAAATATTGGCAAAATTGGCCATGTTCCCCAGCTAATCTCAGCTGAAAGATTGCTTGGCAATGCCCGTGGTAAGTTTTCAATTAAACCACCACCAGTGATATGAGCTATTGTCGTCACTAAATGTTTTTCTATTAATGGCCAAACACTGTGAGCATATAGTTTGGTGGGTGTGAGTAGATTCTTTTGCAAATCTGGATCCAAATCAGCAAACGCCTCAGGTGATTGAATACCAAAAACTTGACGAACTAACGAATAGCCATTGGAATGAATACCAGATGATGGTATGCCAATCAATACATCCCCTTCTTGCACATTATCTGGATTTAATAGCTGATCACGTTCAGCCACACCAACAGCAAATGCAGCTAAATCATAATGCTTTTTGGCGTATAAACCAGGTAACTCAGCACTCTCACCACCAATCAATGCCACACCAGATGCCTTAGCAGCTGCAGCTATCCCTGTCACAATCTCTGCTACTACTGCAGGTCTCATTTTATCAACAGCTAAATAATCTAACATGAAAGCTGGTTTTGCACCTTGTGATAAAATATCATTGGTCACCATTCCCACAAGATCTTGGCCGATTGTATCATGTTTGTCAGCTGCAATTGCAAGTAATAATTTAGTGCCTACACCATCAGCACCGGATACTAACACTGGATCTTTTAAATCTGTACCTAATGCATAAGTGGCACCAAATCCACCTAAATGACTTAATACATTTGGGGTATAAGTTGACGCAACAGCATCTTGCATTAGTTCTACTGCTTGCTCTCCAGCCTTAATATCAACGCCTGCGGATTGATAGGCATTTTTTTTGGTCATATTTCTACTCCCTGATTAGTTTTTGTATCAAAATGAATAGTACCATCATCTGCAATAGCTTGCTGACGAAGCGTTGCTACTTGTCGTGGATGATAAGTTGTTGTTGGCTCAGGTTCAAAATCGACTTGACCACTTTTGATTAATTCCGACAAACTCGACTCGTAATCGTAAACTGGACTTGGATAATGACCATCAAAATATGCTGTCGTCAAGCCAGTTCCTGCCCCATCATAAGGCAAATCTATCGCTTTAACTAGCGCATCAACTGACAAGAATCCCAGCGAATCAGCCTCAATTTTCTCACGCATTTCAGGAATTGTGTGTTGTGCGCCTAGAAGTTCTTTTGTTGTTTGCATGTCAATACCATAAAAGGATGGTAATTTAAAGACCGGGCTGGCAATACGGACATGTACAGACTTAGCACCTGCTTCTTTTAACATGCGGACAATGTACATTGATGTTGTACCACGCACAATTGAATCGTCAACTAATACCACATTCTTACCACAAATGACTTCCTTCACAGCGCTTAATTTCATGCGAACTGCGCGCTCACGCTTATCTTGTGTTGGTTCAATGAACGTTCGCGCAATATATTGATTTTTAATCAATCCCATTTCATTTGGTAAACCCGTTGCTTGAGCAAAACCAGCAGCAGCGGACAAACTCGAGTTTGGTACACCAACAATAATATCTGCATGAGGTACAGGTTGTTCTTTTGCTAACGCTGCACCCATCCTTTTACGTGCCTGATGTACATTCACACCATAAATGGTAGAATCCGGCCTTGCAAAATAAATATATTCCATCGCATCAATATTTAAAGTTGTCTGTGTCGTATAATGATCAATCGTCATACCAGTATCATCAATACTAATGAGTTCACCAGGCTGAACATCGCGTAAAAATTTTGCGCCGACAACATCTAGAGCTGCCGTTTCTGATGTCACTACATATTGACCATCAGGCATTTGACCAACTACAAATGGGCGAAAGGCGTGCGGATCTAATGCTGCAAACATCCCATATGGTGTTAACAATAGATAAGCAAAACCACCACGAACACGATTCAGAGCTTCTTTTAATTGATCGATAAAGCGAGTAGCTTTTGAATGACGAATTAAATGCAATAAAATCTCAGAATCTGATGAACTTTGGAAAATTGCACCTGTGTCTTCTAATTCCTGACGTAACGATGATGCATTGGTCAGATTGCCATTATGTGCTAAAGCCATTTGCATATCTTGGAAATTAGCCATCATTGGTTGAATATTTTCAATACCATGTGAACCTGCCGTTGCGTAGCGGACATGCCCAATGGCACTGTGCCCGCTTAGTGCTTCAATGCGAGCAGGATTACGGAAAACATCGCTTAACAAGCCTAAACCACGTTCTTGCCATAAGTGTCCATCTTGATTAGATACAATACCGGCACCTTCTTGACCACGATGTTGTAAAGCGTGGAGACCATAATATGTCAATTGTGCCGCATCGGATCGTCCCCAAACACCAAAAATGCCACATTCTTCATTCAAGCTACGCACATTAACACGCATTTGTTCCATTAATTGATTGGATGCCTGTCCAGAATCTAAGCCTTTAGCTGCCATGAAATACTCTCCTGATAAATTTTCTTGGTCTCTGCTCTTGAAACTGCCAATGTTTCTGTCGCCGTAGTAATTTGCCAATCATCATCTGAAGTCACTAATCCTAATTTAGTCACATATTGGCCACCTAATTCCTCAAAATAGCTCATTTTATCAGCTGGTACACTGACTAAAAAACGACTGGGTGTTTCTGAGAATAGATAGTGGGACAACCAATTTGTTGTCACTTGGAAACTTAAATTACCAGCAAAACTACTCTCTAACAAGCTGACAATTAGGCCACCTTCGGATAAATCATGCACACTAGCAAATAATTTTTGGTCAATACCCTCAAGAACTAAACGTTGTGATTTTAATTCTGCTGTTGGATCAATGTCAAACAACTGGCCACCAATACTTCCGGTTTGCATTTTTTGAATTTCAGACCCATTGAAACTTGCTTCGGTTTCACCAATCAGGTAAATTATATCTCCAGCATTTTTAAAATCAATAGTTGTTGCTTTGGTGACATCTTCTAACAAACCAACCATGCCAATCATCGGTGTTGGATAAATAGCTCGCCCATCGGTTTCATTGTAAAGAGAAACGTTACCTGAAATGATTGGCGTATTCAATTGTTTTGCCATAATATTAATTCCTGAAACAGCTTGATCCAGTTCGTAATAAACTTCAGGATTATCTGGTGAGCCAAAATTCAAACCATCTGTAATGCCAATGGGTAATGCCCCAGTTGCTACAATATTTCGTGCTGCTTCAGCAACCGCCATTTGCGCACCCTTTAATGGATCTAAATACAAATATCGTGCATTGACATCTGTTGTCATGGCTAAGGCTTTTTGCGTGCCGCGCACACGAATTAATGCGGCATCACCACCAGGTTTGATGACTGTATCAGCACGCACCATGCTATCGAAATGCCTAAATAATGCAGCTTTGGAAGCAATAGTTGGTTGAGCTATTAATGATAGCACAGTCTTTTTAAGATCGGACATGTCAGGTAAATATTGTTTTGAGGATAACTCTTTTATACGTGCTGGTACCGCCATTGGTAAATCTTGTTTAGGTGCATGTGTCAAAAAATCAATGGGCACATCTGCCACAATTTCACCATCAAATTCTAAAATAAATTGTTCATTATCAGTCACTTCACCAATAATGACTGCATCCAAATCATTTGTCTCAAACAAATCAATGATAGCTTGTTCTTCACCTCTTTTAACTACAAATAACATACGTTCTTGCGATTCTGACAACATGAGTTCATAAGGTGTCATATTCGTTTCACGTTGTGGCACCAAATCTAAATTCAAGGTCATACCTTGTCCCGCTTTAGATGCCATTTCCGAACTAGATGAAAGTAGTCCAGCAGCGCCCATATCTTGAATACCAACAATAATGTCAGCGTACTCACGCACAGCTTGTAATGTCGTATCCATCACTAACTTTTCCAAAAAGGGATCACCAACTTGTACAGCTGACCTATCAGATTCATGTGCCGAGGAAAACTCTGCTGAAGCAAATGATGCACCATTAATACCATCGCGACCAGTTTTGGCACCCACATAGATCACTGAGTTACCAACACCTTTAGCCTGTCCAACCTGCATCGCAGTCTTTTCCATCAATCCAACTGCCATAACATTAACTAGTGGGTTACCAGCATAAACATCATCAAAGGCGATTTCACCGCCAACAGTGGGGATGCCAATGGCATTCCCATAACCAGCAATGCCGGCAATGATACCATCTACCAGATGTCTTGTTCGCGGATTATTTAATTCACCAAAGCGTAGTGAGTCAAGAGCTGCAATTGGTTGTGCGCCCATTGAGAAAATATCTCGTAAAATACCACCAATACCAGTAGCCGCACCCTCATAAGGTTCAACAAAACTTGGATGGTTATGGCTCTCCGCTTTAAAAACAACCGCCTGCCCATCACCAATATCTAGAATACCTGCCCCTTCTCCGGGGCCTTGTAAGACACGTTCATTTTGTGACCAAAATTTTCTTAAAATTGGTTTTGATTTTTTATAAGATACATGCTCAGACCACATGCCAGAAAAGATACCAGTCTCTGTAAAATTAGGTAAGCGATCGATGGTTGCAACAATTAACTCATATTCTTCTTGTGTTAGACTCCAATCTAAATAGATTTTTGAATCACGCACTTGTTCTGGTGACATTTCCTTACTTACTTTTGTCATTGTTAATGCCTTTCATAAAGGGATTTCATCTCGAGTATGCGTTATCTAAATGAGATAATTACGCGGTAACTTTTGTTAGAATAGCCGATAAAATACTCTTAAAAAATCCTTGCCCATCGATGTTACCTGTGATTGGGTCGACTGCTCGTTCTGGATGTGGCATCATGCCAAATACATTCCCTTGCTCGTTCATAATACCAGCAATATCACGAGCAGAACCATTAGGATTATCTGCATAGCGAAACACAACTTGATGATTGTTTTCTAGTTGATCTAGCGTCGCTTCATCAGCATAGTAATTGCCCTCACCATGAGCGATAGGTATCAAAATTTTTTCGTTAGCGTTGTACGTATTAGTGTATACCGTGTCTGGATTAGCAATCGTTAGCAACACCTCATCACAAATAAATCCAGGATTTTTATTCATTAACAGTTGTCCAGGTAACAAGCCTGCTTCTGTTAATATTTGAAACCCATTGCAAATACCAACAATAATCTTGCCCTCATTTGCTGCCTGGGTAACTGCACTCATGATTGGTGAAAAGCGTGCAATAGCACCTGTTCGAAGATAATCACCATAAGAAAAACCACCGGGTAAAAATATTGCATCAAAATTTGTTAAATCATTAGTTTTTGCGGAAATAATTTGAGCATCAACACCAAAATCCTGTAATGCATATAGCATATCAAAGTCACAATTTGATCCTGGAAAACTAATAACAGCCGCTCTCATACATCCACCTCATCTGCAACCAAACTCAAGTCAAAGCGATAAGTTTCTGTGTTTTGATTAATAAGCAGTGATTCGGTGAAACTTTGGGTTTCAGCTGTTGCACTGTCAACATCAGTTGCTTGTAATTTGACTTCAAAATATTTTCCTTGAGTCACTGTTTGTACCCCAGCATAATCCATTCGGTGTAATGCTGATTTGATAACCTCACCTTGTGGGTCCAAAATAGAGGGCTTATACGTCACATAAATTTTTGCTAAATACATCATCTTCTCCTTATTTAACATGTGATAATCTGTCTAATACTTCATGATAGCCGACTGTCATATCACCCTTGTGTTCTCTAAATATATCCTTATCTAATGAATCACCAGTTGTTAAATCAACCAATCTCATATTATCTGGTGACAATTCATCAGCTAGTATAATACTGCCAGATGCTGTACGACCAAATTCAAGTTTGAAATCAATCAATTGAATGTTAATCGTTGAAAATAAGTGACTTAACAATTGATTAATTTGTTGCGCTTCTTGTCTTAAGTAAATCAACTCATCAGCAACCGCATATCCTAATGCTAAGATTTGTGAGTCATTAATGAATGGGTCATCCAAAGCGTCAGATTTATAATAAAATTCTTGCACAATAGGCGTTAATTTTTTCATGGGTGTCACTTGAAATTTACTGACAAAGTGGCCAGAAGCATAATTTCGCGTGACAACTTCTATTGGTAAAATCTCTAGTGCTTGTACTAATTCATCAGTTTTAGAAATTGATAATAAATAATGATTTTTGATGTTTTGTTGTGTTAAATAATCAAATAACAAATGACTAATGGCACTATTTAACTGACCTTTTCCATCAATTTGTTCCTTTTCCTTACCATTTTTGGCAGTGGCTTGATCAAGATAATGTATCCATAAAATATCAGGATCATTTGTCGTATAAACTTCTTTAGCTTTACCAGTATATTTTAATTCACCCTGTTCAATCGTGCGATTCTTATACGTCACGCTGTTCATGTGTTTGACTCCAATTCTGTAGTTTTTGAATGTTTTCTTGACCTAGTACCGTGATGTGTCCCATTTTACGATCGTGTTTAATTGCCGATTTGCCGTAATCGTGAAAATGCCATTCGGGATGTTCAGCAAAATCATGACGTGCTTGCTCTAGCTCATCCCCTAGCAAGTTAACCATCAAAGTTGGTTGGTACAAACTAATTGCAGGCAATGGTAGCCCAGTTATGCTTCGAATATGGCCTTCAAATTGTGATACATTGGTCGCTTCAATACTATAGTGTCCGGAATTATGCGGACGTGGTGCCAGTTCATTCACCCAAATGTCTTCACCATTAACAAATAACTCAATACCTAAGACACCTCGTAATGATAATGCAGTCGCTATATTAGTCGCAATGACGCCTATTTTTTCGCTAACTGTGTCAGTGACATTAGCTGGTACTAAACTTGTTTTCAATATGTGGTTAACATGTACATTCTCAGAAACAGGCCACTTTGTGATTTTTCCTTGGGCATCACGTGTCACCATGATACTAACTTCTTGATTAAACTGCACACGCTGTTCTAAAATTAAAGGTTGCGTTGGAAAATCAGTTAAAATACTATCAATATCAGCCAATTGATTCACTTCCCATTGCCCATGACCGTCATAA
This sequence comes from Leuconostoc carnosum, assembly GCF_007954525.1. NCBI lineage: Bacteria > Bacillati > Bacillota > Bacilli > Lactobacillales > Lactobacillaceae > Leuconostoc > Leuconostoc carnosum. The sequence continues at coordinate 1,569,720 of NZ_CP042374.1, read as the reverse complement.
CCACCATTAACTGTTTTCAAAATTGCTGGTAATGTTATCTTTTTCACTGCTATTCTAAAATCTTCTGGTGAATTGACTGCCATAAATTCGGCAACTGGCACTGCTGCCCTATCACGAATAAATGTTTTTTCGATCAAACGATTACTAGTAATACGTAACAAGTCTGTTCCTTGTGGCAAAATTGTTTTGTGTTGTGCCAGAGCTGTCATATCAACATTTTCAAATTCATAAGTTAAAATATCACTGCGCTGAGATAATGATTCTAATGCATTGGCATCGTCATAATGCGCGACAATTTGAAAATCTGAAACTTGCCCTGCCGGCGACTGTGGTGTTGGGTCTAAAACGCCAACCTTATATCCCATCGCCTTGGCTGACAAGACCATCATTTGTCCTAATTGGCCACCACCAATAATACCGATGGTTGCCGGCGGTAAAACTATATTTGTCATATTAGGTCAGCCTCACTATCAATTGATGCTTGTCTTTGTTGCTGACGGAAATCAGTTAGTTTTGTTGTAATAGCTTCATCTTGAAGACTTACAATTTGAGCTGCTAAGATAGCTGCATTTTTAGCACCAGCTTCTCCGATAGCAACTGTAGCAACTGGAATCCCCGCAGGCATTTGTACAATTGATAGTAAAGAATCTAAACCATTTAATGCCCGCGTTTGAATGGGTACACCAATAACTGGTATCAACGTATTAGCTGCCAACATTCCTGGTAAATGCGCTGCACCGCCTGCACCAGCAATAATCACTTGTAATCCACTGTTCTTAGCATTTTGACCAAAACGTTCTAATTCAGATGGCATACGGTGTGCTGAAATAACATGTTTTTCATAAGTAATTCCAAATGTTTCTAACAGCGTGGTTGTTTTTTTCATGATTGGCCAATCACTAATTGACCCCATAACAACTGCAACTTGTGGCATGACTTCCTCCATTTTTTGACTAGTTATCCATTTCATTCGTTTACAATTTAAATTTAACAGAAAATCGACAAAAATACTTCGTTTTAAAATAATAATTTTCACAAAAAAAGCTATATAGTTCGTATAATACGAACTATATAGCTTTTTTTAAGATGATTTACGAACGTTTGGTTTGTAAGTGTTTTCATATTTTGAAAATCGAAACGTTCGCTTTTAATTTCAAACTATAAAATTAACGACTTGTGCGTGCCATTCGCTTTTCAGCGTATCCTAATGCACGACTAATACCAAATGTTAATATAAAATAAATGAGTGAAGTCATTAGTAGTGGAAAGAACGGTTTAAAGCTTGCTCCTTGGACCACACCGGTCTGAAACATTAATTCACCAACACCAATAACGGATACAACGGATCCTTCTTTAATTACCGTAACGAACTCGTTACCCAGTGCAGGTAAAATATTCTTAACAGCTTGTGGTAATACAATGTAACGCATTGCCTTGTTCTTAGATAGCCCAAGTGAACGAGCAGCCTCTGTTTGACCATAATTGACGGAATTAATTCCTGACCGGATAATTTCAGCAATATAGGCAGCAGAGTTTAATCCCATTGCCAAAGAACCAGCAGCAAAGGCAGATAGATTTAGACCAATAACTTGAGTCCCAAAGAACACCATAAACGCTTGCACAAGCAAAGGTGTACCACGAACATACTCAACATAAATGTTTCCGATAGCCTTTAATATGAAGTTCGGTGACAATTTAAACAAAGCAACTATCGTGCCCAAAATAATTCCGATAATAACCGCAATAGCCGCTAAGGCTAAGGTAATCAGAGTTCCTTTAATAAATAAATTACCATATTTTGACCAAAACGACTGATCATTGAACATTAACGCATTAGCTTTCTTTTGGAAAGTTTTCAACTGACCTGATTCAACGATTTGGTCAATCGATTCGTTGATCTTTGATTTTAATACTGGTGAGTTTTTAGGCATGGCAACGGAAATTGCACCCTCAGACTCGTTTGGCTTAGGAAAAATCACCTTGAACGCTTTGTTTTGTTGTGCGTACGCCGAAGATATTGGATCATTTAATACAACACCTGCAATCTTACCTGCTGATAATTGCGAAACAAGATCAGGCACTTTTTGCAAACTAACCAATGTAGCAGCAGACATATTGTTTTGAACAAAAGTTTCCTGCGTTGTTTGTCGTTGAGCCCCTATTTTTTTACCTGAAAATGAATTAACATCTGTGGTAAATTGTGCTTCATTTTTCTTCAAAACCATAATGGTCTGCTTTGGTGCAAGATAGGATTTAGAAAAATCAATAACTTTCTCACGTTCTGGCGTTGCATTAATACCAGAAATAATAACATCAATTTTCCCAGTTTGTACAGCACCAATTAAACCATCAAAACCCATTTCTTTGATTTGAAGTTTAACACCTAAATCCTTTGCAATTTCTTTCGCCATGTCAACTTCGAAACCAACAATTTTATCTTTACCATCAACTGTTGTATGGAACTCAAATGGGGCATAATCTGCGGAAAGGCCAACAACCAGTACACCACGTTCCTTTATTTTTGAATAAGCTGGGTCTGATTCCGCTGCTTTTGTTTCTGGCACAACAGCGATCATAAGTGGCAAGAGCAATATTAAACTCATCGCAACAGTCATTATATTTTTAATTATTTTAGATTTCATATCTCAATTCTCCTGTATACCTGATTGACGTAAATAATCATAACCCAAAATGAATTTTTATGCAACAAAACTCAGGATATATTCACAATTGAGTTGAATATAATACTAAATAATGCATAAAATAAAAAACGCCACAAAGTGACGTTACCTGTTGTAAGTATCTGTAGGCCATGTTTTGTTCCAGTGATACGCAGGTACATACCACCTTCAGTAATCATCTATCTAAGTTTGTTGCCAAACCATACCAATCATCGCTTCAATTCGCTAGATTAGCCGCCCCTACCAAAAGTTTGGGTTGCCCGCTTGCGGGGTTTACCTCGTCTCAAACGCTAACTTTCATTAACGCGTACGTTTCTATGGCACTTTCAGATCTATTAAGACATAGCAAAGCCTTAGCCTGTTCGACCGCCGTAGCGTATTACCGCCCCTGGGTTTATTTTTTATCCCAGCACAAACCTTACAGTCATCTCAGACTGTGCGAGCATGGACCTTCCTCACGTTAGAAATATAACGCGCAATTACTCGATACTTACAAATATAGTAATTAAGCTTAAATATTACTCAGCTACGTACTTACAGTAAATTAAAGTTATTCCCCAGCGTCACGACCAAATACTGCACGCTCTAAATTAGCGACACGCTTAATTAAATCTAAGTTCGTCACAGTATTTGTTGGCTTTGGTTCTTCAACAATAGGTGATGCTGTTTGGGCTGCTGATGGTGTGTTGACTTGTTGTTGCTTAACAGTGACTAGCTGATCTTGAGAAGCTTTTAGAGCAGTTTGTAAGCGAGTAACCTCACCTTGAAGCTGCTCAACACGTCCCGCAAAGGCACCATAATCCTTGATGATATCATCAAGGAAACTATCAACATCTGCTGGATCATAGCCAACACCCATACGCTTTTGCTTGAAAACGCGTTCTAAAATATCTTTTTGCGTGTATTTTACTTGTTCCACAAGTCACACCTCATTTACTTTTTTACTTAATCTATATTACCAATTATTTCTTAGAATTACAAGGAAAACGCCTTATTTATTCAGAAAAACCATGTTTTTCTGAATTTAATTCTTCATACTCTGTTGCGTAATCTTGTAGGTTGAGCATATCAACTAGCGTTAATGGATAAGGCGCTTGTTCTTGTTTATTTTTGATGATATTATAATCAAAAGTTGTTTTAGCCTCAAATTCAGTATCATAAATTAACAATGCTGCATCCGTATGTTCCAACATGAATTTTTGATAATTCTGTAACTGCCTTGGCCCCTCGTAAGGTATATTGGATACACTGTCCACAAAATCACTTTTAGCTCTAAGCAGTTTTAATTTTTCTTGATTGTTATCAGCCCACTGATTACCAAAATCTTTAAATGGCAACATCATCGCTACTTTGAGATTAGGAAATTCTGATTTTAATTCGTCTACAACTGCCACAGTCCATTGTTCAACGCCCAATTGACCTCCGGTAATCACCCATTCCAGCCCCCGTTCAATTTCATCTTTTAATGCGCACTTTATTGCATACTTTATGACTTCGATTTTCGGATCTTTATCACCAAATGTACCAATTTCATAACTGCGATACCCAGTAACCCATAATCTTGACATGATTGATGCCCTCCAAAACAAAAGCCCTGCTTACGCAAGACTTTTTGGTGACTACTTAATTATTACCTGTAGTTGATCCAACCGCTGCTGAGCCGGAAATATTTGCTTCAGCTGGTGTTTCTCCAGATTGTGGAATTGAATTCACTAGTGGTAATCCACCATTACTCCACTTTTCATCCTTAACTTCATACTCAACAATATTACCACGTACCTTGGGTGTTACCGTATCTGGTTTTTCCCAATCCGTATTTGGTTTGTTTTGCATGGCATAAGACATTACCTTCTGGTAAAACTGTGAAGGTAAATCTTGGGATGTCCAAGGAATATATTTCCCAGGCTCATTCGGCTGATCATAGCCTGTCCAAACAGAAAGTACATAGGACTTAGTATATCCTGTAAACCAAGAATCCATGATTGCACGGTCTGGTTGACCAGCACTTGGATCATAACCAACTAAACCAGATTTTCCAGCTTGATGTAACCCAGGAATTACAGCCTCCGCAGCTGTAGCATTTGGCTTAATGACACCCTTCATCATATCCGTCAACATAAACGCGGTACTACTCTTAATCACACGTTTTCCTGTAGCCGAATAATTATGAGTCGTCCCATCTGGTGTCACAACTTTTGTGATATAGGTTGGCTTATAATAAGTACCACCATTAGAAATTGCACCATAAGCACCAGCTTCTTGTTCTGTTGAGACATCAATACCAATGGCGGCTGTGCCACCTGGTACTTCAGATGTTGGTATACCTAAACTATTCACGAATTTGGCAGCGTTTGTACCACCAACTTCTTCTAATGTACGCAATGCCGGTGTATTTCGTGATTGCGTTAACGCTGAACGCATTGTAATGTTATTCATATATTTACCATCCCAGTTAGAAATAGTACTATTCATTCCTGGTAAGGTATATTTTTTATCCTCAACTGTACGATAGGTCGGCCAATTCAAATATTCGATTGCCGGACCGTAGTCAAGTAAAGGTTTAACTGAGGAACCGCCTGATCGATTAGATAATTTAGCATGATTGGTTCCCTGTAAAATATTTAAGTTACGGCCACCTAATTGAGCAACCACACGACCTGTTTTTGGATCAGCCATAGTAGCACCAATTTGGGTGTCTTCTGCAGGGAAATTAACTGTATTACCATTAGCATTATCATAAAGTGATTGTTGCAGGTTCGAATCCATGCTGGTATATATTTTCAACCCAGATTTGGTGACATCATAACCCAGAGAATTAGCTTCTGAGAGTACTGACTGAACATAACCATCAACAACTTTGCGATTATTATTCGCAAGCTGTGTTTTAGCTGTTAAGTCTTGCAACCCATCACTTACTGGTACTTTTATCGCTTGATTTGCTTGGTTTTCCGTAATAGCACCATATTTCACCATGGATTGTAAAACAGTATCACGTCGCTTTTTAGCAGCTGAGTTATCTTTCAAATACGGATCATAATTTGTTGGTGATTGTGGCATACCTGCTAATAATGCGAGTTGGGGTAAGGCTAATTCTTTTAGTGGCTTACCATAAAAATATGTGGCAGCTGTCTTCATGCCAGATACGCCGTGCCCCATGTATACCTTATTCATATAAAATGTTAATATTTCATCTTTAGTGAAGTTTTTCTCGACACGCATTGCTAACCAAGCTTCTTGGGCTTTACGCTCAACTGTTTGATCAGCAGTAGATGTGCTAAACACTGATAACTTCACTAATTGTTGCGTTAATGTTGATCCACCTTGCATACCTAAGGATGACCCGCGGAAGTTGGCAACCGCTGCGCCCATAATACGGATAGGATCAACACCATTATGTTTGTAAAAACGACGATCTTCCGTTGCTACAACTGATTGTTTCAACATTTTTGGTATTTCATTAGTAGTAGCATAATCACGTTCTACAGTTGATAAACTCCAAATATTTTTCCCTTGGTCATCAAGAATAGCACTAGAGTTTTCAGATGCTAACTTGGATTCCGTAATATTTGGTGCATCATTAGCGTATGTAATGAATAACGCTACCCCAGACATTACGGCAATGATACCTAATACTAATAACCATAAGAAAATCATTAAAAACCAATGACGCTTTTTCTTTGGTTTTCTTGGACCACCTGACTCATTACCGTTTTTTTTAGGTGGTCGTGGTGTTTTGGGTGGTTCCGTGGCTGGATAACTGTCATATGTATTACTATTGCGATTCACACGAGACCATTGATTCTCATTTGCCATAATTGATGGTGCACTCCTACTTGTTAGTTTAGATGTTCAAAGTATTGGTCAACAGCTTTTAAGTAATCTAAACTAGGGCTTAAACTTTCAGGTACAGAGTACCCTCGCCCTACAATTTCATCATACGAAATTGACTGTTTGCCATTCAACTTTTGCCACTGCGCAATTAATTCTTTTGCAGGATAGACATATGTCTCATTTAAACTGGTAAATTTAATAATAACAAAACCAATGCCCCCTTGCGCTAAAATATTAGCCAAATGCACAATTTGGTGTGCATGAAGATTTTTCAAAGGAAAAGAGGTTTTATTTTTTGTTTCTTTCGCGTCAAAATCAATATAACGTCCTTGATAGACACCATTATAATCAGTCGTTGAAGCTTGCTTAAAATATGCTTCCGTAATTTTTGCTGCAGAACGTGCGGGATAATCAACTTTTACAATTGTTACTGGTGTTGGTTTTTTGTGAATTACTGCCAAATGGTTAACCAAGTAGTAATCATTGGCAAGATTAATTTCCTCTTCTAAGCCCATACCACGCTTACCAAACATCAATGCTTTTTTAGTTGTTTTACCTGTGCGCATCGTATTTTCAACATGCGAAACACGCCGACTGCCCGTAGGATAGTTAATTGACATTATCACCCTCAAAACAAATTTAAAATATACAATACTATCTTACCATAAAAGATAGAAAACAAGTTAAACTTAATGCTGTGTGCTTTAAAACAACAGATAGGCTCATCTATGAACCACTTTTTAATTTCCTTAATTATCGCATATCGATGTGATTCGCTCTCATCAAGAGCTAGTTTGAGCGACTAAATATACTCCCTCTATAAAGTCTAAGAATTCAACAGTTAAGCTCAATTTTTGATAATATTATACTGGTAATCGATAAATAATGGATGTACGGACTAATCCCACTAGAAAGTGGCGAATAGCATAATAGACAAACATGGAATTATATTGTAACATAGACCAACCTATTAAGCGTGCAATTAAATATTAGGTATCGATCTAGTAAAAATGATACGTGCCAAGTGTCCGAGTTAAAAAACATAAGAATTAGGCGCCATTTATGAAAAGGCCAGACCTTTTTTCTCTCAGGACTCGCCAGCTGTTGTATTGATTTCAATACTAGGTCCTGATGTTGCCGCAATAACAATACTAAAAACACATCTTTAACAATGGTTATACCAAGTCAAGATGTGTTTTTTATTTGATCGCTACGTAACAAGGTACTATGGTACAACGAGAATGCTAATATTATGAATAGCCTGCTGAATCACTGAATCATAAAAAATTAAAATTGGTTAATCAATTTTTCCATATTAAACCATTGCTCATCAGCATGGTTCGACTTTGAAATTCCCATGTTTTTATAACCATTCTTTTCATAAAACGGAATTCTATCTATTAAGCAAGTTAGAGACATCGCGATTCTCTCATCGCTTTTTGCATGATTCTCTAATTCTAACAATAGCAAACTTCCTATCCCCAGTCCTCTAGCATCAGGAGAGACCGCGATGGTTTGTACCGTTTGATAACCGCCACGTGAGACACTTTTTGGATTTTCTTCATACATCCAATCTTCTATAAATTGTTCCTTAACTGCGGGTCCACAAATAAATCCCATAATTTGATCGTCATCATTTACAGCGACAAAGAAACTTTCCCGAAAATTTTTAATTCGGTCTTCATATTGTTCTTTTGTTCCTGCTTCCTGCTCATTGAAGCCTTTATTTTCTATTTCTATAATTGCCGTTAAATCATCTCTATTCACATTCCTAATTTTCATGAATAAACCTCTTTAATTTAATATTTTCATTATAACAAAGGCAACAGTATTTTGTTATCACAGTAATAATAGATAGCAGTTAAAGTGCTTCATTCTTTGTTTTTTACTTATCCATAATAACTTCATTAGATACGTTGTGTCACTCTAACGCAACAACCATCAACCATAACAATCGATGTTGACACATATTTGATCAAAGAAAAAGAAAAAGAAAAAGAACAAGCACATCTTGTGCTTGTTCTCGCTATACATTCAAACACAAAATCATCTCTGTGTTCCAAATTGTTCCCTATAACAACGTATATATAGCACATTAAAGCTATATATACTATTCCCACTCAACAGTAGCTGGTGGCTTCGCTGTAATGTCATAGACGACACGATTAATGTGTCCAACTTCGTTAACAATACGCGCTGAAATTTTTTGTAGTAATTCCCATGGTAAGTGAGCAAAATCAGCTGTCATGCCATCTACCGAAGTAATAGCACGAATAGCAATCGTATAGTCGTAGGTACGATAGTCTCCCATAACACCTACTGAACGAACGCCAGTCAAGACTGTAAAGTACTGCCAAACATCACCTTCTAGTCCAGCTTTAGCAATTTCGTCACGTAGGATCCAATCTGAATCTCTGACAATTTCTAGCTTGTCTTCTGTGATGTCACCCAAGATACGAATGCCAAGACCAGGTCCAGGGAATGGTTGACGCCAGACCATTTCATGTGGCATATCCAAGGTCTCACCTAGTTCACGAACTTCATCTTTAAAGAGTGTATTCAGTGGTTCAATTAACTTAAACTGCATATCTTCAGGTAGCCCACCGACATTATGGTGTGATTTAATTGTTTGCGCAGTATCTGTACCTGACTCAATCACATCAGTATATAATGTACCTTGCGCCAGAAAATCAATACCATCAAGCTTTGTGGCTTCATCATTGAAGACTTGAATAAATTCATTACCAATAATCTTGCGCTTTTTTTCTGGGTCAGTCACCCCAGCTAATTGAGACAAAAAGCGTTCTTGTGCATCAACTTTGATAATATTTAATCCAAATTGACCGCCCATCATTTCCATCACTTGCTGCGCTTCGTTTTTACGTAACAATCCATGGTCAACAAAAATTGACGTTAATTGATCACCAATAGCTTTATGCAATAAAACACCAACAACCGATGAATCAACACCACCAGAAAGTCCCAATAATACTTTCTTGTCACCAACAATTTTTCTGATATGAGCAATTTGTTGATCAACGAAGCCGCTCATATCCCAATTAGCCTCAGCTTGCGCAATGTCAAAAACAAAATTATGCAAAATCTGTTTACCATGTTCAGATAATGTTGTTTCTGCATGAAACTGCACACCATATAAACGACGCTCTTCATTAGCAATAGCAGCAATTGGTGTTTTATCTGAGCCACCGGCCACTTCAAATCCTTCAGGTAACTTTACAACATTATCCGAATGGCTCATTAGAACAGTTTGTTCAACTGGTGTATCAGCAAATAACCGTCCAGCGTGATCAGTTTGTTTTAGAATTGTTTGACCAAATTCACCATTCCCAGGATTAGCTTCAACGCTACCACCTAGTTGTTGTGCCATCAATTGCATGCCATAACAAACACCAAGCACAGGAACGCCTAAATTAAACAGTTCTTGATCGATGCTAAAGGCATCTTCTTCATAAACAGATTTTGGGCCACCTGATAAAATAATTGCTTTTGGATGATAGGCTTTTATTTCAGAAATAGTCATATTACGTGACTTCAACTCAGAAAAAACGCCCATTTCACGGATACGGCGGGTAATTAATTGATTATATTGGCTACCATAGTCCAATACAAGAACTTTATCGGCATTAATTTCAGCCATGCTTTACTCTCCCTTTAGTACATGTTTAAACTTAACAATGAGAATAAAACGATAAATCATTTTTATTCTTAAAATCAAGTTTATCATATATCACTTTGCGTAATTAGGTGCAATTTTTGTAATTTCAACATCATGTGGATGTGATTCACGCAAACCATTATCTGTAATTTGAACAAACTTTGCTGACAATTTCAAATCTGAAATTGTTGATGAGCCTGTATATCCCATCCCTGCACGTAAGCCACCATCAGTTTGGAAAATAGCATCATCAATTGACATATCACCACCAGCAAAGGTACCATCCGCGGACAAAACCTCACCTTTGAGTAAATCAGTTACTAAAATTGCAGATGCTCCAGCTGAGATAGCTTTAACAACATCTCCAGAGTAGTGAGCACCACCAGAAGCAATCACTGCTTTATCAAAATCAGCTGCCACTTCTGCAATTGCCATTGTTGTTGTTAAAAATGGATATAACACATTATTAGGTAGTTCTGAGTTCACTGCACGCCCTGCAATGACGGCGTCAACACCATCTTGGTACAATGCCCCAGCAATTCCTTGATCTTCAATAACCCCAACAGCTAAGAATGTTGTTGGAAATGCTTTACGTACAGCTTTGACAATTTCATTTGTTTCATGAGTGAGTGCATCTTTGAGATAGAAAAAGATTGCATCAGCGCCGGCTGTAACTAACTTTTTAACTCGGTCTTGTGCACCAGTAGATAACCAAACTTCAGCAGCGACGCGAAGATGATTCTGAGCATTTACAAAAGCATTGGGATATTTTTCAAAATCAACAACTGTTTGTTTAGCAGTGGCAATTGTTGCTGACTGTGCATCAATATCTTCCTGCTCCGCCACTACGCCTAATCCACCATTTAATGCTGTTGGTACAACTCTAACATCAGTAGCAACACCATTGGCTTCAGAAATCAAAGGAATATTTAAGATGAAATTGTTAGCTAATTGTGTTGATAACGATACTGTATGTGGTAAAACATTTGAAGCACCAGGTACAAGCAACACTTGATCATACCCCAAACCTTGGTTTTTATTATTTTCAGACATATTATTTCTCCATTACTGACTGCTTAGAATGTTGGTATCGTATACTTTGGCTCAGTTTTTGACAGCGCCTCTTCATAATCAATACCGGCAATATCACGTGTAATATGACGATTTTTTGATAAATCAGTAATTGCACTTTCACCCATTTCAGACATTTCTTGGCGAATACTATTCATAACAGGGGTCAAGATGTCTGCCAATGCCCCTTTGTACTCAACACGTGCCTCAATACCTTCCGGTACCATCTTTTTAGCTTCGTTAACTTCACCTTGAAAATAACGATCTTTTGAACCGGCTTCCATAGCGGCAATTGATCCCATACCTCTATAAGTTTTATATTTCTTACCGTTATCTTCAAAAATTTCACCCGGTGTTTCTTTTGTACCAGAAAACATTGAACCCAGCATCACAGCATTGCCACCTGCAGCCATTGCCTTGACAATATCCTCAGCTGTTTTTGCGCCACCATCAGCAATAATTGCTTTACCGCGACGAACACCTTCATCAGCAGCATCACGAACTGCTGATATTTGTGGTACGCCAATGCCAGCAACAACACGCGTTGTGCAAATAGACCCGGGACCAATACCAACTTTAACAACATCAGCACCAGCATCATACAAAGCTGCTGCCCCCTCTGAAGTTGCAATATTACCCGCAATAATATTTAAGTCTGGGAAAGCATTACGCACTTCAGTTACTTTGCGTAAAACACCTTCTGAATGACCGTGTGCAGAATCTAAAACAATTGCATCAACACCAGCATTAACCATTGCTTCAACACGTTTAACTGTATCTGAGGTCACACCTACTGCACCAGCAACCAATAACTGCTCTTTTGCGTCCACAGCAGCATGATCATATTGTTTAGGATCGAAAGTGGCTGTTTTTACTTGTTTAACTTCATCAGCTTGTTCAGCAATAGTCATATTTTTATGAATAACACCTAACCCACCCAACTTTGCCAATTCTATAGCAAAATTAGCCTCAGTAACAGTATCCATTGCAGCAGAAATCAACGGAATATTTAGTTTTAACGTTGGTGTTAAACTAGTTGAAACATTGACATTATTAGCTTGAACGGTCGTATTTTTGTCGTTCATTAACTTGACATCTTCAAACGTTAAGCCCATCTTAGCAAACTTATTACGTGAACTAAATTTAGGCTTTTCATCGTCTAAAAAGAATTTTTGCATGAGATCCTCCGATTTAAATACATTAAACACCCCGCAATGATGTTTAACACGCGTTAATTAGGCCTTTTTGCTAATACAATTATTAGCTGATCCGCCGATTTGAATTGTAATAAATTGTATTATTATACCAAAAAAGCACCTGGGATATATAGATCCACAAATGCTTAGACTTCGCCGTTAAGGTCGTGTTGCATTTGCGAATAGTCACGACTTTAGGGGCGTGGTAGAAACTGCTAGCCATTTTCTAGCAATATATCTGCAAACCAATATTTATTAATAGCTTTACTTTAACGGTTTTTATTAGAAAAAGCAAGACCTATTCGACGTGACCTGCAAAACTCGGTTCAAAGTTAGCTGAAATCGTTTCAATGCGCACATTTTCGCCAGAATCTGGTGCCGAAACGTACTGATTCCCACCGATGTAAATTGCAACATGATAGCTTGCTCCAGGTGTTCCCCAGAACAACAAATCACCTGGTTGTACTTGCGTAACGGCTTTCTGTTGGACGTACGACTCTTGCACAACTGAAGAATGAGGTAATGAAATACCAGCAGCATTTTGAAATACATAACTCACAAATCCAGAACAATCAAATCCTTGCGTGTTATTTCCACCCCATTCATAAGGAATATCCTGTGTGACCAAATTTTTAGCTAATGACACAATACCGTTTATATTAGTGTCTGTTTTAGGTTGTGTTTTATTAACTGGCTGTACATTTGATGCACTTTCTGACTGTGAAATCAATGATTTGTCTGATCCTTCAGCCACTGAATTAGCTGTTATTGTTTCTGGTTCAGTCGCTGCCGTGACTGATTCCACTGTATTTTGTCCTTGATCAGCAATGTCACTTTTCTGACTAGCAGTTTGAACTACTGATGATGCAGTCGTATCATTTGTATTTTTAGATGTTGCCATATCAGGTAAAGTTTCACTAACCTGATTTGATGAGGTTTGTGTTAAAGACGTGTCCACTTGCGAAGAAACGCTACTTACTGAAGGAGCCGACGCCTGACTTACAACTGGTACATCACTACTTGTGATATTTTCACTCGCTGATGAACTATCAGTGGGTGCTTGCACCACTGATGGTTCGTTACCTACTTGTGAGTTTAAACTGTCATCAACGCTGACATCAGTTTTAGGCTCTAATGCTGTTTCCGCTGCAGTTGATTTTTCCGTATCAACAGTCACAGGTGACGGATCCGTTTTTTCTGATTCAACACTTGTAGTAGGCGTTTGACTTGGCAAAGTAATTTTTTGACCGACAGAAATTAAATCAGAGCCATTATTCGCCAATACCAGTTCATCAACATTTACGTTATGATGATTGGCAATAGACCATAGCGAATCACCACTTTTAACCGCATAAGTTTTTGAGTTCACTGCTGACTTAATAATCTGCTCTCTCTTAGAGTCAGACACTTGAGTAACTTTATTTTTAGCAATTTTCAAGGGTGATTTTGATAGTGCCGTTTTTTGTGTCGATAAATTAGAAGGCTCGGTGACTGATTCCACAGCTTTATCGACAACCTGTTGCGCTACATCTGCATGAGCTATCCCCGTCCCAATGGCAGCTATTCCCAACAAACTAAAACCTGATACAATAATTTTCTTATCAATTCTTTCCATATGTTAATCCTCTACTCGTTCGCATAAACTTTAACAATTCTTAACTACTTTAGTTTATCATAAACTTCATTAATAAAATTTAATATATAAAATTATTAATCAATCTAAAATAATTATGAAATATGATTGTAATATAGTTGTGATTATCACCGCAAAAAAACGATGAACGTAATTGTTCATCGTTTTTTACATTTTTTGTAGCCGCGCAATTCGTTCCTCAATAGGTGGATGCGTATCAAACAAGTGTTTCTTTTGTTTAAGCGGATTACTAATATATAAAGATGCTGAAGATGGATCGACATTTTCCATTGGTTTGGCAGACCCTAGTTTACTTAGCGCAGAAATTAATTCTTCAGGATTACGAGTTAATTCAACACTTCCTGCATCTGCTAAATATTCACGATTTCGTGAAATAGCTAATTGTACCACTGTCGCAACAAGTGGTGCTAATACCATAATAATAATGGAAAAAATCAGAAGGAAGATTTGAGCACCGTTACTCCCGCTTTCTCGGTTATCACGACGATTTGTCCCACTACCCCAAAACCACCAGTTACTCCCAAGATTGACAAGTAATGAAATAGCCGCTGTTAGAGCGAGGGCAATCGTAGAAATACGGATATCATAATTACGAATATGACTGATTTCATGCCCTATGACACCTTCCAATTCATGGCGGTTCATGATTTTTAATAAACCGGTTGTCGCGGCAACAGCAGAATTTTTAGGACTATTACCTGTCGCAAATGCATTAGGACTATCATCTTGAATAATAAAAACACGGGGCATTGGTACTTGTGCTACCATCGACATATCTTCAACTGTATGCCACAGTTCTGGTTCTTCATCAGCATTTTTTATCTCTGTACCATGGTTCATTGCCATAACCACACTAGTTGAGTTACTAATCATAATCAACGTATAGATCACACCAATGACAATAGCCGCAATAATGCCGAGTTCAAGAGAACCAAGTAATAGATATCCAACCGCAGCACCAACAATAGCTACCAAAATGAAAAAGCCAACCAATAGCACAATGGTACGGCGCTTATTTGATTGTATTTGCTCGTATAACATTAAAATTTAACCGTTGGTACTTCTTTTTCATTTTCTGGCACAACAATAAATTCACTAGGTTCAAAATGATGAATACCTGCAATAATATTACTTGGGAAAGATTGTAACTTCGTGTTGTAACTTGCAGTTGTTGTGTTAAATAATTGACGTGAATAAGCAATTTTGTTTTCTGTATTCGTTAACTCTTCCTGTAACTTATTAAAACTTGTACTTGCTTTTAAGTCAGGATATGCTTCTGCCACAGCAAACAAATGTGATAAAGCACCAGTTAATTGATCAGAAGCTGCCATTGTTGCAGCAGGTCCCTGCGCATTATTGACACTTGCTCGTGCATCTGTAACGGCTTGTAAAGTTGATTTTTCAAAATCAGCGTAACCTTTAACAGTATTGACAAGGTTAGGAATCAAATCATTTCGGCGCTTAAGTTGCACATCAATTTGACTCCACGCTTCTTGCGTAAGCATGCGTGATTTCACCAAGCCGTTATAAACAGCAACCCAAATGATAGCAATCACTGCGACAACAGCAATAATAATAATAATTGCCATAATTTACCTCTTCTTTTCTAAGTGTGAAAATAATACAATATATAAAACTTTATAACTCAATTGTCTCATATACCAACCTAATCCACAAATACTTCACGCTTATCTTTTAAAGCAACTACATTGAGATTGCCCATGTACCACCGATAAAAGAATGGTAATTGCTGCAATAACGTATAAATCGTCACCTTTTGATGGTCATCTACTATGTCATAATGCCATTGTGCATGTCCACCGTCAACACGTTGTTGTAGTAACTTGATGATAACATCGCCAACCGCTATTTCAGCGCCAGTTTGCTCATTTTGTATTCTTTTTAAAATGAATTGTTGCTTAGCAGCCGAAACGAAAAGAGCATCCAAAATATCTGCTGATAAGTCTTTTTGTGTCATAACTAAATTCCCCTGATTTGCAGCATCACTACCTGGTAAAACAATATCATAATCTGCCTCAGCAAGTTGTTCAGCAATGGCAGTTAAACGCTTTTGGAAAGTTGCTAATGCTTCCACTCCAGCAATTTGAAGTGCTTCTGTTTGTACTAAGGTTGCAAATTGCTGCGCATCAAGATAAAAACGTCTACGTACAACATCCCAATAAAGTACTCGTAAATTTTGAGCAGTCTCTTCCAAATAGTAACCGCCTGCAGCTAACGGCGCTTTGGTAAATCGAAATGAGGCATTTGGCCACTCTTCAAAATGAAGTTCAACCACTTTTTGTGCCTGAGGTAATGTCACCACAGTTGTTGATAAGGAAGCTGACATAGCAAATTTTGCAAACGCCAATGTGACCCAATGTGTATCAGGAAACCAAAAGGGGTTATCAATACGCACCATTTTTGATTGATGACTATCGAAATCTAAAATTTTTTGTAATACATCCAATATTTCTATTAAATTTTCAGTTGTTCCTAGCGTATCGATAAGTAGGTGTAAACGATCAAAAAGACGCAAATCCTTGCCTAATTGTTCACTATAATTTTCTATTTTAAAGTTATCCATAGTCTAATTTTTCTGCTGTAATGCGTGGATGTATGAGACGTAAATTTGATCTAGCGCTGCAATAAATGATGTTAAATCGGTAAATGTAGTAAAAATAGCTTGTAACTCCAGTTGCCGCAACACATCTATCTTTTCTAATTTTAATAGTTCTTTTTGCTGTTCATCAAGTTTATTTTGAACTTCTGGTACACGTTTTTGTGTCGCCAATAATAATTCTCGTTTCTTTTCAAGTGACTGCTTGGTCAACTTATCTCCTCTACCAAATAAACCAGCCTTATTGCTAATTAATTCTGCTAGTTGATCCTCAATCACTCGCAATTCTAATGATCGTTTAGTGTTGTCAGACAAGAAACCTTCTAATCCATCAATAATCTTATTAATTTCTTGTATTTTAATATCGTCAAGTGTTCCACCATCTGGTAATTTAGCTGTTGCTGTTAGTTCCGAAATCAAATGATTATCTAATGTTAATGACGCGGATAATATATCTAAAACACCTAATTGGCGATGATTCCACCAGTCACCAATATAAACATCATACAGTGTTGGCTCATCTTGTACTGGGTTAAAAGTTAAAAAGTCGAATTGACTAGTCAAATAATCAATCAATTCTGGGGCCAAAAATGAAGCGATATCATTTTGAAGATCTGAAACAAGCACAGATAGGTGTGCGTTACTATCGGCGTGTTCACGTTGTCTAATTTGTTCATTGAATTTTTGTGAGTCTAGTAATTCATAAACTTTTGAAACTTGGTTATTATTAATAGCCAACTCCAATTGATTTAAATATTGTATCTTACTGTCCAACCGATTAATTAAGACTGGTTGAAGTACAGTTTGTGTGTCTCGATTTGTCATATTTACGCCTCCATATAGCACAAAACTTAATTTTAGCATACACCAATTTATCACTTAAAAATAGCTTGTTAATGATTTTTTATCTTATTTTACAATAAAAAAACAGCAACACATGTCACTGTTTAGGTCGTAAAATACGTGGTATATAACGCATTTTATTTCCCAGTAATTCACTAACAAACCCCATACGTAAGTATAACGTAATAACAATGATACCACCAATTCCAGCTGATAATAAGGCTGTTATGGTCACTGATAATTTATTATCTTCGGGTAATATAAACTGACTAAAGCCAAAGACAATTAGATAAACAATTACGGCCATAATGGCTGCACCAACAAACATTTGCCATAGTTCATGGCTGACTGTTGACAGCGAAACGCCATAAACTGTATTCAGATAATCCAACATATAAGCAACTGCAACTGCCATACCAAGCACACTTGCCATTAATGCCCCCATCCCCTCAAAATAACGCACTAACGGTATTTGGAAAGCAAGTTTGATAACCAAGCCAATAACAAATGATTTAATAACAATAGACACTTCTGATAATGCTTGCAAGATGAATGACAAAAGCATAAATAAACTAAAGGCAATCGCTAGTATTGCTGAATATTCTAGCAAATAAATGCCCTCTTGATTTGTCACATCAATTGGATAAAACATTTTATACAGTGGCCCTGCGATTGCAAACATGCCTAGAGTACTTGGTAGCATAACCAAAGCAAATAATTTAATCACTTGCTCTAATTGGGCTTGAATCTTTTCACGAGTTAATGTGGCTTTACTACCTGACAACATAGGTAACGCCGTTGCTGCAATACTTGTTGAAAACGGTACAATAATCATAATCAGCTTATTGGGGTTAGCACTAAATAGAGCAAATTTAACTTCCAACTGCTCACTAGATAGTGTGAAAAAGTGATTCATAATATTAAAATACGTGTACTGATCAACAAGTTGAAAGAGCGTAATCGCTGAGCCAATAATAATAAACGGCCACGATTCCTTCAAAATATTAACTATCATACTAAACGTACGCGTTTTTTCTAGAGGTGCACTTGGATGCCATGAGCGCACAACAATGCTATGATACTTGATCCATCCCCAGCCAAGCACAATCATACTGAAAATAGCACCAATAAACGCCGCAAATGTAGATTGAACAACCACAGCGGTCCAATTATTTGGATTAATACTTAAAATAGTTATGGTAGTGACTAACATATATGCGATACGCGCAATTTGCTCAATAACCTGAGACAGCGCGGAAACACTCATTAGCTGATGCCCTTGAAAAATCCCACGGATCATGGACATCAAAGGAAATATAGCTACAGCAGGCGCTAGTGACCGTAATACGGGAATAAAGTTATCATGCCCATTAGATAACATTGGGGCCATAACATAAATTGCAATACCAAAGACAATACCCAGAACAACACCTAACATTAATGATTGTCTCGTGAGTTGTCGAGAACGATAAACATCATTACGTGAATCAAACTCTGCAACTAACTTTGAAATTGCGGCTGGTATACCAAACGTTGCAATAGCCAAGAACATACCATAAATGTTATATCCTTGCCCAAATAAAGCGTTAGCTCGGTTCGAATTAGTCCCTAATAAAGCCATCCAAGGTACAATATAAGCAGCACCAAGTACACGTGACACAATATTTCCTGCCGATAACCATGCGGATCCTTTAACTAAGGTCGCGCGATCATTATCTGATGCAGTATTTGGCGATGACGTGCTAACTTGACGATTATCTTTGGCAGATGTCTTTGGTTCTTGATTTTTCAAGCTAGGTTTTTTGCTAACAATGTTTGTCCGCGCACGATTATTTTTTGCTTTAATAGCATTAATCTCTTCCTGAGTAGGTTGAGAACTGACTTCTGTTTTTGGTTTTTTATGCCCATCAAAATGACCATCATAAGGACGCTGTTGGTGTTTTTGTTTTAAACGTTGACGGGCTTTTTCAAGTATTTCGTCGGCACTCAGTACCTTACCATCAACATTAACCTTATCTACATGTTGTCCGAGTTCATTCGGCGCACTTGGACGCTTTTTATCCGCCATTGAGTGTACTCCTTTGGAATTATGTACGTCAGTTACATCACATAACTGACTTTCGGAGTTAACTTAATTTCTCCATTTTATAAATTAACATAACTATATTATTTTATCCAACTACAATATTGATGAATTTACCTGGGATAGCAATAATTTTTCGTATTTCTTTACCATCGATAAAGTTTTGAACATTTTCATCCGCTTTAGCTAAATCAATCATACTGTTCTTATCAATGTCCCGTGTAACTTTTGCCTTACCACGTACTTTACCATTGACTTGGAAAATAATTTCTACTGTATCATCAACTATTTGTGTTTCATCATACTCTGGCCATGTTACGTAGGTTATTGATGACTCATGTCCCAAACGCAACCATAATTCTTCAGCCATATGTGGGGCAAATGGTGCTAATAACTGCGTAAATCCATTCATATAATCAATTGGCAACGCCTCTGATTTGTATGCTTCGTTAACAAATACCATCATCTGTGAAATGGCTGTGTTAAATCGCATATTTTCTACATCATCAGTTACTTTTTTAACTGTCTGATTATAAACCTTATCCAAATCACCTTGATTAACTGTTGTCACATGATCACGTAGTTGTCCGGCATCATCAACTAGCAAACGCCAAACACGATCAAGCCAACGACGTGAGCCAGTAATACCTTCCTCAGACCAAGGTTTACTCTGCGTCAAAGGTCCCATAAACATTTCATAGACGCGTAATGTATCGGCACCAAATTGTGCCACGATGTCATCTGGGTTAACAACATTACCCTTTGATTTAGACATTTTTTCATGATTGCCACCCAAAATCATCCCTTGGTTAACCAACTTTTGGAATGGCTCTTTTGTTGGCACAACACCTAAATTATATAAGAATTTATGCCAAAAACGCGCGTACAATAAGTGTAACACAGCATGTTCTGCACCACCAACATACAAATCGACATTCATCCAATACTTTAGCTTATCAGGGTCTGCTAGTTTTTCTTGGTTATGCGGATCAACAAAGCGTAAGAAGTACCAAGATGAGCCAGCCCATTGTGGCATTGTATTTGTCTCTCGACGTCCTTTAACACCATCCTCACGTGTTACTTCTAACCAGTCAGTCAGATTGGCTAGTGGTGACTCACCATTCCCAGAAGGACGTAATTCAGTCGCACGTGGCAGTAACAACGGCAATTCGTTTTCCGGCACTAAACTCTTTGTCCCATCTTCCCAATGAATAACTGGAATAGGTTCCCCCCAATAGCGTTGGCGTGAAAATATCCAATCGCGCAAACGGAAATTAGTCTGCGAATGACCTGCACCATGTTCTTCAAGCCAGCTAATAATGTTATCGATGGCAGTTACTTTGTCTAAACCATTCAAAAAGTCAGAATTAATATGCACGCCATCACCGATATAAGGCGCTTGAGTGATATCGCCACCTTCAATGACTGGTTTGATTGTTAAATTAAATTTGTTGGCAAATTCAAAATCACGTTCATCATGAGCAGGCACCGCCATAATTGCGCCAGTCCCATAGCTAGCCAAAACATAGTCAGCAATCCAAATAGGCAACTTTTCCCCATTTACAGGGTTAATACCATATGCTCCTGTAAATACACCAGTTTTATCTTTATTTAAGTCGGTCCGTTCCAAGTCAGATTTAGCAGATATCATCGCGCGGTAGTCACTAACTGCTTGACTTTGCTCGTCTGTCATAATCTCATTAACTAGCTCATGCTCAGGTGCTAATACCATGTAAGAGGCACCAAAAAGCGTATCAGGTCGTGTGGTATAGACCTCAATTTGTTTATCAGAATGATCAATGTTGAAAAATACGGCAGCACCTTTAGAACGGCCAATCCAATGACGTTGTTGTTCTTTAATGGCTTCTGGCCAATCTAACTCTTCTAAATCATCCACTAACCGGTCTGCGTAAGCAGTAATTTTCAAAACCCATTGACGCAAAGCCTTGCGCTCAACACGATTACCTGAGCGTTCTGACTTACCATCAATAACCTCTTCATTAGCTAAAACAACGCGGTCAATGGGATCCCAATTAACCATCATTTTAGATTCATATGCCAAACCTTTTTCGTACAATTTCTCAAAAATCCATTGTGTCCATTTATAATACTCTGGGTCCGTTGTATTAATTTCACGATCCCAATCGTATGATAAACCTAGTGATTGGATTTGTTCACGAAAGTGAGCAACATTTTGACTTGTGAAATCTGCCGGATTGTGTCCTGTTTTCATCGCATATTGTTCTGCTGGTAGACCAAAAGCATCCCAACCCATAGGATGTAGTACATTAAAGCCCTTAGCTCGCTTGAACCGGCTCATAATATCTGTTGCTGTATAGCCCTCAGGATGACCAACATGTAGGCCTTGTCCTGACGGATATGGAAACATGTCTAAGGCATAGTACTTGGGCTTACTTGTATCATCAGTAGTCTTAAAAGTATGATTGTCTGACCAAAACTTTTGCCATTTTTGTTCTATTTTTTGATGTTCGTATGTCATATTTCTAGCGTGTATCATTAATTCAACCAATCTCAGTGGCTTTATCTAAAAAATTAATGTTGATTAACACGTTTCCTCCTAAATTTGTTTTCTAAACAATAAAAAAATCCCCCTGTGTGACACTAAAAATGTCACATAGGGCGAATCATCGCGGTACCACCTATGTTCACGTATTGCTACGTCTCAAATGCCCTAACGCGACAACACGTTGAAAACTACTATAAGTTCATTTTCAAAAAAATTCAACCGAGTTCTACATCTTGCTTGGTAAACTTGCATTCCCGTTTACTTTCTGATGCCGCGCCATGTATAGTAATGTTGAACATAATGGTTTCATTATAACACGTTTCACATAAATCAGGTATACTATATGTTATGAATATAAAACACAAGCTACAATATTTATCTGTCGTTCTGGCACTATTATTATTTTTATGCTTAACAGTTGGTGTCATGTCAAATGCCACCTGGATTGATAGTTTAAATCGATTGGTTAGAAATATCATTCAACAACGGTCTCCACTAGCTGACAGTTTCTTTTTCAACGTCACACAGTTAGGCGGTGTAACTTTCACAATATTATTAACAATAATTTTATCAGCTATTTTAGGCTATTATCATCATTACCGACAACTTGGATTTTTAATAGTTAACGTTTTATTTTTTGCTGGCTTCATCACACAACTAGTGAAACGTTTTGTGCAAAATCCACGGCCCTTACCGCAATTAATACCAGAATCTGGTTTTAGCTTTCCTTCTGGACACACTATGATGGCCGTTCTATTATATGGCACGCTAATTATTTTAGCGCACATAAACATCAAACAACAGCATATTCGAAACATCATAATTGGTCTACTGGCTATACTGATGGTTCTTATCCCAATCAGTCGAATATATATTAATGTTCACCACCCCACCGACATTTTCGCTGGCGTAACTTTGGGCTATAGTTTACTTGTTTTATCAACAAAAATATTTCATATTGGAGGCACTTATGATTCCAAATAGTCAAGCATTCTCTCACGAATTAATTGAACAAACTGTAAAAGTCGGTGATATAGTCATTGATGGTACAACTGCTAATGGGTCGAATACTAGATTTTTAGCTACTCGAATAGGAAAATCTGGTCAAGTAATAAGTTATACCACTACTAAAGATAACGCTAATGCCACAGCTGCCTCATTATTTATGAGCGGTCTATTAGAACGCGTCACATTACTAAGTAAAAACATTGATGAGCAATTCATCACGGAACTTGGATCAAATAACCAAGTCAGCTTGGCTATCTTTGATTATTCTGAAGATGCACAAAACGAAAATAACCTGCCATTAGACTACCTCAATCAAGTTAATCATGTTTTGCCTCGCCTGACACACGGTGGTTTACTCATAATTAAATTTAATCATCAACCAGACAGTTGGCATAATTTTAGCGACAGCCTATTATCAGCAGATTATAAACAAGCCTGCTACTTAACTGAAAATATCACGACTTACTTGATAGAACGTATTTAAAAGAAAGATTTTCTAAAATGACTAAAAAAAATCAATACATACTACTTGCGACAATATCAACGTTACTTGTCATCATTATTGTCTCAGTCATCGTCATGATGTCAAACCAAACATCTAGTGATAATACCAAAAGCGATCCCGCTTTGAACAACGTTGCCTTACCTCAACTTAATCAAACTGTAACTGATAAAGAAAGTGAAGTTAAACTTGAAACCACTTATGGTGATGTCACAATTAAATTATTTAATCAATACGCACCACTGGCAGTTGAAAATTTCTTAACACATGCGAAAGCTGGCTACTACGATCATACAATCTTTCACCGTGTGATGGCTGACTTTATGATTCAAGGCGGAGATCCCAAAGGAAATGGTTCTGGCGGCGAGTCGATTTGGCATGATAAAGATAAGCAAATAGATAGTGGCAAAGGATTTAAAAATGAAATTAGCACATCACTATATAATATTCGTGGTGCTTTATCAATGGCAAATGCTGGTGAAAACACTAACGGTTCTCAATTCTTTATTAACCAAAACTCAAATAATCAAGCCCAAAAAATTGATAAAAATAACTATCCAAATAAAATTGCGACAGCCTATAAAAAAGGTGGTAACCCTCAATTAGATGGTAGCTACACCGTATTTGGACAAGTCATGAGTGGGATGAATGTTGTTGATAAAATTGCGAATGCAAAAGTGAAAACTACTGGTGAAGGTTCTGAACCAATAGCGCCAGTTAAAATTAATCATATTACAATTCTAAAAGAAGTGA
The DNA here is from genome assembly GCF_007954525.1 of Leuconostoc carnosum. Classification (NCBI taxonomy): domain Bacteria; kingdom Bacillati; phylum Bacillota; class Bacilli; order Lactobacillales; family Lactobacillaceae; genus Leuconostoc; species Leuconostoc carnosum. The sequence continues at coordinate 1,545,278 of NZ_CP042374.1, read as the reverse complement.
AATAAAAAGCTACGAAAAATTATTTTTCGTAGTTTTTTCATTACTTTCAAATAATTATCGCATAACCAATACATCCATGTCAGCTACCTGGATTACGAAAGCGGGCACTGTACCTGCCATAACACGCTGTAACGGACTTAATCCTGTCTTACCCACAACAATCAAATCACTATTATGATCTTTTGGAAATTCACGTGCAATAACTTGCTTTGGTGAGCCAAAGCGAACGTGAACATCTGTATTGTCGTGACCCAAAGACTTAGCATATTCATAAGCTTTATTAATCACTTTTTCAGCATCTTGTTCCATTTGATAAATGATATCATCATTCATGACAACAGTACCAAAGTATCCGCCACTACGTGTATCAACAACTGTCAAAATATCTAAATGTGCTTGTGGTGCAAACTCAACCGCTTTTTTAATCAACACATTGGATACATCTGAGCCATCAATTGCTACTAAAATATTCTTATATGCCATAATCATTTATTCTGCTACGCTATCCAGCGTGACAAGCTCCTTATTTAATTTATTACATCTTTATTATACTGCTTTGTTTCATAAAATGTAAGCGCTTTTATTAAAATTTCTGAAAACCACCACGTTTAATTTTTTCTATACCATGACTTGTTCCAATAATAATTTCATCTACGGTGTCCAAAAAAAGTCCATGTTCCACGACACCCACACGCCGATCTAAATAATTTCCCAGCTCATGCGGTTGATCAATAGTTTCCAAATGTAAATCAACAATAAAATGTCCCATATCTGTGATAATCGGTTTACCGTCTTTTTCACGTAAAATTGGATACAAATGTTGCGTTGCAAATTCAGCTATTAATTTTCCGCTACCAAATGGCACAATTTCTACAGGTAATGGAAATTGGCCTAATTTTTCATGTACTTTTTGACTATCAACAATCCAAATGATTTTTTTAGAATTTTTGGCAACAATTTTTTCCATTAAAAAGGCTGCACCACCACCTTTAATGCCATTCATATGCTGATCAACTTCATCTGCGCCATCGATAGTTATATCAATCATTGGTGCATCATCAATATCTAAAACTTTTATGCCCAACTGTTGTGCTCTTGCCGCCGTTTTAAAAGACGTGGTGACACCAACAATACTCAAATGCTCAAGCTCTACACGTTCTGCCAATGCTTTCAAAAAGAAATCAACAGTTGAACCTGTTCCCAAGCCAACAACCATCCCATCATCTATCAGTTCTGAAGCTGCAACTCCAGCATGTTTCTTTTCTAAATTAATATTTGTCATAACTTTATCATAACAAAAAAACTCAACCTTTTTTGGCCAAGTCTCAATTATTATAATACTTTTTTCAAAAAGTCTTGCGCTCGAGCAGTTTTTGGTTGTTCAAAAAATGCTTCTGGCTCTGCAATCTCTTGTATTGCCCCATCAGCCATAAACCAAATTGTATCAGCAACTTCGCGAGCAAAACCCATTTCATGAGTCACTACTAACATAGTCATCCCACTTTCTGCCAAATCCTTCATGGTGTTTAATACTTCGCCAACCATTTCAGGGTCTAAGGCACTCGTTGGTTCATCAAAGAGTAAGACATCCGGTGACATCGCCAATGCACGAGCAATGGCCACACGCTGCTGCTGTCCACCTGATAAACTAGCTGGATAAACATCTGCCTTATCTGATAAACCAACCTGCTTCAACAAATCTTTAGCTAATTGTGTTGCCGAACTATTAGAAATATTTTTTACCTTCATAGGTGCTAATTTAATATTTTCTATAACCGATAAGTTAGGAAATAAGTTAAAACTTTGAAATACCATTCCCATTTTCTCACGTAATTTATCTAATTGTTTTTCACTCAAATTTGTTAATTCATTGTCTTCAAAAATGACTTGCCCACTAGTTGGTGCATCTAATAAATTGATTGCTCGTAAGAATGTTGATTTTCCAGCACCTGACGGTCCAAGAATAGCAATAACTTCGCCTTGCTTCACAGTTGTATTGACATTATCAAAAATGACTTTGTCACTATATTGCTTTTTTAAATTTTTTATTGTTAGTAAGTTAACCATCATAAAATTTCCTTTGATTTATTATGTTAAGTATACAACAATATATATAATATACACTTATTATTCATTTATTTTTTGAATAATTGTATATAATTGCATATAAAATGAGTTATACTAACAGGAACGGAGGACATTATGGCAAAAATTGTTAATCGCGAAGAGCAACTAAAAAATTCACTAGACGATTTAATTTCTTTTCCAACAGATCATGATGATGATAATGAACGTCAGAATGCATTAGGTCGTGATTTGGAGTCTAAGGACACAAAGTAAAAGTTTAAATTATAAATCAAACGCATAAAAGGTGCCCCATGAGATAGGTAATAAATCTCATGGGGCACCTTTTATAATATCTATACGTAATTTATTTAGTAAAAGAAAAGCGTCTCTAACTTTGGATAAATTAATAACCAAAGTTAGAGACGCACAACATAAAATTTAATTTTATATTGTAAATAAATATTTATTAATCTTCAATTTCAGTAACTGTTCCGGCACCAACAGTGTGGCCACCTTCACGAACAGTAAACTTCAATCCTTGTTCAATAGCAACTGGTGAAATCAATTCAATTTCAAATGTTACTTGGTCACCAGGCATAACCATTTCTACGCCAGCTGGTAATTCAACAACACCTGTAACATCAGTTGTGTGGAAGTAGAATTGTGGACGGTAGTTAGTGAAGAATGGTGTATGACGACCACCTTCTTCCTTAGAAAGGACATAAACTTCTGCCTTGAACTTCTTGTGTGTCTTAATTGAACCTGGTTGAGCCAAAACTTGACCACGTTCAATTTCGTTACGATCAACACCACGCAACAAAGCACCAATATTGTCACCCGCTTGAGCTTCATCTAAAGTCTTACGGAACATTTCGATACCAGTAACAGTAGTCTTCTTGACTTCATCCTTCATACCGATAATTTCAATTTCAGTACCAGTAGTCAATACACCACGGTCAACACGACCAGATGCAACAGTACCACGACCAGTAATTGTAAATACATCTTCAACTGGCATCAAGAAAGGCTTATCATTTTCACGCTTTGGTTCTGGAATATATGAATCAACAGTATCCATCAATTCTTCGATAACCTTAACTTGTTCAGGATCACCTTCAAGAGCCTTCAAAGCTGAACCCTTTAATACAGGAATATCATCGCCTGGGAAATCGTATTCTGATAATAGTTCACGAACTTCCATTTCAACTAAGTCGACTAATTCTTCATCATCAACCAAGTCTGTCTTGTTCAAGAAGACAACTAAGTAGTCAACACCAACTTGACGTGCCAACAAAATATGTTCACGTGTTTGTGGCATAGGACCATCAGTTGCAGCAACAACCAAGATAGCACCATCCATTTGAGCGGCACCAGTGATCATGTTTTTAACATAATCAGCGTGTCCTGGGGCATCAATATGAGCATAGTGACGTGCTTCTGTTTCATATTCGATATGAGAAGTGTTGATCGTGATTCCACGTTCCTTCTCTTCAGGAGCATTATCAATTTCAGCAAAATCAGTAGCTGTACGGCCCTGCTTTTCAGCCAATACCTTTGAGATTGCGGCTGTCAAAGTCGTCTTTCCGTGATCGACGTGTCCAATAGTACCAATGTTAACGTGGGGCTTAGTGCGAACGTAAGTTTCCTTAGCCAATGTAGTTTCCTCCAAAATTCATTTTTCAATAATTTGAAAAATGTTTATAATTATATTTTACAACGCAAGCCATCAAAAGACAACAGTTAATTGCGTTTTTCCGGCTTTTGAAGCCAGAAATTATTATACCTAGTTATTAAAAAAATGTAAAGAGTTTTGTCTATTATTTTTCAAAAAAATCTTCTGTCAAATTTCTTACTTTATCATGCCATTGTTTTTGTGATGATAATTCTAAGTTGTTTTGGCGACCATAGTAATGATCAATTGTTGCATTAACCCAGTTTTCTATATCGACCACAATTTCTTCTATCCTAGGATAAATTAAAGTTAATTCAAATCTGGCTTGTTGTGCTAACATATCTAATGCTATTGGGTCATCTTGACTTAATTTTTCATCTAATAAATCAGCGATTTGTTCAAAAACTTTAGAATTAGTTAACAAAGGTATTCGACTAAAATTAGCAGTATATAATTCATCATCTAACCAGCGATACTGAATATCTTCGTCTAACTTTAGTTTTTGCAAATCTTCAAGTAATGTTGCACGAATAATGGGTGTCGCATAAGGGTCAACTAGTATATACTTAGCCCCAATAATAAATTGATCTACAGGTAAATGCCTGCCCGACTCATAGCGATCACGCTGCTCAATAATATCAGTATCACTTAAATGATAGAATTGGCGAGCAATGGTTTTAAACGTCGCTGCCATTGTTATTTCAGCATTTTTTTCAGCATCTCTAATTTCTTGAATGACAGCTTCTCGTGTATCCACACCATCCCACAAAACAGCTAATTGTTGTGCATAAACAAAATTTTGATTTTGTATGGCTAACGCTACAACCATTCGAAAATTAGCTTCATCATCTAAATAGTTCAACAAGAAATCATCAGCATATGATGATGCTAATTGATATTGCTCATCCATGAATAACGCAGTAACTAATCGATAATTCACTTCAAAAGTGGATAATTTTTCATACAATTCAGCCAGTGTTTCGGCTGCGTCATGCCAATTTTCCTGAGTCATTTCAATATGTGCACGATCAATAAGGCTTTGTGTTTCCGGTGGTAAATGATTTTCTAAAGTCATATATTTATCAATGTATCAGCTGACTTTATTCAACCAATATCTCTCCTTCCCTAGTCATTTTTACAGGCAGAACCATAAAGATAGTTAAGATTTCTCTGTTACTTTAGTTACTGGCTTATTTTTAGCATGATTTTGTGGCCGTTTATTCGCCACTTGCTTTTCGGATACTTCTTTTTTGTTCTTTTTTACGACTTGGTTTTTATTTGGTTGTGTCCCCGACTGTGCTACTTTATGCGCTGTTGGTCGGCGATTTTGATTCACTTCCATCACAACTGGCATAACCATCGGACGTCGACGCGTTTGTTCAAATAAATAACGTGATAAGACTTCACGTACGCCATTCTTGAGTTCAGTCCAATCAAAACTTTTTGTGTTAGTCAAATAGTCTTCAATCTGTTTCACAGTTAATTCTGAAGCTTCCTTCATCAAGTCACGATTGGCTTTCACATAAACAAAGCCACGTGACGTTAGTTTGGGTTTTGAAACGACTTGACGTTTCTTACGATCAATTGTGACAACTGACACAAAAATACCATCTTCTGACAAAATACGACGATCTCTCAAAACGACATTCCCAATGTCACCAATACCAGAACCATCAATCAATGTTTCTCCTATGGTAAATGAATCTTGCAATTCAAAATGATCTTCTAACCACTTGAATTGATCTCCTTTCATAGCCATGAGAATATGATCTTCAGAAATATTAACCTCTTCAGCAGCTTTTTTAGCTGTTGTCATCACGCGGTATTCACCTTGAATGGGCATGAAATATTCAGGCTGTATGACATTAATCATCATTTGTAAATCATTACGTGATGCATGACCACTTGAACGTAAATCAGTGCTAATTTGTTTAACATCCGCTCCTTGCTTAAACAACATATCACGTGTTTTAGCAACAATACCTTCCATCGCAGTGGATGGTGTCGTAGTAATAAAGACCAAATCATCTTTACCAATACGAATGTAAGGATCTTCGCCATTCGCCATTCGATTTAAATGTTTAACAGGTTCGCCCATTCGGCCAGTTTCAAGAATGACAGTTTCTTCTGGTGCTAATTTTTTTGCATTTTTCAAATTAACGAAAAGTTTGCTCTCTGGTACCGGTAAATTTAATTTACGTAAACGAATTGCTGTACGCACAACATTCTCAATATCATTACCTGACAAAACTAATTGTCTTTTGGTGGCAACAGTTGCATCAATGACTTGCTGAATACGTTGCACGTTCGATGCCACAGCAGCAACAATAATTCGTTTCTTTTTATTATCACGGAAAGTTTCTAAAATGTAATCACTAATTTTAGATTCGTTGACTGAATTAGCATTATCACCCGTACCAGCTGCGTCAGCTAACAAGGCCAAGACTTTCCCTTTTCCAACCTCTACTAAACGAGAGATATCCGTTTGATAGTAACTTTTTGCTGTTTGATCAAACTTAAAATCACCTGTGTAAACAACTTGACCATAAGGTGTTCCCAATACAATACCCAATGATTCAGGTATTGAGTGCGTTGTATTGAAGAAGGATACGGTAACATCTCCAAATACAATTTCAGTTTTTTCATTGACAATGTGATAGTCATCATATGTGTTCAACGCTTCTTGATCTTTAATCGCTAGTTTAGCTAGCTCAATTGTCATCTGTGAACCAAAAATTGGTGCCTGTACTTGTTGTAAAAAGTATGGCAATGCACCGATAGCATCCGCATGACCGTGAGTCAAAAAAACACCAGCAATTTTATCTGAATTCTTTATAAGATATTCAAAATCTGGTACAACAACGTCCACACCTAATTGATCCGTTTCTGGATACTTTAGACCAGCATCTAGAATAAAAATCTCATCATTTACCGTTACGGCATACATGTTTTTACCGTTTTCGCGAACGCCGCCAAACGGAATAATACTTAAATCTGTCATGATTATTTCCTTTATAAATAGACTTATAGTAATAAGTCGAAATTTTTCGTAAATATAACAATTAGACGTTTTGGTTTCTAAAACACGGAAACATCCTATTTCTTGTCTCGATACGTAATTATATCTATTTTAACATACTTTTAAATTTTTCTGTTATCATTGTTACAGAAAGGAAATGCAGTAGGGATTCCATCTGCACAAAATGACTATGCAACGTAAACCATTTAAAAAATCACATAAAGTACGTAATATTATCATCTTTTCTCTGAGCATCATTATTATATTAGGTATTGCTTTCACATTTTTTGGACAAAATAACTCGAATAAAACCGAGCAAACAAGTAGCTCTTCTAGTACTCCTAAAAAGCAAAAATCTAAAGCGGAACCGACCACTCAATCCAGTTCATCAGAAGATTTGGCCAGTGAGTCGACCTCTATACCAGAAGCGCCTGCTGGTCCAGCAGTTTCATCAGCCATTAGCACTGTAACCGATGATGCCACACAGGCTCCCATAGAAGACAACACATCTAATAGCCCATCATCATCTTCAGTTGCAAGTAGCAGTGGTACATCTTCAGATTCTTCACAGGCCACATCAAGTTCACAACCAGCAGCATCTTTTGGTAACTGGTCGGCAACTACCTATGAGCAAATTGCTATTGGTTCCGCTACATATGATGACGTACGTAGCGCTTATGGTAACCCAACTTATTTAACAGCTAGTGATCGCGTCTATGCTACATGGCAAAGTAAAACTGGTATAAAAGTATCTATTGTATTTACCCCAACTGGTAATGATGACAATCTAAAATTAATCGCTAGTAGCAAATCTCAATCTGGACTACAATAACTATTACAGGACTTTCTAAATTAATTCAAATAAAAAACGCGCATTTGCGCGTTTTTTATTTGAATTAATAATCTTAACGATCAACCTTAACAGTTGTTTCCAATGTTGCAGCAATACGTTCTTGTACCAAAACATTGTCTGATGCCAAAGCTGACTTTGCTTGATCTGCTAAGTTTGAAAAAGTATCAAAATCAGAAACAGCAATTTCAGCCAACATCTTACGGTTTAATTCAACACCAGCTAATGTCAAACCATGCATTAGTTTTGAATATGACAAACCATTCATGCGTGCTGCTGCGTTGATACGTGCAATCCATAACTTACGGAAATTACGCTTTGTGTTCTTACGATCACGGTATGCATACAAATATGACTTCCATACTTGTTGCTTTGCAACCTTAAAATTAATACGACGTTGACCACGGTAACCCTTAGCCAACTTAACCATCTTTTTACGACGTGCGCGTGAAACTGTACCACCCTTAACTCGCATGGGTAATTCCTCCTAGAATTCTAAAAAATAAATTGCTGGATCTACGATCCAAAATGTAGATAGATGAACCATCGCAAGGCGAATTAGATGTTTGACAACATCTTAGCGTATGTCTTAACAGTCGTTGAATCCATCATGCGTGTACCACGCAATTGACGACGTTGCTTCTTTGTCTTACCATGGAAACGGTGTGATGTGTAAGCTGAAGCTGACTTCAACCCACCATTGGCTGTCTTCTTAAAGCGCTTTGCTGATGCGCGGTGTGTCTTCATCTTTGGCATGTGACTAATTCTCCTACTTTATAATTTTGTTTAAACTTGTAAACAAGCAATTAAACCCTTAATTACTTGGCATCCCTGGGAGCCAAGATCAAAAACATTTGGCGGCCATCCATTTTGGCACGTTGCTCAACCTTAGCAATATCATCCAGTTCTACAGCCATACGGTCTAATACTTGACGTCCAATATCTTGGTGCGTAATCATACGACCGCGGAAACGTAGATTAAGCTTAACCTTATTTCCTTGACTAAGAAACTTAATAGCTGCTTTTTTACGTGTCTCAAAGTCACCTGAATCAATAACTGGTGACATACGGACTTCTTTAACTTGCACAATTTTTTGGTTTTTGCGTTGTTCTTTTTGCTTCTTTTGAGCTTCGAACTTAGCCTTCCCCCAATCCATGATTTTAGCTACTGGTGGTTCAGCGTTAGCTTGTACCAGCACCAAATCTTGGTCTAAATCGTTAGCAATTTGTTGTGCGTCTCGAGTTGACATTTCTGTCTGCTTACCTTCATGGATAAGCAATACGCGAGGAACGCGAATATTTTCGTTGATTAAATCAACTTGTCTTGGTTGACGTGCTATTGTCAGGTACCTCCAAATTTATTTTGTGAATCAAGAAGAAAAGTGGATAAAGAAATTAATCTTCACCCACTCCGAATACTTGTAGTCCATAAGGACAACTGTATCTGCCAAGCAACATCATCACTTGGCGAGAAGCGGGCGCTTCTACTTGTTCAACAAATACCATTTTACGCTGTTATATCAATTCTGTCAAGCATCTATTCTTGATGTCTGAATTAAGCGTATGCCGTAATGAAAAATGACTAATACAGCAAACTGTGCACCGGCAAACAAAATCACAAAAGTAACCATATGATAACTCATAGACAATACAATATTTCTCATGACACCAGCAATATCAGTGAACACATCCCATGAATTCAATCGCAAATACCGGCCCAAATAAATTCCGATCGCCGATAATACGGACACAATAGCAGTAACACTCCAATATACCAAATGCATATGCTGTTGGAAGACTGAACTGGTAATAATCTCCAAACTTAAAATACCCAAGCCAACACCAATAAAAATGCCAGTGGCTAAAACCGCATAATTAAAATACTGTGTTGCTTGATCTAAGCTTGTCCCAATCGCATACAAATGAATGAAATCTGTCATCATATACATCGTATTTGGGAAAAACAGCAACCAAAAGCTAGCAAAAAGTATCTTAACTGATCGTGATTTTGTATAGGATACTATCAATGCAAAATCAAATGGCAGTAGTGATAAAAACACATTCCAATTTAAAAATGTGAATCGTGTTGGTGTTAAATGAACAAACAAGAAAAATAGGATGATTATAATGTGGACAATACTAATATTTAAAAACCTAGTGTTCATCAATTGCCCTCCTTTTTACAAAGTATTAAATGTATCATATCACAGAAAAATTATGCTATCTTAAATTACGGGTAAAATAGTTTTTCTATTTATTTTGTCAATGTTTTAGGCTGACGCATGGCAACTAATCCAAAGACTACTAACCAAATGGTTGCTCCAATTGCCGGCACACGTGATTCAGGATTAAAAAAGAGTGTAATAAAAACAAAAACAAAGAATGCAATTGCAGCAGGAACTAACGTTTTAGGGGCAATAACCAAAAAGCCATCAGCCATGTAACTATCAGATTTCCGATATTTGAGATAAGCAATTAAAATCAAAACATAAATCATCAAAAATAGATCTGTTGATGCACTCGTAACAAAACTGAACGCATTAGTAACGGCAGGAATAACCGAAATAATAGCTGAGAAGCCGACCATAAGTGCAGTAAATAGCACAGCGTTAACGGGTAACTTTGTTCTCGACATCTTTCTAAACGGTTGTAAAAATTTTGCTTTCGATTGAAAAGCTAATGCATAAAAATTTCGACTAGCACTAAAAAGTACTGAATTCAGAGCTGAAGCTGCACTAGTTAATACAACAAAATTAATCAATGCAGCAGCCCATTTAACACCTGCTAATTGAAACACCATGACAAATGGGCTTTGATCAGCGGGTATTTTTTGCCAAGGATAGATCGTCATAATAATAAATAATGCACCCAAGTAGAAAAATAAGATTCGCCATGGTATTTGGTTAATTGCTTTTGGTAAAACCGCACGAGGATTATCCGTCTCAGCAGTTGTCATACCAATAAATTCCATACCAACAAAAGCAAACATGACCATTTGAAAGGCATTAATGAAATTACCAACACCATTTGGAAATAAAGTAAAATGGTCAAAAACATTCCCAAAAGATACATCGCCTACTGGTGTTTTAAAACCGGTTAACGCCATAATAATACCAGTCATAATTAAAGCAAGAATCGCCACGATTTTAATCATAGCAAACCAAAATTCGGTTTCACCATATAACGCAACTGCAACCAAGTTTATACTGGTTAATATAATTAACATCAAAATTTGAATAAGCCATCCCGGAACGTTAGGAAGCCAATATTGTATATATTTGGCTACCGCAGTTAACTCTGCCATACCCATGAAGACAATCGTCAACCAGTAAGACCAACGCGCAAAAAAGCCAGCACGATTACCAATATATCTTGTTATAAACGTTATAAATGTGTGTTGTGATGGGTCGGCATATAATAATTCACCAATTGCTCGCATCATGACAAACATAAATAAACCAATAATTAAGTAAACAAATAAAATTGAGGGTCCAGCAAAATTTATCGAATGACCAGCTCCCATGAACAAGCCGGTACCAATGGTACCGCCAATTGCAATTAACTGAACATGCCTATTTTGTAGCCCACGTTTTGGTGGTTGCTTTGTACTTTCTGTTGCTTCTGTCATTAGTAAAAAAATCCTCCAGCGTTACTCAGCTTGTATATGATATACCGTATAAAGCACCCGACGAACAGTCGCCAGGTGCTTTATACTAATTGTTCGGCATTTGACGTGAATAGTTTGACACGTCTTCTAAAATCAAATTTTGGAATGCTGAATACGACATTGTTTCAGTTTTATCTTGACCATAACGACGTACTGTTACAGTATTATTATCGACTTCAGAATCCCCCAATACCAACGTATATGGTATTTTGTTAGTTTGAGCTTCACGAATCAAGTAGCCCATTTTGGCATCTTTTGTCTCAACATTTGCACGTAAACCAGCATCCTGTAAGTGCTTTTGCACACTAGTTGCATAATCGCCATGTGCACCCAAGTTAACAGGAATAATCTGAACTTGTAATGGTGATAACCATGTTGGAAAAGCACCCTTGTACATTTCAATCAAGTATGCAGTGAAACGTTCCATTGTGCCAACAATACCACGATGCAACATAACAGGGCGATGATTATCTTGACCATCAGCACCAATATAAGTCAGATTGAAACGCTCGGGCAACAAGAAATCCAACTGAATGGTTGACATTGTTTCTTCACCACCCAGAGCGGTTTTCGTTTGTACGTCCAGTTTAGGACCATAAAAAGCTGCTTCACCTTCTGCTTCAAAGTAATCAAGCTTAAGATCGTCCATCGCACGCTTTAACTGAGCCTGTGATTTTTCCCACATATCATCGTCATCAAAATATTTTTCTGTATTTTTAGGATCACGATAAGACAAGCGGAATCGATAATCTGTAATGTCAAAATCACGATAAACACCCATCATCATTGTCAAAATTGATTTGAATTCTTCTTCCAATTTTTCAGGTTCAACGAATGTGTGCCCATCATTCAATGTCATTTCACGGACTCGTGACAGACCAGTCAAGGCCCCAGACTTCTCGTAACGATGCATCATACCCAGTTCAGCAATCCGCATTGGTAACTCACGATATGAACGTGGCTTATGCTTGAATACCATGATATGAGATGGACAGTTCATTGGTCGTAATTCTAAGAATTCACCATCTCCCATGTCCATTGGTGGGAACATATCTTCACGATAATGATCCCAGTGCCCCGACGTTTTGTACAAATTCAAGTTTGATAATACTGGCGTATATACGTGTTGGTAGCCATTGGCCAATTCTTTATCGGTAATATACCGTTCTACTTGACGACGAATAGTTGCCCCATTAGGCAACCAAACGGGTAAACCAGATCCCACTTCTTGGCTCGTAAAGAATAAGTCCAAATCACGACCAATCGTTCGATGGTCACGTTCTTTCGCTTCTTCACGACGTTGTACTTCAGCATCAACATCAGCTTGTTTCCACTCAGCAATACCGTAAATACGCTGCATCATTGGGTTCGAAGACTTACCACGCCAATAGGCACCAGCCACTGATGTTAATTTAAAATGCTTAATCCAACCAGTGGATGGTACAAGACCACCTTTATCTAATTCAACATGATCACCTTGAACTGCAATAGTAATTTTTTCATCCACAGGTAAATCAGAAATTAATTCAACCTTATATGGATCTTCTGAAAATGTTTTCAAAGCTTCGTCACGTGTCAATTCTCGTGAAACAATCGGTAGATCTTCTGCAACGATTTTATGCATCATGGCTTCAATTTCAGAAAAATCTTCAACGGAAACTTGATTCCCTGCGCCATTATCTGTATCGTAATAAAAACCATTATCAATAAATGGACCAACCCCAAAATGCATGTTAGCAAATTTAGGTATGCGCTTAAGGGCCTGTGCTAATAAATGAGATGCTGAGTGACGTAACAGTGACACCGCTTCATCATCAGAAGTTGTAATTAATTGAAAGTCCCCTGATGCTGGAATAATATCATTCATACCAACATACTCACCATTTAATTTAGCAGAAACCGACTTTTTCGCCAATGATTTCGAAATACTCGCTGCAACTGCAAGAGGTGTGGTTGTTTCATCAAAGCGCTTTACTGCGCCATCTGGAAATGTAAGACTAATTTCTGACATGTGTAATATCCTCTTCAAATTTAAAATTAATTTTGAATCACAGTTCATATTATAGACTAGAAGATACCAAAACAAAAAGCATCCCTTTGTGCCAATATAGACACAAAGGGACGCTTTACCGTGGTACCACCCAAGTTTAACACGCTGAACGTGTGACTCAAATGACAATTAACGGTGTCACCCGGATACTTTTCGTTACCTACTCACCTATCACTCAAAGGTAGTCTGTCAAGTACAAATGACTCATTTTCACCAACCATGAGCTCTCTAAACATTTGCTACAATCGAGTTGTCCTTATCAACGTTCTTGAAACCCAGTTTAGCACGCTTTTTATGATTGTGCAATACTTATTTTGTCTTGATTTGAGATAAAACAGTTGCTAACGTGTCCTTAGCAACATCATCGTGATCTAGAATACCATTATCAAATGCTACTTTTAAAGCATCATATTGTTGTTGTGTTATCATCATTTGCCTTTTCCTTCAGAAATTTAATACTCTTAATTATAAACAAAATTAATAACTTTTCAAATCTACAAACATAGTTACTATAATCCAAGGTAATATTGCGCAAACAGTGCAGCAAAGATGGCACCTACAAAGGGCGCAATACCAGGAATTAATAAACCATATTGAAAGTCTGCATTCGCACGATTTTTCCATGGCAAAATAGTATAGGCAATCCGCGGTCCTAAATCACGTGCTAAATTCATAGCAAAACCGGTTGTACCACCCAGACCCATCCCAACAGCCCAGACTAGGAAACCAACACTTAAAGGCACCATCCCTGGTACATCCCCTACACGTTCAGAAATCGCCATGATGCTTGTTAAGAAAATAAAAGTTGCAAACGCTTCAACAAAAAAATTCCGGGGTAAATTTCGGATAGCTGGTGCCGTTGAAAAAATATTTCTGACAATAATTGGATCAATGTCTTTTTCAGATAATTTAAATTGATCCGCATACATCACATAGACAATCAATGAGCCAATAACTGCGCCGAGTACTTCAACCAGACTCACAATTAAAAAATACAGCAAACTAATATTACCTAAAATGAGTTGCGCCAATGCCATTGCTGGATTAATGAACACCTCACCAAAGATAAGTAAGACAATTGAAATACCGAAACCCCAAGTAGTAATTGAAAAAATATGTCCTGAACCATGGTATTTCGTACGGTTCAGTACTTCGTCGGCATGTACGCCAACACCAAAAATAATCATTAAAGCAGTTCCCATGAACTCAGCCAACAACTGGTGTAACATTTGTAATCTCCTAAGCGGTTGCAAATTAAAAAAAGTCGCAGTTTTTTTATGTGATTTACCATTCCTTATATTAAGGCTTCAACTCACTACTGTAAAGCATTTTGCTGATTTGTCTTGAAACTGTCACATTCAAAAAGAAATACCTGAAAAGTAATCTATACAATATTTTGGTAGTTAGTTATAATTAAAGAAAAACGTCGGAGGGAAAGTGATTGATACATTTATTTAAAATCGTATCAATCACAACTAATTAATATGAATGCTCAAGTTGTTTATGCAACAATCACCGGAAATAATGAAGAAGTCGCTGATGTCATTGTCGAAGCACTAGAAAGCGCTGAAGTCAGTGTGACAAAAACTGAAATATCACAAACAGAAGTTGACGAACTCGAAAGTACAGATATTGCCATTATCGTTCCTTACACATATGATCAAGGCTCATTACCAGATGAAGGATTAGATTTCTTCGAAGACCTTGCTGAGGCTGACCTAAGCGGTGTGGTATATGGTGTAGCCGGTTCGGGAGATACTTATTACCTATCAGATTTTTGTTTAGCTGTACCAAAATTTGAAACACAACTCGCACAAACGAATGCGATCAAAGGTGCTGAAGGTGTTAAAATTAATTTGCATCCGGACGAAAAAGATACAATTGTCCTACAAGCCTTTACGCAAAAGTTAATTCAAGTCGCAAAGAATCAATGAGAATAAAAAGAAGTATTTTGAAGGTTTCCTTCAAAATACTTCTTTTATACTTACCACATTTATTCATCAGCTGTTGTATAAACTGCCAAGACATCCTCATTTTCTTCTAGTTCGTCAACAAGCTTATCTAACTTTTCACGATCCTCATCAGAAATCACCATTGGATTTTGAGCAATCATTGTTACTTCGGCATCTTCAAAAATGTAACCTGCTTCAGTTAATGAAGCCTCTACAGTTTGGAAATCTCCCGATTCTGTATAAATTTCAAATACTTCATCTTGCGTTTGAACATCTTCAGCACCAGCTTCCAAAGCAGCTTCTAGTACCGTGTCTTCATCCAAATCTGGAAAGGCTTCCCGATCAATTGCTAAATACCCTTTTCGATCAAATTGAAAAGCCACTGAACCAGATGTTCCTAAAGCACCGCCATAATGTTTAAAAGAATTACGAATACTTGAAACAGTACGATTGATATTATCCGTTGACGTTTCAACCAAAACAGCTACACCTGCAGTACCATAACCTTCATAAGTTACTTCTTCAAACTTTTGTCCACCAGCGCCGGAAGCCTTATCTAGCGCACGCTGAATGTTATCTTTTGGCATGTTTGCCGCTTTAGCTTTATCCACAACTAAACGCAATGAAGCGTTCAAATCCGGATCAGCACCGCCTGCTTTTGCAGCAACGTATAAATCATGTGCCAATTTTTGAAAAATTTTACCACGCTTAGCATCTTGGGCATTTTTACGGCCCTGGATGTTATGCCACTTACTGTGTCCTGACATTATAACATCTCCTTGAATTTATCAATATCATCCTATTTTATCAAAAAAATACCCTTGTGACTAGCTTTGCAAGCTTTATAAATAAAGATTAATACTTATTTCCACCCAGTAACTCTAAATAAGTCATCGCTGAACTTGCAATCAAGGCAGCTAATATATCATCTAAGTAAACATTGATACTATCAGTTTTATCATTAATTATGCCAATTAACCCTGGTTTCAAGTCATCAAGCAACCCATAATGTACTGTTGCAGCGGCTGAAAATTGCTGTGTAATAGCGATTGCTAGAATTTCATCAACGTTGTGTCCATTAGCATCACGTTGCAAACGCGCCTTCAGCGGTTGGCTATCCGGCATGCTCTCTGCTTGTTCATCTAAATAAAGTGCCGTTAAAATAATATCAGCAACCTCATCTTTATGCAAAACACGAGTGATACTTTGAGTTAATACCTCTTCTTCAATGGCATCTTTATATTTTCCAGTTAAAAAGGTGCGTGTGCCATCTGTAATATCTCCTAAGCTGACACCACGTTGTGCTAATTTATTAATGGCTGCTTCTTGTAATTCTTTCATGAATTATATCTCCCTTTTAAAAATTATCATTCACATAGCGACGCGTTAAGATGACATGCGGAATACTATCTAATGCAACTTTCACATATTCTTGTTGATCAATTGTAAAATCATTGATAGCTACCAATGTGTAAGCATAATCACCAACAGCACGATTACTCAACTGTTCAATGTTAATATTCTTGTCACCAAAAAATGTCGATATTTGTCCAATCATATTTGGTACATTATCATGAATAATGCCCACACGGTATTTTGTAGTAAATGGTTCATCTATATCCGGATAATTAACTGAATTAACAATATTACCAGTAGTTAAATAATTATCAAGTTGGCGAGCGGCCATTAAGGCACTCATATCTTCTGCCTCAACAGTGGAACCACCAATATGTGGTGTAATAATAACTTTTGGATGATCAAATAATGCTTCATCAGCAAAATCTGTAATATAAACACGCAATTGATCTTGATCTAACGCTGATTTCGCTGCCAAATCATCCACTATCCCACCACGTGAAAAGTTTAATAAAGCTGCATCTGGTTTCATCAATTTAATACTTTCCCCACCAATAAAATATTTATTCTTATCAGTAAGTGGGATATGAACAGTAACATAATCAGATTGTCGTAAAACCTCTTCAACAGTTTTGGCATGCTTGATATGGCGATCAATGCGCCAAGCGGTATTAGCATTAAGTCCTGGATCATAACCAATGACATCCATGTCTAATGCTAACGCTGTGTTAGCTACTTTTGATCCCACATTTCCCAAACCAATAACGCCCAAAGTTTTCCCGGCTAATTCCGTACCACGGTAACCACCTTTATTTACCTCAGTACGTAATGATACATCACCACCACGAGTTTCGTTTGCAAACCCAATCGCCCCGACAACGGGACGAGCAGCTAATATTAAAGCTGCAATAGTTAATTCTTTTACAGCATTAGCATTTCCACCAGGTGTATTAAAAACAGCAACACCGCGCTTTGACAAGGTGTCAACAGGGATATTGTTAAACCCTGCACCTGCACGAACAACTGCACGAACACTACTAGGAATAACCTCATTGTGCAAATTCTGTGAACGCAAGAGGATACCCTTTGGCTCCTCTTGACCATTAATATCATAATGATGTGCATTTAAGTAAGCCAAACCTTTTTGGCTAATGGCGTTATATGTTTTAATATTTGTCATACTTATTTTTCTACTTTCTGTAAAAATGAAATCAGTGCATCCACTGCTTCTATAGGTTGCGCGTTATAAAGTGATGCCCTAAAGCCGCCAACGGAACGATGCCCTGCTAAGTTAAATAAGCCTTCTTGTGTTGCTTGCTTCGCAATGGCTTTGTCATTCTGAAGATCACCTGTTGTAAAAATAATATTCGTTAATGACCGCTCTTCAGTGGCTACCGGTGCTGAAAAATAATCAGATTGATCAATAAAATCATAAAGTCGTTGAGATTTCATCAAATTCCGACGATGCATCTCTGCCACCCCACCTTGTTGCGCAACCCAATTCAAAACTAAATCCATCACATATATTGAGAAAACGGGTGATGTATTGAACATCGACTGTTTATCGATATGATTTTGGTAACGCATCATCGGACCCACACCAGTAATATCTTGTTGATCTAACCATTCTTTGCGAACAATGGCCAGTGTCACACCTGCCGGTCCAAGATTCTTTTGCCCACCAGCAAATACAGCATCAAAAGTGTTAATATCATATGGTTCTGCTAAAATATTTGAACTCATATCTGCGACTAAACGACCAGAAGTCACTGGTAGATTATTTTGATGGAAAGTTGCACCTTCAATAGTGTTATTTGTAACAATATGTAAATAATCATAATCATCAGCATTAAAATCCGAAGGTAAACTCGGTAATTGTTGATAATGCTGTTGTTTAGTACTGTCAATAACCGTTAACTTTTTACCAAGTGCTTCAATAGCTTCACCAGCTTTAGCTGCAAAATTACCAGAATCCAGTAGCGCAACATTTTGCTGATGTGTTGCAAAATTTAAGGGTAACATTTCAAATTGCAGTGAACCACCCCCTTGTAAAAAGACTACTGCGTATTCATCTGGAATGGCCATTAATTCACGTAATTTTTGTTCAGCATCAAAAATAATATTTTGAAAAGTCCCTGAACGATGCGATATTTCCATAATACTAAGCTGCGTGTGTTCATTCTTTTCAAATTCATTCTTAACTTGTGTAACTACTTCTTCAGGAATCACACCAGGACCAGCAGAAAAATTATATGTTGTCATTGTCATTATATGCGCCCCTACGCAAAGCCCTATTTTGGGTATAAAAAAACCACACCGCGTCAAAATGACCGTGTGGCTATGTTTAACATCGCTGTATGTACGCGAAGAAAACTCGTCACACTTATGGACGAGTGGCGGATAAATTTTCGGTTAACATACTTAATCTTAACATCATTATCTCTTTTCAATATTACACTATAATCTTACTATATTTGCATTGAAAGTCAATGTTTTATTTTATTAATAAAACGCGTATAATATTAATAGTAATGCCGCTGTGGCGGAACTGGCAGACGCGTACCGTTCAGGTCGGTATGAGAGCAATCTCGTGCAGGTTCGATTCCTGTCAGCGGCATAAAAAAGCACTCTTAGAGTGCTTTTTTTGTAAGGTTTTTTAAAAAAGTATATAATTTTCTAAATATGAGTTTATTGTCATCCTTTTGTCACATATTAACGTTATATTTACAGTTAAAATGGTAGAAAGATGGGAGAGGACTATGCAACACTATCGAACACAATTTCACACCAAATTTTGGCGCATAGCCTGCTGGTTATATCTAATCGGCTTACTTATCTATGGCTTTTATGTTATTGTTATTTCTCTGTAAAATTAAATAAGCAATTTCAAAATAGATGAACTTTACCCTTTTTAGGTATTGCCTATTTTAAACATCACTTGATGTTTCTACCTGACAATTAATAAAAGCGCTTAATACTCGATTGAGTATTAAGCGCTTTTATTAATTGTTTATGCTATACCAATGCTTGTGCAGCAGTAATAATAGCTACTTTATATACATCTTCTTCATTAGCGCCACGCGATAAGTCAGATACAGGTTTTGCCAACCCTTGAAGAATGGGCCCAATTGCTTCATAGCCACCTAAGCGCTGTGCAATCTTATAACCGATGTTCCCTGCCTCTAAACTCGGAAAGACAAATGTATTTGCTTGTCCAGCTACAGATGAGTTGGGTGCTTTAGCTTCACCAACTGAAGGGACAAAGGCCGCATCAAACTGTAATTCACCATCAATTTGATCTGCTAACTCGGGTGCCATCTCTTTAGCCAATTTGGTTGCTTCAGCTACTTTATCAACCAAAGCCGATTTTGCTGACCCCTTAGTTGAAAATGATAACATAGCGATTTTTGGTTCAATATCAAAAACTTGAGCTGTTTTTGCTGATTGTATAGCAATTTCAGCCATTGTAGGTGCATCAATATCAATATTGATTGCAGCATCAGCAAATACATAACGTTCATCGCCTTTTTGCATGATAAATGCACCCGAAATACGTGATGAGCCTGGGGCAGTTTTAATTAATTGTAATGCTGGACGAACTGTGTCCCCTGTTGGATGTGTTGCACCAGAAACCATGCCATCTGCCTTACCAGTATAGACAAGCATTGTACCGAAGTAGTTTTCATCTTTTAACCACTTGGTAGCAGTGTCTACATCTGTTTTACCCTTACGACGTGCCACTAAAGCTGCATTTAGTTCTGCTAATAGAGAAGGATCATACTGTTTTGGATCAATAATTTCAATACCAGATAAATCAAATTGATGCCCAGCTGCAGTATGTTCAATAACCTTCTTATCGCCTAACAAAATTGGCTCAATCAATCCTTCACTTGCTAGTCTAACAGCAGCTCCTTGGATACGCACATCTGTGCCTTCTGGAAAAACAATACGCTTATTTTGTCCGTTAATTTTATGTTTTAATTGCTCAAATAATTCAACCATAATACTTCCTCCAGTATACTTTATCACTGTTTATTCTTTACATTTTCATTGTAACAGAAGCATTGGTATTTGTCTTTGATTTTCAGTATATTTGTGATTTTTTTCACTCAATCTAACCAATCAATTGCCTGTCGACCATTTTTGCTCAAAAAATCATTGGCTTTTGAGAACGGTTGGCTACCAAAAAAACCGCGATATGCTGATAAAGGGCTTGGATGCGCTGACACAATTACAAGATGTCTGGACTCGTCAATAAATTTACGTTTAGATTGTGCATATTTTCCCCATAGAATGAAGACTTTTGGATTTTCATCCTCCGAAGCAATTTGAATAACCGCATCGGTGAGCGGTTCCCACACACCACCGGCATGCGCATTAGCGTGTCCTTCAGGTACGGTCAAAACTGCGTTTAGTAACAATACACCTTGGGTTGCCCAAGATGTGAGATCATGTGATGCTCGTTTCCCAATATCAGTAGTTAACTCAGTCAAAATATTACGCAATGATGGCGGTGCTGTTGTCGTATCTGGTACTGAAAAACTCAGTCCTTGTGCTTGCCCAAACTCATGATAGGGATCTTGTCCCATGATCACTACTTTTGTATTTTTTAATTGGGTGGCGAACAGTGCCGCAAAAACTCTATCCCGTGGTGGGAAAATAGTTTGGCCTTGGTAAATATTATCTAGAAAGGCTTTTATTTCTGCCAACTGTTCTGATGATAACTTATGCTTAATATAAGGTGCCCAAGATGTATTTGTTAATAACATATTTAATCTGCTTTCGTGTTAGAATTATGGTAAAGAGGAATAACCATGACGCAATACTACTTAAGACAACGGCATAGCATTAGCGATGGCGTTAACATTGTATTTGATGAAAATTTCCAAGCAAGTTACCTAGTCTCTGGTCGTAGTGGTAAAAAACATGATGAATTACATGTGCAAGATATGTCCGGTACTGTTCTTGTCCGTATTAAACAAACCTCATTTGGTATTATACCAAGATTTATCTTAAAATACCGTGGTCATGTCGTTGGTTCCATCAGTTTGACTTTCGGTCATTTTGGCGATATTGTTTACGTACGCCACTTGAGTTGGTTGATTTCTGGTAATTTCATTGCTAATCGATACTTCATTACCCACAATACCAAAAAATTACTCAGTGTCAAGCCCGATACCCGCCCAGATGGTATTTATAATAAATTAACAGTAACATTTGATTCCCAGGCACCTGTTCATATCGCCATTGCTGCACTACTTGATATCTGGGGTACAAAATCAAATCCACTAACTCATCTCAAGTGGTTACCAGGTAATAACTTAAATTATCGTCAAACCTATATGAAATAAATAGTGCATTTAATAATCATAAAAAAACTCAGAAAAAATCTGAGTTTTTTTATATATATCATTTCAAAGGCAAATTAATTCACTAACTGAATAGTTATCAAGCCTCAGCTTCGAGCTCAGTTAACACCGTATTTCTAGCTTTTTCTAAGTTTGCTAAAGCTGATAACGTTTGTTCCTCATTGCGTGTTTTCAAACCACAATCTGGATTTACCCAGAACTGCTTATCGTCAATTACTTTTAGACCACGACGAATATTATCAGCAATTTCTTCAACGGTTGGAATACGTGGTGAATGGATATCATAGACACCCAAACCAATTTGCTTGTCATAATCAACCGCTTCAAAAGCTGAAATAATTTCACCGTGTGAACGCGATGTTTCAATTGAAATCACGTCCGCATCCAAGTCTGAAATGGTACTAATGATATCTTCAAAATCTGAATAACACATATGCGTATGAATTTGTGTTTCATCACGCACACCAGTCGTTGTAATTTTGAAAGAGTAAACTGCTTCGTCCAAATAGTTTTGCCAATTGCGTTTTTTCAATGGTAACCCTTCGCGCAACGCAGGTTCATCAACTTGAATAATATTAATTCCCGCTTTTTCCAAATTAATGACTTCTTGACGTAAGGCCAAAGCAATTTGATTTTGCACGTCAGCGCGTTTGATATCGTTACGGACAAATGACCAGTTGATTATCGTCAAAGGTGCTGTCAACATCCCCTTCACAGGCTTCTCTGTTTGTGATTGGGCATAAGTTGATGCTGCTACTGTAATTGGTTCTATGTAATCAACGTCTCCAAAAATAACTGGTGGGCGAACGCCACGAGAACCATAAGATTGTACCCAACCATTTTGTGTTGCATAAAAGCCATCAAGTTTCTGACCAAAATACTCAACCATGTCTGTTCGTTCAAATTCACCATGAACCAAAACATCCAAACCTAAATCTTCTTGTAATTTAATCCAACGTGTCGTTTCTAATTTAATGAATGCATCATATTGATCATCTGTGAGATGACCCTTACGCCATGCTGCACGTTTTGCACGCACTTCTGTAGATTGAGGAAAGGATCCAATTGTAGTTGTTGGTAACTTTGGCAAATGCAACTGTGCCTGTTGTAGCTTTGAACGCTCAGCATAAGTACTATGACGTTCAACATGTGACTGATCCAAATTTTTGATAGCTGTTTGAACTGTCACATTATTACGTGCTTTTGATTCGTTCAACGCTTTCAATGCTGCAGCATTTTCAGTAAAACTAACGCGCGTATCATCACCGTTTAATGTTTGCGTTAATGTCACAATTTCTGGCAGCTTTTCATCTGCAAAGGCTAAGCCACCAAGTAACTCTGGGGCTGCTGCTGTTTCGTATTTCGTGGTAATTGGTACATGCAACAATGTGTTTGATGGTTGAATCCATAATTCTGAAGAAATACCTTGCAATTCAGTAACTAATTGCAATTTTTTTGACAAATCAGCAGTCCAAACATTATGTCCATCAATCACACCAGCTGCCAAAATTTTTTCTTTTGGAAAACCAAATTCACGGATATGTCTCAAATTCTCACCATTACCATTAACAAAATCAAGACCCACAGCCTGAACAGGTAAATTAACGACTGATTGATATGGGTCAATGGCATCAAAATAAGTTTGTAATTCGATATTGAGCTTTGGTGCCGCCGCTCTGAGAGCTTCAACTGCGCGGCGATATGGTTTTACCTCTTCTTCATGTGCCACTTTAACCAAGCTTGGTTCATCAAGTTGCACCCAGTCCACACCCGCATCCTGTAATTCTTTAAACACTTGTTGATACAATGGTAAAATACTATCAAGTAAGATATCAATATCTTTTTCAGTTGAAACATAGTCGCCATGTAACTTACCCAATTTAATCAGTGTTACCGGTCCGACAATAACTGGCTTCCCATTAACTCCTAATTCATTTTTAGCTTCTTGCCAATACTTTAACCATCGATTTTCTAGCAAACGTGGTTGCGTATTATCAAATTCTGGCACAGTATAGTGGTAATTAATATTGAACCATTTCGTCATATCGGCAGCGACGTTGTCTTTATTCCCACGAGCAATATCATAGTATTGATCTAAGGTCAATTTTTTCGTGTAAGAACCAAAGCGTGTGGGTACAATATTGAAAGCTACTGAAGTATCTAGTACATGATCATAATTTGAATTATCAGCAACAGGAACAATATCAATGCCTGCATCAATTTGCTTTTTTAAATTCGTTAAGCGAATTTCTTTTGACGTAGCATGAAATTCTTTTTCTGTCACGTCACCTTTCCAGTAAGATTCTAATAATTTTTTCCATTCACGATGTTCACCCAAACGTGGATAACCAAGGTTTGATGATTTTACTGTTGTCATATTTTTCTCCTAATTAGCTCAAGTTAAAAGTGATAGTCTTCGTAAACATGAATGTCACTTTTAACACGGTATGATATCTATTAACTGACAGCATCACATGACATAATCCATCGCACCACTACCTGTCAAAAATATTGCAGTCACAATTTTATCAGCATGTAAATAATAAATTTTTTGACAATAACTGGTCATCGCCGACCCCTTTCTAATAAGTTGTAAAGCCAATTTTTTCGTTTCTTAAAACTCAACAAACAAAAATCCCGCAGACTAAAAATTAGTCTGCGGGACGAAATCTCGTGTTACCACCCGGTTTTTATGTATCTGCAAAAAAAACAATACACCTCTCTATTGATCGCAAGGGTATGGTTCGAAAATATCTGTACATACCCCTTAAGGAATCAATGGCGCTGTAACGGGCTCACCCGAGCATGACTTATATCGTATCGGCTAATGAGCCGGCGTGTACTCGCCACACAGTAACTCCAAGACCATTTTCCTGATTCTCAGCTGTTTACTCTCACCAAACGTAAACTCTCTTTTAGCTCTAAATCAATACTTATCTCTTCACTGTTATGAATATATTATCAAAATCTCATTTTATTGTCAATAAAATTTTATGGAAAATCCAAAGATTTTGATTGAATGTCCTGATTGATTACTGGTAACATGCTTTTCAGCACACTCGGACGATTCATTGCGTATAAATGTATCCCATCAACACCATGGTTTAATAGATCATGAATTTGTTCAAGTGCGTACTCAATGCCAGCTTGCTTCAAACTATCTGGCTGGTTTTCATATTTATGAATAATTTTAACTAAACGTGATGGTAGGGATGACCCTATCATGTACGTCATACGTTCTACCTGTGCTTTACTAATAATAGGCATCACACCTGCAGAAACAGGCACTTTAATGTAATTGCTTTTTAAGGCATCTTGCATATTGTAATACACATCATTTTCAAAGAAAAATTGGGAAATCAAGAAATCAGTGCCACTGACAACCTTTTCTTTGACACCCGCCACACTAATACCAGTCACAGGATTGTCAACATGTCCTTCAGGATAGATTGCTGCACCAATATTAAATTGATTAAATTGCTTGATATCACGTATTAAATCTTTGGCATAAGGATAATATGCGTTCACGTAATCTGCATCTGGTAAATCACCACGTAATGCCAGAATGTTTTCAATGCCGGCTTGTTTGATATCGGCTAACTGATCCTGCAAAACTTCCGGTGTTTGATTGATACCTGTTAAATGATGAAGCGCTGTCACCCCAAAATGTTCTTGAATGTATTGCGCCAAATCACGTGTTTTGATATTATTACCAGAACCACCCGCACCATATGTCACACTAATGTAGTCCACGCCTAAAGCAAGTGGATCAACGTCGTTCAAAGTTTGATACAGTGATTCAATATCACCTTCTTTTTTTGGTGGGAAAATTTCAAATGATAATACTGGCGCTGGTTTTGTGTGATATATTTCAGATATTTTAGTCATAGTTCTTATCCTTTATAATTAATTGTGTTATCAATTCTATTCAGAACATGACTGCATCTACTGCTCCACACCCTTTCAAAAAAACATTCGTAGTTATCTTCTCACCGTGCAAATAATATATTTTAAAAGCTGTTACCATTGTCGTCTCTCTTCATTCGTTATTATCCAACCACATAAATTTATCCAGTTGCCGTCCCAATTAGTTTTTGTGCATGATAATAGAAAGCCCCGCCGTATGAATCGTATAAGCCGATGATAAAAATAATCCTGTGCCAATACCACTAGCCAAACCAATCATTTGTATTTGTCTTGAACTCATTGCACGCTTTAATTATTTTGCCATATTGCCCTTATATTTTCTATCCAATTATTCATTTTATAATGCAACAAAAAATCCCACAGTTTGAACCTAATCAAACTGTGGGACGAATTATCGTGTTACCACCCAGCATTTATATATTTAAAAAACATACCTCACACAATCACTTTTATTTTGCTTTGAAAATATCTGAACAAAATAATAGGAATTATGGTAGCTATAACGGGCTCTCCCGGACATTGCTCACACCGTATCAACATATGAGTTGGCGTATGCTCACAATGACATTTCTCCAAGACCATTTTCATATAATCACGTCATCTACTTGCACCAAACGTAGACTCTCTTAGAACGCTTATCACATTACTTATCTTTTCATCGTTGAACACATGTTATCAAGTATAACTTCATGTGTCAAGCTTTAATTTGTAATTGATTACTAACCTTAACCGCCAAGATAAGCTTGACGAACATCAGCTGATGCTAATAATTCTTCTCCGGTGCCTGTTGCAGTAATTTTACCACCTTCAATTACATAGCCCCGATCAGCTATTTTTAACGCCTGATTAGCATTTTGCTCAATCACTAGCACCGTCACACCAGTATCTCGGATATTTTGAATAATATCAAATATTTTTTGAATGTAAAGTGGCGCAAGTCCCATTGAAGGTTCGTCTAATAAAATGATTTTTGGCTTTGCCATTAAGGCACGACCAATAGCGAGCATTTGTTGCTCCCCTCCTGACAACGTTGCTGCATCCTGATTTCGACGATCTTTTAAAATTGGAAAATGCTCATATACAGCTTCATAAGCCGCATTATTTTGAGATTTACCAGAAATCGTAAAAGCGCCAAGTTGTAGGTTTTCTTGAACACTCATACCCGGAAACACACGACGTCCCTCCGGTACGTGAACAATGCCACTGCGAACACGCCTTTCAGATGGCATACGATTTAAAATTTGGTGTTCAAAAGAAATAATACCGTCAGCGACTTTCTCTAATCCAGAAATTGTACGTAAAATTGTACTTTTCCCTGCACCATTAGCCCCGATTAATGTGACGATTTCACCACTATTAACAGAAAAACTCACACCACGAACGGCCTTAATCGCACCGTAATTCACACTTAAATTATCCACTTTCAACAATTCTTCAGCCATTATCAACCTTCTTCCCCCAGGTAAGCTTTAATTACTGCTGGATTATTTTGAATTTCAATTGGTGTTCCCGTTGCCAAAACTTTGCCATATTCTAATACATAAAGTCTTTCACTGACAGCCATGACCAAGTTCATATCATGCTCTATCAAAATAATGGTCATTTTAAACTGCACTTGAATTTGCTTGATTAAATCTGTCAATTCTTTCGTTTCTTGAGGATTCATACCAGCGGCAGGCTCGTCTAAAAATAGAATTGCCGGTTTAGTCGCCAATGCACGAACAATTTCTAACCGTCGTTGTTGACCATAAGATAAATTATCTGCTAACTCATCTGCTACATTTGTCATACCAAAAATGTCGAGCAATGCCATCGCCTGTTGTTGACGTTTTTCTTCATTTTTATAGAAACTTGGTGTACGTAATATTGCCTGCAAAGAATATGACTTATTTTTAGCAGTCATAGCAATCAATACATTTTCTAACACTGTTCTACTTTTAAATAAGCGAATATTTTGAAAAGTACGGGCAATACCTAATTGTGAACGTTTATATGGTGATAATTGATTAATATTGATCAGTTTATCATTACTAAAAATTGATACTTCACCATTAGTTGGTTTATAAACACCTGTTAGTAAATTAAATAATGTTGTTTTTCCAGCACCGTTTGGTCCAATAAGTCCAACAAGCTCATTTTCACGTGCTTCTATTGATACTTGATCAACAGCTGTCACACCACCAAATCTCACACTCAGATCACGCGTTTTTAGAATGGTCCTTGTCATTATCGCCTCCTGAACTAAATAGCATTGTCTTTAAAGAAAATTCGAACGTACCAAGCAAACCTTGTGGTCTAAATAGCATCACAATAATTAAGATTAAAGCATAAATAACCATACGTAATGAACCAAAGCTTTGTAATACAACATCCAAAATTCCCAACGCAACAGCTGTTATTACAGTACCGCTAATTGACCCAATACCACCTAAAACAACAATAATCAAAATTGTAATACTTTGCATAAAGGAATAATCTTGTGGTGAAACCGATTGGATAAAGCTAGCACGTAAGCCACCTGCAAGTGCTGCTAACATCGCTCCAATAACAAACGCAATAACTTTATATTTTGTCGTGTTAATACCTAAAGATTCAGCTGCAATTTCATTATCACGAACTGCAATAATTGCACGTCCTGTTGTACTACGAACTAAATTCACAACAACAATAATCGTTAATACACTTAATCCAAACACTACTTGCCAATTCACAAAAGATGGAATAGCAAAAATACCGGCCGGACCGCGAGTAATTTTTAAATTCATAATTAAAATACGAATAATTTCTGCAACACCAAGTGTTGCAATGGCTAAATAATCTCCACGTAAACGTAATGTTGGTATACCCACAATTAAAGCAACAATGCCACTTAACGTGGCGCCAATCAATAAGCTAATAACAAAACCAAATACTGTTGGAATAGCTGTAGCAATTAATGCGGTAGCATAAGCGCCAATGGCCATAAATCCAGCATGTCCAAGTGAGAATTGACCAGACATTCCAATTACCAAATTTAGACCAACCGCTGCAATTAAATTAATCCCAATCAATACAATAGTTGTCATGCCATATGGACCAATAATATTGAAAATGGTCATAACAAAAATTAAAATAAATATCATCAAAGCCAATGTAGCCCAGCTCAACGTATACTTTATATGCGTTTTATCCATGAACTTACACCTTTTCCCGCTTATTTTTACCTAAAATACCAGTAGGCTTTAACAACAAAATAATAATTAATATTGCATAAACAATAGCATCTTTGTAGTTCGATAAACCAACCGCTTGCGCCATTGTTTCTAATATGCCAATTAACCAACCACCCAGCGCTGCGCCAGGAATAATCCCAATACCACCTAACACGGCCGCAACAAAGGCTTTAATTCCTGGTGTCATGCCCATCAATGGATCAATATTATTGTAGTAAAGGCCAATTAATACACCACCCGCAGCTGCTAAGGCAGACCCGATCGCAAAGGTAAATGAAATCGTACGACTAACGTTAATACCCATTAAAATGGCTGCTTCTTCATCAGCAGAGACAGCGCGCATGGCACGTCCCATTTTTGTCCTTTTAACAATTAGATGCAATAATATCATCAAAGCAACTGCTGTTGTCACAATAATAATTTGAATATTGGAAATTTGTAAAGCACCAAAATGATATTGTGTTGTTTCAATTGCCTGTGGAAACGCTCTTTTATCGGAACCATAAAGGTAACTCATCCCATTTTGCAAAAAAAACGAGACCCCTAAAGCAGAAATTAACACAGCAATTCTTGGTGAGTGACGCAGTGGTCGATAAGCTATAAATTCAATCAACATACCCAAAACCGAACAGATAGCCATTGATAAAATTAAAGCAATAAAGAAATTCAAATGCATGACTCTAATAAAAAAATAACCAAAATATGCACCCAGCATGTAAACATCACCATGCGCAAAATTAATTAGTTTAATAATACCGTAAACCATCGTGTATCCTAAAGCTAATAATGCATAGACGCTTCCAAGAATGACACCGTTGATTAATTGTTGAATTATACTCGACACAACATCCACCTTTTATTTAACAACCGTTGCGGTTGTATCTTTTCCATCTTTTACGCCAACCATAACAATGGGTTTCTGAGGATTATGGAATTCATCCATTGTCATTTCACCAGTTGCACCTTCAAAATTCTTAATATTAGCTAAACCAGTTGTAATTTTAGCCTTATCTATTGATTTTTCATCTTCAATGGCTTGCTTAATCATATAAACAGCATCATATGTTAATGCAGTAAATTGTGAAGGTTCTTGCTTATATTCCTTACGATATGCAGTCACAAATTTTTTAGCAGCATCAGTCGATAAAGCTTGTGTTGAAAAATGTGCGGCATAATAAACATCACTTGTATTTTTATTACCAGCAATTTCAGCCAACTTTGGATCACCCAATCCATCTGGGCCAATAACTGGCACATCAATACCCATATCACGTGCTTGCTTCAAAATTGCACCGGCTTCAGTATAGTAACCATTAATTACGATTGCATCAAATTTTTTATTCTTAATCTTTGTCAAAATTGCTTGGAAATCAGTATCACCTGCTTGATATGAATCAGTTTCAACAATATTTCCTGTATAAGCTTTTTTGAAAGCTGCTGTGATACCTGTACCATAGTCAGAAGAATTATCTTGGAAAACAATGACATTCTTAGCTTTAATGTTATCTGTTGCAAACTTGGCCATCTTAGTACCTAAATATGAATTTTTGAATTGTGCACGGAAAACATAAGGCTGTACTTTACCATTTTTTTGAACTGAAATATTATCAGCCCCAGCAGTTGGAGAAATCATGGGTGTTTTACCTTTGGTAGTAGCTGGAATCGCTGCTTGAACAGCTGAAGTAACAACTGGTCCCACAATGGCATTTACTTGATTATTGTTTATCAAGTTTGTGGTTACAGAGGCTGCCTCAGTATTATCTGATTTACTGTCCTTGTTAACCATTTTGAATTTGTAGTTTTTACCATCGACTTTAACGCCGCCGTCATCATTAATACGTTTAACAGCAAAGTTAGCACCCTTTTGCTCGGCTTGCCCATATGCCGAAATATTACCAGATGTATCAAATACACCTCCAATTTTGATCGTATTACTTGACTTAGTGTCAGATTTTTTTGCAACACCAATCCCAATAACTGCGCCGACAATCACGACAAATGCTGATATAATGATAATAATTTTTTTCATCTTATTTATTTCTCCCAAGAGTTTTTTGAATTCAGTGTATTAAATCATTTCTAAATGTAATTGTTCTGGTTTCGCCCAGCCCATTTTACGCATGATACGATATCCGACAAACGATACAATCACCGGCACCCCAACACCAACGCCCATATATGCAGCAAACGCTACTGGGTTCGATCCGGCCAAAGCCAATGGTACAATAAATGAATTGAAGCCAATACCAGCCATAGCAAATGGTGCGGTCACATGAAATACCATTGTCGCAATAGGTGCTGCAATAGCGGCACCTATCATTGGTGGTATGATCAAAGCTGGATTTTTAGTTAAATTAGGAAATTGAATTTTCGGTGTAACAATACCTTGTGCGATTGTAGCGCCAATTTTGTTTTCGTGAAATGACATTGCAGGAAAACCGACAAATACGGCTGTTGTACCAATCAAGATTGCACCTGCTGCTTCAGGTGAAGTCACACCTGTTGCACCAATGGCAACTGCCAATGCTGCAGCAGAAGCTGGTGTCATTGTCATAGCACCAAATGCCATTGCTACAATGGCCGTACCAATCACTGGATTGATTGCAACACTTGAAGCAATAAATTGTCCAACTGCCACCAAAGCCGGTGTTGTCACTGCAGCCAAGTAATAACCACTTACTGTACCAACAATCGTTGTGGCTGCTGGTACAATCACCATATCTAATGGTGTTTTACCACTTAACCATTTTCCAAACAAAACTGCGATAATAGCAGCAATGACAGCTGATATGGGTTGACCCGTTGTAATAATAGTTGAACCTGCTGCTTGCATTCCGGCATAACCTGTAGCAGTAACACCTTGAACAGCTGAATCACTGAAGAATACCGCATTAGCACCTACTGTTGAAGCAGCCATGGCACTAAACATAACCATTGTATTCGTCTTCATTTGTGAAGCAACTGCAGCACCAAATGCAGCTGGCAACAATATTTTTGTGATTGCACCCATCTGAACCATTGGTTCCCATTGGATAAAACCTGCAATGGTCTGCAATAATAATCCCATACCCAATGTTACCAAAATAGCATTGGAAACGGCAGCCGAGGTATTATATACAATATCGCGTACAGATTCTTTGGCCTCACCAACTTTTTCTTGAATCACTTCTTTGTCAACTTGACTATCTTTCATCATTGCATTTTGTGCCATAACTCTAATCTCCCTTTAATCTACACTCCAATTAAGCAGTGTAGTCATTAGGACAAAATAAAACGTCCTAACGACTACTGGTTAGGACGTTTTCACGTATATTTCCTAACCAACCACTAAGCCTGTACAAGTTTAGTGGTTGGTTCTGCTCAAATAACAACCAACTAAACTCAGATGAGAAGGAGGTTGAGGAGGAGTGTGTTATTAATTTGGTTAGTAGATACTTTGATCATAATGACTCTCCTTGTTTGAGCAATTACTTGCTTGTTTCTTGATGTTTATTACTATACATAGATTAATTTAAAATGTCAATACTTTTGATTAACTTCGTCAAAATAATTAAATTATCATTTGATTGCAAGACAATATTCACTTACATTGTACCAAATAGTCTGTCTCCTGCATCACCTAAACCAGGAACAATATAACCATGTTCATTAAGCTTTTCGTCTAATGAGCCAGTGTAAATATCAACATCTGGGTGTGCTTGTTGCACTGCCTCAACACCTTCAGGTGCTGAAACAAGCGTAATCAATTTAATATGTTTTGCGCCACGCTTCTTTAGTGCCAAAATAGCATCCTTCGCTGAACCTCCAGTCGCAAGCATTGGGTCAACCAATAAAACATCACGCTGATCAATATCTTCTGGCAATTTAATAAAATATTCAACCGGTTCTAGTGTTTGTTCATCACGATACATGCCTATATGCCCAATTTTTGCAGCCGGAATAAGTTGCACAATACCATCAACCATTCCTAATCCAGCACGTAAAATAGGTACAACAGCTAATTTTTTACCAGCTAACTGTTTTTTAGTTGTTGTTGCAACAGGTGTCTCAACAACAACGTCTTCCAATTGCAGATCACGACTAGCTTCATAAGTCATTAGCATAGCAATTTCATCTACTAAAGCCCGAAAGTCTTTGGTACCGACGTTCTTATTACGAATCATCGTCAGCTTATGCTGGATTAAGGGGTGATCCATTTCAACAAATTTTCCCATGGTATTAAAGATTATACTTAACATGACCCTCCCGCCAAGCTAACTGGTGTGGTCTGCCAAATATATTTCCTTTCAATTTAGTTCCAATCCTATTATAACAAAAAAGCCCCCATAACGGGGACTTTCTCATTATCTATCAGAAACTGTACCCACTGATAAACTTGTTTGCTGCTTCTGGGTTGTCGCCGCAAAAGCATATAAGACAAAGCCTACTATTGTACCAAGCAATCCGGGAACTAACCAACCAAATCCCAAAGCTGAAAACGGTATATATTGATGGTATGCTGAGACAAGGCCTTGAACAACAGTATTACTCATAAACGGTGAATTAGCCAGAGCATCTAATACGGCAGGTAATGCAACACCTACTACAACACTACGATAAACCAAGCTCGAGCGGTTAAAGTAATTAGAAAAGAGCGATAATAATATCAGAACCAAGGCAAAAGGATATAATAACATTAATACTGGAACTGACCATGCCACAATGTTGGTTAATCCGGCATTTGCAGTAACGAATGAACCAAAGGCAATAAGACGTAAAAACCAAAGATAACTTACTTTAGGAAAAGCTAAATGTAAATCTTGTGCAAATGAGACGAATAATCCCATAGCTGTCGTAAAGACAGCTAAAGTGACCAAAACACCAGTTAACGCTGTACCAAAATTACCAGCAAAATGTGCAATGATTTGTGCAAAAGCATCACCACCGTTAGCAGCAGCTTTAAATTTACCTAAGCTAGAAACACCTAGCAAAACTAAACTAGTGTAGATGACTGCTTCAAAAATAATACTCAATAAACCTGCTTTAGCTAATACTTTTGATATTTGATGATCTCTAAATCCAAGACCTTTAACAGCATAAACAACTGATACAGCTAGCGCTAGTAATGCCAAACCGTCCATTGTGTTATAACCATCAAGTACACCTTGTAATCCAGCATTATTTTGATACGCTGTATTCACAACTTGATGTGTACCGCCCATTGGCATAAATAATGCGACCAATAAAACAACAATTAACAAACCAATAAACAATGGATTTAAATATTTACCAATATGCTTGGTAAGCTGTGACTGCTTAATTGTTAGAAAATATGCTAGTCCAAAAAACAAAGCAGAAAAAACTAACATCCCTAATTGCTGATCACGTGGGGCTAAAAATGGTGCCACTCCCATTGAAAATGCTGTTGCAGCTGTACGTGGTGTGCCAAAAAAAGGGCCAATAGTTAGATGAATAGTAACTAAAAATAATACACCAAACAAGTGTCCAACAGGTTGTGCGACATCGTAAACACTACGACTGCGCGTTACACTGACAGCTAACATGGCTAAAAATGGTACAACTGTGCCAGTTACTAAAAATCCCAAGGTAGCAGGAATCCAATTTGATCCAGATAGTTGTCCAAGTTGTACCGGAAAAATTAAATTTCCAGCACCAAAGAACATGCCAAAAATTAATGATGCGATGAGTAATAGTTGACGCCATGTTAACTTTTTTTCTACCATTATTTCTCTCCCTCAACCTTGAGTACAACTTCACCAAATCCACCAGTAAAATCAACACGCCATTCGCCAACAGTTAAATTTGGTGGTAGCAAGAATGTACCTGTTGAAGCATGTGTTCCTGCTGGAAAATTTTTCCCCTGTACTGCTAACTTTGCCACCAACCACTTTAATGATTCAACTGGATTTCCTAAGACTTCGCTGCCTTTCCCGTAACCTTTCTTGTTACCATCATGGGTTAAAGTGGCACTAACTTCTGCCAGTTCGTCAACAGTAAGTGTTGCGCCATCCCTCACTTTACCTGATACGACAGCACCACCAACAGCTGTGTCACTTAAAACAAGATATTTATCTAATTTTGGAAACCAATTTTTAAAACGGGCATCTGGCACTTCTAACGCAGGTGCCACAGTTGTATTTTGTAATAATTCTTCTTTGGTCATTTTAGGTGTCAAATCAACTTTAGCTGTAAATTGAAACTCCACTTCAACTAATGGTTCATTATAATCTGCTAAATTTAAGACGTAGGGCGCTTGCACAAAACGCTGCGCTACTTGTGCACCATACAATGGTGAATCTGATGAAAACATTGCCTGTGTCTCAGGCGAAGTCAGTGAGACTTTGTATCCAGCAGTGGGTTCTTTTTTTAATGCCATCACAGCTTCTTGGACTGCGTAAGCTGTATCAAAATCATTTACTACCCCAACATATTCATCTCGATCTAGAGGTGTATTCGTTTTAAATGCCTCAAATAATTTTTGTGCGAGTGCCTGTTGTTCTAATGTTAATGTCATAATATTCTCCTTTAAAATAAAACAAAAAAGGACAAGCTACTTACGAAAGCAGCTTGTCCTTTTCGACTATCATCAGCTGCCTATCAATAGAATTGATAGGCACTGCAAAGTATCAGCACCTATCACTAAATAATGATAATGCTGATAATAATTTGTGCAGTTGTTGTAACTGATGTTGTCATTTGTTTATCTCTTCTTTTATTTAATATAATAATTAAAACATATTAATTTTAAACTGTCAACCTCTAATTATTATCACACTATTGTTTAGCCTTTAATAACTGATATTTTGTTTTTTAATCACTTTAAGGTATAATAGTATAGTTCGCACTAATAGTTTAACAGGATAAAACGGGGACCTCCTAAGTCTTTGATCCCAGTTCGAGTCTGGGTTAGTGCATAAAAAAACTGTGAATATTATATTCACAGTTTTTTTAACCTTTTATTTCTGAACGTTCAGCTATTGGTAATAAAATGTTACCAATGACACTCACTAGAATAAAACCAACGATCATTTCAAATATTGCATTAAATGAGACAATGCTTATCAGCCAACCCAGTAAGTTATGCTGCGGTATACCAGTAAAATTTGTTTGCATAATGGTGAAACCAAGCGTCGTTAACAAAACAACACCTATGGTGTTGATTAGCGCAGCCAGCACCCCTAATCCACCCAAACCAAGTAGTTTAATACGGTTTGGTTGTTGACGAAGTAAACGATTAAACAACCAGCCCACAAGATACCCTACTAAAATACGTGGTAATAATGCTGTCAATGGATTTTGGAACATTAACGAACCAATCGTTCCAGGATGAGTTATTGCGTTGATAAAAGAAAATAAACCCCAAAACATACCCACTACTGCCCCGTACTTTGGACCTAATATGACACCGGCAATAGCAACAGTGAAAGGAATGATCGTAGCACTAGCGCCAATAACAAATGCCCCTAGTGGTAATAATCCTAGCCAAGGTACGAAAAATTGTAACATGACTATCGCCACAAAAAGTGTCGTCACCACATAATATTTTATTTTATGATTTGTCATAATTAGTTTCACAATAGCTAGTACTTGATCAATAAATCACTAGCTTCTTTCCGATTAATATTTATATTATAAACTATCTTATGATATAAATATACTAAGGATTCACTCATTAAACAATAACGTATTTAATTTGACCATCTCTATGCATTAAAAAAATCCTGAAAGTATTACTATCAGGATTTTTTATTCAGATAACTTTTATTTTATTCAAATCCTTCAACTAAAGCCTCTGGATAAAACTCACGAACGATTTCTGCTTCATGTTTTGATAATTCTGGGAAATCAGCATCAGCACCAAGATCTTCGTGGTACAAACGGTCACGTGGTGAAACACCGCCAACAGCGTGTGACACAGCCACCTTTACACCATCATAATCCTTCACATCAGCGCCGTTTTCAACGGTATCAACGTGTAATTGTGATACCATCAAAATTAAGCGGACATTGATATCTAAATCATCTACCAATTGCTTTTGATCTTTTGTCAAATATAATGTTAGAGCTGCCTCAGCATTTTTACCAATAAGATCTGTTGCACGTGCCTCTTCCAATGCTTTATTGACAGAATCACGTAGATTCATAAACTGCTTCCAGTTAGCCAATAATTCATGCGTTTCACCATAATCTTGGACTTCTGGCATGTCAGTTAAGTAAGCAAATTCTGCTGTTTCATTTGGCAAATATTCCCATACCTCTTCTGCAGTGTGTGGCAAAATTGGCAATAGTAACTTCGTTAATGCCGTTAATGTCTCATAAAACACTGTCTGCATAGAACGACGTACCAGACTAGTAGGTGCTTCAACATAAACGACATCTTTGGCAATATCTAAGTAGAATGCTGATAAATCAACGTTAACAAAATTAATCAGACGCTTAAAGATGTCATTAAATTGATAATTATCATAATAATTTCGAACATCTTTAACAAAATCATTCAATAATACTGAGAAGTAACGATCATGACCAGCACGCTGGGCAAATGGCACCGCATCTTGATCATAATTAAAGTCTGATGTATTAGCCATAAGGAAACGCAATGTATTACGCACTTTACGATAGTTTTCAGAAACCTGTTTCAAAATTTCATGAGATACAGGCATATCTTGTGAAGTATCAACAGAAATTGTCCATAAACGCAAGATTTCAATTCCCATTTTATCTGCAACTTCAAGTGGTGAAATAGTGTTCCCCAAAGACTTAGACATCTTATTGCCATTACCGTCTAAAGTAAATCCTTGTGACAAAACATTTTTGTAAGGTGCATGTCCCGTAACAGCAACAGACGTAATTAATGATGAATTAAACCAACCACGATACTGATCGGAACCTTCTAAGTATAGGTCAGCTGGATAATCTAAGTAATCGCGCGTAGCCATAACACCAGACCAAGATGACCCAGAATCAAACCAAACGTCCATGATGTCTTCTTCTTTTTTAAATACACCATTTGGTGAGTGCTCATTCGTATAGCCTTCTGGTAATAAGTCTTTAGCATCATGTTCAAACCAATAATTTGAACCATGTTCAGCAAACAAATCAGCTACGTGATTAATAATCTTTTGATCCAAAATTGGTGTTTGATCTTCAGCATAAAAAATTGGTAGCGGAACACCCCAAACACGTTGCCGTGAAATAACCCAATCGCCACGATCGCGAATCATATTATATAATCGTTTCTTCCCCCATTCAGGGTAGAACTTCACATTATCAATTTCATTCAAAATTTGCTGACGGAACTTTTCTACAGAAGCAAACCATTGTGGTACAGCTCGCCAAATAATTGGTTTCTTTGTACGCCAATCAAATGGGTATGAATGCGTAATCTTTTCCTTCGCTAAAAACAAATTTGCTTCAGTCAGCTTATTAATTACAGTATCAGCTACATCATCGTAAAACTGTCCTTCAAAATCAGGACCAGCATTTTTTGTCATATAACCTTTTTCATCAACAGTAACCTTGATTTCCAAGCCATATTTTTGTCCAACATTAAAATCGTCTTCACCAAATCCAGGAGCTGTATGAACTAAGCCAGTACCAGAATCCAGTGTGACATGATCTGCATTCATCACTAATTCTTCTGCATCAGTATCCCATGGATGATAGGCTGTAATGCGATCTAATTCTTGACCTTTGTATGTAGCTAATGTTGTATAAGATTCCCAACCAAATTTTGAGGTAATGGCTTCTAGGCGTCCAGTGGCAACTACAAATTTACGTGTATCACCGACGGGCTGAATTACTGAATATTCGAAGTCAGGGCCTAATGTAATACCACGCGATGCCGTTACTGTAAACGGCGTCGTTGTCCATACAACAAAGTAAGTATCGTCATCAAGAATTCCCTTCCCATCTTTTACTTTGTTTGCATAATACAATGATGTTGAGTCAATATCGTGATACTCAATTTCAGCTTCAGCCAAGGCTGATTCAGATGACCAAGACCAATAAACAGGTTTTTGGCCTTTGAAAATATAACCTTTTCCTGCCATTTCACCAAAAACGCGTATCTGTGCTGCTTCAAATTCAGGCAGTAATGTAATGTATGGTCGTTGCCAATCAGCCATAACACCTAAACGCTTGAAATCATTACGTTGTTTATCTACCTGTTCTAGTGCAAAGTCTTTAGCCAGGTCACGCCATTTTGATTTTGGCATTGATTTGCGATCATAGCCAGCTTTAGTCAACTGTTGTTCAATTGGCAAACCATGAGTATCCCATCCAGGAACATAAGGCGCATAAAAACCAGCCATATTCTTATAACGCAAAATAATATCTTTTGAAATCTTGTTCATCGCATGACCCAAATGAATGTTACCATTAGCATATGGTGGTCCATCGTGCAAATTAAAATGAGGCTTTTGCTCATTTTGAATCAAACGCTTTTCATATAATTCGCCATCATCCCATTTCTTTTGACGGACAGGTTCTGTCTTCGGTAATGAACCACGCATCGGAAAACCGGTTTTCCCTAAATTCAATGTATCTTTATATTTCATATGCTCTTCTCCTCATAATATCGTTCGCATGTTTGACAATGTGAAGTAACACCGATGATTCACCTTAGATTGATAATAAGATGAATCAAATAACAGTATCAAATAAAAAAAGTCCCTATGTCTTACGACATAGGGACGCTAAAGCGTGGTACCACCCAATATTTGATCACACTAACATATGATCCTCAATTCAGTAATAACGACCTGCGCCGATTGAACTTACGTGAAATTTCAGTTCAACAAACTAGTAACTGATCTGAAGGACTACAGGGACGATCATCTCTAACCACCATGACTCGCTGCGCGTATGTATGCCCATCTTGCTGTGTTACGCTTTTTATTATTTATTATTCGTTTTGTCTTCTGCCTCTGGCAGCACAACTACTGGGCCATCTTGTTCAGAAATACTTTCAGGCGCCGTTATAGTTTCAGAAACTTCTGAATCATCTTTAATCATTTCAGAAGTTTCTAGTTGGTTTTCTTGCTGTACCACACGTTGCGCGGTTACTTCACCCATTGGCAAATGATGCACTGCTTCTGCTAGTTCATCATTTTCTAATAGTTTACTCTGAAGTGACAATAGTTTCAAGAAGGAATTTTTGAAATTTTCAACTTCAGTCCGTAACTGATTCTGTTCTTTAACTAAACCAGCGTTTTCCTGTGCTAAATGAATGGCTTCTGACTCCGCTTTTGTACGTGCATCACTAATAATTTTTGTTGCTGCTTCTTGTGCGTGCGTTAATTGTTTCTTAACTTCACTATCTGCCTCTTTTTTGAGACGATCAGCTGCTTCTTGTGCTACGAAAATAGACTGGTTTACTTGTTCACGTTTGGCTTCTAGTTCATCAACAGTACTTTTCAATTTAGCATTTTCAGCAATTAGTTGTTCACGATCAGCAATAAC
Source organism: Leuconostoc carnosum (assembly GCF_007954525.1). Lineage (NCBI taxonomy): Bacteria > Bacillati > Bacillota > Bacilli > Lactobacillales > Lactobacillaceae > Leuconostoc > Leuconostoc carnosum. The sequence continues at coordinate 1,504,674 of NZ_CP042374.1, read as the reverse complement.
TGATTGATAATCAGTATTTACTTGATCCAAAAATACATCAACTTCAGATGCTACATATGCTCGTGAGCCCTTTTTAGTAAAATCATGATCTAAAATTTCGTCAGGTGTTAATACCATTATGATCTCCTTTAGTTTGACCTATATTTATTTGTTTCAACGACGAATAATATTTACAACTGTCTTAATTTTATCTTTTTTGCTAAATCCGTCAAGTAGAGTTAATTGTAAGCGACCATATTTCCTAACAGACACTATATCACCGACACTAATCATAAAATCAGGTTTATCAATAACCGTCCAATTAATTCGAACACGACGCTGCTCTACTAGTGATTTTGCCAAACTACGGGAGATAGCAAATGCAGCTGCAATAACTGTATCCACACGTAATGAAGATGATAATAAAAATATTTCTTCCCAGTCATCATGCTTTTGAATCACATGACTGAAATCAGCAACACTTAACGTTATTTTAACATGACCTACTTTCTCAATAGTCTGTTGTAAATAAGGCACCATTTTTGCATCGACAATAATTTGCCATTGCTGACTATCATCAAATAAAATGTCACCGATGACATCTCGTGTAATACCAGCGTTCATCAATGATCCTAGCAAAGTAGAATGATGCAATTCAACAAATTTTACAGGGTATTTCACCTCTAGTAGTGCCAATTCAAAATCAGATAAATTAAATTGATAAAAATCAGGTGCAATGATGGCGCGTTGATTTTCAGCACCAATAGTACCACCATTATACGTCACAGTTAAATCTTTAACACGATTAACCAGTGTCTGTAAAATGTATTGTTCGCGTGGATTTAAAAATTTCGTTAAAATACCACGATACTCATCTTCACTTTGGCGAATCCATTCACCAACTTGTTGGATGAATTCAGATTCTTCAGGTCTAAAATGCTGTTCAATTGTCGATAATTTGTCTGTCATTTTAGAACAAAAGCAGTATCAGATGTGACAATCCACTCACAGCAAAATTCAAAACTAAAATAGCAATGATTGGAGAAATATCAATCATCCCACCAATTGGTGGAATGACACGAAATAAATTCAAATATGGTAATACAATTCGTCCTAGCCATTGCCCCAACTTTGATTGCTGAGCACCTGGTAACCAAGACATTAAAACATAAATAACAATTGCATATTCATAATAACGTGCAATACGAAGAATCCAACTTAATATTTCAATCATATATTAATACCGTGTGTTGGGTTCTAAATTATCTGTTAACGTTCCTGAAATTTCAAACGTGTCAGGTGTTACCAGGAAAATAGATTGCCCAATACGCTCAATTTCACCATTAACTGCATATACTGCGCCACCCAAAAAATCCAATATGCGCTTAGCTTGTGCTTCGTCAATTTGCGTAAAGTTAACAATAACAGCTTCACCACCTAAAATTTGAGAAGCAATTGCACGTGAATCTGAATATACTTTCGGCTCAAATAACGCAATTTTACTGTTTTCATTATTTGAATCCATCATAGCTTGTGATGATGGCGTCGTTTGACGACCAAAACGTGTTGGCTGTTGTGATGTTACTGCTTGCTGTGGTTGCTCTTGATAATCATTGTTATCATAACCATCTTCATAATAATCGTCATCATCATTGCTGAAAAGACGCTTCAATGTTTCACCAAATGCCATGTAATCTCCTTAACCCTGTCTATTAGAATATAAAGTTACGCTACCTGATAGACATTCTCTTATTAACGTTTCTTGAAAAATGGTGGTTGATCGTTGTCATCATCATTACTTGAGAAATCAACTGTTTCAGAATTTGATGTTGGTGTGTTAAATACATCAAACGATTGTTTTTGTACACCATCAAATCGGTCTTCTTCAGCAAAGGCATCTTTTGAACTACCACTAATATTCCAATCAGCAAATGGGTCATTTTGCTTTTGTGCTGAATTTGATTTAACAGCCTCTGTATTAATCTTATCAAACATTGCGTTATTATTTGATGGTTGTGCTGGCATCTTATCATTGGTTGGTATACCAAATACCTTAGCAGCATTAGCTTTAGGTGTAGCCGCCTTGTTTGCTGCATTATCACCACCGATATTTTGTAGACCAGTTGCAATAACTGTAACGCGAATTGAATCACCTAAATCTTCATCAATTGATGTACCAAAAATAACGTTAACCTCACGGCCAGCTTCTTGTGCAATAACCTCAGAAGCAGTTTGTGCTTCAAATAATGACATATCTAAGCCACCAGTAATATTTAACAACACATCCTCAGCACCAGACATATCAACTTCGAGCAAAGGTGATGAAATTGCTTGTTTTGTAGCATCTGCAGCACGTGTTTCACCACTAGCTTGTCCGACACCCATTAATGCTGGTCCAGCATCTTGCATCACTGTCTTCACATCAGCAAAATCCAAGTTAATAAATCCAGGATTGGTAATCAATTCTGAAATACCACGAACACCTTGTGCCACAACTTCATCGACAACTTTGAAAGCTTCTGACAAAGGCGTACGTAAATCAATACGATCTTTTAAGCGTTCGTTTGTAATGACGATTAATGAATCGACAGATTCTGATAATGCTTGTAACCCTTCAGCAGCAAATCGGCCACGTTTTGGCCCTTCCCATTTAAATGGACGGGTTACCACCGCAACGGTTAGCGCACCCTGTTCTTTTGCGATACGAGCAACAACAGGGGCAGCACCGTTACCGGTACCACCACCCATACCAGCAGTAATCACAACCATATCAGCACCAGAAATTGCTGATGCAATATCTTCAGATGATTCTTCGGCAGCTTTTGTACCGCGTTCTGGATTAGATCCGGCACCTAGACCACCTGTCAGTTTAGGGCCAATTTGAATCTTAATATCCGCTTTTGACTTATCTAAGGCTTGTACATCAGTGTTGGCAACGATAAATTCAACACCGCTAACACCTTCTTCAATCATATGGTTAACAGCGTTTGAACCACCACCACCAACACCAATAACTTTAATGATTGCTCCAGACTCCTGAGCGTCATCTATTGAAAAATCCATGAGTTATCTCCTTAACTATTGTTAATCTTCAGTAAATAAATTCTTGACTGCTTGTACTAAACGACTGAAAAATCCTCTTCGAGGTGTAACATCAACATCTGCACTATAATTATAGTTATCAAACTGTTCAGTTGTCGATTCTGGTACTTCTACATACTCGCGAACTTCACCGCCAACCGGTTGTATATCTATATCATCCCGTCGAGTCATAATTGCTTGCTTGATGATTTGTTGCGTCATACTTTCACGTGACACAAAAATAGCATAAGACAAAGCTCGTGTATACGATGGATGACGTAAGCCAATTTGATCTGGGACAAACAGCCGTACATTTTCGCCAAGAATTGTCTTAGCAAAATCTACCATCCGCGGCAAAGCAGCATTACCTCCAGTTAGAACAAAACCACCCGGCATATTTAATGCATTTACTGCAGCTAAATGTTCAAATGAACGCTTGTATATTTGTTCTAAACGAGCCGATATAATTTCCGACAAATAACGTTCATCAACAGTTTTTGGTGCACTATCTCCAACTACTTCGACTAAAAATTCATTATCAGCATTTGCTTGTGTTGGGTCAGCATATCCGTAGTCCCGTTTAATTTTTTCAGCATGTGAATAAGATGTACTCAAAACAGTTGAAATATCTTTGGTTATACTATCTCCACCTTCAAGATCAACATAATTAAACTTTAATTTACGATCATGCATTACTGACGTTGTAGTTTGTCCGCCACCTAAATCAATTAAGACTGTACCAAAGTCTTGCTCACCATCATTTAAAATATTAGTCCCCATAGCTAGTGGTGACAAAACGAATTCGCGCAAGGACAGACCTGCTTTTTGGATAGCCATTCGTGTATTATCAAGTATTTTACTAGGAACGGTATACGCTGTTCCCTGCATTTCAAGACGCACACCAATCATTTCATGTGGATCTTTAATACCATCAAAACCATCAACGCTAAACTCTTCTGCGATTAAATCGACCACATCCCGATCAGAAGGTAAATTATGAGACAATGCTTGTTTAGTAACATTTTTCACATCATCATAAGTAATACGTTTATTTTGATTAGCAATTGACACTAATCCTTCAACACGGACCATTTCAATTTTATTCGCCGGAATACCTGCAACCACTTCGTGAATTTGAAAATTAGCTTTTTCTTGTGCCTGGTCTATTGCTGCTCGAATTGCACTGGCAGTGGCATCAATATCAACAATAACACCTTGACGCAAACCACGAGATGGTGCGTTTCCTGCACCAATGACATTGAACTGATTACTAGCTGTTTGCGCAATGACAACTTTGATAGATGTTGTGCCGATATCTAATCCTACCGTCACGCCTGAATTATTCATGCGTCGTGCCCCTTTATAAATTTATTTTTAATAAAACATACCCAATAATAATAATATCATAAATGAGGGCTGTTTCGCCACCAATTATAGCTACTGCTTCACTTGCTTTTTTTACTCTTTGATGCTGGTGTGTTATTTTGCGAACCATATGCATAAGAATACGCACCAAATTGTAAATCTATAACACCTTTTTTAGGCATTTGAGCCACAATACCTGGATAAAAACTGATCTTTTTACCAAATGTATCTAACGTAGCATAAACCATATTACCATCGTTCATAACCACTTCTAAGCGTTTATGATTATCTTTATTCGGTGAAAAAATAATTTGACTAATATTTTGGCGTAGTGTTAATTCTAACACAACAAACTGCTGACCGACTATTTGAATGTCTTTTTCAGATTTAAATCCTGAATATGTGGGTGCATCACCATTTGGCTTACCCACTTTATTTAGTTTACCTTGCCGATTAATAACGAACCACTGCCCTTTTTTTTGGACATAGCCGGCTTTTATTTTTTCAACAACATCAATGATAACTTGATCATTGTGGAGTGTTACTGTTGCCGCATCAATACGTTTATCCTGTTGAATAATATGATGTGCAATAAATGCCGTCTGCCCAGCAACACGCCAATATGGCGTATGCTTTTCCACATTAGCATATTTTTTCACTTGTTGTTCAGATAATTGCAGCGTATTAACTTGAACCTCGTTGATTTTACGCCATGGTTGTAAGAACAATAAAATAATGATAATGAAGACGATAAAAGCCGCTAGACTTATCCAAAGTTTTAGCGGGTGCTTTTTTGATTTTTGATTATTAGTCGCCACACCCAATATCTTTTAAACCTTCTTTTCTGCAATAGCATCTAAAATGATACTGTATAATCGATCACCAGCATCTGGCATGCCAATCTTCGTTGTTTGTGCTGCCATCTTTTCACTAACCGATTCATCTAACAACAATATATCAGCCGCTGCCATTAAACTTTGTCCAGTTAATTCTGGTTCACTAATAACCACGGCTGCTCCAGCATCCACTAAACTTTGAGCATTCTTTGTTTGATGATCACCTGTCACATAAGGACTTGGTATTAAAATAGAAGGAATGCCCAAAGCAGTAATTTCTGCGATAGATGTAGCACCAGCACGTGAAACAATGGCCGCAGTTTGAACCAAAACTTCCGGCATGTTATCAATGTACGGCACAATACGAACATTATCTGCTGCTGCAATATTTTTTTCTTTTAGCTTATTTAGTACATTGTCATATCGCTTTGGTCCAGTCACAATAACAACTTGATAAGATCGCTCATTAAATTGATCAATGGCAGCAATCACAGCTAAATTAATTGCCGGTGCCCCTTGTGAACCACCAAAAATTAATAAAGTTGGCTTATCATCACGTAATCCAAGCGTTTGCCATGAAAAGTCAGACTTAATATGTGCAACCTGTTGTGCACGTGGATTGCCGACAAGCACCGCTTTACCTGCGGGAAACTGTGATTTAGCTACGTCGAAAGCCACACCAATCTTACTAGCACCCCGTGCTAAAAATTTATTAGTCATTCCTGCAACAGAATTTTGTTCGTGAATAACTGTTGGAATGTGCATCCTTTGTGCAGCGTAAACAACCGCCCCAGCAACGTAACCACCGGTACCAACCACAACATCTGGTTTGAAATCTTTGATAATTTGTTTAGACACCTTAACAGCTTTTAAAAACAAATTAACTGTTTTAATATTATCTAATGATAATGACCGCTTAAAACCCTGAACAGTAAGTTTTTTGAATGGCATGCCCGTTGCCGGTACAATACTTGATTCAACACCACGTTCTGATCCAACGTACAAAAATTCAACATCAGAATCATGCTGTTTAATGACTTCAGCTAATGCCAAAGCAGGATAAATGTGTCCACCAGTTCCACCACCTGATAAAATTACTCGCATATTATAGCCTCAATACTTTCTTCAACTCGGCAACATATTTGTCACCACGTTCTTCAAAACTTTGATACTGATCCCAACTAGCAGCCGCTGGTGATAATAAGACAACGTCACCAGATTCAGCTAATTGCAATGCGACTGGCACAGCATGTTCAGCGTCTAAAACTGTGATAATCGGCTTATGGGCTTCACGTGCTAATGCTACAATCTTTTGTTGTGTTTCACCAAAAGCGATCACCACCTTGACGTGTTTTAAATTAGGCAACAATCGCATTAGATCATCACCACGGTCCAAGCCACCGCCAAGCCAAATCGTAGGTTGTTCAAAACTATTCAATGCTGTTTGTGTTGCTTCAATATCTGTAGCTTTTGAATCATTATAAAATTGGATACCATTATTGGTAAATAAATATTGCAAACGATGTGGCACACCACCAAATATTTTTAGCACCTGTTTAATTGCTTGATCACCTACACCAGCTAATTTTGCCACAGTAGTTGCTGCTAGGATATTTTCCAAATTATGAGGTCCTACCAGTTTGATTGCCGTTAATGCCATCAAATGGTTATCATCAATAATCAAATCTTGACCATCAGTACTGCTGATAGATCCAATTGTCTTACGAGAAAATGTCATGACTTGTGCACGTGTTTTAGCTGCAAACGAATTTGTATCTTGACCATCAGCATTTAAAACCAACATCTGATTTGATGACTGATTCTTGGTGATTTGAAATTTAGCAGCCACATAATTTTCTCGCGTACCATGATAATCTAGGTGATTAGCAAAAATGTTAGTAATTAAGGCAATATCGGGTTGGATATCGGGCAACCCCATCAATTGGAAACTCGATAACTCAAGCAACAGTGTATCATCTGCACTCAAATCATCAACAACTTCACTTACTGGTGTACCAATATTACCAGCTGTTATTACCGACTGACCATCGGCAATCAACATATCTCTAATCAACGATGTTGTCGTTGTCTTACCGTTAGACCCTGTCACTGTTATCAAACGCCCATGAAATGAGCTCAGTGCGACTTCAACCTCACTCAAAACAGGAATATCTAATGATTGCGCTTTCTCCACTAATGCTGTATCATAACGGATTCCTGGATTTTTAATCAAGTAAGCAAATGAAGCATCCAATGATTCTGGGCTATCGTGTGCAATAAAAATCACGCCTTCAGCCAATAATTGACGATATAAACTATCCTCTTGAAAATCACCGCCATTAACAACTGTGACTTTGGACCCCAAAGCAACAAGACGTTTTGCCGCCGCTTTTCCAGAGCGTGCCCAACCAAATACCATCACTTTTTTATTGTTAAAATCTTGTGTCTTCATAATATCCTTATTTCTAAAATTTTATGTACACGGCAAAGCCGTTTAATTAATTCATATAGAAAATGCCAGCTACTGCTAAAATTGCTGATAAAATCCAAAATAGTGTATCAATTTGCCATTCACTCCACCCAAATTTTTCAAATGAGTGATGGATAGGCGCCATAGGGAAAATGCGTTTGTGCCAAAAATGATACCCGACAGTTTGTATAATAACAGATAAAGTTTCTATCACGAAGATTAATCCAAACCAAACCAATGAAAATGGGATACCAAGTAGAATAGATTCAATAGCTAAACCCGCACCTAATGCTAAGGATCCTGTATCACCCATGAAAATTTTAGCTTTTGGTTTATTGAAAACCAAGAAGCCAACCAAAGACCCAATAACAGCGAAATTAAATATTACAATTGCTTGATTATGCATATTCATCGCCAATATAGTATAAGCTGAATAAACAATTATGCTATTACCAGTCAACAAACCATCTAATCCATCTGTTAAATTTGTGGCATTAGACCAACCAACTAGCCAGAACCAAAGGAAGATGAAATAAAAAATGCCCAAGTGGTAAGTGCCTAACATCGGAATGTACAATGTAAATGGAAAATGTGATAACCACATAATTAGCATAATGGCTAGCGCACTTAATGTTTGAGCGACTAGCTTTGGCTTAAAAGTAAAACCATCATCTGCATGGCGAATGAGTTTCAAAGCATCATCAATACCACCAATTGCAGCATAAGCCAGAAAAGCTAACACTGGTGTTAACATTAGCAAAAATTGGTGAGCTACCAAACTTCCGATTAGTGCACTTAATGCAGCGGCAAAAACAAACAATACGCCACCCATGCTTGGTGTACCAGCCTTTGCTTGATGGTCTGGGCCAAGCTTTCTGATAACTGCTTGCTCCTTAGACTGTTTTAAAAATTTGATGACCGCCGGCATAAAAATTACCGTGACAACAAATGCGCGAGCAAACGCCCATAAATTTTCAGACATATTCTTTCCTTACTTTATTTTTTCTCTTTTAATGTGATGCCCACCTGGCTATTTTTAACCACGAGTTGATCTTTAGCTATACTCTGAGCTGTTACGAATCCTGATCCTGACCAGGTTAATTGAAAACCAACCTGATGAGCAAAGACTTGTGCTTCTGATAAACTCCAGCCAGTCATATCTGGCAAATGTGTATTACCTTTAGCATTCAAAATAACAAGTTGGTTAGTCAAAGATTTTTGGTCTGGTCTTAATGACTGCGCTGTCACTTTCCCTGATGAGCCAACTAGAGCTGTTCGAAATCCTGCTTTATTTAAGGTATCAGTTGCGTCCTTAACCGATTGTCCCGTAACATCTGGCACAGTCTGTTTTGTTGTCTTTGATTTTACCGCACTATCACTATTATTCAAAGCCTGAAGCATTAAAGGTTGAAAAACCTTGTTCATTGTCGTTTGAATGGTAGGGTCTGGGAAAATTTGTGGTTGTTTAACAGCAAGATAAAAGATATATTTAGGATTTTTTTCAGGTGCTAAAACCATCACAGAATGTATTGCATTGTTTAAGCCTTGTAAATATTGACCATTCTCAGATACCTGTGCTGTTCCCGTCTTAGCCGCAATTTGTATACCTGATTGACGTAAATCAAATTCTTTTGCAGTACCATCATCTTTATTTACAACATCAATCATATAACGCCGCACTTGTTTAGCTGTACTTGCTTTAATTGGATTAGCAACGTTGGTTGTTTTCCCTTGTTCAACCACGGCACCAGTGGCCGGATTGACGACCTTATCAACAAAATAAGGTTTGACCTCTTGACCATCATTGGCAATAGCTGAGTAAGCTTGCATCATCTGCAAGGTAGTTGTACTGATACCCTGGCCATACGCCGTGTTGGCTTGGTCAATAGGATATGTAAATGATATGTCTCCACGTTCTTCACCATTCAAACCAGATTCAGTCGGTTGCAAAAATCTGAATTTTTCAAGATATTTACGCCAGGTTGTTGCCCCCATTTTCTGCTCTGTTTTTGCAAAAGCAACGTTGGATGAACGCCAAAATCCTTCACGATACGTCAACATACCTTGATCTTGTCCAAAAGCATCGACTACCTTCTTACCATCAATTAACAATGTACCAGATTGATAGGTATCATTAGGTCGCCACTGACCTTGATCTATGGCGGCCGCTAAAGTGATGCCTTTCATTGTCGAACCTGGTTCAAAAGCACCTTGACTCAGTAAATTTGTCCATAATTTTGGGGAAATAGGTTTGCTATTCGGATTAAAGTTTGGTCGCTGTGTTGCAGCAACAACTCGCCCCGTTTTCGCTTCCATAATTGCAGCTACGGCAAACTTAGGTTTCGTTGTTTTGGATAATTCGTCCATTCGTGTCTCAAGCGTATTTTGTAATGATTCGTCTAAAGTTAGATAAACATCGTCACCATTTTTTACAGTCTTACTCTCTTGAACATTCTCTGTTTGACCATCATATTTTTTAACCCCGTTTTGACCGGCAAGTACAGAATTTTTTGCCGCCTCAATCCCCATAAAGCCAACTTGTGCGGATTCACTAGGATCGTTCCCTTCATTTGTCCTCATTGCACCGATGAGATGAGAAGCTGTTGCACCTTCAGGATATGTTCGTGCTTGTCGTGGAATAAAGTTAACGCCGGGTAAATCAAGTGCCTTAATCTTTTTATATTGTTCAATACTTAAATTTTTACTTGCTTGACCCTTAGTGGATATAAATTCAACTTGATAAGCATCTTTATTAAGGCGCTTCAATATTTCCTTACGACTCATATTAATAACTTTACTTAATTTATCAGCCGTTAAGTCTTTATCAATCACATGCCCTGAGCCATTAACATATTTACCAGTTTTACTATCCTTAACGCGCGCAACTTTTTTACTTAAAACAGCGTACATATCGTAAACAGTTGTATTTTCTGCTAAAACCTGTCCATTACTATCATAGATTTTACCACGAGTAGCTGCGACAGTTTGCTTAGCCATGAAAGCTTGTCGTGTAGCTGCATTTAAATTATGACCATCTACTGAGCCACTAGCTATGACAAAAAGACGCACGCCAAGGCCTAAAATTGCAAGTAATGTTGCACCTAACAACACACCGCCAAAAATTCTGGCGTTCTTTGCAACTTTTTTATTTGGTATCCGTCTAATTTTATTTTTCATAATTATCGATTAATATTTCTTACACTATCATCAGATAGTGTCATATTATATTTTTTAGCAACTTTATCCAAATTTTGTTTACTTGTCTGATCCTGGATATCACTGCGTAAAACGTCATTTGATTCTTTAGTGTCATCAATTTTTGATTGTAATGTATTGATACTAGTATGCGTTGCACTAATTTGGACACTAGAAAATACGACACCAATCATTAATACCATAATGACTGCTGACACAAAAGCTACCATCATCCGCTCTTTTCTTGTCCAACGTGCAGCTTGGTACCTAACACGTGTTGCTGTTTTTGGATTTGTTTGTCTGATCGGTAACGCTTCAGCAGATGTTGAATATTGGTATGCATTTTGTGCCATGACTATAACTCCTATTATTTATTTTCTTTCAATGCCTCGTAACTTAGCAGATTCCGATCTGCGGTTAAGGCTCATTTCTTTATCACTCGGTACAATTGGTTTCCGAGTTAATAATGTATAGTCTGGTTCAAATTGTCCAGGTAATACAGGTAATCCAGGTGGCAAATCAGGTGCCGATGCTTTTTCACGAAACATTTGTTTCACTAAACGATCTTCTAGCGACTGAAACGTAATAACACTAATACGCCCATGCTGTGCCAATAAATCAATAGCCTGTGTCAGTGAATCTTCTAATGCACCTAATTCGTCGTTGACAGCCACACGCAATGCTTGAAATGTTCGTTTTGCGGGATGCCCACCTTTACGACGAGCTGGTGCTGGTATTGCCTCTTTAATAATATCGACTAATTCAAATGTTGTATCAATTGGTCCTTTTTCTCGATGTTGTTCAATTTTACGTGCAATTTGTTTTGGAAAACGATCTTCTCCATAACGACTCAGGACCCGCATTAACTCATGAAATGACCAATCATTGACAATTGTTTTCGCTGTCAAACTTTGACGTTGATCCATACGCATATCGAGCTCTGCATCGTAATTGTAACTAAATCCACGTTGCCCATCATCAAATTGTACTGAGCTAACACCCAAATCGTAAACAATACCATCCACCGCGGACACATCGAATTCAGCTAGCGCTGATGTTAATGTTCTGAAATTTTGATGAATCAATACCAGCTTGCCTTGCGCGATTTCATCAGCATACTGTTCTTGATTATATTGAATAGCTATATCATCTTGGTCAAAACTATACAATGTTCCTGTAGTTAAATGACTTAAAATCAGTCCAGTGTGACCACCACCACCAAGTGTCGCATCAACATAGATACCATTTGGTTTAATGTCAAGCAAAGCAATAGCTTCATGCAACAGCACTGTGATGTGTTCAAATTCTACCATTAATATATATCTCCTTCGATTAGAACTCGAAATCAACTAGTCCCTCTGCAATATCATCAAAATTATTTGCGGTTTCTGATGTATACTCGTCCCAATTATCATCACTCCAAATTTCGAAGGCGTCGCCCGCTCCTGTGACTGTAACAGCTTTATTCAAACCAGCATACTCTTTTAAGTTCACTGGAATCACAATTCGTCCCTGCTTATCTGTTTCAGCTTCAATGGCACCAGCCATTACAAAACGTTTAAATTGACGCGCTTCTTTTTTACCTAATGGTAATTGATTTAATTGTGCTTCTAATTTTTCCCAAACAGGCATTGGCATGGCACGTAAAGCGTGCTCCATCCAACGCGTAACAATAAACTTGTCGCCTAACTGACTACGAAATTTAGCTGGAATAATAAGTCGCCCTTTTGTATCAAGCGTATGTGAATATTCACCCATGAACATCAGGACTACCTCCAGTAGAATTCTATATTACTAATTTACCACATTTCCCCACTTCTCTCCACCTAATTCTCATTTTGTCACACTTTAGTAAATTTTTGTACATAAAAAGCGTTGTTATTGGTTTAATAACAACGCTTTTTTTGTGGGGTTTAGTGGTAGAAAAACCCAATAACTGTGATAATCAGCAATAAAGTGGCACCAACTAGCCCGGTCCATTCCCAATACTTATGCCAAAAGGTAGTCCATTGCCATTTTCTACGCAGTAACACCCATGTAATAATTTCGCCAAACACGAACCAAATCAACATAAACCATAATATCCAACTGGTTCCAAAACGATATCCCATAGTAAAATGTAATGCAACCCACATGGGTATTGGTATAATATCTAATATTTTTATTTTAAAACGTTTCAGAGACGTCCATCTGTTCAATGCTAACCATATTAAACAGATGATTATCGTTCCCAACGGCCAAAACCACCATTGCATTATAAACACCCCATCATCTTATTATTATCTCTAATAACCATACCTAACCATAATCAAAAAGGCAAGTATTCTTTTCTAGTTACTTATGTCTTTTTGATCATTGCATAAGATGTATTTATTATGATAAAATATTTTTGAATACTATTGAGGTGAAACATGACAAATGACAGTAATCCAAGACCTGTTAATACTAAACTACAGGCAGAAATTGACGCAAAATTAAATCAACGCAAAGTCCAAAAGATTGAACCTAAACGTCGTACGCGAATTGAAAAAATGACACTCATCATGTCATGGTTCATGGTCATTCTAATGGTAGGTGGCATGTTTTATGCCGCAGTTAATGCATTAGGTTGGATGTAAAAAAGGTGTTATTCGAAAAATCGAATAACACCTTTTTTTATTCCACAGATATCAAAAATGGATATAATGGTTGTTTACCATTATGTATTTCCACTTCTAAGTCGCTATCAATAGTCAGAATAGATTCTTCAAGTTTTTTTGCATCTTTTTCTTTGGCATCTTCACCATAAATAATAGTAACAATTTCAGAATCTTCATCTAACATCTTTTCAACAGATTCTATTGCAGTTGTTTGTAACTTGTCAGTCACTACTGCTATATTCCCATCAATAATTCCCATCCAGTCATCGTGCTTAATCTCTCGACCATCTAAGTTTGTATCGCGGACAGCTTTAGTCACTTGTGCAGATTTAACTTCAGTCAGCATGGCTGACATGTCCTTAGAGTTGATTGAAACATCCGCTTCAGGATTATAGCCCATCATGGCTGTCAAACCTTGCTGAATCGTTTTTGTTTTAACCACCTTGACAGATACATCAGCTAATTCAACTGCTTGATCAGCCGCCATGAAGATATTTGAATTATTTGGTAGAATAACCACTTGTTTGGCACCACTAGCATTAATAGCTTCGACAATGTCAGCAGTCGACGGGTTCATTGTTTGACCACCAGAAATAACAGTATGCACACCCAAACTCTTAAATAGTTCAGCTACACCCTCTCCCGCTGCGATCGTAATCACTGCTGTATTAACTACTGTTGTGACGTTAGGTATTACCTTGGTAGCTTGAACGGCTTCGGTACGTTGTTCATCAATCACGGCTTGCTGTTGATCACGCATATTATCAACTTTAACTTTAACCAATGAACCAAAATGAGTTCCCCAAGATAACACTTCACCAGGATTTTCTGTATGAACATGCACTTTAACAATCTCATCATCGTTAATAACCAGTAGTGAATCACCTAAACCAGCTAAATGTTGATAAAAATGATCATAATCAAACTTTTGATCATAAGTTGTCCCTTGACCAATTTGCACCATAATTTCTGTACAATAGCCATACTCAATATCATTCGGATCTAGATTACTGTTTGCTTGCGCACCAGCATGAAGCTCTTTCACCATTTGATCTAGCTCAGCATTATCTGGTGCTTTAATATCTTCTTCACTGAAGTCGCCACTTAAAACTTGGTAGAATGCCTGTAGCACAAAAACTAATCCTTGCCCACCAGAGTCAACCACGCCAACTTCTTTTAACACAGGTAATAGATCCGGAGTTGATGCTAACGCACTGTGTGCTGCATCATTAATTTCACGCATAAGTTCGACTAAATCATCGGTTTCGTCAGCCACTTGATTTGCTTTAGCAGCAGCTTCACGAATAACTGTCAAAATTGTGCCCTCTGTTGGCTTCATAACAGACTTATAAGCAACCTGCGCCCCAGACATTAATGCATCAGCTAAATCTCGGGCATTAAGTGTTTCCTTATCTTCTACTGCATTAGAAAATCCACGAAAGATTTGAGACAAAATAACACCTGAATTACCACGCGCACCCATTAAAAGTCCCTTTGATGTTGCTTTTGCAAGTGCACCAATATGTGTATCTAGTGCATCACGTTCATATTGCGCACCGCTTGCCATCGATAAACTCATATTGGTACCTGTATCACCATCAGGTACTGGAAAAACATTCAATTTATTTATTTTATCTGCATTAGCTGCTAATGATGCAGCTGCAGCATTAATCATTTTACCAAACTCAACATTGGTAATAGTCGTCATTTTATCCATGATACTCCTAGTCCATAACGCGAACGCCTTGGACAATCACGTTAACTTCTGCTGCGTGAATACCTAGTAATGCGTCGAGATTATATTTCACTTTTCTTTGAACTGATTTTGAAATTTCGGATAGTTTAGTTCCGTACTGAACAACTAAGTAAACATCTACACCAACACCACTATCTTCTTGATGGACAACGACACCTTTAGCGTAATTTTCACGATTCAAAATCTGATTCATGCCATCACGGAATGTCGCTTTAGAAGCCATACCTACCACACCAGGATTTTCAATGGCAGAGCCACCAACAATCGTTGCGATCACATCATTTTCAATTGTAATATCGCCACTCTTTGTTTTAATTATAATTGCCATAGTACTAGACACAAGCTTAATCGAACACAAGCTTGCATATTTCCTCCTTAAAAAGGTTTGCTTTACCTATTTTAACATATTTCAGTAATGAACACGTTCAGTTCATACTAAAATAAAAAACCACCAAAAAAGGTGGTCGTTTTATATTTATCATACTTCACTAACCAAATAAATACGATTAGAAACGTATTTAAAGATTAAACGCGTTCAATAGAACCGTTCTTTAATCCGGCCTTTAACGTACGTGCTGTCAAATAAACTTTCTTTGCAGTAGCACCGTTAATCTTAACAGTCACTTTTTGCAAGTTTGGTTTCCAGCTACGACGACTTGAATTCAACGCGTGTGAACGTTGGTTACCAAAACGTGTACGTGCGCCTGTAATAACATCTTTTGCCATGTTCGACCCTCCTTTTCGAGCCATTTGTTTTTAAGGACTCTTTCTACAACATTAGTAAATTTTACCAGAATTTAAATACTTTGGCAAGTTATTTCGCATATTTTGCTAAAATATCTGCCAATTGTGCTTTATTATGAAATCCAGTCAAACGCTCAACCACTTCTCCATCTTTTTGGATAAGTAATGTTGGAATAGCACGAATGCCAAACTCTGATGGCATTTCTTGATTTTCATCAACATCCATCTTAACAAATTTAACATGATCAATTTCATCTGATAGCGCTTCTAAAACTGGTGATTGCATACGGCATGGGCCACACCAAGTTGCCCAAAAATCAGTAATGCTGACCCCTTGCGCTGTTTCTTGCTTAAACGTTGCATCTTCTATTGTCTTTACTGTCATGATTTTATCTCCTCAGATTTATCATTAGCTCGATCTATTTATGCATTATCTTTTGTTTGTGTAACCATGATGATGCCAGTATCAAAACTAATATGCACTACTGGTCCAATAAATTCGTTTGATGACCACATTTTGCTGACATTTTTTGTCAGCTGTAATGGGTATTTCCCATCGATGATTTTAAAATTTTCAACATTATTAAGCGGCATGAATCCCAAGTACTTTGTATCTTTAATTTTAGTAATAGTCTTTTGACCGGGCTGAACATAACTCACAATATTCTTACTATCAACAAATTGTATGCGTTCTACAATATGGTTAAAAGTTTCATCAGCCATCAACCATAGATTGCTAAGCAAATGATCTATTCGCCCACCCGTGGCACCAAAAACTTTAATAATGTCAGGATCTTGTTCTTGAGCATATAACAAGGCAAGCTCCGTATCTGTTTCATCTTTCTCAGCTTTAACATGCACAATTTGATTTGATTTCAAATGTGTTTCTAAAATTTCTAGTTCGTCATCTTCTAACGAATCAAAGTCGCCGACTGCCATTAACATAGGAATATGATGTTGATATAAGCGCCAAGCACCTCGATCTGCACCAATCCATATACCTGGTTCTTCAAATAATTTTTGCGGCCATAATTCTGTTGGGCCGCCTGCTAAAATATTAATCTGCATTATTTTGTCAAGTCTTTCAATGCTGCAATTTTACTTGCTGGGTCGACTTTGTCGTACACATATGAGCCTGCCACGAAAACGTTTGCTCCAGCTTCATATGCAGATGCAATAGTATCACCGTTAATACCACCGTCAACCTCAATATCAAAATGATAGCCCAATTCTTCACGGAGTGCCTTTAATTGCACAATTTTATTCAGTGTAGAAGGCAAGAACTTTTGGCCACCAAAACCAGGATTAACTGTCATAACCAAAACTTGATCAACCATGTCCAAAACAGATTCAATAGCCAAAACCGGTGTTCCTGGATTAATAACTACCTCAGCTTTAACGCCTTTATTCTTGATCATCTGTAGTGCACGATGTATATGTGGTGTAGCTTCAACATGCACACCAATAATGTCAGCTCCTGCATCAGCAAACTCATTAACAATTTTTTCTGGATTTTGTACCATCAAATGCACATCTAAAATCATATTAGTTTCTGGGCGTAATTGCTTGACCCAATTGGGTCCATATGAAATTGATGGCACAAAAGTGCCATCCATAACATCGATATGCAAATATTTTGCGCCTGCTGCCTCAACTAACTTAACATCTCGTTCTAAATTTGTGTAATCCGCACTTAAAATTGATGGTGCAATAATTCCTGACATGATACTCTTCTTTCTTAATTAAAAATTCCGGTTATCGGTACTATACTTTGGCTTTTGCGACTTAATTAATTCGTAGAATGCCTTATAGCTATTATACCGTGATTGCGCAATATCGCCAACCGTTACGCTTTCTTTGACAGCACATCCAGGTTCATTAAGATGCAAGCATCCCCGGAAACGGCATTGATTACGAATATCCGCCAACTCAGGAAAATAATCATCTAAATCTTCTACAGGAAAATCGAACACTTCATAAGAGGAAAAACCCGGTGTATCAGCAATCAGTGCCCCCTCAACATCAATTAAAGTGACCTGGCGTGTCGTATGTTTCCCACGACTCAGCGCTTTGGATACAATGCCTGTCTCGAGACCTAATGCTGGAGATAAGTGGTTTAGCAGTGTGGACTTCCCAGCACCAGTTTGTCCCATAAACACCGATACCTGATCTTTAAGATAAACTTTTAAATCTGTCCAAGATACCTCTGGCGATTCTGGATTAAATAGCATGACTCGATAGCCAATCTTTTCATATTGTTCTGCTACTTTTTTTGCCTGTTCTAATTCAATAGAATCTAGTAAATCAACCTTAGTGAAATAGATTAATGGTGTTACATGAGCTGCTTCAAGCGCTACTAACTGACGATCGAGTAAGTTCGGTGCAAAGTTTGGTTCTTTAAGTGCTGTAACAATTACTGCAACATCAATATTTGCTATCGGTGGTCGCACTAAAGCATTCACGCGGTCGTGTATTTTCCAAATCAATCCTTCGTCATTTTCACTTTCAAAATCAACAAAATCACCAACTAATGGTTTTTGTCCTGATTTTCGAAATTCACCACGTGCACGCGCACGTTGAATATCGCTGTTTTCAATTTGTATATCATAATAACCGCTTAGCGATCGAATAATGCGTCCTGTTTTCATATTTTAATTGTAACAAAAAAATAATCTGTTTAATAGATTAACCTGAAGCATGACTATCAATATCTTTTTATAATAAAAAAGCTAGGTTATCGAAGTACCTAGCTTTAATAAAAAATTATTTACGATCCACTGTCACTGTCTTCATCACTTGAGTCATTATTTGAAGATGAATTTGAATCACTACTTGAATCATTGCTCGATTTACTACTACTTGATGATGACTCGCTGGACGAATCTGAATCACCACTGTCGGAACTTTTTGATGATTCTTGAGGGCCTTGCGAGATGGTGATCAATAATACGATATCTTTAGTAATACTTGATCCACCGCGAATAGACTGACTAATCACTCGTCCTTTTTTGGTTTTACTATCATATTGGGTATTAAAATTAACCACAATATCATATCGATTAGCCCAATTTTGCACTTGTTCTTGTGTAGATTTATCAGTGAAATCAGGAACTACAATCTTCACGGCACCAGTTGATACGGTAAAACTGACATTTGTTGATGTGGGATCTACTTTATCATTGGCATCAATTGATTGTTCAATAATCTTGCCTTCTGCTATACTATCCGAAGCACTTTCTTGTTTAGTGATGCTATAGCCTTGTGCACGTAGCTGAGCAGCAATAACAGCATAATCAGATCCCACATAATCACCAAATCGAACCTTGGCATGCCCAGAAGACACGATAAGATTAACCGCATCTCCCTTTTTAGCCTCTAACCCATTTTTTGGTGTTGAGCGCACAACATTTCCTTTAGCAATTGTTTTTGAAGTTGTTGAACTCACGCTTCCCACAGTCAACCCAACTTTTTTAATTCTATTTTCGGCATTATTTTGAGTTAGATTTCTAACATCTGGTACACTCACTCGGCTTGATTGATAATTCAAGAAAATCATAACAGCTGCACCAATAATTAACAAAAATAATAATACCCATCGCCATTTTGAACGATCACGAAATTTAATGCCATTGTCACGTAGCACATGACGAACATAATTCGGTGTACGATCGACCATATTGGCAATGTCTTTAATGGCATAATCTTTTTTACCATATTCAACAATAATGTCTTGAACGGATGGTTCAGAAGACGTTTCATCTGGTAAATTTTTATCAGATGAAACACCCGTTTTTAATTGATCTTGAATCTGAGCCATTGGGATGATTCGCGTATCATCATTTGTTTCAGACATCGGTGTAAAGCGTTCTTCATTAGAACGTCGTGGTGATAGTGCTGTTTTTAAATCGTCGGACATCGATGTCGCACTAATATAACGATCTTGAGGTCGCTTAGATGTTGCTTTTAAAATCACATTTTCCAGCGCTTGTGGAATTCTAGGATCGAAGTCTCTTGCTGATGGCATTTCCGCAGTCGCGTGCTTTAAAGCTACTGCTACTGCTGTATCGCCTTCGAATGGCACCTGCTTGGTCAACATTTCATACAGCATGACACCCAGAGCATAAATATCAGATTTAGGTGAGGCGACACCACCACGTGTCTGCTCTGGTGACAAGTAATGTACTGAACCAATCACAGTATGCGTTTGTGTGATATTTTTACTATCTTTAGCAACAGCGATACCAAAATCTGTAATTTTAACCTGTGTTTGATCATTAATCAAAATATTTTGCGGTTTTAGATCACGATGAATAATGTTAGCATTGTGTGCTGCTTGAACAGCGCTAAGAATTTGAAGCATAATATCAACAACCTGTTGATATGGAATTGGAAAATGGTCGGCAATAAAAGATTTTAAATCTGTTCCCTCAACATACTCCATGACAAGATATTGTGACCCTTCATACTCACCTGTATCATAAATTTGAACGATGTTGTCATGGACTAATTCTGTGGCGGCAACAGCTTCGTGATGAAAACGTTTAACGACATCAGCATCGTCTTTCATATCTAGACGCATCATCTTAAAAGTTACCTGACGCTTTAGAAATTGGTCAAATGCCAAATAAACATTGGCCATGCCGCCTCCGCCAAGTGATTTAATAATTTTATAACGATTATCTATCAATGTATCCGGTAACATATTTACTTTGTTTCCTTTTTATTATCGCGACTTACTAATAATGCTGTCACGTTATCAGGTGCGCCATTGGCATTAGCGACTTGGATAAGCTTACAAGCACGGTCATCTAACGATGTCGGTTCACGCATAACTTTTTTCACTTTGGTTGCCTCAACGACTTTAGGAATACCATCCGAAGTCAAAAATAGCATATCATCTGCTACAAAGTCATGCTGACTAATCTCAATATCAGCGCGACGATCGAAACCTAAAAAGCGTGTTAGACTTTTAGCATTTTCGCTATTTTGATATTTTTGATCAAAAACCTTACCCGTGCGCCACATCTCATTTTCGAGATTGTGATCAAAAGATAGCTGCGCTAACTGGTCATCATGTAATAAAAAAGCCTTGGAGTCACCTAAGTTACCAATAACGACTTGATCATCAAATAAAACAGCCAAAACAAATGTTGTTGCCATCTTTTTTAGGTCGTCAAACCGTTTTCCAGCTTGTAAAATGGCGTCATTTTCCAACGACGTCATTTTTCTTAACCAATCATTGATTGGTGCAATTGTTTCAATTGTTGTTTTTGTCCAAGCATTACCAAAATGCTCTACAGCCATGGCACTAGCAACATCACCACCTTCAGTTGATGTCACACCATCTGCTACCATGACCATAACACGTCCTACTTGGTTAGTAAAAGCCCCAACGTAGTCTTGATTTTCGCTACGTCGCGCGCCTGGATCAGTATAAAAAGCTACTTGCATATAATTATTTTTAACCATTACATTTATTTTTTAATAATAAACACGATCTAACAGAAAATATTTATTTTTTTCGGAGTGTAGCCACGAAAAAACCGTCCGTATGGTAATCATTTGGATACACATGCAACACGTCTTCTGATCGATCTGCTTTTAAATTGTAAACTGTCTGTGTTGGCACAAGTTCAAATTCTGGATGTGTGTTTACAAACTTTGTCACAACATCGTCATTTTCTTGACGTAGAATTGTACATGTACTGTAAACTATCATACCATTATCGGCTAAGCTTTTGCTAACTGAGTCTAGTATCTCTAATTGTAAACGTGATAAATTTTGTACATCTTCTAATGTTTTATCATACCTAATCTCAGGCTTGCGACGTAATAAACCAAAACCAGAACATGGTGCATCTACCAAAATACGATCAAATTTTGTCTCTATTTTTTCATGCACTTGTCGTGCATCCAAAATACGTGCATCAATTTTACCATCAACATGTAGCCTTTTAGCATTGTTTTCAATTAATTTTATTTTATGCGCGTGAACATCAAGTGCTGTAATTTTGGCATCATCCGCAATATATTGTGCTATTTGAGTTGCTTTTCCCCCTGGTGCTGCAGCGGCATCTAAAACTTGTTTAACATCTGCCGTCAGTTGCATACTTTCTACAGGAAGCATAGCACTTTCATCTTGAATAGTTAATAAACCATCATGGTAAGCCTTTGAACTGGCGACATGCCCACCAGATACGACATAAGCATGCGCTGCTACAACTGACTTAATAGCTGTGAATCCTTCTGTTTCTAAACTCGTCACCACATCTTCATCAGTCGCTAATAACGTATTAACTCTTATTGATTGGCTCGGTGCGTCGTTAATAGATTCAATCATCTCACGTGTAGCTATCTCACCATTTTGTTTAATTAATTCTTGAATAAGCCACGTAGGTAAACTTGCTTCTATAGATAAACGGTTAATTGGATCCTCTATCTGCGCTATATCACGTAATCCTTGACGTTGAATGTTATGTAGAATTGCTGTAACAAATTTACCTGTTCCCACGTGCCCTAAAATTTTTGCAGCTTCAATTGATTCGTTAAAAACCGCGTGCTGTGGTACTTTATCCAGATATTCCATCTGAAAAAGCGCTGTATAAAGTAATTCACGAACCCATGGATTAATCTTCTTTCCACCAATAAATGGTTCTAACCAATATTCAAAAGTCAATCGATGTTGGATAACACCATAAACTAATGTAGTCAGCAATCGTTTATCGGCCTCATTTAATTTATGTTGATTAATCACTTGATTAAGTTGTAAGTTGGAATAAGCGCCATTTTTAATCTTAGCTAACGTTTGTACTGCAAGTACACGTGGATTATCACTATAAACACGTTTATCACTCATTAATTGGCTCCTCTGCCCATATATCACCATTTTGCAACTGTCCACCAATACCATTCAGATAAGCATTAATCGCCATCTCAGATTTACCAGCTGGCTGTAGCCTATCAATACGAAGTACTGTCTGATTAGCTGCTGCAATTTTTAGATTTTTTTTAGATTTTTCAACCACACGACCAGGTTCAAGCATTGTTACTTCATCAAGTGGCGTCACTTGAATGAGTTTAATACGTTGTCCGCCAACACGAACATATGCTGGATGTGTTGGATACAGACCGCGCACATGCCAATCTAGTTGCTGGGCTGTTTCTGCATTAAAGTTCAAATTTTGTAATTGATGCGGAATATTTGGAGAAAATGTTACTTTGTCTTCATCCTGTTGAACAGGTGAAATATCACCTGATGCAATTTTAGGTAGCTGTGTCAATACCAAATCCCGACCAATAAGACTTAGCTTTTCAAACATTGTGCCAACATTATCTATTGATGTAATTGGTACTTTAACAACAGCAATCACATCCCCAGCATCCATCTTTTTAACCATATACATCAAAGAAACACCTGTTTCTTGATCACCATTCATAATTGCGTAATGTACAGGTGCACCACCACGATATTTTGGTAACAATGAGGCGTGTGTGTTTACGGCAGCTATTTTAGCTGCATTTAATAATTTTGTTGGTAAAAACTGGCCAAAAGCAGCAGTCACAATAAAATCAGGTGCCATATCGATCACTTGCTGCATTTCATCAGATCCACTAATTTTTTCAGGCTGTAAGACTTTTAAACCATGCGCCAAAGCCGCTACTTTCACTGGACTTGGTGTCAGCAGATGTTTGCGACCTTGTGGTCGATCCGGCTGTGTCACCACAGCCTTAAGATCGTACCTGTCATCAGCCATTAACCCTTCCAAGATTGGCACGGCAAATTGTGGGGTGCCCATTAATACAATTGAAAATGTCATGGTCTTTCCTCTTTCTACTTAGCAACTAACACATCATTATGTTGTCCAACATTAATAAAATATGATATCACTAAAAAATACTCGTTCAACCGAGCATTTAACTCTATTTATTATAACATAGAATATTGTCATGGATTTGTCACATAAAGGAGACTGGTTCACGATCAATACTTAACTTGAAGCCATCTTTAGCTTTTTGTGACCGATCTTGTAATTCTTGTAAGTGTTCATCCATTGCATCACGTTGTTTGAACTTTAAAATAATTTGAAAATAATAACGATTTCGCATTTTTGCAATTGGTTTAGGAGAAGGTCCTAGAATAATGATGTCACTGCCGGCTTGCTTTTTTAACCAACGAGCAATTTGTAACATCTGTTTGGCTGCTTCATTTTCATCAGCGTGGCTCGCTTGAATTTGAACTGTGTAATAGTATGGTGCATAATTACCTGCATGACGCACTGCCATTTCTTGGCGATAGAACCCTTCATAATCGTGATGCTTGGCATAGGCAATTGCATAATGCTCTGGATTAAAAGTTTGCACAAGGACTTCACCAGCTTTTTGTGCCCGACCAGCACGACCACTAACCTGGGTAATGAGCTGAAAAGTTCGTTCACTAGCATGAAAATCAGGTAGACCGAGTGCTGTATCTGCATTCAAAACGCCAACCAAGGTAACATCAGGAAAATCTAATCCTTTGGCAATCATCTGTGTACCTAACAAAATATCTGCTTGATGATCACCAAATTTTTGCAACAATTTATCCATACTGCCCTTTTTACGAGTAGTATCTTGATCCATGCGTAAAACACGTGCCCCAGGTAACCACTCTGCTAATTCTTGTTCCACTTTTTCAGTACCCGTCCCATAATAACGAATCCTTTTGGACCCACAATTCGCACATATTGTCGGTATTGGTTCTTCATGACCACAATAGTGACATTTCAAAGTATGTGAATCCATGTGTAGTGTCATGGCTAAATTACAATTTGGATCTCTAGGCACAAACCCACAATCACGACACATGACAAAACTTGAAAACCCACGTCGATTTAACATGAGTACAGATTGCTCGCCCTTATGAAGCCGATCTAAAAGTTTCTCTTTTAGTTGATCAGAAAAAATTGTTTCTGGACCGTTAACTAAAGTTTCTTTCATATCAATAATCTCAACAGCAGGTAATTGTGCTTTTCCTGCACGTTGGGTTAATCTTAGTAATGTATAAATACCACGTTGCGCACGCGCACGGCTTTCCAGAGACGGCGTTGCAGATCCTAAAATAACTGGGATTTGATAGTATTCACCACGCCAAAGCGCAACATCACGCGCATTATACCGAGGATTGTCTGTCTGCTTATAAGCTACTTCATGTTCTTCATCGACGATAATTAAGCCAATATTATCCAATGGTGCAAAAACAGCCGATCGTGCACCAACGACAATTTTAACGTCACCGCGTTCTATCCGTCGCCACTCATCATATCTTTCGCCATCTGATAAGCCAGAATGTAATACTGCTGTTTGCGCACCAAAACGAGATTTTACACGTCGCACCATTTGCGGTGTTAAAGCAATTTCAGGTACCAAAAATAAAACTGTTCGCCCTTGTTTGAAAACATGCTGAGCAGCTTGTAAATAGACTTCGGTTTTTCCAGAACCCGTGATGCCTTCAAGTAAAAAGGATTGAAACCGACCACTATCAAACGTGCCAGTGATCTGCTCATAAGCATTTCTCTGCTCATCATTTAAAGGTAATGGCTCAGTAGGTGAAATATCGGTAGTCGCAAAGGGATCCCGCAACAACTCGACTTGAGTTATGTAGCACCACTTTTTTTCGACAGCTTGGCGTATCACGGCATCACTGACATCAAGTACTTCTTGCAGTTCTTTTTTGACCCAAGTTTCACCAAAATGCCCCAGAATGAAAGTCAGTAACTTGTGTTGCTGTTTGGCTGACTGCCGCAAGTTTTGCAATTCATTTTCCAAAAATTCAATATCTTCACCAAATTGATACGCACGTTGCGTTTTAATTTTGGCACGATTAGCCACAGTCACAGCAACATCAATTTTATGTTCCTGCCGTAATTTAGATAATAGGGCGATATCCTGCTCACCAAAATCTGACGCATTGTAAGTCATTTGCTCAAGACCTTTAAATAAACGATTGGCTACATCATCATCAACTTCATCTATAATTGATAATACACGTTCGTAATTGGCTTTCAAGGCATTTGGTAACATAGTTTGTAAAATTGAAATACGAAAAGCAAACGTCTCCTGCGCTAAATAATCAGATAAATTAAGTAATTCTGTGTTTAATACAGGGGTCAAATCAAGTACTTTTGTAACGAGACGTAACTGGCTTATTGGTATGTCTGTTGTTGCTCGTAATCCCACAACAAACCCCATAACGTGACGATGACCAAAAGGCACATCAACACGCATACCTGGTTGTAAAGTATTAGTCATACTTTCAGGCACAAGATAAGTGTACGGTTTGTTTGTTTGCATCGTTGGTACGTCAACGATGATTTGTGCATAGTAAAGTTCCTTCATATTATTATTATACCAAACCTGTCTAGCCCTTGAATTTATCTTACCTCAACAGATGCCACTATTAATTAAATCCACAAAAAAATCGATCAATCGACCGATTTTTTGTTTACATATGCGCCTCAATCCATTCCCATACTTGATCTTTACCATATTTTGTTTCAGATGAAAAGAATTGAAAATCACTATCTTCATCATCAAAACCTAATATGCGCTTGATATTAGCTTCATATTTATTAAATTTACTTTTTGATATTTTATCTGACTTTGTTGCCACAATCAAAATTGGAATATTATAATAATGTAACCATTCATACATTGATACATCATCTTCACTTGGATCGTGACGCGCATCAACTAAGCTCACAACGCCACGTAACTGCTTACGTGAAGTAATATACTCCTCAATCATACGACCAAATTCTTCTCGCTGTTTCTTAGAAACTTTGGCATAGCCATAACCTGGAACATCAACAAAATACAATTGATCTTCTACATTGTAAAAATTCAATGTTTGTGTTTTGCCGGGTTGTGATGAGGTACGAGCAAAATTTTTACGTTGAATTAGTGTGTTAGTCAATGAAGACTTGCCAACATTAGACCGACCTACTAGGGCAATCTCTGGCTTGCCATCCGTTGGGTATTGTGCTGCCGAAACTGCACTCATCACCATATCAACATTGTGTACATCCATTATTGAGCCGCCTTTTTCAAATGTAATTCTGGTTGCGCCTGATCAGTCACACTAGCCTTGGTAATGATAACTTTAGCTACATCGTCACGACTTGGAATATCAAACATGACGTTCTTCATCACATTTTCGATAATTGAGCGCAGTCCACGCGCACCAGTGTGACGCTTAATTGCCAGTTCAGCCATTGCTTCTAATGCATCTGGTTGAAATGATAATTCGACATCATCAAGCCCTAATAACGCTGTATATTGCTTAATCAAAGCGTTTTTAGGTTCAGTAAGTATACGTGTTAAATCTTCTACCGTTAACTCATCAAGTACCGTGACAATAGGCAATCGACCAATAAATTCTGGAATTAAGCCAAACTTGGTCATATCTTCTGGTTGCACGTGCTCTAAAATATTTTCAGAATTCAAAGCAACAGCATTTTCATTTGCATCAGAACCGAAGCCAATTACACGTTCGCCCAAGCGTTCTTTGATAATCGTATCAATACCGGCAAAGGCACCACCAACAATGAACAAAATATTCGTTGTATCAACTGCAATTAATTCTTGTTGTGGATGCTTACGTCCACCTTGTGGTGGTACACTAGCAGTTGTGCCTTCCAACATTTTCAATAACGCTTGTTGGACACCTTCACCTGAAACGTCACGAGTGATTGACACATTTTCAGATTTTTTGGCAATTTTATCAATTTCATCAACATAAATAATACCACGTTCCGCTGATTCAACATTAAAATCAGCAGCCTGCAATAACTTTAAAATAATGTTTTCTACATCTTCACCAACATATCCGGCTTCCGTCAAGGTAGTTGCATCAGCAATTGCAAACGGCACGTTCAAAATACGCGCTAAACTCTGAGCCAAATAAGTTTTACCGGATCCAGTGGGTCCAATTAAAGCAATGTTTGATTTTTGTAATTCGACATCTGTTGTTGGTGCAAAATTTTCATTAATTCGCTTATAGTGATTATAAACTGCTACAGCCAATGTTTTTTTGGCATCTTCTTGACCAATAACATAATCGTTTAACTCGTCAACAATTTGATGAGGTGTAGGTAAAGATAATACTGTAGCTGCTTGATCAGCCGTCAATTCTTCGTCAATAATATTTTGGGCCAATGTCACACATTCATTACAAATATAAACGCCATTTGGACCAGCCACAATCTTTTTTACTTCACTAGCAGACTTGCCACAAAAGCTGCAATATATTTCTTCTTCTAAACCTGGTTTTTGTGCCATTTTTTGCTTCCTTCTAATTTTTTAGTCTATCAAAGACTGTTGAAATTACATACCCTCTTATTTTAACAGATAATTAGCTCGCTACCTACTCCTAACTTTAAATACCAATCAATTATTCACTACAGTACTATTTTGCTTTTAAAGGTAAATAAAAAAAGCCTAATGGCTTATTCTATTTACTTCAATTATTAAACTGCTTTTGCTGAATCAGTAACTTTATTAACTGCTTCACGCATCGCAATATCATGCTTCAACAATGACTCAGATAATGTCGCACGTACTTGAGCTTCATCCATGTTGTATTGTGTAGCCAAATTTTTAATTTCTTCAGTTACTTGTGCTTCAGTTGGTTCAATACCTTCAGCATTAACGATTGCTTCAATTACCAAGTTTGTCTTAACACGTGTTGCTGCACCTTCTTCGAATTGCTTGTGCAAATCATCTTCAGTTTGACCTGAAATTTGGAAGAACATCTCACGTGAAATACCTTGTTGTTGCAATTGTGCCAAGTATTGATCCATTTGACGATGAACATCTTCATCAATCATAGTTTCAGGAATATTGTCACCGTCAACAGATGCATTTTCAACTGCCTTAGCGATAACAGCATCTTCAAAAGCTTCTTTAGCAGCTGAAGCTTTGTCGTCTGCCAACTTCTTAGATGTCTTTTCCTTCAATTCTGCTAATGTTTCAACTTCTTCATCAACATCCTTCGCAAATTCATCATCTAATTCAGGCAATTCCTTACGCTTCAATTCATGAATTTTAACTTCAAACAAAGCTTCTTTACCTGCTAAATCAGCCGCTTGATAGTCTGCAGGGAATGTTACCTTAACATCAACATCTTCACCTGCTGAATGACCAACCAATTGTTCTTCAAAGCCGGGAATGAATTGTCCTGAACCTAATTCTAATGAGAAGTCATTAGATTGACCGCCATCAAAATGGTCGCCATCAACTGAACCGTCAAAATCAATAACAACTGTATCGCCATTTTGAGCTTTAACTTCAGCTTCTTGCAAAACTAATTCAGCTTGACCGTCTTGCAAACGCTTAATTTCTGCATCAACATCGCTATCTGAAACTTCTGTATCTTCAGCTGGTACTTCAAGATTCAAATATTCACCAAGCTTGATTTCAGGTGCTGTTGTAATTTCAGCCTTCATTGTCCAATCTTCACCTTTGTTCATTGACACAGGTTCGATATTAGGACGTCCAACCGGTGTTACACCAGCTTCTTCTACAGCGGCTTCATATGCTGCTGGCAAAACGATATCCATTGTTTGTTGGTATAATGCTTCTTCTCCAAATTTTGAGAAAAATAATGCCTTGGTTACTTTACCCTTACGGAATCCAGGGATAGAAACCTCGTTCTTATTCTGTTGAAAAGCTTTTTCTAAACCTGCTTCAACTTGTGCGCGTGAAATTTCAAATTCTAATGTGCCTTGGTTCTTTTGATCCGCAGCTGGTGTCCAGTTAGACATTGTAAGTCCTCCAAATGTTTTAAATACCTTTTAATTTTATCTTAAAAACCACTAAATCACAACATTTTTATCTTATTTGTTACAAGTAATTAATATATGAGCATAAAACGTTCAAATATCAGACTCATAGATTAATTCGAATTTAGACACCTAGAAAAATATTCTTACCTTGCTTAAGTCAGATTTTTCCAGCTCAGCAAGGATACTTTATTATTGCGCTAAGCGGTAAACGTAATAATAGGGATAGTTATTTTTAGCAGCGTATTGATTATACAAGACTTCCTGCACAGCTGTTCCTTTTTGCCCTTGAGTTATGTAGCATGTTGAGATGAACATTGGGTTTCCCAAGTTATTCGTTATGATACCAATATGACCCGCTCCGCCATTACTATGACCTTGTTGACCCCAGATAACAATATCTCCACGTTTTGACATCCAACCATTGCGATCATTGTTATCAATGAGTTGATAAACGTTCTCTTTCAAGTAATCATGGATCGCCTCAGTATTATACAACCATGTATATGGTGTTCCACCAGCGTCACGAATAGCTTGTACAACCGAACCAGAACAATCAGCTGTTCCGTCTGCCCCATTACGAGAACCATACATTGAATAAGTTAGTTTGCCTTTACGACTTTCGAACCAGTTGATTAATTTGTTCGTGTCAACTTTTAAGTTAACCTTGTTACTCTGTAAATCTTGTTCGAGTACATTTTTAATTACCACACCATTATTAAGTTTAATCGTGTACTTCCAATTTGAGTGTGAATGTTGTTCGGATGCGGCATCAATTATTTTGACATTTTGCCCAACATATTTTTTCAAGTCATGATGACCATTAACTGATTGATCAGCATTACTAACAATATATGCGTTAGCGCCTTTTGCGTATTTAGCAGTGCCAAGATTTTTAGATTTAATTGAATCTGAATCACCATCTTTGTTGAAATGATAAATTTTATCACCAATAGTCACTGATTGATTACGTACTTGTTTAAAGTCAGAACCATAATATTCAATACCTGTCTGACTATAGTGACGCAGACCTTTAAAAGCATCGCCATTGGCTTTCATATAATAATATGTGTTACCAGTACGGACATAACTGTCTCGAATTTGCTTATGGTTAACATCATAATATTCCATATTTGAACCATAATGGCGAACACCCGTCATGGCATAACCATTGTGGTCAAAGAACATTAGTGACCCATTTATCCAAGCGTAGTTATTACGCACTTGCTTATAGCCAGTATTGTAATATTCAAGCTTACCTTTGACTGTACGTGTGCCTTTAATTGCATCGCCGTTATGACTGAAATAGTATCTTGACGCGTTGGCAGTCGCGTAATTATTTCGAACCTGTTTGAAATCAGATCCATAATATTCCAAACCTATTTTACTATACTGACGTAGTCCCTTGAAAGCATCACCATTAGCCTTCATATAATAATATGTATTACCAGTACGGATATAATTATTTCGAACTTGCTTATGGTTAACATCATAATATTCCATATTTGAACCATAATGGCGAACACCAGTCATAGCATAACCGTTACCATCAAAATACATTAATGATTGATTTATCCAAGCGTAATTGTTGCGCACTTGAACATGATTGGTACCGTAAAATTCTAAGTGACCATTGGTTTTTCGTGACCCTTTAAACGCATCACCATTCCCAGTTAGATAATATTTTGAACCACCCACAGTTGCGTAGTTATTTCGTATTTGCTTGAAATCAGGACCATATACTTCAACACCGCCGTTATAATGCCTCATACCCGTTAAAGCATGACCATCTGCTTTATCGAAAAACATTAATGATCCGTTAATCCAAACGTAACCGTATTTCATTTGACCAGACTTGACGTCATAAAATACCGTCTTATGTGCAAGTTTCGTCAGGCCTTTTGACTGCGCACCATTACTGGTAAAATTATACCAGTGACCGCCAATCTTTTTTTCACCAACGACATGTTTACCATTAACATAATATTTGGTTGCGCCATCTTCCTTTGACCAACCATCCTTATGTACTGGTTTATTGGTATAACGTTGTAAATCTTGTTCTAAAACTTTGTCTATCACAACACCATTGTCTAAAGTGACTTGATAATAGAAACTTGACGATGACTGATGAAATCGTGTTATTTTGGTTACTTTGCCACCAATACCTTGATATGCCGTAATATTTTTAGCGTCACCATTATACTTAGCATTTTTCTTAATCTCAACGCGATTATTGATACCAAACACATTTGTTTTAATAAAAGCACTGACACCTTGTTCTAATACGTTAGACACAACAACACCGTTATCTAATTTAATATTGTACACATAATTTGAATTGCCATGTTTTTGAGCTGTCGTTTTAGTCACTACACCTGATTGGTTAGCATAACTGCTTAATCGTACGCCATTTGATGTTTTCGCTGCAGCGGTCAAGGTCACTACAGAACCGGTTTTAAATTTAGACTGCGGTATTTGAACAGATCGTGTGGATACTGTTGCGCTAGAATGTGTGCTTTGTTTCGTAGTATCTCTCGAAACTGAATGTTGCTGTTCTACAATTGAACTTAACGATTTTGTGCGCGATACCTGTGAATCATCACTCGAACTTGATGTCTTGGTGCTTGATACCTGTGAAGTATGACTCGAACTTGACGATGACATCACACTCGAAGTTTGTGTTTTTGATGAACCTACTTTATTTTCATCAGCGTTAACAGTAGACAGACTACCTAAAACGCCACCGATGATTACTGTTGAAACGAGCAGTTCTTTCACTCGTAATTTTTTATTTATCAAAACAAGAAAATCTCCATTTCTCCATCTCACGTCTGACGTGATTTTATATAACATGCATATTTTACCATAACTGTCATTCGTTTAAACTTTTATTATAGAAATATCTGCCATATAAAAAAAAGGCGTATAACCGCCTTTTTTATTGATAGGATGTGCTTCTACCAACTTCATAATTTTAACCTTTTAAATATTTTACTTAGTTTGAACCTTATTGATCTGACACACACATCTGAAGTATGTATATCACCATATATTTGATTTAATATTAAGCTTACAAATGCTTAATATTAAATCCTGTCTTCTCCTGAATGGCATCAAGTGCTTGCAAATACCTGGCATAATAACCATACGGATCTTCACTATCACCTTTAGCATCAAGTAAAACAACTTTGTCCATAAAGCCATATTGCGCAATAACTCGTAACAATTTGTTATGAAACTCCCAACGTGAATCCTGATCAGCAGTACCCATATTTCGAAAACCATCATCGACGTATGGTGTGACTGGTGGAATAACTAAAATTAAATCAATTAATTCTTCATCAATTGTATTATCAAATAATGGTTGTAATTGTGCGTTATCTGCTTCGTTTAGCCACGTATCTGCATAAACTTTTGTAACCATTGCATCAGTATCAAAAATAGTTAATCCATTATTAGCTGGTGAATTAATTTCTTGAGAGTTCGCATCATATTGTCCTTGGATTAGCCGAATATAGTCCTTAACCACCAATTCATCATCACTGACATTAGATCGTTCTTGATATTCACGAGCATATTCTTCAGAAAATGGTGAGTTGCTCGTTCTTGCCAAACGTCGTACCAAAGTTGATTTACCTGTTGATGCCGAACCCATGACAGTTACTTTTTTAGTAAAGTGACGACGAAACACACGATTAATATAATCCCAGTTTGCTATGGGGCTTTTTCGGATTGCCGTTGCAGAAATTTTTAAAACGGTTCTATCCATTAAACTGACAGTAAACTGACCAGTTTGTGGCAGCCTTTTCTCCAATTCGTGCTTATAATTTTCTTCCCCAGTATAAAAAGTAATCTTAGCATCTGGATTCACAATATTTCGCTGAACAGTTGTCACCAAAATATGTGTCCACTCATCCCAACCATCAGGCATCTGCGGGATAGCATCTTCATTAATATAATCCACTTTAATAGCAGTTTCGTCACTAAATGCTTCACGCAAGTATCTAAAACGCTTTTCAACAGGTAATCCAATTTGGTACCCTCGGTCACCAGTATACCCAGAAGCAATCACAACGACACCATCATTTAACGCTGCCGCTTTATAAATTTCTGCTTGATGCCCAACATGCATTGGTGCTAACGTACCAAAAAACACACCAATTTTGTCACCAACTAAGTCATCTTTGTATAAATTCCCTGCAAATGTTCTCATGTTAATAGCTACACATAGTACTGCGCCATCACGCAGTACTATACCTCACGCTTTCTTTGTTAGTTTTCGCCACTGAATAATACCATATATTGCGTTAACTGTCAGGGCTAAATTCATCCCCAACATTGCAAATGCACTCGGATCAGCATGTCCTGTCCAAGCACGCCCCCACAAAACAAGTTCCACAAGGTCAAACAGTAACCAAGCATACCAGGATTCTGCAAATTTAGCGGTCTGCAGAATTTGAGCACCCATTGAAATTGTTGTTGTCAAGCCGTCCATATAAGGTTGTCGTGAACCAGCTTGTTCTAAAATTAAGCCAACAATTGCCAGAATTACAATAAATACTGGTACGACAAACAACCACTGTTTACGTGACATATATTTCGTTGTCACCACATCTTGGTTATCTTTTGCCACGTCTTTGTCTCGCTTCATATATCCTAGCCAAGCCGCGACACCAACGAACTGCATGACGACCCAGAAAGCACTTAAGGCAACCTCACCAAATAATTGAGATTGAAAAGCTAAAGGCATATACATTGCCGAATAGACTAATCCCCAAAAATAGTTAGTAATGCGACCCTTTGCCACTAATACAACCGTAATAATATTCATTAATCCAGTTGCTAAACCAAACCAATCATAATTATGATTGTGTGCTACACCTAATCCCCAAACTGTACTTTGTAAAGTAATTAAGACCAAAAAGAGAATCATCTCCGGTAATGTCCAACCAAATAATAACTCTTTGACAATATTTATAGGATTAAAATACCGCCAAAATTGGTTAATGCGCACATTCTTTTTCATTTTCATCGCTCCATATTGTATTTCATATAATTATAGCAATAATATCAATAAAATACTTTCAAAAACAGACTTTAAATCAAATAATCATTTGCACCATAGCACATACTAGGCAAATAATTCTAGATATTGGCTATATCCTTCTTTTTCAAGATCTTTTTTCGGCACAAAACGAAGACTCGCTGAATTAATACAGTAACGTAACCCACCTTTATCCACAGGACCGTCAGTAAACAAATGACCCAAATGAGAGCCTGCTTCGCTTGATGTGACTTCTGTCCTTGTCATACCTAGGGACTGATCAACGTGCCGATTAATATTGTCATCATCAATACCCTTGGTAAAAGAAGGCCAGCCACAGCCAGAATCATATTTATCAATAGAACTAAATAGCGGTTCTCCACTGACAATATCCACAAAAATACCATCATCCCACCATTGATCATACTTACCTGTAAATGGTCGTTCCGTGGCAGCGTGTTGGGTCACTTCATATTCTTCTGATGTTAAGCGCTGCTTTAATTCGTCATCAGTATATTTTTTCATTTGTAGAGCCTCTCTTTCAGTTCGTTATCCGTATTGAAATTTGTCTTATTTGCAAAAAAAGCCGAACTTTCGTTCTGACTTCTTTAAATATTAATCTAAATTTGTAATCTCAGCGATTGCTTGTGCATAAATTGCTGTTGAACGGTACAAATCATTCAACAAAGCAAATTCGTTCACTTGATGCATGGTATCAGGTGAATCTGGGAACAACGCACCAAACGCAACCCCACGTTTCATCAAGCGACCATAAGTGCCACCACCAATAACTTGATCGTGTGCTGGCAGACCTGTTTGTTCATGATAAACACGCAACAATGTTTCAACAATTGGATCAGTTGGTGCCACATAATGTGGTTCTTGTGAATGACCACCAATGGTTGGTACCACTTGCCATCCATCCAAATGCGCTGATAACCCAGCAACAATTGTTTCTGGTGTTATACCCTTTGGATAGCGGAAATTAAAGTTGATAAATGTCTTTTCACCGGCAACAAACTTTTGAATGCCTACGTTCATTGATAACGGTCCCATCACATCATCAGTATAATTAACACCAAATTTTTGACCGATTGTATCTTGATGAGCTGGTGTACCAAGATAAGTTAAGAATGATTTTGCCGTACCACCAAAATCAACATTTTGTAAGAAATTAGCCAAATATGTCCCAGCATTTTCGCCAGTCTCAGGCATAGCGCCATGAACCTGTTTGCCATTAACAAGGAAGTTAATCTGATCCTCATCAACATCACTTGTGCCAGAAATTTGTTCATTCTCATCTAAGAAAGTCGCAAAAGCACTTGTGAGCTTTGAAACTTGACTTGACCTGACAGTAGCACGTGCTCTACCAGGAACCATATTCGTCCTTGATCCCGCTTCAAAACTCAGCAAATCAACTGTGCCACCGTTTGTCGCGTCATCATTAATTTCAACTTGTACATTTCCCTTTTCACCATTAATAATTGGATATTCGGCATCTGGTGAAAATCCAAATACTGGCGCTTCTTCGACTTCAAAATAGCGGGTCATGCATTTCCAGTCATTTTCCTCATCAGTACCGATGATTAAACGTACACGACGTTTTAAAGGCACCTTTAAATCAGACAAAATTTTAAAGGCATAATAAGCCGACATGCCTGGTCCTTTATCATCTGAAGCACCGCGGGCAATGATTTTGTCATTTGTTACTACCGGTGTAAACGGCTCTGTTTCCCAACCTTCACCAGCTGGCATTACATCAACATGAGACAAAATCGCAACATATTCGTCAGCATCTTTGGGACCAATTTCAATGTATCCTACAATATTATCAATATTTTTTGTTGTGAACCCATCACGTTCAGCAATAGCTAAGAATTTGTCCAAAGCAGCTTTAGGTCCTGGACCCAAAGGGGCGTCGGGTGTTGCCTTGGCATCATCACGAATTGATTCAACAGCCAACAGTGACTTTAAGTCTTCAATATAAGCAGCTTGACGCGAAGCTGTTTCTTTCTTCCAATCGATCGTCATATTTTTAGAAAACCCTTCCATTTATTAATATAACTCTCATTATACTGTTTGTTTCAATTATAGCAAGTATTCAGAGCTGATCATCACAAGCATCATTTATTGTCAAAAAAAGCCACCTTCGTAAAGGTGACAACTCATCATTTAAAATCTGAAATTAATTTACTTCTTGAGATTATCAACGCCGTCTTTGACAGCTTCAACAGCATCTTCTGCCTTGTCTTTCACAGTATCAGCAGCATCTGAAATCTTGTCTTTTGCTTTACCAAAAAATCCTTGTGCTTTACCTTCTGCTTCACGAGCCTTATCACCGGTAACTTTGCCTTCTACTTCTTTTGCCTTACCAGCAACCTTGTCCTTAGCATTATCAAACTTTTCATCAACTGACATAAACATGTTCTCCTTGAATTTTATTTGATGTTACACATATATTATATCATATTCTAATTGTTTTTGTGAATGCCCCATTTTAATCTCTGAATGCTTAATCTGCTGTCGTATAAATTTATCATCCTTTTAGATTCATTTGTAAAACGATATTTTGTGCTATAAAATGTAACTATATGAGAGAATATTGTCATTTACCACGCAATATTATTTGTGTAATGTTCAATTAATTCTATCCCAGCTTGATAAACAAGGAGTATAACAAATATGAAAAAGTTAACAGAAAATATTCTTTATCAGGTTATTAAAAAACGTCCCGAACAATCGTACAAAGGTACCTATGGTCGCGTATTAATTATTGGTGGTACCAAACAATTTGGTGGTGCCGCCATCATGAATGCTTTAGCTAGCGTCCATTCTGGCGCTGGTTTAGTAACAGTTGCAACTGATCCATCCAATTTTACAGCGCTACATAGCCACTTACCTGAAGCAATGGTAGTTAATTTTAACGACTACCTGATCCCGTATATTCAATCACACGACGTTATTCTTATTGGTTCTGGTCTTGGAGACCGTTTAGATTTAGTAAAAACGACTTTTGCAGCTGTCAGTGCCAAACAAATAATGATTGTTGATGGTTCTGCTTTAACATTAGTCGCAGCAAATCATCTGGTTTGGCCGACATCTCGATTAATTATTACCCCACATCAGATGGAATGGCAACGTGTTAGTGACGTGCCAATCAGTCAACAAACTTTTGAAGCTTTAAATTCTTCGGCACGAGCTCATTTTAACGTTAAACCAATCGTGGTGTTAAAACAATTTCACACGCAAATTTATACGGATAATGGTAGCTTTGAACTCACAATTGGGGGCCCGTACCAAGCTACTGGTGGGATGGGTGACACCTTAGCAGGTATTATTGCTGGTTTTGTTGCACAATTTTCCAATACATCGCTAGACGATAATGTTTTAGCTGCTGTTTACATTCATTCCGCAATTGCTGATGAATTAGCGCAACAATCATTTGTGACGCTACCGACACAAATCAGCGCTAAACTACCATATTTTATGAAAAAATACGCAAATTAAGCTGAACTGCAAGCATGTCAGTGCGATGATTTCTCCATACGTTCTATTTCTCAAATATGATAAACTATTCTTATCGACAATAAAAGGAAGAATATATGCAATTTATATCATGGAATATCGACTCAATTAACGCTGCTGTGGAACACAAATCTGCGCGCGGTGAAATGACATGGGAAACATTAACACATATTGCCTCACGTCAACCAGACGTTTTTGCTATCCAAGAAACTAAATTAAAAAATACTGGCATGACTAAAAAACAAGCTGAGGCAATTGCTAATCTATTTCCTGACTACGAACTCTACTGGCGTTCAAGCACGGCAAGGTCTGGTTATTCTGGTACGATGATATTATCGCGTCTAAAACCCATTAGTGTAGATTATCCCAGCATAGGTGCCCCAGGTGATATGGACCAAGAAGGCCGTATTATTACCCTAGAGTTTGAAAATTACTTTGTTTCAACAGTTTACACCCCAAACTCTGGCTCGTCACTCGTAAGACTCGACGATCGTGGTATGTGGGATAATGCTTATCGTGCCTACATACAATCTTTAGATGATCAAAAGCCCGTTATTTTCAGTGGCGATATGAATGTAGCTCACGAAGAGATTGATTTGAAAAATCCAAAAACAAACCGTCACTCAGCTGGATTTACAGATCAAGAACGTGAAAAATTCAGTCAATTACTCAAAGCTGGATTTACGGATACTTTGCGTTTTCAAAATCCAGAAATACCAAGCATTTATACTTGGTGGGCACAAATTAGTAAAACAAGTAAAATCAATAATTCAGGTTGGCGAATTGATTATTACCTCGTCAGTAATCGTATCGCTAATCAAATAGCAAATACTGGTGTAATAGATACTGGTGCACGCCAAGATCACGCCCCCATTCTACTCGAAATGGATTTTTAATTGATCATCATTTACCAAAAAATAAACTGTCATAATGACAGTTTATTTATTTTTCACAAAAGTTTTCAACTGATCTTCTCCGAAATGATGTGCCTCGTAAATTAAAATATTAGCTGCTGCCACCGCATCGTCTAATGCATTATGGTGATGAGCTAAAACAATACCTAAATTGCTAGTCACTGTATTGAGCTTGTGGTTTTCAAAATTTGGAAACAAGCGCCGGCTACTACGTACTGTATCTAATAACATGTAATGAGGTTCTTCTATGCCATAATAAGCCAATGTTCCCTTTAGCACACTATTATCAAATGTAGCATTATGTGCGACAATCAACTTGTCCTCGGTAAATAGCGGCGAAATTTTGTCCCATACTTCTGGAAATTTAGGTGCATTAGCAACGTCTTGTTCGTGTATGCCATTGATTGCAACATTACGTGAGCTAAAATAAGTCTCTGGTTTAATCAAACTATAAAATTTATCAACAACTTGACTATCACGAACAACTGCAATAGCAACTGAAACTGCCGAATGCTTTTCATGATTTGCCGTTTCAAAATCCATGGCAACAAAATTCATTTTATCCACTCCTTTGGCAACTTAAAGCCTCATTGATCCTGTTTCTATACTAACTGATTTACAGTTATTTATAGTACTTTTAACATGCGTTGTAATTCTGTTTTCCTACCATTTGGTAACTCGATGGCCGTCACCTCACCGACATTTTTAAAGTCATATTTTTGGTACAGATGAATCGCAACCTGATTGTCAGTTTGTACATCAAGCCATAAACTTTCTAGTGACATCTGCTGCGCCCAATCAATTAGGGTATCCATAGACGCTTGCCCTAAACCTGCCCCTTGAAATTGTTGCAAAATTGCAATACCTAATTCACCATCAGCAATGGATGATATACCAACTGGTTGAGACATTTCATCTTGTTCTGCAATGAGAAGTAATGTAATCGCTGGCTGATGGGACATTTCAGGTTCATCTTGTCCTTGACGGACACTCCCAATCATAAAAGTATCCGTTTCTTGCATCAACAACTCAATTAGTGCTTGCCATGCTACAACACGTTGCATGCCAGCTTCCTCGAAGCTAAACGTTATCGGTTGTGTCATATCAAAAGGCATAGCTTTTCCTCAATACTTTCTGCCGATCCAATACCATGAACTTGAATAAAACGCACATCATCTTGTGCCCCTCTTGTAAAATTAAGCTCCAAACGATCTTTTGGTAGTAAATCTTTCATGTACTGTGGCCATTCAATCAATGTCACACCATCAGTACCAACATAGTCTTCAAAACCTTGATCTTGTGCACCAGTTTCTTCTAAACGGTAGGCATCAAAATGATAAATTGGAAAATCATTTGCTACATATGTATTCATTATGTTAAATGTTGGGCTTTTGACACGTGCATTCACACCTAATGCACGAGCAAATCCCTGAGTAAATGTTGTTTTCCCGGCACCTAGGTCACCCGCCAAAGCGATTACCAAGCCTGGTTTGGCAAAACTAGCCACCTGCTGGGCAAAAGTTTGTGTTTCACTTGTATTGTTTGTCAAAATTTCTTTCATAAATTAATTATAGCACGGCTTTTATATTCTATTTTTGCTATAATGAATTTAATAATCTCAAAGGACATCAGCATGATTTATCCAGACGATTCACTCACACTACACACAGATTTATACCAAATCAATATGATTTACACGTACTGGCAGACAGGAATTGATCAAAAACCAGTTGTTTTTGAGGCCTATTTTCGACAAGAACCTTTTGGTAACGGTTTCGTTGTATTTGCTGGTTTGACACATGTCATTAGTTTTCTGGAAAAACTAAAGTTCAGTCAAACAGATTTGGCATATTTAAAAAGTTTAAACTTATATAGTGACGAATTTTTAAATTATCTTCAAAATTGGCGACTAACAGCAACATTGCGCGCGCCACATGAAGGTGAAATCATGTTTGCCCATGAGCCCCTGTTACAAATTGAAGGGCCACTCGTTGATGCACAATTACTCGAAACAGCTTTGCTTAATATGGTTAACTTTCAAACTTTGATTGCAACCAAGGCTGCGCGTGTTGTCATCGCTGCTCAAGGTGATCCACTCATGGAATTTGGTACACGACGAGCTCAAGAACTTGATGCTGCTCTCTGGGGTACACGTGCAGCTTATATCGGTGGCTTTGGCGCAACATCAAATGTACGCGCGGGTAAACTATTTAATATTCCCGTATCTGGGACACATGCACATGCTTTAGTACAAGCCTATCAGAATGACTATGCAGCATTTAAAGCCTATGCACAAACGCACAACGATGTCGTCTTCCTAGTTGATACCTTTGATACATTAAAGTCTGGTGTTCCTGCCGCTATTAAAGTCGCCAAAGAGCTGGGCGATAAAATTAATTTTCAAGGTATTCGTATTGACTCTGGTGACATGGTACTGCTATCAAATCGTGTTCGTGATATGCTCGATGCAGCTGGCTTTCCGCAAGCTAAGATTTATGCTTCGAATGATCTTGACGAATATACCATCACTGACTTAAAGCAACGCGGTGCCAAAATTGACGTTTGGGGTGTGGGTACAAAACTAATTACCGCTTTTGATCAACCAGCTCTTGGCGCGGTTTACAAAATGGTTAGCATTGATGGTAAAAACACAATTAAACTATCCAATGATATTGAAAAAATTTCAATTCCTGGAAAAAAGCAAATTTGGCGTCAACAAGATGCTGATATACTAACGTTTGCTGACGAAAATAATACTGGTCGCCCGATTCTACATGATATTTTTGTTAATGGTAAAAAACATTATGACATACCAGCGATTCAACAAATACAAGTCTATGCGAAACAATCGCTTGCGGCATTGCCGAATCGCTTTAAACAACTCATAAACCCAGCTATTTATCCAGTTACCTTGTCCGAAGAATTATCAGCTGCTAAATCATTAGCCATCACCAACATCCAACAAACAATGGAGGAAAACTAATATGCATGCATTACAGGCTCAAATCATTGCTGACCTTCATGTTCAACCTATAATTGATCCGAAATCAGAAGTACGACGTAGCATCAATTTTTTAAAAATTTATTTACAAAAAAATCCACAATATAAAAGTTACGTCATTGCCGTTAGTGGTGGACAAGATTCAACCTTAGCTGGTAAACTCGCTGCGCTAGCCGTAGATGAATTAAACAAAGAATCATCACTAAATGATGATTATCAGATTGTTGCTGTTCGTCAACCTTATGGTGAACAGTTAGATGAAGCTGATGCACTTGCAGCATTGAATTTTATTTCACCTGATGTGACCGTGACTACTAATATTAAAACAGCCACAGATGCGATGACTTTGGCTTTACGTGATAGTGGCTTGTCTGTAGACGATATGAGTCGTGGCTCAATCAAACCAAAAATGCGCATGATCGCACAATATGCAGTTGCTCGTGAACATAATGGTGTAGTTATTGGTACTGATCACGCTGCTGAAGCCTTCGCTGGCTTTTTTACAAAGTATGGTGATGGTGGTACAGATATCAATCCACTATGGCGTTTAAACAAGCGTCAAGGACGCCAAATGCTCGCTTATCTAGATGCGCCCGCCGAGTTATATGAAAAAATACCAACAGCAGACTTAGAAGACCAACGCCCTCAGCTACCTGATGAAGTCGCTCTTGGCGTAAGTTATGACCTCATTGATAATTATTTAGAAGGTAAGCAGATATCAACTGAAGCTGCAAATAAAATTGAGCAACTCTATCTCACTAGTGCACATAAGCGACATGAACCCATTACGATTTATGATACTTGGTTCTATTAACCCCTTTTCATAAAATATTTGATCTTCACATTCCAATTTTAGAGGTTAACACATGACAAATGAAGCACCCGTTTGGGTTTATTATAAAAATATAGCAACGCAAGAAACCCTCCTAGAACCTCATCGCCTGGATGGTAATATCGGTGAATCTTACACAATTAATACACCAGATCTGACAAACTATAAATATGTGGATAACTCTGGTGAATTATCTGGTGTTTTTGGTAACATGCCACAATCACTTCAAATTTTTTATCAACCAACATCTTGGCAAGCTGTTCACCGTGTGACTATGTATATTCACATGAAAAACGTTGTCGTAAGCTATGCGGCACCTGATGACTATAATCATGTCACAGCTAATCTAACCAATGATAGCTATTGGGCAACCCCACTACGCGTGATCACTGGTAATGGTCAGTTCTGGTATCAAATTGGTGATCATAATTGGGTCCCTTACGACATCACATTGATGACATTATCTGATACAGCACCAAATATTGAAAATATTAATTATATTAAAGATGCAGAACTAGAGAATGATCAGCCAAATGCGATAGTTAATTTCTTGCCCGAACAATCAACAGAGGTTTTTGAATCTCCCTATGGTCTACCCATTGGTAGCGTCTTAGATGGTGATTTCGTTGCTATTACTACAGAACAGCATGATAAGAATCATTTAGTTTGGTATAAACTGGCGCACCATGGTT
This sequence comes from Leuconostoc carnosum, assembly GCF_007954525.1. NCBI lineage: Bacteria > Bacillati > Bacillota > Bacilli > Lactobacillales > Lactobacillaceae > Leuconostoc > Leuconostoc carnosum. The sequence goes on along the minus strand of NZ_CP042374.1, from coordinate 1,460,784 downwards.
GGATTAACAGTATCTACATTGATAAAATATAAATAAAAATATGACCTGCTATATGTAGTGTAATGTGAACCCTTTTCATCTCTGATTGGATGCAATGCCCCACGCTCACTTAAAATCTTTTATACATTTCATATTTTTCAACTTATTTGTAAATAGATAACAAAGCCGCCCTATAAATTAATGTAGGACGGTTTTATGCATGGAAATAATTAGCATGCCTTATCGCGGTACAGATTCTATTTTGTATTGTGCAACTCGAGACGGCATCGGATTAGTTTACAACAACCACTAACTTTCTTTAACACCCCCACCTACCTTTGTAGCAACTAATTATGTTTTCGTTATAACAGATAATATCAATTAAAGGTGGTTTCTCCAATTTTTATCAAAATGAAATATCACATGACTTTTCAATCTGTCAGAGGCATCAATTCAACATAACTACCATGCTCTACGCCAGAAAAAGTAATGCTTAGTAAGCGATGATTTTCAAGTAAGATAATAGGACTTGAGCGATTTAATGTTGATGATATAATGCCACCCTGACCATCACCACTGCCATTACCATTTAGAAACTTACTATCAACTGTAATTGTCGCTGGCCGAAATTTGTCGCGTTGTATTGTTTGACGTTTGATATCGTGAATCTTAACTTGATAACGTCCTTCGGGAATTTGTCGATTAACTACATAATTTCCTGGTGTTGAAATCGTATAAACATTATTTCGTTTCATCAAAGGTTTAAACTCAGCGGGTTCAAATTTTACTGCCTCACCCTGACCAACATTAAATGTTGTTGTTCGATCAAGGGTTAAACCAAGATAACGATCACCACGCTGACCGTCAGATAACACAGGTGTATTCACTAAATGATCGGATTTTATCGTGATATCATAGATACCAGTGGTTAAACCAAGTTGCATAATACCTTTTACACCACCTACGTTTTCGATGACACTTGATATTGCAGTATTTTTACTTTGACCCAATAACTGTCGTGGTCCTTCTGGCATAACGTGATTTTTAATAATCGGTACTAACTGCCACAAAAAAACACCAAAACCACAAACAATAATAGCTGTGATAATCCATTTTTTATACATCTGACACAATCTCCCCATCGGACAAATCAATAATTTTATCAGCTAATAGCGTTAAGTCTTCTAAATTATGACTGGCTAATATAATCGTTGCCCCACGTTGTGCTTCTTCTGCCAAAAGTTCACGTATTTGTATCACACCTTTTTGATCGATTGCATTGGTAGGCTCATCCAATAAAATTAAACTAGGTTTTTCAAATAAAGCCTGTGCTATAGCACCACGTTGCTTCATACCTAAGGAAAACTTTGCAACTTTACGTGAATCATTTGTTGCCAAACCAACACGTGCAATCGTCTGTTCAATATCATCATCAGTAGCAACTTTTTTTATTTGCGATAATAGTTTTAAATTTTTGGTTAATGAGAATTCAGGAGCCAAATTATTATTTTCAATCAGCAAGCCAAGGCTTGGTGGAAAATCAATATTTTCACCTAACACCTCACCATCAACCACGATACGCCCAGAACTCACTCGTATTAAACCAGCTAGTGCCCGTAGAAACATTGTTTTTCCAGCACCGTTTCGACCACGCAGACCATATATTTTACCAGCTTCAAAAATATATGACACATCTTTTAAAATTGTTTCTTTTTTTATCTTAACCGTTATATTTTTTACTTCTATCATTTAGATTACCTGTTTTTTTCTGTATATATAGCCTAGACCCGCATATAACCCTGTAATAATCATTAGCATTATGATAGTTTTACATGTATTCAACTCTGAAAATCGGCCAAATAAAAATAATAGGGGCTGCAGTATCGGTGTTTTGACAAACAATCCAAATCCTATCATGCCAACCATCATAGCCAAACTACTAACACTACTGAAATAAGATTCAACTATACGTTGTAATAGATGCCACATCACATAAAAACATATGACACCAGTCCATCTATAATCAATGCCTGTTTGTTTTGTCAAAAAAATTTGACTAAGAATAATGGTAAAGGTGGTAACAATAACAATAATTGTAGAATGTAAATAGCTTTTGATCATCACTTGTAAGCGATTCTTATGTCTCACAAAATAGTTCAGTCCCTGACCTGTTTGCATACGCTCCTCCCAACCAATAATCATTATAAATGGCATTAGTTGAGATACTAGTAAAGTGATCTGTTGTACATAAGTGATAGTCGATTGATTCATCAAATATATTGGCGTTTCATGCGTCAATTGTTGCCCAACAACAAAAACAGCACTTAAAATAAAACATATCACTATTTGATATTTCGTTATTTGTACCATTGCAACCACTTTGCTTTCGATTCACCAATAAGGTAAATACCAATAATTACAAATATCCAAATCCCCATCATAAAGTAGGGAATAACTATCGTCACATCTGGCCATTCTCCAATCATGCTCACAATCGCATAATATTGCCAAGGTAATGACACTGTCAGCCTTGTCGTCGCCATTACCACAATAGAAATAAGTGTTGCGACAATTAATGCCAACCACCGTTTATTCGTGCCATTATAAATCACCATCATCAAAATATGCATCGTGGTTAACGACAAAAAAGCAGTAACTAATTGGAGCGACCATAGCAATAAAAAAATATTGAATTGATTGGTAGTCATTGTAATAACTGGTACTCGTATCATGCCCATAACACCAATAATTATTACAAAAATGATCGCATCTCGTATACCTTGTCGCACGTTTTTCCTAAAAATAGCGACGCGATTTTTTTGTCGCATTAATTTCTGCAAGTCTATTGTTATATTTTTAATTGTTATGGCCAAGAAAAGTGGTACAAAAAGTGTCCACCACACCAGTGCATCTAAATAACGACTGGCTTCATAACGCGACCAGTCTCCAAAATCATACACCATCCCAAATTTATACCAAGTAAAGAAAAATATACAAAAAATAATGGCAGTCACACCTAACCAACTTATATTTTTTTTACTCATGATATGTGCCACCTAACAAAATAACGATAAATTAAACTATTAAACACGATAGCCCCAATTGTTAAGATCACATAACCTAGAATAATGTGATTTAAATAAGCTGGTATCAATGGTTGCATTAACTTATTGATACTCAGACTACCACCAGCCCAGAAAGGTAAGTATATGGCCAATGTGAGTAACACAAGTTGATATAGTTTTGTAACGATTAACCCTAGTGAAACCAAAATCGTCCCAAATATAATGAACAACCAAGTATTCCCCAAGCTATACAATATATCAGTCATTAAGAGATGTTGCCAGCTCCAGACACCCCAATGCCAGATTAGATCTGATTTTAATGGCATGATCACCTCTGGACCTATGGGATCAGCATAGCTTTTTGTAATCACCAACCTACTACCAAGAACAATAAGATGATTAAGTAATAATGGACCAATAAATAATAGACCACTTGTCATAGCTGAACCAATATATAATTGTTGCAAATATTTTTTATATCCTAGTCTTGCCATAACAGCAACATCAAATCCTGATTTTTGATCGCTGATCTGATGGTTGGTCACACCACCTAATATAAACAGTGGCAAAACACTATACATTGCTGTGCTCAAAAAACTAAATGCACTTTCGCCATTGCCTACAAGAACAAAGGTCATACGTAATATCGTATGGCCTTTGTATAATCCATAATTAAACGGATGTATGCCTAAAAAAGTTAACACCATAATAGATGTTGTTATTATTAGCAATACTTTATAGGAAAGACTAGCAATAATTCGCTTGAAGAAAAAATTACTAATCATACTGTTATCTCCTTAATTCGGACGTCGTGAATCTGACGTCGCAATATATCCAGTAGCCTCATCCCACCACCCAGAAATTTGTTGTGAATATGAAGATCGTTCAGTGTTTGCCACTTTTAATCTTGTACTTTTCTTTTCTGCCGACCCGTCACTTGGAGAGTACGCATAATCTAAATAAGGACCAGCTGTAACGACTCTAGAAGCATCACCCCAACCGAACAACTTATTTGCTTGAAGTCTAAACGAACATTAGGTCTTATACCCCTCGGTAGAAGTACCAACACCAACCTTGAAATTATTACGCCTATCACTCGTATTACGATAGCGTGCTCCAGTATAATTTGCTTGGCTTTGGCATCACTGTTAAATTAAATGGCATGTAATATAACTTAGCATCGGCTTTTGATATCATTCCAATTGCCAATGCTTATCCGATTATTAGTGAACCTGTCATTGCTTTGTTCATAATTTAACTCTTCTGTTAATTCATATTGAACAATAAAAATAAGTATAACATTTACGATGCATCTCTTATGCTCATTATTCTATGTCGACAAATCTATAATTATATGTTAAACGTTAGTCTTTTTATGATATAATAATTTCTATTGCTGTAATGAAATTTTGATTGAGGAAATATTTATGAAATTCAATACCATTCAACACATTTTACAAAATATTCGCACACGACATAACCTCACACAGGTTGAATTTGCAGAGCAAATATTCGTTTCACGTCAAACCGTTTCTAATTGGGAACGTGGTGTTAGCATACCACCTGTGGCAGCACTGACCATTATTGCCAAAACATTCAACATGCCACTACCAGAAATTGTGTCTGCCCTAGAAGGACAACAAACTGACAAGACCCACACTGCTGAACGCCAACTACTTGTTGATGCTTTTTTGTCTTTGCTATATCGTCACAATGGTGTGTACTGTGACATTGATCTTATTATCAAAGAAGCAGGCATTGCACATCACCATGCAATCAAATTATTTAACTCACCATCAGCCATACTTCAATATATTGCCAAACAACTTGATGCTCAAGTCATTGCCGCCTTATCAACCAGTACAACAACAGATCCTTTTGAGATGATCGCTGATTATGTCTTACCCGTATTATATGATAATAACCATACTTTAAAAATCCTTTACACGGGTCACTATGCCAATGGCGAGTGGCTATATTTCCTAAAAAAAGTGTACACTAAGTGGGCAACCCCGTTCTTTGAAAATTATAATCTTGGCACAGCACCAGTTAGTCGTGATTTTGCTATTGATCTCACAGTTAAAACCACACTGGCCATTATATCTACTTGGCTCACACAACCAATACCCACTAAGCCCGATGATTTCCGTCAGACATTTCTCCATCTGACACATACCCCCATTTCACAAATTGTTTCACCATAAACAACCTAGTATCTCATAACAATAGAGCCTATTTTAATTTAGGTTTACTTTATGCCAATTTAACCTCCAATCAACTAGCCCCTAATCCGCTCTTGACAAACCACTTAATAATTTAGATATGAATTTCACCGTACACATAATGTATCTACCCCAACAACTATTAACTGAATTTGATAAAACTGTTATTATCCTTTTTCATGATATTAATTTTTCGGAAAATGCCTCATTTCTGTTAACTAATTAAAAGAAAAATTATGAAATGCAGTAAATTAATTACTGTTTTTACTGCTACTTACTGCATTGATTTTTTCTTTTATTCCAAAAAACGAAAAATGAGACGTCTAAAGCAACACAAACATCAAAAGCATTACCTAAAAATAAAAGTTACTGGTTCAAAAATATCTGTTTCCGCCCTGGTCATGTTGTTGTATTTGATAACAGTCCTCTTAATATTATTGCAGCGTTAGGTGAAAAAACATCAGTAACTGCTGCTACCCAAAAATCTGCCACCTTACTTGAGTCAGTTTTAAAAAATCGAATGTACTAACATGTTAGGTAGCATCATTATCTCTGGTCGTAAAAAAACTTTAAGGATGGCTTAAAAAAATAGAATCCATTTTAGATCTAGCAACAGATAGTACAAATCAACAAAAGCAATTAGCGGTGTTAGCTCAGAAACTACCATTGTATATAATGCGCTAGTCCTGGTCTCTGGTTCTTAAGCGCTGACGGACTTCAATCTACTCAACTTATTATTGTTAATGTTGAAAAAATATTTTCAAAATAAATAACACCTAGTAAAAAATTGCATTTTTTACTAGGTGTTATTTAATATGTTTTACTAAGCTAATAAGATATTTCAAATGCATTTGTCTTCATAAGTTCACTCAGTAGTTACTTAACCACTAATTTTTTTGAGATCACTTCAAGCAGGTCGTATTTTTATTTATATTATTGAACTTTATCAGTTGTCTTAATGATACGACCCGTTTCAAGATAGTTAATTGCATCTTGGAACGTCACAACAGGTACAACTTTAATATTTGGCGCGTGTTTCTTAGCTGTATCTCGTGCTAATTGATAATTTGTTTGATGCTTTTCTTCATATTTTAATATATTTTTGTTTGGTGGTAAGTATGGTGCAAAAAAGACTGTTGATCCCGCTGCCTTGGCGGCTATGACTTTTTTATCAATACCACCAATTTCACCTACATAACCGTTGGCATTCATCGTTCCGGTACCAGAAATATTACGTGCTTTTGATAATTTATTGCCAGTTAGTTGATCATAAATTTGTAATGTAAACATTAAACCACCTGATGGACCGCCAATTTCGCCCGGATCGACTGCCACCTTTGGTTTTGTTGTTACCGCCACATTATCCGTCAACACAATACCAATTCCAGATCTACCTTTTGGATATTCCGGCGACTTACTACCAGCCAATTTGATTGTCGTTCCAGTAGCTTTACCTTTTTTACCATTACGTAAATAATCTATTGTAACACTAACATCTTTTCCTTTGTTAGCTAAATACTTAATAAATCCATCAGAATTTTCATAGTGATGACCATCAACTGCAGTTATTGTATCACCTACGCGAATCGATTTCTTAAAATGTGACTGCTTACTTACACTCAAAACATAAATTCCGCGGTATTGTGTAGTAATTGGCTTGTTCGCTTTTTTAAAAGCAACTTGTTCTGCATTAGCAATTGCACTCTGCATATAGAAGCTTTGTACTTGAGCAAATACATCTGAACTTTGACCACCTGTCACGTCCTCACTTTGTGAATAATCTAAGAATGGACTGATTTTAGTTCGTAAATAACCAAAACCGTTGGCTTTAGAAAGATAGACCGATGTAATGTTATAACGACCTTTTGACGTATCTTTTTTGCCACCAATAGTCACAAACCGAGCCAAATCATCAGCTTCACCGGGACTTTCAATATAACCATCCAATGGCCAGACAAGTCCTATGATACCGATAAGTGCAACTAGAGAGACTATGGCAGCAATAATTTTACTTTTTTTTCTCATTAATGCAACCGATCTTTCAGAGCTTTGACCACAACTGGTGGTACGAATTTTGCCATATTATCAGCTGCAACACTACCAATTTCTTTAACCATTGAACTAGAAATATTTTGGTTTTCTGGTTTAGCGAGCAATAACACAGTTTCTACGTCCGCTAATGTACTATTTACCCCAGCAATATCACGTTCGTACTCAAAATCTTTACTATTTCGCAAACCACGTACAATAAATTTAGCATTGATTTCTGCCATGAATTGCACAGTTAAGCCATTGATAATAGCTACCTCAACATTAGGTAAATCCGCTACGATTTGAGAAATTAAAATTTTCTTCTCTTCTGGCGTAAATAAAGCTTTTTTCCCTGCATTGTTCCCAATGCCAACAACAACCTTATCAAACATCTTACTTGCACGACGGATAATATCTAAATGTCCATTTGTGAGTGGATCAAAACTACCTGGAAATAGTGCAATACTCATAAAGTTTCCCCTTCAAACTGATAAATTGTTACAACCGTAATGCCATACTGCTTTTGTTGAACAATTTTAAACCTATCGCCTTCATCTGGCAAATTAGCAGTATCGTTACTTTCAGCTAAAACGATAGCCCCATCATTCAATAGATGATTTTCCGACATAAAACGCATATCATCATCAATCGTTTCCTTAGCATACGGTGGGTCCAAAAAGACAAGATTAAAAGCAACATCTTCCAAAGCAAATCTTTGTAATGCTTGCCGTGCTGGGGACTTTAAAATAGTGAACACTTGACTATCATGCGTTTTTTCAACATTTTGTTGAATCACTTTTACAGCTTGAAATTGCCGATCCACTAGTGTCGCTTGTGTCATACCACGCGATACTGCCTCAATGCCTAAACCACCGGTTCCAGCATACAAATCAAGCACATGACCACCATCTAAGTATGGCATCAACATGCTAAACATTGCCTCTTTTACTTTATCCGTTGTTGGGCGTGTCTTATCCCCCATCACGGTGTCTAATCTTGTTCCGCGAAAACGACCTGATACTACTCGCATTTCACTCCTATGTCAGCTGACAACATTGCCGTATATCAACTCACTTTCCTTTCTTTAATAAGCATACGATAGATTTAAAATCATAATATTAAATCATAACTACTCATTATTTTTTTCTTCATCGTAACTTTCAAAGAAAATGTCATCATGTAGGTCACCTAGATCAGGATCAATATCTGGACGTGGTGATGGTAACACCTCTCCTACAAACTTATACTGTTTAATTTTACTAATTTTTTGATCAATATCAACATCATCTACATAAATCGTTGCAAATCCCATTTTCCGTGAGATATAAGTGAGATGACCAAATTTTTTTAATTGTGTCGCGTGGCGATTATTTTTTAAATAGACATATAATGCACGACGCGGCTGTATCTCAAATGTCATTGATAATCCTTTCTAGCAATCACATCCCCTGGATGAATATCAACTGTTTTTTTCTGAGTTGCTGCAATATTAAGTGCTAATCCGATGGCTGCACTAAAGACGATATACGATGATCCACCACCAGAAATAAATGGAAAAACAACACCAGTGATGGGTAACACACCAAGCACACCACCAAAGTTAACAAATGTTTGTAAAAATAGGAGTGTTGCAATACCGAATAAGACTAATCGATAGTATTGATTTTTCTGGCGAATACCAAGAATCACCATACGCCCAACTAATATTAACACCAAAAGAAGCACGATAGTAGTTACCACTACACCGAGTTCTTCCGCCATGACAGCCATGATGAAATCAGTATTAGATTCCGGTAAGTAAGGCTTAATTAAAGAATTTCCAAGACCAACACCAAACCAACCACCATGAGCAATGGCATAATAACCGTACAATAATTGCCGGCTAGCATCAGCAGCATTTGGATCCCAAGGATTAACAAAACTAGTTAATCGTGAAAATACGTAGTGATCATTACTTGTTAAATTAAACGTATGGTTCAATAATCGAATAAGCGGTTGTAAAAAGCCAAATCCCAATCCAGTAGCGGCTGCCGCGATAGCAATTGCTCGTTTTGACATACCTGAAGCTAACAATAATGCAAAACAGATAACTAAAGTAATTAAACCATTACCATTATCCGGCATGATAAAAACAAGGCCTAAAGCGACTATCGGCGGCCATAAGATATGGTTTCTAACAACTGATTGTAATGCCCATCGCGTATTGCTCTTCCATGGGTAACGAGAAAAGAAATAAGCAAAGTACAAGATCATTGCTAACTTTAGAAATTCAGCTGGTTGTAGGGTAATCACCCCCAAATTGATCCAGCCGTGTGCCCCATTGACTGCTGGCATAATCACCTTAGCAATAATGAGGGCCGCAATAATGATGTACATTGCTGATTTAAGCCATCGCACATTTTGTAAATGTTTTAAATTAAAATGGTATAAAAATAGTGCACCACTCAGCCCAATCATGACAAAGATCGCCTGTTTGATAAAATTACCCAACGCAGCTGAACCTTGCGTTGCCGAAAAAACCATAACAACACCCAGCATACTGAGTATTGTAAACGGTACAGCTATCCAATAATCTAGTTTTCGCAGTTTTTTGAACATAAAACACTAATCGCCCATAATTGTCTTTAAGTTTGTGGTATCTAAATTTTTTGCAATTGCCACGACAAACGCCTTGGCTGCTTCAAAATCAGCAATTGACCACACCGTTTGATGTGTATGAATATAACGCGAAGCGACACCTAAAGCAACTGATGGTATCCCAGTTAATTCACTTTGTGCAGCAGCTGCATCAGTGCCACCTTTCGATACAAAATATTGATAAGGTATATGATTATCTTCAGCTGTTGATAACAAAAATTCTTTCAATCGTACTGGCATCACCACAGTTGGATCAAATACACGCAATAATGTGCCCTGATCTAATACCCCTTGATGTTGTGCCGCACCGGATACATCATCAGCGGCACTAGAGTCAATCGCAAAGAAAATATCAGGCTTTAATAGGTTGACCGCACCGTGTGCACCACGTAGCCCTACTTCTTCTTGTACATCCGCACCCATAATCAAAGTGTTGGGTGTTTGTTCGGCCTTAAGCGCTTCAAGTGCTTCTAAAACAGTCACAACACCAAAACGATTATCCCATGCTTTAGACATCACGCGTTTTTTATTTGCAGTTAAGACTGTTTCTACCTTTGGCACAATGAAATCACCTGGCCGAACACCATAAGCACTTGCCTCATTACCGTCGACAAAACCCGCATCAAATAAAATATCGTCAACGGTTGGTAATTGCGGTCCTTTTGTCCCACCACGAAGTAAATGAGGTGATACCGAGCTCGATACTACAGGATACTCACCTTGTGATGTAAATAATGTAAAACGCTGAGAAGAAATAACTGTAGCATTCCAACCACCGATTGCAGCTACACGTAAGGCTCCGCTGGCTAAGATATCTGTGACAATAAAGCCAACTTCATCCAAGTGCGCAGCAAACATGACGCGTGGCGCGTGGTTATTTGAATGTTGCTTAACACCAAAGATACCACCCAAGCCTTCATATTTAACTTCATCTACTAGCGGTGCCAGTTCATCACGAAATTGTTGACGTACAATGTGCTCTTGACCTGATGTGCCTTGTAGTTCAGTGTACTTTTTGATACGCGCCCAAGTTTTATCATTCATCAGTAGTTACTCCTTTACTGTAACATGAGCGGTGTCATTATAAATAATGACGGTGGCTCATGTTAAATTCATCATCAAAAGTATAAGAAATCGGTTCCCCATTACCAATTTCTAGCCCATCAATATCCTCATCACTAATATGTTCTAAATACTTAACCAGTGCACGTAAACTGCTGCCATGAGCAACAATCAGCTGATTTTTTCCAGCCTTAAGTGCTGGTTCAATCACTTGAGTCCAATAAGGTAACAAGCGATCACTAGCCATTTTAAGGCTTTCTCCATACGGCTCTAATCCATTAGGATACCGACGATCTGGTGTCACCTTTGTTAATAGTGTCGGTACCGCTGTATAACTTCTTCGCCATAAGGCTACCGCTTCAAAACCATATTCTTTTCTAGCAAGATCTTTATTAAGCCCTCGCAAAGCACCATAATGACGCTCATTAAGACGCCAAGTTTTAGTCATTGGTAACCAAGATTGATTCATTTCAAATAAAATAATATTGGCGGTAGTAATTGCACGTTGCAAATAAGAAGTATGTACTTGATTAAAAAGAATTTGGTGCTCAGCTAACTTCTGCCCAACTTGTTTAGCCTGCTGGCGACCTTTAGGTGTCAAAGGAACATCCGTCCACCCCGTAAATTCATTATTACGATTAGCTGTTGATTCCCCATGGCGAACCAAGACAAGTTGCGCGACCATAAGTTAACTCCCTCGTTTTTTGTGTTACTTTTATTATAGCATTAAAAATCAAACAAATTACTAGTCAACATGGCAAAATTCAGTTAGAATATCCTGTATGCTTTATTTTATTTAGTCAGATGATATTGGAGATATTTATGCGCAACTTAACCGAAGGCAAGCCTGCTAAGCAAATCCTGTTTTTTACAATACCTCTAGTTATTGGTAACTTATTTCAACAGCTTTATAATTTTTCCGACACGCTAATTGTTGGCCAAACATTAGGCGTTAAAGCATTAGCTGCTGTTGGTGCGACCGGATCCATTATGTTTTTAATCATTGGTTTTGTGCAAGGATTTACTGCTGGCCTATCTATCATTACTGCTCAACGCTACGGTGCTCGTGATATTGCTGGTGTCCGAAAAAGTATGGCCTCAACAATTATTGTTTCTACCTTCATGACTATTATTGTGACCATAATCAGCTTACTACTCATTCATCCTTTGTTAAAGCTGATGCAAACACCTGATGATATTTTTAATGACTCCCTTATTTTTATAGCTATTATTCTTGGTGGTATTTTTGCCACTATGGGCTACAATGTCACAGCTAATGCTTTGCGTGCAATTGGGGACGCACGCTCACCACTTAATTATCTAATTATTGGTATGTTTGCTAATGTTATCCTTGAACTTTGGTTCATTCTTGGCTTACATTGGGGTGTTGCGGGTGCCGCTATCGCTACTGTTTTAGCACAACTCATTTCAGCATTACTGAGTTTTTGGCATATTTATCGATTCACCCCTATGTTACAAATACAACGTACAGATCTTAAATGGGATATTAAAGACATGCGCATTCACTTACGCGCCGGACTACCAATGGGTTTCCAAAGCGCAATCATTGCTATTGGGGCGCTTGTTTTACAAGGTGCATTAAATACCTTAGGTACAAATGCTGTTGCAGCAACAACTGCCGCACAACGTATTGACCAAGTAGCTACCTTGCCATTGATGTCATTTGGCATTACGATGGCAACTTTTGCGGCACAAAATTATGGTGCTGGACAATATCAACGTATTATAGTTGGTGTCAAACATGCTTTGTACATGAGTATGGGGTTTGGGCTGGTTATGGGCATTCTTGAAATTGCTTTTGGTCGCTATGCCGTCATGTTGTTTGTGGGTGCCGATCAACACGACGTCTTGAAATTATCACAACAATATTTTTGGGCAAATGGTGCCTTTTATTACATTTTATCAATCCTATTTATTATTCGCTATGTCTTACAGGGACTTAATGATTCAAAAACACCGACGTATGCTGGTATTGCTGAATTATTGATGCGTACTGTTGCTGCAATTGTTCTCGTTGGTCCCTTTGGATTCTTTGGTGCGAGTTTAGCGAATGTGCTAGCGTGGACTGGATCGGTCATTGTTATGATCCCTTCATATATTAAAATGGTTAAAAAACTAAAAAAAGCTAGTACATCAGTGATAAACGAACAATTATGAAATCGAGTTCGCTTTTTAAGCGCTTTCATTTTTAAAAACCGGATAAAACACTCTTTTTATATTATTTTTTAGGTACCTTTATGTTTTAATTCGTGATTAATGTTGTTATGATTAAGTAGAACGTTTATCGTTACAATATATTTGGGAGGCAATCATGTCTGCGATTGCAAATTATTTCAAACTCAGCGAATTGAATACTTCAGTTCGAACAGAGTTCATTGCTGGTCTGACGACGTTCGCGTCAATGGCCTATATTCTATTCGTCAACCCTTCGGTTCTGGGTGATGCAGGAATGGACAAAGGGGCTGTTTTCACCGCCACAGCCATCGCATCAGCTGTAGCAACATTGTTTATGGGTATCGTTGCTCTATATCCTATTGCTATTGCACCCGGTCTTGGTGTCAATGCCTTCTTTGCTTATTCAGTTGTTATCGGCATGGGTGTTAAATGGCAGACAGCTATGGCTGGTGTCTTCGTTGCTGCTTTAATTTTCTTGGTACTAACCTTCTTTAAAATTCGAGAAAAAATAATTAACACTATTCCACAGAATTTAAAGCTTGCTATTGCTGCAGGTATTGGGTTGTTTATCGCATTTATAGGATTACATGACGCTGGTTTAATTGTAGCCAATAAAAGTACTATGGTATCATTAGGACATTTAACAACACCAACATCTTTGTTGTCAATATTTGGTATTATTGTTACCTTTATCTTATTAGCGCGTAAGACGCCTGCAGCTATTTTCATTGGTATGGTTATTACCTCAATTACTGGTATACTATTCGGTTTAATCAATTTACCAACAGCCTTTGTTTCATCTGCACCATCGTTAGCGCCTACATTTGGTGTTGCTGTGATGCATATCGGTGATATTAATTCTTTGCAGATGGTCACAGTTGTTGTTACCTTCTTACTTGTTACTTTCTTCGATACTGCTGGTACAATGATTGGTTTAGCAACACAAGCTGGTTTCATGAAAAATAATGAAATGCCCCGCGCTGGTCGTGCATTAATGGCTGATGCTGTGGGAATGACTGTCGGTGCAGTTATTGGTACTTCTCCAACTTCAGCTTATGTTGAGTCGTCATCAGGTATTGCAGTTGGTGGTCGATCTGGTTTAACAAGTGTCTTTACTGGCCTATTTTTCTTACTGGCCCTGTTCTTTTCACCACTCTTGACAGTCGTAACATCACAAGTTACTGCACCTGCTTTAGTTGTTGTCGGTGTGTTAATGGCTAGCAGCCTTCGCCAAATTGAATGGGATGATTTTGCTATTGCTGCGCCTGCTTTCCTAATTGTCATTGGTATGCCACTGACTTATTCAATTTCAGATGGTATCGCTCTTGGATTTATCTTATACCCCATTACTATGATTGCAACTGGACGCGGAAAAAAAGTACATCCCTTAATGTACGCGTTAGCTGTTCTGTTCATTTTGTTCTTGGTGGTTGTCGCACATTAAACGCGATCTAGAAAATTAACACATAAAAACGATTGAGCCAATAACTCAATCGTTTTTATGTGTTAATTTATATCAGTTGCCTGAAGACGTAAATCTCTGGCATTGGCAAGTGCAGTATCAGTAATTTTATCTCCTGATAACATCATTGCAATCGCACGTTCCCGTCCATTTTCATCAAGATGCTGTACTTTAGTGATGGTACGATCATTTTCAGTTGCTTTTGAAATTAAAAAATGGTGTGTGGCGGCCGCGGCAACCTGTGGTAGATGAGTAATCGCTAATACTTGTGAATCAGTAGCAATTGTCATCATTTTTTTTGCAATTGCCTGAGCAACACGACCTGATACACCTGTGTCTGCCTCATCAAAAATAATTGAAATAATATGTTGTTGCTTAGCAAATGTTGTTTTTAACGCTAACATTAATCGCGCAGCTTCACCACCAGATGCAATTTTAACTAACGGCGCCATACCTTCACCAATATTTGTTTGAACGTAAAATTCAATTTTATCTGTTCCTGATGACACAAAACCTTCAATTGGTTCAAAATGTACTTCAAATTCAGCACCAGGCATCAACAAGTCACTCAATTGTTGGTTCACATTTTGTTCTAAATCTCGGGCAACTTGTTGCCTGACTTCTCGTAATTTAATAGCCTGTTTACGTAAAACTTGTCTCAATTCATTTTTCTTTATCTGAAGTTGTTCTATATCGTATTCATCGTGATCAATAGCTGATAATTCCTGATCAACTTTTGATTGGAAAGCTAGAACATCAGCGACCGTTGTTCCATATTTTCTTTCCAAAGAATGAATCAACTGTAACCGTTCTTCAATACGCAATAACTCTGTTTCATCATATGTTAGTTGACCCATCTGCTCATCAACATCACGTCCAACTTCTTGAGCAACGTAATAACTATCTGCAATTGTGGTTGCTAATTCGGCATAATTATCATCGTATTCTGAAATTTCTTGCAACACATGCATCGCTTCTGCTAACAAATCAACAGCCCCAACTTGATCGCCATTAAGCGCAGTTTGCGCACTCTGCAAACGATCAGCAATTTTTTTGAAATTGATCAGTTTACCGCGTGAATCTAGTAAGTGTTCTTCTTCATGCGCTTCTAATGCGGCATCATTTAGTTCTTGTTGCTGAAATTGCAATAGATCTAGTCGTTGCGTTATTTCTTGCTGTGATGTTTGAATTTTTCTAATGTGTTGCGTGATTGAACGGAAATCATTAAATAACTTGGCGTATTGCCGCTTAACGATTGCAAGATTTTCACCACCAAATGCGTCCAGCAAGGGCAAATGTTCTTCACTATTTAATAGCTGTTGTGTATCATTTTGTCCTTGAATATCCACCAAATGTTGCCCAATAACAGATAATGTTTTCAAATTAACTAAAACACTATTTATTCGAATAGTACTACGTCCATTTTGGTTTAATTCACGATAAATGATTAACTCACCATCTTCGATAGTAATACCATTATGATCAAGATCATTGAGCAAATTTGTATTATTGGGTACACTAAAAACCGCTTGTAAAACTGCCTTATGACTACCGTGGCGCACCATCTCAGAATTCGCACGGCCACCAGTTAGCATCGACAAAGCATCAATGATAATTGATTTTCCTGCACCTGTTTCACCAGTTAAGACGCTCATTCCACCGTCAAATTCTAAATTCACCTTTTCAATAATCGCAAAATTTTCAATAATAAGATTTTCTAACATACTGTTCCAATCATCAAATTAACCCGCCTATGTCTCGTTTATTTTTCAAGTAGTTTCTGTATAATATTTGTCATCTGAGCGGGTAATACACCATCTTTTAATAATACGAGAACAGAACCATCATCACTTAAAGTACCAAATACTTCTGGAAACTGTACTTGTTCAAACAAATTGGCAATAAGTTGCCCATTTCCTGGCTGTACTTTTATCATAATTTGACCCCGCTGTGCGCGTTGACTTAAAAAGCTTTGTTGTAAAGCGCGCTTTAAGCGTTGTAAACGCGGCCGATCATCTTGCTTTGGCAAATGATAGTGAAAACCACCATGAGAATTTGGTACTTTAATCAGACTCAATTCATTGATATCACGAGAAATTGTCGCTTGGGTAACTGTTTCACCTAGTGTTTCAAAATAGGCAACAATATCTTCTTGGCGCCCAATTTGTTGATTCTGAATTAATGTCAACAATTCTTTTTGTCGCACTTTTTTATTCATTGTCATTATTTCCTGTTTGATTTAATTGCATATAAGTTTGTTCTAATAATTGATCAACATCAATATCAGATTTAATTACAGGCACCTCATCACGTCTTATAATGGCCAAAAATTCAATATTTCCTTGCCCACCTTTTATTGGTGAATAAGTTAATGCGTCAATTGAGAAGCCATCCGAAACCATCATCTGCACGACACTTTGCAGTACTTGTTTGTGAACTGATGGATCCCTAATAATTCCGTTTTTACCGACATTTTCTCGTCCAGCTTCAAATTGTGGCTTGATTAAAGCAACAACTTGTCCACCCATTGTGATGATGTTTGATAAAGGTGGCAAAATTAAGCCAAGAGATATAAATGAGACATCAATCGTGGCAAAATTTGGTTGTCCAAATTCAAAATCAGCTAGTTTTGAATAACGAAAATTTGTATTCTCCATCACTTTAACACGTTCATCAGAACGTAATCGCCAAGCAAGTTGATTGGTACCAACATCTAATGCATAGACTAGTTTAGCACCATTTTGTAGTGATGCATCGGTAAAGCCACCAGTGGACGAGCCAATATCTAGCACTGTTTTATCTTTAACTGATACATCAAAGTTTTCTAATATTTTCTCTAATTTCAGACCACCACGTGAAACATATTTTAGTTTTTCACCTTTAAAATGCAATTCCGTGGTCACTGGGATTTTTTGGCCTGCCTTATCCAACCGTTCTTCATTTTCACCAAGAATTTCACCAGCCATTACTGCACGTTTGGCTTGTTCTCTGGACTCAAACAACCCTTGCTGCACTAACAAAATGTCAACGCGCTCTTTATCCACAGCACTCATATTTTATCTCCAATCAAGTTCAAAAAATCATCTAATAATGTACGATCGAATGATGTTTCACGTTTTGATACCTCAGTTACTAACTGTTGTGCTTTTGCCAAATATTGATCACGCTGTTGTCTTGCTGCTGCTACACCGATTAGATGTGGCAGAGAACCCACATCTTCTTGGTCATCTTGATCAAAATCATCTAAATCATCTTGAATTTGGAAAGCAATTCCAAAATGACTTCCAATGTTAAATAAGTCTTGATTTGTCTGAGTATGTTCAACAGTTTCGGAAAAATAGGCTAATCGGCCACCTGATAACGCCGCGTATTGTAGAAGTGCAGCAGTTTTTGGTACATAAACATCATTTATTAACCAATCTTTATCCGATACCCCCTGAGCATTATGATTTTGCATGTCATGCACTTGTCCAAGAACCATACCCGAACCACCTGCTTGATGCGATAAGTTCTGCACCATAGCCAGTAACTCGTCAGCTCCAATAGCTTCATTTTCATTCGCATTATCATTAGCCGTCACCACAACATCAAAAGCACCTGTTAGTAAAGCATCACCCACTAAAATTGCTTCTGCCTCGCCAAAACGCGCATGCACACTCGGCTGACCGCGACGTATCAAATCATTATCCATTGCAGGCAAATCATCATGCACTAACGAATAGGAATGCACCCATTCAACTGCAGTAGCTGCTTTTAAAATGCTAGATGTTATTTTCTGATCAAAACTAGCTACAATCGCAAGTGTCAATAATGGTCGTAGACGCTTACCACCATTCAGCACAGCATATTTTAACATGGTTGCAACATGATCATCACTTGATACTTTTTCCAAATCTAAATTTAATTGGTTATCAATTTTTGGTAACCAGTCATTTTGAAAGTTTGTTAATCTAGTCATTTGTCAATTCCAAATCTGTTAGATTATCATTATCATCCATCACTTTTGCTAACGTATCTTCGGCATTTTTTAATGTGGTCTGTAAATCTTTTACTAAACTTACGCCATTCTGAAAATCAACTAACGCACGTTCTAACGGACGTTCCCCTTTTTCTAGTTGGCTCACAATACTTTCTAGTTGCTGTAATTTTTCTTCAAAAGTTGGTTCTTCATTCATTTTTTAAAGCTCTCTTTTCTACTATTTTAGCAGTTGCCATACCATCTGAAAAACGGACACTAATATCGTCATCAACATTGATGTCAGAAATTTTTCTGACGACATCACCTTGATTTTCAACAATAGCATAACCTCTTGTTAATATTTTTAATGGGCTCACTAAATCTAATTTTGCCGTTAACAGATTAACAGTATCACGTGGCTGCTGTAATAAATGTGCCCGTAATTGTAGTTGGCGCTGTATCAGTGTCATAAATTGATGTTGCGTATTTTGAATACGTTGCTGCATTGTTTGCAATAACATATATGATAATTGGTCCAATCTCTGAGTATATCCCGAATATAAGCGATCTGGTTGCTGAAAAATAATATGTTCGGCTATACGCTCAACACGTTGGCGTCTCACATCAATCATTTGTTTCATGCGCATATTTAATCGTAATTGTAATTCATTAAAACGCGTGACGAGTTGTTCTAATGTCACTGGTGTCGCTAATTCAGCCGCAGCTGTCGGTGTCGCCGCACGATGGTCAGAGACAAAATCGACCAAAGTATTGTCAGTCTCGTGACCAACAGAACTGATAACAGGTATTGTAGCTGACGCAATTGTACGTGCCAATACTTCATCGTTAAAAGCCCACAAATCTTCAATTGAACCGCCGCCACGACCAACAATTAATGTGTCATAATCACCCGAAGCATCAATCCGTTTAATCTGTTTGATAATTGTCGGCGCAGCTTTTTCACCTTGAACGACAGCTGGAAATAACACCACTTGCGCACTAGGAAATCGGCGTTGTGCTGTACGGGCAATATCTTCTATCACCGCACCGGTAGGTGAAGTTACCACAGCAATTTTTTTAGGAAATAATGGTAAGCGTTTTTTTGGTAAATCAAATAATCCTTCAGCTTGTAACTTACGTTTTAATTGTTCATAGGCCAGAAATAATTCACCAATACCATCTGGCGTCATCTGTTCTAAAATAATGGCATACGAGCCATTAGGCTCATAAATTTGTATACGTCCAATTGCATTAATTTTCATCCCCTCTTCAGGCTGAAATTTAATACGATTGGCATACGAAAACATAGTAGCCGAAATAACTGCATTGCCATTTGGATCCTTAATTGAAAAATATAAATGCCGTCCTCGACGACGACCAATGTTAGAAACTTCACCGGTAATGTAAACTTTCTCTAGATAAGGATCAGCATCAAACTTACGCTTTAAATAAGCAGTTAATGCACTAATTGTGAGGTATTTTTGTGATTCAGACATAGTTAAATTATACCATTTTTATGCATATATACAAAAAAGCATAGCGAACTATGCTTAATCAAGAATCGTTGTAGTAAATGTTTTATCATTAACATTACGTATCAAAATTGCCTGCGTTTCGTTAGCTGTTTGAACAACAATACGAATTGGCACATTATTTGGCAAATACTTTAACGCAGCTTGCCCTACATACGTAGTAAAACTATCAATTTCTGTTTGACTATAAAATTGAGTGGTCACAGTAACATTCATACCGGATAGCGTACCATTCTTGAAATTGGCCACAGCTGTTGATCCAGCAATATTAGGGAAGAAATTAGCAATATCATTTTTAAAATTAGAAAAACCACTATTCTCATCACTACCAAGCTTTGAAGTATCAGTTGACTCTTTTGGCAGAACGATTGATTTATTATCAATGTCTGACCATGTTTCTAAGTTACTACCCTCGTTACTAGTAGCTTCTGCATAAAAGCTACCAGGTGCTAATGAATCAGAAGAAGCATTAGCGTACATCGCAATCACAATAGGCGTTTTTTCTGAGACACCAGATTGCTTACGAACTTGCTGAATAATACGAGGCGCGATTTTTTTACCATAGGCTATGCGATCGGCCTCGGAAATATCTTGCGTGTATGTAGCCCCGTACTTTTCTTTTTGATATTCATCCTGCGTATTCATCGCAACACCAATAACCATACCTGCTAATTTTAAACCATTGCCATCTTTGGTCATAAAATCTTGCTCAGTCAGTGTTTGAACATAAATTGGGTTACGTGAATCACCAGTTTTACCATTATTTTCTGGATTTAAGCCATCAGCATTACTTGAGCTTTTCCGATCCAATAAATTCGTTACTTTATCTGAGGATAAATATTGCCCTTCTTGGAAAATATACTGGCTTGTTTTAAAATGTGTTTTTGCTAAACCAAGTAAGTTTGATTCAAAGTGCTTAACATCTAGATTATTTGGCTCAGCTGTAGCAGTAATACCCCTTGCTGCACTCACCAAATAACGGCCATTTTTAATCACTGTTTGGTATTGTCCAGATGCACTCTGGGTGATTTGTACACCACTTGTTTTTTTCGTAGCCGTCGGTGCCACACGATTAATATTAAAAAAATACAATATACCAACAGCGATGATTGCAATAATCACCGCAATTATCATGTATCCTCGAAAACCTATACGTCTCATCTGTTACTATCCTCTTTTGATTGTGTATCAACAAACTCTTGCTCTGTCCATACCATTACACCAAGTTCGTTAGCCTTTGTCAACTTACTACCTGCGGCTTCTCCAGCAATCAATAGGTCTGTTTTGGCAGATACTGAACCTGTCACACTTGCGCCATGATCCTGTAACCATTTAGTTGCGACTGGACGACTATTTTGCTCTAGTTTACCAGTCAAAACAACTCTTTTACCATAAAAGAACGAATTTTCATCAATCGATACATCTGATAAGTAGGTTTGATTCACACCTGCTTCATTTAATTCAGCTATTAATTGTTGAGATTGTGGTGTTTCAAAATATTGCACCAACGAACCCGCAATTGCTGATCCAATACCGTCAATAGCAGAAATATCTTCGACTGTTGCTTCTGAAATAGCTGATAAATGCTGAAATTTTTCTGCTATTAACCGCGCAGCTTTAGCACCAACCATTCGAATACCAAGACCAAACAACAAACGTTCCAAAGAATTTTCTTTAGATTGCTCAATAGCGGCCAATAGATTTGTAGCTGATTTTTCTTTAAATTTTTCTAGTGACAATAATTGGTCTTTATTTAATTGATAAATAGAGGCTACATCCTTAATATAACTGGCTGTTAATAACTGTCCAATAACACGGGGTCCCATACCATCAATATTCATTGCATTTCGTGAAGCAAAATGTGTCAAGCTTTCTTGTATTTGGGCAGCACATGCTGGATTAATACAGCGCAATGCCACTTCACCTTCCAAGTGAACTAATTCTGATCCACAGGCAGGGCATATAGTTGGTATATCATACATTTTACTATCATTGGGCCGTTGATCTAAAATAACTTGTCCAATTTCTGGAATAATATCACCTGCTTTATGCAAAGTAACAGTATCCCCAATACGGATACCTTTTGCATTAAGATAATCAGGATTGTGTAAACTAGCCCGTTGCACTGTTGTGCCAGCTAATTGGACAGGATTCATAACAGCAGTTGGCGTCACTGCACCTGTTCGCCCAACAGTCCATTCGATATCATGCACAACTGTTAATGCCTCTTCTGGAGGGAATTTGTAGGCAATCGCCCAGCGTGGAATTTTAACAGTATTTCCTAAATCCAACTGATTATCTAACTGATTAACTTTAACGACTACACCATCAATACCATAAGATAAATCATCACGTTGGGTTGTATACTGATCAATATAATTTTCTGCATCAAGCATACTTGTAACCACCTGATTATGTGTATCAGTGGGTAATCCTAGTTCTGCAAAACGTTTTAGAGCCCCACTTTGTGTTGTTACACCCAAAACTTCTGGTTCTGCTGTGTAATAAACAAAAGCTGATAGATCACGCTTTTTAGTAATTCTAGCATCAAGTTGACGTAATGATCCGGCCGCAGCATTACGCGGATTAGCAAATGGTTCCAATCCATCAACTTCACGTTGTAAATTTAGTGCCGCAAAACTGGCCTTTGACATATAAATTTCACCACGCACTTCAATCGTTAGCGGCTCCTGGAGTACTTGTGGAATAGTTTGAATGGTTTTAACATTTGTCGTCACATCTTCGCCAATCATACCATTGCCTCTTGTCGATGCTTGAATTAATCGGCCCTTAACATACGTTAAAGCAACTGCTAACCCATCAATCTTTAATTCTAAATTATAAGCAGACTGAAAACCTAAAGACTTAGTTGTTCGTTCATCCCATTCATCTAACTCCGCCAAACTAAATACATCCCCTAAAGATAACATTGGTGCTGGATGTATGACTTTTGGTAAATTTGATTTATTAGCACCACCAACATTTTGTGTTGGTGAATCTGGTGTTACAAATTGTGGAAATTTTGATTCTAAGTCAACTAATCGTGCATAAATAGCGTCATAAATATAATCCTCCACAAGTGGTGCATCTTTTTCGTAATATGCCACGCCATATTGTGTCAATTCATCTTGCCATTTAGCTATTTCTTGTTGTGCCTCTTGTGTTGTTAATTGTCCAATTGGGTTAAATTCTGGTAACATTATTCTCCCTACCCTTGTCACTGCCATTCATCCTAACGATAACCATTTTAATAGCACTTAAAATTCCAGACAAACAGCATCTTGATTAATCCACTCTGCTGATTGGTGCGAAGGCTGCCAACAATTGTTTAACCCCTTCGGAAGGAAATGCAACTTTCAATTCTTGATCATCAGCATCTCCTGTAACCGATACAACAGTACCGATACCCCATTTTTTATGTGAAACTTTATCACCAGATGACCATGTTGTTTTATTGCCATCCGTCGTACCATTAGTAACTTTTGTAACTGGCGTTGCCTTATATACTGTACTTGTTGCCATTTGTGTTTTACGATCAAAAGGTAATACACGTGAACCAGTAGCGCTAGCATATTGTGTGTCCAGTAGTTCTGGCGAAATTTCCTCAATAAATCGTGAGGCCTCATTGGCTTGTGTACGACCGTAAAGCAGCCGCGAGAAAGCATTTGTTAAGAATAGTTTTCTTTTAGCACGCGTGATACCAACATAGGCCAATCGACGCTCTTCTTCCAATAAGTCATCATCCATTAAAGCACGTGACAAAGGAAAAATTCCTTCTTCCAATCCCACTAAAAATACTACTGGAAATTCAAGACCTTTGGCAGCGTGGAGTGTCATTAAAGTCACAGCCCCGTCACCTTCTTCAAAGTTATCCAAATCACTCATTAAGGCCGTTGAACCCAAGAAATCTGTCATAGGGTCAACAGATTCGGGATCATCCGGGTTGTATTTATCATCAAACTCTTTTGTCACTGACAAAAATTCTTCCAAGTTTTCTAAACGCGCTTGACTATCTGGATCGCTTTTCTCAGCTAACATTTGACGGTAACCCGACCGCGTCATTGCCATTTCAGCAAGCTCTGTCACATTTAAAAATTCAGATTGCTGGCATAAATCATGCATCATGTCAGCAAATGCCAAAAATTTAGAAGTAGCTTTTGTTGAAATATCCGGTGCCAATTCGATACTATCAATCGCCGTCATATAAGAGACATTCAGACGTGTAGCTAACTGACGCAAACGTGTTAGCGATGTAGCACCTAACCCACGTTTGGGCTCATTGACAACACGCTCAAAGGCAGCGTTATCATTAGGATTGGTAATTAAGTTCATATAAGACATGATATCTAAAATTTCTTTTCGCTCATAGAACTTGTGCCCACCAACCATCGTATATGGCATGTTAGCTTTTACTAAAGCTTCCTCAATGTTACGAGATTGTGCATTAGTACGGTATAGAACAGCAAAATCACTATACCCCATTTTTTCATTATCACGTAATTTTTGAATATTTGACAAAATGAAGTTAGCCTCATCACGCTCGGTCTGCGCACGGTAATAGGTAATCTTGTCACCTTTACCATTTTGGGTCCACAAATTTTTTGGCACGCGTTCATTATTATTATTAATCACAGCATTAGCTGCGTCTAAAATATTTTGTGTTGATCGATAATTTTGTTCCAACATCACGCTATGTGCTTCAGGATAATCTTTTTCGAAATTTAATATATTATCCATATTAGCGCCACGCCAACCATAAATTGATTGGTCAGCATCTCCAACGACCGCCAAATTTTGTGAGCGCTTTGCCAACATATTAACAATCGTATATTGCGCATCATTAGTATCCTGATACTCATCAACGTGTAAATATTCAAATTGCTTTTGATAGCGTTCCAAAACTTCAGGCGCTGTTTGAAATAAGTCAATCGTTAACATAATTAAATCATCAAAATCAACACTTTGAGAACGCTTCAGTTCATTTTGATAAGCAATGTAAACTTCAGCTACGGTTTCTTGATAACCATTGTCCGCTTGCTTTGCATAATCTCTTGGTCGTAACATGTCATTTTTAGCATTGGAAATCATACCTAGAATTGCACGTGGATCATATTGATTAGTGTCCAAATTCAAATCATTAATAACGCGCTTCATTAATGTTCGTTGGGCACTCGTATCGATAATTGTAAAATTGCGAGATAACCCAATACTTTCTCCATCACGTCGCAAAATGCGTACCGCTAAAGCGTGAAAAGTTGATACCCAAATATCACGAGCAACATCTTCAGATAACAAGTTACCAATACGTTCTCGCATTTCTTTTGCTGCTTTGTTTGTAAATGTAATCGCTAAAATACGCCATGGAAACACATTTAAATCTTGTACTAAATGTGCAATACGATGTGTTAAAACGCGTGTCTTTCCTGATCCTGCCCCTGCCATAATTAACAAAGGCCCTTCGGTTGTTTGTACGGCTTCAGCCTGTTTATCATTCATTCCATTGATAAGTTGTTCTACTGACATAGTTACTCCTAAAGTGTAAATTCGCTTCTCTCATTATACCAGATTTCTATACGGAACATTAGTTCGTATATATCACAATAAAAAAGACATGACACCTAGTTATTTTTGTGGCACGTCAAATCTGGATAGATGCCATTCTTGAATAACATCAATTAGCTTTTTAGCATATGTTGGATCAGTCGCATAACCATCTTGCGTTAAAGCAACAGCAGCAGCTTTATAATCTTTAGCCGCTAAAACATGTTGATATTGTGCTGAATTCCAACTCGTGCCATGATACAGTAATTTCGCATGCGCTTTCATACTATCTTGCCACGAATCATAAGCAGCAAATCGTCCTTGAATAGTTACCCATTGCCCATTTTCAAATTCTTGTGTCGGTAAAACGACACTTTTTTGTCCAGCATCTGCTTTGATACCGTATAAATTATTGTATTTAGATGCTAAAGTTGACGTATTCCAATCAGACTCTAAAATTGCTTGTGCAATACTAATTGAAGCAATTACACCATATTTCTCTTGCAGTTGCCTTGCGTAAGGCGCTAATTGGTTAATCCATGCAATTTTATTTTCGCGTGTCATATCACCCTTTTTGACTGTTTGTTGCCTTTCGTAAATCACAGTTTGTGACACAAAAGTAGCTAAGATTGCTAATATAATAATGCTACTGACTAATATCCAGAAATTTAATTTTTTCAACTTTTTCAACTGCTTTTTTGAACGTTTGCGTCTTTTTTTTGCCATCATTAAAAAGTATCCTTTCTATATATTTTTACATCATGAGTTATATTAGATATTAAATAGTTGTAGTTGATTTTTATTAACTCATTCATATTATCACATAATCAGTTAAATATGTTCTAGTACAATTACTAATAACATATTGATTTTATCAGTTAAAAAAGCCTTATCTCATCGAAGATAAGGCTTTTTATTAAAAACTCATGTTAATAGAGAACGCAATGTGACATATCTTCTTAAACCAATTAGGTACTAATAATCATCCATTGCTAATAATTGTTGGAAGCGTGGTGATGTTTTTTTGAGATTCTCTGGTGTGTCCGCTAATGTAAAGTGTCCAGACTCTAGAAAATACACATGATCAACATGATCAATGCCCGTTAAATGATGTGTCACCCATATAATCGTTCTATCATGTAACACCGTGAAAATTTGTGTTAAAATATCAGATTCCGTTTTAGGATCTAAGCTGACAGTTGGTTCATCTAAAATAACGATTGGTGCATCTTGTAATAAGATACGTGCTAATGCAAAACGCTGCTGTTCTCCACCAGAAAAACGTGCGCCAGCTTCTTGCATTTGTGTTTCATATTGGTCTGGCAAACTCTCAATCAATGCTTGTAAGCCAGCTTGTTTAATCGCTGCCTTAACTTGTTCATCAGTCGCATCAACATTACCCATCCGCACATTATTTAAAATGGTGGTATTAAATAAGTAACCCTGTTGATCTAACACAGCAACAATATGTGATAATTGTTGCTGCAAATTAATAGTTGGTTGGTCATCAATGGTCACCGTCCCATTATTTGGTTCAATATCACCAGAAAGCAACTTCAATAATGTTGTCTTACCTGCACCAGAACGACCTAATAAGGCAATTTTTTCACCTGAATGAATGGTTAAATTCAGTTGATCAATTATCAATTGTTCATCATACTTAAATGTAACATTTTTAAAATTGATGGTAGCATTGTGAATATGGGGAACACTGTCTGACATGACCGTTGGTAATGGTAAATCATTCAAACGCTCAATACTATCTTCATAAAATGATGCTTCACTAACACCTTGATTAACCCCAATAAAACTATCTACAAGTGGAAAAATAGCTAGTGTAAAGGCTGCAATATAGTTAACCATCACGTGGTTGTCAGAAAATTGATTACCAGCCCAAAGTAAGGTAGTAATGACTAATATCAACACCAATGCTTGAATGGTAAAATCTCGCCACCAGCCAAAGCGCATTTCTTTGTTTTTAGTATCTGCCAACTCTGACATCACTTGACCCTGATAGGCTACCAAATCATTCTGCCGACCAGATAAAACCCAGTCTTGTAATCCTAAAACTGCATCCGTTGCATCTGTGTACAATTTATTTTGCAACTTTTTCTGCTGATGTACTCTCGGCCGATTAATTACAAAACTGATAGCAGGTATTACAATTAAAATGATTGCTAATACCAAAAACCACCAAATCATAAACAACCAATTAACAATACCAAAAGCCAAACTCACAAATATATATAACAATATTCCTGCGCCTAACGGAAACAAAGTTCGCAAATACAAATTTTGTAGTCGATCTAAATCGTCAGCCAGTAAACTGAGCACTTCACCTGTTTGCATGCGACCGCGAATACTGCTCGCTTGGCTAGCTATGCTACTATATAGCCGTTTGCGTGCTTGTGAAACCACACGTAATACCCAGTTATGTGATACTAAACGTTGCGTATAACGGAATACCGGCCGTGCAATCCCAAAACCACGCGTCAGAACAATTGGTACATAAATTAACAAGATATTATCTGGTCGTTGCGCTGCTCGAGAAATTAAATATCCAGAAACAAACATCAATGCACCGGCAGCCAAAGTTGTTAGCAGACTCAAAAAAATCGACCAAAACAAACCTGCTTTTTGAAATTTTAAAAATGGCACAATCCAATGATCATCAGATAGTAATTGTTTGAGCTTATTCATTGTCTACCTCCTAACTCATGACGTAATATATTCAGTTGGCTATCTGGCTTATCTAATAAATGCTGTGGCAATCCCTGTTCCACAATTTCTCCATTACGCAATACAATCACATAATCCATTTGATCAAGCCAATGCAACCGATGTGTTGCAAAAAAGACCAAATGTGAATCTAGTATAGGTGCCATTGTTTGTTTTAAATCATATTCTGTTTCAATATCTAGGTGAGCCGTTGGTTCATCAAATAGTAATACTTGACGCTGATCATCAAGCAACATACGTGCAAGTGACACACGCTGTGCTTGCCCACCTGATAGTTGCCGGCCACCTTCACCAATAATTGTATCTAACCCATTCGGTAGCTCAGAAACTAATTGTGTCAGACCTGCCTGTACGACTGCTAATTGTATATCTTTATCCGTTGCATGTTGCGCATAAAATTTAATATTGCCACGTAATGTGTCATGAAAGATATATGGTTGTTGTGGCATGTAGAAAAACTGCTTTTGCCAATCTGATTGCATTAAATGTGGTAAATCTTGCCCGTTAAGTTTAATTTCTCCAGTATTGGGTTGTAAAAAGCCACCTAAAATATTTAATAACGTTGACTTACCAGAACCGCTTTCACCTACGATAGCAATTTTTTGATACCCTTTGATGTGTATATCAATATTTTTGAGGACTAACTTATCCTCATATCCATAATTAACCTGAGCTAATTCGAGCTCACTATCAGCTCGCCATTGGTCTAGCAACAATTTATGCCGATTCTTTACACTTGGTTTACCAAGAATATCCATTACATCAGTCAAAGCATTTTTACCATTCAAAGTCGCGTGGTAATCATCAGAAAAATTACGTAATGGCAAAAAATACTCTGGTGCTAGAATCAAAATTGATAATGCTGGTAATAGTGCCATTTTCCCATCTAATAAATCAAATCCTAAAAAGACAGCCACGACTGCTATGGAAAGTGTTGTAAAGAAATCTAGCGCAAAAGTTGATGTAATTGCAACGCGTAATGTGCGCATGGTTGTTTTACGATAATCTTCAGAAATATTGTAAATCTCGTCACTATAAGAATCTGCCAAGCCTAACTGCTTAAGTGTTGGTAACCCACGGAGTGCATCAACAAATCGATTGTTCAGATTTTTAAAATTAGCAAATTCAGCATCTGCCTTACTTTGTGCTGCTAAACCTAGAATAATAAAAAAGATAATGACAACTGGGAAAATGAGTAATAAGAATAAACCTTGCTCCCACTTCAGGTAAAAAATATAAATTAAAATTAACCAAGGAATAATGCTAAGATCAAATACTTTTATTAATAAAAGTTGAAAGTAGTTTTTAACATTGTCTAAGCCAGCACCAAGCGTGGTTACTGCCGTTCCTGTTCCTGTCTTGGCAATAACACTTGGACCAATCTCAATATATTTTGATAACAATTGGACACGATACGTTTCAACAGCACGATCAGCAAAGTGTGACATATATTGATTTTTTAATACAATTAATAATTGACGCATTAAAAATGCCACAGCAAAAGAAACCATGTCTATTCCGATACCACTTAAGGCTTGTCCTTCCCAAAATCCAACAATGGCACGTGCTAAAAAAATACCTTGTGCTAGAATGGACAACCCTTGTAATCCCGTCATCAATACTAGCCCAATGAGCGTTTTAATGATCCCATTTAATTGAAATAACCTTTTATCGATCACTTATCTTTATTCCTAAACAAATTTATTTTTGATAACTTATTGATCATACTATAAAATCAAAAAACGTTTACATGTTAATTGTAAACGTTCCGCTCAGTATTATTCAACTACTTTATGTGAGATTATTCGCTTGCGAAATACCCAGAAACTCCATATTTGATAAACTAAAGTAATTGGCAAAGCTGTTAATACAACGATTGTCATTAGCTTTAATGTATACGCTGATGAAGCAGTAGATACAATCGTTAGATTGTGTATTGGATTATTTGCCACGATAACACGCGGGAACAACCCAACAAATAATAGCGTAACAACACTAGCTAATGATAAACCGGATAATATAAATGGTATTATCTCATGTTGTTTCTTCAATGCAATGTACCAACCTGAAACAGTAATTAAGACAATAAACGCCAAAATGATGATTGTCCACATCGCTTTTGTTTGATAAAAATCGGTGTAGAAAAACAATAATACTGCAAATATCACTTCACCAGCTAACAAAACTGGATATAGGTATCGTAATTGTGTCAAAGCACGTTGCTGAATTTTCCCTTCGATGCGCAGGCGTGTGTAATTCAAGCCATGCACATAACTCATCAAAGCAACGGCAACCCCACCGACAAGTGTCATTGGTGTCACATAATCAAAGAATCTAGCAGATAGATCACCATGTGCATCAATCGGCATACCTGAAACAGTTGCTGTTAAAATCATACCTAGGAAAAATGGTACCAAAAATGATGTTAAGGCAATTAAGCGTTCCCATAAGTGT
The DNA here is from genome assembly GCF_007954525.1 of Leuconostoc carnosum. NCBI lineage: Bacteria > Bacillati > Bacillota > Bacilli > Lactobacillales > Lactobacillaceae > Leuconostoc > Leuconostoc carnosum. The sequence continues at coordinate 1,429,906 of NZ_CP042374.1, read as the reverse complement.
GTTGCTTGAATCGTTGGCATGTGCTCACGAAACTCAAATGAAACGCCACGGTAGATCAATGATAACAGCACAATAAACAACATTAAGTAAAATCCTGAAAACAACGAGGCATACCATCCTGGAAAGGCAGCAAAAGTTGCCCCACCAGCAGTTATCAACCAAACTTCATTAGCATCCCAATTAGGTCCTATAGCTTGATATAAAGCTTCACGATCCTTGTCATCACGCGCATTAAAAGCGAACTGCATCCCAATGCCAAAATCAAATCCTTCTAAGAAAAGGAAACCTGCCCACAAGACACCAATCAAAATAAACCATACTAACTCTAATGTAGTCATTAAGCTTCGCTCCCTTCTATCAAATGCTCATAAGGATCTCTTGATTCTACCGCATCATCCTCTTCTTGCTCAGCAGATGGTCCACTATGCAACACACGACGTGATAACCAAATCATAATGCCACCAATTGCCGCAAATGTCAAAAAGTAAATGATATTAGAAATCAATAATGACGCAACCGAGACATTAGGTGAAACCGCATCACTAATAGGCATCAACCCATAGACAACCCAAGGATAACGACCTAATTCAGTGACTAACCAACCAGCTGTATTAATCACAAATGGTATAAACGTAGTAATACCTAAAATCCATAAGAACCAACGCTGAGTGAGAATTAACTTTGATTTTTTACGATTCATCCACAGGGCAACAACGCCTAGCATCATCAAGCCACCACCACCAACAGCCATCACGCGGAAGGCATAAAATAATGTGTTTTCTGGTACATAGTAATTTTTAATATCACTATGCGTCTTACCATATTTCTTTTGGAACTCTTTTTCCAGTTCATTGGTTCCAGTTGTATTCCCACCTGTTAATGAGTGATTACCTAAAATAGATAATACGTATGGAATTTCAATTTTAGCAATGACTTTGTGAGTATCTGGATTAGTAACCGAAATTAACGACCAAGGTTGTGCCTTATCTTTACGTTCAGATGATGTGATGGTTTCATCAACACCTTCCATAGCAGCATATTTCATTGGCTGCATTGACTGCAGATCAAACGCATGCCGATCTCCAGTAATCAAGGCACCAACGACACCAATTAAACCAATTACCAGCGCAATATTGATTGATTTTCTGAAAAATGGTATTTGTAGATCATTTTTCTTTAATTTCAATAATTTGAAAGCTGACATACCCGCAACAAGAAATCCAGCTGTAACAAATGTACCGACAATCACATGCGGAAACTGTACCCACAACTGTTTATTGGTAATTAAAGCGCCAAAACTTGTTAATTCTGCACGCCCTTGATGATTGTCAATCGCATAGCCAATTGGATTTTGCATGAATGAATTAGCTGCCAAAATCCATAATGACGAAAGACCAGATGCAATGGTAACAATCCAAATCAACAAGACGTGAAGACCTGGCTTGAAGCGGTCCCATGTAAACGACCATAAACCAATGAATGTTGATTCCGCAAAAAAGGCAACTAACGCCTCAATAGCTAGTAATGAACCGAATATATCCCCAACATATCGTGAATATCTCGACCAATTCATACCGAATTGAAATTCTTGAATCAATCCTGTGGCAACACCAACAGCAAAACTCAATAAGAAAATTTTTCCCCAGAATTGCGCCATGTCTTTATATATCTTATCTTTTTTGAAAACATACATTGTCTCCATAACAGATACAACGAGACCTAGTCCGATAGACATTGGCACAAAAAAGAAGTGAAAAATTGTTGTCATTGCGAACTGAAAACGTGCCAGCTCAACAATGCCTACTAAAGTAACCATCTTTTCCTCCAGAATATACTGAATGATTGCACTATCTCAGTATATATTTCATATTCAAGAGACTCACATACATGTGAATATCTCCTCTGTATATAGTTTATCACTTGATAAGAAATAAAGTTGTTAAAAAAATGTAACAAAAAAACGCTTCTCGCGTTTTTTCTGTTTATGAAAAGTTAGTATCATCATCCAAGAAAGTATTCAACACTTCTTCAACCATGTCCCATTCCTTGTCATCTTCAATTTGGACAAGGTCTTCTTCTGTCGCATCGCCATTTTCATCAGGATTGAAAATGTAGGCTTGAATATCAACTTCTTCGTCGTCCTCAACACCTTCCGGAACTAGCAAAATATAGTCTTTACTATACTCTTCTGAATGGAAAGTAAACAATATTTCGTATAGTGTTTCATCACCATTTTCATCAACTAAAGTTATTTTTTGTATTTCTTCTGGATTTGCCATTATTTTAAAAGTAATTGTCATTATTGCAAAATAACAATTACATTCCCTTCAAGTTTAATAAGTTCATTATAACGTAAAAACAACGTTTCGTATAGAAACGTTGTCAGCGATTATTTTGTCAACTTACCATTTGCATCTAAATAATTTTGTAAAATAAATTCAGCTGCTATTTTATCAATCACTTGCTTACGCTTTTTACGCGATACATCCGCTTCCTCAATAAGCATACGCTCAGCTTGAACAGTTGTTAATCGTTCATCTTGAAAATCTGTTGGTAAATTGAATTTCTCTGTTACCATTTTTGCGTAATCACGCGCAGCTTTAGCACGTGGGCCTTCGCTGTTATTCATATTTTTAGGTAAGCCTAAAACAACCCCATTAGCTTGTTTTTCTTTGATAATCTCACCTAATCGATCAAGACCGAATTGCTCTTCATCTTCGTTAATTCGAATAATTTCAACGCCTTGAGCTGTCCATCCCATAGGATCACTTACCGCTACGCCAACTGTTCGACTACCTACATCTAATCCAAGTATCCGCATTATTTTTTCAAATAGGCGTGCACAAGTTCCTCAATAATTTCATCACGTTCATGGCGCTTAATTAAATTACGCGCATCATTGAGACGTGGAATATAAGCTGGATCTCCTGACATCAAGTAACCTACAATTTGGTTAATTGGGTTATAGCCTTTCTCTTCTAAGGCATTATAAACAATCTCTAATGTATCATGAATATCTTTTGGCATTTGGTTACCAAAATCAAATATTGTTGTTTCATCGTTTACTGACATAGTACACGCTCCTTTCTATAAGCTATTGGTGCTATTATCTTTTCTTGCCAATCATATCATCTATTTTACAAGAAAATTATGACAATCATATGACAAAAACCGTGGTTCAGCATAAATTACTGTGATGATGTCTATAAATTAGCTAAGAAATCTCCTACTGCTGTAAAGACATCATTAATACCAGCAGCATTTTTACCACCTGCTTGTGCCATATCAGGACGGCCACCGCCACCACCACCGACAAGTGGTGCAATTTGCTTTATTAATTGTCCTGCTTTGATACCCTTTTGGTTGGCATTAGGTGAAGCAGCAACAATCAGACTAACCTTTTCTTCAATTACTGCCGCTAATACCAATACATCAGATGGATAACTTTCTTTCCAATTATCAGCAACTTGACGTAAGCCATCCATACCAGAAACTTGCAATTGAGCCGTGATGTAGGTGTGCCCATTAATTGTCTTCACATCACGGAACAAGTCACCAGCAGCTGCATTTGCCAGTTTAGATTCCAGTGACTCAACCAGTCGTTGTGCTGCTTTCAAATCATTTTGTAAATCTGCAACTTTTTCTGGTGTATCTGTTAACTTTTGTGCTTTAAGCTGCAAAGCAATCGCTTTTAGGGCTTGTTCTTCTGATTTATATATAGCTAATGCTGGCAAACCTGTGACTGCTTCAATACGTCTGACACCAGCACCAATACCAGATTCAGATACTATTTTAAATAAACCAAGTTCTGCTGTTGAGTTGGCGTGTGTCCCACCATCAAATTCCTTATTGAAATCACCAATTGACACAACACGAACCTGTTTACCGTATTTTTCACCAAAAACGGCAACTGCTCCCATCTTCTTAGCTGTTGCAATATCTGTTTCAACCCATGTTATAGGTGAATTTTTAGCAATTTCATCGTTAACAAGTGATTCAATTTGATCTAATGTGCTTGGATTGAGCGGTCCTTCATGCGTGAAATCAAAACGTAGATACTCTGGTTCCACAAGTGAGCCAGCCTGATGTACATCGCCACCAATAACTTGCCGTAATGCTTGATCGAGTAAATGCGTTGCCGTATGGTTTTGAGATACTGCTATGTGACGAGCCAAATCAACACGTAAGTTAACATGATCCCCTGAATTTATATCACTTAAAACATCGACAGTATGAATATGTTGCCCATTTGGTGCGCGTTGTACATTAACGACATGACCGATCACATCATTTTTATCATTTAAAATGTCTCCGAAATCTGCTACTTGACCACCCATTTCTGCATAAAATGGTGTACTATCAAAGACAAATTGTAACTGGTTATTAGCTTGAGCTGAATCTAATAAGGCATCAATCCCTTGCTCATCTTGACCAATAATAGCAACTACTTGTGCATGTTCTACACACGTAGTCGTCCAACCAACATATTTTGAAGCTACTTTCAAATCTGTTAATACCGCATTTTGAACGCCCATTGAACTGCTGTTATTATTTCTAGCAGCCCGAGCACGGATACGTTGTGCTTGTAATGCTTCATTAAATCCATTAACATCAACTGTTAAACCAGCATCCAGCGCTTGCTCTTGCGTTAATTCTAAAGGAAACCCATAGGTATCAGATAGTTTAAATGCATCTACCCCTGAAATCTGTTTTTCTCCAGCTTGCTTAGCCGTATCAATAACATTATTGAGTAATACCAGACCACCTGTCAAGGTTGCATTGAATCGTTTTTCTTCGGCAGCAATTGTCTTTTGGATTTTAGTCATATTATCTGTGATTTCTGGATAATAACTGAACATAATTTGACCGACAATAGGCACAAGACTAGTTAAAAACTCACCTTTTATACCCAATTTACGACCATGTAAAACCGCGCGGCGTAACAGTCGTCGAATCACATAACCACGACCTTCGTTTGTAGGTAAGGCACCATCACCGATTGCAAAAGTTATAGCACGCACATGGTCTGCGATAACTTTAAAACTAGTATTGGTTTCTGAATCTTTAGTCCCATCATAAGCAATTTTGTCAGACAATTTTTCTGTTGCTTGAATAATTGGTAAAAATAAATCAGTATCAAAGTTCGTTCGACCATTTTGGAAAACAGTCACGACACGTTCCAAGCCCATTCCCGTATCAATATTTTTATGCGGCAACTCTGGATACTTTGCATTATCTGTTAATCCAGGTAGATGATTGAATTGTGAAAAGACGATATTCCAAATTTCTAAATAGCGTTCATTTTCACCACCTGGATACATTTCTGGATCATTGTCTGGTAGATCTTGAAATGCAGGGCCACGATCAAAGAAAATTTCTGAATCAGGGCCTGAAGGGCCTTCACCAATATCCCAAAAATTATCTTCTACTTCATAAATATGTCCATCTGGCAAATCAGTTTTTTCTTGCCAAATTCGCTTAGCTTCTTGATCTTTTGGATAAACTGTCACATAGAGTAAGTTCTTATCTAAACCATACCATTCAGGACTGGTTAATAATTCCCAAGCCCAAGGAATCACTTCTTCTTTAAAATAATCGCCAATAGAAAAATTACCCATCATTTCAAAAAGTGTATGGTGACGTGCTGTTTTTCCAACATTTTCAATGTCGTTTGTACGAATAGCTTTTTGAGCATTAGCAATACGTGGATTTTCAGGAATTACACTACCATCAAAATACTTTTTAAGTGTCGCAACACCAGAATTAATCCATAGTAATGTTGGATCATCTTGTGGTATCAAGTTTTTTGACGGCACAATGTCATGCCCTTTTGTCGCAAAGAAATCCAAAAACATTTGCCGAATTTCAGATGACGTGAGTTCTTTCATTATTTTTCTCCTTAAAAATAAAAAAACATTACAAAATGCGGACGAGCTACCGTGGTACCACCGCAATTTGTAATGACCTTTGATCTTTACCTTAATTAGCTCATAACGCTGAGGCGCGATGACTTTTCAGTCATGATTTATCCTGGGAGCACAACCTTTATTGCGTGTATTTTTCATTAACCAACACATTTCTGAGTATCGCTTATAAATGTTGCATATCCAGTTCATAGTTATTGTACCATATTTTAATTTAAGCGTGTATCATTTCAAATCATTCGATTACCAACCAATATGATTATCTGTTTCTGGTAATTTTAACAAGCCATTATCTAACTCATCAAAGGCACATTGCATAATCTCAAAAGCCTGGGACAGCTCCTCTTCTGTTATGACAAGTGGTGGTTGAAAACGCAACGTATTGCCCCGTAAGCTAATCATAATCGCTCCAAGTTCGAAGATACGATAAATTAACTTAGTTGTTGCCTCATCATCTGGTTGTCCTTGTGCATCAACAATGTCAATACCACCATTCAAACCATATAGTCGCACATCACCTATAAATGCGTGCTTTTGCGATTCTTGTTCAAAAAAATATCGTGCGACTTCACCTAGACGATGAGAGCGTACCACTAATTGCTCTGATTCAATGACATCTAAAGTAGCCAAAGCCGCTGCTGATGTTACCGGATTTCCTGCAGTTGTGTAAACGTTAGCCGGAGCTGATAAGCTTGACATGATATCTTTGCGACCAACAACAGCACTCAATGGTAAGCCACTGGCAATTGATTTTCCTATACTCATCAAGTCCGGCGCAATACCAAAGTGATCAATCGACCACATTTTTCCAGTACGACCAAGCCCTTGATTCACTTCATCAACCGCAAAAACAATCCCATGTTGCCGTGTAAATTCATATACTAACTCCATGTAATGCTGCGGTGCTTTAATAATGCCACCATCACCTTGAATTGGTTCAATGATAACTAATGCCACTTCATCTGCAGGCAAATATGTTTCAAAAGGGAGTTTAAATGCTTTAAATAAGCGTTCAGAAAAGGTTATTTCATCTTCTCCTGCTAATCTTTGGCTTCTATCGGGGTATGGTACCTTTACAATGCCTGGCAATAATGGTCCAATATGGCGCGTCATATTCAAACTAACACCAGAAATTGAAAGCGCACCATAGGTCGATCCATGATAGGCACCCGTATAACTCACAACATATTGACGTTTTGTATAAGCACGCGCAAATTTAATAATTGCATCATTAGCATCTGATCCAGAATTCCCGAATACTACTTGTTTATCAAAATCTCCGGGCGCCAATTCTACCAATTTTTTTGCTAATTCAGCCGTTGTTGTGTTGGCAAAATAAGCCGGCGTATATTGAATTAGTTTTTTAGCTTGCGCAGTGATCGCTTCAACCACTTTAGGATGAGAATGGCCGACATTAATTGCACTTGCACTGGCTAGTAAATCAAGATATTCACGACCATCTGCATCTGTAATTTTAGCACCTTGACCATGATCGATTACAATATCAAAATATTTAACTCGTGTGGCATCTGCTACATGCTTTTTCTCTTCATCTAAAATATCTTTGTTTTTCGACATATTTACCAACTCTTTCCTACTTGTTTTTAAATTTATATACAAAAAAAGCCCTGTAGAATCAGGACTTTTTTGTCAATTTACTTTTGAGATAATTTACTATGTTTAGCACCATATACGGCATAAATAATTAGGCCAAGGACAAACCATCCAAAAGCGTATAGTTTTGCTTGATTATCTAATTCATAGAAAATATATCCAGATCCCAACGCTGCCAATGCTGGCATAACTGGGTAAAATGGCATTTTAAATCCTGGTTCTTGAATGTCTTTACCTTCACGGGGGCGCAATGCGTAAATACCAAGTGATACAATCATAAATGCAATTAATGTACCAGCAGAAATCAAACCAGCTAATTCGGTAAAGCTGAATACTGAGCCAATCAAAATTGCAATAACTGACAATACCAATAAAGCATTGTTAGGCAAGCCTTTATCATTGACTTTTCCTAAGAAACTTGGCAATAAACCATCACGACCAAAAGCGTAAAGCAAACGTGATCCGGCAAGCATCATACCAATAATCGCTGTAAACATACCAACCAATGCCACAATTGACAACAAGTTAGATGTAAATTCATGACCCGAGTGCAACAATGCCCACGCAGCGGGCGCAGCGTTATTTGCATAGTCAGAATAATGGAACATACCAACCAAGACAAGTGAAACTGTTACGAACAATATTGTCGCAATGATCAATGACCCAATAATTCCGCGTGGCATTGTCCTTTTTGGATCCTTCGCTTCTGCTGAACTAGCAGCAATTGAATCAAAACCAATATATGCCAAGAAAATTTGAGATGCACCCATTGAAATACCTGTCCATCCACCAAATCCGGTACCAGGCTTATGTTCAGGAATGAATGGTACGTAATTACTTGGATGAATAGCAGTTAATCCAACACCAATGAAAATCAAAATAACTAATACTTTACCAACAACAAGTACATTTTCCACACGAGCCGTTGTATTCGTACCACGCCATAGCAACACTGCCACAATCAAAACGGCAAATAATGCAGCAAGATCAATGACCCCACCATTGCCAGCAGCAAATGATCCTGCCAGTGCAGGTGGTAACGCTAAATCATGTGAGCTAAGAAATAATTTAAAGTTCGCTGACCAACCTGAAGCAACAAAGGCCACGGCAATAAAGTATTCTGCTAGAAGTGCCCATCCAGCAATCCAACCAAACACTTCACCAAAGACAACGTTGGCCCAAGAATAGGCCGACCCTGCAAATGGTAAGGCTGACGCGAATTCAGCATAAGCAAATGCAGCTAACCCTGAAACAATCGCTGCAATCACAAACGAAATGGCGACTGCTGGACCAGCGTGATTAGCCGCAACAATACCTGGTAAGGTAAAGATAGCTGTTGATACGATTGTACCAATACCTAAAGCCAGCATTTCTTTGACACCTAAAGTTTTACGTAAATGTTTATCACTGCTAGCAAAACTAGCAGGCGTTGCTTTATGCAACCATCCTGTTTTTATTTTTGATTCTGACATATGTTTAAATCCCCTTCAACTTTATAAAAGTTACTTGATTATATTAACATTTTCTAATTTTATTGTCAATGTTTCCCATATATTTAAAGGGTCTAACAATGTGTCCTTTGTTTTCGTTGGAATTTGATAATAAAAAGCATTTTCAATTGTAAAATACTTAAGTCAGATGGTCACCTCAAAAATTTGTTTTTTCTCAAGTGTTTATTTGATTTTGGTTACTCAGGACAAGATATTTAATATATTGCAATAAAAAAGCTATTCCCAGAGGAATAGCTTTTTTATTTAGGCAAATATTGTAGTCAAAATCAAAATAACTATCAAACCAGTCACAGAAATAATTGTTTCAAGCACTGTCCAAATTTGGAAAGTTTGTTTGACAGACAAATCAAAGAACTCTTTGAAAATCCAAAATCCAGCATCGTTAACATGTGATGCAATTAATGATCCAGCACCAATCGCCAACGCAACGAAGACTGGTAACAAGGTATTTCCTGGGTTTGCGGCTAAGATACCAGTAACGATACCAGCAGCTGTCATACCAGCAACCGTAGCTGACCCAACTGATACACGTAAAATCGCTGCAACACCCCAAGCAAACAATACAACAGCTATGGGGCTCATAGCACCACCGGCTTGGAACGTGGAAGCAATTTTATCTGACAAACCTGATGTCACTAAGACACCACGTAATGCACCACCACCACCGACAATAAGTAAAATACCAGCAACAGCACTCATACCTGAGTTTAAAGACTTGCCAACTTCAGACATAGACTTGTGTTGCCAAGTACCCATTGAAAAGATTGCAAAAACCAAAGCAACTGTCATCGCAACAGCTGGATTTGCTGCAAATTCAACAATTTGATCAGCCATTGTTGGATTCTTCGGTGTGATCCCACCTGTGTAAATCAACTTATAAATTGTAGCAATAATCATGAATATAAGCGGAAATACAGAAGTTAAGACCGACAAACCAAAATTAGGTGTTGTTTTTAAATCATATTCCTTCACAGGACCAACAGCTTCAATTTCTGTTTTGAACTGAAAAGCATCGGGTGCATATTTTTGTGCTAATTTTGTAAATGCAGGTCCAGCCACAACTGCTGTAATGACAGAAACTATCAAACCAAAAATCAACATCATACCAATGTTAGCACCTAAAGCAGAGGCAACAGCCGTTGGCGCTGGCTGTGGTGGCAAGAAACCTTGTGCTGATGACAAAGCGGCTGTCATAGAAATACCAAGATACAGCAAAGGTACACCCGCCTCAATGGCAACAGCAAACACAATCGGAATCAACAAGACCATACCAACACCAAATATCATTGAAATACCAATAATAAATGACGCAATCAAAACAGCCCATTGCAAACGCTTAACACCAAACCAGTCAATCAATGTCTTTGCAATACGATATGATCCACCGGCATCAGCGACTAATCGACCAATCATCCCACCAAAAATGAAGATGACTGAGTTTGGTCCTAGAATATTTCCTACACCTTCTGCACCTAAGACTGCATCTGGAATCTTCATAGGTTCCATACCCAATAATAGCGCTAAAATAAAGGCAGTAATAATAAGTGCAACGAATGTGTTCAACTTTAATTTTGCAATCAAGAGGAGCAGAATTAAAATTGAAACAATCAACATGACAAATTCCATGTTATTTACATATAACGTATCTCCGTAACAATACGTTTTCTCCTAATTTATTTTTTATTTATGATAAACGGATATATAACAAGTAATGTTCCCTAAAAATTGTTTTTACTTTGCATGTTTACGTTGATAATTAGCAATATTTTCATATTCTGTTTGTAATTGGCGTGATAACCGGATAAATATTGGTGCTAATTCACGATATGCTTCAAAATTTTCTGGCTTAGGTTGGTAAGTATTTGATGACCCTATATATTGTTCGATATCATAGAGATCATCAATCTTACCTAAGGCTTTTTGGGCAACAATGACCGCTGCTAAAGCGCCCGACTCAAAAGCTTCTGGAACAGTTACTGGTTGTTCAAAAATATCAGCAAACATTTGACGCCATAATGGTGAACGCGCAAAACCGCCTGTCGCTTGAATAGATGTCAATCCACCAACAACCTCTTCCAATGCCAAACTTACCATATAAACGTTAAATGTGATACCTTCCAAAACTGAACGTAACATATGTGCGCGTGTATGACTATGGTTCAACCCAAAGAATGAACCACGTGCATTAGCATCCCAGATAGGCGCCCGTTCGCCACCCAAGTACGGATGGAAAATTAACCCTTCCGAACCAGCTGGCACGCGCGAAGCAATTTGTGTCATCAAATCATATGCATCAGTGCCTAACAAAGCAGCTGTCGATTTCTCAGCATCAAACATATTATCACGTGCCCAACGGAATACATCCCCACCATTATTAACTGGACCACCAACGACCCAATGATCTTTATCCAACGCATAGGTGAATGTACGACCCTTTGGATCAATCACTGGTTTATCAGACACAACTCGTATTGCGCCAGACGTACCAATCGTAATGGCAGCAACACCTGGTTTTACAGCATTAACACCTAAATTAGATAATGGGCCATCACCAGCACCATATACAAATGGTGTATCAGCAGGAATACCAATTACTGTGGCATATTCATGCACCATACTCGTTTCATATTCATAAGGTTCAACAGGTTGTGGTAACTGTTCTTTTTGCAAACCTGTAACTGCTAATGCTTGTTCATCCCAATCCAAATCAAAAATATTAAATAAACCTGTACCAGATGCGATAGAAATATCCATTTTATTAACATTAAATAAACGATGGAATAAATATTCTTTAATACCTAAATAATGCGCTGCATTGTTATAAATATCAGGATGCTCTGCTTTCAACCACAGTAACTTAGACAATGGTGCCATCGGATGAATCGGTGTACCTGTTTTGGCGTAAATTTCTTGGCCTAAACCTGATTTTTTTAACTCTTCTGTATATTTGACAGCACGCGTATCTGCCCACGTAATAACACGCGTTAATGGTTGCCAGTCTTTGTCAAATGCTATTAATGAATGCATAGCTGATGAAAATGAAACAGCGTTAATTTTATCATCAGCTTTTAAATTGGCTGAACGAACAACATCTCCCAATGCATCAATAAATGCTTCAAAAATTTCATTTAAATCTTCTTCAGCCATATCAGAACTATCACGATAAAGTTGATACCCTTTATTGACAGTGGCAATGACTTGATTCTTATCATCAAATAACACAGCCTTTGTCGATGTTGTCCCAAGATCAACACCAATCATATAATCCATAATTCACCTCGTTTAATTGATAACCGTTCTTCAAATGCTCTTCAAGACAGAAAAAGCTCCCTTAGCGGGAGCATTGTTCCTGAATAGAACTGTTTTTATATTACTTAGCTGAATCCATTGCATGACCACCGAAGCCGTTACGCAAAGCTGAAACAACCTTACCAGTAAATGTATCATCTTGCAATGAACGGTAACGCATTGCCAATGATAGGTAAATAACTGGTGCTGGTACATCAAGATCTAGTGATTCTTGAACTGTCCACTTACCTTCTCCAGATGAATGCATACGACCAGCAATGGCATCCAAGTGAGGATCCTTGGCAAATTGTTCTTCGGCCAATTCCATCAACCATGAGCGGATAACTGATCCGTGGTTCCACAACTTTGAAACAGCTTCATAGTCGTAGTCGAATTGTGAAGCTTCAAGTACTTCGAAACCTTCAGCAATAGCTTGCATCATACCGTATTCGATACCATTGTGGACCATCTTCAAATAATGACCTGATCCCAAGCGACCTGTATACAAGTAACCATCTTCTTCAGCAATTGCCTTGAACAATGGTTCGATAACTTGCCATGCTTCGGCATCATCGCCACCAATCATGAAGTTACCACCGTTACGAGCACCACTCATACCACCAGAAGTACCGGCATCGAAGAACTTAATACCTGCAGCACTTGTGCGCTTGTTTTGTTCCAAGTTGTCCTTGTAGTTAGAGTTACCACCATCAATAATGATGTCACCCTTGTCCATCTTTTCAATCAAAGTATCAATCGTTGAGTTTGTTGGTACACCAGCTGGTACCATTACCCAAACAGCTTTGGGTGAAGGCAACTTTGACAACATATCGTCGATGTCTGATGCACCATCGATTTTGTCAGAATAATCCGTTGCTTCCTTTACGAAGTCAGCGTTTAAATCAAACGCAACAACTTCATGACCGTTATCAACGGCGTTCTTAACCAAGTTCAAGCCCATCTTACCAAGGCCGATCATCGCAAACTTCATTGTTTACATACCTCTTTATTTTCTGTGTTTTTATTACTACTTAATTATATGAAAATTTTTTACACTTTGCAACCCCAATATTGAAAATTCTTTTCGTATCTTGTATTATTAAACTATTGGAGTAGAACATTATGTCAAATAATATTATTGCCCAATTACGGGCACAACGTAAACAATATAATATAACTGAACAAAAGTTAATCAATTTTATTATCAATCATACTTTGGCAGCTAAAGAAGCCAATATCCAAGAAATGTCTGATGGTTCTGGCGTCTCAACAGCGACCATTTCTCGCTTTGTTAAAAAAATTGGGTTTGACTCTTTTCGCGATTTTTCATTTACACTGGCAAATGCGATGATAGAAGACACGCCAACCGATTTTTTTGGTGAAATTTCTGATAACGATAATACTGTTGCCATTGCCAAAAAAGTATTTCGTGGTGCAGAAAATGCCTTATCTGCTACAATTGATAGTCTCACAGCAGCGCAACTCGACCAGGCAACCCATGAACTTATTACGGCTCACCGTGTTGGCTTTTTTGGTATCGGTGGCTCCTCATTAGTAGCATTTAATGCCTACCATAAATTCCTTCGTACACCAATTGATGTGATTGCTCATCCGGATTACGATGTACAGCTTATGCAAGCAGTTAGATTAGATAAACACGATGTAGCCGTTATTATTTCGCATTCTGGTCGTAACAAAGATACACTTTTGATTGCACAAAAATTGCATGAAAATCATGTTAAAATTATTGCCATAACATCATTTCCAGAATCACCACTTGCTAAAATAGCCGATCTTGTTTTGTTATCTTTGGCAGAAGAAGTCAATTTCCGGAGTGAATCTATGAGTTCATTAATTGCTCAGATTACTATTATTGATACATTGTTTACCCTTGTCGGCTCACAACTATCGCGCGAAACACAAGAAGTTGTTGACACGATGCGCGATGTCATTGAAGAAACTCGCGAACACTAAAAAGCATTGTTGCCATATCTTCAAAAAGATGTGGCAACAATGCTTTTTTAGTCAAACTTTTTCAACATAGCTAAAATTTGATTAGCAATCATATCAATAGCTACCTTATTTTTGCCACCTTCAGGGACAATAATATTAGCGTAACGCTTTGTTGGCTCAACAAATTGATGATACATTGGTTTCACCGTTTGTAAATATTGTTCGATCACACCATGAACTGTACGCCCACGCTCTTCAATATCTCTTTCCAAACGACGCAAGAAACGAATATCATCGTCTGTATCAACATAGACTTTCAAATCTAATAAATCACGTACGCGACTGTCATTAAACAACAATACACCATCAACAATAATCACATCAGATGGTGCTACAGTAATCACTTCGCTCGAACGTGTGTGCTGTTCATAATCATACACTGGTTTATTAATCGACTGATGACGCAATAACCGTTGTAAATCAGCCACGAAAAGATCTGTTTCAAATGAATCAGGATGATCATAGTTGGTTTTAATCCGCTCTGCAAAAGGCTTATCAGATTGATCACGATAATAAGCATCTTGCTGTAGAAAAACTGGAAGGTAATCAGCAATACGCGCCACCAACTCACGACTTACAGTTGTTTTACCGGAACCTGAGCCGCCAGTCACACCAATTACTAATGGTTTTTGTCCCATTATCGTTTACCACCTTCGCTCGCTTCAATACCTTCATGCAAACCAGACATATCTTGATTAATTGATCGGAAGGCTGAATTTTCAACAGGTAGATGTTGAATAAAATCATCAAATATTTGTAACGTACCAATGATTGAAACAGCTGAAAAATCTAATACATGACCTGCAAATGTATGATCATCTGATAGAAAATGCAAATGCCAACCTGGTGCTGAAACACCGCCAAACACAGCTGGTGAATAATAACCCAACAATGTGCCAGCAACATTCTCTCGCTCAAACTCTGGTTGCATCTGTGCCACTTCTAATAGGCTAGGATATGGTCTTGATTGTTTGGGTGCAATACGAACATGCACACGCGAAAATTGGCCATGTACTTTTAATGCAGAAAAAACGTTGGTAATTTGTTGATTACTTAATATATCTGAAAGATTTTCAAATGCTACTTTGTTTAAATTCAATTCTGAACTTGTTGCTAGTTCATCAAAATGGACTGTTGCAAATGGCAGTGTCGTTAACTCATCTGTAATATGGTTAACAGTACCGGTACTATCTGCTTGATATGTCTCACCTGCCAGAAAAATAACCTCACCATCTAATCCGTCCAGAGTGCCAATACCGGTATCACCGTGCTTTTTCAACTCCTGAATCGTGATGGTACCTGCCATTTCTTTGGCCATAAGTTGCGCTAACGTACCATGTTGATATAATGTTGTCATAATCTGCCTCGTTTCTACTCTCTATTTTAAGTTAATAAAAAAAGACTGTAAAGTCTTTTTTTAGAGAAGTATACACGAATAATCATATTTTACTTGTGCTCACGAATATATTTAGTCATCAACAAGCCAATTATTGGTACCAATATAAACCAACCACTTGTCAAAGAAAGTGATTGACCAATAGTCATTGATTGATTAAATGTCGTGACCAAAATTGAAGCAACTACGACACTTCCTGCACCAATAACTTGACGCATCGTTGTCACAATGGCCGTACCATGACTCACTAAATGTTTTGGCAGTGCATTATTAGCCGCTGTTACAGCAGGCATCATAATAAACGCATTACCACCTTCTAACAACATGGCTGCCACTAAACCAAAAACCCAAGATTGAGTGCCAAAAACACCTAGTAAACTGTAACCAATGATCATCATCGTCATGCCCAAATAGACAAGTTTTTTCAAACCAATTTGATTTAATAAACGTCCAGCACGTGGATTCAGTTGACTCAGGAATACAGCTGCGGGCACCATGAGTAGCCCCGACCAAAGCGGTGTCAAATTAAAAACGCGCTGATAAAAAAGTGGCATCAAGACTGTTGCAATGATTAACCCCGAATAAGATAATCCAGTTAGCAACATTGCAGGTATAAATCCTTGATATTTAAAAACCATTAAATCTAAAAACGGTTGCTTTAATTTAAGTTGACGAGTAACAAATAACGCCAATAAAACTAAACTCCCAACCATCACTAGCCACCAAAAGACAGTTAGCCCACTCGTTGGTAAACTAGCAATTGCATATAATACACCACCAAATCCGATAAGTGTTATTGCAGACAACCAATCAAATTTCGACTGTTTAATACGATGTGTATTTTGAATCACGCGCTGTAAACTGATAATTAATATCGCTAGAACAATGAAAAATAGCGCAAATAATGCACGCCATGAGATCCATTGCAAAACAATACCTGAAATAATTGGACCAACTGCTAATGCGGAACCCATAACTAGGCCAACTACCCCCATCGTCACACCACGTTTTTCTTTATCAGTATTTTCCATGATAACACTTTGAAATGTGGGAAATAGCGCACCTACTGCGATACCTTCTAACAGGCGACCTATAATAATCCCTGCAAAACTGGGTGTTACCATAGCAATTCCTGTACCAACTAAAAAAACTGCAACAATAATGTTTAGCAATGTTTTTAATGTGATATTATCCAATAGCCAAGGACTAAGTGGCATCACTAAAGTCATCGCCACCATAAACCCAGTTGTTAACCACTGTACCGTGCTCGCATCCACATGAAAACTCGCCATCAAAATTGGATAAGCTGTTGTCATTGTTGATTGACTGATTGACATGATAAAAGCTATCGACAATAGTCCCAAGGAAAATGGTGTTAATTGCCGTATGTTTTTAAACATAGATCCCCCTAAAATCTTTATTTATAACCATTCTAAATTAAATACATCTATTTTACAAGTTATTTTCTGTCTCAATGGCTCTAAAATAAAAAAACATCCGAAGATGTTTTATTTAATATGATTAACTTCGGCAGTTTTCTCAATCAATAACCGAACATAATTAAAATCCCCAATCTGCCCTTGGTGAACGCCGTCATCAGCTAACCAATTTGTATTTTTCTTGGCTAAGCTATACCAATCAATCACATGTAGATTTTTATAATCTTTTTGCGCCGCTTCTAACATTTGATTATTACTATTTTGCCATGGTTTACTTTGAACAAAATTATTCATCCAATAAACTTGTCTTTTCTTCCCAATACTTTTCATCATCAAATCTAAATCATGACGTTTGATATCGCCATTCGTCCCTAACCCCATTAAAACATTAGCGGCTAACTTATCATTCTGAGCCATATCTGCAACAATATCTGTTGCTTGGTAGGCTTGCCGACCAACTTCTGCATCAACATGAATTTTGGGATTACTATCTTGTAAATAAGGTCCAGCATCTAACATGACCGAATCCCCAATTGCAGTAAATGACATGGCCTTAAAAGCTAGATATTGTGTTGGCTTAACGTGATAATCAGAGACAATCTTTTGGTCTTCTTTTGATAATTTTTGAGAAACACCCATCTTTTTCTCATGCTTAGACGCTTTTTCTTCCTGATCAGCTAATTTATTGCGCTTATCAACTTCAGTGATATTCTTCGTTAATTTTTGTTGTAACTGAGTTGGTGGTTGTGGTAGCCCAGCGCGTTTATCAGTTAAACCAAAAGCAATAAACAAAAGGAACACAGTGATTGGCGTAGTTACTATGAAAAAGCGATTACGTGATCGCAGCAACCAGTCATTCACTTGGTGCCACTGTACGCCGTAACGAAAAACATTTTCAATGTAACGATAACTCAGCTCACTGACCAGAAAAACAAGAACTACTTCTATGACCATATGAAATAGTGTTGGTTGATAGTGTGGTATGAACTTTTCATAAAAAATAAAGATTGGTAATTGATATAAATAAATACTATATGATCGTGTGCCTAAATAATTCAACACCTTTTGATCTAGTAGTTTAGAATACCACGACGCTGGATGAGCTGTAACAGCGACAAGCACCGCCACATCCAAAGTAAATAAATACATCAATCCCTTGTAGGTTGCAGCTGCCTGCCCGTTCAAAAAAATCATCCCAACAACCATCATGATAAATGCACCAGTACCAATAGCATTCAAATAACGACGTATTTCTTTTTTAGGATATTGAGCCAATCGCATTGAAGGCCAAACAAAAGCTAGTGCCGCACCTATTACAATCGCAAATATTCGTGTATCTGTACCATAATACACACGATTAATTGCTGAAGAATGGTATAAAATCCCCATCAAAAGTGCACTAATAATTGAAATAATAAGCAAAGTAAGTGAAATATGGTACTTTTTCAAGTTCTTTTTGAGTAAAAACCACACAATAAAGGGCCAAATAAAATAGAATTGACCTTCAATGGCTAACGACCACAGATGTGTAAACGGTGACTCCCCAGCAAACTGTTGAAAATAAGATTGCCCATTATTAATAGCCCAAAAATTATAAGTATAAGTGACATTAGTCAAAATAATATAACGTAAATTATACATTAACTCTTTATCAAATAATAATATAACCGCTGTTGTAATCAACAGCATAACAATTAAAGCAGGATATAAACGCTTTAATCGCCGTTTATAAAATTGCAAGGGTGCAATTCCACCTGTACGATCATATTCCTGAATTAACAAGTCTGTGATTAAGTATCCCGAAATCACAAAAAAAAGTGGTACACCCAACCAACCACCGAAAATTTTTGTTGGCATTAAATGAAATAAGAGAATACCAATAACTGCTAACGCGCGAAGCCCGTCAAACCCAGTAATGTAACGTTTTGTTTTATTTTTCATGATTTAGTATCCATAAATCCCCAATAGTTAATATTTACTTTACCATCAAAATAAAAAAGTAAACTACACATTATAGTCTACTTTCATTAACAAATTATGTCAATCATTTCAATAACATTTCAATTAGTTTACTGTATGACGTGGTTCGGATTAATTGTGGTACCTCGTCGTTCTAAGGAATGTGGTAATTGTACTTGTGTTTCTTCAATTACCTCATTATTCATGAGTTTCGTTAACATACGCATGGCAACTGCTCCAATATCATACTTAGGTTGCCCAATTGATGTCAATTGTGGACGCGTAATAATCGTAAACTTCGTGTCGTTAGCTGTAATAATTTCGAAATCCTCGGGTATCCGTTTGCCGTGTTCTCGCATGTAATTCATAATACCAAGCGCAATTTCATCATCATATGTCACAGCTGCTGAAGCCTCAGCCAAAAACAGTTTCTCAGCTATTTGTAACCCTGAAGCATAATCTTGATGTGCCGAAAATAATAGGCTCTCATCAAATTCCAGTCCTGCTTCTTCTAAGGCTGCCTTGTACCCCACTAATCGGTGTAAACGGTTAATCGCATGTGTCATGGGTCCAGTAACCAGTGCCACACGAGTATGACCATTTTTGATAATTGCTTCAGTTGCTTCCTTCACAGCGTCAATATAATTAATATTGACACTTGGTAATTTACCTGCTTCATCGACTGAACCAGCCAATACTACAGGCGCATCAACACCAATAATGGTATTAATTATTTCATTATCCAACTCATTACCCATAAAAATAATGCCATCGACTTGTTTACTGGCCAAATTATTCACAGCCATGGTTTCACGTACTGGATCTTCATCCGTATTTGTAAGTAAAACATCATAGTGATACATATTGGCAACATCGTCAATACCACGAGCTAATTCCGAGTAGTACATATCTGTCACATCTGGCATGACGACACCAATTGTCGTCGTTTTCTTTGATGCCAAGCCACGGGCTACAGCGTTAGGATGATAACCTAACTCTTCAATAGCATCTAACACCTTACGTTTCGTTGATTCACGAACATTGCTATTCCCATTAACGACACGTGATACTGTTGCTAACGAAACACCGACACGATTAGCGACATCATAAATTGTTGCTGAGCTTTTTTTTTGCATGATTTGACCTTCTTTTATTGATTTTATCGTTAAAAAACAATTCTAATATTAATATACCTCCATTCATTATAGCAAATAAAACAAGAATTGCAAACGCTTACAACGCTATTTTTACAAGTTTTCATCGTATTTTCTTTTTGTTACAAGAAAAGACACATCCTAGTCAAAGTGATAGAATATGATTAACAAACAGAACGGAGTAATTTTATGAATACAGAAAAAATTGCAGCTCTTACAACTTGGCTCGAAACATCCTCACTTAGTGGCGCTATTTTGACAAATTTCCACGATATTGCCTATTTATCTGGATTTGAATCTGATCCCATCGAGCGTGTGCTGGCTTTGGTCATTGTAACAGATAACGTCCCATTTATATTTGGTCCAGCGTTGGAAGTTAATAGCATAAAAGAAAGTGGTTGGCATTACCCTGCTTTTGGTTATGAAGATCAAGAAAACCCTTGGGAAATACTCACACAACATATTAAAGCGCATACTAATGGCAAACATTTCGCCATTGAGGGCGATAATTTAACGGTTACACGGTTACGCGAGCTAAAAAAGGCTTTTCCTGAAGCAACCTTTGATGCAGATGTGACGGATCAAATCAATCACTTACGTTTGATAAAGACGCCTGCTGAAATCAAACATATGCTGGCAGCCGGTCGGGACGCTGATCGTGCATTTAATTTTGGTTTCGAAGCGTTAGCTGAAAATGTTTCTGAACTCGAAATTGTAGTAGAGTTGGAATATCAATTAAAAAAGACTGGTGTACCAGCCATGAGTTTTGATACTTTACTTCAGTTTGGTGATCACGCGGCTGATCCACATGGTTCAACATCAACACGTCGCCTCAAGTCTGGTGAGCTAGCCTTATTTGATCTAGGGACTATCACCGAAGGTTATGCTTCTGATGCCACTCGAACTGTAGCATTTGGGAATGTTAGCGATAAAGCAAAAGAAATACATGCGGTCACACTAGAAGCACAGCACACAGCACAGGACAAAGCTAAAATTGGTATGACAGCTAGTGATTTAGATGCAGTAGCTCGTGATGTCATTACTAAAGCCGGTTACGGCGAATACTTCTCACATCGTCTAGGACATGGTTTAGGTACTTCAGTTCACGAATTCCCTTCAATTATGGCTGGCAATAATCTTGAATTACAGGAAGGCATGGTCTTTTCCATTGAACCAGGTATTTACATACCCGGCGTTGCTGGTGTTCGCATTGAAGATTCGGGTTATATGAGCAAGAATGGGTTCGTATCTTTCACGGAAACGCCAAAAGATTTATTACAATTTTAGTAAAAAACCAAGCCCTATCAGCTTGGTTTTTTATATCCTTGATAAAGCTAAAAACAATAGCGGTATCATAGATATCAAATTATTTAAAAAATGAATCATTATGTTACTTTGGATATCTCCAGTTTTCTTATAAACATAAGCTAACACCATGCCCATGCTCATATAAATCATAAAAGCTAATAAATCAGCAATATTTGTTGATAGATTCATTGTATGTGGTACGGCAAATAAAAAACCTGACAAAATAATACTTGCCCACCACCATGATTGGCGAAAAAAATAATTAATAACTAATCCACGAAAAATTAGTTCTTCAACAACGGGTGCTAAAAGCACCCCATAAATCATTGTACCAATCATAGCAACATTGATGTGCTTAGTTAATGCCTCAATAGCCGCCTGATTTTCAGTCGTTGATGTACCTGTTATTGCGACACGCAAATTATTAATTACCCCTTGAACAACCATCATCAAAATAAACATGCCAATAATGTACCAAATGTGTCGCCAATTTCGAATATCGATTCTGTGAAAAATAGGTTGATTGGCTGTTTTTTTAAGCAGACGATAGGCGTAATAGCCAACAGCGCTATATGCAATAATCATTACAATAATGCTCAGTACCTGTTGCCAGATCACATTAACAGCAGACGCCACAGCGATAAATATCGGTGCCAGCATTAATAGCAAGACAATAATTATAAAATTTAATATCCGATTTCCTAATTTTTTTGGGGTTGGCTCTCCTATTAAATCAAGCAAATTCATTCATCCTCTTCATTAGTCAAATTCTGTTTACGCTGTTGCCAAAATAACCAAACATAACTTATATTGACAGCTATTAATAAAATAACAACCACGGTAACTGTGATGCCTAAGTGCCAGTTTTGATAATAAGCAAGTAAAAATATACCCACAAAAACTATAAAAATTATCATGCTAACAATGACACGAGCTAAAATATATTTCATCACAAATTGTTTACTTTCCGACATAGTTTTCAATGAAATCAGCAACCGCTGCTTCATTGTTTGTTGTATTCAGTATGACATCAGCTATTGCTTTAATTTCTGGTTTAGCATTTGCCACTGCTACACCGACACCAGCAGCTTTTATTTGTGCCGCATCATTGAGACTATCACCAAGAGCTGCCGTTTCGTCACGAGAAATACCCAAGATACGCGCTAATTCTAAGCCAGTACTCCCTTTATCAACACCCTTCGGATTGAATTCAACATAACGATCAGAACTAAATGTAAGCAACACATCATCACCAACATTATCAGTCACAACTTCCCCAATTCTTTCACGAACAGATGGTTCATGATGTTCAAATATAACTTTCATAATTGGTGCTTCGTCTTTCAAAAACGACAAATCATCACTATCTAATTCAGTATAAGGTACATGGCGATCTTGCATGTATTGTTTATCAGCTGGTGAAATATTGTAAATGAATAGCTTATCCAGCGTATAAATATGTGTATCAACGTCTGACTGGACTTGACCTAGCGTAAATATTTTTTCAGCCAACTCTAAAGTCATACCATGTTGTGCAATGATTTTTTCGCCACCGTCTGGTTCAATGGCTGCAATAGCACCACCATTATAAGAAACAACATATTGTGTTGCCTTATTCAAACCAAGTTCATTCAAAGTACCAAAAACAGATTTATATGAACGCCCAGTATTTGGGACGAAATATCCCCCATTATTAACAAAAGCTTGTACTGCAGTAATATTTTTCTTGTTAATTGAACCATTATCATTTAATAATGTTTCATCGAGGTCGGATAGGATCAATTGAATCATGAGCTTCTCACTTTCATTTTACCTATCATTATACCTGAAGAGACTACACTTGACTAGCTTCCCCCAATAAATGTACCCGTGTTTGACATCGCGCACAACGATAGTTATCAACGTTGAAACGTCGATGACGAATGATTTGATGCCCATTATCACAAGCATATAGCCAGGTATGCTTAGTTTTTGAACCTGATGCAGCTAAGCGCGGTGCAAAACGGATTCCGTTAACTTGCCTGAGTGCTTTTTTAAAATCTGCATCTTTATGCTGATATCCCATATGTCTTAAATGTAAATGATAATGTACCAACTCATGTTTTATAATGCCCTCAAACTCAGGCAAGTCAGTCATTTTAGGATTGAATTCAAGATTGTGGGTTTCAAGCAAATATCGACCACCTGTTGTACGTAAGCGTTTGTTAAAACTTGCTATATGTTGAAAATCTTGCCCAAAATAATCAATAGAGACTCGTGACACTATGCTTTGTAGTTGTTCCTGATTCATTATCAACCACATCCTATATCTAATAAAAAACGAACTGTTTCAGTTCGCTGGATAAAACATCAATTCTGATGTTCAAAAATATAATCAACATTTTGCTGTAATGTTACTAAGTTCTCTGCATCTTCATCAGAGATTTCAACATTAAACATGTCTTCAACTTCTAAAACTAATTCAACAAAGTCAATTGAATCAGCATCAATATCCGACAAAAGATTTAAATCAGGTGTAATCGCTTCACGTTTTACATTAAAACGGGTCGCAATCTCATCAGCCATCATATGATAGATCGCTTCTTTTTCCATAGCCATTGCTAATATCTCCATCTATTTAAAAAATATCTGTGCTTAGTATAACACAAATCAATCATTTGTTTGTTCACTCAATGCATCATTCCCTGCACGTAGCTCTTCGGTGTGCGCATTAATATATTGTTGAATGTCTGGTATTAATTGTGTATCTACCATGATTTTTATTTGTCCCATTGTGTTAGCCACAGCCGTCGCTTTAGCAGAACCATGTGTCTTAACAACAGGCGCTTTAGTGCCCAAAATAACGGCACCACCAGCTTCATTATAATCTAGTTTCTTTTGCACTTCCTTAAAAGCAGGCTTGAGCAAGGCCCCACCTATTTTGCCACGTAAACCAGCTGCCAAAATAGATTGCTTGATTTGCTTGAGCATCATTAATGCCGTACCTTCAGTTGCTTTCAATGCAGCATTACCTGAAAAACCATCAGCGACAACGACATCGGCTGTGCCATCAAGTAAATCACGTGCTTCAATATTACCAAGGAAGTTAAAAGAAGGTGAATTCTTCATCAGTTGGTGAGCTGTTTTATGAACTTCATCCCCTTTGTCTTCTTCTGCACCATTGTTCAATAAACGCACACTTGGTTCATCTATCTTTAAGACATGCGATGCATAAAAACTACCAAGAATACCATATTGATAAAGGTGTACAGGCTTGCTATCTGCATTAGCCCCTAGATCCATGAAAACAAAGTGATCATATTTACCACCAAAACTTGGTAAAGCCGTAGCCAAAGCAGGCCGGTCAACACCTTTAATACGACCAACTAGGAAGATAGCGCTCGATAAGAGTGCACCGGTATTGCCAGCACTAAATAGTGCATCAGCCCGGCCTGCTTTAACTGCCATTGCTGCACGTACCATTGATGAATCTTTTTTCCGGCGCATAGCTTTAACTGGTTCATCACCCATAGCAATGACTTCAGTTGTTGGTATAAGCTCAATACGTTCCCAATTCTGAATTAAAGGTTTGACTTCACCTTCGGTACCATATAGTTGGAATTCAATATCTTTATAACGATCACGGGCAATTTCAACACCTTTAATTATTTCAAATGGCGCAAAATCCCCTCCCATTGCATCTATTGCTATTTTCATGATTTTATCATCCAGATATGCATGTGCGCTTTATACAAACGTTTTACTATGGCTCTGAATACCTTTCTTTTCAAATTATCTTTGTTTATTTTATCATTTCTTTAATGATTCTGCTAAAATATGGTATTTAATTAGTAGATCGGCTTCTATGTGTCATGAAAAAAATAATAGACATCACAACTAAAAATATGAATCCAATAAGTAATGGCACACGTGTATCTGTGTTAATCACCATGTAGACTAACGTAACTAATAGCATGAGTATAGCAAAGTAGTTAGTAAACGGGGCAAATGGCATCTTAAACGGATGCTCAGCCATATGCGCTTTATTTTCGCGTCGAAATTTAATTTGGCTCCACAAGATGACAAACCATGGCACCATACCAGGCAAAGTACTAGCAGAATAGACAAGCACAAAAATATTGGCGCTACCATGCCAAAATAATGGTAACAAGGCATTTAAAATAATTCCTAAGAATATGCCACCTGAAATAGCTAACACTGGTAAGGTAGGCACACGATGCTTTGATAACTTTAGAAACTTGGGTGAAATTTCCTTACTTAAAGCTAACGTATAAAGCATTCGACTCGAACTAAACATCCCTGAATTCAAAGCAGAAATTGCAGCTGTCATCATCACAAAGTTAATAATACCGGCTGCTGCAGTTATCCCCACACGTGAAAATGTTTCCACAAAAGGTGACCCAACTTGATCTAACTGATTCCATGGATAAATCGTGATAATAACAAAGATAGCACCAATATAGAAAATTAATATACGTGCAACAATCGACTTGATTGCTGCGACAATCGCATGCTTGGGGTTTGCTGTTTCTCCGGCTGTTATCCCAATAATTTCAATACCTTGGTACGATGTGATCACAATAGATAAAGCAAACATGAAGCCTTTAAATCCACCAGCAAAGAATGCGCCATGCGTCCACAAATTTGAGAAACCAACAGGCTGCCAACCGTTGCCAAAGCCAAGCAAAATCACCATAAATCCTAAAATGATCATCAACACAATCGTAACCACTTTAATCATTGAGAACCAGGTCTCAAGATTCCCATAGGCCTTAACCGTACTCAAATTGGCTAATGTTAGCGTTGCTAACACCACAATGCCAGTTACCCAACCAGGAATGTTAGGGAACCAGTAATCAAGGTACATGCCCACGGCTATCGTCTCAGAGACCCCAACTGTTAACCACTGAAACACATTCGCCCATACCGTCAGGTAACCGGCTAAAGGATGAATATATTTTGTCGCATAATTGGCAAAAGAGCCAACAGCTGGATCAACATACAACATTTCTCCCAACGCACGCATGACTAAATACAAAATTATACCAGCAAGTGCATAGGCTAAAATGACAGATACGCCAGTCCATCTAATAGTTGAAGAAGCCCCCATAAATAATCCAACACCAATGGTCCCACCTAAGGCGATCATTTGCATTTGATTAGATGACAAATCACGATTTAATTCTCTATTATTGTGTTTCTCCGTCATAGTAGTAAATCCTCCACGTTTATAACCAAAAATAAAAAGCTGTAAAAAAAGCACTCCTAGAAACTATTCTCTAGGGGCGCTTTTGCGCGGTACCAACCCAATTTTAAGTATGACTCAGCATACCGCTTAACAATAATTAGGTTAACGACCAATTACACCGACAATAATTTCAGCTTCCGCCTACTCATATTATGCTTTAACGGTAGTTTTCATAAAAATGTATCATCACTCTCACCAACCATGATGTCTCTTAAATACATAAATTTACTACTTGTCCGCCTCAACGCTAGTACCAATGATACTATGATTTTGTTCTTTTTGCAAATATCGCTTATTAGCCAGCAACCGTTTATGAACAATACTGAAACTATCTTAACGACAATAAAAAAACAGGTATTACCAAGTTGAACTTGATAATACCTGTTTAATGGAATATCCCAAAGGTCTCCTGATTGTTAAATCAGTGCTCCCTCTCGGACTCGAACCGAGGACCTTGGGATTAAAAATCCCCTACTCTAACCAACTGAGTTAAAGGAGCAAACATGCCGTAGCACATTTATATATATTACAGACATTTGTTAAAAAATGCAACCCTTTTTGAAAGTTTTTTTAATTACGTTTTTAATAACACTGACAAATGTTGATATAATAAGCTTTTTTACAAAAAAGAAAACGCTGTATCAGCAGCGTTTTCTAAATCATTACTTTTCAATATCACCGTCACTCAAATCATCAAGATCATTTGTGCCAGACAATTCTGTCAAATTATCATCAATTGATTCATCATCGCCAACTTTAACGTCATTTTCATCTTCATCATCGTCAACTTCAACTTCAGAATCAGTCGTATCATGATCAACTGATTCTTCTTCAACTTCTCCGAAGTCTTCATCTTCAGGATCATCATCATTATAGTCAATAACATCATCATCAGCTGCTGAATCAGCAAAGACATTAACCTTTTTAACAGACTTCTTACGCTTTGGTATCACATCTTCATCATCAATTTCATGAATCGATTCATCGATGGCATCAACTGGATACCATGCACGTAATCCCCATTCATTATTTCCTAAAGAAATAAATGAACCATCTGTGTTCAAATCAGTATAAAATTGTGAGAGGCGTTCTTTAAACGTCTCTGAATCAATGCCTAAAAATTCTTGAATTTCTTGAACTAATGAGCTAAATGGCATAACAGCTTTATTTTCTTCCAAGATTGCAGATGCAATTTCAACCAACGCTAATTCTTCTTTTGGGTGATTGCCAAATTGTGTAAGTGCCATAGTTGCACGTCCTTTCGAGTTTCTAACTAATTAAGTTTACTAGATATTTGATTAAATTGCAACCGAATCCTATATTCTCCAGCAATAATATCATTTGCATAAAGTTCATAATCAATATCAACTGTGCCCGAGTACGCTGTGGGGGCCATATTAACTCGCATGGCTGTTGTATGCGTCTCTAAGTTCATTTGACCAATAGTTGTTTCATAATGTGCCGGTAGGCGTTTCTCATGTGCAAAAGCTAACTTAGTTAAACTATCGCCACTACGATTTAATCGAACATGTTCTTTTTCAATTTTAAATAACACATTGGTAGGATTTTGCCCATCAATTAATTCAGTATAACGCAAGAATATAGTCTGATTTTTAACAATTAATTCTCCGACTGTATCAAATGTGAAAGTTTCTGACTCATTGTCTTGCGTAATCGTTGTTTTTAATTTAATGTCAACATCATTTTTTGTGGTTAACGTCATAGTTTTTCCCTTAAATCACGTATCCTTTAATTGTCAATGAGACAATAGTCATAATATATAGTGAAAAATATCATAATAATTATCTAAAATCGAAGCCAATATTATTGTAATTCTACAAATTAAATGGCTTTTTATTATTATTTCCTTTAATAATATATTATAACTTATTTTTCTTTTTTCAGTGCCTTTATATGCGTTAGAATACTTTTGATACACAATGCGAACCCAGTACAATATATTGCGCTTTATTGTGAATATATTCCTTAAATTCTGAGTCAATTTATCATCTACTTTCATAATGTTCGTCGGTAATATTATATGATGAAATGCTTATTGAAATAGAAGCGTCTGCTAAATTTTTTGGAAAATAAAAAAGCCAAACCAGATAACCTAGTTTGACTTTTGTTTGTATTATCATAAATATGTAACTCTATCAGCATATATTTATAATAAAATAAAAAGCCTAACAGGCTTCTTGATAAAAACTTCTATACATTACAAAACTAAATTTATTGATTAACTAAACTAACTTAATATTTTTGAGGTTGAAGATCTCTCTGTATCATTCAACATATATCAAATATGATATTAAAACCAGTAACTAATAATTTGACAAGTATTCTGCTAGACTGTTGAGTACACTCTCTGTTGTGCTCAATAAATTAATTATAGCACATATCTTAAATAATTGCTTGTTTTTCGCAAAATATTTAATAACCTGTCCAGTTTACCATTTATAGATACTACTTTTCAAAGTGGCTCAATGTCATACTTTGAAGCCACTAATCTTCTGTGTTCATACTTTACCTCCCGCGGTTATTACGTCAGTCCGTTCTGCCATGAGTTAGGTATAAAAAATGAACAGTTTAGCGACATATTCAGGTCGTGTTATGTAAGTCATCCCACATCATTGGTTAGTGAGAATGATTTTTGTGCAAACAAATCAACTATTAAGACGCTATCTATCGTAAACTATTAGCTGACTATCTCTCCATCAACAGTTAGAACATACCAAGTTCCTGATTTATATTTCACAAAATTCCTGCACTCATCTAAGTATGTCGAGTAAGAATTACTTTCACCCCAGACGTCATACCCCATTGAATAAATTTCATCTCAATCATTTGAAACAGCTTTAACTAACTTTTCCATAGTAGAAAACATTGGGTTCTGTCTTTTATTTGTCAAAATTGGATATAATACCCCAAATGAAACATCTGATTTTTTGATAACCAGTAGGCTGTTTTTTTGCTTTTATTCAACTTTTTATTTATTTTTTCTCCCAATAACAAGGCCATTTTACATCCTCCTTTCATTAATCATTTGGGTTATAATATAAGAAAGACAAAAAGGCAGCTTATGTTTACAGAAAAATTAGCAAAAGAAAAAGTTTTACGTGATCCTATTCACAACTTTATTCATGTACAGGATCACATCATACTCGATTTAATTAACACCACCGAGTTTCAACGATTACGTCGCGTTCAGCAACTTGGTATTACTGGCGCCGTTTTTCATGGTGCTGAACACTCACGTTTTGGTCACTCAGTTGGTGCTTACGAAATTGCCAGACGTATTACAGAATATTTTGAACAATATTATCGCTCAAAATCACCAAATGACGGCCTTTGGCAACCTGAAGAACGCCTACTAACGCTAGTCGCTGCTTTATTACACGATATTGGTCATGGGGCATTTTCACATACTTTTGAGCATTTATTTGGTACTGATCATGAGGCCATTACACGCGAGATTATTGTTGGTGATACAGAAATTAATCAAGTGCTTTCCCAAGTATCACTAGATTTTCCAAATAAAGTAGCTAGCGTCATTGCAAAAACTTACGAAAATCCGCAAGTTGTTCAACTGATTTCTAGTCAGTTAGATGTAGATCGTATGGATTACCTCTTGCGAGACGCCTATTTCACAGGAACAAAATACGGAGAATTTGATATTGATCGTATTTTACGTACAATGCGCCCAACAGCTAACGGTATCGCTTTTGACATTGGTGGCATGCATGCCGTTGAAGATTATGTTGTCAGTCGCTACCAGATGTATTTACAAGTCTATTTCCACCCGGTATCACGTGGTATGGAGGTTTTGTTAGAGCATCTATTACACAGAGCACATGAGCTATTTACAGCAAGCGATACACATGAAAAAGATTTTGTGGGACCACTACTAACCCCCTTATTTAACGATCAACCATTAACTGTTCACGATTACTTACAAATTGATGATCACGTGTTCATGACATATATTTCGATGTGGCGAAGCCATCCTGATCCCATACTATCAGACCTTTCTCGAAGATTTTTAGACCGCTGGCCATTGAAATCAATCGTTATTAACGATGAGACAGCACCACTGCTAGAAGATCTTGAACAATTAGTTGATATTGCAGGCTACAATCCAAAGTACTATACAGCGCGTAATGATGCTTTTGATTTACCTTATGACGACTACAAACCAAATGTCGCTAAACCACGTACGCAAATTGACTTCGTATTAGGTGATGGTACCCATCGTGAATTATCAGAATTATCACCACTAGTTGCGGCAATTAAGGGTCAAGTATCTTTTGATAACCGATTCTATTTTCCAAAAGAAATGCTCAATATTGAGCCTGATGAATTATTTGCCGATACATTTAAGACATTCCGTAGTTACATTCATAATAATGCATTAACAACACCTAATCCAGAGAGTTAAAAAAGCTAATGACTAGTCATTAGCTTTTTTAATCATAAATTATATCCCACTCAGTAGTCACAGTGACACCTATTTTATCGGTAACATGAGACTACTATGTGCAAGATCAATCGTATAAGTAATCGCCTGATTTCCTCGGATTGTCATTTCAAAGTCAGTAGCATATATAATAACGCCTAGCTGATGACTGGCACGAAGTCGGTACATCGTAGGCTGTAATGTTAATTTAACTGACACGTATTCATCAGCCAACAAGTCATCATTTTGCCAAGCACTATGCCGATTCTGCAAATTAATATGACCAATACTAATCATCTTGTACTGTCCTTTTTGACTTTCAAATTCTTGCAAAGGTGTCTTAGCAAAATTCATACCACGATCAATAGCTACATTCTGGCGAGTCAAATTAGGTTTCAAGTAATTATCCAGACCATAATCAACTAGCATGACACTAATAAGACCTACATTTTGTGACGATTTCACACGCAAATTAAGTATGGTCTCTCCATCAATAAACTGTGACTGAGATAAAGTCTCACATTTAAAATGAAGCTGTGTATTTGCTAATGCCGGTGCTTGCTTTAAAGTTTGCTCACGCCACTGATTAAAATTCTTTGTATATTGCTTAAAAAGCCCTTCCGGTAAGCCATCGGTAAACGATAAGATACCTTTTGTTGGTTCAGAAACTAGTTGATTGGCTGTGAAATGATAAGTCTTTTCATGGGAGTTGTCCCCCCAATCTGTTAATTTATGCCAAGTTTGGACTTGTGTATTATCTTGCCATGTGACTGTTGGTAGGATATTTGTCGCGCCAACATCAACACCTAAAAGTTTCTCTGTGAACCATAAATTCATTTGATCAGCAAAATCTAATGATGCATTATCATTAATATTAATATGCTGTCCTTGGTGCAAAATCAGTTTGTTATGATGACCATTATCACGTAAAGCTTGCCATAAACGATACACTTGTCGCGGCTTGACATTCCAATCATTTAAACCATGAACTGAAACAATATCGATGTTAATTTGATTCGTGTGATTTAAATAATTGCGCGAATCCCAGTAGGCATTATAATTACCTGTTTGACGATCTTGAAGTTGTGTAGTATTTTCTTGAAATAACTGCCACTGCTTTTTGTTCCGAAGCCAATCAGCAGGGTCTTTCATACGACTAAAAACTAATTCCGCTAAAACATCCATATCTTCTCCAGGAAAACCTCCTGGTGCAATAACTAACCCGTTATCACGATAGTACTGATACCAATCTGAAATAGCAGCTTCAGAAATAATCGTTTGTAATCCTTTAACCCCAGTTGTGGCAACTGCTGTAGCCAAGGTGCCTAAATAAGATCTTCCCGTCATCGCTATTTTATGATTTGACCAATTTGCTTTAATTGCAATTTGGCTCGTTCGATCTGTGAAAGCAACACGATCACCGGCTAGCCATTCTACGACATTTTTCATCGATTCAACCTGCATTGGCGAGCCAGTATCTTGCATACCATCAGAATGACGCGTGCCCACACCAGAAGCATAGGCCACAGCATATCCACGAGATAGGAAATAATTATTTAAGTCCCAGGCTTTTCCAGCTAAATCAACAAAAGTTTTCGTGGCTTTTGTTGATTGCCCGCTGACAACTCGAGGTTTTATGTCGCTCGTCAGTTCTTCATTATTGTTAGCCACATCCCCTGTGACATGGCTAACCGCTTTATGAGTTAACGGTTGATTAACCGAATGTATTTTAGCGTCGTTTTCTTGCACCATCATCCCTTGATAATAAGGCGAAGCAGTAAATAAAACTGGTAATTTTTCCGTTGCGTTCGGTCTTTGGATATCAACTTGGATTAAGTCTAGTCGCCCATCTCCATCTGAATCAACAGTTGTTTCAACCCAAACTGTTTCTTGAATTAAATATTTGGTATCATATGTCACCATGGATTTGCCATTGAATAACAAACGTTGATTATTAGCTTCAAAGTAACCATGACTAGATAAATCATCAATCCACAAAAGGCCATTTTTAGTATGGGTATTTAATAATACATACCAAGCATGATAAATATCAGAAACGGCCACCGTTTCTAAACCAATTTTTTCAAACAATTTTTTTCCGTCATAATTATTGACAGCTAATTCTGCTTCAAAACCAAGTAACTGAGCCGCAATCGTATAAAAAATATGTCTATCCAGTATGCCTTCTTGTTCAAAAAAAGTTAATACATCAGTTTCTGATGTTGCAAGATGTTCACGTAACCACTCGTTTTCAGCGGCCACACCATGATATGTCACCAAAGCCCGTCTTATTAGTTTTTCGAATATATTCTGATCAGACCAATTATCATGATAGAACCCAATTGTTTTTAATTCTGATATTTCTGTTGCTTTATCCACATTTAGTTGAGCGTATTGTTGTATTTTTGTCATTTTTTACACCTTTTTTAATTAATGACATTATACAATAAAAATACATCCCCATAATATATCTCATTTTTTGATAGCAATGATTCTAGAGTTGGCTAAGTTTATAGGCATATAAAAAACCAATTAGTTTATCTGACAAATAGATATACTAATTGGTTTCATGACGTTTAATTAATATTTCAATGTTGGTAGCTACTTGTTCCTAATTTTTTAAAATCAGGAATAGTTAACATGAATAGCAAGCTAACCACATACATTGCTGCCAAACTCATCATAACTGCACCAACACTATAGTTATCCATAATCCAACCAATAACTACTGAAGAAAAAGCACCAATCGCTCTTCCCGAGCCCATAAGGGTATTAGCTGCCGTAGCTCTAATTTCTGAGGGGTATAAACGGCTAATAACTGCTCCAAAACCACCGTACATACCATTAGAGAAGAAACCGACAACTGCACCTAATATAGTTAACGTCCACATATTATAGGCGAAAGTGAAAGCATATATCATTAATGCAGAAGCAACTAAGAAAATTGCAAATGCCTGGCGCGGTCCAATTTTGTCTAAAATTGTTCCAAATGTCAGCATACCAATAGCCATTCCCATGATAATTGGTATCATGCCCAAGTTGACATATCCAGCTGTTACAGTTGAAGTAATCCCCAATTGTTTACGCATAATTGTTGGCAACCAATTCATCAAACCATAATAACCAGATGTTTGGATGGTTAGCATAATAATCAAAACAAGTGACGTATAAGCACGCTTGGGCGTATTAGCAATGAATTTAAAGCTGAATTTCTTCTTCCCAGACTTATAATCTGCCTGCAACTGCTCAAAAGCTGGTGTTTCTTTCAAATGACGACGCACAATGTAAACGACAATCAAAGGTAAGAAGCCAATCATGAATAGTCCACGCCAACCAAAAGATGGCATAATGAGTGTTGCTAAAATGGCTGCCAGAATAGCACCTACTTGTCCACCAATGGCCGTAATAGAGCTCACCCTGCCGACTCGGTTGGCCTTAAAACTCTCAGCAATCAGCGCCATACTAACACCATACTCACCACCAGTTCCCATACCAAGTAAGAAACGTGACCCATAAATCGTGTATGCATTATCTAAAAATGCCAAGATTACAGTGGCAAACGTAACTAACATAATGGTATACGACAAAACGCGTACACGACCAATGCGGTCTGCCAAAATACCAAATAGTACACTCCCTAATAGTGCACCCCAGTTAGACATTGCAGCAATGATACCACCTTGTGCGCCACTGATGTGTAACTCAGCAATCATTGGTGCTAAAGCAAATGATAAGAAAGTCGCATCCATATGATCTAAGGTAAACCCTAGTGTCGTCGAACCCAAAACAACTTTTTGTTCCTGGGTTAACTTTTTGGATACGGCATCCTCTGCTGTATTACTGACCTGACTTATTGCCATTATATTCTCCTTCAAAATGATCGCTCACCGGCAATCTTTATTTTGTCTGTTAAATATTAAACCATACATAATCAAAAAACACAATTAAACGTTTAACATTATAATTAAAAATTGATAATAGGAATCTCGCTTAACTCAATTAAAATATCTAAACACTTCATACGCCTATCATTATTACACTCAAAACATTTTTTCAAATACAATTTTTTATTCTCTTTCATAAAAAGAGCACCCGATCATCATCAGGTGTTCTTTTGGCTCAGTTATTTTCAATGATAGCCGCATTAACTGCTGCCTTTTCAGCTGCAATTAGCGCCACACGAGTACTAATTACGCGTGTATCCATCGTAATTTCACGTGTCAGTCCTGGCTGATTAATCTTAGGTTCAAAGAATGTTTTGAACTCCTCCAATCGTGTTGCTGTCTTCAAAATACCAGCAACCACAGTAATATAAGTTGTGAATTCCATGTCTCCGCCAACCTTAGATTCAAGCCATCCCCACTCCTGACGCAACCAATCCCAAGCGATTTGCTCACCCTGTGCATTTCTCAAGACGCTACCAAACCAACCACGTAGGTCTTGCGGTTTAATCACATCAGCATCTTCAAATTTTGCTACTAACTCTGTCATGAATTTTAAATTCTTGGTGCTGGTAATGGCACCACGTAAATCTTGTTTATAGCTAGCATCTGAACTAGTAATATACTCAGATAAAAGGTGGCTAAGTAGATCATCACGACCAAAATTTTGTACTTCATTACGTAAAACAAAAGGTCTCGTGTCTGCCGGCAAGGTGAGTAAGTTCTGTGCATGCGCTTTAAAAATAGCATGTCCTTGAGCAATTGCAGTAGTATTTTCAGCATATAATGCAGCAGAAATAATATAAGGACGTGTCAGTTGATCATCAGCAGTTTCATTTTCTTTAGCCTGCCAACCCAAACGTTCAAACTGTTGGTCACTCAGTTTGCCATAAAATTGCTTCAGTGCTTGCTCATCCTCACTATCAGGCAATACAAACTGGCGTAGATTTCCCGCGACACGATAAAGTGCGTCATTTACGATTGTGGCCGAACTATGAGCAAATCGCAATAATAACGGTACGATATCCGCATAAGAAATTTGACTACCATCAGCCAACAAACGTAAATCTTGCAAAATCTGTAACTGTGAAATAGCCTCTAATTGATCGACCTCAGTTAAAATGTCACGTAATAAGGTGTCATCATAATGCAAAATAACATGTGAATCGTTACCGACATTGACACGAAATGGTTCCCCTGCAGTTGCACGCAAAACATCATAATCACCCAATGACAAAGTTTTTTCTGTCAAAATAGTAGGTGCGTTATCATAATTACTATTCAATGGTACCTGCCACTGACGGTCAACGTCCTGACCTTCTCCAATAAAGAACTGTTGCTGTGATAGTGTTAATTGACCATCAACAACTGCAACATGAATGACGGGGTAGCCCGGTTGTTCCAACCATGAATGCATAATAGCTGACACATCTTTACCAGATGATTCGCCCAATGCTTGCCACAAATCCGATCCA
This sequence comes from Leuconostoc carnosum, assembly GCF_007954525.1. Taxonomy (NCBI): domain Bacteria; kingdom Bacillati; phylum Bacillota; class Bacilli; order Lactobacillales; family Lactobacillaceae; genus Leuconostoc; species Leuconostoc carnosum. The sequence continues at coordinate 1,393,180 of NZ_CP042374.1, read as the reverse complement.
GTCGCATTATGATATTGATGTGCCACAAAATAGTTTTTTAACCCTTCACGAAGGGCTTCATCCCCGATTAAAGCACGCACCATCACTAACATACGAGCGCCTTTAGCATAGACAATAGCAGAATCAAATAACGAGTCAATTTCAGCCGGATGGTTGACTTCAACATGAACTGATTGTACGCCGTCCGTTGCATCGCGACGCAATGCAGCAGGAACATCATTCGTTTGGAATGTTTCCCAAATATGCCAATCTGGTTGAAGCGCGTCAATCGCAACATATTCCATCATGTTAGCAAAACTTTCATTTAGCCACAAATCATCCCACCATTTCATTGTAACCAAATCTCCGAACCATTGGTGTGCTAACTCATGAGCAATCACAGTGGCAACAACTTGTTTCATTTGTAATGATGTATTATCCGGATCGAGTAACAAGTAAGCTTCACGATACGTTACCAATCCCCAATTTTCCATAGCGCCAGCTGAAAAATCAGGTAATGCTAACTGGTTAGATTGTGACAATGGATACGGCGTTTGGTAGAAATCTTCGAAAAATTCAATCGAACGTTTCGCAATATCTAAAGCAAAATCTAGCGTTTTATCTTCATGGGCTTTGGTTGCATAAACACCAATATTAACACCGCTTGTTGTTTTTGTTTGCTTGCTTTGTAGATCCCCAAACGCAAAAGCAACTAAGTAGGTTGACATACGTAAAGTGGTGTCAAAATAATGGATGCCATTTTCAACATGATTTTCTGGCATATTGGCTAATATGGTTTCGCCAGATTCTTCGTCAAATTTAATTGCTAGATCAAATGTTGCTTTGGCTTCTGGTTCATCAATACTAGGAAAAGCTTGACGGGCAAAGTTTGTTTCAAATTGTGTGCCAATCAGTTGTTTCTTTTCACCATTCACTTCGTAATATGATGGATAAATCCCCATCATTGTATCTGTTAGTGGTGCAGAATAAGTGATTGTTAGTGTAATTTTCCCTGTCTCAGGTAAGTCGATGTTAAGCGCATCGATGTCATTATTTAGTGTAAAAGGCACATCAACATCGTTTACTTTAACCGCACTGACTTTCAAATCTTTTTGATGTATTGCAATCTGATTAGTTTTCGCAGTTCCGGTGATACTTGTTTTCCCACTAAAAATTTTGTTCTGACGATTAATATCCAAATAGATATTGTAATGATCAGGTTGAAATTTTTTATACAATCGTTCAAATTCTGCCATGGTGACTCCTTTTTAATGCTAGAATAATTTCATTATACACTTTTGTCCGATTACACGGTATCAACATACAATGGAAAACGGCGTTTGTTATAATTATCCTATGTTGTTGTTTTAAACGACTGAATCAATCTTAAAACTGCGATTAATCATTTGACGAGGGGAAATAACGTGACTATTTTATATACTTTGGCATTACTATTAATTGGTGTTATTGGTACCAACATCATTCAACCTTTTTTACCTAAAATTCCAGAAACATTTATTCTAATCATTGTTGGTATCTGTTTGTCCTTTACCCCGACATTTAAAAATTTTGAACTAGAGCCTGAATTTTTTATGCTTATGGTTATTGCCCCACTAATGTTTTTGGATGGTCAAAGGCAATCTTTTAAAAAAATAAGAGAACGATTTAAAGTTATTTTTTTACTTTCTGTTGTTTTGGCGATTGGTTCAGCAGCAGCCGTTGGCATCATTGCAAATCGCATCGAAGTTGCATGGACTTTCCCTTTAGCGATTACTTTGGCCGCTATCGTGGTCCCAACTGACGCTGTCGCTGTTAAATCTCTCACGTCTGGTACTTCGATGCCAAAAGGCGTAAACGAAGCATTAGAACTCGAATCTTTATTTAATGATGCCACTGGATTAGTGATGTTAGACCTCGCGCTATCCGTTCTAGAAAAAGGCTCGTTTTCTATTTTTAGTGGCTTACAACATTTTCTATTCGTTGCTATCGGTGGTGTTATTATTGGTATCATCAGTGGTTTTGCGCTTGTTTGGCTTCGAACAACGTTAAATTTCCGAGCCAGCGATCCTGAAACAACAATTCTACCAATCGGCCTATTAACCCCTTTTGCTGTCTATTTACTTGCTGAATTCTTTAACACATCCGGTATTTTGGCTGTAGTGGCAACAGGTATTGTTCATAATTGGGAATCAAGTAAGTTACGATTAACATCTACTCGTGTGCAATTAACACAGTCAGCCGTTTGGCATACTATTTCTAATATATTAAACAGCATCGTGTTCCTCATTCTAGGTATCTCGCTGCGATCCGTCTGGCATGAAGTAACGAATATTGGCATTCGGTTGTCACTACAATTAGTTGTCTTAGCACTTTTAATTTACCTCACAATGTTCATCGTCCGCTTCCTGTGGGCAAAAAACGCAGATGATCGAGATACAACAGCTTTCTTTGGTGATCGAAGTGACAAGCATCATACTTTAAATGCGCGTCTTTTTGCCATTAGTGGTGTGCATGGCACGGTGACGCTAGCAATGGCTTTCTCACTACCAACTCAAATTGGGGGTCAAAATTTCCCTTATCGAGAAGAACTCATTATTGTCGCCACACTTGTTATCTTAATTAGTATGTTAATTAGTGCTGTTTTGCTTCCTATCCTATTACCATCAAAAACCCAGTCATTTACGGATAACGAACTTAATCATACACGCGATCAAATGGTCGATTACGCCATATTACAAATACATCAAAATATTAATGATCATGATGTTCGTGAAAAATTAACAGAACAATTACAATCTCAAAAAGGCTTTATACGAATCAATGACAGACAAGAAATGCTCAAGAATTATCAAGACTTACTCTCCCAAACAAAAACATTTGTTTTAACATATCTTAATAGTGATCAAGTCAATAATCACTACACTCGTCCGGTCATTGATACTTATCAAAAAATAATTAATCGTCTCTATCCTGCCGCTCATCCACATAATCCAAAGGCCATGTTACAATCTGCTAAACAACGGTTCCAAAATCAATATAAACATACGAAGTTGTACCATCAGAACAAAAAACTGATAAAAAGGCAGAAAATGCTATTACAGGAAAATTGGCTATCCCAAAATGAAAACCAGCGACAAGATTGGCTAAATACCAGAGATGAACTGCTGGAACTAAATTATGATGTGATTGAGGCAGTAGATGCTTACTTAGATGATACTTTAAGCCAACGACTTGATGACCAGTATACCGATAATCAGTATATCGATTACGTCCGCCATGAAATAAATCATTATTTTTCTATCATTAAACGTGATTACAAAAAAGATAAACCAGATATTGATAATGGTTTTTATATGCAAGCATTCCAATCAGAATATAATTTCGTCCAACAAGCACTCATGGATAATCGAATTTCTGATACTATGGCTAACATTTTATATAGTGAAATTAATCAAGCACAAACTTTACAACTACAACAAATACGCCAATTACAATCTCTGAATTAACTAAAAAATCAACGCAGCATGCTGCGTTGATTTTTTCTTACAACCACTTTTTAAGCAGATTCGTTAACTCATCTTGTGCTGTTTCCCCTTGCACCCATATCAAACCAGGTATTTGATGACGGAGGTAGGTTAATTGCCGTTTCGCATAGCGTCTTGAATCTTGCTGCAATTGCGTAATGGCTTCTGACAATGACACATGTCCTTGTAAATATGGGAAAAATTCTTTATAGCCAATCGCTTTTCCAGCCTGCAATGATTCACCGCCTGCTGTAAGAATCTTACGCACTTCGTCCAAGATCCCGTCATCAATCATGTCTTGCGCACGTGCATTAATGCGTTGATATAACACTTCGCGCGGCCAGTCAATACCAATCACACAGGCATCATATTGTGGCCGTTGAATGGGCTTATCGTGCTGACCATGACGTGAAATTTCAATCGCACGTATGACCCGTTGTTTGTTGTGCAAATCTACTCGTTGAGACAAATCTTCATCGCGTAACTTTAGCTCATCTACAAGCACCGCTAATGGTTGCTGTTTTAACATGTCAACTTCGTGAGGATCACTCGCAACAAAATCGAGCACCTGCTCGCCTAATAACGCTTTGACATAAAAGCCAGTCCCACCAGCAATAATTGGTAACTTTCCTCGTGACACAATATCTGCAATGATTTGATCGGCTAATTTCACAAATTCAGCGACGGAAAAACTCGCCGTCATATCTAAGATATCAATCAAATGATGTGGCACCATCTGTTGCTCTACCAAACTAATCTTCGCTGTGCCAATATCCAAATGGCGATAAACTTGTAAAGCATCTGCGGAGATAATCTCACCATTAAATTGCTGTGCCATCGCAATAGCTAAATCACTCTTTCCAGAAGCTGTTGGCCCAGCAATCACTAATATTTTAGGTTTGTTTGTCATTGTCATCCCCTTGTATTTCTGCACGAATTTTTGTTGCTAAAGCGACTTGATTAGTAATAATTCCTTGTAACCCCGCTTTAAAAATGCGACGCATATCCGCTTCATCATCTACTGTCCAAGTCCGCATATGATTCTTTGCCCGCCAAAAAATAGTCGGTTTCTGTTTTAAAATACGAATATCAGCATGAATATAGTCAAAAACACCTCGTATTTTTAACCAATATACTTTTGGTGTTGCCCAAAAAACCAGTGCAGCAATATCAGCATTTGGACTTAAAAGGCGAATTTTTTTCAAAGTTGTTAAATTAAAGCTTTGATATATCACACGATACTTTGGTTGAAAGCTAGCAACCATATCCAATACTTCTTGTTCAATACCGGGATAATCAACGTGATCCGTCTTTATTTCCAACAATAATGTTTGCTCAAAACCAATATCACGCAAAAAATTTAAAAATTCAATAAATGTTGGAATTCTTACGCCTTGCATGATTGGTTCTTTATAACTGCCCGCATCTAATGCCTTAATTTCAGCCAAAGTTAAATCTTTAACATACCCAGTGCCATCAGTTGTGCGATCTACTTTTTCATCATGAATAACAACCAAGTGCCCATCTTTTGTACGATGAACATCCATTTCCAACATATCTGGCCGATAAGCAAGGGCCGCCTGGAATGCCGGTATTGTATTTTCTGGTGCCACTATGCGGTAACCACGATGAGCGACAATATTTGTTTTCATTTTCATAACTTAATTATACTAAATTCATTTACAAATATACTAAAATAGTTGATAATAGACTTTAGAGAAACTTAAGAAAAGGAAAACAATATTATGAACTCATTTAAAACAGGTGTATTTGTTGGCGTTCTTAGTTCAGTAGCAGTAGCAGCCGCGGCAGCACTTAGCTACCACCAAACAGTTATCAAGCCAGCTGAAGAAGCGGAAGAACATCATGAAGAAGTGTCAAAGCAGGCTATCCGTCGTAGCGTTTCAGCGCACCAATCACGTTACTAAAATTTTAATAATAACAGTTAAAAGCCTGTCAATCACTAACTTGTGTTAGCGATTGACAGGCTTTTACTTTTGACAATTTTTTTAAATTAAATATGATATTTCAATCAAACCGGCCAACTGTACCAAGTTTATCAAGTGCTTTCATCATTGTTTTTGTTATCTGTTCAGGTTTTTCTGGGGTTTCTGACATTAACCATATTTCCAATATCTGCCAAAGTCCGCCAATAGAATAGGCTAGTACGTAATTAATTTCTGTTGGTGTACCAGTAATATGCCAAGGTGCGTGAAACTTTTGATATATCTGAGACGCGTGATTATTCCATTTATGAAAGATAATATAAAATAAATCTTGCTGAATTAATACCCTTGCATAATTATGGTGCTGTGCCCAAAACTCAAAAAATAATTGCACAATGTCATCGAATTTCATCATCTGACCGCTCACTTGATCTAATGCTTCAATATATTCGTGAATGAGTTCATCAGCATAAACCTCCAACAATTCTTGTTTATCTTTGAAAGTACGATAAAATGTTCTGCGCGATAACCCAGCTGCTTCAGCTATTTCGGTCACAGATATATCCTGAAAATATTTGTCTTGCATTAACTCAAACAAAGCTTTCAGCAACCATTCTTTTGACTGTAAAACTAACTTTTGATGTCCATCCATATTCTACTTATCCCTCCGCCTCACTTTTTCATTTTTGTGCCACTTCCGCTATTATTCTGGTATTTATCAACTCTAAACTTTATACTCAATGATGGAAGTGTCGCACGTGAGACACTTTTAGTCTAACAAAAGTAAGGAAAATTGCAAATGAAAAAATTTAAATTTATTTTACCCATTCTATTGATTGCCAATATACTTTGTATGATGGACGTATCAATCATGACCATTGTCATTCCAGAGATACAAAGCGCTTTTAACGAGAGCCTTTCAGATCTTTCTTGGACAGTTAACGTTTACACAATTGTCTTTGCTGCACTCATTATTCCTTTTGGTCGACTCGCTGAACAGCTTGGACGAAATCGGCTCGTTTTTATTGGTCTAATGACATTCGGTTTAGGTTCTCTCATAACTGGTCTGTCACCCAATTTAACTGTCATGCTAATTGCGCGTGGTATACAAAGTATTGGTGCTGCAATTATTATACCTACCAGTATGGTTATTGGTCTTGAACAAGGTGGCGACCAAAATCGAAACAAAGTGATTGCTGCGTTGGCTGGTGCACAAGGTCTCGCTGTAGCTGTTGGTCCAACTGTTGGTGGCTTTATTTCCCAGTATGGCAATTGGCGATGGGTGTTTTATATCAATATCCCATTCATTTTGATATTGTTACTCGTCTACCCATTTGTTTTGAATATCAAACACGAATCTCGACGTATTGTGAAAATCGACTGGATTGGTACTGTTCTTAGCTGTGTTTCTTTGACAACTTTATCATTGGGATTGATTAAGGGTAATGACTGGGGTTGGTCTTCTATTACTACCCTAGCAGCCCTCACTATTGCTATAACAGCATTTGTACTATTCTTATTACAAGAAAACCACACTGCATTTCCAATGATTAATTTGAAATTATTTAAGCGTAATGACTTTAAGGCAGCCAGTTTAGCATTACTATTAAGCAATTACTTTATGGGTGGCATGGTTATTCTAATACCAACAATGTTAACAAAAGTTCAGGGTGAATCTGAACTGCATGCTGCATTATTAATTACACCCTATTCGATTGCCGTCATGATAACCGTTATTCTCACGTCAATGATCGTTAAAAAAATAAGTAATCAATTATTAATTGGTAGTGGTTTTATCATCATTGCTGTTAGTTACTATCTCATGTCGCATTTAAACTTACAAAATAATTATAATACACTCATCACGGCTGCTATTTTACTAGGCATCGGCTATGGATTAGTTGCCGCAACGGCAAATATTCTAGTTGCTGCCGATTTCCATGGTAGTCAGCTAACTGATGCTAATAGTGTGGCTAATATTTTACGACAAGTTGGCTTAATTATAGCTATTGCGCTATTTACATCTGTTCTCACCAACAATATGAAAACGGCAAAACAATCAACGTTAACATACGCACACGAAGAAATCAATAAAACTCATTTAGCTACCCCACTAAAGCACAAGTTTACTAAAAAAATTAATGATAAATTAGATACCAACAGTTCAAGTACAACCGATACTAATCAAACCATCAACCTGAACACTAATCCCTCAAAAATAGAAAGTGTCGCATTGCAGTCTGTTTACCAAAAGCAATTACGCCACGTTGCCAACCAATCACACCTCACTGTTGCGCAACTCCCTACACCTCTAAAAGAAAATATTAAAAATAATGTCACCAAAGTTGCGCTTCCTAAAATCAGACAACAAGAACAAATTAATGAAAAAACGGTTCAACAAACCATTACTAGCATTAAAGGGCACTTAAAAACACAGTCTAGGCAAGCTTTTATGTCTGTCTACCAAACAATGAGTATCATTCCAGTATTCTCATTACTACTATTACTTCTCCTTAAGAAACATAAAAAAATTTCAGATTGATTAAATAAAGGCACCATTAAAGTTTATTCACTTTAATGGTGCCTTTATTTAAACTTCAAATCGCATTATTAATCAACTCAACTAAATTTCGTGGGTTTTCCGTACCCAATACTAAACGACTATATTTATCATCCTTCAATTGTATCACAATAGGCGTACTGGATTGCTTAACATTAAAAAATGTTATTTCACTATCTTTATGAAATGATCCCGCCCAATATCCTGGCATAGCTGTCCCCGGCATTTTCAGTCCCTTCCTGTCGTTTAAAATACCAGTATCTATTGATGCCCCAACTACATGGTCAAGTGGCACAATTATTTCATCTTTTACTGCTGCTAATTTTGTAACCCCTTGCGGCACAACAATTAATTGACCATCTTGAATTTCAACTTTATTTTCCATGATTATCTTCTCCTTCAAAAATACCACTATGTGCTAACAATTGATGCCCTAACTCTGATGCTATATCTTCATGGGAATTTGTCTCATACCAATCTTTTACAATCTTTCTGACTGCCTCACTTCTTGAGGTTAATTCCAACATGGCAACCAATAAGAGCTGCCAAACGATGTCGTCATCAGCATGTTGTTGTAAACTATTCTCTAATGACGAAATAAACATGCCTTGTTTACTACCAAATGCACTGTACAAACTACCACGTAACAAGCCGGTTGCTTGAACTAAATCATCTAATGATGTCCCTTCATAGCCATGCATAATGAATACTTGTACCATCTTATCGATAATGTCATTTTGATTAAAATTTCTTTTTCTTCCCATAAATAAATTATATCATTTATTGACTAATCAGTCAAAAATATATTTGATGACGCAAAAAAATAATTATCTCTTGATTTTTCATTTCAAAACGCTGTATACTATAGATAGTTTAGAATCATTATAAACTAAGAAAGAGGAAAGTTATGACAACTAATTTTATTGATACAGAGGTAACAGATTTTAAAGTGAATGCTTATCACGCAGGTGAACTCACAGAAGTGACCAAGCAAGATACATTAGGTAAGTGGGGTGTCTATTTCTTCTACCCTGCTGATTTTTCATTCGTATGTCCAACAGAACTCGGTGATTTAGCAGATCACTACGCTGCCTTCACTAATATTAACGCTGAAATTTACTCTGTATCAGAAGACAGTGAATTTGTACACAAAGCTTGGGCTGAAGCAACAGATACAATTGCTAAAGTTAAGTACCCTATGCTAGCCGATCCTGCTGGTAAACTAGCACGCTTCTTCAATGTTTTAGATGAAGATGCTGGATTGGCTTACCGTGCAGTATTTATTGTTGATCCCGAAGGTAAAATTCAGTCATACACAATCAATAATATGGGTATTGGTCGTAATGCTGAAGAAATTCTACGTACCTTAGAAGCTGCACAGTTCGTGGCCGAACATGGCGATCGCGTTTGCCCTGCTAACTGGCATCCAGGTGAAGACACAATTGCACCAAGCCTTGACTTAGTTGGTAAATTATAATTAAGGAGCCATGATGACAGAACCCCACATTTATGACACAATCATCATTGGTGGTGGTCCAGCTGGATTATCAGCAGGCATTTACGCTGGTCGTGCAACAATGGATACACTGATCATTGAAGGCGACCAAATTGGCGGCCAAGTAACAACAACCTCAACCGTCGCTAACTACCCCGCTGTCGAAACGATAGACGGTACAACGCTTGTTAATAAGATGAAACAACAGGCCACAGATTTTGGCGTCAAATTCACTTTTGATACCGTCGTTGATTATAATTTTGATACCAAAGATATTAAAACGGTAACTGGTAAAACAACGACGTACCATGCACGTAGCATCATTATTGCTACCGGTGCCAAACCACATGAAATCGGATTCAAAGGTGAACAGGATTTTCGTGGTCGTGGTGTTGCCTACTGTTCAACGTGTGATGGTGAACTTTTCAGTGGTTTAGAAGTCTTTGTCATTGGTGGCGGCTATGCTGCTGCTGAAGAAGCTGATTATCTCACACGTTTTGCACGTCATGTTACAGTAGTCATGCGTTCTGATGACTTCACCTGCCCACCATTAACCGCTGACCGCGCACGTTTAAATCCAAATATTACTATCTGGCCAAATAGCGAAGTAAAATCAGTTACTGGACAAAATTATCTGACCGATGCTACTTTTATTAATAATAAAACACATGAAGAAACAAGCTATCATGTGACTAAAGATGATAATACGTTTGGTATGTTTATCTATGTTGGTACTGATCCACAAACTGAATTATTCAAAAACACCATCATACTAGATGATGACCAATATATTATCACAGACCAGCAAGGGCAAACCAATATTCCAGGTGTGTTCGCAGCTGGAGATGTGATCTCTAAACCATTACGTCAAATTGTAACTGCCGCTGCCGATGGTGCTAGTGCTGCAACAAGCGCTGAAATTTACGTTTCTGCGCAAAAGCATCGCCTACATGTACCTATTACCCGGTCAACAGCTACTAAAAAAACCGAATCAAAACCAACATCTGGTCCTTCAAGCACAATATCTGACCATGATACCCAGCTACCAATGCATAAAGGTCAATGGTTTACCAATGAATTGGTACAACAACTACAACCAATTTTTGGCAAACTGAATCATGATATTATTTTGCATCAATTGACTGACGCTTCGGAAAAAAGTCATGAATTGTCTTCATTTTTAACAGAATTTAGCCAATTGAGTCCGCACATGACACTGCAAATAGAAGCTGCTACAGATGAAATGTTAGACAAATGGCATGTGACACACCTCCCTAATTTCAGCTTAGTGTCGGCTGACGGCCAACCAACTGGTATTAAATTTAGTGGTATTCCCACAGGTCATGAATTGAATTCATTGGTACTAGCTGTTTATAATATGGCTGGTCCAGGACAGACAATTGATACACAACTTATTGAACGTATTAAGCATTTGCCAAAAACACAAATTGAAATTGGTATATCATTGACTTGCCATTTCTGTCCAGACGTTGTGGCTGCTTGCCAGCACATTGCTGCAATTAACCCCAACGTGTCAGCAGAAATGATTGATTTACAACTGTTCCCAGAGTTACGTGAAGCCCATCATATTATGAGTGTACCAGCTATGCTAATTAATCAAAATGAAAATGTTATTTTTGGTAGTCAATCTTTGGAAGAAATTGTTACTGCTATTGAAACTGCCGGTTGATTAATCCGTAATCGTGTGATTATGAGATATTTCCAAAAGGCGGATGTTGATTAACTTATTGTTAGTCAACATCCGCCTTTCAGTTTTTTATTTTATACTTGGTCAATAAATTTTAAGACGATCTGATTAAATTCATTGGCCCCTTCAATATGTGGCATATGTCCAACGTCTGCAATCACATAACTTTCCCCGTACTGTGTTAACTCTGCTGATAACTGCGCATGTTCAGCGGACCATAATGGTGACTTATCACCCGCAACAAAAAGATGCGGTACATACTCTCGTCTGACAACATCACGCCAATCTTGGACTATGCTATCTATGAGTAATGGTTCATTGTAAACAAAATCAAACGGTCGGTAGTTTTTACCAATTTGACGTTTAATATCAATAGGAATATCAACCTGAATTAATTTCGTTTGTGGTAATTGCTTTGCTACTGTGACAAGCGTACTGATATCAGCATCGAGCAATCCAAATGGCCAATTGCTATCACGTAACATTTTTGGCACCTGATCTTCGGTAATCACCGCACGTAGATTGTCATCCCCATACAACGAAATATAAGCCCAAATTGTACTAGCTCCCATAGAATGCCCCAACAAAATTGGTTGATTTAAATGCAAAAAACTTATTAATTCGGCTAAATCTTGCCCGTGCCGTGAAATACGCATACCATACGCAACCGAGGCACTCTCACCATGATTTCGCCGATCGTAAGTAATGACTTGCATACCAGCTGAAACAAGTGCCTTAATTTGTGATGACCAAGTTGCCTGATTACCTGAGTAACCTGCAATCAACACTATTGGTTGCCCTTCACCATAAATATGATAATCCAATGCAACACCGTCATTTGTTTTAAATTTTGCCATTTTAACCCACTACTATCTTAAACAAGCCAGCACAATCGTGCTGGCTTGTTTATTTTATATTATTATTACATATGAATTGGCAAGCCATCGACTAATTCTGCCGTATCCATAATTGCTTCTCCTAAAGTAGGATGTGGATGAATTGTTAGTGAAATATCAGTTGTCGTTAACCCATTTTCAATTGCCAACGACAATTCGGAAATCAAATCAGAAGCACTTGGTCCGACAATTTGAGCACCTAACAAAGCACGCGTACTTTTGTCACTAATTAGTCGAATAAAACCAACCGTATCATTCATTGAAATGGCACGACCATTAGCCGCAAACGGGAACTTTGCTATGTTCACATCTAAATTAGCGGATTTTGCCGTTTCAGGTGTTTCACCTGTCGTTGCTAGTTCAAAATGCGTATAGGCAACAGCCGGTAGTGAATAATGCAAATCACGGGCTTGTTTATCACCAGAAATCGCTGCTGCTGCAATTTTCCCTTGAAAACTAGCCTTATGAGCTAATTGCGGTCCAGCAGTAATATCACCTACAGCGTAGATATGTGGCACACTAGTTTGCATATTATTGGCAATCTCAATTAACCCATGATCTGTTAATTTTACATCAGTATTATTCAAACCAAGATTATCCGTATTAGCATGTCGACCAACAGCAACTAAGAGATAATCACCAGTAACTGTTTGTGATTCACCAGCCACTTCGTAAGTTAACGTCACACTATCATCTGTTTGCACTGCGGATTTAGCGGTAGCAGAAGTAATTATCTCACCACCCTGTTTCTTAAAATCATCCAAAACAGGTTTTGTCATTTCTTTATCAAAGCCATTAAGTGTGTGATCCAATCCTTCAACAATGGTAACTTGAGTACCAAGATTGGCATATACCCCACCTAATTCAGAACCAATAACACCGCCACCAACAATAATTAATTTTTTAGGGATTTCTTGCAGTGACAGGGCACCAGTTGAGTCAATAATGCGACCATTAAATACGAAACCAGGAATTTCTATCGGCCGAGATCCTGTGGCAATAATCGCATTATTGAATTGGAATAATTCATGCCCATCTTCTTGGACAACATTAATTGTTTCATTATCATTAAAAGTTGCTTCCCCTTTGATAATTTCAACTTGATGCTTCTTAAGCAACATTTCAACACCTGAAGTTAACGCATGGACAACCGTATTCTGTTTCCAGTCTTGTGTCTTAGACCAATCCAATGATGTCTCTGTCGTCTTTAATCCAAATGGCGTATCAGAAATTGCTTCACGATAATGATGACCGACATTAATTAATGCTTTTGATGGTATGCACCCAATATTTAAGCAAACACCACCAATATTATCACGTTCAACCAAGGTCACTTTTTGGCCTAATTCTGCTGCACGAATAGCAGCTACATAGCCACCAGGTCCAGATCCAATGATTACTGTATCAATATCTCGTGCTTGTGCACCAACAACCATAATTAAACCTCCATCAACATATATGCTGGGTCAGCCAGCAACTGCTTTAAGTAATTCAGTGCTGTTTGTCCTAACATGCCATCAATCAAACGATGATCATAGCTTAGCGATAACTTCATATTTTGACCTACCGCAATTTCACCATTGTCATCGACGATAGGTTCTTTTACAATAGAACCTAGTCCTAAAATAGCCGCTTCATTCGTATTAATAATTGGTGTAAACCAAATACCACGTGCCGAACCTAAGTTAGAAATTGTAATGGTACCACCTTGCATCTGTTTTGGAGAAATCGAACCATCTCGTACTGCCTCAGCTAATGTCACAACCTCTTTGGCAATTGTTATAATAGATTTTTGATCAGCATACTTAATTACTGGTACATACAAACCTGCTGGCGAATCCACAGCGATACCCATGTTCACATCTTCATGATAAACAATTTCGTGGCTTTCCATGTCAACACTGGCATTTAACTCTGGGAATTTCTTAGCAGTTGCTGCTAATGCTTTAATGGCATAAGCTAGATAAGTCAATCGAATACCATCTTCTTTGGCCTGTGCCTTAAAGGTATTGCGATGTGCTACTAATTTGCTAACTTCAACTGTATCAAAGTTTGTAACTGCAGGAACAGTCGTATTTTGTGTTCCCATTGCTTTAGCAATAGCGCGACGAGTTGGGGTCATTGGTTGACGACCTTCACGTACTGTTTCCGGTATTTCCACAGCAATTTTAGTTTCTTCAGACGCGACTTCTGGTGCAATACTTACTGGTGCTACAGACTCCGCATGATTAAACGTTTCAACATCGGAAAGCGTGACGTGACCATGGCGCCCTGTTGCTGGTACCTGAGTTAAGTCAATTCCTTTCTCAAAGGCTAAGTGACGTACCGAAGGCATCGCTAGCACGTGCCCATTAGCAGTTTTGACACTTTCAGTTGCCACTGGTTGTGTTTTTTCACTTGTTTGTGATGTCTGGGTATCTTCTACTGGCACAGTTTCAGGTGATACAGACACTGTATCAGAGCTGACATTTTCAGCAGTTTCCGCCGCATCACTACCATCCCCATCAAATTCAATCAATGGATCGCCTACCGTGACCGTCGTACCAGGTTCAACAAATAACTTGGTTACTGTTCCCGCATAAGGTGATAAGATCTCTTGAATCAATTTATCATTTTGAACTTCAGCGACAGAATCATCCATTGCAACTTGATCACCAACTTTGACTAACCATGACGTGATATCGCCTTCAGCCATACCTTCGCCTATATCAGGCATTTTAAAAATTTCAGTCATAATTAACAACCTCCAATGCTTTGGCCACAATGTCATCAGCTTTAATCATCCAATCATTTTCTGCTTGTCCAAAAGGATATACAGAATCTGGTGCTGCAACACGACCAATTGGTGCTTTCAAACTTAGTATAAAGCGTTCTGAGATTTCAGCCATCACATTTGCCCCAATACCTGCCATTCGTTGTGCCTCTTGGACAACAACAACACGACCAGTCTTTTGAATGGTTTGACCAATAGCTTCAATATCCAATGGTGATACTGTCCGTAAATCAAGAACCTCAGCTTCAATATCTTGTTTGGCTAGTTCATCAGCGGCTTTGACAGCTACCGGCACACCGCCACCGTAAGAAATGATTGATAAATCTTTACCTTCCCGTACAATTACGGCTGTATCTAGAGGCGTTGTATAATATCCTTCAGGAACTTCTCCCTTAACTGAACGATACAAATGCAAATTCTCCAAGAATACCACAGGATCATTGGATTCAATTGAGCTGAGTAATAGTCCTTTCGCATCAGCTGGATTAGCGGGCATCACAACACGAATCCCTGGTACTTGGGCTACAATGCCTTCAAGATTGTCAGCATGCATTTCAGGCGTCTTAGTACCACCACCATAAGGAGAACGTACCACGATTGGGAAGTTACGTGTGTTGTTAAAACGAAAACGATTACGTGCCATTTGCCCAGCAATTGAATCCATCACTTCAAATAGGAAACCAAAAAACTGAATTTCCATAATTGGACGATAGTTTTGTGTTGTCAAACCAATAGCTAACCCACCAATACCTGATTCAGCTAAAGGTGTATTGAACACCCTATCTTCACCATGTTTTGCTTGTAACCCATCAGTTGCACGGAATACACCACCGTTCTCACCGACATCTTCACCAAAAATAAGAACATCTTTGTCTTTTTCTAATGCCAAGTCCATCGCTTCACGGATGGCATCAATATAGCTCTTCACAGCCATGTTATTTTCCCTCGCTTTCAAACTTAGCAATTTGTTCTTTCATTGCATACCCAGGTACTTCAAGCGTATTCTTAATGAAATTAGAAATTTTCTGTTTATCAACTTTATCGGCAATTTTGATTTGCTCATCAATTAACGTATTGACTTCAGAAATGTAGGTATTTTCTTTATCTTCATCCCAAATACTTTTTTCTGTCATAAACTGACGCATACGAATGAGTGGTTCTTTCTTCCACCATGCATCAATATCCTCTTGCTTACGATAACGCAATGGGTCATCACCAGCTGTTGAATGTGCTTCTAAACGGTTAGTTAAGGTTTCAATCAGCACCGGTCCGTTCCCACTAATTGCCCAAGCACGTGCTTCTTTAGCGACAAGATAAACCGCAAGAGGATCATTACCATCTACCACAACGCTAGGTACCCCAGCTGCCCAACCTTTTGCAGCTAAATGTGGCGCTGCCGTTTGTAACGCTCTCGGTGTTGAGATAGCATAGCCATTATTTTGTACAAAAAATACAGCATTAGCTTTATAGGCACCAGCAAAATTGATTGCCTCGTAAAAGTCACCTTGCGAACTACCACCCTCACCAGTATAAGCATAAGCAACAGCATCCTTTTGCCGTTTCTTTAGTCCCAAAGCAATACCGGTAGCTTCAACATATTGTGCACCAATAATAATTTGTGGCATCCAAGAATTAACAGGTTCACCTTCTTCGGTTGTAAATTCATTTCCTAAGGCGTGACCTCTTGACCATAAGATAGCTTTCCAAATCGGCCACCCTTTGGCAACGATCTGAGGAATATCACGGTACCCAGGCATTAACCAATCATCATGATTGAAAGCATAAGATGATGCCATTTGTGATGCTTCTTGCCCTGCTGTTGGTGCAAAGAATCCAAATCGCCCTTGTTTGGCTAGTTTTGTGGATCGAATATTTAATTGACGACTTAATAGCATACGTTTCATAATATTGATCAAATCATCATCTGACAAATTGGCTCTCTTCAATGCCTCCTCATCAACAATATCTCCATTATTGTTTAAAATACTTAGAACCGGAAACATATCATTTTGTGCTTTTAATTGCTTGGTAAAATCGAGAATTGTTTCATTATTTACAGTTATATCAGCCATTAGTTTTTACCTCATCCTTCTGGAAAAATGTTTCTAATAATTCGCTCGTCGTAATGCTACCAAAATATTGACCATCTTTATTATCTTCTAGAACTCTAGTAATCACCTCACGTTTAAACGGTATACCAATTAGATCGGATTTCATTTCACGCCAATCACGCACACCAAGAAAATCACCTGTGAAATTAATATCCGTGATGAACCCATTATCCACATCAATTTGAACATTAATGCTACCGCCATTATACTTAGCGTGATTGTTGTACATGAAATTGGGACTTTTACCATAATTCCAAGCCCACTGTGAGAACTTTTCATCGCGTAGTTTTAAAATGTCTGCTTTTTGCTCATGCGTTAATTCAAATTCGCCATCTCGCCCTTCATCAGTTAAGTAATACATTAATTTGTTAATAAATTCATCAATCGTTAAATTTTCCGGTGCGTAGTCCTTAATATTACCAACACGAGCACGCACTGACTTAGCCGCTTTTGAAATAAATTTCTCATCAGCAACATTTAAAGAACGGACCATCGCATCAACATCAATATCCCAAAGCAAGGTGCCATGATGCATGAGATAACCACCTGCATAACGTTGGGCATTTCCAGACACTTTTTTTCCGTCAATTTCTAAATCATTTCGGCCAGAGATTTCAACATTTATTCCAACAGACTTCAAAGCATCGGCCATTGGTTGAACGAATTGATGAAAGTCAACAGTTGCGCTGCTAGCCACTGGAACAAAGAATGTAAAGCAAATATTACCTAAATCGTGGTAAACAGCTCCCCCACCTGACACACGACGAACAACTTGAACATCATGTGAATCTATATAATCCGAATTCACCTCTGCAAATGTATTTTGATTTTCACCAATAATGACAGCACGTTTGTTTTGCCACAACGAAAAGACAGGTTTTTCTGGTTTTAAATTTTTTAACAACCAGGCATCCATAGCGATATTCGTATAGGCATCCTGGTTAAAATACTTAATATATTGCATACTGTTCTCCTTCTGCAAGCGCTTACATTACACTATTAATTATACGCTTGTTTTCTGAAAATAACAGCCTCTCATATATACTTCAAATGTAATTAATAACAGTATAAATTGATTTTAGTTTATTGTAATAAAAAACTGAAGTCGAAATATTCAACTTCAGTTTAAAATACTTATTTTGTTGTTTTTCCTTGGTATTGATTGTAGCCACCACGTAAAATAAAAATTTTATTTTTATCATATCCCTGTTTTTTGAGGGACTTGCTAGCACGAGTGACCTCTTTTAAACGGTCATCATACAAAAAAATGTCACGATCTTTACGCAAACCAGATTTTCCTTGAGTGAAATTAACTGATGGAATACTTCTAGCACCCATAATGTGTGACCGCTTGTATGCTGATAATTCACGGACATCAACAATTTGGCCGTTTTCTTCAGTTATGCGTTTCGCAAACTCATCTGCTTTAACCAAATTACCTGTTTTTTTGGCAGTTAAAAAAATCCACAACCAACTACCAGCAGCAAACAAAATCCACAATACAATAACTAATATCACACTAACCAATAAATTCATACAATACCTCTTCTAATAAATTGAACTCTTATATTATAACAAAAAAAACGCTTGATTTGCGCTTTTAAAATATATCTTTAATTTGTTGTAAAGCATCAGTACTCATGACCTTCTCAGCATGCTCATATAATACATCACTTTGAATCGTGCTTTCTTTAGCAAACTCTATTGCTAAAGCTTTCTGTATTGCTACTACATCTGAAGTAACTCCAGCTGGAAATTTCAACGTAAGATAGAAAACATTGTCATAGCGATATAAATTTGATAAAATTTCACTGTCTGAAATGACATGCGCTATAGAAATAGCTGACTCAAATTCTGGTAGTTCCAAAGTGATAATAGTAGCCGCAACAGATGAATTTGCCGCTTGAACATTCTCTGCTACTTTTTTATTCTCATCCGAATTTTTTAATTCTGTACGTCGTTCTTCAGATAATTCATCAACTTTATCAGACTTATTTTTGGCATAAGCCATCAAATTATTGATGACATCGCCGACTTCATTATCATCGTCCAGTTTAGAAATAAAGAGTTCTAAGCCATTCCGATTGGGCAAAATTTGAAAAGTGATTTGATCATCTTCTTCGAAGTCATGCTCAGTATCAACTTCCGAAAGAATATTGTAGAAAAAAGATTCGATTCTATCGTGATTTTCTAACAATTCCATTACCGAAACACCACGCTCTTTAAGATCAGCATTTTCAATCATAACACGAATTGTATTGTCATTAATGCGTTCCATTTCCATAATATAACCCCACCTTTCTTTCACATTACAAAATAAGTATATGTAAGTGATATAGAAAACTTGAATTCTTTTAATTTTCCTCGATCACCAAATTTTTTGTTTGTTCCTGAAAATCTGATCTCATAGTAGCTAAAACTAATTCACGTTGGCGAACCTCTCGAGGCAAAAATTGTCGAATATCATCGTCATTATAACCAACTTGAATTCGACTATCATCCATCATAATTGGTCGCTTTAATAAAGATGGATGTTGTACTACTAAATCAATAAATTCATTAGTAGAAACAGTATTAAAATCTAAATTCAACTGTGAAAAAGCTTTTGATCTTTTTGATATTATTTCTTCTGTACCATCTTCCGTAAGACGCAGTATTGCCTTTACTTCATCAGCACTTAATTTATCTTTTTTTACATTACGTTCTACATATGCAATGTTGTGACTTTCTAACCACTGTCGAGCTTTGCGACAAGAAGTGCAACTTGGTGATAAAAACAATGTAACAACCATACTCGCGCTACCCTCCTTAAACTAGAAACTGAATACTCCAATTATAACAAATTTCTAGGGAAAAGTATATAAAGCTCATAGTACAGCAAAAAAGAATGTTATTCAAAACATTCTAAATTAAACCTATGTACGGCACCGCATCTTCCTATCCTCGCAGCCAGCGATCCGGCAACTACTTTCGGCGTGATAGAGCTTAACTTCTGTGTTCGGGATGGGAACAGGTGTGTCCTCTATGCTATCAATACGACACCTTTGAGTTATTCACTCAAAACTAAATAGTATCAAATTCTTCCTTTAATTAAACCACTCATAATTGCTTTGTGTCTACATTCCTGTAAACTAGACTTTGGTTAAGTCCTCGACCGATTAGTACTAGTCCGCTTCATACATCACTGTACGTCCACTTCTAGCCTATCTACCTCATCATCTCTAAGGGGTCTTACTCTATAAATAGATGGGAAATCTCATCTCGAGGCGAGTTTCACACTTAGATGCTTTCAGCGTTTATCTCATCCAAACATAGCTACCCAGCAATGCTCCTGGCGGAACAACTGGTACACCAGCGGTTTGTTCACCCCGGTCCTCTCGTACTAAGGGCAACTCCTCTCAAATTTCCTGCGCCCGCGACGGATAGGGACCGAACTGTCTCACGACGTTCTGAACCCAGCTCGCGTACCGCTTTAATGGGCGAACAGCCCAACCCTTGGGACCGACTACAGCCCCAGGATGCGATGAGCCGACATCGAGGTGCCAAACCTCCCCGTCGATGTGGACTCTTGGGGGAGATGAGCCTGTTATCCCCAGGGTAGCTTTTATCCGTTGAGCGATGGCCCTTCCATGCGGAACCACCGGATCACTAAGTCCTACTTTCGTACCTGCTCGAGTTGTAGCTCTCACAGTCAAGCTTGCTTATGCCTTTACACGCTACGAATGATTTCCAACCATTCTGAGCAAACCTTTGAGCGCCTCCGTTACCTTTTAGGAGGCGACCGCCCCAGTCAAACTGCCCGCCAGACACTGTCCACGATCACGTTAAGTGACCAGTGTTAGAATGTTCATACAACGAGGGTAGTATCCCACCGTTCGACTCCAACTAGACTGGCGTCCAATTTTCTACGTCTCCTACCTATTCTGTACAAGCAGCACAAACATTCAATATCAAGCTACAGTAAAGCTCCATGGGGTCTTTCCGTCCTGTCGTGGGTAACCCGCATCTTCACGGGTATTTAAATTTCACCGAGTCCCTCGTTGAGACAGTGCCCAGATCGTTACGCCTTTCGTGCGGGTCGGAACTTACCCGACAAGGAATTTCGCTACCTTAGGACCGTTATAGTTACGGCCGCCGTTTACTGGGGCTTCAATTCGTACCTTCGCCGAAGCTAAGCACTCCTTTTAACCTTCCAGCACCGGGCAGGCGTCAGCCCCTATACTTCATCTTACGATTTTGCAGAAACCTGTGTTTTTGATAAACAGTCGCCTGGGCCTATTCACTGCGGCTCATGTTTTACCATGAGCACCCCTTCTCCCGAAGTTACGGGGTCATTTTGCCGAGTTCCTTAACGAGGGTTCTCTCGCTCACCTTAGTGTTCTCCACTCGACTACCTGTGTCGGTTTGCGGTACGGGCAGTGTAATACTTCCTAGAAGCTTTTCTCGGCAGTGTGACATCTCAGACTTCTCTACTTTATTTCGATCCGCATCACAGCTTGTTCTTGTAGATAAAAGCATTTCACTCTTATCAAAACTTACTGCTTGCACGTACATATCCATCAGTACGCTTCTGATAGCCTCCTGCGTCCCTCCATCGGTCAAACGCATTAC
The DNA here is from genome assembly GCF_007954525.1 of Leuconostoc carnosum. NCBI lineage: Bacteria > Bacillati > Bacillota > Bacilli > Lactobacillales > Lactobacillaceae > Leuconostoc > Leuconostoc carnosum. The sequence continues at coordinate 1,371,577 of NZ_CP042374.1, read as the reverse complement.
TACTGGTACAGGAATCTCAACCTGTTATCCATCGACTACGCTTCTCAGCCTCGCCTTAGGTCCCGACTAACCCTGGGAGGACGAGCCTTCCCCAGGAAACCTTAGTCATTCGGTGGACAGGATTCTCACCTGTCTTTCGCTACTCATACCGGCATTCTCACTTGTAAGCGCTCCAGTAGTCCTTACAGTCTACCTTCATTGCCCTTACAACGCTCTCCTATCGCGTGCTTACGCACACCCGCAGTTTCGGTAATATGTTTAGCCCCGGTACATTTTCCGCGCAATGGCACTCGACTAGTGAGCTATTACGCACTCTTTAAATGTTGGCTGCTTCTAAGCCAACATCCTAGTTGTCTATGCACTATCACATCGTTTTCCACTTAACATATATTTAGGGACCTTAACTGGCGATCTGGGCTGTTCCCCTTTCGACGGTGGATCTTATCACTCATCGTCTGACTCCCATTCATACATATCTGGCATTCGGAGTTTATCAAACTTTGGTAACCCGAGATGGGCCCTAGGCTTAACAGTGCTCTACCTCCAGTATGCTTATAATGAGGCTAGCCCTAAAGCTATTTCGGAGAGAACCAGCTATCTCCAAGTTCGTTTGGAATTTCACCGCTACCCACAGTTCATCCGAGCATTTTTTAACATGCACCGGTTCGGACCTCCAGTAAGTTTTACCTCACCTTCATCCTGACCATGGGTAGGTCACCTGGTTTCGGGTCTACAACATCGTACTATTCGCGCTATTCACACTCGCTTTCGCTACGGCTCCGGTCTTTTCTCCTTAACCTTGCACGATATCGTAACTCGCCGGTTCATTCTACAAAAGGCACGCCATCACCCATTAACGGGCTCTGACTTCTTGTAGGCGTCGTGGTTTCAGGAACTATTTCACTCCCCTTCCGGGGTGCTTTTCACCTTTCCCTCACGGTACTGGTTCACTATCGGTCACTAGGGAGTATTTAGCCTTACGGGATGGTCCCCGCAGATTCCGACCGGATTTCACGTGTCCGGCCGTACTCAGGATCCTGAAAAGAGTGTGCTTTATTTCGCTTACGGGGCTATCACCCTCTATAGCCAAGCTTCCCAACTTGTTCTGCTATAAAACACTTTTGTAACTCTTATATATCAGTCCTACAACCCCAGAATGCAAGCACTCTGGTTTGGGCTCTTCCCCGTTCGCTCGCCGCTACTTAGGGAATCGATTTTTCTTTCTGCTCCTGCTGCTAATGAGATGTTTCAGTTCACAGCGTATTCCGTCTCATATCCTATATATTCAGATATGGACAACTCTTTGCGAGTTGGGTTTCCCCATTCGGAAATCTCTGGGTCATAGCGTACTTACCGCTCACCAAAGCTTATCGTAGTTAGTTACGTCCTTCATCGGCTCCTAGTGCCAAGGCATCCACCACGCGCCCTTATTAACTTAACCTATACAACCGAAGTTGTGGTTCAAGTTTATGAGTTGGTCGTTTTTCAGACCTGCGATTAAACCGTTCTTTTTAAAGAACTTTTTTGTGTTGTTTCTCGGTTCAATTTATAATTAAAAATTATTAAAAGAATTTGTTACTATTCAGTTTTCAATGTACAACCACGACAACTGCTGCCAGTTGCCTATGGAGAATAGCGGGATCGAACCGCTGACCCCCTGCTTGCAAAGCAGGTGCTCTCCCAGCTGAGCTAATTCCCCATAGGTTCATCTTTGACCATGATACCTATAACAGTACCACACTCAAAACTAAACAAAACTTTGAACGTTACGAACTTGACACTGAAGTCACTGTCGTTTTCCGATTATCCTTAGAAAGGAGGTGATCCAGCCGCAGGTTCTCCTACGGCTACCTTGTTACGACTTCACCCCAGTCATCTGTCCTGCCTTAGACGGTTCCCTCCTTACGGTTAGGCCACCGGCTTTGGGCATTACAAACTTCCATGGTGTGACGGGCGGTGTGTACAAGACCCGGGAACGTATTCACCGCGGCGTGCTGATCCGCGATTACTAGCGATTCCGACTTCGTGCAGTCGAGTTGCAGACTGCAGTCCGAACTGAGACGTACTTTAAGAGATTAGCTCACCTTCGCAGGTTGGCAACTCGTTGTATACGCCATTGTAGCACGTGTGTAGCCCAGGTCATAAGGGGCATGATGATCTGACGTCGTCCCCGCCTTCCTCCGGTTTGTCACCGGCAGTCTCGCTAGAGTGCCCATCTGAATGCTGGCAACTAACAATAAGGGTTGCGCTCGTTGCGGGACTTAACCCAACATCTCACGACACGAGCTGACGACGACCATGCACCACCTGTCACTTTGTCTCCGAAGAGAACACTTCTATTTCTAAAAGCTTCAAAGGATGTCAAGACCTGGTAAGGTTCTTCGCGTTGCTTCGAATTAAACCACATGCTCCACCGCTTGTGCGGGTCCCCGTCAATTCCTTTGAGTTTCAACCTTGCGGTCGTACTCCCCAGGCGGAACACTTAATGCGTTAGCTTCGGCACTAAGAGGCGGAAACCTCCTAACACCTAGTGTTCATCGTTTACGGTGTGGACTACCAGGGTATCTAATCCTGTTTGCTACCCACACTTTCGAGCCTCAACGTCAGTTACAGTCCAGTAAGCCGCCTTCGCCGCTGGTGTTCTTCCATATATCTACGCATTCCACCGCTACACATGGAGTTCCACTTACCTCTACTGCACTCAAGTTAACCAGTTTCCAATGCCTTTCCGGAGTTGAGCTCCGGGCTTTCACATCAGACTTAACCAACCGTCTGCGCTCGCTTTACGCCCAATAAATCCGGATAACGCTCGGGACATACGTATTACCGCGGCTGCTGGCACGTATTTAGCCGTCCCTTTCTGGTATGGTACCGTCAGGCTAAGGTCATTCCCTACCTTAACTTTTCTTCCCATACAACAGTGCTTTACGACCCGAAAGCCTTCATCACACACGCGGCGTTGCTCCATCAGGCTTTCGCCCATTGTGGAAGATTCCCTACTGCAGCCTCCCGTAGGAGTTTGGGCCGTGTCTCAGTCCCAATGTGGCCGATCAGTCTCTCAACTCGGCTATGCATCATTGTCTTGGTAGGCCTTTACCCCACCAACTAACTAATGCACCGCGGATCCATCTCTAGGTGACGCCGTAGCGCCTTTTAACCTGGTATCATGCGATACTAAGTTTTATTCGGTATTAGCATCTGTTTCCAAATGTTATCCCCAGCCTTGAGGCAGGTTGTCCACGTGTTACTCACCCGTTCGCCACTCACTTGAAAGGTGCAAGCACCTTTCGCTGTGCGTTCGACTTGCATGTATTAGGCACGCCGCCAGCGTTCATCCTGAGCCAGGATCAAACTCTCAATTTAGAAAATTTGAAGATTGCTCTTCGATTAAACTGACTATATTTCGCTATATCTCTATAACGTAATCCGTTTATTGTTTGTTACGAATTGACTTCGCAAATTTGTTTCGTTATTACTTCTAATAACAACAACAGATTCGTTTGTTCAAAGTTTTGTTCAGTTTTCAATGTGCTACTTGTTGTCGCTGTGACAACTATATTATCATACCACGCTCGGTTTCGTTTGTCAACACCTTTGTTTTGAGAAGTTTCCTCCTCGCTACGCTCGCTCTGACGCCCTGCACCGCTTTCGCTATTTGACAACTATACTATCTTACTGCGTCTTGTTTCACTTGTCAACACTTTTGTTAATTTATTCTTCAAAACTGACAAAAGACGTTGTTTGTACTGTTTCTAGTAGCTGGTGCAACTGATTTGCAGGTACAAATTTCAGATTAGAATCTAGCGATTTTTCAATTTTTAACATATTATCAACTTCAAAAGCATAAAGAGACATTAATACGCCACCGTTGTTCACACTAGTTAATTCCCCTAAACGCCATTGATTAAGATCAACGGGCCCAAGTGTTTTCAGACCTCTTAATACGGTACCCAATGATGTATCATGATTATGTCGATGCATTTTAGCTGTAAAAAAGTGATACCCGTGTTCATCTTCTTCAACTAAAAAGTAAGGCAAATTTTCTTTCAAAGCAATGGCTGTTGCAGCAATAAGTGACATGTTCTCTCCTTTATTTGCTAATACGTTCTAATGCTTCTTCTACCCATTTGGATTGGTTATCCTTAATAGGTGTAAAGCCGTAGTGTAAGTGACTATTAGTCCAAAAACGCTTATGTAAATTAACACTCTTCATTCTTGTCTGATTAGTGACCATATTTTCTTGACGCAGTGATAAACTAATTTTTTGCGTGTACTGTTCAATATCTAACACAACTACTTCCACTTTTTTACCAATACGTAACTCGTCTTTTAAATCACGGACAATGCCAGATTTACATTCTGAAATATGTATTAACCCTTGTGTGTGATCATCTAAGGCAACAAAAGCCCCATACAATTGAATACCTGTAACATATCCCGTTACTTTTTGACCTATATGATACGTCATAATTAATTCCTCAATATTATTATAACAAAAAAGCAGACCATTAGTCTGCAATTTCAATCGTATTAACTTTAACATCTTCGCGTGGCTTATCATTCATATCTACACTTACTTGTGCAATTTTATCAACGATATCCATTCCTTCAATAACTTGACCAAACACAGCATGCTTACCATTTAACCAAGGCGTCTCTTCTGCTTGAACGATGAAAAATTGCGAACCATTAGTATTTGGACCGGCATTTGCCATTGACAAGGCACCTTTAATATTTAGTAGTTTATCTGAAAACTCATCTTTGAAGCTGCCACCCCAAATACTTTCACCACCCATACCGTTACCGTTGGGATCACCACCTTGAATCATAAAATCACGAATCACACGATGAAAAATACCGTTGTCATAATAACCATTTTTAGCATGAGTTGTAAAGTTTTCGACTGTTTTAGGTACTATATCTGCAAATAGTTTAATTTTAATGTCACCTTGACTTGTTTTAAACGTGGCCACTGGACCATTGTAATTTGCTGCATCTTTTTGTGGGTAATCCATTATTATTGTTAGTCTCCTGAAATTTATAAAGACACGACATAAGTTGTTTAATACCTGACCGTGTCTGCTAATACTATTTGATTTTATGGATAATTATACTTGATCTTCGAAATCTGGATCAATAATAACATCACCATTTTCTATTTCTTCTAAAGCTCGGCCGACTGACTTATTTGATTCAAATGTTTCTTGCGTTGCAGGCATACCCGCATCTAATTCTCGAGCACGTTTGGCTCCTAGAGCAATTAATTTGTAACGTGAATCAACTTTTTCTAATAACTTATCAACTGATGGATAAAGTAACATGGCTATTCTCCTAAAATGTTTTTTCAAAAACGCGCGTAACACGCAAACGTTCTGATTTGATAATTGATTTAATACGATCAACTGCGTTAGTAACTTGGTCATTTTCAACAGCATAATCATAATTAATCATTTGTTTCAGTTCATCACGTGCAGCTGCAACACGTTTTTCGATAACTTCTTGTGAGTCAGTACCACGACCTACTAGACGTTCTCGTAAATTTGTTAAATCTGGTGGTGTCAAAAATATGTAAATACCTTCTGGCATTTTTGACTTTACTTGCAAAGCTCCTTGTACATCAATTTCAAGAAAGACATCTCTGCCACTTGAAAGTGTATCATCTATAAAACTTTTAGGTGTCCCATAGTAATTGTTGACATACTGTGCATATTCTAACATATCACCATTCGCTATTTTACTTTCAAATTCATCATGAGAAACAAAAAAATAGTCTTCGCCATCAACTTCACCAGTTCTTGGTTGGCGGGTTGTTGCCGAGATAGAATATTGAAAATCAATGCCATCTTCTTCAAAAATAGCCTTGCGCACTGTCCCTTTTCCAACTCCGGAAGGGCCAGATAATACAATTAGTAAACCACGCTGCGTCATCATTTATCCTCTTTATGTACTAATGATAGTATTATACACATTTTTGCCATGATATACAATGCTATCTCAATTTTATCTTTTGATTGAATATTTGTTCGTACACATAAATATAAGTCACATCAATGAATATCCCTAATATATTAGGATTTTAAATATAAAAAATACTCAAGAAAAGGTTAAGCCATTATAAAAAATTTGATTTTTTGAACATTTGTTCGTATGATAATAATTAACGAATGATACGAGGAGTCATATGCTCATGATGCAAAACTATCTTATACAGCAACCACTTGAATCACCAATTCATCGTGCTATAAACAGTTTAAAAGACTTTTTGAAACCTAAAAAGCACGTCCCATTAAAGCCACAACTTATGGCTAATGAACTAATTACCCGCCTAGAATTTGCACTAAATTCTGAAAACCCAGCCACCATCCAGATTAATAATTCATTGCTAAGTGAAGATGTTACAAACTATTTTGGCTATGTTTACCAAAATATCCAAGGACAAATACTGATTCAGTCACCACTAACACATCAAATGGTAACAATTTTACCTGGAACAATTCGCCATATCTCATTCAATTAATAATACCGACCTCATTTTGAAATGAAGTCGGTATTATTTAAGCTAACTCTTCAATAAATTTAACGTTTTTTTGTTGCAGTAAATGATTTAATGAGATGACATCAATATAGCGATCAATATCAGTTATTCCTGATAACAACTCACCTAAACCATAAATTGCCTGCTTTTTACTCAAGAAAGTCAAATATGATTTAACCTCGCCACCAATACCATCTAAATTATCCCACTCAGGTATCCAGTAATCTAATAAGTGTTCAGATGCAAACGCATTCAAAGTTTTTGCATCCCACAAATCATGAGTAGCGTTGTATTCCTTAGCCATACCTTCATGGAAAGCATAAAGCATACTGACAACATTATCACTAACAACATCCTTAACAGAAGCCTCCTGAAACTGTAAAAGTTTTTTGTCGGCGTACTCTAACTCCGCTTGTATTTCTAGTTCATTTAAATCAGGTTCTAATTTAACAACTGTTTCTATAGCCTGTAACGGCTTAATTTTTGGCGTCAATTCTCTGAAAGTTTCGGCTATAATTACTAAATTAAAATCATCATCCTGCTCATTTTCAGATAAAAATTTAAATTGTAAATCATCAACAGCATTTGATTTTTGCATTAATTCTGCAACATCTTTACCTTGCCACTTAAAAAAATTAACAGCCATAACTGTTCGCATAATCATACGCCAAAAATTAATATCAAAATTGGGTGCCTGTGCTACAAAACGTGCATTGACACTCCCCTCTTTAACAAAAAATTGTTGCATATCATACAAAACAGGTACCAACAAGACAAAATAGCGCCAATCCTTGTCATCACTGTTAACCAATGCTGCCTGCATCACTTCATTTAACTTAACGATAGCACGCTCATTGCTCGTAAACTGAGTAAAATTCTGATTGACCATCATTGCAATCACATCATCTAAGAAAAATGAAGCAACTTCAAAGACTTCCTTATTGTATTTCTGATGATGTGTCAAATAATAACGCGCCCTCAAAAAACCCGAAAATTGATTATAATTAAATTCTGGCAGTTTATCCTTTGAGACAAGTTTTTGCTTTTTTTGTGTATGGCGTATTTTTTTAATTTGCGCCGATTTTCCTTGTTTCATAATTTACTTGTGCGAGTAAGTAAACTTGCACTCAGCACATTTCCTCTCCAAAAATTAAACACTCAGATCTAAACTATACTTACCGTTACCAAATTCTCTTAGACGAAACTGAAAAATCTGTTCATCACGTTCCAAATGAGGTGTTTTGATAACAGCTTGTCGACTACCTTCTAATTCGGCAATTTCAATAGCGCTATTAATTGCTGACATAACACCCGCAAACGCCTTTGTATCAACTGAGACATAGAACATATCCGCATTACCGTATACAGCCGATTTGCGTGCCAAGTTAACAGACACCCTATAACGATTCGCCTCAAACACAATATGATTATAATTAAAATCATGCACATAATGGAATAACGATGAGAGAAACGCAGCTGAATCAATCTTTTCTTTTGACATTTTTTTAAAGTATTAGTCATGCGTGAAATAATATACCTCACTAAACAAGTATATTTAACACAGCAAAACCCACACATTTCCTTTAGATTAAATTTGTTTTATCTTTGTCGCTTTGTTAAAAAGATAGCGATTTTATTGTTACATACCAAAAAAACTGATATATATTCAATATTATTGCTAAAGAATTACAAAACATTTTACCATAAATAAAAAAACTATTCAAAAACAACACAAACTTTAGAGTTGCATGGGCTTGTGTTGCTTTTCAATATTATTTATTTTTTTCACTAATATCTTCAGTAACTTGATCAACCGTTTCATTAACTGATTTTTTAACTTCTTCAGTTTTATCTGCAACTTCTTCTTGTACATCATCAGACAAATCAAGTAATGCATCTTCTAAAGCAATATCTTCCTGTGTCAACTCAATATCATCACTAGTTAACTTGCCTCGAAAATCAGAAAGTGAATTTTGCGCCTTCTCAACGTATTCACCAGCAATATCCTTGGCTTTGTCGACGTATGGCGTGGCCTGCTCTGAAAACTGTTTCATGTGATCAGCGGCTACATCAATCTTATCACCATATTTATCTTGCCCTTGGCGCTTTAGATTAGTTACTGTAACCTTGGCTTTGTCTGTCACATCATTAATCATATCAGCAGTGAGATAGGCTGTATCATATCCCATATCTCGTATTACTACACCTGCCTTAGTTGTTTTTTCTTTCAGCTCTTGTTGCTTTGATTTTGGTAACGATTTAAATGTCATAATCGCTGCAGCACTTACTAAAATCCCAGCTAAAAATCCTTTTGATTTTGACATGTTATTTACTCTCCTTTTTCATTGATTTATTTGTTTTGTACTTATTTACGGCAGCCGATGTTGCTTTTTTGGCAAACGCTGCAGCTACACCGCTAGCGCTAGCTGTCTTTGCTACTTTAGAACTTGAAAATTTATTGGTAACATTCTGAACGGAAGCATTCAGTTGTGAGACTGTTTCTGATAGATCAGCAACAGCTTGCACGGCTGGATCCAAATTTTTTACCTTGCCATTGACATCATTCAATAATGTATTAGCATTGCCTAAAATCTCATTACTTGAACGAGCAAGCGTATCCACATCAAGTGTAATGACGTCTAGGGAACGTGCTATCTTGAACAAAAACATACCAATAAACAATACTAATAGCAAAAACGCGACCGCAAAAATAATGAGTGCTAATTGTCCTGGTTCCATAAATCCCTCCACATTTGTATATTTAGGTATAATTTTTTTAAAATTCATATGAAATATTACACCATTTTCAATACATACACTAAGTATAACAAAAAAAACTACTCAATGAGTAGTTTTTACCTTGCTTAATGCGCGTAATCTATTGCACGTGTTTCACGAATAACTGTAATTTTTACATGTCCTGGATATTCAAGTTTTTCCTCAACTTCTGACTTAATGTCATGTGCCAAGACAGTTGCTTGTATATCTGTAAGCTTCGTTGGTTCAACAATGACACGAACCTCACGCCCAGCCTGTATAGCGTAAGCTGATGCTACACCATCGTAAGTATTAGCAATTGTTTCAAGATCTTTCAATCGTTGTACGTAGTTTTCTAGTGACTCACTACGTGCACCCGGTCTAGCTGCACTAATTGCATCAGCAGCAGCAACCAATTCAGAAATCGGTGAAGTAGACTCAACATCACCATGATGCGAGGCAATTGCATTGATAACAATTGGCTTTTCATTAAACTTTTCAGCTAAGCGAACGCCTAATTCCACATGGGAACCCTCTACTTCAGCGTCAACTGCCTTTCCAATATCATGTATTAATCCAGCGCGCTTCGCAAGCGCGACATCCATTTTAAGCTCTGCTGCCATCATTCCCGCAAGTTTTGCGACCTCGATCGAATGTTGCAACACATTTTGTCCATACGACGTACGATAATTCATACGTCCAATCATTTTAATTAAATCTGGGTGAAGACCACGCAATCCTAATTCAAAAACTGCTGCCTCACCCTTCTCGCGAATTGTTTCATCAATTTGGCGACGTGCTTTCTCCACCATTTCTTCAATTCGTGATGGATTAATACGACCATCTGCGACCAACGTGTCCAATGCCATTTTAGCAATTTCACGTCGAATAGGGTCAAACCCACTTAAGACAACAGATTCCGGTGTATCATCGATAATTAAGTCAATCCCTGTCAGCGATTCTATCGTTCGAATATTACGACCTTCACGACCAATAATACGTCCCTTCATATCCTCGCTCGGTAAATGAACAACAGAAACTGTTATATCAGAAACAGCGTCTGCGGCTGATCTTTGAATAGCTTGTACCACAATATTTCGGGCACGTTTTTCAGCTTCACTAGTTGCATCTTCGGCTGATTCTTTAATCAAAACAGCGCGTTGGCGTACTAAACTCTTTTTCGTTTCACTTAAAATCTGTTCTTTCGCATCATTAGGCGTTAATTGGGCAATTTCTTCCAATTTTTCTTGCTGAGATGTGACCAAGTTATCTGCTAATTTTTGTTTATTATTGGCATCATCCAAACGGAATTGTACTTGGTTTTCTTTTTGAATCAATTGCGCATCGCGCTGATTCAAGGCCGCATCCTTCTTGTCGAGGTTCAAAATACGGTCATCAAGCCGTTGTTCTTGCTGTTGCAGCTGCTTTTGACGATCCTTAAAATCATTGTCCACTTGATTACGATAATCTTGGGCCATTTCTTTGGCGTCAGTTTTGGCTGCACGTGTTAAACTTTTAGCTTCTTTATGTGCTTGTTCAAGAATGTTATTTGCAATTTGTTTTGTTGAGGTAATTTGTCTTTTATCATGTAATAGACGTAAATAATAACCAACAACAAGGCCAATCACAATTGCGAAGAGCGCCGAAAAGATTGTTACCATCATGCTTATATTTCCTTTCAGCTTGTGAACTTTTAATATTTCACATACATTAAGTATATCTATAAATGCAGTCAACGTCAAACAAAAAAGAGTCTTTCGACTCTCAGTGTTTTAAACGTCGACCTAACTCACGTTCTTGATCTCGACGTTTAATATCTTGACGTTTATCATATTTTTTCTTACCTCGACCAATACCAATCAAAATTTTCGCAAATCCATGTTTTAAATAAACTTTTAGCGGTACAATTGTTACCCCAGATTCACTTGCTGCTTTGTATAAAGTAGTAATTTCTCGTTTATGAAGTAGTAATTGACGGGCTCTTAGTGGATCTACATTAAATTGATTACCTTGCACATATGGTGCTATGTGAACATTGGCCAATATGGCGTTTCCATCATGGATGGTAATAAAACCATCACCAATAGTAATCTGACCTGCACGTACTGATTTAATCTCTGTACCTGTTAACGAAATACCAGCCTCAAATGTTTCTTCAATAGCATAATTAAAACGTGCCTTACGATTTTGTGCAAGATATTGTTCGTTATTTTTTTGCTTTTTTTGGGACATATACATTGCCTCCATTACCATTATAAAACATGTAATTACTAGAAATTACGTTTTGAATCACGCTTTTGTCCTTGCTTAGCATCTAATGGCCCACGTTTTTGTTTTGGACCTTCAGATTTACCACGTCGTTCATTTTGACGTCTCTCATCACGATTACGACCTTTGCCAAACTTACCATTATCCTTGGTAGCAACTCGAATCGTTGTTGTTGGTGCACTTTCTGGATCAATTAAAATAAAGTCCACAGTACGCTCTTCTTTATTGACACGTAGTACTTTCACTCGAACTTTCTGCCCAATTTGATAAATATGATGTTTTGTACGGCCAATTAAAGCCGCATGAGACTCGTCGTACTCATAGTGATCGTCAGTCAAATTCGAAATATGCACTAACCCTTCAACTGTATTTTCTAAACTAATGAAGAGTCCAAACTTTAAGGCCGAATTAACAACACCATCAAACTCTAGGCCGACTTTATCCAACATATATTCAGCTTTTTTCAATGCATCTACATCTCGCTCAGCATCAATAGCACGACGTTCACGCGTACTTGTATCCTCACCAATTTTCATTAATGAATCAGCATACTTAGCTTGTGATTCAATGCCATAGCCATGTTTTTCATACCATTTAATTAAACGATGTACTGTCAAATCAGGATAACGCCTAATAGGCGAAGTAAAGTGAGTATAATATTCTGCACCTAATCCAAAATGACCAACTGGCTCTGGCGAATACTTTGCTTGCTTCATAGCACGCAGCATCATTGTTGAAATCATTTGCTCGGCTGGATCACCTGCTATGTCATTCATCAATTTTTGTAACATCACGGGCGTCACTTTACTAGGATCACCATACACTGGATGCCCCAATGCCTTTGAAAACTCGAAGAACGACTTGGCCCGTTCGCCATCCGGTACTTCATGTATACGATACAAAAATGGTACTTCTAATTTATCAAAATGTTCCGCTACCGTTTCATTAGCTGCTAACATAAATGACTCAATCATGCGTTCAGCTGTACCGCGTTCACGTAATTGAATATCAACAGCTTTTCCCTCATCATCAACAATGATTTGTGCTTCTGGTGCATCAAATTCAATTGCACCACGCTTTTTACGCATCTTATACAAAATTTCATGCAGCTCTCCCATGACCTTGAACATAGGTGTCAGCTGCGCATACTCTTCTTGTACAAAAACGTCGCCTTCTAAAATTTTATTCACTGCGTCATAGGTCATACGGGCATGCGATTTCATGACTGATGTATGTAAACGGTGATTAACTACTCGACCTTCTGGATTAATTTCCATTTCTGCCGACATAGCCAACCGTTCTACATTGGGATTCAAGGACGCGATACCATTTGAAATATTACGAGGTAGCATTGGAATCACACGGTCCGTCAAATAAACTGATGTCCCACGATTATATGCTTCTTTATCAATTGATGATCCTTCAGTAACATAATGTGACACATCAGCAATATGTACACCTAAATGATAATTACCGTTACTCAATCGCCATGCGACTACCGCATCATCGATATCTTTTGTGTCTGCCCCATCGATCGTAACTAATGTTTGCTCAGTAATATCTTCACGACCTTGCCAATCAGATGCCAACACATCAGATGGAATCTTTTTTGCATCAGCTAGCACGTCTTCTGGAAAATCACTGGGTATCTTTTTTGCATAAACAATCTGCAAAATATCCATGCCTGGTTCGTCTTTGAATCCCAAAGTCTCTACCACATGAGCCACTAACTCACGGGGATGGGTTTTGTCAGGAAAAGTCACTACTTCAGCCACAACAACCTGGCCATCACTAGGCTTCAAACCGTCACCATTCACCAAAACTTTAAAGTTCATAGCTTTCTTATCGCTAATTCGTAATTCACCAATCATATTTTTGGCTTCTGAACCAAGTGAAAACGCGCCCACTATTCGTTCATAGGCATGTGATAAAATCTCTTCTACTTTACCTTCTGGTCCCCGATCTGGAGAAGCAGATGGTTTTAAAGTCGACACACGAACTTGATCACCTTGCATTGCCTGCAATGTATTTTCAGGATTAATAAAGAAGTCAGGCAACTCATCGTCATATTTGACAAACCCAAAGCCTTTATCATTTGCGCGATATTCACCTATGACATAGCCAGCATTGACATTATACTGATAGCGGCCTTCCTGATCAACCGCTTCTCCTTCTCTGACCAAAGCATTCATAGCGTTAACTACTTGCTTATAATCAGCAGCAGATGTCATATGTAATCCGTCTGCCATATTTTGAGCTGTAAATTTTTGCTCACGGTTTTCTTTTAAAAAACCATTTATTTGTGATTTTAATTGTTCTAATAACATTTATATCTTCTTTCTGAATTTTTTTCAAAATAAAAAGTCAGTCTACAAAAAGAGCAAACTGACCTTTATTCTTTTTAATGTGCTGATAAATACATTAACGCAAAACCTATAATAAACCACAAACCACCTAAAATAGCAGTTGTTCGGCGCATTACGGCTTCGAATCCACGTGATTTACGTTCTGAAAACAAGTCACCAGCACCACCAGACAAAGCTGATAACGCATCTTGTTGCTTACTTGGTTGCATCATGACTGTCATAATGAGTAAAAAACCCACGACAATCAAAATTACAGTGAGTATTTGTTCCACAGTCATACCTCTACTTATAATCGTTAACTCTTATTGTACCAAAAAAATCAATATACTGCATAATAATTATTATTTTTTTAAAAAATGATACCAGTGTTTTAATTGCCGCTTACCAAACTAAACATTAAAATACCACCGGCAATGGCAACATTCAAACTTTCGGCTTGACCTTGGAGAGGAATGTAAAGATTAGCTGTCGTTTTTTCAGCAAGTACATCTGACATGCCTTGTCCTTCATTACCTACGATCAAACCAAATTGTGTGCTAGCCTCAACATCACGATATGATTTAGCTGACTCATTTAATTGTGAACCATAAACAGGTAAATTATTAGCTGTCAAAGCATCTACCCATTCATTTAAATCACCATTTAATACTTCCAAATGGAATTGAGAACCTTGCATTGCTCGCACAACCTTAGGCGCAAAAACATCTGCTGTTCCTGCTCCTAAAACAACCCCTTTAAACCCAGCTGCATCGGCTGTACGAATCAAAGTACCTACATTCCCTGGGTCTTGAATGTTATCAAGTAATAACCAAGCACCATCATGAACATAACTCGGATTAAAAGTCTTGTCAGGTAGTGAAATTTCAGCAAATATACCTTGAGGCGTATTTGTCCCAGCAATATGTTTAGCGACTTCAGCACTAATTTCAAAAGCTGGTACACCATGAGGGACATCTGGCAAGTGCTCAGCCATTTGTTCTTCAGTTGCCATAACAGCATGGAACTTAGCACCCGCTTTAACAGCTTCTTCGACTAAGTGCCAACCATCTAATAGATAAGTCCTGTTTTCTTGGCGACCCTTTTTTGTTGCAAGTTTCGACCATGCTTTAACGTGACTATTTTGATTTGATAAAATGCGATCCATAATTCTATTTCTTTCTGTTCTTCTGAGAACTGACAAAAGTACGTCAAACTTTTTTGACGTACTTACCCATCAACGTTGCTGCTTACCAGCGTTACGTTTTTCCTTATTTAACTGTTTATTTGATACTATGTCACTGTTCTTTTGGTTAACGTTTTGCGAATCTTTGGCAGTTGGCACCTTGATACCTTCAGCCATTAAATCATCAGCTGTTTTTTTGATTTTAAACTCTAATGCAACTCGCTTTTCTAAACCAGGTCGTTGATAATGTTGAATCAGAGATTGAATAAGCGCAAACACACCACCAACCACGAAATAAAGTCCAATAGCTCCACTAGCAATCATCGCAAACACCATAATCATGATGGGACTAATAAACAACATCATTGCTGATGTCTTCTTTTGTTCTGCTGGCATATATTGCATCATTAACCATGCTTGTATCAAATATATAACACCCGCGATAACTGCAAAAACAATTTGCGGTTGACTCAGGTCAAAACCTAAGAATGATGCCTCTTTCAAAGCTGGCGCATGCAAAATAGCAGAATACAAGCCAGAGAACACCGGTAATTGCATAGCCATCGTCAAGAATGAAATACCACCAATGACATTAACTTCATTTTCACGATACAAAGACATCATTGCCATACTAGCTTGCTGTTGTTCTTGAGTGGTCCCTGCTTTACGAGAAAGAGACTGCAACTTGTCAATTTCTGGCTTCAACTTTTGCATCTTGATTTGGTTAATTGTAGTGTTGACTTGTTGATTCAAAAAGAAAGGCAGCAAAACCAAACGCAAAATAGCGGTAATAATAATAATTGCCCAACCAATGCCATTAACGCCACCAATCATGTGCGCAATACTTGTCATTATATCGGCTAAGGGATGCCCAATCCAACGATACATCTTACTATGTTCATCATAGCCGCCAGTAATTAAGATAATGTCCAAGATAACAAAGGCTGCTGTAAGGACACGTTTTAGCTGTTTCATAAGTTTATTTTTCTCCTGATTGTTACAAAAGTATATTATACCAATATTTACTACCTAATAGCAAAACTATTCGCATCAAATGGTATAATTACTTCTTTAATAATCTTATCTACACGGCTAAACCCAGTCCCCTGTTGAATCGTTGCGATAAAATCTATAATATCTGTTTCTTTTCCTTGTATATGCATAAGTACTGAACCATTTGACTCATTTTTAACCCAGCCAACAATATGATATGTCCGAGCTGTTTGTTGCGCAAACCAGCGAAATCCTACACCTTGTACAATACCAAAAACATTAACTTGATAACTCTTCATCATCAATTACCTCTTTATAAAGTGGTAGACGTATGGTAAAAACGGAGCCTGAACCCAAAGCTGTTTCTAAATTGATTTCACCACCATAACCTTCAACCAACCGCTGAGCAATACTTAATCCTAACCCATTACCACCTTTGGCTCGAGAACGGGCTTTATCGACACGATAAAAACGATCAAAAACATGTTCGGCATCATCCGTAGATAAACCCTCACCAAAATCTTGAATGCCAATTTCAACTTGATTAGCGGTCTGTGATAAAGCAAAATGAATTTCTTTACGATCTAAAGAATACTTAACAGCATTATCCGCCAATATAATCAAAATCTGCTCAACATGATCTTGACGTGCTCTCACTCGTGCTTCTCGTGTTAAATCATCATCCAAGGTGAAAACAAAATCAGGATAAATCATTTTGAAGTTATCGAATACACGATGAACCAAGCCCCCTACTTCGCTAATTTCCTTAACATTCTCAATCGGTATCTGTTCCGCACGCGTTAAATTCAACATCTCATTGATTAAGGTTTCCATCCGTTGCATTTCCGCAAGGGAAGATTTAATCGAATCATCTAAGACCTCTGGTTCATCTTTTCCCCAACGGTTAAGTAAATCCATGTGTCCTTTAACAATCGTAACAGGTGTGCGTAACTCGTGAGATACATCAGAAACAAACTGCTGTTGCGCACTAATTAAGCTCTGCAATCGGTCAATCATACGATTCAAAACACGAACAAGATCAGACAATTCATCATTAGCGCCAATTTCACTCGCACGAATATCTGTCATAGGGTCATCTTCAAGGGCTTTGATTGTGGTTTGAATTGATTTTACTGGGCGTAAAATGTATCGTGCTAGAACAATGGCAAATACAAAAATAGTCACACTACCTGCAATCACAATTAATTCTAACCAATGATAGAGTTCGTCTGGCAATCTGCCATAATATTTTTGTAGCCGTTCAGTCACAAGTAATGCAAATATAATGAATATAGCAAAAAAGCCTAACGCCATACCCAATGCTAACTGCCAACGCAGCGAAAAACGACGTGAAGCTTTTTCAGTTTTGATATTTTTGTTAGTCATCATTTAAATTAACTACGCATGACATATCCAGTACCGCGAACAGTCTGAATGTATGACGCCTTGCTTTCTGGATCATCAATTTTATTACGTAAGTATCGAATATAAACGTCAACAACGTTAGTCTCTACTTCTGAATCAAATCCCCAGACCTCTTTCAGCAGTTGCTCACGTGATTGGACAACATTGATATTTTCCACCAATGTTAATAATAAATCATATTCACGCTTAGTCAAATTAATAATTTGATCACCGCGTCGTGCAATACGATTTTCTTTTTCAATACGTAAATCTTTAAAATTAATAATAGCACGGTGCTTGTCATTAGATTCTGTTTCAATGGCAATACGGCGCAATAATGAGCGAATACGTGCTAGTAGCTCTTCAATGGCAAAAGGCTTCACCAAGTAGTCATCTGCACCATAATCCAGCCCGGAGACACGATCAATAACAGAATCGCGCGCAGTCATCATAATAATTGGCGTCTTTTTTACTTCACGTAAGCGACGCGCAACTTCTAAACCATTTAATTCTGGTAACATTAAATCAAGCAAAATAACATCATAATCATTCTCTAAAGCTAAATCTAACCCTGAACGACCATCCAAAACCGTCTCTACTTCATATCCTTCATGTTTTAACTCCAACCCGACAAACTTTGCCAAGTTTTCTTCATCTTCAACAATCAATACTTTACTCATTATTTGCCCTCAATGTTTAGCTCGGTTAAACCGAATTTATTTCTATTACTTCCTTTTATTCTAGAGTAATTTCTAAAGTTTTGCAAGTATTTTCTCATTCTTTGAAAAAATCATCTAATTTAGCTAGTCTGGGGTCCAATGGTGGCTTAGTTGCTTGTTTTTTCTCATTTTCGAAGGTCTCTTCACTGATAACATGCCAATCTTGACCTGATGGTAATACATCATTTTCTAGCTCATTAGCCGTTAAAATTTGCAACGGTAAATTGGCTACAATGTTGTCAAGTATAGCTTCATCGACATTAAGTGTATCATTTTCTAATACAAAAACTGCTTCTGTCTCTTCAAAGTCTTCAAGGTGTTTCTCATTATCAATATATAGTTCATCAATAGTTAGATCAACATCCAATAGTACGGGCTCGAGCGATCGAGAAGATGGCACAGTAATTTGTCCAGTTACAGTGACATGTAAAAGTAAATCATCAGCTTCATCGTAACGGATTGTACCATCAACAGTTAATGATGATAATGCTAAAACAGTTTCTGGAAATCGTTGTTTAGCAATTGCTTCTAAATCCAGTGTTTCATTAAATTGTAGTGGTGCTTGATGATATTTTTGGAGTTGATTTTTATTATACTTCATAATTTTTCCTTCGATACCTATTTCTTTGTCACATAAATGGGTTTACGTGTCACATCTTGCTGTTGATCTTGCTCACTGGCCAGCATTTGCCACAATTTTCCTGCTTTAAAGTCAAGACGCAAATTAGCTTTAGCTAACTGTTGATCAACCTTACTAATGATTGGTAAAGTAACAGTTTTCTTAATTTCATTGAGGTAATGTTGTCCTGCATCAGTGAAACCAAGTACGCGCAAATAGGGGTCCTGCATGGCTGCTTGCATTTGATCAACCTTAACATTAAGCAGTGTGTAAAACAACATACGTTGAATCCGTGCGAAAGTGTAACGTTTAGATTTCACGGATTTAATAAAACTTTGATAACTTTGTGGCCCTGGTTCGGCTAATGCGACAGCTGCCATACGGTGTTCCAACCCTTCAGCCATTTGGTATACTTGCCCAAGTTGGCCAATTGTATCTGTTGTTAAACGGTATTTAAGCAGTGGCCAAAATTTCTCTTCAAAGCCAACCGTGTTTATTTCTGAATTAATTGCAGCCAAAGTATTGTTCGGCACGACATTTTGTATTTTTTCTAATTTACCTTTATGTAGTGCTAAACGAATAGAAGAAGCTGAAGCAATGCTTTGAGAGTCCATCAGTGTTTGATCATGATATCCAGCCACAACGCGTTGAATTGGGTGCAGTGCCATATTAACATCCAATTTCAACACTGCCTTCGCGTAACCAAATGCTAAAATATCATTTGGATCTTCTAATACAAATCCTGTCTCATTCTCTAATTGTTGGGCATAAGATTTCGCAAAAGTCTGATTTTTATTTTGAAATTTTTGTCCTTGATCAATGGCAGGTGCTTCCTTAGCTAACGCTAAAAAATCAACATCTGCATGTTCACAGCCAAACACCATGTCCTCAATTCCCAATGCTGATAGTAATTTAACTGCGCCTTCCGCAAATAAATGACTCGGCTGTACCGCATAAAAAGTGGGCAGTTCAATAACCAAATCAACACCATTTTCTAGTGCTGCTTTTGCTCTTGTCCATTTATCAAATAGTGCTGGTTCACCACGCTGAACAAAATTACCTGACATAACAGCAACCACAACGTCAGCCTGAGTGACTCTTTTAGCTTCTTGTATGTGGTGAATGTGTCCATTATGAAATGGATTATATTCAGTTACCAATCCTACAACTTTCATTTTTTCACCGCCTTAAAGAACCATCGTTCAGTTTTATCATCTATTGCACGTTTCCCAAAGTCAGCTGTTACTTCAATATCAGTAAATCCTACTGTTGACAAAACTTGTTGGTAAATATCTAAATCATATGTCTGCTCATGGTGGATTTCTCTTAAAATATTAAAACCATCAATTTTTGGATCATAAACAAAAAATTTCAAATCATGATCCACACTATTGACTGCCTCACCTAGATAACTAGTCCACATAAAAATATTGTCTTCATCATCATCGTTATTATAATAATAATTATCGTACAATACGTTAGTTTGATAAGGTGTGATTACATCGAATAAAAACACACCCCCAGGCTCTAAATGTGAATAAACCTGTTCAATCGTAGCTGTTAAGTCTGTCAATTGCGGTAAATAATTCAAAGCATCAGCAAAACTAACAATTACCGGATATGTCTTTTGCCAGTCAGTCCATTCTCGCATGTCTGCTTGTAACAAATTTAAATCAACAGCTGCCTCAGTAGCATGCCGTTGCGCCAATGATAACATATCCTCTGATAAGTCTAAAATATCAACTTCATATTGTTGCTTTGCCAATAATACAGCCAATCTACCTGCGCCACCACCCAAGTCAAGTACTGAGCCTTTTGTGACATTTTGTGTCACATAATTTGCCCATGCTTGATACATGTCATCATCAAATAACTGATCATATTTCTCGGCAAAAGTTGTATAATTTTGTTGTAAATTTTTGTTAGTCATAAACTTATTTTAACAGAAAAAAAGACGAGCTGCCGCCCATCTCTATTCTTCATTCCGCTACAAGTAATTTAGTTAAATCAACATATGGCGCATCATGCCACAAACGTTCTAAATTATAGAAATCACGTTGTTCTGTTGAAAAGACATGTACAATGACATCCCCCAAATCAATCAAAACCCAGTCTGCTGTTTGAAAACCTTCAATCAACTTAATGTCACCACCAGCTTCTTGAATTTTATCTTTTACTTCGGTTACAATGGCTTGTACTTGGCGATTAGACGTTGCGTCAGCAATCACAAAATAATCCGCCATCAAACTCACTTTATGCATATCCATAGCGACAATGTTATTTGCTTTTTTACTATCAATTGCTTTTACTGCTATTTCCAACTTTTTTTGTATATCTAATGGTGTTGTCAAAATTTTCTTCCTATACTCTTTCTTTTCAATCTAGATCAACCAGTTTATTTTTGATTTATCCAATAATTATATGTTGTGATACTCTTAGGATAAATTGCGGTTTCTTTCTTTACAAGATGTAAAACAGTGTGAACAATTTGGTACCTAATACCTGCGGTTAATGATTCATCGGTGATACGACGCGCTGCGTCTACACCAGAAAAATTACGGCCAAGTTCTAAATAATCTGCCATGAATATTACTTGCGACAATTTCGTCATGCCTTCGGCTGCGCCAGTTGTATGTTCACGAACAGCGTTTAAAATGTCATTATCTTGAATATTTAACTCATCGTGAATGATTTCAGCACCAACCACACCATGCCAAATATAATTACCCCAGTTAGCCAAATCAGGATCTAAATTTTTGACACGAATTAACGTCAAAAATTCTGAATTTGAACGTTCTTTAGCGTAATCATGTACTAATGCCGCTACTTCTGCTTGCTCAACGTCAACACCATTAGCCATGGCTAGCTTTCGAGCATAGTCCCGCACACGCAAAACATGTTGAAAACGATAATCAGAAAGTTTAGCAGCAACTTTTGCTTCTAAGTCCATCATTGTACCATCAAAATATTTAGTCATATAAGCCTCTATATAAATTATACTCCTGAATAAAATATGCTTCACGTTCAGGGACGAGATAATTAATACTTTGCTTCAACCGCAATCGTGTTCGAATATCCGACGACGAAATACGTATATCTGGTACATCAAACCACAAGGCAGGGAAATTTAATTGTTTTTTCTGCCCGTCACGAACACCAACCGCAAACTTAACTAGTTGAGTTAATTCATCGATGTAGTCCCATGACTGAATTTTTTTAACTTTTTCAGCGCCCACAATAAAATAATATTCATTCTCGGGATGTGACTCAACAAGCTCACGCATAGTTTGATAGGTATATGATTGTCCACCGTTACGGATTTCAATCAGTTCAATATCAAAAAAAGGATTCCCCATAATTGCACTTTTAACCAATTGTGCACGATAAGAAGGTTCAATGGCACTTGCATGCGTACCATCCACTGGCTGTGAATTAGGCATCCAATATACTTTTTCTACACCTAATTGTTTACCTACGCATTCTGCCAGGACCAATTGCCCAATGTGTGGTGGATTGAAGGTCCCACCAAAAATACCAATACGCTTTTTTTGAAGCAATGGTTTGGATTCTACTTGTGTTTGAGTTGAAAAGATATACGTCCCGTTCATTGATATTACCGCCTTAAATTAAATCTTAGCTAATTCAACCGAAATTCTCTTGTATTTATCTTCTTGTGCTGGCAAAAACAAAACTAACGTTCGCCCAATAGTCTGTACCACGGTAATATCTGAATGTGTTTGAATGAAATCAGCAACCTCTGTTGATGATTCATCTGCACTCTGTTGCAAACTAATTTTAACTAACTCACGTTTTGATAATGCTAGTACAACTTCATCAACCCATGCTTGAGCTAGACCATTTTTTCCTACTGAAAAAATTGGTGTTAATGTGTTAGCTTTTGAACGTAGAAAACGTTTTTGTTTACCTGTTATTTTTAACATTAAATCATTGCCTTTCTAATAAGGACTGAAACGCCCTTTGGTGCCCAACCAGAAACTTTAATATCAGCAGGTACAGTCATCCAACCGAGCCCTGAAAATACAATATCACTTTTTTCTGTTACATTAAATTCATGCTTGATAAGTTCATGTGTGCTGATACCACTTGGTGCAGGTTGTAATAGCTCACCAACATGTTTGTCGTAGAGTTCATCAGCACCAGCTAGCTTTGTGCGATGTAACTTTAAATTATTTTCAAAGTAAGCCGTTATCGCTGTACGTTCCCCACTTTCAAAATCAAAACGTGCTAAACCACCAATAAAGAGTGTCTGTTCAGGGTTTAATTGATAAGTTCGTGGCTTAATTTCATTTTTTGGTAAAGCATATTTTAAATCTTTATTCGACAAAACATATGCCATTTGATCACGCTTAATAATTCCCGGTGTATCAATAAGATCTTTACCATCAGACAAAGGAATGACAATACGATCCAATGTTGTACCAGGGAATCGAGAAGTTGTAATTAAGTCCTGTATACCAGTACGCGATTTGATAATCTGATTAATTAAAGTTGACTTACCAACATTCGTCACACCTACAACATAAACATCACGATCTTGACGTAAGTCGTCGATTGTTTCCAATAAATCATCCAAATTCTTGGGATGCGTAGCAGATGTCAAAAAAATATCGGCTGGTTGTATGCCTTGCGACTTTAATTCTGCTTGTAGCCAGTTCTTTAGTCGTCTTTTGTTTAATAGCTTAGGTAATAGGTCAATTTTATTAGCTACCACAAGAATTGGGTTATCCTGGCCAACAAAACGTGGCAGCCCAGAAATTTCTGATCCAGTTACATCAAATACATCCATCACATAGACAATTAATGACTTTGTATCTGAGATTTGATGTAATAGGTCAGCAAAATCATCGTCTGTTAATTCAACCGGCTGAATTTCATTGTAATGACGTAAACGGAAGCACCGTTGACAAAATAATTCTTCACTATCAATGGCCTTTTTTAACGCACTTAAAGGCAAATAACCGGCATTTTGCGGTTCTGTTATTTGCATCAATGCGCCACAACCGACACATCGTAAACCTTCATTTAATTGTTCTTGGACATATGCGTCCGTTACTTCATCTGTCACGAAGTGATTTCTCCCATTTTAAGTGAGGATGCGCTTTAAAAACGATCTTTTTCACTTGTTTTTCAATACTACGATTCAGCCAAGTTTGCCACATATCTGACTCAATCAATCTTTTGACCAACACACTTCGCACACCTGCACCATGCGCTGCCCACACATCAGTCAACATCTGATCACCTACCATAATAACTTCTTCGCGTTTGAGATGCTGTGTACGTAAGATGTGCAATATGCCACGTGGCATTGGCTTTAATGACCACGATACAAAATTAACATTCAGTGGCTTAACCGCTTTAGCAACACGTTTAGTTGTGTTATTAGACACAACTATCAACTCGATACCACCTTCACGTAAATCTTGTAACCATTGGCGTAATTCTGGTGTCCCTTCCGGATTGTTCCAAGCTAGTAATGTATTATCTAAATCGGCTAAAACCGTTGTAATCCCATGTGATTTTAAATCTTCAACTGTTAAATCATATATTCTTTCAACCATGTAGGTCGGCGTAAAGCGTTCTAAGCGCATAAAAGCCCTCGTCCAATTTATTTATCTATCTTATTATACACTACAATCACTGTAAATTTAAAACCACTGTACTAAAATCAAAAAAGCACACATCATTGTATGCTTTTAAAAACCGTATGATAAATTTGTGTTACGTGCTCTACGAGATTTTAATACCAATTGTTTGCTTGCCAGTGTGTAATGGCATTACCTACCGTACCATAACGTTCTGCAATATACTTTTGCATGGCTAATAATTGTACGCCATAATTACCACGATAGTCTTGACCGGGTACATATTTTTCATAATAATTTTCAGATAACTGTCCAATACCATAATATGATCCGTTTTGAGCATGCGGATCACCATGACTTTCGCGTGTAATCAGCCATTGCATATCAGCTGCTGGTTCAGATGCCGATGCTGTTGATTGGTTCGCCTTTTCTTCGCTTGTAGCTACTGGTACTGCTTTATTCGCTTCTGCTCGCACTGGAGATGGTGTACTAGTCGCTATCTCAGCTACTTCAGCTTGTTCTGCCTTAGGTTCTGCTGGTACTGTTGCATTATTCACTAACTCATCGTCTTTAACTGTCAGATCATCATTTGATCCTGTTACTGCCTGGTTAGTATTTTGTACCTGTGCTGTTTCAGATACATTTTTTGTAACTACTTGATTCTTTTGTCGTTGTGGCATTAGTTGCACTGTTTTCATATCAGCTAATGAATCAACAGCTCGTACCTCAATTTTCGTATCAAGCAGTGAAGCTTCGGTTGGTTGGCGGTCTGTTGTAAAGTGTGTTCCCAATACACCTAACGTCAAACCCGTCACAGTTGCACTCATAATCACTATTCTCTTTAACATCATGTTTTCTATTTTGCACGAACTATGTTACAAAACAATGACAATATATGTCAAAAATCAGTACAAAAAGGTATTATTAAACAATGTACATATAATTTGTTTATTTTTCTGTTTAACCTCTTTTTGGTGGATAAAACATCACAAAAAAGTAAATATTACCTTCAGAAATAAACTGACATCAATCATTATTTTGCAACTTTGTATTTACATTACTGTCTGATAAACAATTTCGGAATCAATTATATGACTATAATAATATAATTAATCATTTCAGAGTTATTAAGTACTTTAAATAATAAAAAAACCACCGAAGTGATTTTTTTATGTTTCAATATCATGTCATATTATAAATCTTGTTGAAAATCCATTGGAGAATATAATTTCAATAACTTGCTAAATATAAACTGAGCGATAAATCCAGCAATTATTGGAACAATCAACCAAGCAATTAACGCCACAATAGGGTTAATGAAGTGGTTCATTACGCTCGCTGGTACACTTGGATCTTTTACCATAGATTGAATTGGTGAAACTAACCCAATATAACCAAATCCAGCCGTTACCGGTGTTCCTTGAATATTAAACAAAGCAACAGGAATACCAGAAATAGCTGCTGTCAATAAGAATGGTAACATTGTAACTGGCTTAGCAAATACTGAAGGCATCATGCCTTTCATAGCACCTAAAGCAATGGCAATAGTCACACCAGGCTTATTAACACGCCAAGAATTAATCAATAATACAATCGTTGTTGCCACAACACCCATGGCTGCAGCACCCGAACCAATACCAGACAATGAAATAGCCAAAGCAATTCCAACTGTTGATACTGGTGTAATAATAATAATGGCAAATGCCATGGCAATCAGAATAGACATTGGAATTGGCGCGAGTTTAGTAAATGTTGCTACCAAATCACCAATTTCTGTTGTTACTAATCCGACGTAAGGTGCAATATACTTACCTATTAAGCCGACACCGCCACCAACGATAATGGGACTTAAAATAATAGCAACTGAACCAAATCCTTTAAGATATCGTGATACCAACCATGTTACTAGTACAGCAATAGCAGCAACAATCATCGCATTGATAACATCACCGGCACCACTAGCAATATAAACATTAGCTGGTGCTATCGACTTCAACCCTGTAACTGGATTGGTAAAGCCCGCTGGTGCAGTTGCCCACTTGATGGATCCAGAGGCAACTGCTGTTGCAACGGCAACAACACCGACATCCAAACTCTTCATTTTAAACTGTAATGCAACCGCCATACCAATTAAGAATGGTATCAATGATGTAAACAAAGTTAAAATCGCACTTAAGTTAGCACCAAAATCTGTTGCACCCAAACCAGAGTATTGAATGATATACTTCATAACAGCTGAAGGTAGCACACCAATCAAAATACCTTGCGCTGATCCAGACAGTACTTTAAAGAAAAAATCCTTCAATTTTAATTCTGTAGCACCACTAAACTCAACCGTTGCAATTTCAGTGGCTTTACGTGCATACTCTTCATTACGTACTTCTTGAGATTCTTTTGTGGCCCATTTGTGACCATCTGCTTTAATACTCATTTTCTTTCCCTTAACAGTCTCTCACGACTATCTCAATTATCCTACAAACACATGTGGCTGATGAATCTCCCCCATGTTTTCATCATAAACACGTGCTTTATTTGTTATGATTATTTTAGTATTTAACTGCAATAGATGGTGTTTCACCGTTTGCAAAGGCCACGGCTGCATCCATTGATTGATGAACCATTTCAAGGACTGCTTTCGTAGTATAGAAAGCAGTATGTGGTGTTACCAAAACATTTTCACGTGAAATCAAGTCAGCAATTTTAGAATCTGGGAATTCTTTGTTTGACCAATCTTCATTGAACAAACCAACTTCTTCTTCATAAACATCCATACCGAAGTCTGAAATTTTACCTGAATTCAATCCATCAATAATATCATCAATGGCCATCAAATTACCACGAGACGCGTTCATAATGATTACGCCATCCTTCATTTTAGCAATAGCAGAAGCATCAATCATATGATGGTTTTCAGGTACACCTGGCACAAACAATGCCACGGCGTCAGCTTGCGCATATAATTCGTCTAGCGAATCAACATACAATCCTTGTGCTGCAATTTCAGCATTTGGGAACTTATCATATGCAACAACTTTTGCGCCAAATCCTTGCAAAATTTTGATAGCGACACGACCAATGTTTCCTGTACCTATTACACCAACTGTTTGCATGCGAACTTCGCGACCAATTGTTGGTGCCCAACGCAAATCGTGTTTTGCAATTTTAGCATCCAAGGCCTTTGTGCGACGCAATAAACGTGACAATTGAATCATTGAGTGCTCAGCAATTGCATTTGGTGAATATACTGGGACATTTGAGATGTTAAAGTTCAATTCTTTAGCAGCTTCAAAATCAATGTTGTCCGTACCAACATTACGCAATGACAAGTTTGTTACACCTACCTCTGACAAAGCAGTCAAAGTTTCACGTGTGTAATCCAATTGTTGATATACAACTGCTGAATCAGACCCACTAGCCAATTTGGCAGTTTCAGGTGTCAATAATTCTTGTGTATAATCAACTTCAACTTCTGGGTGAGTTGACTTCCAATCTTCAAGTGATGGCTTTTCATCATCACGGATACCATAAGCAAAAATCTTCATAAGATCCTCCTAATTTTTATTACAATACCATTGTACCTTATTTTGTGCATTTTCGCACGTATATTATTAATGTTTTAAACCTACCGATAACCGCTATTTATAAACATTGAAACCGCTTAACAAACCTACATAATTATTGCCTCATATTTATAAAGAACTCCCAATTATTGATCATGCCACGATGCTAGAGAATACCCATATTTAAGACAACAAAAAAGCAGATTGACGATAATCATTATCAATCTGCTTTTTTGTTGTCTTAATATATTTGTAATTACTTAATAACTGGTTTCTCGCCGGCTTTTGTTAAAATGCCATCAATCAAACCATATTCCAACGTTTCTTCAGCACTCATCCAATAATCACGCTCTGTGTCATGCGCGATTGTTTCTAAGTCTTTCCCTGACGCATTTGCTAGAATCTTATTTAGTTTTTCACGTGTCTTAGTCAACTGCTTAGCAATAATTGCCATATCAGTCTGTTGCGTACCGCCACCAGCACCACCCATTGGTTGGTGAATCAGGTATTCGGCATTGGGCAACATAAACCGATGCCCCTTCTCACCTGAACTAGCAATGATAGTTCCCATTGAAGCAGCTAATCCCATAACAATTGTTGTTACCGGTGCTTTAATGAAATTCATTGTATCAGTAATTGATAGTCCAGCTGTAACTGAGCCCCCTGGTGAATTAATATACATTGAAATTTCTTTTGTTGGATCTTGCGCTTCCAAAAATAGTAATTGCGCAGCAATTGATGTCGCCATACTATCTTCAATTTCGCCTTGAACCAAAACAATACGATCCTTTAGCAAACGTGAAGGTAAATCATAGCTTTCACGTCCATTAGCAGTTTGTTCAATAACTCCTGGCCACATAATTTTCAGCTCCTTATTTTAGAGTACTTAGCACTATTTCAAGATATTGTGAGTTGATCTATTCGTTAAAATAGATACCAACACACCACCTATGGACAACACTAGTACGTTTTCATGCAATCATGCATTTAACTTAATACTATTTTAGCACAAACACACCAAGAGTGCTAAAAATTGTTTTATAACTTATTTAAATCATATGGTTCCTCATTAGTAATCATCTGAGCTAATTCTTTTAACTTACGTATGCGATGATTAGCACCTGATTTACTAATTTCTAACAACTCCCCAATTTCTGCTAAGGAATCATCTGGATGTTCGAGACGGACTTTAGCGATATCACGTAGTTTTTTGGGTAACAAATCTAGATCACCTATTTCATCAGCAATTAACAAAATTTGTTGCACTTGTTTATTCGCCGCATCTGCAGTCTTTTGAATGTTAGCCATTTCGGCGTTAGTCATACGATTAACTGAATTACGCATATCACGCATCATTCGAATATCCTCAAATCGCAGCATCGTTTGTGTCGCACCAATAGTCGATAAAAAATCAACAATTTTTTCAGCACGTTTCAAATAGACAATGAAACCTCCAGAACGATCAATAATTTTTGCTGGTAAATTGAACTCCAACATCATATCACGGAGCTGTTCTGCTAACTCTTCATGTGTCGTGAATAATTCCAAATGGTAGTTGGCTTTTTCAGGTGAATTGACAGAGCCCGCTGCCAAAAAAGCCCCTCTGAGAAAAGATCGTCTTTTATCAACCTGATTTAAAATACGCGCTGGAATTTCTGGATGTAGACCAAAAGGATCAACACCTAAATCTGCCATTACCTCATCAACCTGATTTTTAAGTAGTACGCCATAAGATTTATGTTGAGAAATATGATTAGGTTCAGAAACCGTTACTTCAACAATCACATGATCATAATTTTGTGTTAATAAGGTATATATTCGTCTGGCAATTGCTGCGTTTTCAGTTTTAACAGCAACTGTCTGATTCACGCCCAGTGTACTTACGCCATTCATTCGCATTAAAGCGGATAATTCTGCCTTAGCATTACCGTCATGTACCAATAATCCGGTTAATTCTTTTTTGACATCTGATGCATATGACATTAATTTTGCTCCAAAATTTTAATTAATTGATTCATAATTTTTTCACCATCATGGAAAGCACCAGCATCGCGCAAGCTCAAAAAATCACCAGCAATTTGATGCGCACCTTGTACTTCAACTGCTGCCTTATCTAGCTTTACCTGATTTGAAATTTCGTCCCACTTTTGAAAATCCACAAAATCATTAGGTACAACAGCATTATTTGAAATCACGTAATCAATCGTTTGTTGTCCGATATGCGCGTTAAGTGCCAAGAGATGCTGGGCATCTGTGTAAGCGTCCGTTTCACCTTTTTGGGTCATAATATTGGCAATGTAGACTTGCGCTGCCGTAGTGATTCGTAGTGCCTCACTAACTTCTGGCACGACAACATTAGGTAAAATCGATGTAAACAGGCTACCTGGTCCATAAACAATCATATCTGCATTTAGAATGGCTTCCACGACTTCCGGTGCAGCCTTTGGTTCTTCTCCTGGCTCATCTCCAGTAACCCAGACATGGTCAATTGTTTTATGCGCGTGAGTAATTTCAGCCTCACCAGCAAGTACGGTCCTATCTTTGAACTCAGCGTGTAGAATTAACGGCTCATTAGACACTGGATAAATTTGTCCATGAACATGCATGAAACGTGCCAAATGTTGAACCGCATCAAAAATATTACCATGCATTTCTGTCATCGCAGCAATAATTAAGTTACCAACAGCGTGTTTAGCAAAAAAATCGTCTTTGGCATTAAAACGATACTGCATAACTTCTGTAATTGATGGATCAACATGGGACATAGCCACTAAGATATTACGGATATCACCTGGTGGCACAATGTTAATATAATTTCGCAATAAGCCACTAGAACCACCATCATCTGCGACTGTCACAATGGCTGTTAAATCAATATTTTTTTTAATGAGTGGTTTAATAATAACTGGTAATCCAGAGCCACCACCAATAATTACAATTTTTGGTTTATTTATCATTTTATCAGCGTGTCAACTATTTATGTACAAAGCAAACTTATATTGCATCCAACATGCTCCACCACAAATAATCAACATTTTTCACTTTCTAAAGTTTTCTTCTCTCTATTCTACCATGACATTTGTAATTCTTTGCTATTCTGGTATACTTATGAATTGTAAGTGAGATTGCTAGCAACATGTCACTATCGGCTGTTGCCGTCCCTATTTGCGAAAATAACAAATTGGAGATCTACATTATGACAGAAAAATTAGACATCGCTTCAGCAACACGTAAGTTAAAGAGTCCCAATATTAAGACACGTAAGCGTGCCTTAAAAGCGCTCAACGACTTATCAAAGCTCAAAAGCTTTTCAAAGTAATCGCAAAATGCCCGCAGAATATTATTCTGTGGGCATTTTGTTTTACATATGTTTATTTTGCGCGTGCTAAGTCACGTTCAATAACCTGCTTTAAATACTTACCCGTGTATGAATTTTTTGTATTCATTACTTTTTCAGGTATTCCAGAAACTAAAACATTACCCCCACCAACACCACCTTCGGGTCCCATATCAATCAACCAATCAGCTGATTTAATGACATCTAGGTTATGTTCTATCACAACAACTGTATTACCAGCATCAACCAAACGTTGCAATACTGTCAGCAATCGAGAAATATCATCAACATGCAGCCCCGTCGTTGGTTCGTCTAAAATATAAATTGTTTTGCCGTTTGTACGGCGATGCAATTCAGATGCTAATTTCATTCGCTGTGCCTCACCACCAGACAAGGTTGTGGCTGACTGTCCTAATTTGACATATCCTAAACCAACATCATTAATTGTTTGTAATTTACGCGCAATTTTTGGAATAGGAGCAAAAAATTCTAAAGCTTCGGAAGCTGACATATCTAATATTTGTGAAATATTCAACCCTTTATAGGTCACTTCTAGTGTTTCTGAATTGTACCGCGTCCCATGACAAACTTCACAAGAAACATAGACATCTGGTAAAAAGTTCATTTCGATTTTAATCACACCATCACCATGACAATTTTCACAACGCCCACCTTTTGTATTAAACGAAAAACGCCCCTTATTATAGCCACGCATTTTTGCCTCATTTGTTTGTGCAAACAGGTCACGGATATTATCAAAAACGCCCGTATAAGTCGCTGGGTTTGATCTAGGTGTACGTCCAATAGGCGATTGATCAATGTCAACGACCTGTTCAATTTTTTCTACACCTTCAATGGCTCGATAGCGACCTGGTTTTTCAGAATTATTATTAATTTTTTGTTTTAGTGCGCGTTTTAAAATCTGATTAACCAGTGTTGATTTGCCAGATCCGGACACACCTGTAACGGCTATGAATTTACCTAATGGGAATTTCACTGTAATATTATTGAGATTATTTTCTTTAGCACCTTTAATTGTGACAAAATTACCATTTCCTTTACGCCGCTGAGTTGGTACAGGAATAAATTTTTTCCCTGATAAATACTGTCCAGTTAATGATGACTTGTTATTAGCTACTTCATCTGGTGTACCTGTGGCAACAATTTCACCACCCAAAGTGCCTGCACCAGGACCGACATCAATTAAATAATCTGCAGCGCGCATAGTATCCTCATCATGTTCAACCACAACAAGTGTATTACCCAAATCACGCATATGCTGCATCGCTGAGAGCAACATATCGTTATCGCGTTGGTGCAGCCCAATCGAGGGTTCATCTAATACATACAAAACGCCTGATAAATTAGAACCAATTTGTGTGGCTAAACGAATACGCTGTGATTCTCCACCTGATAGTGTACGCGCAGAACGGGCAAGCGTCAGATATTTCAAACCAACACTTTCTAAAAAGCCAAGGCGATCCTTTATTTCTTTAATAATTGGTGCGGCAATTATTGTGTCCTGTTCGCCTAATGTAATCGCATTAAAAAATGCTAATTCTTTATCAACTGACATTTCTGAAACTTCACCAATGTGCTGCCCATTGATTTTCACAGAGAGTACTGCCGGATTTAAACGATATCCTTGGCATGCCTGACAGGTCAATTCCGTCATATAATGCGCCATTTGATCCCGTGTAAAGTCAGAATTTGTTTCATTAAATCGACGCGCTATATTCTTAATGACCCCTTCAAAAGGTATGTCAACATCACGTACACCACCAAAATCATTTTGATAATGAAAGTGAAATGATTTTGATCCGGAACCTTCTAGAATTAAATCCTGATCTTTTTTAGGTAATGATTCAAATGCAATATCTAGATTAATATCAAACTGTTCCGCAAATTGATGTAACATTTCAGGATAATAATTTGATGAAATAGGGTTCCATGGGGCAATTGCCCCTTCTCGTAATGTTTTTTTGCTATCAGGAATGACTAATTCAATATCGACTTCCCGCGTTACACCAAGTCCTTGACAAAATTCACACGCACCTAAAGGTGCATTGAAACTAAACAATCTTGGCTCTAATCGGCCCACTCTAAAGTCTCTCAAATCACCTAAATAATGATCAGAGAATTTCAATGGTTCAATGGCTGCTTCATCCCCACGTGTCACAATATCTAGTTGCACTAACCCATTAGTTAAACGTATGGCTGCCTCCATGGAATCAAAAAGACGTGATCGTGAATCATCGCGCAAGACAATACGATCAATCATCACGTCAATGTCATGTGGCTTGTTTTTTTCTAACGATATTTTTTCTTGATCATCTAATTCAATAATAGTACCATCCACTCGAGCACGAATATACCCTTGCTTACGCATATTATCAAATGCTGATTCATGTGATCCGCGCTTACCCATAATAATTGGTGCAAAAACTTGTAACCGGGTACCAGTTGGTAACTGATTCAAGGTATACTCAACCATTTGATCAATGGTTATCATAATTTTTGTCCCATCTTTAGGGTCATCTGGTCGTCCAACTCGAGCATACAGCAGGCGGAAATAATCGTTAATTTCTGTCACCGTTCCTACTGTCGAACGCGGATTATTAGATGTTGTTTTCTGATCAATTGAGATAGCTGGTGATAAGCCATCAATTGAATCAACATCTGGCTTATCCATTTGACCAAGAAACTGACGCGCATATGATGATAAACTTTCAACATATCGTCGTTGTCCTTCCGCATACAGTGTATCGAAAGCTAGAGATGATTTACCTGAACCAGAAAGTCCAGTTACCACAGTTAATTTATCTTTTGGAATATCAACATCAATATTTTTTAAATTTTGGACGCGAGCACCACGTATTTCAATATTTGTTTTTGCCATATGTTTAACGCATCGACGACTAATTTCATCGCTATCAGCGCACTTCCTTATCTTAAATTTTATTATCTGTTCTATTACAAATTATTATTTATTTTGACTGCTAACTCAGTAACTCTGATAATTTTACAAAACGGCTTTTAATTCCATCACATTATCGCGCAGCTGTGCCGCCTCTTCAAAGTCTAGTGACTTGGCGGCAGCCTTCATCTGCTTTTCAAGATTACCAATAATACTCATTTGTTCATCTTTTGGCAAATCTTTGAAAGCAACTTGCGTCAAATCAATCACTTCTTGATTATCGGTTGAATCTGTACGTACGGAAATCAAATCGCGAATATCTTTTTTAATTGTTGTTGGTGTAATACCATGTTCAACATTATATTGTGTTTGAATTTCACGTCGTCTGGCTGTTTCATCCATAGCTTCTTTCATTGACCTAGTCGTTTTATCAGCATACATAATCACATGGCCATCCGAGTTTCTGGCTGCACGACCTATCGTCTGAATCAAAGAACGTGGATTACGTAAAAAGCCTTCCTTATCGGCATCTAAAATAGCAACTAAGGACACTTCAGGTACATCAATACCTTCACGTAATAAATTAATACCAATCAGCACATCATATTTACCTAAACGTAAATCACGGATAATTTCAGTTCGTTCAAGTGTCTTAATATCAGCATGTAAATAGGCTACCTTGATTCCCATGTCCTTTAAATAATCAGTTAAATCTTCTGCCATTCGCTTAGTTAGGGTTGTAATAAATACACGTTCATCCTTTTGTGCACGTTTATTAATTTCACCTACCAAGTCATCAATTTGTCCCATAACAGGCCGTACTTCAACCTCTGGATCCAATAACCCAGTGGGTCGAATGATTTGCTGTATAATGTGATCACTCGTCACTCGTTCTAATTCATAGTCACCTGGTGTCGCTGACATATAAATAATTTGGTTCACATGCTGTTCAAACTCAGGCAGTTTCAGTGGTCGATTATCAAGTGCCGATGGCAAACGAAAACCATAATTTACTAACGTTTCTTTACGTGCCCGATCTCCATTGAACATACCACGAATTTGCGGCATGGTCACATGACTCTCATCGACAACTACGAGAAAATCATCTGGGAAGAAATCTAGCAAAGTAAATGGCGGTTCGTCAACTTGGCGACCATCCATCCAACGCGAATAGTTTTCAATACCACCGACAAATCCCATTTCTTCTAACATTGCTAAGTCGTACTCTGTTCGCTGTTTGATACGTTGAGCCTCTATTAACTTGCCCTCTTTTTCAAATAAGGCCACTTGTTGATTCATTTCTTCAGTAATACCTGCCAAAGCAGTCGACATTTGATCATCATCCGTCATGAAATGTTTAGCTGGATAAATTGCAACATAGTCACGCTCAGATGATGTTTCCCCCGTTAATGAATTAATTTCACGAATACGATCAATTTCATCTCCAAAAAATTCAACGCGTAATGCCATTTCATCTTCAGATGCTGGGAAAATTTCCACAACATCTCCACGCACACGAAAAGTACCACGGTGAAAATCAATATCATTTCGCGTAAACTGAACGTTAATCAAATCCATCATTAACTGATTACGACCATATTCATTTCCTACACGTAAATTAATCACATGTTCTTGGTACTGATGCGGATCACCTAATCCAAAAATAGAACTAACTGATGCCACAACAATGACATCATTTCTTGATAGCAACGAACTAGTTGCTGAGTTACGTAATTGATCGATTTCATCATTGACAGCTGAATCTTTTTCAATAAATGTATCAGAACTAGGGACATAAGCTTCTGGTTGATAATAATCATAATAGGACACAAAATATTCAACCGCATTATTTGGAAAAAACTCTTTCAACTCACCATAAAGTTGACCAGCTAAGGTCTTATTATGACTCAATACCAGTGTTGGCTTCTTAATATCTTTAATGACATTAGAAATTGTGAAAGTCTTCCCTGTTCCCGTAGCACCAAGTAAAACTTGCTCTTTCACGCCAGCATTAATACCCCTCACGAGTTGATCAATAGCTCGTGGCTGATCGCCTGTTGGCTGATATTTTGAAACCACTTCAAAGCCGTGGTCAGCAACATGTTCACGCATAGTTCTCTTCTTTCATCTACTTTCCTACATTATACAGTAAAACGAACAAATTTTCGCGTTTGTGCCTTCAATCTCATTTAAAATTGTTATCAACTTCCTTCACTCACAAAATATAAAACTATCATATGATAAATAACGCATGATATCATGATACTTGCCCTGTATATAGTTGTTTTTCTAATATATTAAAAAACGAACAAACGTTTTAGTTGTTTGTTCGTTTTATTTTGATGAAGAACTAGCATCGCTATTCTCATCAGAAGATGAAGGCGCTAACTCTGGCGCATCCGTTTTATAGAGATCAAGTGTGGATTTTGATTTATTTTTGGCTAATGCACTAGAAGGGTTAGTCTTTTGTGCTCTTTGCAAAGCAGATAAACCATCAGATTTTTTGTAACTATAATCTTTTTTATCTATTGCGTGGAAATCAGATCGCGACTTATCAAAACGCAATAAGTCACCTGTAATCACAGAATCAGAGTAATCAAGCACTTTATCAACATGCGATTGCACTTTTTCAGCTGTCTTCTTGAGATCATCATCTGACTGCAACGTCAATTGTTGACCATTTTCTGTATTAAAATACTGATTATTGTACTTAATATACTTTGGCGTAATCCAATCACCATCACGAAATGGCACAATCCCATCATTTTTTGGCGATAACATATCTTTTCCAAACATTGTCATGTTGTCATCTGGCACACCAAGCAAATCGAGCAATGTTGGTAGCATATCAATTTCACCACCATATGTATGATTAACGCCACCCTTTAACCCATTGGCATGAATCATAAATGGTACTTTTTGAAATTGCGCTAAATCGTAATTAGATACTTTATCTTTACCTAATAATTGTGCAATGGCTGGCTGATGGTTTTCAGAAATACCATAATGATCACCATACAGGACAAACATTGAATTGTCATATAAACCAGCCTTTTTCAGATAATTCATCAATTCACCAAAAGCTTGATCTAAATAATGCGCTGTCTGAACATAACCATCAACAGTTTTATCTCCTGTCTTGGTAGCCGGAAAATCAATATTCTCTTTATCTAAGTCATAAGGATAATGGTTTGTGACAGTGATTAACTTGGCATAAAACGGCTGTGGCAGTTGCTCAACATATTCCATGCTGTCTCGTAAGAAAATTTTATCTTTCATACCATACCCAACATTAAAGTTTGGCTTGCTAGCATTAGGATAGTAGGCTTTAGAAAAGAAATAATTATAACCAAATGATTTATAAGTATTATCACGATTCCAAAAAGTTGCCACGTCACCATGAAAAGCAGCTGTTGTATAGCCACGTTGGCTCAAAATAGCCGGCATAGATTCAAATGTATTGTTTGTCCCGTATTTAACCATCGCAGAGCCAGTTGACAAACCATACAATGAGTTTTCTTGCATCATTTCAGCATCCGAAGTCTTACCCTGACCCACCTGATGATAAAAATTATCAAAACTTAGTGTTTTTTGATCATGATAGAATTTATTGAGGTTCGGTGTTACTTCGCGTCCTTCGACTTTGTAATCAATTAAAAATTGCTGAAATGATTCCAAATGAATAACAAAAACATTTTTTCCTTTTTGTGTCCCATAATACTGTACATCATCTGGTAGTTTTTGCTTTGAAACAAATTGCTTAATTTTCTCTAAGTCAGCTGGTTTTGCATGTTTACGACTCTCAGTCTGGTTATAGGTCTGTATACCATTAAAAACGGCGTACTCATTTAATCCTAGATACTTTACGATGTAATTATTATCGAAAGAACGTGTCAGTAAACCCGAACGATTCGTAGACGCAATACCATAACCAACAAACATTAGTACAATACCTAGTGCTGTGGTTAACATGGCAAAACGTTTTTGAACACCCTTTTTATCAATAGTTAATTGCTTAAATATCACCAACAAAGCCAATATAATAATGTCAATGAAGATCATATAATCTGACCAATGGATGATAGCTGCAATTGATTTACTAAGGTTATTCCCCGTGGAACTACCAGAACCTAAAATACCCATTGATAAGAAATCTGAAAATTCACGATAATATAAAATATTGGCAAATAACCAAAGAGATTGTATAAAATTAAATAAAATAGCAATCCAATAACTAACAGAGCCTCGAAAATAAAGTGCAATACTTAACAGAATAATTGCTGTTGGAATAGGATTGAAAAATAGTAAAAACTGTTGGGTTGACCCTTCGGCACCCAAATTGAAATTCATGTGATAATTCACAAATGTTTTAACCCAAATTAAGACAACATTCAAGATAAAAAACCATACTAATGGCGCTGAAATATCCATCGTTCGTTTAATTTTTTGCCACCAAGTACTTGGTTTGGGAATTCTTTTGAGGAGGTTTAGCATGTTGATTTCCTTCGCATAGATACATTAAATCACTAAAAAATGAGATTATTAATAGTTGAACGTCTTCACTAAAATATCAGTTTAAAATCGTGTAAAACATCATATATTTCGATTGCAACTAAATCAATGTCATCAAATTGAAATTGACGCACTTCACGGTGCTCGTGCACGGTCCAAATTTTAGTCAATTGATCATATTCAACCTGCACTGCCTCAATACCAAAAGCATCAAACCGTCGAATTTGATGTTGATTATCAGTTGAATCAATCATAGCACGTAACCGATTGAGAATTTGTTTTAAATCACTTGTATGACGTTCATTTTTATCAGTCATTGTTAATCCTCATACGATGTCTTGCGGGAATTATATATGCAATAATACCAGCAAACAGGCCAAAATAATAAGTTATCAAGCGCCACAATAATATCACAAGTATTAATGTCGCACCATTTTTAACAAATGGTGAAAATAGAAGTTGAAAACTTAACTCTGCCCCACCAACACCACCTGGAATTGGAAAAAGGGAAATCACCATAACAATCATAATATTCATCGTCACAATTAGCCAAGGATTGACATTAGAATAGCCGAAAGCTCGAATAACAAAATAAGGAATCATATAAAAAACAAGTAATTGTAATATGGTCAATATTGTTGCACCAACCAAAGACTCCCAACTACTAATAACACGTCTTGATTCTTGGTGAAAATTATCAATTTTTCTTTTGATAGTGATAATCATTCTTGCATGTCGCTCACGTGACATAAACTTTCTAATAAGTGGTGACACAGCATCCACCAAACGTAAAGTTAAGGCTGGCCAAAACATTACTAATGCAATACCAATAATGACAACAGCATGAATCGCAATTGCTAAGGGAATAAATGTTGCAAAAGTCGGATCAACTTGGGCATAGATAAAATGTTCAGCCGTAAAATAGCCAATTATAAAAAATAAAACGACAACCACTTGATAAACTAAAAATTTCATCAGAATAACTGACATTGCTCTACCAGAATCAATACCAGATCGCGCTAAACCATATACTTGTGCTGGCTGACCACCTGTTGCAAAAGGTGTTAAACCAGTCCCTAATAAATTCAATAATGGTACACGTAGCACAGATAAAAGAGAAGTCCTGCGGCGGTCACTTTTTTTCAGCAATGCATAAGTGGCTGCTGCTTCTAGGAAAATTGATAAGATCATTACTAACAATCCAGCAACCAACCAATGCCAATTTAAATGTTTTAACGCAATCTCTAACTGATGCCCTCTGCCACGCAATTCATTTGTTAAAAAATAGACGACCATAGCTGTTAATAAAACAACAATTGCCGCTGATATCTTATCAGTTCTAGACATATTTTCACTCCTGACAGTCCGCTATTCTTGCAAAACTGCCTCATAAACACGTTGCAATTGTTTCCCAATTTCTGGTAAATCACGTGCTACTGCTAATTCATACCCCGATTGACTGACATCTGGTAAATCATCGTTTAAAATCTGCATCATTTTAGACTCAAATTCATCTATATCAGCTGCTTTATAGCTATTCACACCATCTTGTAACCAATTCTTGTAAACTGGAATATCACGTATTAATACTTTTTGTTTTGATGCCAAAGCCTCTAGTACAACTATGCCTTCAGTCTCTTCAAATGATGGATAAAGGAATAAATCTGCACCTTGGTATGCACCTTGAATAACATCGCCAGTAATATATCCTGGAAAAATCAGATTTCTGGGATGATCACCTTTAATCAAACGACTCACCTTTTTTGGTACCAGTCGCAAATCAGTATAACCAAACCAAATAAAAACTAGTTCTGGATGTCTTTTAGCCAGCTCAATAAAATCTAAGATACCTTTACGTTCAAAAAACAAGCCAACACTCATAATAACTTTTTGATCATCAGATAGGTCAAAATACTCACGAAACCGTTTAACTTTCTGGGTATTTTGGCGATATTTATCTAGTGGAATACCATTTGATATCGGTGTAATTGGTTGATCCAGCTGATAACCACGTAACAGCTGTTTTGAATAGGGTGTCGGCGTGATAATAGCATCTGCTTTTTTATATAAAGAAACTAAATAGCGTTTAAAAAAAGGTGCAATCACATTCGATCCAGTAAATGAATTACGAAAATCTTCGTAAGTCGAATGACCATGGTAAACAACTTTTTTTCCCATTTTATGTGCATGGTCAACCATGTAATGACTTTTTACACCATAAGTATTAATATGTAAAACATCATAATCCTTACATTTGGGATCAATAGTAACCTCAACCTGAGTATCGGACAAGGCTTCTTGTTGTAATTTAAGCGCACGACCAATACCAGATTTAGCAATTAGTTTTTGGTTTTCAAAATAAAGTAAGACTTTCAATTAATTTCTCCTGAAAGGGTTGCGCAAAATACGCTTCATGTAGCCAGCCTCATCATCAGTTGGATATTCATCTTCAACATCATCTGTCTGATGATAATCAGATAATACATCTTCATAAAAGCTCAATACACGTTTAGCAAACGTTTTTGCATCAACATCCTTCATTTTTTGTTGGCGAATCATACTATCAGAAGTTGACAATGGTTGTGTCAAATACTTTTCAATGCCAACCATTAACTCATCATAATCTGAAACAAGTGTACCAATGGCATCATTATCGACTAAATTATCTAAATATGGCGAATGTATTGCCACAAAAGGACGATCTGCTGCCATAGCCTCGATAAAAGTTAGACCCTGCGTTTCCGTATCTGAAGAACTCACAAAAACATTACTCATTTGATAATAATCAACAATTTCAGAATGTTCTACCATGCCAACAAATGTAATTTGAGCATTTAAAGATAGTTCATTAACTTGCTCCTCAAGCGCATGACGAGCAGGTCCATCACCGGCAATAATAAGGCGTGCATCAGGATATGTCTGTAAAAGTTCTGAAAAAGCTGAAATTGTTAAAGCAACATTTTTTTCAAATGCCAAGCGACCAAGTGACAAAATAACAGGTTGTTCTGGTGTGAAGCCAAATTTCTGTCGTAAATCTTGGTTACCTGCTGTTGAACTTGGTAAAGACACGCCAGTTGGAATAATTCGAATGGGTGTCTTAACCCCGTACCTTATTAAGGCTTCTTGCACGAGTTGAGATGGCGCAATAACGCCATCAAGACTGAGCATGTAAGCTTTCATTAAGGTACCAACTCCTTTAGGACCAATAAGTAATCCCTTAGCAACATAATGTGTGTAATCCTCATACATTGTATGATATGTGTGAATAGCTGGAATTTTTAACTGACGGGCAACAAATTTCCCTAATAAACCAAGCGAAAATTCTGTTTGCGTATGCACTATATCTAGTTGCACTGACTTAGCAATTTCTACAGCTTGAATTAAGCCACGAATTGCCAAGCGTCTATCTCGAAACCCAATATAAGGGACACTTGAAAACCGATAAATGTGCGGTTCAAACTTGTTTTTTGATACTTTAGGATCAGTTGACGTAAAAATATAAACTTGATGCCCTTGCGCCTCAAGCGCGTCTTTCAATGTTTTAATGGATGTTGCAACCCCACTAACTTGTGGGAAATACGTATCCGTAAAAAGACCAATATTCATTGTGTCCTCCAAAGTTTATATGAACATTAAACTGCTCATAAATAGCAATACTACAATTATAACATAAATTAAGTAAGGCTCCTTATAAGCCAAAAATGCCTGTTACCAACTTAAAAGCATCCTATTGTTCGGTGTGTGTAAAACTAGCACCACAAAATACATGAAACAATTTAAAATAAAAAGACTACCATATCGTAGCCTTTCAATTTATTCAAATACCATTTGATTATGATACAATTCAGAATAAAAACCATTTTCAGCAACTAGTTCTTCATGCGATCCTTGTTCAATCACTTGACCGTCTTTCAGAACCACAATTTTATTAGCGCCTAAAATCGTCTTCAACCGATGTGCGATAACAAAACTCGTACGACCTGCAATAACATTATCCATTGCTGCCTGAATTTTTGCCTCTGTTACTGTATCAACGTTGGATGTCGCTTCATCTAAAATTAAAAACGATGGATTAGTCAGAATTGTCCGCGCAATCGATAGCAGTTGCTTTTGACCTGTTGAGAAAATCGAATTTTCATCATCAACCTTTGTGGCGTAGCCAGATGGTAAGCTATCAATAAAGGTATGAATATTAGCCTGCTTAGCTGCATCAATCATCTCTTCATCTGTTGCATCTGGTTTTCCAAATTTTATATTATCTGCAATTGTGCCACTAAACAACACTGAATCTTGCAACACAATCCCGACATGATCACGTAACGATTTTAAATCAAATTTTCTCACATCGATATTATCAAATTTCACGGCACCAGAATTCACATCATAAAATCGATTCAATAAGTTCATTACCGTTGTTTTACCAGAACCCGTTGGACCAACAAGTGCTACCATCTCACCCTTTTTGACATGAATAGATACACCATGTAAAATTTCTTTTTCATCAGTATATCCAAAATGTACATCATCTAGCACCACATCAGACTGTAAATCATCTAAATATTGCCCATTTACGGGATTCTTTTCTTCTGTTTGTCCGTGAATGTCTGACAAACGACGGGCACCTGTAACAGCTAACTGTAGCATATTATAAATCGAGGTAATTTGCGTAATTGGTTGATAATACTGTTGGGAATAGTTCACAAATACAACAATCATTCCTAACCCAGCTGCCTTACCCATGCCATCATTGACAACTAACCACGAACCAAAAAATATAACAATCGCTAGATTAAGCAAGGATAGTCCTTGCATTAAAGGAAACAACATACCTGAGTAGACTTGACCCTTGAAAGTTGCTTGCTTTACTTTTTCATTATGTGGTAAAAAGCCTGCAATAGATTGGCTCTGTAAGCCTTGCGTAATAATGACTTTTTCACCATTAATCTGTTCGTTAATGTAACCATTCATGTTACCAGTAGCATCCTGTTGTTGATCAATAAACCGTCGTGCCTGCGAAATAATAAACCACGCGACAATAATCGCTACCGGTGTTGATGCCATTGTCACCCATGCCATTTTAACGTTTTGGTTAAACATCATCCAAATAATACCGACAAATAAAGCAAATTGAGATAACAATTGGAAAATAGCTTGATTCATTGCGTTGAAAATATTATCTAAGTCCGATGTGAACAAAGATAATATTTCACCATCTTGATGTGTATCAAAGTACTTAATCGTCATACGTTGCAACTTACCAAACAAACCAATACGCATACGACCTGATGCTTGAGCAGAAATTCGTGAAGACAAAAAACTAGAAATAAACATCGTAACAGCTGTCAAAACAAAGAAAATCATCATAGCTTCAAGTGCGTGATAAAATGGTGTTTTACTAGCAATAGCACGCGTTGCGGGATTCATATATTGTGCCAAATAATTAGCCAATTCAGTAATTGCTTTTCCCATGTAAGTTGGTGCAGTCACCTGAAAATAGGTAGATAGAATCGTGATGACAACAACAAAACTTAGACTCAACCAATACCGCTTTAAATATTTAGCAAAGTATTGAATCGCATGTTTAATATCTACCATAATTAATCATCCCCTTTCGCTTTTTGTGTTTGATAAATTTCGCGATAAATCGGTGAATTTTTCAACAATGTGGCATGATTACCCATACTTACCAACTCACCCTCATCTAGAACAAGAATGCGGTCTGCATGCAACACCGAACTAATCTTTTCTGCAATAATAAATACCGTTGTACCAGACAATTCCTTATCTAATGCTTGTTGCACAAGTTTTTCAGAACGTGCGTCAAGCGCTGATGTTGCATCATCTAAAATCAAAATTTTAGGTGTCCCTACCACACCACGGGCAATTGATAATCTTTGTTTCTGACCACCAGATAAATTTGACGAGCGTTCTTCTACTAAATGATCGAACCCATCCTCATATCGATTAATAAACTCGGCAGCTTGCGATATTTCGGCAGCTCTTTTCATATCCTCACTACTAGCATTTTTCTTGCCTTGTCTTAAATTATCAGCAATTTTACCACTGAATAAAATTGCACGT
Organism: Leuconostoc carnosum; assembly: GCF_007954525.1. Lineage (NCBI taxonomy): Bacteria > Bacillati > Bacillota > Bacilli > Lactobacillales > Lactobacillaceae > Leuconostoc > Leuconostoc carnosum. Next base: position 1,326,741 of record NZ_CP042374.1, on the reverse strand, counting down.
TGTAAAACAAATGATACGGCGGCACGTAAAGATTTTTCATTTACATTTTTTAAATCAGTACCACCAACTGCTACTTCACCTATCGTGGGATCATAAAGTCGAGGAATTAATTGTGCCAATGTTGTTTTACCAGAGCCAGTGGCACCAACAATTCCAATCATTTCCCCAGACTTGACCTCAAACGAGACATTTTTGAGTGCAGGTTCATCATCTCCTGGATAGGTAAATGATACGTTTTTGAATGATACATCTCCTGATAAATCAGTTTCAGGTGCATCAGCTCGATAAGTTAAGGCTGGCTTTGTATCCAAAACCTCTTTAATTCGAGCGAGTGAAACAAAACCACGGGAAGCAAATGTCGACATCATGCCGCCAATCATAATAGCGAAAAATATTTGCATGAGATATGAAATGAAAGATGTGACAGCAGCTAAATCATTCGGGTGTTTCACAACATCACGACCGACAAACAAAACAGTAGCCCCTATTGCCAAATAAGAAATCAGCATGAACATCGGTATCATTAAAGAGAATAAATAACCAATGATTGTATTCACTTGTGTCAATTCATCAGAATTTTCAGTAAAATGCTTGGTTTCATTTTCTTCTTGGTTAAATGACTTCACAACTCGCACACCTTGAAGATTCTCTTTTGCTAATGTGTTAGTGTGGTCAATTAATTGTTGAATTTTAAAAAAGAGTTTACCCATTTGTTTAAAAATAAACTGCGAAGATAGTACGATTAAAACAACCATCAAAACCACAATCCACCATAAACGTGGTAATGTGATTAATGCCAAAATAAACGCACCTACAAACAATATGGGAATGCGCGTTAATGATTGCAATATCATCATGACTAATTGCTGGACTTGGTTAACGTCATTAGTCATTCGCACAACTAAATTACCAGTCGAGAATTTTTCAATATTAGCGAACGAAAAAGATTGAATTTGTTGGTATTCCTTTTGACGAACATCAGCTGCAATACTTTGTGAGACTTTAGCAGCAAAAATTGTATTAATCACACCAGCGATTAACCCAATAATTGCCAAAATAATCAATTGTATGCCATAAGTGACTACTTTATCTTGATCATCAGCAATAATGGCTTGCATCACACTTTGTAATAATCTGGGTTGCCATAACGAGGACCCTGCCATAATTACCACAGCAATAATAGAAAATAGAATATCACGCCAATATAGTTTAGCATGTTCTTTTAAAATATACATGATTGTCTCCTTGACTCAATCAGAGAAACAAATGTTCTCATATCTGATAAGTTTAACATAAAATAAATATTTAGTAACAAAAAAAACGTAGAATAAACTACATTTTTTAAACACTTAATTAATCAGCTGCTAGAGCATCAATTGTATTAAGTTTTGCGGCTCGTCGTGATGGTACAAAACTGGCAATCAGTGCGATTACTAAGGAAATAACCACCGCAAAGATGACATGCCCAACTGAGACTTGCACAATATTAAAGTGTACCAAACTCTTTAACGCACTATTCATAGCAAATTGTACGACATATGCCATAATAATACCTATAATAGCCGAAATGATGCCCATTAACAGCGCTTCATTTGTAAATAATCCACGGATATCTTTTGAACGTGCCCCTAAGGCTCGTAGTACACCGATTTCGCGTATACGTTCTGATACAGACATATAAGTTGTTACAATAATCATAATTGCTGACACTAGTAATGAAATACCTGCAATAGCTGCCAAAACATAAGATGCCAAACTTGTAATCGTATTAATTGTGTTTAACACGTCACCAATTGAAACACCGACAAAGGTTTGTTCTCCATTATCATCTTTGACTTGGTTAATGCGTGTCATAGTAGCTTTAACGGCTTTAGTGTCTTTAATTTCAACCGCTGCATAATTCGCATCTGTTGCGGCACCATTTTTTTGCAAGTCATTTTGAATTGTTTTCCAATTTTGAGAGAAGATAACACCACTTTGACCACCATCAGTCATACCAGAAATTTTAGCTGAGGTTTGAATCATGACTGGCTTATTATTGGTATCAAAAGCCATATAACTAAATGATATCGTCTTACCAACAAGCGCTTTATAGTCTTTTTGAATCTTTTTAGCGTAATTGATGTCTATGATCACTTCACCATCTTTAGGTTTATGACCTGCTTTAACGACATCATCTGAATATTGCGGTGTCCAAGACTGAAATGCTACAGCGCCTGACTTGACACGGTTATAAGTAAACACTGCATTACTAAACTGCCCACCTTCATAGACTTTATCAACACCCTTAACATCACTTAAGCGTTGTAACATGTCCTTGTCCATTGTTGTAGCAGTATAATTGGTTGCTTGCATTTGTATCGTTGCTTGCATCCGTTCATTAGCACTAGCTTTCTTATCTGTCGTCGTATTCCGCATCACCACTTGATAATTTGGATTAACTAATGAATTGACTTGATCAGTAATGTACGCCTTAATACCATTACCCAATCCCAGAAAAAGGATTACGGAGAATACACCAATGGCAGAACCAAGAATAATTAGGAAGTTTTGTAATTTTTTATACTTTAAATGGTCAAAAGCCATATCCCAGATAGATGATTTGCGCAAAGGACGAGAATTTAAACGTGCAGTTTTTTCTGGCACTTCAAATTTATCTTTGAGCTGTATCTCTTCATCAATTTTACCATCTGCCATATGTAAAATACGTGTTCCGTACTCGGCAACAGCTTGTGAGTGAGTCACAACAATGACTAACTTACCTTCTTGAGCGATTTGTTTTAATAATTCAAGCACTTCGGTAGTGTTGACTGAATCTAACGCACCAGTTGGTTCATCAGCAATCATGACGTCAGGATCAGATGCCAACGCACGTGCAATAGCAACACGTTGCTTTTGCCCACCAGACAATTGTGAAGGCAACTTGTGGATATGTTCGCCTAACCCAACCTTTTTCAACAGCTCAGTTGCACGTTCCTTTCGCTCAGCAGCTGATAAACTCGTCATATTCAAACTTGTTTCCACATTTTCCAAGTTTGTTTGATAATTAATCAAATTAAAGCTTTGAAAAATATAACCAATTGTTTCACGACGATAAACATCTAACTTTTTCTCTTGTTTATGATCAAGTGCTTCCCCATTAATTGCCACTGATCCTTCAAAATTGCGGTCTAATCCGCCAATGATGTTCATCAATGTTGATTTTCCACCACCGGATTCACCAAGTATTGAAACAAATTCCCCCTTTTCAAACGACAAATCTATACCGTTTAAAACAGGAAACTCCTCTTTACCTAGATAATATGATTTTTTAATGTTTTTTAGTTCTAAAAAAGCCATCTTTGCCCACTTTCTATTATTGTACTGATACGTTGTATTGTGTTATTAGTTTAACAAAGTTGACAGGTCAATTCAACTCAACTTACAATTATATTTCTAAAACAATTATATATCTCTTTTTTTACCGGTAAAATCTGGTAACAAACTTTTAGCCAAATCATATAACAATTCTTTACTTGTAAATTCTTCTGCAAAGATATCTGGCAGAATATCTGTGGCAATATATTTCACACTTGCCATATCTTTAAATGCTGCCAACGCCTCTAACCCACTCTGAAAAATATTAACATAGACCGGTTCTGGATTAAATTTCTCCAATTCCCCATAAGCTTCATACATCAGATCAACTTTATCGGCGATAGACAAAATTTTACCCTCAATCGTCTCATCTTTACCTTCACCTAAACGTCGTGTGTAGGCTGTTTGAAATTGTTGTGGAATTTCAGTTTTGATGAAATTTTCTGTCATTGAATCTTCCACATCTGCTAACATAGATCGTAAAGTTGCTGTCGCGTATTTGACGGGTGTTTTGATATCACCAATAAAGCGCTCAGTATAGTCATGATTGAGTGCCTTTTCATAAACTGACTGCCAATTGATAACCGCACCATTCTGCTCTTCAACATCAGCTAAAAATTGAGCAATTTGTGCGACTTTCCAAGAGTGGGCTGCCACATTATGTGGTTGGTATTTAAAAAATCCAGGTGCGCGATTGATTAGTTCAAGTTGGTTCATTCCCATAAAAAATTCATGCATTGGCATAATTTATCACAGTATCAAGCCTATTTCTTTAAATTGAATTTGCTTGACACATTACTCCTTTTACTTAAAAAATTGTTATTTTCATCATACATGATTTTACGTTTTAGTGCATGCTTCTCTTTATTATCAATTTTCAACAAACTAAAAGACAAACTAATTCATAGCCAATTTTGACGCCACGCTATCAGCCATTATTTTTAAATTTGTTACCATATGTAGTTGCTTTTCCATTCAAAAAAAGAGAGCTTACGCTCTCTTGTCTATAACGCTTACTTTTCTGAAGGTTTGTCACTATCACTAATAATCTTATCGCTGTTATCATCGGCGGGCTTCAAGTCTTCAACAGCAGTTGTGTTTGCTGGTGTTTGTGGCTTTATCGTACGAATTGCTGACAATTCATAAGTTAAAATAACACCTTCAGCATCTAAATCAACTGTCTTTGCAACCTGATCAACGCTATCAACAACGGCATGTAAACCACCAATTGTAATAACTTCAGAACCTTTTGTTAAACTATTTTGGCGTTCTGTCTGTGCTGCACGTTGCTTCTTTTGTTGGCGGCTCATAAACCAAAACATAGCTACGATGATAACTAATGGGAGAATCAAATTCAAATTCATGGATCTTTCCTACTTTCTGACGTGTATCTAGACAACCAAATACCTTATTACTATTATATCAAAGATTTAAGACTTATTAAAATAATCGTGCGTTGGGTTTGTTATAACCATATTCTTCCATGACAGTTTCACGGAATTGTAGTAACTCATCATTTTCAATAGCCGTACGCATGTCCTCCATAAACTGTAACAAATAACGTAAGTTATGTTGAGAAGCCAGTTGCGCGCCCAAAATTTCGTTTGCATTAAAAAGATGGTGCAAGTATGATCGTGTTAAATTCTGGAACGGATTATAATCAGGGTTATCAAATTGTGCTTGATTACCAAACTGTTCTGTACGAATAGGGTTCGATGAATAGTAACTCAAATCAGGATCAAGAGGTGTGAAATCATTTTTATATTTCGAATTTTTAATCACTACCCGTCCAAAACGTGTCATTAGCGTTCCCTTACGTGCAATACGCGTCGGTAATACCGAATCAAACATATCAATACCACGTATAACAGAATCAATTAATGAGTCCGGTGCAGCTACACCCATTAAGTAACGTGGTTTATCTTCTGGTAACAATGGCATCGTAAAGTCTAACACACGATTCATTTCTTTTTTAGATTCACCAACTGATAAGCCACCAATAGCATAACCAGGCAAATCCATACCAACTAAACCATTTGCTGATTCTGAACGCAAAGCTTTAAATCCAGCGCCTTGAACAATTCCAAATAAAGCTTGTGAATCCGCTTTTTTATGCGCAATTTGGGCGCGATCGGCCCAACGTAATGATCGTTGCATGGATTCTTTAATATAATCATAACTTTCAAAATATGGAATGGCTTCGTCAAGCTGCATCATGACATCTGAACCTAAATTATTTTGAATACGCATTGCCACTTCGGGTGACAAAAACATCTTGTCGCCGTTCACATGATTTTGAAATGTTACGCCTTCTTCTTTTAATTTGCGCGCATCAGATAATGAGAAGACTTGAAAACCACCTGAATCAGTTAAAATAGCCTGATCCCAACCCATATATTTGTGTAGACCACCAGCTTCAGCAATTAATTCATCACCAGGACGCACCCACAAGTGATAGGTATTACTCAGAATGAACTGTGAACCAATATCTTTTAATTCTCTTGTACCAACACCTTTTACCGCACCTTGTGTCCCGACTGGCATAAACATTGGCGTTTCAAAGGTACCATGTGGTGTATGAATTCTGCCACGACGTGCACCGGTATATTTTTCAGTATGAAGATGTTCGTACCATACTGCTGGTTTTTTATCTGTCATCTTATCCTCATTGTATAAATTAATTTTAATCTATTCTATTTTACCAGTTTTAACTGGACAAAAAAAGCGCTAGATTAGCGTATTTATGAAACTGTTTTACTTGAAATCAACACTTTTAATTGTTCTTTCGCCTGGACTAAACGCTGTTTTCTATTTTCTAAAATATAGATTTCTTTTTCAATGATATGACAACTATTAAAAATCATACCCATTAAGTTGTAGTAACTCAATGGGTATGATTACGGATTACCGTTTAATTTTTCTCTAGATTAATTGATTCTCTGCCATTACTTTTTCGACACTATTTAAAGCTTCCTCAGCTTGACTGCCAGTTGCTTCTATTGTAATTTCATCATACTGTCCAATAGATAAGGACATCACCCCTAAAATTGATTTCAAATCTACCGCTTGTCCTTTTTTTGACAAACTCATGGTTACTTCTGAATATTTCGATGCTGCCGCCACAATAAGCGATACTGGACGTGCATGAAGCCCACTCGCATTTTCAATTGTATAATCGCGCTTTACCATTTTGACCTCCAAAATAAATAACAGATTTTCTATGTTCAGTGTATCACAATACAACAATCGCTTCAATCATACGAATTAAATTGTCAAATTAACAAGTCCATATAATCTTAATCTCATTGTTTGCTTCATATCATACATATCACTTAATACTTTTTAGCTGATTATTTTCTGACAAACTCCAGTAGCTGTCTCGTGTCACAATAAAAGAATCAAATAATGGTATTTCCATTTGTTCCCCGAGTAATTTCAGACGTTGGCTAAAGCGTATATCAGAATCCGATGGCATAAGGTTACCACTGGGATGGTTGTGAATAATCATAAACCCTAATGCATTAGCGCGGAGTACACTTTGGAAAATTTCACGTGGTGAAGCCTGAACATTTGTTAAACTGCCAACGAATAATGTTTCCCAACCAATAACATTTAATTGCGCATCCAACAGTGCTAAACACAATTGCTCTTGTGGTAGATAGCCTAACTGTCGTTGCGCATAATAACCAATTTCTTCCGAAAATTTGGCACTCAATAATTTAGGACGTACTGCAGTTGCTACACTTTTACCGATGTTCACACCAATTAGCAGCGCATGGTTGAGCGATGGATTATGAGAAATAAAATCTGATGCCATATCGTGTGTCAATTCATTTAGGTCATAATCATTTGGAAAGTAGTGACGAAAGGTCTGCAATGCTTCATCATCGTTTTGACCAAGCGCTGTATAAAAACTTTTAATTTGTTCATGTAATGTCATATGTCACCTCTAAAAGATGATACGTTATTTATTCTTTCGACTCACAGACATGAGCGCATGTAATGATAGTGCTGATGCCAAACAAATTAATATCACATCTAGTCTAGATACCCACTGAGAACCAATATAGGTTGTGTTTATCATTTCTGCTGTAGAGTGTGCGTTTTTCTGGAAAATTGAAATGATACCTGCCGACATTGCAATACCAACAGCAGCAGCATAATTACTTGTTGCCGAAAAAATAGAGTTCCCAACGCTTTGATATTCTACTGGCACGTGACTCACAGCATGAGCCATATTATTACCAAACCAGAAGCCAGCGCCTAATTGTATAACCATAAAATTCAACGTCATCCCATATAAGCTGACTGGCATACTTGCCATTAAAATTGTTCCAATAACCATCAATACCAAACCAATGGTTACGGGAAAACGTGCACCAAAACGATCATACAAACGTCCCGAAACAATTGCCATTATAGCATAACCCAAAGCACCTGGTAATAATGCCAATCCAGCAACTTGTGAATTTTTAAAAAGTACAATTTGCAAGACCATTGGCACAGCATAATTAAAAGTTAAATTAACAATCTGTGTAATAAATGCTGCAATAATACTTAAAGAAAATACTCTAAATCGGAAAATAGCAGGATTGAGTAACGGTTGTCGTACGCGGCTTGCATAGACTAAATAGCCTATAAGACCTAAAACCATAATTATTAATAAACTGATACTAAAGTAATTAGCTACACCATGTGTACTGATACGCTCAATAACAAATATACCGGCAATAAAAGATGTACTTAACAACAACCAACCAATTAAATCCAGTTTTTCTTTGGTCAATGGTGACACCTGTTTGATTGTAAACCAGCCTAGTATAAGTGATGCCACTTGAATGGGTAAGACAACCCAAAAGACCATATGCCAATCATAATTCTGAGTTAAAAATCCTCCGAAAGCAGGCCCAATTGCAGGAGCAAACGAAATAATTAATGAGCCAAGACCTACCATTGTGCCACGTTTCTGTTCAGGTACCTGTTCGAATATAACATTATACATAAGTGGTAAACCAACACCACCACCAATACCCTGCAATAAGCGACCAAATAATATCCAACCAAAATGGCCACTCATGGCGTTAATTAAGACACCACATATCGAGATTACAGTTGCTACTAAAAATTGGCTCCTGTTGGTAAATCGTTTTTTTAACCATGGCGATAAAATAACAACCATACTGGTTAGCAAGATAACACCCGAAGTCAGCCATTGTACTGTACTTGAGGTAATATTAAATTCAACCATTAAAATTGGGAAACTAACGTTTAATGCTGTTTCCAACATAATGTCTGTAAATCCCAACAAACCAATTGCTAAAACACTTAAAATTAAGCGCACGGATAACCGTTCATTGACTTGCATTTATAATAATTCCCCTCTAATTTCACTGACAAAGTATAATGAACCCGTAAATACTGTTAAATCAGCATTACTTTCTTGATAAGCTTCACGCCAACTTTCAGCTGTGCTTACTCGATAATTTGCAGCCGTCTTTAATATATCTAAACTGTGCCGCCCATTAGGCCCAGCAAAAGGGACTAGTACAATATTAAATCGTTGATCGGATAAAATATGCTTAAATTCATCAGTCACGTTCTTATCCATTAAACTACCAATAATTAAAGTAACCGTCTGCTTTTGGTATGGTGGCACATTTAAAGTTTCAAATAATTTTTTAAGCCCTTGTGCATTATGTGCACCGTCAATTAAGACACCCGGTTTTAGCATTTCAAAACGAGCAGGCAACTTAGTATTATCCAATCCTTGTTGAATTTGTTCATCTGTGATATTAGCATCAAATGCGCGAACCCCAGCTACAGCAGTTGCAGTATTTTGAATTTGATAATTTCCCGGTAACCCTTGTTTGAATGTATTCAATTCACCTTGAATCAATGATGAATTGGTTTGCTCAGCAATGACTTGGCGCGCTTGTTTAGGAAGATCCCCAATGACAACTGCCATATTATCATGAATAATGCCTGCTTTTTGTTTAGCAATAGAAACGATTGTATTTCCCAACAAATTTTGATGATCTAGTCCGATGCTAGTAATAATAGCAACTCTTGAATTGGGCATAACATTCGTTGAATCAAGTAACCCACCAATTCCAACTTCAATAACTATTGCATCCAACTGTTGATGAGAAAAGTAGGTAAACATAATAGCAGTTAAAACCTCAAACTCTGTAGGTATATCTGGTGCTAATTGTTGATCAACTACTTCTAAAGCATTTGCAGCTTGACGTGTAATGGCCAATAAATCTTCAGCTGAAATTAATTGATTATCTATTTGTATACGTTCACGAAAATCAACAATAAAGGGCGAAATAAATAAACCTGTCCTATAGCCGGCTGCTTTTAATATAAAGCTCGCCATTGTAGATACCGAACCTTTACCATTAGTCCCAGTTACATGAATGGCTGGTGGCAATTGATTTTGTGGATTTCCCAACGCTGATAACAAGGCATACATACGAGCAAATGATTCTTTTTGTCCACCCTTTGGTCGACTATGTATAAAATTAATAGCATCTTCAACTGATTTCATTGGTTCTCTCCGTTATTTCATAACATAGTGATGAAAAACCGTCCAACATTTGTTTGGACGGTTTCATCGTGATATTTTAAAATTATGACAACGTTAACTTGTATAAACTAAGATAACACGCTACTAAACTAATCTATTAGTTTTTTTCACGAACTGTAAATTCACGGTGTTGGCGTTGTGCGCCACCACTGTGACGTTCTGTTGAGCGTCCATCACGGCGTTTGTAATCACCAAAACGACGTTCGCCATTTGCTGCGCCACCTTCACGGCGTTCGCGACGTTGACCACCTTCACGAGAATCACCATTACCGCGACGATCACGATTACCACGGTAACCACTACGATTACGTGATGATCCTGATCCACCACGACGATCGCCACCGCTACTACGTCCACCACCATTACCACGACGACGTGGTAATGGTCGTTCGCGTGTAATTTCAACTGGCGTATTTTGTTTCTCCAAATCAGCAACTGAAGATAAGAGAGCAGCTGCTAATTGTTCTACAGAGTATTGTGCAGTCAACTTATCAACTTCAGATTTAATACTGTTAACATCAATAGATCCAACAATATCTTTTACTTCTCCAGCAGCATTTTTGATTTTACCAACACGTGCTTCTTGCAATGAAGCTGGTTCCAATGGTGTCATGCGCTTCTTTGTCAAATCTTCGACAGCACGTAGATAGTCCATTTCATTTGGTGAAACAAATGTAACAGAAACACCCTTTGCTCCAGCACGGCCTGTACGGCCAATACGGTGCACGTAAGATTCAGGATCTTGTGGAATATCGAAGTTATAAACGTGCGAAACATCCTTAACGTCCAAACCACGAGCTGCAACATCAGTCGCAACCAAAATATTGATTTCATGTGACTTGAATTGTGACAATACGCGTGAACGCATCTGTTGGGTCAAGTCACCATGCAAGCCAGCTGCATGATAACCGCGAGCTTCCAAACCACGAGCTAATTCTTCAACACGACGCTTTGTACGACCGAACACAATCGCCAATTTAGGTGCCTGAACATCAAAGATACGCGTCATTGTATCAAACTTTTCATTCTCACGCATGCGTACAAAGTATTGGTCAACCAAGTCGGTTGTTAATTCTTTAGCTTCAATCTGAATATGCTCTGGATTGGTCATGAACTTTACACCAATACGCTTGATTGCTGGTGGCATTGTAGCTGAGAACAACAATGTCTGACGATCAGCAGGTGTATTTTTGATAATTGATTCAATGTCTTCTAAGAAGCCCATGTTCAACATTTCATCAGCTTCATCCAAAACTAATGTCTTTACGTTGTCAATTTTTACGGTCTTACGGTTAATATGGTCAAGTAAACGACCTGGTGTTCCTACTAATATTTGTGGATGTGATTTCAAATTCTGAATTTGACGGCGAATATCTGAACCACCAAAAACAACTTGTACATCGACGCGCTTATCACGTCCTAATTTCTTTAATTCTTCAGCGGTTTGAATTGCTAATTCACGTGTTGGTGACACGATCAATGCTTGAATATTTTTGTTATTCAAGTCAATATGTTCTAATATTGGCAAACCGAAGGCAGCTGTTTTACCAGTTCCAGTCTGCGCTTGACCAATAACATCTCTACCAGACAATGTCAATGGAATTGTCTTTTCTTGAATTGGTGTTGCTTCTACGTAGCCATGTGTCGTAATTGCATCCAAAATATCTTGTGATAAACCTAATTCACTAAACTTCAAAATTTTCTCCTCTGCGCTCTATGGCGCGCTATCAATTCAATTTATTTTGTTACTTGAATTGCTGATGTTTGTGTAAATAATTGATTCGCTAATTTTTGCCAGCTTTGATGCTTTTCATGTTGATTACTCAACAAAATGACAGCTTCTTTGCCATCTTTTGATAGAAGCACCGTTGGTTCAAATCCTCTAATAATGCCATGCCCCCGCATATATGTTGGATAATGGTACAATCCACTAGCATATTTTGTACCTTTAGCTGGTTGCCACATTGCCTCAGCATTTGATTGGTTCATTATTATCTTGTGATCTATCAACAAACGATAGTAACGGTACAGCGAACCAGCTGTTATTGCCATGTTACCAGTACCAGTTTCAAGCGAATAAGCAGTCACATCATTTGACCAATATTTACTATAATTCTGTGCCCTATAACCAATTGTACGTCTAGAGTTAGTAATAAAATGTGCATAATCCAACACATTTAAACCTAACTTTTGATTAAATGTTTCATTAAACAACTGACCATATGTTTTATGCGTGATTTGCATTAAAATACCGGCTAACAAACGATAATTAATTGGTTGATAAGACCAAGCCTGCGTGCCTAAGAATGCCGTATGACTAGCATCAAATGAAATGTTATCAGCCTCATCAGCAAACATTTTTGTGACTGTTATTTGCTTCAACCCACTAGTCATCGTTAACAACTGACGAATTGTAATCCGATTGGCATTCGGTATGTTAGGATAATATTGACTCAACAATGTATCTAATGCCAATTTGCCTGCTTCGACCTGCTGCATAATCATAGTTGCAGTAAAGCTCTTTTGTAGTGAAGCCATTTGATACATTGACTTCGCATCATTCAAACGGTTATGCGTACTATCAGCATAACCATACCCTTTTTGTAAAATAATACGATCATGATGAACAATTAAAGCTGTACCAATATAATTAGCAGACTTCAATTGCTGATCTATTTTAACTGCCAAGACATCTTTTTTCGAAAAAATGTCTTGGTTTACTTGATTCAAAGCATGTTGATCATTTATATGTTTAGATGTTTTTGTCACTTCATGTGTTGGCATTTTAAACTTCGTAAATAGTCCACCAGCAACAACTACCATGATCATGATAATAAACAAAAATACTATACACATATTCCTCACACGCCTTATTCGAAGGTGTTGTGCCCGTCTCATTTCACATTAACCCCCAATGAAGACAGCTTATTTTACTAATGCGTTAACAACGTTTTCAAGATGAATACCGTGACTTGCTTTTAGCAAAATCACATCCCCTTTTTCACCTAACGTTTTTAAATCCTCGATTAATTCGGCTAACTGATCTGTTTCATATTGGTGCAAATGCGCTGAGTCAAAGCGTGCTTGCAAAATTGGTGCCATGTTTTGATTCAACAATGGCCCAACTAAGTACACACCGTCAACATTTGCATCAAGTACCGTTTGTCCCAAACCAGCGTGCAAGTCGTCTGCTTGTTCGCCTAATTCTAACATATCACCTAGCACAAGATACTTGTGTGGCGCTGGTATTGCTTTCAATGCTGATAAAACTGCTGCTACTGCCGTTGGATTTGAGTTATAGACATCACTAATTAGAGTTATACCACGTGCAGTGGCGAGCCTCTCAGTACGGTTTTTTGTCAAATCAAAGTTTTGTAGTGCCGTTACGGCGTTTTTTAAATCAATATGTAATAAGATACCCGCTGAAATCGCTGCGAGCGCATTCATAATATTATACCCACCAATCACAGAAATTGCAAATAATGTCTGTTGATAAACAAATGTTGTCCCATGAGCTGTTGTATGAACCGCACTAACGCCTTGTCCGAAAGTTATCGTTTTTTGTGTCACAGCAGCTTGTGTCAACAATGGTTCATCAAAAGGTATTAACAAAGTGCCCTCTGGTTTCAACCCTTGCGTAATTTCTAATTTAGCCTTGGCAATGTTAGCACGCGTTTTGAAAAACTCAATATGCGCTTCACCTATCATTGTAATAATTGCTATATCAGGTGACACTAAATGAGATAACTCAGTCAATTGTCCTGGCCGATCCATGCCTAATTCAACAACTAATACTTCGGTATCTTCCGGCATTTCAAGTAAAGTCATTGGTACACCAATTTCGTTATTAAAATTTTCTGGTGTTTTAAAAGTTTTAAAGTTCGTTGCTGCAACAGCCGCAGTCATATCTTTAGTCGTAGTTTTCCCGTTTGATCCAGTTATAGCTATTACTTTCGGATTAATTTCTTGCCGCCGATACTGGCCTAATTGTTGTAAAGCTTTTAATGTGTCCTTGACTATAATTGCTGGTATATCAGAACTAATATCGTGTTGATCATCTACTAAAACAGCAACTGCACCACTATTCAAAGCACTTTGAATGTACTGATGACCATCATTATCACTCACTAACGCCACGAACAAGTCGCCCGGTTTTACCAAGCGCGAATCAAAAGCAACACCCGTCACTCGACCATTACCTTGTATTGATGCATGTAAAACATCACCAATTGTTGTCATTGAATAATTCATTTTTTCTCCAAAATCACTTATAAACCAATTTATCAATCATGGCATCAATTAATACATTGAACTACTCTAATTGAAGCCACTGTATTAATGTTTTCTCTTAAAAACTGTAATACTTTCAACATGTGATGTTTGTGGGAACTGATCAACCGGTAAGACAGCCCCATCAATATCATACCCTTGCTGTATAATTTCAGCCGCATCTCTTGCTAATGTTACGGGATTACAACTGATATAAACAATACGGTCTGGTGCCATATTGACAGTCGCTGAAATTAATTCACTAGTTAGTCCACGTCTTGGTGGGTCAACAAATACAACATCTGGTTTAAGTTGCGCATCCTGCCATTTCTTAAATTGTTCAGGCGCATCAGCTAAAATATATTCAGCATTTTCAACATGATTCGCACGCATATTAAGTTGTGCGTCCGCAACAGCGCCAGGTACAACTTCTACACCTAACACTTTTTTCACACGATTAGCAACTGTAATCCCTATTGTGCCAATACCAGAATAGGCATCAATCACAATGTCAGTTGCTTTAAGTTTAGCTTTTTTAGCAGCTAAATCATACAAAATTTCTGTCATTTTTGGATTAACTTGATAAAAAGAATTTGGTCCAATAATAAAATTGTAACCCAGTAATGTGTCATGAATAGTCTTTTCACCCCAAAGTGTACGATTATTGGGACTAAGTAACACATAATCTTTTTTCGGACTAAAGTTAAAAATGAGACTCTTTAATTCTGGCAATTGCACACAAATATCAGCTACAATGGCATCTTCATGTGCTATAATTTCATCATTTGAGACTAACACGACCATTAGTTCTTTTGAATAGTACCCACGTCGTATCATAATGTAACGAATGGCACCTTGTTGTGAATCAGGATCAAATGCAGTAATCTGATATTTTTCTAAAATATCTCGTACTTTAACAATGGCTTGATCAATTGCCTGATCATTTACAAAATAGTCCGTCATAGGCACTAATTCATGGCTGCCTCGACGATAAAAACCACTAGTTAAGTGACCATCTTGCCATTTTACCGGTACAATAGTTTTATTACGATAATAAGTTGGGTTTTCCATGCCAATTGTTGTGTCTACTGCAACGTTAAGTTTTTGTGCTTGAAATAAACGATTAATCTGGGCTCTTTTTAGCTCCAACTGTGCTTCATACTTTAAATTAACCAGTGGTGCAGTCCCAGCATCAATAAGATATTGTCGCTGACTATTTTGACGTTTATCCGAAGTTTCTAGGTATTCAATGACTTTGGCATACCCGGAAAATTTATCAACCTGTGTCACTTCTAAAATAATTTTTTCACCGGGAATAGCATCTGCTATATATACTGGATATGTTGGTGTGATATTCACAATTCCCATACCATCAATACGTATATCATCAACTGTTACAGTCATTTGTTCATGCAATTTAACTGGCAGGATAGTTCTTGTCATAATATCATAAGCGTTAACGATATAAACCGTCAAACATAGTCCTTTCTCTTTACTTTCTCAACAAAATAAAAGCGCTCACCAAAGTGAACGCTTTTACAAGAACAATTACTTGTCTTCGTTGTTCTTGAAACCAAATCCAGCAAACTTCTTGTTGAACTTGTCGACCGCACCATCGGCTTGCGTAAACTTCTGCTTACCTGTGTAGAATGGGTGTGAGTCAGATGTGATATCCATACGGATAACTGGGTATTCTGTACCTTCAAAATCAATTGTATCGCTTGAAGTTACAGTAGAAGCTGACAAAAACTTCTTACCTGTTGTTGAATCAAGAAAGACGACTGGATGGTATTCTGGATGGATTTCTGCTTGCATAATAATTTCTCCTTAGCGCCCTGAAACTTCTGTAACAGAGTCAGATTATAACTAGTATATTTTAGCATACAATATATTGCATGACAAGTTTTTAATCAAAAGTTTGATTACCGAGTTCAATAACAATCTATGGCATCAGGTTAATAAGATCAATACCTTCTATACTAATGTCGGCACCCAAACCTGTTAGCTTTTTTTGAATACGGTCATAGCCCCGTAAAATGTGATCAGCATCATTAATAACAGTTACACCTTCAGCCATAATAGCGGCAATTACTAATGCGGCCCCTGCTCTTATTTCAGCAGCCTCAACATCTGTACCAATTAAACGTGGTGAGTGGCTAATTTTAATTTTACCTGGCTTGTCAGAAGCAATATCGCCACCCATACGTCGTAATTCTGCAATATGCTTCACACGTTTTGGATATATAGTATCAGTAATTAAACTTTCACCATTCGCCATTAACAACAATGGTGTGATAGGCTGCTGTAAATCAGTAGCAAAACCAGGATAGGGCATTGTTTTAATATTAACTGAATTTAGAGTGTCTGATCGATAAACATAAATCACATCTTCACCAATGTCTAAATTCACACCCATTTCAATCAACTTTGACGTGTATGATTCTAAATGTTCTGGAATCACATTCTTAATCGCGACACCATTACCAAAGGCCGCTGCCATGCTCATATAGGTTCCTGCTTCAATACGATCAGGAATTACTGTATGTGTATTACTAGCTTTCAAACTAGGCACACCAGAAATACGAATAGTATCTGTTCCAGCACCACGAATATTAGCACCCATGTTGTTTAAAAATGTCACAATATCAATAATTTCTGGTTCACGCGCGGCATTTTCAATAATTGTCTGCCCTTTAGCCCGAACGGCAGCTAAAATAATATTAATCGTTGCACCAACCGAAACTGTATCTAGCGCAATGCGTGCGCCAATTAACCCATGTTCGGTAGCATCAATATGAATAATATCATCGCTTTCAGTAACTTTAGCTCCTAATGCTTCAAAGCCTTTAATATGCTGATCAATCGGGCGCTTACCTAAATTATCACCACCAGGGAAGGTTACCGTAGCTCGACTGAACCGACCTAGTAACGCCCCCATGAAATAGTAAGAAGCACGCAATGATTTAATTGCGCCACTGGGTAAATCACTTTCAGTGATGTGTGTAGGATCAATGTCCAAATTACCATTTTCAAAAGATGAATCAACATTCATTGCTTTCAAAATTAGCTGTAAATTCTTAACATCAAGAATTTGTGGCACTGTATCGAATTTAACCGGTGTATCAGCTAAAATAGCTGCCGGAATTAATGCAACGGTTGAATTTTTAGCGCCACCAATTGTGACTTCACCATGAAGGCGCTTGCCACCGCGTACAATTATTTTAGCCATGATATTTCCTTATAATCGTTATAGTCCAATAGTAATTATACCGTGAAAGCAGACTTAACTCAAATTAAATTAGATAATGAGTTAACGGATTTCAACATTCAACCGTGATACTAGTGCCTCTGTTACTCGCTTGAAATCATCATTAACAGCTGATTCCACTAGGGTTTCATCATTATCTTGGTAAACTAGTGTATAAGCCAATGACTTCTTACCTTCAGGTAATTTATTACCCTCATAAACGTCAAACAATGTGATATTAACTAATTTATCCCCAGCGCTCTGGCGAATAACTGCTTCAATTTCTGCGTGTGTTATTGTTTCATCAACTAACAATGCAGCGTCTCTGCTCATTTGCGGGAAACGAGAAATTTTACTGTACTGAGTATGATCGGTAATATTTGCCATAATAGCAAATAAGTTTAACTCAAAAGCAAAAATAGGTGCTAATTTCTGAGGTTTAGTAATTTTTGGATGAATCTGACCAACAAAACCAAGATAATGATCACCTGTATAAATATCAGCTGTTTGTCCAGGATGCATATTATCATGTCGTTCTGTTGCCACATAACGTATATTTTCTACACCAATCTGTGACAAATATGATTCAGTAACACCTTTAATATCATAGAAATCAACAGCGCGCGCCGTTTTATGCTCTTGCCAATCTGAAGTCGCGTGATTGCCCGTTAATACGCCAGCAATATGCTCAGTTTCCGTAGGTAGTTCGTTATCACCATTTGCTACAAAAATACGACCTTGTTCATAAAGCGCAATGTCATGAACAAAATGATTAACATTATAAACAACATCTTCAAGCAACCCAGCTAACAAATTTTGACGCAATGTCGTACGATCAGAACTCATGGGGTAATCCAATGTCACAACTTTTTCGTCAGTATTCTCAACAAATTGTTGTGCTTTTTCAGGCGTGGTTAACGCATATGAAATGGCTTGATTCAAACCCAAGGTCTCCATAATGTGACGACTAGCTCGAATTTGACGTTGGCGTACGGTTAATTTACCCGGCGTGGTTGGTCCGTAGGGTAAAGTGACCGGTAAATTATCATAACCAAACAGGCGCGCAACTTCCTCAATTAAATCTGCTTCAATTGTGATATCCGGGCGACGTGCCGGCACTGTGATGATTAACTTATCATCTGCCACTTGATAGTTAAATGCCAAACGATCAAAAATAGCAATCAAATCTTGCAATCCCAAAGACGTACCTAGAATCTCATTAACACGAATGACTGTTAATGATAAAACAATATCTTGACGTGCTTCATCTGCTGCCTTGATTTGACCATAAGCGATCTGCCCATCAGTCAATTGGTCGATCAAGCTCGCCGCATGATCCAATGTTTCAAAAGTAGCATCCCAATTAACACCACGCTCAAAACGCGCTGAAGCCTCAGAATGAATATTATGACGACGTGCAGTAGCTCGAACTAAACTCGGATTAAATACCGCTGCTTCAATTGCGATATTTGTTGTCTGTTCGTCAATTTCAAAGCTTTGTCCGCCCATGACACCGGCCAACATCAATACCTCATCTCCCGAGGCAATGACAATATCTTCTCCTGAACGCAAATCACGTGTCTGCTTATCTAATGTTGTCAGTTGTTCACCATCACGCGCGAGCCGAACATTAATTTTAGAATCGTTTATTTTATCTAAATCAAAAGCATGTAAGGGTTGTCCGTATGTTAACATCATATAATTAGTCACATCAACAACATTATTAATTGGTCGAATACCAGCATTCCAAAGATGCTTTTGCAACCAAAGTGGTGAATCTGTAACCGTCACATTATTCACAACACGTAGCGCGTACTTTGGTGCCAATTTAGCATCATCAATTTTAATGCTGATTTGCTTGTCGGCTGGTGTATCATATTCTACTAATTCAAATGATGGCGTTGTGACTGATTGATTTAATATTGCACCAAACTCATAGGCATTACCAGCCATTGATAACATATCAGCACGATTTGGTGTTAAATCCGTATCCAAAACAGGTTCATTCATTCCCAAAACTTCAAGTGCATCATCTCCTGGGTGAACACCATCATTTTTGTTAAAAATATGAATACCTACTTCAAACGCTTTTGGTGCAATTTTGCTGTCAAAACCAATTTCTTGTAATGCAACAACCATTCCTTGCGATGTCTCACCACGTAAGTTTGCCGCTTGTATCACCATTAGCTCGCCAGATTCATGGTTAATAATATGTGCGCCAACCTTAGCCAAAATAACGAGTTGCCCAACTTCAATATTTGGTGCACCAGTAACTACTTGTGTGAGGTCATTTTCACCAATATTCAACTTAGCAATGACCATATGATCTGAATCAGGATGTGATGTAACTTGAACAACCTCAGCGACCACTAGACCATCTTGTTTCCCAGCCAATGTTGCAGATGAATCAATTTCAACACTCGTTCTTTCAATACGTTCGGCTAAATCAGCAACCGCCTGCTCATCTAAATTAATCGCATTATTTAAGTATTCATTTAACCACGTTAAACTCGTCTTCATGCTTAATTACCCTTTCGTTCAAATTGTGACAGGAATCGTACATCATTGAGATAGAATTGGCGAATATCATCAACCCCATACTTCAACATTGCAAACCGATCTGGACCCAACCCGAAGGCAAATGCCGAGTATTTGTCAGGATCAATCCCATCCATACGTAAAACATTCGGATGTGTCATGCCCGCACCCAGAACTTCAATCCATTCAATATCTTCGGGACTCATATCTGGTGTCACTTCATTCCAAGAAACATCTACTTCAACTGATGGTTCAGTAAATGGAAAATATGATGGTCGCATACGTATTTGATGCTTTTCGCCAAACAATTCTTGCATGATAGATAACAACGTACCTTTCAAGTCAGCCATGGTAATATTTTCACCAACAACCATACCCTCAACTTGATGGAATTGATGAGAATGTGTAGCATCATCTGTATCACGACGATAAACTTTTCCTGGCGCAATCATCTTCAAAGGGCCTTTTGAAAAATCATGTTTCTCCAAAGCACGTGATTGTACTGGTGATGTTTGCGTTCGTAGCAATATTTCGGGTGTAATATAGAAAGTATCTTGCATATCACGTGCCGGGTGATCTTTTGGTAAATTTTCACGTTCAAAATTATATTCATCAGTTTCTACTTCCGGTGAATCCACTGTATCATCAATGATTTTAAAACCAAGTCCTAGAAAATGCTGCTCAATCTCGTCGATGATTTGTTGCAACACGTGTGGTTGACCAATGGTTGGTGTACTACCGGGTAAAGTGACATCAATTGTTTCAGCAGCCAGCTGCTCATTTAATTTTTCAGCATCTTGTGCTGCTTTTTTAGCTGCTAATAATGATGTAATTGTTTGCCTAACATCATTACCAATAGCCCCAACAGCTTTACGCTCCTCAGGGGCAACATCCTTCATGCCTTTTAATAATGCAGTTAACTCACCTTTTTTCCCCAATAATTTTACACGAAGTGCCTCAACATCATCAGCAGCAGAATTAATGCGCGCAACTGCTGAAGTTTTTAACTCTGTCAGCTCTTGACTTAAACTCATAACTTTATCCTTTCGATTCTCTCTTACAAACCACTAATTAGTACAAATAAAAATCCCATGTTATCCAAAAAGAATAACATGGGACGTTCAATACCGTGGTACCACCCAAATTCCTGATATTTATCAGCTTTGGCGACTATAACGCAGTCTACTGCGTTGGCGATTAAGCCAAATACTCCTGACTGAAATTCATTGTCCTTTAATTATGATACTTTCACCAGATATATCACTCTCTTCAATTAATCAGACAATTACTTGGTCACTCATTGTACATCATTAAGCTTTGTAATTTTATTACTAGCTAAGTATATCATGTTCATGACTGGCTGTCGCCATGATTTTTAGATGCTGTATTGTTAAACTTATCTGACCATTCATGAACTGCTGCCATCATAGGCCGCATTGCTTCACCAGCTGGGGTTAATTTATATTCAATCAAACTTGAATCGTCATATGTGACGCGATTCACTAAGTTGACTGATTCTAAAGACTTTAATCTTTCCACTAAGACACGATCTGAACACCCAGACAACGCCCGTGAAATTTCTAAAAAACGCTTTGGTCCATTTATTAGGAGCGTTTCAATAATTAACCCGTTCCATTTACGACCTAGGATTTCAAATGTTTTTGTGAAATTTTGACAGAGCAAATCTTCTGTGTGTGCCGCTAATTTTGCCATAAAGTTGTCCTCGCGTTATTATCAATATGTTAATACTAACACAAAGCACAATAATTGACAAAAAGTAGGACTTATTTAACAAGCGTCTTAGCTAGGTAGAAGCAACCAAGGATACCAGCATTGTCACCGTTGGCAACAGGGACAATATACTCATCTAAATCTGGTACATTTAAGTAATCACTCATTTGTTCAGCAAAACTTTCGCGCATTAATGGGAACAAGATTTCACGATGGGGTACTCCACCACCAAAAACAATTTTATCTGGGCGTAGAATCATTGTATAATCCAATGCAGCTTGTGCCAAATAGAAAGCTTCTATCTTCCAGGCAATATCATCATCAGCTATTCCTTTGGCGCTTGTACCCCAACGTTCTTCAATTGCTGGTCCGGCTGCCAATCCTTCCAAACAGTTGTCGCCATGGAATGGGCAATGACCAGCATAATTATCTTCAGGGTGCTTTTGTAAGAAAATATGTCCAGCTTCAGGATGTCCATACCCACTGACCAAATGACCACTTGACACAATACCAGCACCAACACCAGTACCGACCGTTAAGTAGACCATGTTGTCAACATCTTTGGCTGCACCTGTTTTAAATTCAGCCCAACCCGCTCCGTTCACATCTGTTGTCCAGTAATACGGAATATCACGCCATGCCTTCATGCGGCCCAAGAAGTTGTATCCTGACCAACCAGTTTTTGGTGTATCTAACACGTGACCATATGTTCTCGACCCAGTAACAATATCTATTGGTCCAAAAGCTGCAATCCCAATGGCATCGATGTCTTCAAATTGATCGAAAAAAGCAATCACTTGGTCTAATGTCTTTTCACCATTCAATGTTGGAAACGCTGCCCGTTCAACAATATTGTAATCTTGATCAGCAACAGCAACGACAAACTTCGTTCCACCTGCTTCAATTGCACCTAATAATCCCATGATTTTTTCTCTCTTCTTATATTTTTTTAAATAACTTCACCATTAACTATGGTACTTCTATTGATTGTTAACAGAATAGCTCAGTGCTTGGCTCTATTACTTTTCTTGTATCAAAATAATAACAATTAATATGACAATATGATTGAAAAATCTATTCAAGTATCCTTTAAACTCTCATATTTTTTCCTTATTGTTTAAACATGTTAAGCGCTATCATTGTTAGTTTAATAGATTTCATGAGGCATTGTCAAGCTTATAATCGTAATTTTATAAAGTAATTTTTTGCATTTTTTCAGAAAACATTGTGAAAACATTGCTACACTTAACAATTACAAATGATTAGAAATGTCAATTTCAAGTATTTAATTTTATAATGTTGAGTATGAATTAAAAAGCGACCACTTAATAAATGGTCGCTTTTTACTATTTGTTATTTATTTAACAATTTCGCAGAATTCGACAATAACTGCGTCAGGTCCTTCAATATTAAAGAACTTAATACCCTTTTCCCAAAATGCTAAATGTTGTACTTCAGAATCAATTAACTTAAATCCTTCAGCCTTAGCTGCTTTGAAAGCGGCATCAGCATCAGTTGTATCCATTGAGATATGATTAATAGCACCTGGCTTACCAGCAACTTCATCTGATTGCCATGTTTCAATCACAAGATTCTCGCGTTGCATGAAAATCACGTTACCAACTGGAAAATCACCTGTCTTCTTAAAGCCAAGTTTTGTCCAAAAAGTTTCAGCGGTTGCCAAACTTGTTGTTGGAATACCAATATGCTGAACACCTGAATAATAATCTGAAAATGACATGTTAATCTCCTATCAATTAAATGAATGAAGGCGTAAAACGTAGCAATATGCGCTTTGTGTCTTTAATTAGTTATTAAATACCTTGATGCTTCAATCCTGGGAAGATATATTTGTCTCCCAAACCTGTTATACCACCTTGGAACAAAAATGCAAAGACCGTACCTAACCCATAGTTTGAGAAGTCAGGGAAGATAATAACGGCTATGATAGCCAAGATTGTGGGTGGAATATACGAAGCCCACATTGCTTTGGCTGCTGATCCTTTAAAGTACTTGAAACGCAAGATCTGCATTAAATCATCTGCTGGATGTAAAACTAGATTAGTACGTTGATAAATCGAAATGGCAACGGCAATCAATCCTACGCCTAAGAAATTTAAGATAACGTAGAAAATCGTCATACCAACACTATGTGAGTCTGGAATAATTGCTGAAAATATGTTTGCAAAGTAACTAATCAATAGTGAAAAAGGTACCATGAAAGCAATATTTCCAACAAATTTACGCCAATCAAAGTGTCCTTGTAGCACGACATTTAACACCGCCACGACAACACCAACACCAAAAAATACCCAGCCCAGCATACTATTACTACCACCAAAAACTGATTTATTAAAACCAGCAGACGCAGCAGTCCAGTATGCGGACCCCAAAAACGGCGGATGAATTTTTTGACTAGTAACCACAGTTAGGACATTACCAGCTGCATTAATGACCAAAGAGAAAACAAAGTAAGACAATGCAGCACCAATCGAAATTGTACGACCACGAGTCATTTTACCTGCTACGTCTTTTGCATCCATATGCTTATGCCTCTTCTCCACCGACTTTAACAACAGCCTTTGAAACAACACCTAACTTACCATTAACGAAGTCATCAACTGTGTTGTAGTCTAATTCATGTGACATCAATGATTCAACATCCAACTTACCTGATGATAGCAATGCCAATGAATCTTCAAAAGCGTTAGGGTTAATAAATGAACCTTGGATAGTTAATTGCTTTTGGAATATTTCATAAGTGTTCATTTCGAACTTTGCATCAGGGCCACCAACACCAAACATCAATACTTGAGCACCACGAGCTGAAGCTTCAACAGCAGCTTCTTGTGTTTGTGGCAAACCAACGGCTTCGATAATAACATCGTATTCGCCTTCAGGAATCTTGTCACCCTTCATTGTATTGAATGTGTTCTTAACACCAAACTTTTCCTTGTTCATTGCCAACTTTTCGTCAACAATACCAGCCAAATCAACTTGGTGAATACCATAGGCTTGCAAGATTTGTACAAACAATTCACCCATGAATCCATCACCAATAACCAAAGCTTTTTGGTATGGTGTAACTTTCAACAACTTGATACCGTGAACGGCACATGAGATTGGTTCAACAACGGCTGCTGACTTCAATGAGACGTTATCAGGAATTGGGTAAACAACTGAAGCAGGTGCTGTGAAATATTCTTCAAATCCACCATCACGTGTTACACCAACAGCTGACAAGTTTTCGCACAATTCTGGACGTCCTGTACGGCAGTACTTGCACTGTCCACAATAAATGTTAGGGTCAACAGATACACGATCTCCAACTTTAACATTTGTAACTGCTGAACCAACTTCAGCAACAACACCTGAGTTTTCGTGTCCCAATACAATTGGTGGGACAGCAGGAGCTGATCCTGGCAATCCAGCGTAAAGCGCGTGATCGGTTCCACAAATTCCAGCAAATGCAGTGTGAATCTTAACCTCGTTTGGCTTAACTTCTGGTTGTGCAATATCTTGCAATTCCAATGACTTGATGCCAGTTAGTACTAATGCGTCCATGATAAATGCTCCTTCTTATTTGTGATATTTTCAACTTACAAATTCATGATAACCCTTTCATGTTTTACTGTCAAGTTATATTATACTTTTTTCATGAATATTTTTCTTATAATATTATGGTAAAATGAATATACAAGGGACAAATTATAATAAACATTTTTATATCCCTTTTGGAGGACATTATGGTTTCAAAATTATCTGACGTAGCTGAATTAGCTGGCGTCTCAGTTACCACTGTTTCACGTGTGATTAACAGTTACGGATCTTTAAGTCAAAAAACAATCGATAAAGTTCATGCTGCTATGCGTGAATTACACTACCAACCTAATGCCATGGCACGTTCTTTGCAAGGTAAGTCATCTCAGTTTATCGGTTTAATTTTCCCAGACATACAAAATCCATTCTTTACATCACTTGCAAATGAAATTGAGCAAATCCTGTTTGATAAAGGTTATAAATCTATTATCGCGACAAGTGCAAATAATGTTGAAAAAGAGAAACAATATTTAGAAATGCTTGCTGCTAATCAAGTGGAAGGCATTATTACATCTTCACATAATTTAGATATTGATGCCTATAGCAATACGTATTTACCTATCGTTTCATATGATCGCTTTATTTCAGATACTGTGCCTATCGTACGCGAAGACAATTATCGAGGTGGTCAACTGATTGGTGAATATCTACTCAAAAATGGTGCTAAAAATATTTTAATGCTTAGTGGCGATTCCTCTTCCCAGTCACCAACTACCAAACGTTACGAAGGATTTACTGCAGCCCTTGGCGACAAAGTATCTCTCAGCATCCAAGAATTTAATTCTAATAGTTGGCCAACAACGTCTGAAATTGATGTAATTGTTAATGACGTCATTCAACAAAATATTGATGGTATATACGCTTATAATGATATTATGGCAATTCAATTACAAAATGCGTTACGTAAAGCTGGTAAACGCATACCTGAAGATATCCGTATTGTTGGTTACGATGGTTCCCCTATCGTACAATTACTGCACCCTGACTTGCCAACTGTAGTACAGCCTATTCGTCAGGCTGCACAGCGTCTTATTGACGTACTCTTTGCTGAAATAAATAACCAAGATCCTGTGGTCAATGATGTACTACCTATTACTTTCTATAATCCCAAATAAAATCATTACAAAATAAACCCGTGAGGTAACACGAAAGTGTGTTGCTTCACGGGTTTATTTTGTAATGATTAATTCACTTGGAATTTTGCTTCTTGTCCATTCAACACACGTACAACTTCCTGTGCCGTCACTAAACCAACACTATCAAAAGCTTCTCGTGATGATGCTGCTACATGCGGTGTCACAAAGACATTTGGTAAGCTGAGTAACTCATTATCAGGTGTAACTGGCTCGTTTGTAACAACATCTAGGCCGGCACCAGCAATCTTTCCCGATTTTAACGCACTGATTAGTGCCTGTTCATCGACAACAGCACCGCGAGCAATATTAACAAGCACAGCACTGTCCTTCATTTTGTCAAATACTTTAGCGTCTATTAAGTTCATTGTTTCAGGTGTTGCTGGTAAGGCCAAAACAATAAAATCCGACTGTTCATATATTTCATCTAATGTTGCCATTCGACCATTTTTTACTTCTTTTTCATGACGAGCATAGGCTAACACATCCACATCAAATCCAGTAAGTAACGCATCGACACGTTGACCAATCGCTCCAAAGCCAATAATACCAACTGTTTTGTGGCTAACTTCTTGTCCCATTGGTATAGTCATTGCATTATCATTAATACTTTGATTTTGCTGATAAAAATATCGCCCAGCCATAAGCATGTGCATAATAGCAGTTTCAGCTACTGCTGTGGCATTGGCCCCTGGCGCATTCGTCACAATAACATGATGTGCTGAAGCATCAGCTAAATTCACATTATCATAACCCACGCCGTAACGTGCAATAATTTTTAACTGTGGCAAACGACTAAATACATGATTATCGATTGGATACATCATCAAAATCATCGCTTCAATATCAGTATTTTCGGTGATATCTTGTACCGTACTTTGTTTATTAGTAACCACTTCAAAATGATTCTTTTCAAGATAGTCAATCGCTTTTTGTGAAATACCATCAAAAACTAAAACTTTTTTCATATTTAACTCCTATTTTCCAATCAAACTCGTGGCACAAAAGTCATTTGGGAGGTCATTGCAACGTGTGAAACGACCCAGGCATCAGTGTCATAATATCTGTTTTAATCATTTTACCTGTATCGTTAATCAACCAGATTGGCATATGTGGCTCAAAAAATTCTACCATCACTTGCCTACAAGCACCACAAGGTGCGATAGGTTCATTTGTACGC
This sequence comes from Leuconostoc carnosum, assembly GCF_007954525.1. Lineage (NCBI taxonomy): Bacteria > Bacillati > Bacillota > Bacilli > Lactobacillales > Lactobacillaceae > Leuconostoc > Leuconostoc carnosum. The sequence goes on along the minus strand of NZ_CP042374.1, from coordinate 1,299,097 downwards.
CCGGAAATCACCAATCCTTCGAACTCACGATGACCGGCCGCAACAGCGCTAAAAATTGCAGTTCGCTCAGCACAGTTTGTCAGACCAAATGATACATTCTCTATATTAATACCTTTGTATATATCACCAGAGGCTGTTAGTAAAGCTGCCCCAACTGGAAAATGCGAGTATGGTGTGTAAGTTTGATCCAGTGCTTCAATTGCTACATCTACTAATTTTTTTGGAGCTGTATTCTGTATCATTTTATAATACCATCCACTTCTATCCTACTATATTTCAATATAAATTTAACTATATTTTTAATAAAATAAAGTGCTTACTTCTTTAATAACATTTCTAACTGGTTTAAGCGTTCTTCAAATACATCAAAAGCTTGATTTAAGTAATCAGCTTGGCTCATATCAACACCGGCTTTCGCAATCACATTCAAAGGATAATCTGATGAACCGGCTTTCAAATAGTTTTTGTAAGCTTCTGCACCATTTTGATTTAGAATACGTTCAGCTAAAGTCGTTGCTGCAGCCTCACCAGTGGCATATTGATAAACATAGAAATTGTAATAAAAATGCGGGATGCGCGACCATTCAAACGCGATTTCTTCATCAGGGAATAAATCATTGCCGTAATACTTCTGATTAAGATTGCCATAATAAGTACTCATTTTATCAGCAGTTAAAGCTTCACCCTGAGCACTTTGTTCGTGAATCCAATTCTCAAACTCCGCAAACTGTGTTTGACGAAATACCGTTCCCTTAAAGCCGTCCAAATATTGATTGAGGATATATGCTTGAAACTTTGGATCATCATTATTTTTCAATAAGTAGTCTGTGAGTAATGACTCATTGGTTGTTGACGCAATTTCAGCTAAGAAAATTGGATAGTCGCCATAGTAATAAGGTTGATTATGTCGCGTTAAATAAGAATGAATAGAATGGCCCATTTCATGAGCTAATGTGTAAACATTATTCAGATTATTTTGCCAGTTCAATAAAATAAAGGGATTCGTATCATATGTGCCACTCGAATAGGCTCCCGTCCGTTTACCTTTGTTTTCAACAACATCAATCCATCGTTCATCAAAAGCTTTTTGAACAATGGCTAGATAATCTTCACCCAATGGCGCTAACGCTGCCAGAACAATATCTTTTGCTTTTTCGTATGTCACTTCAAAATCTATTTCATCTACTAATGGTACATATAAATCATAAGAATGTACATCTTCAACATTTAAAATCTTTTTACGTAAAGATACAAAACGATGTAATAACGGTAAATGTTCATCCACTGTCTTAATTAATGTTTGAAAAACAGTTGTTGGCACCTGATGTGGTAAAATAGCTGCTTCACGCGCTGATTGGTAATGGCGCGTTCGAGCTAAAAAGTTATGTCCCTTAACGTGTGATGAAAGCGTTGAAGCGAATGTGTTTTGTAAGGCTATATAGCTATCATACAATGTTTCAAAAGCCTCTTGTCGCAGAGCTCGATTCTTTGATTCCAATAATAAACTGTACAAACCATTAGTTAGTGGTACAATTTCCCCTGATTCAGTGTGAACATCGCCAAATATTATATCAGAATTATCCAATGCACCAAACGTATTTTCAGAAGCATTAAAAATGTCACTCGCACCTGCTAGAAGTGCTTCTTGATCTGCCAGTAATGTGTATGGCTTTTGTGCTTTTAGTGTCTCAAATAAATGTGCATACTTTTTTAAGCCGTCGGTCGTTAAATATGTTGCCAAATCCGCATCAGGAATATTCAACACTTCTGGTTGAAAATACGCTGTTGCTTCACTGACCGTCGCCCATAATCCTTGTACACGGGCATAAAAAGCCGCATACTTTTGATTAGTCGTATCTTGGTCATAAATTTGATTGGCATAAACATGTACGCTCTCGAGTTGACGTTCTAATGCTAGATTCGCTTCTAAAGCTGCTTGTACTGTTTCTGCTGAATCACCAACATGTCCAGCAAATTGGCGAACTTTCTGAGTATCATTTTGTATTTTTTCAAAAGCTGCTTGCCAAGCTTCGTCGGTCGAAAAAATCGTTGTGAGATCCCATGTCAGAGATTTCGGTACTTCATTACGTAATGGTTGTGCCATGATTTATTACAGTGAACAACAACGTAGCCATCCACGGTGTCTCCTTTTTATCATCTAATATCTTATTTTATCACTTATCTCTCATTTTACATAATTTTTGTGACAATGATGTGTGCCAATTAGGTAGACGACGAACTAACAAGTGTTGTCCCTGCTGTAAAATGTAATGGTTCTTTTCTAAATCATTAAAAATTAAAGCTATCTGATAATGTTTGAAATCATCATCCCCCATTAAATATTTTGTTAGTTTATTGCTTATATCATCTTTTTTCACCATATTTTCTTGGCCAACTCTTTCTAAGAGTAACATAATCAATAACCGAAAATGCCAATTAGGAATAGTTAATCCAAACGTGTGACCTTTATGCATCCAAAGTGGTGCATGAAGTAGCAACCGCTCTTTGTTATATAAATAACGGACAATTCTCTCATCAACACGTTTTTGAATTAATAGATTTTGCAATTTGTATATTTGTTTCTCAATTTTAAAATTAATTCCCTGCGTTTTTGTTGTCCCTTCAAATAAAGAATGACTCATCCATTCTAAATAATGAATACGTTCAAAATCGCATTTCCAAAAATCTTTTCGATAAACAAATCGTTCTTTTTCTGGTAAATAAAATGTCAACTTTTTTTGTGCCCAAAACTTTACAATGCTTTTTTGTGTCATACTTTTTTCAAAATAGTTTTGTCCAAGAATCCAAATCACTTGAATGTTTTGACTACTATATCCTGCGTTACGCTCATCCAATCTTTTTTGAGAAATTGGGCTGCATTGGTATTCTACGGCAACTTTCCGCTCTTTCAATGTGATTAAAATATCTGGTCGTTGATTAATCTCTGGCAGTACGGCCTCGATTTGAACATGCCCGTACTTTTTAAATTTTTCTGCCAATTGTAATTTACCAGATAAATGCTGTGCCGTCTCATTTTCTGTAAATGTTGCACATACAGTACCAGAATAGTGAGCAAAATGCGGTTGATTCACATCGCCTACTTTGAGTATCACTTGTTCTTGGCAGCCAGGACAGCAATACTTTTGTGATTTAATCGCACGATTAGCACAAATATATTGTTTCTTATCATCAAATGCAATGATCATAAAAAGCACCTCCAACGCATAATACGCGCTAGAGGTGCCTTTCACTTGTTACTTTAATCTTCTTTCAACCCAATTACTTAACCAGGTCAATAAAGTAATCAAAATAAGGTACATCATAGCAATGATAGCCCATACTCTAAATCCTTGCGAATTACGCGCAACAATTAGCGTACCTGTTTGTGTCAATTCCAATAAACCAATAGCTGACAAAATCGAAGTATCTTTTAAAGTAATAATAAATTGGTTGATAAAACTAGGCACCATAATGCGAATACCTTGCGGCATGATAACGCGTCGCATAGCTTTACCATAAGTCAACCCAAGAGAACGTGCCGCTTCCATCTGACCATGTTCAACAGCCTCAAAACCACCACGCACAAATGCCCCAGTATAAGCACCTTCATTTAAAATCAATGTAATAATACCAGCGGTAAATGCAGGTATTTTAATACCAATAACACCTGGCAAGCCAATATAGATAAAAAATGCCAAAACCATTAATGGTAGACCACGGAAAATATAGATAATAGTCGTTGAAATCCCGCGAATCAGTTTAAACTCACTAACCCCCATAATTCCAAGTAGAATACCGAAAATTGAAGCCAAAAGAATCGCGATCACTGTCAATTCAATAGTTTGCCACAATCCTTTTAAGAAAGCTGACTTATTGGAATTTAAAATCCCAAAAATTGAGCTATTATCTTTTTTAGAACCAGAAAAAGTAGATTGGGTGGCCCCTAAATATTTTTTTACGATTTTATCATACGTACCATCTCTCTTAATGGCAGCAAATCCTTTGTTAAATGAGGCCAATAATGCTTTATTTTTACCCTTTTCAACAGCAAATGCATACACACCAGCATTTCCAAGGGATTTTGGATTCATAATCTTTAATTGGATGCCATTTTTAATACTGTATTGAATAACTGGCATATCTTCAAATGTTGCAGCTGAATTACCATTAACCACATCATTATACATTGTGTCAGTATCATTAAAATATTTAATTTTAAAGCCATATTTTGTTTGCAATGACTTCCCATATTCTGAAGCTGACGTGCCTGTTTTAAGTGCAACCGTCTGACCTTTTAAATCCTTTAAAGACTTAATATTACTATCTTTTTTAACAATCCATGCTACACCAGTCTTATAGTAGGGTGTTGAAAAATCATAAACTTCTTTTCGTTCCTCAGTCACGCCCACACCAGCAATAATACCATCAGCCTGACCGTTAGAAACTAATTGTGCAGCTGAATTGAAGCTCATGGGCTTCATCGTGTAGGTAAATCCTTCACGATCAGCAACAGCTTTCATTGTTTCCTGTTCAATACCCACATATTTATTATTCTTATCTTGGAAAGTAAACGGTGCATAAGTCGCGTCTGTGGTAATCGTATAATGTGGTCTGTCAGCTTGTATTGTTAAATTAAACGAAAACAGCGTAACCAATGACGCCAAGCCAAATAACCATTTCTTTAACATATTCTGATATTCTCCCATCTTCTTACAAAAAAAATCGACCAAAATGGTCGGCTCTTTTCAAACAGGTTGACGCCATCACTATTTAGATGTTATCAACTTATAGTTGCGTTACGCGTGCATAACCTTACTTAAAAATTCCTGCAAACGTTCGTTTTTCGGTGCATCAAACACTTGTTTTGGTGCGCCAGATTCTTGAATTTTCCCAGATTCAAAGAATACGACACGATCAGCAACTTGCTTAGCAAATCCCATTTCGTGAGTCACAATAATCATTGTCATACCAGATTCTGCCAAATTCTTCATAACTTCCAACACATCACCAACCATCTCAGGATCCAATGCGGAAGTTGGTTCATCAAACAGCATAATATCTGGTTCCATAGCCAACGCACGTGCAATCGCGATACGCTGCTTTTGCCCACCTGATAATGAATTAACTGATACATCTGCCTTTTCTGACAAGCCAACCGTATCAAGTAACTGACGGGCTTTAGTTTCAGCAGCAGCCTTGTTCATTTTACCAGTCTCAACAGGAGCAAGCATAATATTTTCTAATACAGAGTAATTATTAAATAAATTAAAGCTTTGGAAAACCATACCAATATTTTCGCGTACTTTATTAATATCTGTTGACTTATCTGAAATGTTAAAACCATCTACTACAATAGTTCCATCATCAGGCATTTCTAATTGATTTAACATCCGTAAAAAAGTTGATTTTCCAGACCCAGAAGGACCAATCATTACAACTACTTCATTTTCTGCAATATCTAAGGAAATATCACGCAATACGTGATTATCACCATAAGACTTATTCACTTTTTCAACATGTACTTTTACTTTAGCCTGTGCGTTACTCATGCACGTGTCCTCTTTTCTACCCAGTTACTCAACCATGTTAGCAATGTGATAACAATCAAGTATATTGCTGCAACAATAGCCCACACACGGAATCCTTGTGAATTACGTGAAACAATCAAAGTTCCTGTTTGTGTTAATTCTAAAATACCAATTGCCGATAAAATAGAAGTATCTTTTAATGTAATAATAAATTGATTAACAAAACTAGGAATCATAATCTTCAAACCTTGTGGCATGATAACCTTACGCATCGACTTACCGTATGGCAAGCCAAGCGAACGTGCCGCTTCCATCTGACCATGTTCAACAGCTTCAAAACCACCACGCACAAATGCCCCAGTATAAGCACCTTCATTTAAAATCAGTGTTACTAATCCTGCGATGAACGCTGGAATTTTCATACCAATCACACTAGGCAAGCCAATGTAGATGAAAAATGCCAGTACCATCAATGGCAAGCCACGGAAAATATAAATAATAGTTGTTGATAATGCACGAATACCGGCAACTTGACTAATACCCATAATACCAAGAAATACACCCCAAATTGAAGCTAAGACAATGGCCAAAACTGTCAAAAGAACTGTTTGCCATAACCCTTTTAAGAAGGCTTGATCATTTGACTTCAAAATGCCCAAAACTGAACTATTATCTTTCTTATTTCCTGTAAATGTTGCAGCACTAGAACCCAAGTATTTTGCTACAATTTTATCATAAGTGCCATCTGCTTTGATGTCTGCAAAACCTTTATTAAAGGCTGTCAATAATTTAGCGTTGTTTCCCTTTTTAACACCAAATCCGTACCACCCAGCTTCAATAGGTGATTTTGCATTCATCACTTTTAATTGTGTCCCATTCTTAACAGCGTATTGAATAACTGGTAAATCACCAAACGTTGCTTGCGTGTTACCATTAATCACATCATTATATAATGTGTCGGAATCGTTAAAATATGTTACCTTGAATCCATATTTCTTTTGTACAGATAAAGCATAGTCAGCACCAGATGTCCCGGTCTTGAGTGCAACTGTTTTTCCTTTTAAATCTTTTAAGGATTTAACATCAGAACCTTTTTTTACGGCCCAACCAATACCAGAACGGTAATATGGTGTACCGAAGTCAAAGACCTCTTTACGTTCATCAGTAATCGACATACCGGCAATGACACCATCTGCTTGGCCAGACGAAACTGACTGAGTTGCTGAGTTAAAACTCATTGGCTTCAACGTATACGTAAAACCTTGGCGCTTTGCAATTGTCTTCAAAATTTCTTGATCAATACCTGTGTATTGATTATTTTTATCTTGAAAATCAAATGGTGGATATGTTGCATCTGTTGTGATGACATAGTGAGGTTTAGCTGCACTGACATTTGGTATATTAACCAGCGTTACCAAAACTGCGAAAAAAGCAATACAAAAAATTAATATTTTCTTCATAATATATAATTATACCAAAAAAGGTATTAAAGGTCGCGTACTATGTTATATTTATTAACATTTTAAATAATTTATCCTTTTCGGTACTCTAATTCCATTAATTATGCTGACATTTTCTAATAATTAGACTCACATTTATTATTTAGTATATAGGAAATTATGAGAAAATAAAAAATCGCAATCATGCGATTTTTTATTTAGTCTATGGATGTACTGGTACATCAACATCCCCAGCAATAATTTTCTTTTGAGCTGATTGTACAGCTGACCACACTTCTGATGAAGCAGAATCATTTGTTAACCCAACACCTTTTTCTTTCAAACCATAGGTGATTGTTTTACCACCCGGAAATTTATCATTACGTGCTTGATTTGAAAGTGATTCAACAGCGTTATCAACACGCTTCACTGCTGAAACTAATGTGAAGTTTGATTTTTTATTACCTTTAGCAGTATATGCACCATCTTGCTTCTGATCCATGTCAACACCGATAACCCAAACTTTTTCATCTGAGTTTGGTACTAACTTTTGGTTATTCGCTTTTGCTTCAGAAAATACACCTGATCCAGTGCCACCAGCTGCTTGGAAAATTACATCCGCACCACCAGCCACCATTGAAGCAGCAATTGTCTTACCCTTAGCAGCATCTGTAAAGGAATCAGCATATTGTGTGACTACTTTGATGTCTGGGTTTGTAGCCTTCACACCTGCTTTAAATCCTGCCTCAAACGTGTCAATAATATCACCATGAATCCCACCAATAAAGCCGACAGTTTTAGATTTAGTTTGTGTTGCTGCGGCTACACCAGCTAAGTAGGATGACTGCTCTGACTTAAACATTAATGAAGCAACGTTATTTTCTTTAACAACAGCATCAATAATCGCAAAATTTGTCTTTTGGTTAGCTTTAGAAACGTTAGTTAAAGCCGGTGCTGCTGCGAAACCAACACCATAAACAAGTTTGTATCCTCCTTTAACTGCTGTTTGTAAATTAGTTTTAATATCTGAAGCATCAGAACTTTGGAAATAGTTGTATCCCGTAGCACCTTGTTTCAAGTTATGTTCTTTCCCGTAAGCTTTCACACCAGCCCAAGCCGATTGGTTAAATGATCGATCATCCACACCACCACCGTCTGTAACCAAGGCTACTGTATGATTATCCTTGTCTGATGATTCTGAGCCTCCTCTAGTAGCGGCATAAATACCACCACCTATGACTGCTACTGCGACAATTCCAATTCCAATTTGTGCTGAACGCTGCATAATTCCCATCATATGCAAATACATCAAATGCTACTTGCATAATTCCTCTCAAAATTTTATACTTTTATTATCCGTTATATATGAATAAAAACAAGTAAATTTGAATTCATTTCACAGAATAAATACGAATATTAGCTTTTTTATTAAAATATAGTTCGTTATTTAAGAATATTTCAACTTATTTGTTCGGTTTTTGATAAAATAGATTCATGACACAATTTATAACACATACAATTGAGCCTTGGATGCCTCAAGGTGCATTAAAAGCTAAAGCAGACTACGCCACTATCGCAGTACAAGCCAATTGGCAAATTTTATCACTCTATCGATATAATGATAGCCGTTTTGATCAGAGTACTAGAGTAAATCATATTAATGATTGGCTTAGTCCAGTAAAATCTGACGACATTGTACTGCACCAATTTCCAACCTATATGAGTGCTGAATTTGAAAGTGACTTTGCAATCGCACTCCGTCACCGCGGTGTTCAAAGTGCTATTTTAATACATGACATTGAACCACTACGTTTAATAAAAAAAGCACCATGGGAATTTGATGTGCTAAATCAATACGACATGGTTATTGTTCATTCACAAGCTATGCAAGATGCACTCATTACATTGGGTGTCCATACGCAATTTATCATCCAAAATTTCTTTGATTACCTCAGTGACTATAGTTTACCAGCACAATTCAGTCATAAAGTTAATTTTGCTGGTACTTTTCAAAAATCACCTTGGCTACAAAACTATCATGGACCAGAAATAACAGTATTTGGCTCTAAACCAAAGAAATGGCGTGATGTGACTTTTCCACCAGCTATCAATTACCAAGGTAACTTTAATCCAGAAGATATTGTCCATCAGTTTCAGGATGGTTTTGGTTTAATTTGGGATAGTGATTTTGATGACAAAACTTATCAAAGTTACACAAAGTACAATACACCTCATAAAGCTAGTCTTTACTTACGAGCAGGACTACCACTAATTGCTTGGTCTAACAGCGCGCTTGGAAAACAAATTATTGCCCTTAATTTGGGTTTTGTTTTAGATCACCTCGATGATCTAGCAGATCAATTAAACAAAGTTGATGAAGCCCAGTATCACATATGGCAAACTAACGCCTTAAAGATGACTGACAAATTAGGCAGCGGCTACTATACTAAAGAAACACTGGCAAACATAACAATGTAAAAAGAGACACACTGTTTAATCACAGTATGTCTCTTTTTTTAAGGTAATAACCGGAGTCGAACCGGCGATGACGGTTTTGCAGACCGTTGCCTTACCACTTGGCTATATTACCATAATTAGTCGCAAGCAAAGGGTCAATAGTCATATTACAATTTTACAATCACAGCAACGCCTTTAATTATATGTGAAAACCACAAAAATTTCAATCATTTTGTCACTAATTACTAATTTCAATCACTTCACCATCAATTACTTTGAAGTTTGGGACTATCGAAGCATCTGATAGCCAAACTGGTGTACGGGTTGTTGGGTCCAACCATCCCTTGATCTCCGAGCGATCATCCAAGACTAAATCAGTACCATAAGGCATGTCTAGAATGAAGGATAAACTGCTTTCAATGGCCAATGCAGCGTCTATAACCAATGGCATAAAATTTTTAGGATCATCATTCCATGCTTTATTATCATTATCGGCGAACAAAAACCACCCAGTGTCTTGCTGCTCTGTGGGCGCTAATTCTCTATATACCCAACGCAAGCTACCACTACCGTCTGTTAGATGTTTTGAAGCAAGCACAACGGCTTCTGGCTGATGAAATACTGAACGCATTTTTTAGTATACTTTAAGCACAAATATTAATTACCTAAAGTACGCTCCTTCCTATGGATAGATTTATTATACCTTACAAATAATAATAGTTAAACCTCACGAAATTAACCTAAGTTATTTTCTAATAATATTTTGTGCATAGCATCTTCCATTTCAGATGTACGCACCCATTCTTCCCAACCCTGATATTCTAAAGGTAATAATTCATAATTTGTATTAATATATTTTTCCAACATTTCTACATAAGCTGAGCGCGCAATGTTCAATTTTAAAATTCGAACTTGCTTAATATAACCATGCTCTGCTGCATATTCAGCACGGCCATTGTGCGTAATATTTCCCAATTCAAAGTAAATCGAATCATCTAAACGCGTAATCTCTTCAATTAAATTAAATGTCTCTTTCATTGTTGATTCCTACTTTCTGCTGTCGCACATAACGACGTACAACAAACCAACTCGCAAGCCAAATGCTTAACAAAATACCTAACATACCTAACACCATTGTGACGACTTCGACCATTAATAATTTGGCATTCACAAACATAGCCAGTGAGTATTTTAACCGTACAAACCAGATAAGCAAGGGTAAGTTAGCACCCAACACACCAAAAAACAATGTATTAATCGCTGTCCCTAAAATTTGCCCACCAATAATTCTCGTATGCGCGTATAAACTCTGACTTGTCATATCGGTTGTACGTTGCACAACTTCATTTAAATCAGCAACAATTGCCATTGCAGCTTCTGACACAGCCCCTAGAATAGAAATAACCATGACAATCATCGCAATATGAGAAAAGGACAAACCAACAGTTAAAGACAACCCTTCTAATTCTTCCGAATTTTCATTTGCAAATCCTTGAAATTGGCCAAAATATTGTATGACTACCGATAATAACATTAAGATTGCGACAACAATCACGCTTGTTTTAAACGCAGTATCCGCAACATCAGCATTATCTGCGCCGAGGTATATTGCCACGGCTAAAATAATAGTTCCCATAATTGCTGTGACAACATATGGATTGAATTGCCAATTAATCAATATAATTAAAATAAATATCACGAAAAAATTAATAATTAGACCCAGAAACGCTTTAATGCCTTGACCACCACCAACAAAAACCATTAATATAAACAAAATAATCACTAACAAACCGATTGCATTCATGGTGTCATCACCTTTCGTGACATGATCCAACCAACCAAAGCACTAGTTACTGGAACTGCTAATACAATGCCAATACCAGAAATAATTGTCTGTAAAATACCCAAATTCATAGTTTGATCTAAAATGTATGCCCAATTATTCCCATTACGCAACATTAAAAAAACCATTGGTAATGTTTCAGCAATAAAAATCATGAATAATACATTAATTAACGTACCCATAATATCGCGACCAACCGTCATCCCGGAATGCCAATAATCAATAAAACGAACGGACACCCTTTCACGTCGCACACCAAACAGCATAGCAACAATATCTGCTGCTTCATCCATTACTGCGCCTAACACACCAATAACTGTTTGTGCCATAAATAACGTTGCTGGTACCTGTGTCACATAAGACATCGTTTCAAAATGAACACCTAAATTACCGGTCAAACGCAAACTGATGAGCAAAATAGCAATTGTCATGGCAGTGGTTAACAGTGTTGTCAATAATGTCACCGCCATCTGTAAAGTTTTACCTAAAACTAACACTAAACTAGCAGCAGCAAATAAGGCAGCTAGCACACTAAATATCAGTAACACATTGGCATTTTTTACATGAACGTTAAGTATCAAAGCTCCCGCAAACAAACCGATATTAATTAACATACTTAATAATAGCCAACTGGTGGCGCGCCACTTATTATAAAGTAATAATAATGCAACCAACAATGCGATTAATGTACCAACTACCATATCGCGTTTAAGTGATAAAATATGCATGTGCTGGCCTATTTTTTCTAACAATAATTGATCACCAATACGATATTGATGTGACATAGCCTGAGAAGCGACGTATTGATTGACCACCGTCACATTACCATGACGATTCAATAGCTTAATAGTTAATGTTTGGTTAATGACAATATCTGAGTTATTATGTTCATCGGTTATATGATGTAAAGTGTGTTGCTTTACACGTGTAATTTCACCAACTGGATTTTGGTACAAAAACGCATCATGTCGCAAAAAAAGCCACACTGCAGCCAGTGCAATCATGACTAACCAATATTTTTTTGTTCGCTTAATAAACGTCAATTCTCTAGCCGTCTATTTTTTCCTGATACGACCATAAATTTCGTCAAAAACTTAACACGTTGCATTAATCGTGCTGCTTTTCCTGGATCGCGATCATCACGTGTTTCTGACAGGTATTTCTCCATCTCATTCATATCAAAATTTGAGGTAATAAATGTCGTTAATTCATTCTGCATACGATACTCTAAAATGACACCCAAAATATCATCACGAATCCACATACTCAAGTTTTCCGCACCTAGATCGTCTAAAATCAGTACAGATGTATTCTTAGCTTGATTAATAAGTGTTTCGCGCATACTATTATTTTTACCGATTGTTTGTTTCAAATCTACTGCAAATGATGGAAAGTGTAATAACATGACGCTAATATTATTGGCTGCTAATGCATTAGCTAGCGCTCCCATGAGGTAAGTTTTACCAACCCCAAATTCGCCAGACAGATATAACCCCTGTATGTATGATCCGTCATTTGATAGCAATTTCGTTAAAATATTTACAATTTCGGTCACAGCCATACTTCGACCATTGTCCAATGCAATAGTTTGTAAATCGGCATCGCGAATGGCTTTTGGCATCTTATAAACTGTTAAATTATCTGCTTGCTGCAAGGCTTTTTTTGTTTTTTCATTGGCAACATATCGCACATGGGGATAACCCTTTTCAATTTCTAGCTGTGGATAATATCCAGGATATAATGACTTATCCCCACTTGCAATACGTTTTTTTTGTTGAACAAACTCGTGCAAATCCATCATTTTCAGTTGAAAAGCATCCGGACGCAACTCTTTTTCATGTGTTGCCCAAAAAGACCGGACATCATCATCATCGGCAATTTGCTTTATGACATTAACTAGATCCGTCTCTTCTATTTTGGAATATTTTTGTTTTAGTGTCTTTAACACGTCAGATAAATTTTGCATATTAGTTTTTTGTCTTTATATTTTTTAGTTTAGCCAAAGCGGCTGCAACTGTACCATCTTGTAATGATTCTTCATTTTTTGTATCAATACCGGCATCTTTTTGCTTAACAAATTTTGGTGTGACTTTTTCTTGTTTATTGCCGCGAGTAAAGCGCTTTTCTTGACGCTCTTGATTAGCTTTTTGATGTTGCTGAATTTGAATCAGTGCTTTTTCAGGCGAATCAACACGGTTTTGTGTCCATGAATCAGCAATGGTCGTCACTAATGCAGGTTGTAAACTCTCATTTTGTAAGCCAATTAACACATAATGTACTAAAACATTCACAACTGGCATAGACAACGTACTCTGCGCAATCAAATAATCGACGACATCACGCTCTTTTTTTAATACTAACCCATTTTTCAATGTATTTTTAACATAAATCAGAAAATCTTGTGCTGCGGTTGTATTCGCAATTTCAATTAACGCTCGTGCCTCAGCATTTTTGATTTCAGGTACATCTGTTTTAGGTTCCTGCATTGGACTTGCTGTGACAGCCTTTTTTTGTGGGGTTTGTTGGCGCAATAATCTTTGAACATCTGACTCATTAATTTCATGAGAATCAAGTGTTACACTTTGATTGACCACGCCGGCCAATGTCGTTTCATTGACACCGTATGTCAAATGCATCGCTACTAGGAAGTTACGATGCTTTTTGACTTCTTCAATCTTTGCACCTCGCACCATTTCTGAGAAATCATCAAACTGAAAATCACTAGTATCAACCTGTGGTGATGCTTCTTGATAGGTCAACGGTGTATGAGGCAGATTGCTATTGTTTTGATGTTGAAAGACTTGTAAGAAACGTGCTGAAATATCGGCGCCAGATAATTCATCTTGACCTTGTACATCATAACGCCTCTCCAACTGCAAATAACGCGCTTCTCCAACGAACTTATATAACAAACCAGCTAATAATTTTTCTTTAAAAAACTTGTCTGCCGACAGAGGTGTCAATAAACGATAACCATACACCTCACCAATTGCATCTTTTTCATAAAAAGTTTTGATTAAACCAGCAGCTTCCAAGCGACGACGACATTTCACAAAGTTTGGCAAACTGATATTCAGACTATCAATAATAAAATTATGATCTTGCCGTTGCATTTGATTCGTGGTAAATGGTAACTCATTGACCAATAAATGATATACTGCATAACTAGTTGCGCCAACAAAAGGCGTATATAAATTAAAAACCCGCTCTAAATCATCATGTGTAATTAAATGATCGCTCTTTAAAAACACACCAGCACTCGGATGAAATTCAATTGTCTCATCATTTTTTGTCATATTGTACGGCAAATTTCCTTAATTCATTCATTAATTCTTTAACTTGCATTTTTAACTGTGTTTTATCCCCATCATTATTAATAACAAAGTCAGCTTGTGCTACTTTTTCAGCAAGCGGCATTTGCGAATTAATGCGATTCTTTGCTTGCATATCAGTCAAATTATCGCGTGCTTTCAACCGTGCTAGTTGTGTTTCAGGGTTGGCACTGATGACGACTATTTTGTCGACGTGGTTATGCTCATGATAACCACGCTCAAATAATAATGGCACATCTAGCACTAAAATTGGTACACGTTGCGTTCGCCAAAAAGCAACTTTATCGGCCATCGCTGAACTAATTGCTGGCTGAATCACAGTATTTAAACGTTCAAGATCAGCTGGATTACTAAACACCTGTTGCCCTAAACGTTGACGATTCAAAATACCGTTTTCAATAATATGCGGACCAAAGACTAACTTTAATTTTTCAAGGGTGTGTGTGCCAGGCTCAACAACTTCGCGCGCGACAATATCAGCATCAATTATTGGCCAACCCGCATCACGTAAAATTGTACTCACACTAGATTTGCCTGTTGCTATACCACCCGTCAACCCAACAATTAACATTATGCCGCCTGCTTTTCTGATACTGCTAAGGTAAAGAGATGTCTTGAGTAAGCAACACGACTAGCATTTAAGTAAGGAATAACATAAATATACGCCAAACCTGCAGTCAAAAGAGCTAAAATATGCCAACCAATAAAGCTTAATTCTAGCAAAAATAATTCCCACTTACGGCCATCCATTATGTGACGGCTAATCTTAATATAATCTGTTAACTGGCGTTGTCTTGTACCATTTTCAACATCTATTTTATAAGCAAAATAGGTTTGAGAGTATGAAAATACTTTAATGACACCAGGGAGAATAAAGAGTAATGTCCACAAAAATGTCAAAACACTTTGTACAATGGCCAGTAAAGCAGTATGCCAAAAATTGCCGCGGTAGAACACTTGATAAGTCACTTTAAAATTTGGTACTTCAAGCGGTTTCTCAAACCAGTCAATAATGGCCCAACTTGCTGTCCACAACAAAATTAATTGCACGGCACTAATTAAAACACTGTAGATAGCTGAAAGAATATTTTCCATTGGTTCTATGCTGCTTGAACTAGTAGCGGCTACTGTCCCCATCTGTGACATATCTCTAATTTCTGTAACAGTAACATAGAGCATGGTCACAGTGGAAATGACCCCGATAATAGACATTATAATTGGTATGAGATTGATTTTTACAGCCGCACCATAGCGCCCACGATACAATGCACGCGCTTCACGTTTTACCTCTTGAATACTAATGATTGTTTCTGATGATTTCATTGATTCTCCTAAAAATATTACTAAAATAGTATAAGTTTCTTTTGCTTAACCACGTTTTATTTGACATACTGGGCAAAACGTTGTGCCCCGCTGACCTACTTTAATTTTTACCATCGTCGCGCCACAACGCAAGCAAGGTTGATTCACACGACCATAAGCTTCCAATTCATTTTGGAACTGGCCAACTTCACCAAAAATATTACTAAAACTATGAACCGTAGTGCCATGATGGGCGATTGCACGTGCCATTTCCAAAATAATATTTTTTCGTAAAATAGCTAACTCGACCTCTGATAATTGATTTGCCGGTGTTTCAGGATGGATTTTACTCTGCCATAAAACTTCATCGGCATAGATATTACCAATTCCGGCAATCTGATTTTGATCTAATAAAAATGATTTGACTGGTTTCTTTGAGCGTGAAAAAACCGCAACCATATAAGCCAATGTCAAACTTTCCTCTGTAGGTTCTTTTCCCAGCTTTGCTAAAGATGGTGCCTCAATTGATTCGTGTCCTGTGGTCGTTAAGACCATACGACCAAAACGCCGCGTATCATTATAAAATAACACACGCTGCCCATCAAGTTCAAAAATAATTTCTGTATGTTTACGTGGCGCAGCATCAATAGGTTCAACTGAATACTGCCCTTCCATACGTAAATGTGAGACAATCGTATGCTGATTAGATAATCTTAATAGTAAATATTTACCACGTCGATCAATGGCTGTAAATTGTGCATTCAAAACACCTGTTGTGAATGCCTGAGAATCACCCGTAATAACCTTTGGATAGGGTATCGTAACCTTAGTAATTCTAGCACCAATAATTAGTTTTTCTAAACCACGACGTACCGTTTCAACTTCAGGTAATTCTGGCATGCTGCCCTCCAATAAACTTATCAATATATTGAATGCATTCGGCTATCAATTGCCCTAACTTCAATAATATTAATTTTACCACAATAACACTTTTATCATTTAGTGATAACACTAAAAATAAAGACCATTTTTTAATTGCGACGAACAAAAAAATCAGATATGCTGAACACACACCTGATTTTATCACTTAATTGATTTGCAAAATAATCATAAAAAATACAAAAATAATGCCTAAAGCATACATAATCGGATGAACTTGTTTACCACGTCCTGAAACAAGCATTAGAAATGGATAAACAATGAACCCTAACGCAATACCATCTGAAATGCTATAGGATAACGGCATACCAAGAATTGTTAAGAATGCGGCAGCTGCAATTGGAAAATCACTCCAATCAATGCTTCCTAAACTACTAGCCATTAAAACACCAACCACAACTAACGCTGGTGCCGTGACTTGTGACGTCACTACAGCTAATAATGGTGAAAAAGCCAATGAAAGTAAAAATAATATACCAGTAAATACTGATGTTAACCCAGTACGTCCACCAACCATAATACCAGTTGATGATTCAATATAGGCGGTTGTCGGTGATGTGCCGAGCAACGCACCACCCAGCATACCAACAGAATCGGCCATCAATGCCTTACCCGCATTTGGTAATTCATTATTTTTTAAAAAACCTGCTGTACGTGCTAATCCAACTAATGAACCTGCTGTGTCAAAAAAAGCGACCAGTAAGAAAGTCAGAATGGCTACTACCATTTGTAACGAACCTAGATCCTTGATACCCCAAATGGCTTGACCAAATGTTGGTGCTAAACTCGGAACAGCACTGATAACGCTGTTTGGCCCATGAATCAACCCTGTGACCAACCCAGCCACAGCTGTCAGAACTAAACCAATAAAAATTGCACCCGGTACTTTCCTGGCAAATAAAGCAAAAGTTAATAGAATACCAAATAATGTTAACATTGTTGTCGGTTGTGTCCAGTCACCAAAACCGATAATTGTTGATTTATTGGCTGCTACAACGCCTCCATCCGACAAACCCAGAAAAGCAATAAATAGTCCGATACCACCAGCAATGGCTGATTTTAAATCGGCTGGAATTGCATTAATAATGATCTCTCTAATTTTGAAGACCGTTAATAACCAAAAAATAATACCAGAAACAAAAACCGCTGCTAGAGCAGTTTGCCATCTAACACCCATACCAAGTACTACCGTGTAGGCAAAGAATGCATTAATCCCAAGGCCTGGTGCAATTGCAAAGGGGTACTTAGCCACTACGCCCATAAAAATCGTTGCAATAGCAGCAATTAAACCAGTTGCTGTGAAAACAGCCCCTTTATCCATCCCCGCTGCAGCCAATACACTGGGATTAACAAACAGAATGTACGCCATTGACACAAAAGTTGTTAATCCAGCAAAAAATTCTGTTCTCACTGAAGTATGGTTACCACTTAAATCAAAATATTTTTCAATCATTATATTTTTACTAAAATCAATATTTAGTATTCTCCTTTACTAATCCGAACTCATTAATTTTCCCACTTTTAATATCAAATTTCAACACAATAAATTCTTTTAAAAACATATGACTGTCGTCATAATCACAAAAAAACAATATGATCTAATAATCATATTGTTTTTTATTAAAATTTATATCAAGCTAATTCTGCTATTGTCGCACCATCCCCACCGGCATTGGCACTGGCAAAATGAAAGCTCTTTACACGACGATCCGACCGTAAAAATTCTGTTACACCTTTACGTAAAGCACCTGTACCTTTACCGTGAATAATTTCGACCGCACCAAGATTTGCTAACACCGCAGTATCCAAATACCGATCTAATTCTGATAACGCAGCTTCATATCGTACACCACGAAGATCTAACTTAGCACTAGCTGTCTGTCGTACTGTATTTCCAGCTGTTTTTGTTTTCACAACTTTTCTTTGTTTCTGTTTTGCTTTAGATTTTTGGGCATTGGCAGTTGCTTCAGTTTTAACCACATCGTCTTCATCGACAAGCATTTTCAAAATACCCATCTCGACTTCCCATTGACCATTACTATGTTTTTTAACTAAAGTACCTTGCTGACTATAAGATTTAACCAAAATTTCATCACCAGCAGCAAGCGCTTTGGCACGCTTAGCACGTTGTAAGACTTTATTTTTTTCTAAACTATTATTCTGACGTAATTTTTCTAATTGACCTTTTTTAGCTTGTAGGTCTTGCTCACTAAACTGACCTGTCTGTTGACCTGCGTTTAGACGTTCCTTACGTATCTCAGAAATCAATTGCTCAGCTTGTTTTTTTGTTGACGCTACAATATGATTGGCTTCATTTTTAGCATCTAAGACAATCTGTGCGCGATCTTTTTCTAGTTGGCGCTGCTTTTCTTCAAACGCCGTGGCTTGCTCATCAGTCGTCTTCAATTGTAACTCAAGAATCTCTCGTTCTTTATTAACTTGATCCCGCTTTGTTACCAGATCGGCAATCATGTTATTTAAATCTTGATCTGATTCATTTGTTAATGCTGTGGCTGCACCAATCACATCCTCCCCCAACCCAAGTCGTTTAGCGATAGCTAAGGCATTGGACTGACCAGGCACCCCCATCATAAATTGATAAGTTGGTCGCAACGTTTCAACATCAAATACCATCGAAGCATTGATTGTTTCTGGACGATTATAACCATATAATTTCAATTCTGGATAGTGGGTGGTGGCAATAACATACGCTCCCAAACTAGCAACTTTATCCAAAATAGCAATCGCTAAAGCCGCCCCTTCGGCGGGGTCAGTACCTGCACCCAATTCATCAAAAATAACCAGTGTTTGATCATCAATATTATCAAGCATTGAAACAATATTGGCCATATGTGAACTGAAGGTGGATAAACTTTGCTCAATAGATTGTTCATCACCAATATCAGCAAAGACTTCATTAAAAATGCCAACTGTGGATGGCCGTTTTGTTGTGATAAATAAACCTGATTGCGCCATTAATTGCAGCAAACCTAATGTTTTGATGGTAATTGTTTTTCCACCAGTGTTAGGTCCTGTAATAATAATTGCTTTATAGTCTTCACCTAAAACAATATCATTAGCTACTGCAATTTTTTTATCTAGCAAAGGGTGCCAAGCTTGTTGCAAATTCACGTGATTATTTGGATTAACCGTAGGCTGCATGGCATCTAAGCGGGCAGCTAATCTGGATTTAGCATTAATAAAATCAAAATGACCAATAATTTTCACATTATTAGCTATTTCTACAGTATGTGGTGCTAAAGCAGCAGATAACTCTTGCAGCACATGTTGCTCTTCAACCGCTTCTTTAACACGTAATTCGCTTAACTTATTATTTAACTCTACAACTGCTTGTGGCTCAATATAAAGCGTTTGTCCCGTTTGACTTTGGTCATGAACAACACCGCCAAACTGATTACGGTACTCAGCTTTAACCGGTAACACATAGCGATCAGCACGAATAGTCACAATTGGGTCGCTCAAATACTGTGCTGTTTTACCACGCGTATAATCTTGCATCTGATGTTTAACTGCATTTTCATGACCAATAATCTTGCCACGAATGGCTTTCAATTCAAAAGAGGCTTCATCATTAATTCGCCCCGATATATCAATAGCTATTTGAATTTGTCGCGTGACATCTTGTAATATTTCAAGATTTTGTGCTTGTTCAGGTAATACTTGTAATGATTCGCCAATCACTTCATCTTGTAGCTGCTCAAAAAAATTAGCAATTGTGCTTGTGTTACGTAGTACCGTACTTACTTCTGATAACTCAGTGGCACTCAGGCTAGCATTAATATTTAATCGTTTTAAATGTGGTGTAATATCCGCCAGTTTAGAAATTGGCAACCCACCTTTTAAACGATCAATTAAAACACCATCAGCCGTTTCAAGTAGCCAATAATTAATCCTGTCGATGTCTGTTTCGGGTGCCAGCGCGTCTGCTTCTTGCCGCCCAACTGGTGTCAGCAAAAAAGCATGCAATTGCAATTTTATTTTGTCATATTCTAAAGTTTGTAATACTTTTTTATTCATCCATCTACGCGCAAAATACGCTATCCTTTTTTTCTATTCAAAAGTTCACCACTCATAACCACCATTGATAGATTTGCTGAGCAAAAAATGGTGCGTTATCTAATATTTCATTTAGTAAAGGTGTATTCAAAAATTGATCCTGAAGCCATACATTCGGTATGACGGATAACAACTGTAGCGCAAAAAAGGTAATTGTTGCACTAATTAAGCCATATAGTATCGCACCTAGAACACCATCAACCCATCCTAATAATGGAATTCGTCGAATAATGCTGAGTGACCTCAGAATATAATGACTAACTGCTCCTCCTATGATTAACAGTATTGTAAACGTGAGACCTGAAGCTAAAAATTTTGAGCCTTGATTGGCAACATCTTGTGGGACATCTGTTCGTACAAATTGTCCGCTCACAAAATTTGAAAATACTGCTCCTAATGGCTCGGCAAATTTAATCGCAATGTACCACACGACGACTAACAATGCCAAGCGTAAGAGCCCGTTTACAAAACCATGTCGGTATCCTGAAAGCAGTGAAGCTAGTACAAAAATAACTGCAATTATCAATAATATCATGTGTTTTTATCCTGTTTAAATAGTTTGTTAGTTGACCTTACTTGACTATCATGTTTAGCATCATCAATAATCGATGTAATTGCACTCTTAGGCTCTCGTTTTGATGTTGATTTTTGAGATTGCCGTAGCTCATCCAATTCTGCTTGTAATGACGTGATTTGCTTCTGCAATTCGTCTAGCTCAGCCTGCTTGTAAAGTTGATCAGATAAGGTATTGAAAGTTAATAAAACAGCTTGTTCAAGTGGCTTTAGCTGAGGCGCAACTGTTTGAATTTGTGTCCATTGTTTATTAAATAATGTTTCTGTTGCTTTAAAATGTGGCAAGCTAGCATGACCTGAAATCGTGTAACTTTTGCCAGCAATATTTGCCTTGTATCGTCGTTTATCGTTTTTTCCTGCCATAGTCTTTTCCTTAATAGTGTCTAATCAATTATACACCATATTCTTACCAGCTAAAACTTGATATAATTGATCGTATGCAAACAGTTATCCAAGTTTCTCAAACACAATTAAAAAAAATGGCATCTTATTATGCTAAACAGCTGACATCAAAATTACCAAACGGCGCAATTTTTGCAGCGAAAACACCGCGCGCAACCATTACCGGTTATCAATCAGGTAAAGTAATGTTCCAAGGTGCTGGCTTCGCACAGGAAGCCGCGCGCTGGCATACTGAACCTCAGAAGGAGTCACATGCCATTGTGAGACAAAATACAACACCAGGCATTAGTATACCACGAGATTTCGCTGATTGGTCAGTTCTTGGCTCCGATGAAGTTGGTGCGGGTGCTTATTTTGGTCCCTTAACCACAGCTGCCGTTTATGTCTCTAAAGATAATCTTGATTGGGTACGCCAACTTGGCATTGCTGATTCTAAAACATTAACTGATCAGAAAATGAAACAAATTGCCCCAGAAATTATTCATCATTTACCTCATCATGTTGTTAACATTATGCCTGAAAAATATAATGTGCTACAAACAAAAAATAATGTCAATCAAATGAAGGCAATTTCTCACAATTTTGCCCTGGGTAAGGTATTAGAAAAAATTGCCCCAAATGTGCCAGATGGCATTTTGATTGATCAATTTGCTCAAGAAAGTACTTATTACAAATATTTACGCAATGCGCAACAATCACATATTGTTAATCAAAATGTTTATTTTACAACAAAGGGTGAACAATACCATCTAAGCGTGGCTGCCGCTTCAATTTTGGCACGTGTTGTTGAACTTGATGCCATTGCTAGATTGAGTGAAGAAGCTGGTATGTTGCTCCCTATCGGTGCTGGACATCAAGTTGATATCATTGCCGCTAAACTAATGAAAAAAGGCTTGGATCTCAATCACTTTGCTAAATTACATTTTGCTAATACGCAAAAAGCAAAAAAAATATTGTAACCCCATTTTTAGTACATCATTAAATGTCTTAAAAAAGCGCTCTTCTATAAAGAAGGCGCTTTTTTAATCTGTTTTCAAATAAAAGTTAAGCATTCGCAATAAGTCATCAACGACAGTAAGGACACCATGCCAACTGTTGTTGCTAATTGTCCAGAACCGTTTTCATGAGGACACGTATCCCTTGCCTATCAGCAAATTGAAGCCAAACAATTTAGCCGATTAACTTATCTGCAAACAAGACAAATTGTTGTGTTGCACTAGCCAAAAATGCTTGTGTATCAGTATTTGTAATATGTCCCTCTTCATCTGCTAGATTTTGAACATTCCCAATATATAATTCAGGTTGTTGCATTGTCGTCATATCCAAAAAAACCAAAGATTGGCGTAACACATGGTTAGCTAAGATACCGGCAATCCCAGAAATTGACTGCGACGCTACCAAAGCTGGCTTTCCAGCCCAACTGTTTTGACCCCATGGACGTGAACCAACGTCGAGTGCATTCTTCAGCGCTGCTGAAATACTACGATTATGCTCAGGTGTCACAAAAATGAAGGCATCTTGCGCTGCTATTACTGAACGAAATGCTGTATATTCTTCAGGTGAATCTGCATCATAATCTTGATTGTATAAAGGTAGATGATGAATATCAATATAAGTCACTTCTGAATCTTCAGGTAACCCCGCTACCAAAGCATCAGCTACGCCCTTTGAATATGAATTCTTTCGAATTGAACCTACTACCACACCATATTTAGTCATTTTTTAATCCTTCTTTCTTACTAATAGTAAGTATACATCTTGTCGTCAAATAATACAACACGCTTTGAGAAAATGACTTTCCACAATAAGTATTTTGTATTTCTCGGGATAACTTTAAAACTCATGTACTGCTTGTTCTAAACGTATTAAAAAAGCTAATTCGATTAAGAATATAGCTTTTTTAATATTATTTAGTCTACTTTCTACATCATTTTACATATCATACTATTTATGACACAATTTCTCTTAGCGTTCCGGGTTAATTGACTAAAAACTGAATGCTATCATTGGCGTTACCCAAATACTTTATCTATAGTATCTTTTTTACCTGACCTAATACATGAGCTACTTTTGTTTGAACATCAGGTGCTTGCATGATGTCACTCACCATACAGACGCCAGCAATACCAGTATTTTTCAAGCTACTAATATTGTCTTCTTTAATCCCACCAATTGCATTGACCGGTATGTTCATTTGCTCTGTTATATTTTTCAACGTTTCAATTGATGTATGTTTGGTAATTACTTTTGTTTTTGTTGGGTAAATGGCACCAACACCAAAATAATCTGCCCCTTGTTCTTTGGCTTCAATCGCACGAGCCATATCTTTAACTGAAACACCTAGTATTTTATTTGGTCCAATCATTTGGCGTACCTTATAAACTGGCAAATCGTTATCACCAACATGAACACCGGCTGCGTCAACTGCCAGACAAATATCTACTCTGTCATCAATAATCAACGGAATATCAAAACGATCTGTTACCTGTTTCACAGATTTTGCTAACTCAAAATATCTTTTTGATGTGACATCTTTTTCTCTTAGTTCTAGCAAAGTCACACCGCTCTCACAAGCTTGAGTAATAATTTGTAAAAATGCTTTATCAGAATAATCATATCTGTCGGTCACTAAGTAAAGCGAGTAATCTACATTTTTATTAGTCATTATCATTGATTAACCTCTCAATTGTTAAAATCACTTGCCAAAATACAAAAAAACTGTTTCCTACGTTAAAAGCACGCAAAAACAGTTCAATAAATAATATTATTAATCACATCTTCCTACGCAGATTCTAATCTGATCAGGTTATATGGGTATATTCTCAGCCAAACAAATAATAGGCACCCCAGATATTTTTCTATTCAATTATATTATGAAGCTTACCATCACTTTATTATCTTGTCAATATCTGTAGTTTTATAGTATCTATTTATCACTAACACACAATTCAGAACTCACTTGTTTCAAAATATGTCGGCGTAACCTGCGATCTGCAATACACAAATAAAGCCCATATCGACCGCGTTTTAGAAGTACTTCTAATGCATGGAGCATTAATTCTTCTTTTGCCTGACGATTAAATGATTGCCCTTTTAACTGCCTAAAAGCTGCTTTGTCTTCATAAAGATGGGGATCAATCACCAATTGCTGTAGTTGTTCGTCAAACTGAATGCTAGGGCCAATAATAACACCCGCGTAGTTCAAATCAAACCCTTGGATGGTATAAACAGATCCCACTTCATTAATTGTGTCTGGCCGCATTGCCCACGGTGTTGTGCCAGTATCTAATTGATCCCATGGTAATTGAAAATTACCCAATGTGACGTACCATGTCCCGCGATTAACAGTATATTTATAATCAGTCGTTGCCAATATACGTGACATTCCCAATTGTTGGTTTCTTTCCTGAATCGCCTGATACATTGCTGTGGCATCATCGTATACTCGAAAATCAAAATCTTTCACCGCTGTTAATTGTGCCACTTGTCGATCTTGCGTCAGCTGATCAATCCATTTCACCACAGCTTCACTTTGCCCAGTCATCCGATATTGTTTGGTTAAATGTTCAACCACAGGATGATATGGCGCAATTATGCGCATTAATAATTGATTGTTCCACATACTTTTAAATTTCAGAACCTGCTTTGGATCAAAAACCATAACAATAACGCGCGCATGCTTGATGATTTCAACTAACTGATTATCTTGTTTAAATTTATTATAACGGTCTGGCGAAGTTAACAATAAGTGTGCTTCATCAATTAAAACAACATCTGCTACGGCTTTCCTCTTATCCATTTGATTAATAAAAGACGTGGGTTTCAAGAATTGATTCTTCTTAAAAAGAGGCTGGCTACCAGCGTAATCACGATAAATCTTTAACATTTCCGCATGATTGACGAGTAAATAGTGACTTGATTGTTGATTTTGTTGCATGTTTTTTTCTTGTATTTGTTTAAAAATATCAAGCAATACCACACTTTTCCCGGCACCTGCACCACCTTCGATAACAAAAATACGTTTTTGGTCTTGTTGTAAACTGGTTTCAACAAAATGAACTGCTTGCGTGACAATCTCTGTCTGCTCATCCGATAACACTTCATCTGCTGCTAACATAAAACTATTTTTCATCATGAACATATTTTACAACAATCAATCAATTCATGCCTATCCTCTATTTAGCATCAAATGATCTATACCTTGCTAAACAACGGTTTCATCAGTATCGGTGCAACAATCGTAGAAATAATGACAGTTATGATAACTTCACCAGATGTCGCTTCACTGATAATTTTAGATGATATACCTATTTGCGTAATCACAAGTGCCATTTCTCCTCTGGAAATCATTCCAGCCCCAATAGCACTAGCAATATTTTGACTTAATCCGGCTATTTTTGCACCAATAAATGAGCCTGCAAACTTCGTGATGACTGCTAACACACTAAATATAATAATTGGCAAAATTTTATCATTTAAATTTTGTACAGATAAGCCTAAACCAATGGCACCAAAGAATACGGGGTAAAACACCCATTGCCCAATCATATTAAAACCACTAGACAGTTGTTGCGAAAAAGATACTTTTCGTAATAAAATACCTATTGCAAAAGCAACTAGTGGTAATAAGCTATTAATACCTAATCCACCACCACCGACAAATATTGAAAATAGAATAACCGCAATTAATGCAATAATATCGTCTAAAACCGCAGCCGAAAGGATAATAGCACCCATAGTCGTTGCTAATTTTTTTTGCTCAGCTAATACTGCTAAAGTAATAGAAATTGACGTAGCTGAGAAAATAACGCCTGAAAAAATCGCAATTTGTATACTGTAACCTAATAAAATGAATGCTATAGGAAATACAATTGCCGGAACAAGAACACCCATTACAGCAATGAGAACGGATGCTTTAATATACTTTTTCATTTCTTTGATGTCAGATGACATACCGGAATTTAACATTAGTAATAAGATACCAATTTCAGATATCACATGAATTAAATTAGTTGGTTGTACGATATTAAATACACTACCTCCCAATACAATACCAGCTAACAGTTGTCCGACAACTTCTGAAAATCCTAACTTAACACCTATCTTTCCAAATATTATTGTGACAATAATTAACAGTATAATTGATACATAGACCATGACATTCTCCTTAATTCAAAAAACTCCAAGAAATAATTGGTTCCCCGACCAATTCATTTCTTGAAGCTTTCGCCCAACCGTGATTTATTTAACTACTTCTATCCTACCATTTTTAATAATATAACGCCAAATTAAAAAATATTGTTACAAAATTAACATGATATCTGCTAATCTTTATAATACAACCATAATCTGCTACACTAATAATATAAAATAATTTGCTACATATCCCTCTACTGGTCACAAAACTGTTAAGAACGGGTACTAACTCAATGAAATCATATGCTAATAAAAACGAATTAATACACGCGATTGAACTCAGTTATTCAAAATATATCAATGAATTTACTGCTATTCCAAACGCACTAAAAGATCACCATGTCGATGGTGTCGATCGTACGCCTAGTGAAAACTTATCCTATCAACTAGGTTGGCTGACCGCCTTGTTAGGTTGGGAAACTGATGAACGTCATGGTAAAGAAGTCGTCGTCCCTGCTAAAGGCTACAAATGGAATAATTTAGGTGGTTTATACCAGTCATTTTATGATACCTACGCTGATTATGACATCTCCGAACAAATTACCTTGCTCAACCAAAAAGTAGACGCACTATGTGAACTCGTAAGTAATCTCCCAGATGAGGTTTTATTTGAACCAAATCAACGTCAATGGGCAACTACTACTGCACAATGGCCAGTTTGGAAATGGGTTCATATCAACTCTGTTGCACCCTTTGGCACGTTCAGAACAAAAATACGCAAGTGGAAAAAAGCTGCACTCTGATTTGACAATACAACATGATATAAATCATGACCCTACGTGCCTCGTAATCACGTTAAACTGCCAAGGAGATTATTATGAAAAAAAGTTCAGTATATGTCGTTATTTTAGCTTTAATTTTGATGTTTGTTTCGTTAGTTAGCTGGATTATGAACGAATCTACCTTTGCTATTTTAGCTTCTAACTTAGGTTTACTTATTCTGGCGATTTCTTACATTTGGGATAATCGTAATGGGTTAATGAAATAACACACTTTTTAACAGATCCACGCGCCACACAAGTATATAAATAATTAGGGGGGAAGTATGGCTTCACAAGAAGAAATAGTTGAAACAATCTTAGACCAGATGAGCGTTGCGTTTTCTGATCCACAAGTGAAAGCACAGCCTGATTTACGCGACATGATTCTTAATTATGCAAAAGAATTAGATAAGACACAAAACTATCATTTGGTCGCTTCAAAAATGATTAAAAGTCTTGTTTTGTATTACTGGGAAACAAAAAATCAACTGCCTGAAGCAGCAATTATATTACATAACCAAATCAAAAAATATGCCACAAAATATGATGCCATTGCAGCATCAGCCATCATGTTACCTTTGTGGTTCTAATTTATTTCAAAAACACATGCTCTAATATTAAGTTAGAACATGTGTTTTTTTAAACGCGTGATGTTTTTATAATAACTACATTTAGTTTATCCTAGATGACAAACAACAAACCCCACCGACCAACTCGTAAATGGTATGATTTAATTAGAGTATGATATTTTATGCAACAAATGCAATCTCTTTTGATTAACAATGAGGATGGCATATAATGCACATCGCTCAATCACTACACTGACACATGTTAAAAAGATTAGGAGAAAATATTATGGACGAGAATAGCATAACCGTACCAAATGAGATTAGAGGATGGAACTGGGGCGCCTTCATGTACAATGTATTCTGGGGTATAGGTAACAAAACTTATCTACCTTTGCTCTGCTTGATTCCAGTGTTTAACTTATTTTGGATGTTTGTTTGTGGCTTTAAAGGTAATGAGTGGGCATGGCAAAAGGGCGATTATAAAGATATTGACACATTTAAGGCTGTGCAAGCGACATGGAACCGTGCAGGTTTAGTCCAATTTATTATTTTTATTGTTTTAATGGCGCTATATCTCTTGTTTATAGTAATATTTTTATCAACTATGATGAACAGAAATTATTGAAATACCAATGTAAAGTGTTCAATATTATGTCAAAAATTATTATCATATCAACATAAAATACCCTGATATTTGGAAAACGAAATTGTCACTTGTCATCATCCCCTTGCTGCTACTTTTTATGTTCACAATTACTGGGCAGATATCACATGTTTTATTAGTGAGGTAACTACATTTGCCCTATCCTTAATTTCCAAGCCTACCACAATACAATTTGAAAGGGTTTTAAAATATGGATGTTATGAAAAAACAAAAAATTGTCATTGCCGGTGGCACTGGATTTGTTGGACAAGGTATTATTCAACAACTTTCACCAGAATTTTTTGAAGTACACAGTTTATCCAGGCACCCATTTTCATCACATGCTAAGGATCAAACTTTTTATCATGCAGTAGACCTCAGTAATCCTACGGAATGGCAACACATTGTCGCAGATGCCGACTGGATTATTGATGCAATAGGTATCTTGTTACCGAACCCAATTAAAAAACAAAATTATCAAAACAGTAGCTATGAGCCAGCGAAAAGTATTATTGACGTTCTGGTTGCGGAACCTACACCAAAGTTCTTATTTATTTCAGCAAATACAGGTCCTTTCTTTATGAAACCTTATCTTAACGCCAAACGTGCTGTCGAAAACGAAGCCAAAAAACGATTAGCAAGTCGTGCATATTTTGTTTATCCTGGTATTATCTTTGATAAAGCAAGATATAGTTCATATCTACCAGGTCTATTTTTAACCTATCTTAGTTGGATTAAATATTTTAACAATTTACGTCCTATCTCACGGAGGGACTTTGCGACCAACATTGAAAATATCCTGCTGGGTAAAAAGAGTACACTACAGCAAAGAAGCTAACCTTTCAAAAGCCATAGTGTGCTTACGTCAAAATCATTATACTGTTGCAGAAAATTCATGTCATTAAAAAGCACGGAAACTTTAATAGTAAAGTTTCCGTGCTTTTTGTATTCTCATTTTCAAGTGATGTCACATTTTAATGAATTGATTGACTAGTTTTATTGATAAGTACTCAATTTAATAAAAGAACAGCAATTGATAAGTAGCTAGCAAACAGTAACCAAACTAAATATGGTATCAAAATATATCTAATACGTCGATGATCCGCGAGAAGTAAACCAAAAACTAAAATATCCATCACCACAATCATTACGCTAGCCCAGAATAAATTAGCAAAAGAGAAAAATACAACAGTCCAAAAGATATTTAATATTAATTGAATATACATGAAACTATATATCATCGTTCTACTCTTTTTGACTGAATTTAAGTTAGCACAATAAATACCTAACAAAATATACAAAAATCCCCACGCCGGTCCAAACAGCCATCTCGGTGGTGCAAAAGGTGGTAATCTAAATGTGCCATATACCTCACCGATTGACACACCTCTAATCCATTCAACACTAAAAGAGGATAACGCTCCTAATAAGAAAATAACTAGAGTAAACAATATAGCTCTAATTGGCATAGATATTTTTTTCATGAGCAATTCTCCTAGTGATTTAAATTAAAAATATATTTTTAGATTGATATATATTTTAGCATTTGTTTAGCAAAAAATCATCGTTTCATTTAGTATGATCAATGTCAATTTAAGCTACATCGGTGGGTATTTGCCTTTAAATACGTGATATTCTTTGGTATTATAATTGTTAAAAGTAATAAAAAGAAATGTACTCATTTAATGTTATCAATTATCTTCCAATGGCACATACTATCAATTGTTTGTACATCCTGATTATACAAATCAAAAGTACTCACAGAGTGATTACATAATACGTGCATTGAACCACGTTAAAAGCATTACAGGGGATGACAAATGAGGACACAACTTGTACTTGGTTTTTGGACAGCCAAAGGATTTACTGACAAACTAAATGAGGCTTTAGCTGATTTAGAGGCTCATGGCCACGAAATTATTGAGGTACAGTATAGAACGCCTGTGTTTGCATATACTGCCTTAATAGTTTATAAATAATAATCATGCACTCATAGAGTGCGTACATATGAAAGCATATTTTTCGCCATTATATGAGGTATTGAACTTGTTATATTATTGATTATCAAGTATGTCAACCTGGATTTCAATTTGATATGATTTGAGAAATCATTTTCTGCAGGTCTGGGACAACTTCTTGCTCAAACCAAGGATTTTTTTTGAGCCAAATATTATTTCTAGGAGAAGGATGAACAATTGGGAAGTAATTAGGAAGATATTTTTGATAATCTTTTATGACTGTCGTTATTTTATCCTGACTATTTAGCTTTAGATAGTATTTTTGTGCATAGGAACCTACTAAGATAGTCATCTGTGCATTGGGCATCTGTTTTAACAAACGTGGGTGCCATTTGTCTGCGATACCTTTACGTGGTGGTAAATCACCCGACTTAGCTTTTCCAGGATAATAAAAGTCCATGGGTATGACACCAATCTTACCAGAGTTGTAAAAAACATCTTTACTGATACCCATCCAGTCTCTCAACCTATCTCCTGAAGCATCGTTCCACATTATACCTGAGTTTTGGACACGTAATCCCGGAGCCTGTCCGATAATAACTATTTTTGCGCTCGTTGGCGCATGATAGATTGGTTTCAGTCCTTTGCTAGTAAACTCAGAATTTACCTTGTCATCTACTATTTCATCAAAAATAGTCATTACTTAATATCCCCCTTAATTCTACCTATGTTCATTATAAACCCTTGTTTACAACTGACCTAGCCAGATGACTTTTAAACAAAAAGTAATATCAGTAATATATTTCTTGTAAGTTGGCTCAAGCTCTACCATAAGGTTTAATCGGCCAGAGCAGCAATCACAAACTAATCTATCTGTTTTGTTTGTCATTCTTTATCTCGCTTATGCTATTAAAATATGTACCACATTTTAGTTTATGTGTTATTTGTTGCCCTTTTCTGCAAATAAAAAACGGCTTAAATGCCGTCCTGTCGCTCAATCATCATTATTTTTTGTGTTATTTTTGTGTTATTTCGCTTGAAATACCGTGCAATGTAATGAAATACTTTTTATAAGAAAAAGCGCTACATTAGGTTTTTGAAACCCTATGCAACGCCATGAAATGCTGAATGGAGCCGAGGGGAGTCGAACCCCTGTCCAGACCGCCCGGTACAGAAACATCTACGCTTATAGCTTTGTCATTTAAATTTCATGATTAATCACGCCACAAAACAAGGCTAATATTAATCACTAACCTGATTAATTTAATATAATTGCTCCAGATTTAAACAAGTATACGATCTGACCTTTTATGACCTAATCCTAGATGTCAGCAACCAAGACTAAGTTACGCGTTACTGTTTTTTAAGCAGCAACTGCGAAAGTGTTTTCGTTTTTTGCAGTTAAAATGTCTGCCCGCTTTACGCCCGGATGGCGAAACGCAGTCCCTGCCCTAAACAACCCGTCGAATTCCAAAAACGGCCCCAAAAAACCAATAGTTTTTCTCAATAAAGAAAAATAATAGATTATCAACAACAGCTGATAATCTATTATACCACAAATTAAAATGCTCTAAACCTTGCGCGTCTTTGTTTCATTAACTCTTCAGGTGTTAATGAATTTAACTGCTTAAATTCATTGTCCAAACGTTTTCTAATTAAACTAAATACACGGGGATGGTTACGAGATTCAGGAATAATATAGTCAATTACTTGTTTTTCTAATAGGTCTTTAGGTGTCAAACCCATCAATGCCGCAGCTTCATCAGAACGTTTACTATCTTTCCATAAGATAGAAGCAAATCCTTCTGGCGATAAAATGGAGTACGTAGAGTTTTGGAACATCCAGACTTGATCACTAGTTGCTAGCGCTAGGGCTCCCCCAGAGCCAGCTTCACCGTAAATGATAGCGATCATAGGTACTGTTAGCTTCATCGATAACAAAATAGATTGTGCTATCGCCTCGCCTTGTCCTTGTGCCTCAGCTGTTTTACCTGGAAAAGCTCCTGGTGTATTAATAAAAGTCACAATAGGTCGGTGAAATTTATTTGCTTGTTGCATTAAGCGTTGTGCTTTACGGTAACCCCATGGCTCAGGCGAACCGTTGCGCTTACTTAGCTTATCATGAATATCAACGCCTTTATCAATGGCAATAACCGTAACTGGTTGGTCATTAAGTCGTGCAATACCACCGATAACCGATGTATCATCCCCACTCAATCGATCACCATGCAATTCCACAAAGTCTGTAAAAATCCCATTAATGATTTCACGAGCAAGAAAGCGATCTTCTCGTGATTTCTTTACAATATCCTTTGGTGTCAGCTCGCGTTTAAATAATTTCAAACCAATATTAACAGCCATATCACTCCTCCGTCACTTGATGAAATTTCACTAAGGTTGCAATTTTTTCAGCGAGTTCCGGTCTTGGTACAATATCATCAACAAAGCCGTTCTTCAAGAGTGTTTCCACACGCTGAAAGTCTTTTGGTAGTTTTTCATGAATCGTTGATTCAATCACCCGCGCTCCAGCAAAACCAACCAAAGCATGTGGTTCTCCCAGGGTAATATCTGCCTGCATAGCAAAACTAGCCGTCACGCCGCCAGTTGTTGGATCAGTCAATACAACCAAATACAATAGTCCAGCTTCTTGATGTTCCGCCACCGCTGCTGAAACCTTTGCCATTTGCATTAAGGAATTCATACCTTCTTGCATTCGTGCACCACCAGATGCCGTAAATAATACGACTGGTAGCCTGTTTGATGTTGCGTGCTCAAATAAACGCGTGATCTTCTCACCTGTCATTGATCCAAGTGATCCCATCATAAAGTACGAATCCATAATACCTAGCGCAACCCTTTGTTCCTTAATCATTGCGACACCAGTCAAAACAGACTCGCCAAGATTTGTTTGATCCTTGGCTCGTTGTAACTTATCAGCATAACCGGGGAAATCAGGATGTGTCATTGTAACATCTGCATCCAATTCATCAAACGACTCAGTTAAAAGTTCAATGCGTTCCCTTGCTTGTAAACGAAAACCATATCCACAATTAGCGCATACACGATAAGCACCTAATTGTTTGTTGTACATTTGTGTACCACAATATGGACACGCTAGAAATAAGCCGTCGGGAATACGTTCATTCACTGATTCAGCACGTTTAATTTTTGATGTTGATTTGTCGTTATTATATAAATCCATTTTCAAAAGTATGTTCCGTGCCCTCACAGGTAACTGAACATATGCCTTTCTTTACAATTCTTTACCGTCTACGACTTTATAACTAATCTTTAATTGACAAACTCTCAGTCCAACGTGGTAAAAATTCATTTTCCAAATAGCGTGTATCGAATTCACCACGTTGTACCTGTGGGTCGTCTAATAATGCTTTTTGGAAATTACGATTTGTTTGCACACCGTGAATAACTGTTTCATTAACAATACGGCGTAACTTTGCCATTGCCTCTGGTCGATTTGCACCGTGGACAATTAACTTACCAATCATCGAATCATAAAATGGTTGAATTTTATCACCTGCAAACAAAGCAGAGTCAATACGAATACCCAAACCACCCATTGGTAAAAAGACAAAATCAACTGTACCTGCACTAGGCGAAAAGTTCTTTTCAGGTTGTTCAGCTGTTAATCGCACTTCAATAGAGTGACCTTGAACCTTAACATCATCTTGTGTAACTGGTAAATCCTCACCAGCAGCAATCATAATTTGTAAGCGAATCAAATCAATTCCAGTTACCATTTCTGACACTGGATGTTCAACTTGAATACGTGTGTTCATTTCCATGAAATAAAACTTGCCTTCACGGTCTTGCAAAAATTCGATTGTACCTGTATTTTCATAACGCAATGCTTGCGCTGCACGAGTTACAATATCACCTAATTCAGCACGCATTTCAGGTGTGACACCAGTTGCTGGTGATTCTTCTAACACTTTTTGATTATTACGTTGCAATGAGCAATTACGTTCTGGTAAATAAACCACATGGCCGTTTTCATCTCGTACAAGCTGCATTTCAATGTGACGAACACGAGTCATGACTTTTTCAATATACATATGATCATCACCAAATGATGATCTTGCTTCATTTTGAGCATCATCAAATTTATCTGATAACTCATCTTCTGCATACACAAAACGCATACCTTTACCACCACCACCAGCTGCAGCTTTTAGTAACAAAGGATATCCAATACGTTCTGCAACTGCTTTTGCTTCATGGAAATCACGAATAAAGCCTTCAGAACCTGGAATCACTGGCACACCTGCACGACGCATTTCTTCACGTGCATTGGCTTTATTACCCATTAATGAAATTGTTTCTGGTCTTGGACCGATCCACTTAATGCCTACTTCACCAACCATATCGGCAAATAGTGCATTTTCTGACAAGAAACCGTATCCTGGATGAATTGCTTCAGCACCAGTTAATAAGGCAGCACTTAAAATGTTTTTCATATTTAAGTAAGAGTCTTTTGGTTTTGGACCACCAACTGAAATTGCTTCATCTGCAATTTGTACGTGTAAACTGTCTTTATCAGCTGTTGAATAAATTGCTACAGAAGCGATGCCCATTTCTTTTAATGTTCGGATAATGCGTACCGCAATCTCACCACGGTTTGCAACCAATACTTTTTTAAACACAGTTAATCTCCAATGATAAATGTTAATTCAGCAGTTGTTGCCTTCTTATCGCCAATCCAAGCAGTACCCTTACCTGTTCCAATTGGGCCACGCAAACGATCAAGCGTTACTTCTAAACGTAATTGATCACCTGGACGTACCATTTGGCGATAACGTGCTTTTTTAATCCCACCAAAATAGGCAGTTTTTCCTTTAAATTCAGGGAGAGATAATAAGGCAACAGCACCGGTTTGTGCCAATGCTTCAACCGTCAAAGCACCAGGAAAAGTTGGGTTACCTGGGAAATGGCCTTGAAAAATTTCTTCGTTAACAGAAATATTCTTCAACGCAACGGCTTTCTCACCAGGTATTAATTCTTCAACTGTGTCCAACATCAACATTGGATAACGATGTGGAATGATTGCCATAATTTCTGTTGTACTTAAAACGCTCATTTGTGTTTCCTCCAAAATATGTACGCGGAAAAACCGCATGCATTAGTCCGTTGTTACAACATACAAAGGCTTATTGTAATCAACAACTTCTTCATTTTCTACCAAAATTTCAGCAATCGTACCAGCTACTTCACTATGGATTTCAGTCATAAGTTTCATAGCTTCAATGACAGCAACTGTTTCACCAACTGACACTTTGTCCCCTACTCGTTTGAACATTGGCGCATCAGGCTTTGGTTGCAAATATACTGTTCCAACCATGGGAGCCACAATCTCAGTACCTGTTTGAGCGGGCTGAGCCAAAGGATGCTCAGGTTCAGCATCTACTTTAGCAGCTGGTTTTGATATAGGTGTTTCTGGTGTATTAATAACTGTTGCATTATCATTTTTTGACAAATGTAATTTAAAATCACCATCTGCAATTTCAAATTCACGCAACGAACTATTTTCTAAATCTGCAATCAGTTCACGGATTTCATCAATTTTTAAACTCATGAATTAAGCCTCTTCATGCCAATTTTTGAATACAACAACAGCATTATGACCACCAAAGCCATAATTTGCACTCATAACGTACTCTGGTGCTTGATTCTTTGTAGCTGCCGATACTAAATTAACAACTTTAGTATCTTCATCTGGCTCATCGATACCCACGTTAACAGGTAACTCACCACGAACTAACGAACCAACAGAAACTAATGCTTCAATAGCCCCTGCCGCACCAAGCAAATGACCTGTCATACCCTTTGTAGATGATACAGCTACAGTATTTTCACCAAACACTGTAGCGATAGCGTGGGCTTCACCAGAATCATTAGCACCCGTAGCAGTACCATGTGCATTAATATATGAAATTTGTTGTGGTTGTAAATCAGCATCTTGTAGTGCGTCTTTAATAGCGCGAGCAGCTCCTTCACCATCGGGTGATGGTGACGTCATATGGTAAGCATCAGAAGATGAACCATAGCCTACTAATTCAGCCAAGATATGTGCACCACGGGCTTGAGCATGTTCTAGACTCTCGATAACCAAGATACCTGATCCTTCACCCAAGACAAAACCATGACGATTCTTATCAAATGGCTTTGAAGCTTTTTTGGGATCTGTTTCAGTGGACAATGCTGTTAGAGCAGCGAAACCAGCAATACCTATTTCGTTAACTGTCGCTTCAGAACCACCGGTCAACATCACGTCAGCTTTACCCGATTGTACACGCCAAAATGCTTCACCAATTGCATTGGTAGCTGAGGCGCACGCTGTAACGATGGTGTAGTTCACACCTTTAGCACCAAAACGCAATGATACGTTACCAGCAACCATATTTGGAATTGATTCTGGTACGAACAATGGGCTCACACGTTGTGGTCCTTTGTCATGCATTTTAATAACTTGTTCTTGGATTGTTGTTAATCCACCAATACCATTACCTAAAATAACACCAAATCGGTTTGGATCCTTAACAGTTGTTGGATTTTCTGATCCTTCTGGTGCTTTCAAGCCAGCATTTTCCAATGCTTGATCTGCAGCATCAATAGCATACTGTGAAAACAAATCCAGCTTACGAGCATTACGCTTACCCACACGCTGAGCTGGGTCAAAACCATCGACCTGTCCAGCTACTGTAATACCTGTTTCAGATGCATCAAACTTTGTGATAGGCTTAATACCGATTTCTTCATTAAAAATACCATTTAAAAATGTTTCTGTATCATTTCCAAGTGGTGTAACAGCACCAAGCCCAGTGATTACTACTCGTGACATTAAGATCTCCTTTGATTAAATATATAATCCACCATCAACAGTAAGTGTTTGTCCTGTTATGTATGAATTTTCAGCTAAGAATAACACCGCGTCAGCCACTTCTTCTGCACTTCCAAAGCGTGACAACGGGATATTCTTTAAAATTTCTGTTTGTGTTGCTTCTGGCAAAACACTAGTCATGTCAGATACAATCATACCTGGCGCAACAGCATTGACACGTATATTACGACGCGCACCCTCTTTAGCCAATGATTTAGTTAAACCAATGATGCCAGCCTTTGACGCAGCATAGTTACTTTGCCCCATATTACCCATTTGCCCGACAACTGAACTCAAATTAATAATTGCACCATGCTTTTGACGAATCATTTTTTTAAATACGGGTTGTGTTACGTTGAATGTCCCATTTAAGTTAACGTTAACAACTGCAGCAAAATCGGCTGGTGCCAATGCCATTGCTAACTGGTCTTTTGTGATACCTGCATTATTAACTAATACATCAATACCATCAAAATCATCTTGTTTGTATAACGCTTTCAAGCTAGCTTCTGCAGCTTCTGCATCAGCAATATCAAATTGCAAAACCTGTGGTTCTTGCTTGAACAATGCGATGATTTCAGGCTTGATTTCTGATCGTGCGTGCAAAATTAACTTGGCTCCAGCAGCATCAAATGCTTGCGCAATGGCTAAGCCAATACCACGTGATGATCCAGTAACTAACACTGTTTGATTTGTAAAATCCATCATTTAGTTTCCTCTCCTTCTGCTATTAGCATATCCCGAACAGTATTAAAACTTTCTAAATCTGTAATAGCATAACGTTTTACACTTTTAGGTGCAATCTTTTTAACAAACTTTACCAACGTTTCAGATGGTCCAACTTCTAGGAATGTATCTACTCCCAAATCTAACATATTTTGCACAGCTTGCGCAAAATATGTTGGTGAAATAATCTGTTGCGTTAAAGTATCATAAAGTGTGTCTTGCGTAAATATATCTCCAGTTGTATTGGAGTATACAGGATATTTGAAACTGTTAAATTTCTCGCCAGTCAAACGTGTCGCCAACTGTGTCGCCGCGTCCTTTAATAATGGCGTATGAAAAGCACCTGAAACAGGTAACTCTACCATGCGTTGAATACCAGCTTCTGTCAATTTTTCAACAGCCAGATCAACATCAGCCGCCACACCACCGATAACTAATTGAGCAAATGTATTGTAGTTAGCCGGGTAAACTTTTTTTCCTTCTGATTGCAATGTTGCCAAAACATTTTCGACTAATTTTTGGTCATCACCCATCACAGCAACCATTTTACCAGGATTCGCATCCCCGACTGTTTGCATGTAAGCACCACGATCTTTTATGATAGCAACTGCTTGATCAAACGTTAACGCACCACTTGCTGTCAAGGCAGAATATTCTCCAAGACTTAAACCTAACCCAGCTACAGGTACTGGTAATGCATCACCTAAAGCACTGATAATCGCATGACTCATTGTTAAAATAGCTGGTTGTGCATATGCTGTTTGAGAAATTTTAGTTTCATCACTGGCTACTTCTTGGATATTATATCCAACAATCTCAGAAGCCTTGTCAACAGTCTCTTTATATGCAGGCAGAGATTGGTATAAATCAGATCCCATACCTGCTTTCTGTGCCCCTTGACCACTAAATAAAATACCTAATTTCATATTAAACCCCATATACTATTTCTTTACAAGAAGCAGCTACGAAAGTAGCTTGCCTCCTATAATGTCGTATTTTCAATGCCCATGACATCTGTTGCTTGTTGCCAAATATCAGCCAAAATTTCATTAACAGGCTTTTCATCGTGGATCAAACCAGAAATTTGACCAGCCATGAATGCGCCGCCTTCTTTATCACCTTGTTGTACCGCACTACGCAAGGTACCAGATTCTAATTTTTCGATAGCTGCAGCATCTGGCTTTTCTTTTTGTAATTCAAGTACTTCGTTTTTGACAAACGACTTAGCCATTTTATTTTTCAAAACACGTGCACGATTACCAAGCAAATTACCTGTAACAATTGTGTCGATATCTTTAGCTTTCAAAACCTTTTGCTTAAAGTTTGGATGAACTTCAGATTCCGCTGCTGTTAAGAAACGTGTGCCCATTTGAGCTCCCGCTGCGCCTAACATAAAGACAGCAGCCACCCCACGTCCATCACCAATACCACCAGCTGCAATAACTGGAATATTAACAGCATCCACAACTTGTGGTACTAAGGCCATTGTTGTCAGCATCCCAATATGGCCACCAGACTCCATGCCTTCAGCAACGACAGCATCCACACCCTTTTTTTCCATCATCTTAGCTAATGACACAGAAGGTACAACTGGGATAACGATAATGCCTGCTTCATGAAGTTCATCTAAGAACGGTGAGGGATCTCCCGCACCAGTAGCAACAACTTTGACACCTTCTTCAATAATGACATCAAACACTTCACGAATGTGACGGCTCAATAACATCACGTTGACACCAAAAGGCTTATCTGTCAGTGATTTTGCACGACGAATTTCGTTACGCACATCTTCCCCATGCCAATAACCTGTACCAATAAAACCAAGGCCTCCAGCTTCAGAAACAGCAGCAGCTAACTTACCTGTTCCTGCCCATGTCATTCCGCCTTCAACAATAGGATACTTCATGCCTAACTTTTTAAAAATTGGGCTCATTTCTTTTACAACCATTTCATTTTCCTTTAAATAAAGTTATGTACGTGATCATTGCCGACCACTTGTAACATTTAGGCTGCTAATTGCGCCTTTACCTTGTCTACCAAGTCTTGTACTGTTTTGATATCTTCAGCAACAGCCAACTTAATATCAAAATCATCTTCAACACGGTTCAAAACTTCAAACAAATCCAATGAATCGGCATCGATATCATTAGTTAAATCAGTTGTTAAAGACACTTCGTCGTCTTCCAAATCAAATTGGTCAACCAAAATTTCTTTTACCTTGTTAAAAACTTCTGCATCTGTCATATTTCTTTTCTCCTGTAGGATTCTTTTATATTTATCGGTTAGATTTTTATGGTGCAGCCGTCCCACACCAAACGTTTGTTTAAAATAATACCCTGATTATAACTTCCAAATTTGTGCGCCAATCGTTAATCCGCCACCAAATCCTACCAGTGCGATTGTTTGCCCTTCATGGACAACATTATCAGCACGTAGTTCATCCAACAAAATTGGCACAGTCGCTGCACTTGTATTCCCATATTTATTCATATTCATAGGAAACTTTTCAATGTTTTGTCCAAGCCGCTTAGCAATTGACATAATAATACGTGCATTGGCTTGATGCAACAGATATACATCGACGTCATCTGCGGTTAACTCTGCCTTAGCTAAGACACGTGTTAAGGTGTTTGGTACTTCACGTGTAGCAAAATTATACACTTCTCGACCATTTTGGTGAAAAAAAGGATCCAATGTAGTAATTTCACCACTGAAAGCATTTGCATTTGCAAATCTTCCTGCCACTAAGTAACCATTCACGTCACCAAATGATCGTAAATCTTCAGCTAATAGTCCCACAGCATCATCTGTTTTTTCGATCAATACGCCAGCTGCACCATCACCAAACAGTACAGCTGTCGTGCGATCAGTCCAGTCAACTAATTTAGATAAGACTTCTGCACCTATCACAATACCGCGTCGGTAACGCGAACTAAGCAATGATGTTGCCACACTCATGCCGTAAACAAAACCTGAACAAGCAGCGCTTAAATCCATTGCAAATGCTTGGCTAGCACCTAACCCTGCTTGTACAAGTGCTGCTGTATTGGGCGATGTCGCATCAGGAGACATTGTACTTACCAAAATAAAATCAATGTCATTAGCATCATAGTTACTTTGTTCTAATAACTTTTGTGCTACCTTTAAGGCTAAATCACTTGTATTTTCTGTTGTCACAACATGGCGCTCATGAATACCCGTACGTGAATAAATCCATTGATCATCGGTATCCATCATGGCGCTCAATTCATCGTTTGTCACAGTACGTTGCGGTATTTGCCGCGCACTGGCCACAATTTTAATTTGTTCCATAATCCCCTTATTTCTGAAGTAACCGTGTCAAATAACTCATCAAATTGTGAATAGCTTTTTGCACAACCGTGACGTCCTCAGATGACATGCCCTCCAAAAAGTTACGTGCCATATCACGATGGAAACCTTGATGAGCACGATAAACAATACGTCCTTTGTGTGTCAACCCTAGCTTAACGACTCGTCGGTCTTGAATCGAACGACGCCGCTCCACATAACCTTTTTCAACTAGCTTATCAATTGCGCTAGTCATAGAACTGGGTGTGATATGGATTATCCTTGCAACTTCAGAAGCACTCTTTTCTTCATACATCGAGATTGCCTCAATTGTATGCATATCTTTAATAGAAAGATCTTTAAAAAGGCTCTGCTTTAATGCAGCTTCTTCAATCCACATTACATTATTAAAAACACCTACTAATTCACTATTTATTTGTTCAAAATTAGTTATTAGTGTTTCACCCATAATTATTTCTCTTCGTCTGGTGAGACAACAAACATCAATTCAGCAGATGTTGCTGTTTGTCCATTAACTTTTGCTTCAACAAGTACGCTACCCATATTGGCACGTAACTTACCAAAACTAACATGTAACTTTAAGACATCACCTGGCACAACCATTTTCTTAAACTTAGCATTATCAATACCAGTCATGTAAGCTGTCTTACCCTTAAATTGTGGTGATGATAAAATCAAAATAGAAGCTGCCTGTGCAAGTGATTCAATAATTAAAACCCCTGGCATTACTGGGTTCCCTGGAAAATGTCCTTGGAAAAACTGCTCATTAATCGTTACATTTTTTACTGCGACAATTGATTCATCTGGCGTCATTTCTTCAACGAAATCCATATAAAGAATGGGATAACGATTGGGAATCAATGCCATAATTTCTGTTGTTGTAAGTACTGCCATAATTTTAATTGTTTTAATACGTTTTAAGTATTAAATTAGTCCTTTCGAAAAAATAGTTTGACTATCGAAATAATATGATAAAGAAATTATCGCATTATTTACTTCGATAGTCAAACTATTTTTATATAACAAACCATTGTTTACAATATCTTAAAAATCCAATACCACCAAACGTCTTTGCCATTCAGTCATGAAATCATCACTATCCCATTCATTTACTCGAACAGTGTGATATCCTACAGCAGCATTATAATAGGTATTATTCCCTACCTTTAACGGCGCCGGATGTAAATGTAAATGCCCGGTAACCGTAGCTACCGTATAAGAATTATCTAGTATTTTCCCTAATTTTGAACTGCCTAGAAGGGCGTTTGCCATGTCTAAGCGTTGATTACTAGCTGGAAAACGCTTAATATAGTCACTTCGTGGCACAAAGTGAGATACTACTACTGTCTGCCGGCGATCAGCAGCATCCAATTGTGCCTGAATTTGCGCCATATTTCTATTAAAGCGTTCCTTGTCTGTCACAGGTTGTTGGATACGACGATCATACCAAAAAGTTTGTTTGAATTGTTGAATCTGTGCATCTGTGTAGGTATCACCTACAAAATCGTAATCATACCAACCGTTGTTGCCAATTAGGCGAACAGTTGGTGTCAGATCAATAAACTTATTGTGTAAGTACAATGGGTCAATATCGCTTTCTAACTCTTCATAAGTGACACCTTTAGCCATATCATGGTTCCCAGCAATAAAACGAATCTGTACTTTATCTGCTAATAATGTTTGCATATCGCGAACATAAGTTAAGGTTTTTTCAAAATCATTGAATAAATCCCCAGCAATGACATATAGATTTATACTCGCATTCAGCAAATAAAGCGCTTGGACATTCATAATACGCTCAACATTAATTTTATTCAAATCTAAGTGATTATCTGATGAAAATGCAACTTTCACAAGTGAAACCTCTTTCAAAGCACTGAATAGATTATAGCACATATTAGTCACAATATTCTAGCACAAATAGAAAAAGAACCCCACCAAAATGGGATTCTTACGCTTGACAATATGTATGACGATGTCAAGATTATCTAGTTTTAATATTACATTGTGGCGAAATGCAACAAAGTACGGATCATGTTTGAAGTGAAACCGT
Organism: Leuconostoc carnosum; assembly: GCF_007954525.1. NCBI lineage: Bacteria > Bacillati > Bacillota > Bacilli > Lactobacillales > Lactobacillaceae > Leuconostoc > Leuconostoc carnosum. Next base: position 1,255,074 of record NZ_CP042374.1, on the reverse strand, counting down.
ATTCGTTATCATACCATGCAGCAACCTTAACTAATTGTTGTCCGTCACCAGAAACAACTTCAGTTTGTGTTGGATCGAAGACAGTACCATGTGTATCATTGATAATATCAGTAGATACCAAACCATCACCATTGTAACCAAATGAATCTGATTCGTACTTCTTCATAGCTGCGTTAACGTCTTCAACTGTAACATCCTTCTTCAAGACAGCAGTCAATTCAGTGATTGAACCATCAGGAACAGGAACACGGATAGCTGAACCAGTCAACTTACCATCCAATGAAGGAACAACCATTCCGATAGCCTTAGCAGCACCAGATGAATGTGGCAATGAGTTTGAAGCTGCGTCACGGTTAGCTTGACGCTTTGCAAACTTAGCTGACTTAGGACCATCTTGCAAGCTTTGTGAAGCTGTGTAAGCGTGTACTGTCAACATCAAACCAGTTTTAACACCGAATTCTGTTTCCAATACGTTAGCAATTGGAGCCAATGATTGCGTTGTGCATGAACCAGCAGAAACAATCTTGTCATCTGCTGTCAAGATGTCTTGGTTAACGCCATAGACAACTGTAGGAACTGCACCGGCTGGAGCAGAAACCAATACCTTCTTAGCACCTGCATCTAAGTGAGCTTGTGACTTCTCGGCTGATGTATAGAAACCAGTAGCTTCCAATACATAGTCAACACCATCATTAGCAACCCACTTCAAGTCAGCAGCGTTACGTTCTGAGTAAACAGCATAGTGCTTACCATTAACAACAATACCTGTATCATCTGATGAAACTTCAGCGTTTAAAGTACCGTGAATTGAGTCATACTTCAACAAGTATGCCAACATATCAGGGCTTGTCAAATCGTTAATAGCAACAACTTCGATATCTGAAGCCTTGTCTGACAACTCAAGAATACGACGGAAAGCCAAACGGCCAATACGTCCAAATCCGTTAATACCAATCTTAACAGTCATGTGTTTAGATCCTCCAAAATTTTTTGACTTATGTCAACAACACTATTATAGCACAAAGTTATCAGGTGAGCGAATGTAAACATACCGCTATTTTCTGAATAAATCTCAGTATTTATAGTATTTCCAAGCACAATTCATGACAGATAAACTACCTATCTATATCAGCAAAAAAACGGTCTATCATTAGGTATGACTGGTTTTAAGATAAATATACTTTATAGTCATCCCTTTAAAATTGAAATTGTACTGATCACAATCTCACATACTTTAAGATTCAGCGGTGTGTTACTTTTTAAACTTATTTGTGAAATATCAAACAATATTCATCTGATCATAAAAAACGCCAAAGCGTCTTCTTAAATCATGCTAATACACAGTATATTTATTCTATTCCTGAACCAGGTTCAATACTATCTGGTACTGTTGTAACAGTGACTATCCCGTTCTTTTCTGCTGATAAAATCATGCCTTCTGATACTTCACCAGCCATTTTACGAGGCTTCATATTGGCAACAATGACAACTGTCTTACCAACTAATACAGTTGGATTTTCATACCATTGACGAATCCCTGACAGAATTTGGCGTGGTTTACCTGAACCATCATCAAGTGTAAATTTCAACAGCTTATCAGATTTAGCAACAATTTCACCGGCGGTAATTTTGGCCGCTATTAATTCAATTTTATCAAAATCATCATAAGCAATTAATGACTTACCAGAATCAGCTGCAACAGCTGCTTGTTTAGCAGCTTCTTTAACAGCGCGGCCCTTGCCTTTAGTATCTTTTGATACCAATCCAGAAATAAACTCAACTTCTTCAGCAACATCTTGCCGAGGAAAAATTGGCTGTCCTTTTTTAACGACTTTACCACCTGTTGGTAATTTACCAAATGACAAACCAGCAATTGGCGCACCATTTTTAGGATAATCAAATCCTAGTTGTTCGTATATTTTGCGTGGCGCTTTGGTCAGAACAGGTTGCAACAACACAGCTACAACGCGTAATGAAGCAGCTAAATGTGCCATCACGCTAGACAAAATCGCTTTTTTGGTTTCATCTTTAGCTAATACCCAAGGCTGCGTTTCATCAATATATTTATTTGCACGACGAATAATTGTCCATACACTCTCAAGTGCATCAGCTGTCCGCATATTCTGAAAGTTCTTATGGTAGTCAGCAATGCCTTCTGACACAGTACGCACCAAATCATCATCAAATTCAGTTTTACCAGTATTTAGTTCTGGTACAATACCATTTTCATACTTGTTAATCATAGCTACGGTACGATTTAGTAAATTACCAAGATCATTTGCTAAGTCGAAGTTAACCCGTGAAACAAAATCTTCTGGTGTAAAGACACCATCATTACCAAATGGCATAGCACGCAATAAATAGTAACGGACAGCATCTAAGCCATACCGCTCTTCCAAAACTTCAGGATAAATGACATTACCCTTAGATTTTGACATTTTACCGTCTTTCATCACTAACCAACCGTGACCAAGAACTGTCTTTGGTAGCTCTAGACCTAGGGCATGCAAAATAATTGGCCAATAAATTGTATGGAAACGAACGATTTCTTTGCCCACCAATTGGACATTGGCTGGCCAATAACGTTTAAACAATTCATCATGATCAGTATCATACCCAAGCGCTGTAATATAGTTGACCAACGCATCAACCCAAACATATATAACATGCTTTTGATCCCCAGGAACGGACACACCCCAGTCAAAACTTGTACGGGTCACTGCTAAATCTTCTAAGCCTGGTGCAATGAAATTATTGATCATTTCATTCATACGAGCTTCTGGTTGGATAAATTCTGGATGTGTTTTATAATATTCCAACAACCAATCAGCATATTTGCTCATCTTAAAGAAATAAGATTCTTCTTTGACCAATTCCACTTCATGACCTGATGGTGCCTTACCACCGATAACTTTACCTTCATCATCATGATAAACCTCAGCAAGTTGTGATTCTGTAAAATACTCTTCATCTGAAACGGAATACCAACCTTGATACTCACCTTTGTAAATATCACCATTATCAACTAAGTGCTTAAAAATTTTACGAACAATCGATTCGTGACGCTCCTCAGTTGTTCGAATAAAATCATTGTAAGAAATATCCATTAACTGCCACAAATCTTTAATTTGTTTAGCCATGCCATCTAAATATTCAATTTCAGATTTGCCAATTTCTTTAGCTTTTTGCTGTACTTTCAAACCATGCTCATCTGTTCCTGTTAGGAAATAAACATCTTCCCCTAGTAAACGATGATACCGCGCAGCAGCATCTGCCAACACCGTCGTATAAGTATTACCTAATTGTAATTTCCCAGATGGATAATAAATAGGCGTTGTAATATAGAAAGTTTTATCTTTCTTAGTTGCAAATTGTTGTTCTGCTTTTGAAAACTTATCATAAATAACTGCTGAATCCGTAAGATTAGCTGTATTAAACAAGACATTGTTTGGTTCTGACATATGAGTCTTCTCTCTTTCTAATGTGTCGATGAGTCAATTAACGTTTATCATATTCATTCGCACATTTAGCCGCATGAGGCCGACTTTACTAAGATAATTATAACTAATTTTAAGGACTTTTCATAGTTTTTAAAAATTTTTTCTGGTATAGTAATTTTAGATTGATACAAAATTAAAATAAAGCTAGCTGAATACGCTTTTATGCTTTTGGAAGGACAATTATGACCCAACTCGATGATATTACAGATTATATGCAAAAATCGCTAAGTGCCGATAAAACTGGTCATAGCGTTGATCATATTGATCGAGTACTTGCTTTATCAAATAAAATTCTTCAAGACTATCCTCAAGCCGATACTTTTATTGTACGCGCTGCATCATTATTGCATGACGTCTATGATGATAAACTCTTTCATTCACTAGCCCAAGCACAGGCCGCCAAAGAAAACATGATCTTGTTTTTACAGTCTATTAACGTGACTAAACATCAAATCAACGCAATCATCACAATAATTGACAATATGTCATGGTCTAAATCAATTGCTGGTAACGTCAAACCACTTGACCTTAATGGTCAAATCGTGCAAGATGCTGATCGTTTAGAAGCGATTGGTGCGATAGCTATTACACGTGCCATCACTTATGGTGCTGTAAAAGATCGGATTTTATACGACCCAAATATACCACCACGCATTGCTCAAACTAAAGCACAATATCGCCAAGATGACAGTACAACAATCAATCATTTTTATGAAAAGCTACTCCTGATCAAAGACAGACTTAACACAAAAACAGCACAGAAAATTGCTGTTAGTCGCCATCAATTTATGTTAGATTTCCTAGATCAGTTTAAATCTGAGTGGCACTTAACGAAATAATTTTCTACTTATATCCAGTAATCATCTTTTATAAACAAATAAAAACAGACAATATGTCTGTTTTTATTTGTTTATAAAAGATGGTATGATTAACTGTATTTATTGGAGACTAACATGGCTAAAAAACGTACTTATCGCCGTAAAAAGCAACCCCAGAACAAAATATTATCACTTTTTATTGTCCTCATTGTTGCCGGTTTTTACTTTTGGCAAAATGAACAAAATAGCAAACCCACTTCACCTGATACCTCAAAATCTAAAACTGTCACTGCCCAATCAGATCAAGCATTACTTAATTTAAAATGGGATGGCACTTTAGATGGTGATATTGTGCGTATCAATAACAATCAGGCCACATTTACTGATGATCAACTTGGTGAAACCTTCCCATCTCAAGGTTCAAAATTACGACCTGCTGATGGTTTAAGTCTATCGCCACTTGATTCACAAGGACGTTCTCAACAGGCCAATTTTGTCGCTAGCAAAAAAGCTATTCGAAAGGTCACTGCACGTCCTGACCGTATTCCTTATGATGTACGGCCATCAGGTTGGTTTATAAATGATCATTATAATGGTACAAAATGGGTTGGTGGTTACCATGATAATCCAAACGTCAAGCTAGGTAATGGTAAGCAGGCATTATGGAATAAATCACATATTGTTGGCTATCAATTTTTTGGCTTACCAACTATGGTAACTGAAAATATGACTACTGGTACACGTGTACAAAATGCCTATCCTGGCCAGTTAGCTCCTGAAGATGATATTCGAGATGCCATTAATAAACATCCAACTATCACAATTCGCGCCCAAGTAACCCCATTATACATTGCTAACAATCGTTTAGCCCGTGGTGTTCATTACATGGCAAAATCTGTTCAAGATAACGGTAAAACGCTTAATTTAAATTACTGGATTTTCAATGTTCAACCAGGCATTGAAATTGACTACCAGACAGCAAAATTCAAAGTACTGGACTCAGCTAAATAAAAAAGATGACTAAAATATATTAGTCATCTTTTTTATTGCTTCAAGAAACCCACTGTTTATTGACCAACTTGGCTTTGAATTAGTTTTTGATATTGTTCTGATATTTCTGTATGATTTGATTTAAAAATACTAGTCTGTGGTGCAAGTAAATGCGTCATATTATGATTAACTTCGATGGGATTTAGTTTTTTTAATTGTTCTGAAGTCCAAATACCTGTGTTAGATGTATTCCCACGATTAATCATACTTCGAGTTATTGGCTTTTGACCAAACGGCGTTGGCATTTGATGAAATGTAGCACTATAAACCTTGCCATTTAGTCCAAGTACTAGCATTGTGATTGGTTTAGTCATATCAACATTTGAATATCTCGTCGCCTCACTTTCGTCTGTATCATTTTCATCCGAAATACCTGTATCACCGTTTGTATTAGTATACAACCACAACATATCACTTACATGACCACTGAATTGATCATTTTCATCTTTTTGTGCATAAACAGATTGTAGTTGATAGTCAACAGCATCTACTTGGTTCCATACCGACATATCACCATCACTTGTACTAATATAATATGATGTTGGCCCACCTTGACGCATACCTAATGCTTCAGTATCAACAGCTGTTAGAGCCTGATTATGCTGACTAGCATATGTGCCAGCCCAATTATAAAACTTTTTCACAACCTGAATACGCTTTTCCGTGGATGCCGACTGTAAATCAACAGTCTTTTTTGTCATAAAACGTTTGACAGATTTCCCTGCGTTTGATGCAGTTTGTTGATTATTCTCCTTTTCTCGCTGTGCGATAGGATCATTAGTATGAGTACACATCCGAACAGCAATCACCAATAACATGATGATAACAACGACACCAACTCCTAATTTATAATAACGTTTCATCATAACGCCCTTTCTTATAATCAATTAAAAAGATGTGCTAAAAGCACATCTTAGCAATATTTTAGATTATACTAGCTACACCAGCAATCGCTGTCCCTTTAGAATTTCGGAATAAATCACCAATAGACAGTACTAATCCGACAATCAATCCTATACCATTTTCTTTATCTTTCGATTAGCTAACATTATTATCTTCAGAAATTTTCTTTTGATTAGGATCAATTGAATCAACCTGCCACGTTTCATTACGTTTGTCATAAACCATATGTGCGGTTAATTCAAATGTCTGCGTTAAATCCCCATATGAATCATTATCATCATCAGAGCTGTAATAAAAATCAGTTTTTACTTGATACACTGCATCTGCTGTCGTCAGACTAGTTTGCTTGACCGATTTAACGTCTGGCGAGTTAAATGAAACAGACTCTGCATTTCGTTTGGCATCATGAAGATTGTGACGTATCATTTTTTTATAGTCTTGATAGGCTTTGTTATTAGCACCATTTTTAAACATATCCAAGTTATCTGGATCCTCTTCTTGCGAAGCATATGACCCCAAAGCATCATACATTGACGAAACTGTGCTATTGGCATCATCTTCTGTCATTAAACCATCTGCATTTAAATTGATACTTTCCCCATCATATATGTCTTGCAAACTTGTTTTAGTTGTTCGAATGGTTTGATCTCCAAACTTAGCTTGTACATAGGCCTTTGCACCCTTACTGACTGGCATATTTTTTACTGATAATAAGCCATCTGTTAAAGTACCAACTTTTGTGTCACCAATGTATAAATCACCTGAACTAAGATTTGAATTAACATCAAAGCTAATCATGTCAATCGCCAAGTTAACATTGGTATTATTATCAATTTCTTTTTCATCACTCGTTGCGACATCTTGACCACTTATCTTGCCTGTCGCATTAAATTTATATAAACCACTAACTTGGTGTTTATATGATTTAGAATAACTGTCCGAATCTGAAGTACCAATCGTTTTACCATTCATTTTTAAGGTTATATCTTTATTGTTCGTTGAAACATTAAAATCGACGGGTTTCACAGTTAATTGATACTTCGGAAATACTAAGAAAGCATGCCCTGTCCGTTTAAAAGTAAAACCGTTGCCAGCTTGTCCAGATAACAATTGATTATAAATGTCGTTCTCACGTTGATTAGACCACTTACTACTAGCCATATTATTAACAAATGGTGCCAATTCATCTTGGTCAATTTTTTTCTTTGTATCTGACCAGACAAAATTCTTCGCGTATTGCGAAGCACTCTCTGACTTCAAAATTTTTAAAGTACGTTGTGCTGTTGCTGATTTAGCATAATGTTTATTGCCCCAAGTCACCAAGGCAACGCCAACCGCAATAATCACTACTCCAGTTGTTAGTGCAATTTTTTTGCCTTTAGACATTTGTTGTCTCGGTGCTCTAGGCACTGGATTTGGTTCACTCTCAGTTTGGGCTGTTGTTAGTGGTGCTACACTTTTAAAACCAGTAGCTTTAGCTTGCTTCACCTCTTCAAGGTTAGGTAAGCGACCATTAGCTAATTTAAACTTTTCACGCCAAGACGTTGCCGGTGTTACTGATGGCGTTGCTGTTGATGAGTCTTCTTCACTCTGTGCAGGCATTTGATCATCAATTAAAACAAAACCAAGTTTATCAGCTTCAGTAACTTCGTCGATTGTTGGATTACGATGATTTTTAGCTTTGAAATCAGCTAACCATTTTTTCTTCTGATCCATGTTATGCTCCTTACCAAGTTCCTATTGATTGGGTTAGATTTTGAAGTAATGGTATTACAATAATACGTACTTCAATGGCAATCACAACTATACTAATGATCCACTGGAGTAAAGTAACCCAGGCAGCATCAAATTTACCTTGATGTAAATGTACTTCTGAAATTAAAAATTGTTGGGCTGCAATTAACAACGCTGCTCCGAGTGTCAAAATAAAAGTAATCACCGCAAAGGAAGCAAAAAAGGTATTAACGATTGACGACACATCTTCCAATGTTGAAATTGAAATAGATGCAATTGGTACAAAAAATGATAATATGGCACCAATAATATTAATCAAAGATAACGGTACGAACCACTTTAAATACTTGGAGACTGTTTGTTTCACAGTAAGATACCGACGATTCAGTAGTAGTAACCCAGGCAATGCTGCCAGATAAAATATGGCAAAAATAATGACAACATAAAAAAATAATTGCCAATTTAGTGCACTTAACTGACTACGAATCTTGGTTAAATCTGTGCCAAAAGATGAATAACTATTCAATGCAACATTCAAACCACGTCGAATAACGTTTGAGAATGAAAATGCTCCCGTTAATGATGCGATAACAAACGACACCCACAAAAACAGTGTATTGTCTGATGCATCACTAGAGCGACCTGGATTAACAATGATTGGTTTAACCCATGTCCAATAATTCCCAGCATGTTGCTTTGCATTCGTATAAACGCGATTAGCGTCCTCTGTAATCTCTGCCTTAGGTATAGTTTGTTCTTGATTCCCCAGTGTAATCTCCCCTTTTTCAATTGCTGCCAATATCTCATCTGCTGATGGTTGGCGGTCATTGATTAGTGCAAAATATTCTTGCCATTCTTGCTTTGTAGCCATACGATATCTCCCTACTTCGATTTTCTCAATAAAAACCCATTATCCAGAAATTATAATATAAAAATAGTGTATTTACCTAAACCTCCCTATATCGGGGTGCTTTTTGTAACATAGTATACTAAAATGAATATTAACTAAATCATGACAAAATTAGGGGGCTAATCAGTGAGTAATACAATGGGGTACCATTTAAATGAAGTACGTAAGAAAAAATGCATCAAATTATCAAGTCTTTTAGATTACATACATGTTTCAAATTCGGCTTGGTATCGTTATGTTAAAGGTGAAACAGATATTACAACATTGCAATTCCTCCACACAGTACGGTATTTACGAACAACATTTTCTGAAGTTGCCCACATGAAAAGTATGGCAGATAATTATCTTAAACTTTACGATATACCAGCCTATCTACCTACCACGATTAATTACCAAATTCCTCTTCGTGAATTTTATACCACACATAATATTGAGCGTTTAAAAATGGCTGTTAAACTTTATCGCCTATCCTCTACTTCATCATTTAATCGTGATTTACCCTTAGATTTAAGAGAAGTACTCAAAAGTATCCTACTTAAGGGTGAATTTGGATTAGAAGAAGTTAATTTACTCGTGCTGTTGAAGCTAGAATTCAATAACGAACTATTTCACGAAGCTGAATTTATCAATATTTTGCACAATCTCATCGCAACTATCAAGCGTAACATTGATATGACATTTTCACTTGGTGACCTATCTATGTCACAACAAAACATTATTTTCTTTAATCAATCACTTGGCTTGCGCTTTGTTTTTAGTGCCTTATCAAGCATCACTTCTGAACATAAAGCGTCCCAATATGCGCCCCTATTATTTCAAGTGATTCGACTCAATGATCAAGTTGAATACCCATCGTGGTCCTTATATAATTTTGCTTCAAAAAAGCTCCTTGAAATTAGTGAACTCTACCTACTTGATCAACCAACATATTCATCCAAGTTTCATGCTTTTCGTCAAGCACTCATGATACTCTATCCTACCCAAACATACGATGACCTAGAAAACTCAAATTATGATTTATTGAAAAGTAATATTTTTGAAACCACTGTTTCCACACAAATGAAAAAAGCTTATCAACAATATGTTGATAAGCTAGACAAATAGTTTCAATTCAAACTCACTCGAGATGACCATTTTTGATTATCATGGCGCTAGAATGACCTGGTCCGCCACGATGAGGATCAAATGCGTTAATTGCCGCATTGACAGCATTTGGCGCTTCTCCCAAACCTACTGCAATTAAGTCTGCCTTCCCAATATAGTGACTAGCATCCCCAATAGCAAACACACCATCAATACTCGTTTGTAATTGCTGATTAACACCAAAAACTTGGCCATCATGTGTGGGTTGAATATCCCAAGATTGTACCGTTTGATTTTTTGATAAGAAACCATAATTAATAATTAAATCATCAACAGAAAGCACAGTTATATCATCAGGTTCCTTGACATGCGCCAAAGTGATAGCTAATTTACCATCAACTTGTTTATTGACTGACACAATTTTTTTCGGTGTTTCCTTAATAACCGTGCTGTTATTTAACACGTTAACACTCTGCTCCATGGCTCGAAATGTGTCACGTCGATGAATAATTCGAGTTGATGCAGTCACCTCATTCAACATCGTGGCCATATCTACAGCAGAATCTCCGCCACCAGCAATGACAACATCATGATCAACAAAATCTTGCTTGTTGGTTACAAAATAATGAACACCTTGCCCAATAAGTGATTCAACACCATCTACTTGTATTTTGCGTGGCTCAAAAGAACCTTTTCCAGTCGTCACAATAACTGTTTTAGCTTGAAACGATTGATTATTGTCCGTGGTTATTGTGAATAACTCATGTTGTTTTTGCACATTAGTCACAGTTGTTTTGGTTTTAATCTCAACTGGAAATAACTTCAATTGTTGATTTAATGATTCAATGAATGCTGAACCCTTAACACCTGCAAATCCAGCAACATCCAGAATTATCTTTTCAGGGTATAAGGCAGTCACTTGACCACCCAGTGTGGGCAAACTCTCGACTAACACAGTTTTTGTATCACGTAGTCCAGCATAAAAAGCAGCGAACATGCCTACTGGCCCACCACCAATAATGGCTATATCATATAATTCCATAATCTCAGTGTATCAATGCCCAATTTAAATCATATGGACACCTATACTTTTCCTTTCAGCTATAATTTTTTTACTTTAATTATTATACCTTTTTGACCCAAAGTGTGCTGCTAATCGGTATAATGGACTTATCATACAAATGGAGGAAACGTGTTGTTTGGCGCTAAAATATACGATGTTCTTGTGCGTCACACACTGATTTAAATAATATGGCTCAAAAAAAAATGATTCTCGATCTTGATACAGGTATTGATGATGCACTGGCTATCGCCTATGCTGTTGCTGATACAAACGTCGAACTAATCGGCATTATCTCAAGCTATGGTAACACATATGTTGAAACATCCGCCCAAAACTCACTCAACCTCTTGCACTTACTAGGTGTTGATGACGTTCCTGTCTTTATTGGCGAACAACATTCTTCCACTACCGACCACTTTGATGTCATGCCCATTTCACAATTAATTCATGGCAAAAATGGTATTGGTGAAGTCGAATTATCACAATCGCCTCGACTCGTTGAAAAGCAATCTGGTATTGATTTTCTAATTGAAGCAGCTCATAAATATACTGATGATCTTATTTTCATCCCGACTGGTCCTCTAACAAATTTAGCAGCTGCTATTGAGAAGGATCCTACAGTTGCTACTCTAATTGGTCATACCACACTCATGGGTGGCGCCTTGACCGTGCCTGGTAATGTCACCCCATTTACTGAAGCCAACATTCACCAAGACCCTGAAGCAGCCGATATTGTCTTCCAAAAGCAAACCAACCTGACAATGGTTGGTTTGGATGTCACATTACGGACATTATTAACAAAACAAGAAACGGCCCAATGGCGTGCATTAGGAACCACTGCAGGTGAAAAGTTTGCTGAATTGATGGACTTTTATATTGATGCTTATTTCAACCTCAATATTGATAAGAAAGGTGCTGCCTTGCATGATCCTTTAGCAGTTGCAGTTGGCATTGATGCCTCGTACGTGACCACAATACCATTAACTATGCACGTGACTTATGATCAAGAAACAGGTGATTATGGTCGTACAATTGGTGATAAAGAGAAACTTCTCCAACCAACAACTTCTCAAGCTGCCGTTTTAGTTGACACTGATCGCTTTGTGTCAGATTTCCAACAATTGATGCTTAATGTATTAGCTTAAAAAACAAGTTGACAATTCACTCAACTTGTTTTTTGTTATTCTCGTATTTGTCCTTGGCCAAACACTTCGTACTTAATTGTTGTCAGTGCCGACAGTCCCATTGGTCCTCTAGCATGTAACTTTTGTGTTGAAATACCAATTTCTGCACCAAAACCAAATTCAAATCCGTCGGTAAAACGACTAGATGCGTTTTGATAAACAACAGCCGCATCAACATCATTCATAAATGTTGCAACATTTTCTGTATTTGTGCTGATAATTGTTTCAGAATGATGCGTCGTATGCGTATTAATCCAGGTTACTGCTTCCTCGATGCCTGACACAATATGCACTGCAATGATTAAATCATTATATTCCGTGTCCCAATCTTTATCTCCGGCTACTACAATTCGCTCATCAATCGTGCGACTCAATTCATCACCACGCACCTCGACACCTGCGGCAACAAGCACATCAACAATTTTTGGCAAAAAATCATTTGCAATATTTTCATGAATCAAGAGTTTTTCTGCTGCATTACAAACAGAAGGTTTTTGCGTTTTAGCATTATGTATAATTCTTATAGCCTCTTCTTGGTCAGCTGATTCATCAACAAAGATATGCGTGTTACCAGCACCTGTTTCGATGACAGGTACTGTAGCATTGGCTACCACAAAATTAATAAACTGCGCCGAACCACGTGGAATCAAAACATCCACATAATCTCTCATATGAAGCAATGTATGGACTGTTTCATGTGATGTATCAGTAAGTAATTGAATGATATCAGGATTTAATTGATTGCGTTGCAAGACTTGTCGCATAATACCTGCAAGCACCATATTTGTCCGTTTAGCCTCTTTACCACCACGTAAAATAACGGCGTTGCCAGATTTCAACGTTAATGCTGCTGCATCAACTGTCACATTCGGACGTGCTTCATATACCATTGCTACGACACCTAATGGCACAATTCTTTTAACTATTTTCAAATCAACATGTGTGCGCCACTCATCAAAAGGGCCTGCAATTGGATCCGGCAACTTGGCTACCGCTGCCATCGACTGACTAATATCACGTATCAGTTTTTCATCCAGAGTCAGACGATGTTGCATGGGTTCACTTAATTGCGTTGCAAATTCAGCGAGATCTTCTTGATTTGCGACAATAATTGCATGTTGTTGTTCCAATAAAGCAGCCGCCATTTCTAACAACAAATTATTACGCACTGCAATTGATAAATGAGCAACATCATTGGTTGCTCTTTTTGCACGTTGACCAATTTCTTGTACAGTAAGTGCCATATTATTCTCCCTTAAATAGCGTACCAACCTGTTTACCTTGAACGACATCTAAAATAGTTGCTGGATTAGCACCATTGATTAATACCATTTGACGCTGCTGCTGCATTAAATATTCGGCTGCTTTTAGTTTAGTCAACATGCCACCAGTGCCTAAAGTAGATGAACCAGTAGCGCTGTCTAATAGTTCCTGCGTAATACTTGAAACCAACGAAATTGGTTGGGCTGTCGGATCGACAAATGGGTTAGCAGTGTACAATGCGTCAATGTCGCTTAAAACAATCATACTATCAGCCTGCGTTTCATGTGTCACAATGGCAGCCAACCGATCATTATCACCGAATGAATGTTGATGATCTAACTCATCAACCGCAATCACATCATTTTCATTAATAATTGGTATCACACGTTGCGCCAGCATCACATCGACGGCATCTATTGTGTGCTGTAGCATTAACTTATTATCAAAAACATCATAAGTTAATAATACTTGCCCCACATGTTGCTGATAAAATGCAAAACTTTGATTATATATCGCCATTAAATAGCTTTGCCCAATGGCTGCTAGTGCTTGTTGTTCAGGAATATCAGCTGGTCGCTGAGATATTTTCATTTGTTGCAAGGCAACCCCAATAGCCCCAGAAGTTACTAGAATCACTTCGTAGCCTGATTTCTGTAATTGAGTCAACGTTTGCGACAACCGATTGATCACAGGATACTTAATTTCACCCTTAGCGTCGACAATTGTACTTGTACCAACTTTGATCACTAGACGCCGCCAATTATTGTCGTTACGGTGTTCTTTTGAAACTACTGACATGATAGAACCCTCATTTAAATTAACTATATATCCGTCAGAATTATGTGAGTAGCTGACATGATATTTTATTCATTTACTAATTATTATATCATAATCATTAAAGCTAACTCAATTTTGAGCTATTGATCATATTTTTCTAAAAACGTTTTGACTTTTTCACGGTATGCTATCGGATGGTCATTAAAACTTTGAATATGCTTAGAATTTTTTCCTATCCAAAGTTCTTTTGGCGCATGAAGTGCATCGTACAATGTGTAAACCATATGTGCTGGCACAAATGTATCACCGCCACCTTGTATAAACAATGTTGGTTGTTGGCTTTTAGCAACTTGCTTTACTGGGCTAGCTTCAGAATAAGTGTACCCTGCTCTTATCTTGGAAATCCCTGACACAACATTGACCAACGGAAACCATGGCAAACCGTACATATCTCCTGCCTCGTGTTTCATCTCTTCCCACACACTTGTATATGAAGAATCAGCAATCACCGCTTTTACTTGCTTTAGTAAATCTTTTTCACCAGAAGTTGATAACACTGTTGCTGCACCCATACTCATACCGTACATCACAATATCAGACTGTTGCCCATTTTTCTTGATGATTTGATGCAACCATTGCATGTAATCACGGCGATCCAGCCAACCGTAACCAATCATTTTCCCTTGTGACTCACCATGCGCACGGTTATCTGGAATTAACACATTATAGCCCAGCTCATGAAACAACTCACCATAAATAGCCATGGTTGTCTTATTATTATGCCACCCATGAGCTAAAATAGCGGTCTTACTTGTTTTTTTATCCGCGGGTACATACCATGCATCTAGCTTAAGTCCATCATTTGATGTTTCATACCATGTTTGCTTCTCACGTGCCAAAAACTGATGTTCATATTGATAAAGCGCATTAGTTTCTGTCCGTAAGGTATCAGGTTGATTTGATTTTGGGTCACGAACTTGTGCGACCTGAAAAAAATACATGCCCGCAATTAATAATAAAATACCTAATATTATAACCAATCCAAGCAACCACCTAACTAATTTTGTCATATTCTACCCCTTAAAATAATAGCTTTCTTATTGTACGATAGAACAAAATCTAACGCAAACTAGTGACTTACTGACTAAATATTAAATTCATAGTTAAACGATAATAACATATCATCACATTTTTCAAACTGATATAATAAAAAGAAAAGCATGAGGTATATATTATGACTTACTCACAGACTTGGGACTTGGAAAGTATTTACCCAGGTGGTATTAATTCACCAAAACTGATGGCAAAATATGATTTAGTTGCTGAACAAATCCATTCATTTGCTGAAGCAGTTGATCAAGCAGAAGCCTCAGCTGAAACTATCGCTAATCTTTCTGACCTCGCACAATCGATTGGTTCTGGACTTGGCACAATCAATATTTTTATCAATGGTTGGGCATCAGTTGACTATGGTAATAGTATTTATAGCCCTCATTTTGACAAATTAGGCAAACTCTTTGTTGATTTTTCAGCACCACTAAATAAATTTCAAAAACTGCTATTAACGCTAGATGATGCATCATTTGAAAGAGTCATTCACTCTGAACGCTTAACTGATATTGCGTTCTATCTTTCTGAATTACGTACTAATGCCAAGCGCTTATTGGATGATGATACCGAGTCACTCATTAATCAACTGGATTTAGATGGTCAACAAGCTTGGTCTAAACATTATGATACCATATCGGCGTCCTTATCCATGAATTACACAGATAATGAAGATGGTAAAACACGACACATTTCTGCTGGTCAGGCATTGAATATGTTAGATGGTGAAGCTAACAACGACACTCGCGCCAACATCATGGCTAACTACGAAAAGATGTGGAGCAATGCCGAAAATCTTACCGCAGATACTTTAAATCATCTCGCTGGCTTCCGATTAACGAACCAAAAAGCGCATAACCGCAAGAATCATCTCGAACAGCCACTAGAGATGAACCGTATGTCTCAAGCAACACTTGATGCAATGTGGCGTGTTGTAGACGACAATAAATCAATATTTAAACCTTATTTTGACCGAAAAAAACAATTACTCGGTTTAAAAGATATTGGCTGGCAAGATCAAGTCGCCCCATTGACAAATATCGGCGACTACCAACCTGAAGAAGTATCCTACGATGATGCAGCCGCTTTCATTATTGAGCAATTTGGAAAATTTTCACCTAAAATGGCTTCATTTGCTAAAATGGCATTTGAAAAACGTTGGATTGAGTCAGAAAATCGTCCCGGAAAACAACCAGGCGGCTACATGGAGTCTGTTCCTGATTTACAGGAATCCCGTATTTTCTTAACTTACACAGGATCCGTTAATGATGCAGCAACCATCGCTCACGAATTAGGTCACGCCTTCCATTCTGCACAATTGACAGATTTACCATTATGGCGTGATGCTTATGCAATGAATGTGGCCGAAACTGCTTCAACTTTTGCAGAACTGATTGTTAATGATGCCAATGTCCGTGGCGCAAAATCAGATGCCGAAAAGTTAGTTTTACTTGATGCTAAAATGACCAATCCAATTGCGATGTTCTTAAACATTCATGCGCGTTTCTTATTTGAAGATGCTTTCTATCAAGAACGTAAAAACGGTGTGGTTACGCCACAGCGATTGAATGAATTAATGGACGACGCACAAAAAAATGCCTTTGACGGTATTTTAGATGTACGCCACCCACACTTCTGGTCATCAAAACTGCATTTTTTCATTGATTCCGTCCCATTCTATAACTTTCCTTATACTTTTGGTTATTTGTTTTCAGCGGGTATTTACGCGCAAGCACAAAAAGACGGTGCTGATTTCGAAGATAAATATATCGCCTTATTGCGTGACACAGCTAATATGACTTCTGAAGAACTAGCAAAAAAGCATCTTGGCGTGGACCTCACGCAACCAGATTTTTGGCAAGCTGGTGCTAATTTAATCCAAAAAGACATTGATGAATTTTTAACTTTATCAGAACAATTTATTTAATATACTAACTAAAAAGCATGAGTGAACTTATGCTGTCTATAAAACGTTGGGAATATTTAACAACATATTCCCAACGTTTTTAATATATTCTATTAATTAGCGAAATAAAAACAAGATATTTAGTAATATCTTGTTTTCAACCTATTAATGATTAATGTGATTAATTACAGCTTGCTTCTTTTCTTCAGAAAAAACACCACTATTAAGTAAATCCAAAATTGATAATACGCCTGCGCCAGTACCAAAACTCCCCTCATCTATGACTTGAAAAGTTGATTTCCAACTGTTCAATGGCTCAGGCAACCCACTAACTTCTGCTAAAGCTTTTGCAATATTTTCAATAACTGCTTGACGAACAGGCACTGTCCAATCACCATCCATCACCAAAACATGTACATTAATATTGTCAGGCATTGGATCTAAATCCGACAATAGTTTGCCAGAAACAACCATATTTTCTGATTTGAATTCGGTAAATGTCACCTGAAAACCAACACGAGCTGCAGCAACAAACTGACCAATTTCAGGAATCATAACAGCATCAGTCAACTTTTCTGCCAACATTCTTTTTTCATCAATCGTAAAACGGCCTTCTAACGTATTAACATTAATAATTGTCATTATGCAATTCTCTTTTCTTTTAGTATACTAAGTATTGTATTCTCAATAAGTAATTAATATAAGTACTGAAAAAAAGTTTAGTATGTTTTAAAATTTAAGGACAATCTCTCATGACCAATAACTCCAATCCAATTCAAAATGCACTAACAATTATTTCGGGTAAATGGCGTACGCAAATCATTTGGCAATTGGCTTTGGCTAAAACAATCAGATTTAATAAATTGAAATCACTGTTACCTGGTATTTCTGATACAATGCTCTCTCAAACACTGAGTAGTTTTGAGCAGGAAGATATTATTCATCGGCATGATTATCAAGAAATGCCACCTAAAGTTGAATATTCATTGACCAAAAAAGGTAAAGAATTACTACCCATCCTACATGCGCTAATTAAATTTTCGGAAGACAACGACCAAAAATCCGACGAATTTTATCAAATATTAGTAAATGAACTAGCGCTTTCAAAGTTGTCTCCAAATGACTTTGAATCATTAATATCAGACCCTGATTTAAAAGAACGTATAGCCAATTTACTTAAAAAATAATCTTTACTTTCGCTTACTTAAAATAAGTAGTATAATCAATGTGAATACCAAGGAAGATCAACACATTGTTGATCATATATAAAGGAGTTTCACAAATGACAAAAACGGCGTTAGTAACTGGTGCCAATAAAGGTATTGGCTATGAAATTGCAAAAAACCTATTAATAAAAGGCTACACTGTACTTGTAGGTTCTCGAGATGAAAGTCGCGGTCAAAAAGCCGTTGATGAATTAAAAACATTCGGTGACGCCAAGTTACAGATCATTGATATGAGTAAAGTCAATGAATTAGCTAAAATTGCTGAAGATATCACAACTCAGCATCCTGATTTTTCTCTCTTAGTTAACAATGCCGGCATTGCTGGTGATATGGGTAAAACTGCTTGGGAATTTACCACTGATGAATTGGTAGAAACATACACTGTTGATTTTCTTGGTCCTTATGAATTAAGTCGTTCACTTCTTCCGATTCTAGATAAGAATAATGGTCAGATATTAAGCATGACCGTCCCAATTGAGCCCAATAATTTCTTCCATCCCTTTGGCTATCTTGCAGCTAAAGCCCCACTTAACGTCATGACTAAGAATTGGCATGTTGAATTTAAAGCACAAAATAAAGCTATAGAAATTTTCGCATTCATCCCCGGTGGTGTGACAACAGATCTCAACAATCATATGGCAGGTCCTGGATTCAAAACAGCGGCCGAAGCTGGAAAGTTAACCGTTGATCTAATAACTGATAACACTGATCGTTCTGGTCAGGTAATTAATTTTGATGGTAACCCAATAAGTTATGATTAATTTTGTTCCCCTCCCGTACACTTGATTTATCTAGTATACGCTAGCATTAACTAATTATAAAAAAGCCAACCTGTTAAATAACAGGTTGGCTTTTTTTGATTAGTTTACTTATATTGTTGTTCCAAATGACTCATCCAATAACCAATCCAGCCACCAATTAAAAATAATACGATACTCATACAAACACTGAGTAATGTAAAGCCAGTGTAATCAGCTACAGGTGGAATAACAATGAGTAGTGTGGACACCACGACAATACCTAAAATAAAATGATAGACTTTTGCATGGAAGTTTTGCAGAAGATAGTGCATGAGTTTGGAAAAAATAACTAGTGTCAAAGCCCCACCAATAGCCATGGGTATAAAGACTGTCAGATCGGCATTTTTGAAACCTTTAATCATTGGATCAAATAACCCTAGATAAAGCAGTAAATTAGATGGACTTAATCCTGGTACAATAATTCCCAAAGCAATCAGCCCACCTGCTAATAACCATGAGAAAAAGTTAATTGGTAAATCACCAAAAATAGTCGTCATATTATACAAAAATATGCCACCAATGATTACCGTTCCAATAAATAAGAACCAATCTGACCGTCGACGGCCAGTCTTCGCACTTTCTTTAAACAATGATGGCAATGTTCCCACAATAGCACCTGCAAAACCCCACAATACAACAGCTTTGTAAGTGGTCAACAAATATTCTAATGGGTTACTTAATAAAATAATACCCGCAATACCACCTAGCCCAACTGGCACAAAAAACCAAAAATCTTGTTTAAAATTCTGACGAATATGCGCCATAAAACTAAGCATACGCTCATATAATCCAAGAATTGCAGCTAAAACACCACCTGAAACACCAGGCAGAATAAACCCTAGTGCAATGAATACACCTTTTATGAAACGTATGAACCAATCTTTAATTAATTTATTTTTCATTATCATCCTATATTCAAATTAATTGTGTTAACCACTCAAAACCATACAACAGTAGCAAGCTATAGCATGCGATCCCAATAGGTTTACTCAAAAGTAATATCCAAATAAACGTCTTGAATCGCATCTTCGTCACACTCGTCAGTAAAACCAATGCATCGTCAGGTGCAATGGGAAAAGCCATAAGAACAGTAAATGTTTTTACCCAACCTTTACTATTAAGTTTATCAATATATTTGTGATGTATTTTTCGTGACACAAAAGTTTCAACAATTGGTGTACCAAAGTAACGCCCAATACAAAACAGTATAATTGATCCAACAACAATACCAATGTAATTATACAAAAACCCAAACCACGGGCCAAATAGTAGCGGGCCAACTGCCAACGTAATACCACCAGGAATAATGGGAACAATAACTTGGATCATCTGAACGCCAATAAAAGCTAACGGCCCCCAAAACCCAAAATTTTTAATTGTTTGTCGTAGCAGTGATGGGTTAGTGAGTAAACCTTTGTACCATAAATAAAATCCAAGGCATATTGTGCCAATTAAACCAATACTCGTTGCTACCTGTAATAATCGTCGTATGATTTGACGTTGTTTGATACTTAGTGTCATTGTTTTCATTTATAAATAGCCATACCTGCCATTTTATTTCTTATGTTCAATCAGTTGATGATATGGTTGCCCAAAGCAATTTATCACTGTATTCGTTCAAAAAATTTGAACTATTCAATTTCAATATCGCCGTTTTGATTTTGAATAACCAGCGCAGCTGTACCCTGCTGCTGAGCAAATGGTGGTGTGATTTCAACATTACCATTTGTTGCTTGAGCTGAAAATGTTGGTAATTGTGATGTTTCAAAAGAAATATCTCCACCTTGATTCGTAATGCGTCCACCCTTTGTGATCGTACTATGTTCAATATCAACATCTGCATTTTGCATTGATACATTAATATCCTTAATTGTACTACCATTCACAGTTAAATCATCGTTATAATTTTTGGTCGTTAACTGATCAGATGTCACACTGTTCAAATCAACTTCACTATTTTTAGCATCAATAATTATATTTTTAGCGATAACGCGAGCAAAATCAACATCATCATTTTGCGTTTTGATATTGATGTTATCAATCGCTAAGTCTGAAGCTGACACGTGTCCGTTATTTTGAGTAATGTCTATATTTTTGATGTTCGTTTGCTTAGGTATTGTAATTGTTACACTCGGTCCAGTTTTAATGCCATCATCGTCATCACCGATACTAAACCCCACAATATGCCGATTAGATTGTGAAGTTGATTTTGTATCAACTTTCAGTTCACCATTACTATAGTTTATCCGAGCTTTTTTCTCATTACCATTTTTATTTTGCGTGACTGAAAATTGTGTGCCCTGTTGCACATATACATTGGTATCATTTGATATTACTGTGAGCTTTTGAATATTTTCTGTTTCTTTCGGCACTTGATTTGTTAAATCAACGTTTGTTAAGGCACGTCTTTTTTGATAAGCTATGCCACCTTGATTCCAAACAATTGTCCCAGGGGTATCAATTAATGCTGATGTTGTTGCTGCCACTACACCAACGACTAACAGTGACAAACCGATAATTGTTCTACGCTTCATAATTTGCTCCTTTTTGGATATATCGACGACCAATAAGTTTAATAATTTTCGCAAAACTATTGATTAATATTTTAGTCAAATTAATCAGTAATGGTACGACAAGAATTATTAATCCAATCATTGCTGAACCAACACCAATTGCAAATATTCCCCCTGTGAGCGAGCTAAAGAGAATAATAATACCCGCTATTATGCTGAATACTGCCAATATTGCAGAGATGACTAATGATATCATGACACTCACAATCACCGACAATACGACACCAATGACAACAAGTAATAAAAAGGCAGCGACAATTGTAGCTGATAAAGCAATTGGTGAGGCCAAAATACCCAATAAAACAACCCAAATCATACGTAACTGATGTTTCGGCTTATTTTCGACGGCATCATCCTCATTCATATAAAAATCAGCAATCAGACGACGCGAAAATTGTTTTGATGAGCCGAATTTTTGGTGTGCTAATGTATCATCAATATGTGCATCCGTAAAATATTCCTCATAGTATGACATCATGTCATCACGCTCATTGCGTGGTAAAGCGTGTAAATAACCTTCTAATTCATCTAAATAGCTCATCATTCTTCTCCTAAAATCTCGTTAATCCCCGTGGCGAAATTCTTCCAATCAGTTTTGATGCGAATTAAATGCTCGCGACCTTCTTGTGTTAACTGATAATACTTCCGCATGCGCCCTTCAAATGGTTCACTGTACGTGGTTAATTCCGCACACCTTTCCAAACGCCGCAATACTGGATACATCGTTGATTCTGACACAGTAACATGTTGCTTAACTTCTTTTGTGAGCGCATAACCATATAAATCTTGCTTCTCTAAAATAGCTAACACTGTACCATCGAGCAATTCTGTCGGTGTTTGTATGCTCATGCTATTTCTCCTTATATACTGTTTCTTATATAATATAATATATCTTATATATGGTTTAATTGCAAAAAAAAACAACTGTTAAAGTTGTTTCCATATATTTATAGTTTCTGAAATGTTTTTACTCTGAGTAATCATACTAACCACTGCTGCACCATCAACATTTGTAGCTAAAACATCTGGTAAATTCTTTTGGGTAATGCCACCAATTGCGACGCTAGGCCATTGACTTTGATTAACAATTTTGTTGAGACCTGCAATACCAATTGTTGGACTAGCATCTGATTTAGTAGTTGTCTCATATACCGGACCAATACCAATATTATCAATACCACGCAAACCAGCAATCCGATCGTACTCGGCTTGATTTGAAACCGAAACACCTACGAATAAAGGCGCACTTGCCTTAATATTTTCAGAAATATTACCATCACCTTGCCCAAAATGAACGCCATCCGCGTTGACAACATGTGCCAATGCGATATCATCATCAATGACCAATGGCACACGATATTTCGTTGTTAATTGGCGTACTTGCTGAGCAACACGCAATTTATCATTCCCAGTTAATGCATGTTGTCCTTTCTCACGATACTGAAATAAAGTAATGCCACTTACCAAAGCTTGTTCCAAAATATTAAAAAATTCTGCTTCATTAGCAACATTTTGCGTACCTAAAACAAAGTAACGCGCTAACATGCTTTTATCAAATGTCATCCAACACCTCCGGAGAATTTAATGGCTTAACCATCGCCAAATGATTCAGAGGTCCATGACCATGCCCTACTGAAATACCTTCGCGAATTGTGGCATCAACATAAGATTTAGCCAAAATAATCGCTGTTTTTAATGCCTTGCCTAAGGCTAATTGTGCTGTAATGGCTGCTGAAATTGTATCGCCTGTACCGTGGGTTCTCACAGTATTCACGCGCATACTTTTCAACCAAAAATGTGTTCCATCTTCCAACAACACATAGTCGTAAACTGCTTGCCCTTCTGCATGTCCACCCTTTAATAAAATATTTTTTGCCCCAAGCTTTTGAATAGTTTGCGCCACCTTTTGCACATCTTCATGGGTACTAATCGTACGGCCAGATAATACTTCCGCTTCTGGAATGTTTGGTGTGACTAATGTGGCTAATGGCAGTAATTCTTTTTTAACAGCATCAATAGCTTCCTCAGCCAACAAGCGCGCACCACCTTTTGCAATCATCACAGGGTCCAAAATAAAATCACCGAACTGTTGCTTTTTAATGGCATCAGCCACAGTTTGAACCGTCACGGCATCACCCAGCATACCAGTTTTGAAAGCGCGTATTTTCAAATCAGTTCCGACAGATTCTATTTGGTTTGTTACCATATTTGCTGGAATCATTTGAACTTGCTGTACACCAATTGTGTTCTGTGCTGTCACTGATACGATCACATTAGCACCATAAACACCCTGAGCTGCAAAAGTCTTCAAATCAGCTGAAATGCCTGCCCCGCCACTCGAGTCAGTACCAGCAATGGTTAGTACTTGTGGTGTTTCATTAATCATGCGTCACCTCTTGCTTAATGAAATCTTCTAATTCTTCTTCTGGCAACAGATATAACTCATCTAACAATTGATTTGAAAAATAACCAGGTGTTGCTACTTTTTTAGTCGCCTTAAGCCCAGCTAATTTCATCGTTGCCATAGCACGTACCGTATTATCCAATGAGATACTATCACCATTAAATGCGCCAATCAAAGCAGATAAAGCATCACCCGTACCAACATTAGTTGCCAAAAGTGGCACATCAGTTGCAATGCTTATTGTACTTTCGCCATCACTTATCACATCCTTTTTGCCACTCAATGCAATAATAGCACCAGTTTTTTGTGCAGCTAATTTGGCAATATATGCAACATCCCCATCACCAGTTGCATCAATACCATGACTAGCAAAATCAACATCAGCAAACCAAGCAATTTCTGCGGCATTTCCACGAATGATATTTACCTGAGATTCTGAAATTAGTGATTTGACGGGTACACTTCTTGAGGGTATAGCTACAGCAACAGGATCTAAGACGACAACTGTCTCAGTTTGGTTGGCTAACTGTATCAGTTTAATTGTTGCAGGTAATTCCTCACGTTGCCATGTACCTGTATTAACAACTATGGCATCACTTAGTGAGACTAAATCTTTAAATTCTTCAATTTCACGCGCCATAATTGGTGAACCACCAATAACATTCACAACATTGGCAACGAGTTGTGGTGTGACATAATTAGCGTAATTAAAGACAAGTGGTGTTTGCTGTCTGAGTTCTGATAGTTTCATCATTAAATCCTCTATTCATTTTAAATTATTTTCTAACTTAGTTAATATTTAAAATACTATCTGACAGATCAAAAAAAGCCGTTACCTGATCTTCACGTTAGGAGAACAGGTAACGACTACACAATATAAGCAGTTTAAGTAGTTATCGTAGATGTTATCTCCCTTCGCATGCATTATCATGATCAGGTTCAATGGGTATTTCTCAGCCAAAAAGGCACCCCAGATAGATTATTAACTCATGGCATTATTGTAACGTAGAACAATTATTTATGCAAGATTAAAATGTTAACCCCACCACGTTTTATCGTCAAAATCACGCATTTGATGTGTCAAAGACAGTTGGTCTGCTGATGAAATATGAAAATAACTCACTGTATAAGCATTTTTCATCAAATTTTTCATTTGTTTGAAAGTATCACTATTGACAAAATTAGCCAACGCTTGGTGATCTGGCCAAAAGGTCCACAACATAAAGTCTGCTTTGCCATTCGCATTTTGTGCCATAATCGCGTTGCCTGTGACCAGTTGTTCAATCAATTCATCGTTACGGCCCTTGGTCTGAAAAGATATTTGATGAATGACTTCACCAGCTAAATTACCACTCACAACACGACTATCAAAACTAAGAGGTCGCTTGAACTGGGCAACCAATTCTGGTTCATCGACAATCAGCACATTTGCGCCAGAAAGTTGTGTTTCTTTGCCTAAATAGAAAAAATGTGCGGAGTTAGCAGCTTGGAATGCCAATAGTTGTGCTGGTAACTGTTCAGGTGCTAAAACTAAGTTAATTTTCATAAGAAAGGCTCCTTTAATGTTCTAATCACATCTTCTGACAAGCGGGATTGATTCGTCATAATAAATTTTTTGATGCCCGAAAAAGTTCGTAAATCTACAACTGTTGATATGACTTCTGCATCAATTAAATGTCGTGCCAAGCTAATATCTTCACGTGTTATTGTTGTCATACCAAAATGTGCATCTAATAATAGTGATTCCCAACGATTTTGCAATAATGCCTCTGCCCGTTTAAATCGATCATCTTTATTAATGAGGCTCTTCAAATCTCGTGGGCTCAATTCTTTTGTCATACTACCTGTGCCAGCTTTCCATTGATCTACAAATTCATAATTTTACCAAATGGTTCTAAAATACTTAGTTTATGGTCGGATAGCAACAACCAATAAACTTGACGAAACTTGGTAGATAATACTGTTTCTTCACCATCTCCATCTGTTAAAATGACGACAACTGTGTGTTTCGGATTGAATTTTCTTACTTTTAAAGTATCAAATATACTTTGA
The DNA here is from genome assembly GCF_007954525.1 of Leuconostoc carnosum. Classification (NCBI taxonomy): domain Bacteria; kingdom Bacillati; phylum Bacillota; class Bacilli; order Lactobacillales; family Lactobacillaceae; genus Leuconostoc; species Leuconostoc carnosum. Next base: position 1,228,721 of record NZ_CP042374.1, on the reverse strand, counting down.
AATTGTGTCCCACCACCAGCTTGACGTTGCCATTGTTTGATATTTTTAATCTCATGAACCGTTGTATCAAATGAAAAAAAAGTCACTTCAACATCAAATTGTTGTATAATTTGCCTCGCATTTGCTAGCATAACCCCTGCCTGATGGTCAGAAATAGAAGCTGAATTATCAATAAAAACGGTCACCTGAGCTTCATACTCACTCACTGATCCTGGTAAATCTAGTCGATAAGCTTGCCGACGATTAAATCTTGAGTGTGATGCTTTTTTTTTCGTGGGTAATTGGCTGATTCCAGTCCGTAAAATAGCTTGCCAGTGACGTTTAGGTGCGGTAACCGAAGCAATTTTTTTCAGCACAGCAGTACCTATGTCCCCTCTCCCTGACCGATTGGTATCTTCAGTTGCTTTCTCAATCACAAAATTAAGTGCTGATGTTGCTTCGTCAATACCTTGACCAGCACTTGCCCAATCACCATGCCCATCAACCGGCTTTGGTCCTCGTGCTGGCTGATTTTCTGTTAATTCAGACAACAAAGCAATATATTCAGCAGAATCTTGTTCAATTGGCAACATTTTACCATATAATCCTAAAATTGTTTGTAATGTCACGGCACCTGGTAACATACCTAATGCAATCGGTAAATATTGATTAACGGCTAAATCTGTTCCCCAATCAATCAGATTAGGACTTTTAATCCGCTCATCAGCATAACGTATTGGATGTTGCCAGATAACATGCAAGGCCTCGTGCGCAAAAGCAAGTGCAATCTGTGTGTGATTTATAAAATAAGTTGTCAATAATATTGGGTTAATAACCAAATGCCATTGATTAGCCTGCCATTTTAAAGATAAAGCATTGCTAGCTGTATCGTTATTTTCACGAGCTAAGTTCATAATGACATTACCATATAACGGTGCCACATCAAGTAATGTCTTGATCCCGTCTACAATTAATTTGTCTCTATCTTCTGCATTCATCGTGTAGCAATATCCATAATTTGTTGATACAAAACATTAGCATAATGTGAATCGGCACGATATAAATCATCTAAAATTGGTGAATTAGTCATCTGCTTAATCAATGCATATTGCCCATCTGGTGCTAATAGATGTAATAATTCTCCGAAGCGTCCGGCATGATTGTTTGATGTTAAATTCGATGTCAGCAAAACTGTTTTCATAACAGTTAATTTTTGAATCTCAGACATACGAACAAACTGTTGACGAATGTCTTGCGGTAATTTGGGGCCTTTTGGTTCCGAATCAAAAATATTCTTAGCAGTTAATCCACTAACTTTTTCATGCACGAAACTAACAAATTGTGTTGCAACAGCTTTTCCTAAATCTCCAGCAACGATATCAAATAACAAAGTATCTTGCTGCTGAGAAGGTAGTTTGCTGAGTTCATAGAAATTATCTGACACACGTTGCCAAGCACGTGGTGTTGGATTCAAATCAATGCCTCGTGTTTGAGGATATAATAGCTCAGCATTTTCGGCTATAAATTGTCTGACCAATTGATGTATATGTGGTCGCTGGTTGCCTGGTTTTTCTGCCCATGACAACCAATCGGTCACAGATACTGTCATGACTAAACGTGTCGTACGATCGTTAATTGCTGCATCTGAAGTTTGTACCGCATATTCAGCATTTTCAAATCCTGCCATTGAATCATCTGGATTTTCGGCCAGAATAAGATACACATTATCTGGCAAAATAAGATCATTAATCTGCCGTTGTAATACCAGATTCATTAATTCACTTTGGACAGCTTGTGATCCACGGTTAAATTCATCTAAAAACCAAATAATTGTTTGCTTTGGAAAACTTTCAGCTTGTTGAATAATTTGAATCAGAGTATGTGTGTACCCAAATTTTACATCTGCTAACTGACCATAATTTTTAGTTGTTAAAAAAGCATCCTTTGTGAGTGGCGGAATGGGTATTGCCAAGTCCCCTTTCTCTGACAACGAAACAACAGTAGTAAATAGTCGAGCTTCCATATGATGTGCAATTTCTGAAACCAAGGCTGACTTACCAATACCAGCTTCGCCAACAATATTTGGCACATTGCCACCACGTAACACAAGCGGTACGGCAGTGAGTAGTTGTTGAAACGATAATGACATATGACGTCCTCTTCTTTCTTATTTCAATTCTACCGCAAGTAAACTTTTCGTGCTAAAATAAAGTCATGACAAAACTATTAATTCTTGGTGCTAACGGCCAAATCGCAAAACTTGTAGTTCCAATGTTAGCCAACACGCTAACAGAGATTAAATTGACCTCTCTACACGGTCGACCAGACAAAAACATTAAATCACTTGATGCCACAAATGAAAATACCTTAGCTCAAGCACTTAAGGATATTGACATTGTCTATGCTAATATCGGTGCTGAAGGGCGCCAAAAAGTAGTGGCCAATAGTGTCGTTAATGCCATGCACACTGCCGGCGTTAAGCGTTTGATTTGGATAGCAACAATTGGTGTTTATGATGAATTACCTGATAAAACACGCGATATTTGGTCAAATGTGTTAGGTACAGTCAATAATGAAAATACCTACATTGGTGATCAGGCTGCGGCTGTAGCTCGTATTGAAGCTTCTCAGTTGGATTATACAATTATTCGGCCTAATGAGTTGCTAGACGATAACGTCATGCAACAACTCAATATTCAAACAGAACGTCATGAAAAAATTGTTGGTAACCCAGTTACACGTACTAGTGTTGCTGAATTTATTACTAAACTGATTTTAAACCCAACCGATTATATCAAACAATCGGTTGCCCTTTCTGAAAAATAAGACATAAAAAGCTCGGGCAAATTGCCCGAGCTTTTTATGTCTTATTTTGAATCAGGCTTTGCTTGAACATATTTCCAGTAAGCATCAATAATTTTAGCTGATATTTTACCGTTCGTACCATCCAAGTAGTTATTCATTCCAGGAATGGCCATCGCTACAGCAAACGGTTGTCCTGGTACATACGCCACCATAGACTCTGTGTATGTATCATTGCCATTAGTCTTCGTTTCTGCCGTACCAGTTTTAGCATGAACACGTGGTCTCAATTTGTGCATGTCTTCTCCACCTGTGTTCCATGAATCAGAGCCGTTAGCCACACGATTCATACCATCTTTAAGAATATCCCACTCATCAGCACCCAACTTTACTTGACCTTGAATATTTGGTGATGCCGACCAAATTGTTTTAGTTTGGTCATTGTTTTTTTGCTTTTGCAAAATAGACCCAACCACACGTGGTTGTACGAGGTAACCGCCATTAGCGATTGTGGAAACAAAACGTGCCAATTGCAGTGTCGTATAAGTATCATACTGTCCAAAGGTTTCATACAAATATTTTCCTTGATTTTCAGCATCTGTTGGTCCACGATAACCACCAGTTTCACCAGAAATATCAATACCTGTCTTTGTTCCTAAACCAAATTGACCTAATCCATTACGAAGTGTCTGAAATGCATCTGAACGTAACCCTAATGGCGCTCCTGGACTATAATTTTGTCCACCAATCTTCATACCTAATTGTACGAAATAGGTGTTAGATGAACGCTCTAAAGCTGTTTTAGCATCTATTGGTGTTGGGTTCCCTGCTTGGTTCCAATACGATGTGATTGCTTGTGTGCCTTGAATTTTAATGGCCTGATCAGTCAAGACATTATTGTCAGCTGATATAACCCCTTTTTGAAATGCCGTGGCCAATACAGCTGGCTTAATGACAGATCCCATAACAATGGCATGATTAATATTTCCAAGTGGATTAGCCGTTTTTTGACCGGTCGCATGGTCACGATCAACACCACCCATGGCGTAAATACCACCAGTATATGGATTAATAACTGTTGCATAAGCGCCTTCAACATCGCCACCTGGTAGATTATCTTCTAATATTTTCTGAACTTCATTTTGGAAACGGGCGTTGATAGTTAACTTCAAACTGTCCCCAGCCTGGCCATTATACTTGATTTGCGAAGATTGTACTTGATCTTTTCCACTTGTTGTAACAAGAGTTTGTGAAGCAGAACCTTTCAAAATAGACTCATACCCTTTTTCCAAACTTGAATTACCTACTGGTTCATTTTGAGAATAGCCTTGTGCTAACAAAGTATGTAAACGGTCTTCCGGTAACCCTGTTGCCTCATTGGTAACATTACCAACTAATGATTTAAATTCTTCACCTTCAGGATATTGACGCGACCAGCTCGTTCCCAATTTAACTCCAGGAAAACTACTGAGATTCTCACCAATTTTGGCTAATTCTGTGTTCGTAACGCCTGATTCCTTAATAAAAGTCGTAGATAATGAATAGGCGCCACTCATGCGTTGAAATATCATAGCAGCATTTTTATCTACATCTTCAGCTAATTTGTGTTTTTGAACATAATCAACTTCATAATCATTAATTTGTGCTGCTGTTAAAGCAATTTTATCATTTTTATGTTGCTTGGTAATAATTGCCGATATTCTTTTATTATTTTTTTCATTCGATAAATAAAAATCGTTTTTCGCGCGTTCATTTAATCGTTCTGTGTCAACAGTCAAAATTTTTGATAGTTTAACGGTCGTTTCATACATTTTTTTAGCATTGACGTTAGTACCTCGTGTAAAGGTGATTGCGGCTTGTGCTTTATTTCCCACAAGGACACGGCCACTGTTATCATAGATCATCCCTCGAGGAACATTGCCTTTTTCGACCGTTTGTTCACTTGTATTAACTTCTCCTTGGTAAAAAGCACCTTGTTGAATCGTCAAAAAAGCTAATTGCACAACAAGTGCAATCATGAGCGTCAGGGCGATACCTAATAATATATTTAATCGTACTGGCAAATTAGCACTAGCACTATTTTTTTTGTCACGATCTTCTAAGTACGGATTGCGTTGCATGATTGACCCCAATTGTTGATAAATTACTCTATTTAGATTACCACAAATCTTGCTTTCGCGCTAAAATTATGATTAAAATTTGGTATATTAGTATCATGAACAAAAAAAAGATTTTTAATTCACCACTAGCATTAAGTTTTTGGATTCCAGCAATTATCATGTTGAGCTACTTTGCCTATCGCGGTATGGCACCGTTTGGGAGTAGCTCTATTCTAACTGTTGATCTAGGACAGCAATACATTGACCAGTTTGCTGCTTTTAAACATACTTTATTATCACATCCTAGTAGTTTCTTTTACTCATTTAGTAATGCCTTAGGTGGCGATATGTTGGGTGAATGGGCCTATTATTTGATGAGCCCATTTAATTTAATTTACTTGTTTGTGTCAATTAATCATCTACCAGCTGCAATTCTATTGGTAACTGTACTAAAATTTGGCGCTGCTGGCTTATCAATGGCGTACTTATTACAAAAACTTCAGATTCAAAAAGGTCACTATATTACCCTTTTTGCCATTAACTATGCGCTTTCTGGCTGGTTTGTAGCTAATGATCTGAATTTACTGTGGTTAGACTCGGCAATCTTGTTACCACTTATTATTTATCAAATCGAACAACTCTTTAAGCATGGTTCATGGTGGCGTTATTCTCTTTTATTAGCATTAGCGATTATAAGCAATTACTATATTGGTTATATGATTGCTATCTTCATTGTTCTTTATGCTGTTTGGCGCATTTCTTGGCCAAATCAAATTCACTCACGTTGGCAAACCATTAAAGCTTTTACTATCGGTAGTTTAGTTGGTGGTGGCTTAAGTGCTTGGCTTATATTACCAACATACTATCAGCTAAAACTCGGTAAGGCACAATACAATTCAGATTGGTCACTCAAATTTGATAATCATCCAATTAAATTACTCCTTAAATTAATCCCTGGTAGTTTTGATTTTAATCAAATGCAATCCGGGCAAGCTAATTTTTATGTAGCTTCCTTTATTTTAATTACTTGCGTTGCTTTTTTCACAACACGTCTATTACATTGGTCTGTTAAAATAGGTGCCTTATTAATATTGCTATTTTTGTTTGCTGCAACAACGTGGGCGCCACTCACCTTATTTTTCCATGGCTTTCAATATCCTGTCTGGTATCCTTATCGTTTTAGTTTTATTATCAGTTTCTTCATTATTTACCTAGCAGCATTAGCCTGGCAACCGAGATGGCAACCTCGTGTTCCAACGCTAATTGGTCTTTTCATCGCTTTTAGCGGTATTGTTGTTTATGCGATACTTGCAAATCACAAAACTAGCTTTATCGACACAACAAGTATTGCAATTTTTGGTAGTCTTGCGCTACTCACATTGGCGCAATTTACTTTTAACACGACCGATCGTCTGCGTTTACCAATTTTACTATTACTCACCACATTATCTCTTGCTGCCAATGTGATCCTATCTCTTAATCATTTTTCTTACCTAACAAATACTGAATATCAAAATACAGTCAAAGCACTTAAAACAGCAAATAAGACAATTAAAAAAGACACCTCATGGTATCGAGTTGCTCAAACTTTCCAACGAACCCGTGGCGATGCTATGATGCTTGATTATTATAGTGGTTCACACTTTAGTTCAGCATTGCCAAAAAAGACACCAAACTTTTTTGGCAACTTCGGACAGCCAGATGGCGATAATTATGTTGTCTATAGTAATGGTAGCGTACTGTCTGATGCCCTACTCAATATGAAGTATTTAGTGACACCGAATGGCACTGATAATGGCAAAGCTGGCCAACCTAGTACGCATCTCATTGGCTTTCGTCCCGACACTTCAAGGTACTTACTTAAATCAAAAGCCGGCACAACCAATGTTTGGCAAAACCCACAAGCTTTACCAATTGCTTTTGCGGCTCACGATGCCGCTCTCAAAACAACAATGTTACACAATAACCCCTTGATAAATCAAAGCAATCTGTGGCAAGCTTTAACCGGTAATGCTCGCTCAACTGTTACTTCCGAAAACTTTCAACAGGCAATTGGTCATAATGTTAATACGCCGACAACAATCACTGGTGCTGCTCTTACACGTGTGAATAACACAAAACCAGCTAGTTTAGATTTGAAATTTACACCACAAACCGATGATAGTTACTACCTAACCATTGGTAATGGCTTACCTATTAAAGATTTTGATTTATTAATTAATAATAAAGTCATCACACAATTTAGTAGCTATCGCCATACTGTCTTGATTAATTTAGCAACACATGCTAAAAATCAAACGCAAACTATTACTATTCGATTTAAAAATACGACAATGCTTGTATTAAACAATGTAACGCTTTATCGTGTCAATAATAACGAATTTCAACGTGATGCCCTTAATCTCAAAGCAAACCCCTTACGTATAATTAGCCGTGATGAACGCATGATTAAAGGGAGAATCACCACAACTGCTGATAAACCACTGATTATGACAACTATCCCTGACGCGCCTGGTTGGCGTATCAAAATTGATGGCCGACCAATTAAAGCACAGCAAGTTGCCGACTATTTTTTGGCCATCAAAACAACACCAGGACAACACATCGTCCAATTCACTTACACACCACCCTATTTTTTGATAGGGCTATATATTTCATTACTAGCAAGTGCCACGCTACTAGTCCCTTTCATTTATAATAAAATACTTGCAAGATAGCGTTCACCATGATATGCTCGTTCTGCTTACTATTTATAGAATAAGTCATAATGAAAGGAATTTAAAAAGATGTCAGAAGAAAAAACATTTCCAATGACAGCTGAAGGCCGTACTAAGCTTGAAGCTGAGTTGGAAGATCTTATTGCTAATCAACGCCCAGAAATTACAAAACGTATCCAAATTGCCCGTTCATACGGTGATTTATCAGAAAATTCAGAATATCAGTCTGCCAAAGATGAACAAGCCTTTGTTGAAGGCCGCATCCAAACATTGAGAAAAATGATTGAAAGTGCTGAAATTATAGATCCAAATGCAACAGCAGCAGATGAAGTCTCTCTTGGCAAAATGGTAACTTTTAAAGAGTTACCTGATGAAGAACCAGAAACATATTCAATTGTTGGATCAACAGAATCTGACCCAATTGCCGGAAAAATTTCTAACGAATCAGCTATGGCTGTTGCCTTACTTGGTAAAAAAGTTGGTGACACAGTAACTGTACCATTACCAAGTGGCGAAAGTATCCGTGTTGAAATACTAAAAGTTGAAAAGTAACACTATTCAAAAACTTGCTTCGGCAGGTTTTTTGTATATAAAAAAACTGGGAACTAAATGTTCCAGCTTTTTTTAATCAAGTAAATGAGTTAATATTGCCAATAATAATAGCACCTACTACAACTAAAATCGTACCAATAACGATCAGTCGCATTTGATAGCTAGATTTCTTTTCACCTAATAAGTAAATACCACCAAATGTTGCCACAATAATTCCCAGTTGTGAGAACGTTGTCGCAATTGTCTGACCAATTGCTGGGTTGGCTGCTGATATAAACATGAAAATGTTTCCTATAGCCCAAACTAACCCTGTAACAATATTTTTCCAAGTTGGTTTTGCAAACATTTTATCTGCTTCTTTTAAGACAAAGATAACAATCAAGAAAGCACCAATTACTTGACCAAACGCTTGAGGTCCAACAATGGCAGTCATGTAGTCAACACCATTGTGTTCTGACTTAATCGTATCAGAAATGTATCCAATTTTATTCAAAAAATTGGGTAGAACAAAGTAAAACATAAATCCAGCTGTTGAAATGGCTAAGTAGACTAGGCCTTTTGTCATATTATTTGCTTGCACTTGATCGTTAATTCCTGAGTTTAATGCACGATCACGTGCTGAAATTAGTGTTGCCCCAATAACAACAGCAATAATCGAAATGACGCCAATTGCCCACATTCTTCCTGTTTTCCAGTCTCCTAAGACAATTGCTGCCATTAAAGCATTGGTAACAATTTGACCAGCAGTCGACAATGGAATAGCAAGCGATACACCGAGATCTTTAATCGCTAAGAATTGTCCCGCAGTACCTACCGCCCATACTAAACCTGATACCAAACCAACTACCCAAATTTCTGAACCCATATAAGCATGATTAGGCATAACATAAAAAAACATTGTCCCAAGTCCAAAAATTAGCGCACCAAAAGTCATTCCTAACGTCTGCTGTCCAGCTGAACCACCCATTTTGGTATTAACAAGACCCACTGATCCCCAAGCTAATGCTGGTACGAGGGCTAATAAAATTGCTGCATTCATAATATACTACTGCTCCTTCATATTATCATGTTCTGAAAACATGATTTAATCACAAAAACTATTTTACACGAATGAAAACGTTTACACAACCCTTTTAGTAAAATTTCTGTAAACGGTTTCAAATTTTAACATCAACTTATTTATTTAAAAAAATCCCATAGATTTTCTCATCTACGAGATTTTTTATGTTACTTATCATACTGCTGCATATTCCAAGTTTCTATGACATTTGTCAATAACTTCGTATAATTAACATCAGTTGCATAATGATTGTCATATAGTGCTTTAGCAGCTTGCTTATAGTTTTTAGCTGCTAATACGTCTTTAAATTGTGTGGGATTCCATGTGTTACCGTTAACAATGGTCTCAGCATGTTCCTTCATACTATCTTGCCAACTATCATAAATAGCAAATCGCGCTTTCTGAGTTTCTGCTTTACCATCGACATATTCAGTAGTTGTTAATACTACAGACTTGCCAGGTGTCTCATCCTGTGTTTTCACACCATAGAAATTATTATATTTAGACGATAGTTTTGAATTATCCCAGTTTGATTCATGCGCAGCTTGTGCAATAGAAATAGATGCTAAAATATCATATTTTTTGGCTAACTTTTGAGCATATGGCGCAATTTTCTTCACAAAAGCCAAACGTCTTTCAAATTCACCTTTTCCTGATGTTGCCAATAACGCCATAATATTAGGCGTCTGGATGTTATTTTCTTTTAGCGTTTTGTAATACGGTGTCATTGTTGTATTTGATACTGTCAAAAGTTTTTCAACCACATCATCAGCTGTTTTAACTTGACTTAAATCAAACGCTTGAGGATACACGTAGTCAAGTAATTTGGCTTCATTGGTTTTAGACGTTTCGACACCCCTCAGTAAGTCAGGATATTTTTTATCCATCTTAGCAATAAGTGCCTTGTCGTCAAAAGCTTTCATCATACTTTGAGGTGACACACCTTTCACCTCGTTTGCAATATTTTGCGCAACTTGACCAGAAGTTTGACCAACCGATATCAACACATAACCCTTTGGTAACTTTGGTGAGGCACCTGGTCCAGCTGCCATCTGTGAAAAAATCAACTCTACTGTTTGTGAAGGTGAAAGCTGGTAGGTACCAGCCTGCAATTTTTCAGCACCTTGCGACATCGCATACTTATAAAAGCTGTGACCACTTTTTATAATTTTTTTATCTTCTAAGATTTGACCCATCTGGGCTGGTGTCGATCCTGTTTCAATTTTAATTGTTTTAAACGTTGTATTTTCAGGATCTAATGCTGCATTTTTGTTATCAAGTAAATTTTTACCCAAAAATACACCACCAATAACTATAACCAGGATCACTAATAATCCTATCAATCGTCTTTTTGGCCCCCGCTTCTTTTTTCGCGGTCCTCCACCATCGTGATTGTCTGTTTGTGACTGTGTTTTATATTTTGATTTATGTTGGCTAGCATTTATTGCTTCTGCAGCCTTGATTTCATGTTGATGCCGTGCTTTTCTGGATTCCATGATTCACCCTTTAAAAATATCATTATAATAGCAAAGCGACTAGCATACTAAATACTAGTCGACTTTGTATATTTTATCATACTCTTGAGCGTTGTAGATTAAAAACAGATTACTTAAGGGCTTCGACATCGCGAGCAATCATTAATTCTTCATTAGTTGGAATTAATAGTGCCTTGACACGTGAGTCTTTAGTTGAAATTTCAACCTCATCTCCACGAACATTATTGGCTTCTTCGTCAAGCGTGATACCAAAATATCCTAACTTATCAACAATCATTTTACGTACAGGAATTGAATTTTCTCCAATACCCGCTGTAAATACAATCGCATCAACACCACCCATTTCAGCAACATATTGACCAACATATTTCACAACACGGTTAACAAAGATATTTACAGCTAATTTTGCATGGTCATGTGTATCTTGAACATCTAGCAGATCACGCATATCTGAAGAAATAGTTGAAATACCAAGCAAGCCTGATTTTTTGTTTAAAATATTAGTCATTTCTTCATTCGACAAACCTTCACGTTCTTGAATGTAATAAACAAGTGATGTATCAACATCCCCTGAACGTGTTGCCATAGTCAAACCAGCTAATGGTGAGAATCCCATGGATGTATCAATTGATTTGCCACCTTGGACTGCGGTAATTGAGGCCCCTGCACCTAAGTGTAGTGTAATTAATTTCAGGTCTTTTAAATCTTTTCCTAATAATTGGGCAGCACGTGCAGATACATAGCGATGTGATGTACCATGTGCGCCATATTTACGTGCACCATAACGCGTATAGTATTCATATGGTAACGAATACAAGTAGTTCTCTTCAGGCATTGTCTGATGAAATGATGTATCGAAAACAGCTACTGATAAGGCATGAGGTAATAACTTTTGAAAGGCACGAATACCCATCGCATTAGCTGGATTATGTAATGGTGCATAATCTGCCAAACGATCAATTTTAGTTAACACATCATCAGTTACAACAACTGAATGGTTAAACCACTCGCCACCCGCAACAACACGATGTCCAACACCTGTGATTTCATTAAAGTCAGCAATTATTCCTAAGTCTGTCAATTTTTGTAACATAAAATTAATTGCTTGTTGGTGATCTTTAATAGCTAAGACATTCTCATACTTCTTGCCTTTACCATCTTTTGATAAGGTGATATGCTCATCATCTTCTAAATGATCAACGGCATTTTCTGATGCAATAGATACACCATACTTAATTGTTACGATAGCATCGTCCATACCAATACGCTCAATAACACCCTGTGCGATTACTCGCTCCGCGGGCATGTCTAGCAATTGAAATTTCAGTGATGAACTACCTGCATTAACAGCCATTGTTTTAGCCATGATTTAATTCTACCTGTCTTTCTTAAAAACACGTTACAAGCTGCTGAGTATAAAAATATAAGGCGCTTATTTTTAATTAAATTACCTAATAACACCTTATATTTTCATGCTGTTTTTAACAGCAATTCACGCCCTGTCTTGTTCTTTATCCAGTTTAACCCATGTTTTAATATCTTGCAAAAATTTTTGCAAAGCTTTAATATCTTTGAGTGTTGGATACTGCCCCATTAATACCTCGCTATTACCAATAGTATCACGCTTTCGAAGAACTAAAATAGCTTTTGCGGCGCGTTGATCTTGGAAAAAATCGTTAGGTAATTGTAAAAAAGCTTTAAGGCGCGTTTCATTAGTCACAAATTGCAGTAATTTTTTGGAATCTTTATCTGATAATATATTAGCGGGTACGATTAAATATATCCAACCATCATCAGTTACAAAATCTACGCTTTTTTCAATCATGAGTTGATGAACAAATGATCTACCATCATCTGCCTGTGTGATATATGCGCCTTCAGGTTGAATCGGATAATAACCAACAGGCAAATCGGCAATCACAACCTTGGCTTTAGGTATATCAGCATCCAACGATACCACGTCTTCCTGATAGAAAGTGGTTTGATCGTGATTAATTAGTTCATCTGCCGCTGCAGCTAATGCTAACTGGATATCATCATTATCAATACCTATACGTTTTACCGCGATATCATTCATCTCGACAATGCCGTTGACAGTGTTGAGCAAGTTACTCGTACCTACAGCAAAATCTAGCAAAGTATCACCATCTTTCAATTCGGCTGTCTGTAATATCAAATCTGCCAATAGATAGCCAATACCATCTGGTGTTATTTGATGATTCGCCTGCGTCTGATCATCACGATTAACCTTTAAAATCGCTAACTGCACAGCTTTCCTTAAATCAGTCGATGTCGCATTTTGCCAATCTATCTTAGCAATAGTATTTTGTATTTGTTCTGTGACTGCTGGTGTTGGTTTCCCCTGTTCATGATGAACATCACCAGTATTAATGTCTGCTATTACTTCAATCAGTCCATCAATCATGCTGAGGTCGGCATCGTGTGATAACGCCTGCGCACCTTGAGTTAGAGCGTCGAAATACCGTGCTATATTTTCTTGTGTCATAGCCTTATTTTATCGGTTTTAAGTATGTTTTTCAAGTTGGTTTCACAAGTAATTGACGTGTATGGCGCGTGCCATTGTAATTAATAAGAAGTTTATTACCTGTAACAATGACGTTTGCCTCACCAACTGTTTGATTATGAGCTTTTTGTTGACTATACTTCAGACTCGCTTGTAATTGTATATTATCAATGACCGTTAACTCTATTAATTCAGATCTCGCACGTAATTGCGCGTTAAAAGCCACATTTTGTAGCAAGAAGACACCACTTAATACACCCATAATTATTATTGTAGAAACTAAAATGGTAGCTGATTGACGTTTTATCATTTATTTTTCCTTTGGCAAATATAACAATGCGTCAACTGTCTGATCATCATGTGTTAATAATTTAAGGATAAAATATCCTCGACAATTTTTGACAGTTAATGATTTCGCTTTTTGTTGTAAAATAATTTGTCCTGCACCCACGGCTGATAATTGTAACTTATTATTTTTGACCTCAAGCAGCATGCGCTTACCTTCAGCGCTTTTTAAAGCAACTTGGTGTTCATTCGCGTTCACAAATTGATAACGTTGTATTTCAATTTGATGTATCACACCTTTAAAAGCAATATCGGGTGGTGTATTTGAATTAGTGTGCAATAATGGTAAACAAAATTCAATAGTTAGTAAAACACATGCTGTTATGGCTAATGTTACTAAGGATTCTAGTAATGTAAACGCCGATTTATTTCTTGTCAACATAATCATTCCAAACGTTAATTGTCGCAATACGCTCCAATTGAACACGCTTTTCTTTCAACTGTAATCGTTGCTTTTGGCGATTGAAATTTTTCACCTGATCATATTCAACCGCTAATGCCAAGCTGATTAAACTCAAAGCAATTAATGATTCAGACAAGACAAATGCGGGTTTATTGAATTTCAGTACGATAATCACCACCTCCTAAACTAAAAACAATTTTAATTACCTTCTGCCCATTATCTAGTATTATGGTAGTTGGCGCGACATATCCTGTTGCTAAAATATTCAAGGTCTTTGTATTTGAATTGAGATAGCCTTTTGGATATTTAATTTTTTTGTCATCAAATGATACACCATTTGCTTCAAACTTGACGACTTGTACTTTTTGTTCCTTTTGCGCCATTAAACGCGCTTGTTGCCAACGACCATCAAACGCATGAAACCACTGATCAGGACTTTGCTGATGAGATATTTTTTGCCCACCAATGAGTAACATACTAGCAACAATCGTCAGTACAATAAGAGATTCTAATAAGGTAAAAGCGCTATTTGTGTGCTTCATTATTGGTAATTGTAATATTTAAATCTTTAACTTTTTGTACCTGCTTATTGGTTAAATAACCATCGTGTACTAAATTATCCATCGTTACATTATGATTTTGTGGATGTTCGTTCTCATATAGATCGATTTGTGTCTGAACTGTTGATACCATCGCAGTTGCATGTGTATCAACAGCTTTTTTACGTTGATTGTTAAGATTGGGTAAAATCAGTAGCATTAGTAAACTAATGATAAATAGTACAATAGCTGCTTCAATTAATGTAAAAGCTGATTTACGACGTTTTAATAATATCATTGATATAATCCTCCAATTGATTGATACATGGGCAGTAACATAGACATATATAGGCCAACAATGGCTAATCCAATGATGCCAAAAAATAATGGTTGTAACGTACCGATTAACCGGTCCGTTTGTTGCATGAGTAACTGAAACTGTGTTTTCGCATAGTAAGCTAAATAATCAGCCAACACACGTGGTTCATGTCCGCGTGCAAAATACCCGGCTAACGAACGATTCAAATAAGGTTGTTTTAGCACATAGGCCTCTATTGTCTCTCCTTTTTCTAAAGATTGACGTGCATGTTTCACTAGAGCAACTGCCATATCCTTTTTGTGCGAATGACTAATGTCGTCTAAAATTTCAGGTACAGTTACACCACTGGCTAATGAAATGGCTAATTGTTGTGCGACTTGATATGTTGTGATTGTCTCGACAATTTTTCCTATAATTGGTATATGAACCAGTAATATCAAACGTTGCCGTGGTGTATGACTACGCCAGATCATACAAACACCAAATAATAGCAAGACCACTGTCCCAATAAATAGATAGGCATATGTGTGATTTAATGCATCAACAGTTGTTGTTTCATTTTGCCATTGATTTAAAATTGGAAATAAAAAATATTTCAATCCTACCAACATAAGGCCTAAAATACCTAATAAAATTAAAGGATAACGCATGACTTGTGCTACTTTATTTTCTTGTTGTTGTAATTTGGCTAGGCTTTGTCCAATCGCAACCAATGTTTGAGACAAATTACCATGTTGATCAGCTAGTTTGATTTGTAAAATAATTTGATGATTAGCATGTGGTTCAAGTGCAATATGTAATTTAATACCATGATTTAAGTCGTCTATAATTTGATTCAGCCTATCTTGCCATTTCAAATGCGCACTGGCTAAAATATCTAAACTTTGCGCAAGACTATAACCTGATTGCAACAACTCTCCTAACTCTTGGAAAAATAGTACGCGGTCATGTGAACTAAAGCTTTTGATAGGTTTCACATGTTTCTTGCGAAATAATTTGCTGATCCATTGCATGTTGTAACACCTCCTGCCATTTTTTTGAAAATTTAGGAATCTCATCACCACGCATAACACGTTCAAGTAGATGATCATTGAGCATATCCATGATGGCTGCTTGTTGATGGTTGTTAGTTGGCAATAAACGTTGATAAACAACACCAGCCAATGCCGCCATTAGTTTCATATGATCGACGCCTAGATCCTGTAACCGTACAATAACATCACGTGCTGACATAGCATGCACAGTACTTAATACCAAATGCCCACTTAGTGCGGCTTGAACGGCTGCCTGCGCCGTTTTCTTATCACGAATTTCACCTACTAATAAGATTTCTGGTCGATGTCGTAGTGCTACTTTGATTAACTCATCATAATAAATACCAGCATCTTCATTAACTTGTAATTGCACAAATTTTGGTTGTTGAATTTCAACTGGATCTTCAATTGTCAATACGAGTTTATCATCTGCTAATTGGTCTAATAGACGATAAAGAGTTGTTGTTTTCCCGGACCCTGTTGGCCCAGAAATTAAAAATAGACCTGCACTCGGCAATGCTGTCTGTATTGCTTCAAACTGTTGAGAAACGAGCCAATTTTGTGTCTGCCTTTGCGGATAAATAAGTCGCAAAACAACTGTTTCTCGGTTCAAAAAATCACCAACAGTAGATACACGTAGCCAAATCTCATCATTTTGAAAACGACCTAATTGTGGTCGCCTGCGTTCTGAAATATTCATTTTGGCACGATATTTAAGCGCTGAAATCATTGTTTGCGCATTTATTTCAGATATTTGTTTAAATGTCACTGCTTGACCATCAAGATGAAACTTAATCACATATTGTTGATCCTCGGTGGGTAAAAGATAAATATCATTTACTTTTTGTTCAATAGCTGCCTCTAAAATATCATTCATGTTCGCTCCTTCTATACATCATCATACGGAGCACCACAATTTTTGTCACAAAAAAACACCCAGAAAAATCTGGATGTTTTAAAAATATCTTATCTTATTAGTTGTCTAAACGTGCACGGAACTTTTTAGTTGCTTCCTCATAGCCAGGCTTACCTAATAAAGCAAACATTGCTGTCTTATAAGCTTCAACGCCGGGTTGGTTAAATGGGTTAATTCCAAATGTATAACCCGAAGCACCAACAGCCATTTCAAAGAAATAAATCAAGTAACCAAGTGAATAAGCATCTTGAGCAGGGATATGAACTGCCAAGTTTGGCACACCACCGTCAACATGGGCTAAAGTAACACCTTGAGAAGCCTTTGTATTGACCTCATCGATTGTAATGCCTTCCAAATACTGCAAACCGTCATTATTGCCTTCTTCATGTGGCAAATCCAAGTTAGATACAGGGTTATCTAACTTAACTACCGTTTCAAATAAGTCACGACGACCTTCTTGAATGTATTGACCTAATGAATGCAAGTCAGTTGAGAAATTAGCTGATGAAGGGTAGATGCCTTTTTGGTTTTTACCTTCAGATTCACCCATCAATTGTTTCCACCATTCTGACAAATATTGCATTGAAGGTTCCCAATTAATTAAGAGTTCAGTCGTATAGCCCTTATCATATAAGATACGACGTACGGCTGCGTATTTATAAGCTTCATTTTTCGTTACGTCGGCTTCAGAGTACTGGTCTTGCGCATCTTTTGCACCAGACATTAGTGCTTCAATGTCTACACCTGAGGCTGCAATTGGTAACAACCCAACTGCTGTTAGTACTGAAAAACGACCACCAACGCCATCAGGAATAGTGAAGGTTTCATAACCTTCAGCTGCGGCTTCATCATGCAAAGCACCACGATTTGCATCTGTTGTTGCATAGATACGCTTTTTAGATTCAGCAACACCATATTTCTTTTCCAATAACTGTTTAAAGACACGGAAAGCAATTGATGGTTCGGTCGTTGTTCCTGATTTTGAAATCACATTAACAGAAAAATCTTGATCACCAATTACACGTACCAAATCATTGAGATATGAAGCTGATGTTGAGTTACCTGCAAAATACACCTTAACGCCTGAGCGTTGTTCATCTGATAATTCATTATTAAAAACAGGATTTAAGAAATCAACTGCCATCTTGGCACCAAGATATGATCCACCAATACCAATAACAACCAGAACCTTTGATTTTGACTGAATTTGCTTAGCAGCTACTTGAATACGATTAAATTCTTCTTTATCGTAATCTGTTGGCAATGTAATCCAATCAGAATATTCAGCCCCTACTCCTGAACGGTTACGTAATTGTTGATCAGCCATTGTAATTAATGGTTGCATTTCTGAAATTTCATGTTCTGCCACGAAATTTTCAATATTCTTTGTATCAAATGTGATGTGTGCCATTGTGCTTCAAACGCTATCCTTAGCTTAAAAAGTTGACCAACCACTGAGTTGTAGAAAGCAGTGTGTTTGTCCAGATTAGCGTATTTCCTCCTTATTCTTTTAAGCGCTTACAAGTTTATTCTATCACAATTTTGACGCAGCTGCGTCATCAATAATTAATGTGACATCGAGATGTTTCTGTAAAATTGAGGCAGGTACTTCCTCAGTTATAGGACCATTAATAGTTGCTGCAATTGCATCAGCTTTATTTTCTCCGTATGCTACTAAGAGAATTTTTTTTGCTGCCATTACTGATGCGATTCCCATTGATATGGCTTGCGTTGGTACCTTTGAAGGGTCCTCAAAAAAACGTGCATTGGCTTCAATTGTTGATGAAGTTAAATCGACAATATGAGTTGTTGAATCAAACGATGTTCCAGGTTCATTAAAACCAATGTGACCATTACGTCCAATACCTAACAACTGCAAGTCAATTGGGTGTTGAGAAAGGATTTGATCATAGTCATGTACCGCTTTATCACGATCTGCTTGTTTCCCATCTGGTACATAAGTTTGTTTGAAATCTTTTTTGTTAAACAAATGCTCATTCATGAAGTAACGATAACTTTGTGGGTCGTTACCATCTAAACCTAAATACTCATCTAAATTAACTGAAACCACATCAGAAAAATCTAAATCACTCGTTGCTAATTTATCATATAAAGCAATTGGCGAGGAGCCTGTTGCTAGTCCCAACACCTTAACACCATTCGCTAAAGCGTTTTGATAAATTTCAAATGATTTATTTGCGCCTTCTGCTGCATTTTTAACTTTAATAATTTGCATATCAGTACCACCTTTATTGGTCTATACCACTTTGGTCTATACCAATATAATAACACATTTATCTGGACTTTGAAAGTCAAATTTGAATGAACTTAATAAAAAGCAGTTCCAAAAAGGAACTGCTTTCATTAATCAAATATTGCTCGCCACGTGCGAACAAACCAATTTGTCCTATTGGTTTGTTCGGTAGCAACTAGTGGTATTGTTTGATTACTCTGTGTTGCATCTGTTAAATATTTAGCCCCCGCTAGGTTTACATGTGCATGCCCTAGCACATCTCCTTTTTTAACAGATTTTCCTTTAACTTTTGTTAATGTAGTTTCCGTTTTAGGTTTTATTTTATTATTGGCCCAAAACGTCTTACTTTTTGACATAACTACCGGCATTTGGTGCGTTTTCATTGTACGTAATTTAATCGTTTTCTGTCCCGCCAATTCATTACCTTTTGTGTAAGTTATAGGTACTTGGTGCTTTAACACATCGTTAACAATATTGATTGTAGATTGATAACGTTGAAGCACATCTGTATAGACACCTGCACCATTAACAACAGTAATAAATTCATGTCCATCTGCATCTTTAATCAGTCCTGTAAATGCAGCGCCTGATTCTGGTGTTGACCCAGTTTTTAAACCTTCGATGACCAATTGATTAGGATTAATTAAATTAGGTAAAACTTCTTTTTGCAATACTAAATAGTCTGTAGGTTCTTTTACGGTGTATTGTGGCGTTAATTTATATGAAATATACTGCATTTCTGACAGGGTCCTAATATTTGGATCCAATTGTACCAAGGTACGTGCCAAAACTGCTAATTGTTCAGCACTAGCCTCGTTCGCTGCTTCATCAGACGCATCTTTGACGCGATGACTAAAGGCATCTTTATTAACCTGTCCGGCAGAATTATACCATTTTGACCCTGTTAAATGCAATTCTGCTGCCCACTGTTTAAGTGCCCCTTGCATTGTCATACCTTTTGGTGTCATGTACTCACCCAAGGCAAAGGCCGCGTCATTAGCTGATAACTTAATCATCGCATTATATAATTCACGAACAGTTAGTGTATCACCTGCTTTAACTGCCAAATGCGAAAACAAATGACTATCTTGCTTAGATAAATCAGCTTTTTTTGTAATAGGGACTTTATCAGTCCACTTAATTTTTCCAGAATTAATGCCACGTAATACAGCATATGCTGTTAACATTTTTGATTGTGAGGCAATTTGTACCATTTTATCAGCATTTTTTTCTGCTAAAATCTGACCTGTCTGAGCATCGACAACAATTGCTGAAGTCACATTTTCTTGCAAAGCTAGCGGTTGTGCCGTATTGTCATTTGCTGAAATCATCACTATTCCTACTAAAAAAGTAATGATACTTGTCACAATAAAATTAATTTTTTTCATTTCCTGCCCCAATTTGTTTTAACGGTAATGTCATAATAACCGATGTTAATTCACTGTTTGATCTTGCAAATACTTCCCCATGATGTTGTTCAATGATGCCTTTAACAATTGCCAATCCCAATCCGGTACCACCGGTTTTGCTATTACGCGAACTTTCAACTCGATAAAAGCGATCAAAGATATCACCAATAGCATCACTTGAAATCGCGACACCATCATTGATGACATGAATTTCCACTTGTGATTCCTTGACTTGTGCTGTTAGTTTAATAAAAGTCGCACCATCACCATATTTGAAAGCATTGGTAATTAAATTCATTAATGCACGTGCCAATTTATCTGAATCACCTTCCAAAATAATTAATTCTGGATTTGTCATTTGTGTCAACTTGATATGTCTGTCTCTTGCTTCTAATTCATAACTCGCTAGCAATTGTGCAAATAAATCACCCAAGCTCAATGTCGTGATATTAAGAACAGCATCATGTGCCTGCGTTTTTGAGAATTCAAATAAATCCTCCACTAATACTTTCATCTGATTAGATTTATCATAAGCCGTATGAATATATTTATTTCGATCAGCAGCACTAATACTATCACCATTCATTTCAACAAGACCTAAATAACCAATAATTGCTGTTAATGGTGTACGTAAATCATGAGAAATATTCGTAATCATTTCATCTTTTGATCGTTCACTTTGACGCTCTTCCTCACGAATCTTGCGTGTATTTTGAGCAATTTGATTTGAAACATTAATCAGTGCTTGTGTTTTTGGAGCATATGGCGCATGCCAATCAATTGTCATATCTGAATTTTGGCTTGCTATCTGTCGCAAATCTCGAATTAATCGTATCAGGCTTTCAGATTGTCGCCATCTCAAATATTGCCAAAATAAAATACTCAAGTTCCCTATAATCAACACTAAAAAAGTTAACCACTGGGTCATAGGCAGCGATAAGGACCATTGTCCACGTAATACTATTATCCCCATGTTCACAACAAAAGTAAAAAGCAGCAGTAACAAAATCGTCACTACCGCAAAATAAATTTTTGTGCGATTACGTCTAAAAAAAACTACTAATCTCTTCATTTATTTTACTTCTATCTTGTACCCAACGCCCCACACTGTTTGAATGACTTGATCTCCACTAGTTGCTTCTTCAATTTTATCCCGAAGATGTGAGACATGAACCATAACTGTTTTAGCTGATACAACAGACTCTTGTTGCCACACACGTTCAAAAATATCATCTGCTGAAAAAACACGATTTGGATGTGAAGCCAATAGATATAAGATACCAAATTCTAGAGCAGTGAGATTGACCAAATCACCATCTGATGTTTTAACTTCATGACTATCTTTATTAATAATTAATGAGCCAATATCCAATACGTCAGGCGCCTGATCTTGCACTGCATTTTCTGCCCGACGCAACAATGAACGTACTCGTGCCATGACTTCTAAAGGATTAAAAGGCTTTGTCACATAATCATCTGCACCAGTAATTAGGCCTTGGATTTTATCCATATCACCCGATTTTGCTGATAACATTAAAATAGGAATCCGACTATCTTTACGAACAACCTTAACAACCTCTAAGCCATTCATATTAGGCATCATGACATCTAAAATCATTAGTGCAATGTCAGGATTAGTATTTAACTTAGAAATGGCTTCTTTCCCATCAGCTGCCATGACAGGATCATATCCTTCATTTTTGAGATAAATTTCGAGTAATTCAGCAATTTCAATATCATCATCTACAACTAATATTTTCATATCCGCACCCCTTATTTCTTATTCCGTGCTTCATCTAATCTTGCTTGTTGCGCTAATTGACTAATAGCGAAGAACCCACCCTTCAAACCAAAGCGCTGACGATTCCAGCGAAATGCTACAAAAGCTAAAATAGCTAGCGCCAGATAAACAACTGGTGGTAGAGTTGGGTTTAATGACTGTGGTAACAATCCTAAAACAGTAAAGCCAACAATCCAGGCGACAACGGCACCTAATAAATAGGCCCATCGGATCCATTTAGCCTCTTGCTTCTGAGCTGCCTTTGGATTAGGAGTTACCTTTAACATTACGCCAGTATATATTGTGCCACCAAGTAGTGCAATTAAGATTAATGACACAATACCACCACCTTGATTGTTCCCATTTTTTGAAAAGAACAAGGTAAACCCAAACACAACAGCAAATAACATAAAAATAACTAAAGTTGTGTCTAATGCTAGCGTCCAAAACTTAAATTCATGCATTCTTTTAGCGGTTTGTTTTGGGTCCAAATACTTTTGCGCTGCTTGAGTTGGTGTCCCAAATAGTTGTGCTGCTGTTTGCCCAGACTTTTGTGCTACACGCAGTTCATCTTCAATTTCTGCAATTATCTCTTCTATTTTTTCAGTAGATAATTTACTGTTTTGCAAAATTATCTTTTTAAAACGAAAAACAAAGTCCTCATTTTTCTTTGTTAGTGAGCGTTTTTCTTCTGACATGTCATCATTCCTCCGAGAATATGTACGCAGAATGTCTCTGCATTAATATATTATTTACAAATCAAATTACACGTTAAATCTAAATTCAATAATATCGCCATCATTAACAATATATTCTTTTCCTTCTGAACGTAGCTTGCCAGCCTCTTTTACCGCTTTAACGGATCCCATTTGATCTAGATCCTGGAAAGCGATTGTTTCAGCGCGAATAAATCCACGTTCAAAATCAGAGTGAATAACCCCCGCTGCTTGTGGTGCCTTCATACCAGCTTTAAACGTCCATGCTCTTGTTTCCTTACCACCAGCAGTGAAAAATGTTCGCAAGTCAAGTAAATGATATGCGGCGCGAATCAATTTATTTAGTCCTGGCTCTTCAACACCAGCCATTTCCAAAAATTCAGCCTTGTCTTCATCTGCCAGTTGTGCAATTTCTTCTTCAGCGCTTGCAGACAAACCAATCACGTCAGCACCTTCAGTAGCAGCAAAATCTTTAATGTCGTTAAAGTGCTTTGATGATTCTGGATCAGCCATGTCATCTTCGGCCAAATTAGCAACGTATAGTACTGGTTTAGCAGTTAACAAAAATAGTCCTTTAACAATTTTTTGATCATCTTCATTGAAATCAATCGTACGAACAGATTTTCCTGATTCAAGCACTGGTTTAATTTTTTCTAGCACGCCAAATTCAGCTTTAGCCTCTTTATCTGGTCCTTTAGCTGCACGAGCAACTTTCGCATATCGTTTCTCAATAGTCTCAAGATCGGCTAAAATCAATTCCGTATTAATTGTATCAATATCATCTAATGGATTAACAACACCGTTAACATGAATAATTTCATCGCCATCAAACGCACGAACTACATGAACAATAGCATTTACCTGACGAATATTTTCTAAAAATTTGTTACCTAAGCCTTCACCTTGTGAAGCCCCCTTAACAATACCCGCAATATCTGTAAATTCAAACGTTGTTGGCACGACCTTATCAGCAGGTTCAATTTCTTGTATACGTGCTAAACGATCGTCAGGTACTTCAACCATGCCAACATTTGGTTCGATTGTCGCAAATGGATAGTTCGCCATCTCCGCCCCTGCTTTAGTAATTGCATTAAATAATGTCGATTTACCAACGTTTGGTAAACCAACAATTCCAGCTGTAAGTGCCATGAATGTAAGTGTGACGGTGTCATTAGGACACCGGAGCACGTTTCCTTTCCTAATTAAAACTAACTAATCAGCCCTATCAGCTGATTTCAAAACTTTCTTCAAACGTTTATTGAAATCAAAACGAGGCATCATAATACCACGACCGCAATTGGTGCAGGTTAATTTAATATCTGCACCAACACGCGTAATTTCCCAAGCGTTTGACCCACAAGCATGTGGTTTTTTCATCTCAACAATATCATGTAAATGATAAACAAGTGGTTCTGCCATATTAATCCACCTCAATATCTATTAAACTTAAAATTCGACCCAAATCTTCATTAGATACATAATTAATTTCAATTTTACCGCTACCTTTTGATCCAGCGTTAACCTTAACCTTTGTACCAAATTTTTCCTCAAGTTGTGTTGCTAGTGCACTAATATATGGTGATACATGTTTTTCGTTTTTGTCTGTATCGCCATTGTTCATCTGTTTAATCAAAGCTTCTACTTGGCGAACATTTAGATCTCGTGCTACCACTAATTTCGCAACATGATCAATCTGATTTTTAGCTTTCAAACCAAGAAGTGCGCGGGCTTGACCCATAGATAGATCTTGGTTCTGCAACAGTTCTTGTACAGCGTCTGGTAATTTTAACAAACGAATCGCATTGGCAACCGTTGCCCGTTCTTTTCCGACTTTTTCAGCCACTTGTGCTTGTGTTAAATGTAATTGCGTCATTAATGATGCATAAGCTTGCGCTTCTTCAATGGCATCCAAATCATCACGCTGTAAATTTTCCACAAGCGCTATGGCTGCCATGGTATCATCATCAACATCGCGAACGATACCGCTAATTGTAGATGCATCTATCAATTGTGAAGCACGCACACGACGCTCACCAGCAATAATTTGATACTGATCACCATATTTGCGGACAATAATTGGCGTTAAGACGCCGTTTTCTTTAATGGAATGAGCTAATTCTTGTAACTTAACGTCATCAAAATGATGACGTGGTTGGAATGGATTTGCTTGAATTTTGTTTAAATCAAGTTTTTCAACACTTTCTGTGTCCGATGCTTTTTTTGTAACTGATTTTGTGTGTTCCAATGCCTGTTCAGTCACGTTGTTGGCATTAAATAACCCGCCAAGACCTTTTCCTAAACCACCTTTTTTATTTGCCATATTGTTTCAAGACCTCCTGAGCAAGTTCAGTATAAACTTGCGCGCCCAATGAACGTGGATCAAAATCAATGATTGCTTGACCATAAGATGGCGCTTCACTCAAACGAACTGAGCGTGGGATCACTGTCGTGTAAACCTTATCATTAAAGTACTGACGTACTTCTGATGATACTTGTTTTGCTAAATTGGTACGCGCATCATACATTGTTAACAAAATACCCGCAATGTCCAAATTATCATTAAATTGTTGTCGTACTAATTCAATAGTATTCAGTAACTGGCCCAGACCTTCTAACGCATAAAATTCAGTTTGTACTGGAATTAAAATTGCATCAGCGGCAGTAAACGCATTGACTGTTAACAAACCCAAAGCCGGTGGGTTATCAATCAATATAAAGTCGTAATCATCATAGACTGATGCGAGTGCATCCTTCAAACGATATTCACGTCGTTCATAACTAGCTAACTCAATTTCTGTACCAGAAAGTTGAATGGTGGCTGGTACTAAATCATAGTTGTCTGTTGGTACAATAACATCTCGTATAGGTGTTGAATCAACAATGACGTCATAGCTATCATGCTCTAATTCAGATTTATCCACACCAGAACCACTCGTTGCGTTCCCTTGTGCATCAATATCAACAAGTAACACACGTTGACCAGATTGTGCCAATGCTGCACCTAAATTAATACTTGTTGTGGTTTTCCCGACGCCACCTTTTTGGTTGGCTAGTGCAATTATTTGTGCCATTTGGTTTAGACGTCCTTTCTAAAAAACATGTTATGTTTACTTAATTAATCGGTTTTTTACTTGGTGTGCCCGCTTGTCTTGGATACTTTTTGGGTGTTTTTTTGTGTTTATCAACCATTTGAATATAACGTACATCACCATTTGGTAATTTAAATTCAAACGACTCACTGACTTCACCACCTAATACGGCTAATGCTTTTTGACCATCAGCCAGCTCTTGTTCAGCTGCTGAACCCTTCATTACTAAGAAACGACCGCCAATTTTTACAAATGGTAACGTATATTCAGCTAATACACTCGTACGGGCTACTGCGCGAGCAGTTGCATAATCAAAGCGTTCACGATAATGTGAATCTTGGCCAATATCTTCAGCACGTGCGTGTACAATTTCAACACCGGATAAATCTAGTGTTGTTACAACTTCTTGCAAAAAATTAACACGTTTTTGCAAGGCATCAACCATCGTAATTTTAATATTTGGGAAAACAATCTTTAACGGTAGTGAGGGAAACCCTGCGCCTGCACCAATATCAATTAAACTTTTATTAGCTAATTGCAAATTCTTTTCATAAAAAGCAATGGTTAGTGAATCATAAAAATGTTTTAAATAAACATCTGGCTGATTTGTAATAGCCGTCAAATTAACGTTCTCGTTCGTAGCAACCAGCATGTTAAAATATTGTTCAAATTGTTGAATTTGTTTTTTTGTTAAAATAATATCAGCTTCTTTTAAGGCTGAAATAAACTCGTCGACTGTCAATTT
Organism: Leuconostoc carnosum; assembly: GCF_007954525.1. Classification (NCBI taxonomy): domain Bacteria; kingdom Bacillati; phylum Bacillota; class Bacilli; order Lactobacillales; family Lactobacillaceae; genus Leuconostoc; species Leuconostoc carnosum. Next base: position 1,201,943 of record NZ_CP042374.1, on the reverse strand, counting down.
TTTGCTCCGTTTCAAGTTTGTGCAGCACGAAAAGCGCTAATTACAACTACTATTAGAATACCTGAAAAACCCTTAATTTTCAAGCATTCCAGCAATTATTGACCGATCATCTATTTTGGCTATTTCAAATGAATAATACGTATTAAATGTATCAACTTCAATTCCTGAATTTCTATTAAATATTATCGAACTTTTATTTATTAAGCAAAAAGCACCAACGTAGATTACGTTAGTGCTTTTTGCTTATCTTATGCCGTCGGTGGGAGTCGAACCCACACGGTGTTGCCACCACTGGATTTTGAGTCCAGCGCGTCTGCCAATTCCGCCACAACGGCATTATAATTGTTTTGCTATTTAACTTCATTAAACAACTATATTATAATATCAAAAAATCAGCTATCCGTCAATATGCTTTCATTCATTGGCTTAATGTTTTAGTATATGACCCACGTGTTTCAACGCATTATCCAATAATATCAAAACGTGCGAATCGCTCAAAGCATACAAAACTTCTCGCCCATTTTTCTGTGATTGCACTAATTCAGCCTCTCTTAAAACCATTAGCTGATGTGACACAGCAGATTGTTCCATATTTAAAGAATCAACGATTTCTGACACTGTACGTGGCCTGACACGTAATAATTCAAGAATCGTTAATCGTTGTTTATTACCTAAAATTTTAAAAATATGTTCCAATTCAATATTAATTTCTTTATTCATATTTATATTATAGCAGAGAAATTAAATGTTGGAAGGTACCTGCAACAAACATTATATATATTCCTAAAACCACATATATGATTAATTGCATCATATCGCCATATTTTTCAAAAAAATCATAAACTATTTTTAAATGCGTAACTTGGCGAGCAACAAATATAGTAACTGTTAAAACAACTGCAAACATGATTAAAATAATTGGTAAATATACAAAGTTAGTAGTTGCAAAATAAGGAATATACAATGCTAGATTATCCGCTCCACATGCTACTATTGTCAGCCATACAATATGAAAAATAATTTTTCCAATACCAATTTTGTCTAAATGCTCCGATATAGTTGCACTTTCATTTTTATTTGAAAAATAACCATAAATACCCATGATAACAGGAATAATTCCTAATAAACCAAGTACCCACTCTGACGGTACACGTTTCAAAAAGACAGCAATAACTATTGCAGTACCAATCAGTAGCAGATTACCTAAATATGCGCCAAATATTACTGCACGTGATTCCTCATTTGATCGATATTGTCCAAATACTAGCAACAACACAACAAAATAATCAGAACTAGTACCCAAATACGAAATAAAAGCGGTAAATAATGTTTGTAACATAATTCCTCCTTTTATTTTCGATCTCCTCAATATTATAGCATGCTGACATTTTCATATTTTATACTGGTTTAATCTAGTAACGCTATATTGTAAAAAATAATAAAACAACTGGTCTCAAACAATGATAAATTTCAGGAAGGTAGGACACTTAACACGTTCATATATTATCATTAGGCAATAAAAAAAGCCGTCCGAAGACGACCCATTTTTATTAATAACTCTTACGAGCAACCATTGATGAAATTCTAGCATGACGTGCAATATATGCAGCCTGTGAACCTAACGATTCCCAGAAACCATCACGTGAATGCGCACCAACAATAATGAAATCAGCATTAACTTTAGGTACAACATCTTGCAATAAGGCTTCTCCAGCCTTCGCACCATCTGCAAAAATAGTTACGACATGCTTAACCCCTTGAGACTCTGCATATGCTTTATACCGAGCTAAATTTGCTTCAATTTCTGCACGTTTTTCTTTGATAACACCTAAGTGTAGCGCATCAATCGCAGACAAATCACCCATTTCTAACACTGAAGCAATGATCAAATTAGCATCATCTTCATGTGCTTGATGAACGGCGTTTGTTAAGGCAAAGTAGCCTTGTTCAGACTCATCAACACCAACTACAATATTTTTAAATTGCATTGGTTCAATATCTAAGTTTAATTCACTCATAATTAATCTCCTTTAATAAATTATACTTACTAAATTATGATCCTGATAATTGTTGATAAATACTCATAATATTCAAAACTGTCAAGACGGTAAACGCAATCCAACCTATTATTGTTAACCACTTCGAATTAACAAATTCTTCACCCATAATTTTTTTAGACGAAGTAAAATAAATTAAAGGTGCCATGGTAAATGGTAAAGCAATTGAAAGGAAAACCTGTGATTGTACCATTAAGTCATCGAGTTTCCCCTCTGACCCACCATATATCAAAGTAAAGGCAACAACTGGAATCAAAGCTAAACCACGAGTAATAATACGACGTAACCACATTGGAATTCGTAAGTGCAAGAACCCTTCCATCACGATTTCACCAGTTAAGGTACCTGTAATTGTCGAATTTTGACCAGAGGCCAACAATGCAACAGCAAATAGTGTTGATAATAAAGGTGATGCTACAGCTCCAGCAATCGCATTATTGCCAAGCGCATCATACATCGCACCAAATGTGCCAACGTCATTAGCATGACCAAAGAACAATGCTGCTCCCAAAATTAAGAGTAATGAATTAATGACGAATGCCAATGACAATTGAATGTTTGAATCCCATGTCATAAAGCGGACCGCTTCCTTAATAGCTGATTTATCTTGACGATCAACTTTACGTGTTTGAGATATAGATGAGTGCAAGTATAAGTTATGTGGCATAACTGTAGCACCAATAATACCAAGTGTTAAGGTCAATTGTGACGAACCGCCACCAACGGGAACGTGACCACTCAATGTTTGCAACTGTGGTAAGTACCCACCAAACAATGATGATAATTGTGGGTTTGCCAAGATAACCAAATAAGCAAAAATTACCAAAATGGTGATAATCAGTGTCATGACAATAGCTTCAATCTTACGGAACCCAAACCTCATCAGTAATAGTAACAAAATAACATCAAATGCGGTAGTCATAACTGAAGCGATCATTGACCAACCAAATAGCAAATGCAAGGCAATCGCGCCTCCAATTACTTCAGCGATATCGGTTGCAATCAAAGCTAACTCGGTCATGATCCATAAGATAAAGCCACCGACTTTATTGGTACGATCTCGCGTAGCTTGGGCTAAATCTTCTTGCTTAACAATACCCAGTTTTCCAGCCATATGTTGCAGTATCATCGCAATGATACTCGAAATAAGTACAATCGATAATAATGTATACCGATACTGCGCACCACCGGCAACAGATGTTACCCAATTACCTGGATCCATATATCCCACGGCAACTAACGCGCCTGGACCTGAAAATGCCAACAATTTACGCCAAAATGACCCATCTCTTGGGGCTTCAATTGAGCTATTGACGTCACTCAAACTTAACCTATCACTCGCATCCTCAATGATGTGATGATCCGGTTTCTTTTTAGAATTATCCATTCTAATCTCTCCTTTAGATTTCTCCTCAGGACAAAAACAGCCGAATTTTGACTCAAATTCGTACCCAGTATTCACTTTTACGAGCTGTATGTGCTAAAATATTAGCCAAACACATACTTAAGTGCTAAATAAATTTCATAAAGGATTTCATTCAACTTTGTTGTTGAAAGCTTATGAAAGTTACCTAACTCGGCTATTGATGCCCTAGTACATAATTAATAATACACTTTTTTCTAAATTCGTCAACCACAAAAACACACAAAAATAATTGTGTTTTTATTCACTAATACCTTATGTTATAAAAATGATAAATAGATTTTGTTCTGTAAGCTTTTGTAAACGATTTCATGAGAATGCGGTAATTCTATGCCCTTTTAAATCGAATTACATATTTGATCAAAAACAGCTGTTTCAATTTGAATTGTCACATGATTAATATCAAAATCTTGTCGTAGTGTTTGAGATATATCTTCCAATAAAATTTGTGTATCAACATTATCCTTAACTGATAGATGTACTGTCAAGGCAACTTCTGTTGTTGATAATGGCCAAATATGCAAATCGTGTAAACGATTGACACCTTGATGTGACTGGAGATAATTTAATATTTTCTTTTCATCAATTTTTTCTGGCACACTATTTAATGCTAAATTAAATGTTTCTGCAATTACAGACCACGATGTAACCAAAATAATAACACCAATAATCATCGAGACAATCGCATCAATCACATGCCAACCTGTTAATTGAATTAGCAAACCAGCCACAATCACCCCAACGGAAACACCTGCATCAGCCAATAAATGAATATAAGCTGTTTTGGAATTTAAATCTTGGTCGTGGTGGTGCCCATGCTCATCAGGAGATCCACTAGCTTTAAATAACATTGCTGTAAAGAAATTAATGGCAATACCTACTGCTGCAACGATCATAATCATTGTACCGCTTGTCCGTACATTGCCCGGATTAATAAGATCACTTATCCCTTCATAAAAGATAGTGATCACAGCAAATATTAGTAAAACTGAATTAAAAATACTAGCTAAAATCGACACATTATGCCAACCGTATGTACGTTTACTCGTAGATTTTAATCCGAAAACAATCACTGCTAACCACGCAACGACCAAAGCTAACACATCACTCAAGTTATGAAAAGCATCGGCAAATAAAGCTGTCGAATGTGCTACTCTAGCAAAAACTAATTCGGTTAATACGAAAATGAGATTCAAAGAAATACCAATAATATACGGCATTTGTTTCATCTTTTGTTGTACCATCGTTCTTCCTCATATATCTTATTTTATTTATACGTCTAATATACCACTTTATATGAATTTTGTTTCATGTAATTTGTAAATAAAAAATCATCAATAGCTAACTATTAATGATTTCCTATAATTATTTTGACAAACCTGCAGAAATCTTATCCAAGTTCCACTTCATCATGCCGTAGTAAGTGTCTCCTGCTTGACCTTTCTTAGCTAATGAATCAGTATAAATCTTAGAATAGATTGGTAAGCCAGTTTCCTTTGATACTTTCTCCATCGTCTTAGGCGATACTGAACTTTCCAAAAACAATGATGGTACCTTTGTTGCACGGATTTTAGCTAATACATTTCGCATTTGTTCTGGTGTACCTTGTGACTCTGTATTGATTTCCCAGATGAAAGCTGGTGTAATACCGTAAGCAGCTGAGAAGTACTTGAATGCACCTTCAGATGTCACCAATAATTTCTTATTTTCAGGAATATTGTTGAATTTCGTCTTCGCTGACTTATCTAACTCAGATAATTTGTTAATATATGCCTTGGTACGTTGTTGATATGTTTTAGTATTATCAGGATCCTTGTCAATTAATATTTTTTCAATATTTTTAACATACTTAATACCGTTTTGTATATCTAACCAAGCATGAGGATCCAATTCATTTTCTTTTCCTTTGTCTGTTAAGTGCTTAGCTTGCACACCTTCTGAGACAGAAAATACTTCTTTATTATCGGCTTTACCAGCGTTTTGATACATTTTTTTAAACCAACCGGATCCGCCTGTCTCAAGATTTAACCCATTATGGAACAAAATATCGGCTTCTTGTGTGGCTTGAACATCTTGTGGTCGTGGTTCATATTCATGAGGATCTGTTCCGCGTGGCACAATCGTGTGCAGTGTTACTTTATCGCCAGCAATTTCTTCAACCATATTTCCTATAATTGAATTCGTGGCAACAACTTGAATCTTATCGTGTTGACTTGTTTTACCACCTTGGCTACTGTTAACAAACCAGAATACGCCACCCAAAATAACCGCCACTGCAATAATAATAATACCTAGACGTTTAATCATTTTATTCTCCGCTATTTTCTGCGCTATTGCGCTGGCTTTGATTTTATTTAATTCTCTTTTTGTTTAAATATAATGCCTTGCTTTGGTGAAAAAATAAATGTCACTAGGAAGAACATCGCTGCTGTAAGTACAATTGCTGGTCCTGAAGCCCAGTTAAACGTGAAACTGAAATACAAGCCAATAACTGATGAAATAACAGAGAATGTTGCTGCCAAAACCATCATGTGTGACAACCGATTTGTTAACAAAAACGCTGTTGCTGCTGGCGTAATCAACATGGCAACAATCAAAATAATTCCAACTGTCTGTAAAGCCGTTACTGTAACTAGTGTCAACATCAACATCAATGCATAATGCAACACTTGTGTTTTCAAACCATATGCTTTGGCAAAAGTATTATCAAACGAGGTAATGAGCAATTCTTTGTAAAAGATGACAACAAACAATAAAATGATAGCCAAGACAACAGCCGTTGTAACCAAATCACTGTCAGAAACAGCCAGCACATTACCAAACAAAATATGATGTAAATTCGTGGCGGATTCTGCTAATGAAATTAAAATAAATCCTAGAGCAAAAAACGCCGAGAAAACAATTCCAATTGCCGTATCATTTTTTAGCTTTGACTTCATTGTCACAACACCAATTAGTAAAGCAGCTAAAATTCCAAAAATCGATGCACCAACAAGTAGGTTAATTCCCAACATGTAGGCGACAGCAACACCTGGTAGCACTGCGTGAGAGATAGCATCCCCCATTAATGACATGCCTCTTAAAATAATAAAAGAACCAATTATGCCTGACATAATACCTACTAAAATAGAAGTAATTAAAGCTGTTTGTAGGAAGTTATATTTCATTAAACCATCAATAAATAATTCAATACTATGCATTTTCTGACTCCTTATCTGCGAATAATATCGTTGACAAGTCACCACTGAAAGCATTTGCGATGTTTTCTTTTGTAAAAACATCAGCTGTTGGACCGGCAGCAACAATCCCACGTTTGATAATCACAAGATTATCAAAATACGTCGTAACCTTATTTAAATCATGGTGCACAACAATAATTGTTTTTCCTGCTGCTTGCCAATGCTTCAATATTGCTATAATTTCAACTTCAGATTTCATGTCAATACCAACAAATGGCTCATCTAAGATGATGACATCGGCATTTTGCACAATAGCACGTGCTACGAAAACGCGTTGTAATTGTCCACCAGACAGTGCACCAATTTGTCGCTTAGTAAATTCTGAAAGTTTAACATCGGATAACGCTTTTGTTACCGCTTCATTTTCCTTTGCACCTGGCACACGAAATAGCCCTAAATTAGGGTAAGTCCCTGTCATGACAGTGTCAAATACATTAATTGGAAAACTCAAGTCAAGCGCTGCACGTTGTTCAACATACGCAACTCTCTTTAATTGTTTAGTCACTGGATTATCATCAAGTGTGACTTCTCCAGTCTGTTTACTGATTAAGCCTAACATCGCCTTAATCATTGTTGACTTACCAGCCCCATTAGGGCCAATAATACCCGTAATTTTACCTGGTTCAAACTGAATGGACAGATTCGTAAAGATCGGATTACCACCATAGGTAACCGTCATATCTCGGATATTTATCATTAGTTGTACTCTCCTAATGTCATTTGGCATTAATTCAAGTGCTTTTTAATTTAGAATGCTTTCAGCCAAAACTTTCTGATAACCAAAAAAGGCGCGTTTAAAATTCACAATCGAAATAAGTGCGTCGTAACATTTTATTTTTATATTGACTAACTATCATCTGGTTGTTTCTAGGCTGACACAACTAGATGATAATTACCAATATAGTTTGATATTACCATAATTTTTCTTTAATATCTATATTTTTTCTTATATTAGAACTATTCTATACATGAATCGGATATTAATTTTCATCTTAATTATAACTTAAGCTCGCTAAAAAAGGTGGTCGCATCACCAACAATTTGATTAATTTTAAAAGGTGTATCAATATATTCCAAATTGACTGACATGATATTTGCTTGTTGATTAGCATAGTTTAGTAAACCAGCAAATGGATATACTCGAAAACTTGTACCCACCACCACAATTAAATCAGCCTGTTGCACCCATAAAACAGATTTCTCTATATCAAAGGGCATTTCTTCGTAAAAAGTAATTCGTGGTCTTAATATTGCCCCATCAGAACGTGTCATTGATTGCAAATATGCTGTTACATCAGCCTGTTTATCATCGACAGGCGCATACACATCATATAATGAACCATGAAAACGAATAATACTGTCACTTTTGGGATGAGACTTCATATGCAAATCATCCACATTTTGTGTAATGATTTTAGCTTTATTTTGACGTGTCATCTCCGCCATTTTATCATGAATAATATTTGGCACCGCATCAGGGAAATACATATTATCAATCATAAACTGATATTGACGTTTTGGATCTTCCTGAAACGCTGTCGCTGACAGTAAATACTCTGGTCTCAAACTGACCCCATCATAAATACCTCCTTTCGAACGATAGTCAGGAATACCTGAACGTGTCGAAACACCAGCGCCTGTCATAAAGACAATATTTTTAGCATGATCAAACTGTGCTTGAATATCTGCTGTCACTAACATCTATTTCCCCTTTCATCATCCTGACACTACTATGACTTTAAATTATGACATACGTTCAATGTAAGGCAAGGCCATTTGTTTGAACAAATCGCCAACCTTCATTTTGTATAATGCCTTGAAAAATGTTGCCGAGTCTTGATTCTCTGGCCTTGTGATGACAAAACTATTTTGTGAATCTAACTGACTTAAGCCGACGTAAGCAGTTTTTTTAGTTTGGAAATCTGTCATTTCTGAGTGGAAAATTGTAAAAACTTGACTAACCGGCAAATCTAATTGTCGTTTTGATAGGACACTTGTTAATGTTACATACTCTTTGGCATTAACAGTTGGCTTCCCCCAAGCTTCTAATACCTCATCTACGCCTGAGAATAAAGCTGTAATTTGACGACGAATGTGGCGTGATTGCTTTAAATCAGCATTTAAAATTGGTGCTACCAGTTTTTTAGCAGCAGTAAAGGCTAATGGATACAAGTTAGCTAATTCACTAATATCTAAACCACTAATATCAGCAAATATCAGTGCATCTAATAAGACCAGCAAGCGCCAAAGGCTCTCATCATCTAATTCACCATTTTCCGGTGTTAATTCAGATTTAATACCGGAAAAATAAGCGGTTTTTGTTGTTGAAGTTAAAATCCCTTGCTTTAATAACTCGCGATATGTGATTGCGTGCACAACAACACGCTGCATACGAGTCGCAATTTGAATGAGCTGTTTGTCTAAATCATCATCCTTAAATGTTAACGAAAAAAAGACCTGCGGTGTTACACCATTAAAGGTCAGCAACATTTTTAGTAATTCATTGCCAAACATAAAATCGGTTTCTGTATCTTCTGCTAATTCAAGTAAAATACGGTCACCTAGCATTTCTTGTGAAACACGGTCTATATGTAATTCGCCAGCATCCTCGCCTGATACACGAGTTATCACCGTACCTGGGTACAACTGATTCACTTGATTGAGTAATTCTTTAATTTTGGGATTCATTTTCTTATCTCCGATAATAATTTTGATGCAATAGTAGTATCAACTTGCTTTAACTGATTTAATTTAGCAACCAGAATGGGTACTTCTGACATAGTTGCCCCAACTTGCAAAGCCAGTACACGATATTGCATACGCATGTGTCCACGTTGAATACCACCTGACGCAATAGCCTTTAGAGCAGCTAAGTTTTGTGCTAATCCTGTCGCTAAAATGATTGTACGTAGTTCATCAGCAGAAGTAATCTTCATGATATTTAACACATTTTTAGCCTGTGGCATGGCTGAAATAGCCCCGCCCACAGTACCAACAGAAATCGGCATAGACAACTCCCCAATCAGCTGGTCCTCTTGAATTGTCCATGAAGCTAATGCACGATATTGTCCGTCACGGCTAGCATAGGCGTGACCACTAGCTTCAACAGCACGCCAATCATTGCCCGTCGCCAATACAACTGCACCAATACCATTGAATAGGCCTTTATTTTCTGTTGTTGCACGATAAGGATCATTTTTTGCAAAGTGATTTAATGCTACTATCTTTTGTGCGACATCATGTCCACCCACACTATCAAATGTCATATTAACCTTTACAGTAACAATTTGTTCCAAAGCGTGATTACTTAAAATCACACCTATTAGATGTGTTTCAAATTTAGAAAAAGCGCTTATTTCTGCTTCTAAAATTGTATTGACAATATTAGCACCCATCGCATCTTGCGTATCAATTATAAAATCAACACTCACTTCTGTAGGTGATACTTGCCGTGTTGTAACTGATAATAAACCACCACCACGCTGATAAATTGTTGGTTTTGCTCGCTGGGCAATTGCTAGTAATTCATTTTGATGTGACAACACAAAATCATCTAGCACCGTAATCGGCATATCAACAAACATCATTTGCCCGATCATTGCCGTTCTTTTAGGTAACATTGCCTTAACACCGCCAACTGAATTGATCATTTTAGCACCATTATTAGCTGCTGCTATCACGCTTGGTTCTTCGATGGCCATTGGTACACTGACATGTTGCCCGTTAACTATAATATCATGCAACATCCCCATCGGCACACGAAAATCGCTGATATAGTTTTCAATAATTTGCGCATGCTGTGGTGTTCGATTTTCTTGAAATGCAGTCATTGTTTCTTGCTTTAAATTTAAAGACGCCAAACGTTCATCCGGCGTCAGTTCATAATATTTTTTAGTCATTTTTTAGTGTTTCTGAAATCAGTCCTTCACGCACACCACTTTCTGAAAAAATGACTTTAGGTGCGCTAATCATGTGCATTAAATTCAGCAAAGGTAATAAACCACTGATAATAATATCAGCACGTGATACTTCTAGACCTGCAACATGTTCCCTTTCTTGTCGTGTCATATGGCGGATATCATCAAAAATATTTTCAACCATCGTTACTGACATTTCATAACCGTGAATATGGTTGACTTCAGCCTCGCCTGAATACGTACGTGCCATACGCGCAAGTGAACGATTAGCGCCGCCCAATAAAATAACCGGATCACCAATTTGATGATTTAACCATGATAACGGTGCATATTGCTCACAAATATCCCGATTGGCCAAATTAATATCTACTTGATTAATCTCATTTGCTAAATTATATTTTTCCGATAAACTAACCGCACCAAATGGTAAGCTCACTTCAGCAGTACTTAGCCCATTGTTGACAGCAATGAGTTCCACAGAAGCGCCACCGGTATCTAAAATAACCGCGTTTTGTATCTTTAATGTTGCCATAACACCAAGATAATCATAGTGAGCTTCTTCTTCACCCGTTAAAATTTTAAAGTCAATGCCTACTTCAGATTTTACTCGTCTCAAAAAATCAGCTTGATTAGCTGCCATACGTACTGCTGCTGTCGTAATAGCACGTACTTCTGGATTATATGTTTGATAGCGTGATTGAAAATATTTCAGTACCGCAATCGTACGTACCATAGGTTCTTCCTTTAACATTAATTCAGGACCCATATATTGTGCAATACGTGTATCTTTTTTTTCACGGAGAACTTCCGTATATGTGCCGTCATCATTGAGTTGTTCGACCACCATACGTGCCGAATTACTACCAAGATCGACAATTACTAAATAGCTCATGTAAGATATCCTAGATGTTATTTATTTCTAGTATACCAAAAAAGCCTGAACTACGGGCAAAGAAACATGTTACAATATCATTATGAAAATTATTTATATTCTACTTGGCATAATCAGTTTCGCTGTCGGTACGATTGCAATTTGGATTCCCGGCCTACCAACTACTGGTTTTTACGTATTAACTGCCATTTTATGGTCAAAATCTTCTCATCGTCTTGAAGCATGGTTACACAAAAATAAATACTACATTAAATATGTTGATGAAGCCGTTTTTAATCGTAAATTATCTTTGCGCGGCAGAGTTGTCATCTACTTTATTACCGCTAGCATGATGTCCATCCCTTTTTTCACAACTAATATGCTCTGGTTGAAATTTGTATTGCCACTCACCTCATTAACACAAATTACTGCAATGGAAAGTTACTACCACGGTTATTTATGGCGCAATGGTATTCCGTTTACTCAAAACGTCAAACGTCCAGAGTTAAATGATTGATCCACAATAAATAAAAGCACCAACTATTTAAAATAGTTGGTGCTTTTATTTATTGTGGATCCAATGTTTCATTGATACCATTTAAATTGGTCTCAGCAATACCATATGATATTGCTGGTACAGCACCACCAAATTGTTTTCCTGTTGTCTTTGGCGCTAAATCCAATGACTGACGTAATTTATTGGTAACACGTTGCTTTTCTGTTTCCTTTACCATCTGATAGCTGATACCATTATACATATCGCCTGTACCTTGTATGTTATCAGAAACCTGATTTTTAGTTGCAGACATATATTTTTGTGCTACTTTAATCATCTCATTATAAGATAAATCAGTTTTAACATTTTTTGAAATAGACGCCATGAATTTAGCATTAAGCAGAGTTGACACACTAGCTGACTTTTTTAGTAGTGCTTTTAGAACCATTCGTTGTCGTAACTGACGACCGTAATCACCCTTTGGGTCATCATATCGCATACGAGAAAAGGACAATGCTGCATTACCATTCATAGTGGTATATGTTTTAAAATTTTTGCCATCTTTTGCATATTGAAAACGTTCTTGTCCCTTAACAAACTTGTATGTTGCGGGACTGACATCTTCATCAGCTGTATATGTGAAAGTTAGCGGTGATGCTACTTTTACACCGCCAACTTGGTCGATTAACTTTTCTAGCCCACCCATATTAACCAAAGCATAAAAATCTATTGGCACATTAAGATAGTTCTGTAAAGTCATCATTGCACCACCGACACCGGCAATTGGAAAGGCTGCATTTAATTTTTGAGGAAATGTATGCTCAGCGCCAACTACTGCAACCATAATATCACGTGGAATTGACATCATAGTAGTTTGTTTAGTTTTTGGATTGATCGTGATTAGCATCATCGAATCTGTTAATCCAGTTCGATCACGTTCAAGTGCACCAGTATCAGTACCCAGTACTAAAACTGAAAAAGGCTTACCATCTTTAACAACTTGTTTGACATCACGTGCCTTGGTAATTTTAGCACTTCGTTGCATATTATCAACCGAACGGTGCACATTACTCAACACTCTGCTAAAAACTATACCGCCAATAATCAGTGCAATAAGCAATATCACAAAAATCCAACGCCATATTTTCCTACGTTTACGCGGTTTTTGAGGCTTTTTGGGCCCTCGAGGTTGATTTTGGGTAGCTTTAATTTGTTCATGTCGCGCTCGGCGACTCATACTTTGGTTATCCATATTTCCCCCATTTAATAACAATAATTATACCATTAATTATTATATAGGTGAATAATATTAGACACGTCCGGTGATATGTTTTAACAAACGATATAATCTATATTTTAAAGGATGGACTGGTAAAATAAATCTACCAACTAACTGACGAGCATAGCCTGAAAATGCTGTTTTAAAGCGAAATACACCATCTGTGCCATCAAAGTGTCCCGATATACCATAAAAATTATAGTGGTCAATATTCCCAGCCACAGCTTTTTTAATCATTTCATGTTGAATTTGATAAGGACCATAATAATCCATATACTCTTCATAAGTCCCAGAATACAAATATGTCATTTCTTGAGGTTGTTGAATAAATAAAGCGCCAGCTATCACAACAGTTGGTCGCCCAGCTTTATTCATTTGTTCTGTGGCTTTAGCAATACGTTTAATATGTTGCTGCTTTTGATCATTAAATTCTGCAAACTGACGTTTAAACTTGTCTTGCAATGGATATTTAACAATCTTTTGCTGAATTTTATCTAGTTTTTGATTTAATTCTTGTATTTTTTCAGTTTCTTCAGAAATATATTTTTCAAAATTTAGTTCAGCAAACATAAACGTGGCATCATTACCATAAATATCATACAACATCTCATAAAATGATAAATCCTTATCATGATAATTAAGTCGCTTAGCTGTTGTGGCTGTTAATTTTTTAAAATCTGGTAAATCATTCTTGTCCAACTGACGTAACTGAATACCAAATTGTTTATTCTTTTTGAGATAGTACTGCACATTTTTAGTATACGATTTCAAAATAGATTTTTCGTCAGTCAGACCAGATATTGGTTTCACATATTCCCAGGCCGGTGAACTGTTTGTTGACATGCCAAATTCAAATGGTTGATGTTCAAACCCTTCCCGCGATAATTTCTTTAGAAACTCATCATTGGTTTCTTGCATAAATTGACCTGTATTATCAGTTTTAACATAAGTTACATTAGGTGCCCATTCTATGTACAAAATGCCATGTTTTTTCGCATACTTTTTTGCTTCTTTAACAAAAAAAGATAATAAATTGAGGTCGTTAAAATCTAACAAAGGCCCGCGATCAAATAGAAAAGCTTGACCAAAACGAGTGGACTCCGTTACAACCAATGAACCGGCAATTACTTGCTCATTTTCTTTGACACCTAGCAAGTAAGGATGATGTCCATTTTTTAGTAATAACTCATATTGCAAAATTGACTGTGTATAAGTACCTAATAGATGCTTTGATTCAAATGCTGCATATTCTTGTGGTGAAAGTTCTATAAACTGTAACGTCATAAAATTCAGTCCTCTATTACTATTATACAAAATAAAAAAAGCGTCGTATAGACGCTTCAGTAATTATTAATATTGACCGGCATTTGATTCGGCAACGATTGTACCGCCAACAATACCAAATCCTACTGATGTGGCGCGGGCATTTGCTACCCACATACGATGTCCAGGTGTGCCATTAGTTATCATATTGGTTTCGTTATACCATGCATCAATAACATTTCCGGCACCCCAACCAATGGCAACAACTTCGCCGTTTGTTGCGAAATGATTAGTTGGTAAGCCACCATTGGCAACAGCATTAACCGCACGTGACTGTGCGCGTGCTGACAATCCAGCATCCAATGTCACAGCACCTAAGCCAAGTGAAGCGCGCTTAGCGTTCAATGAGTTCAACATTGTTTGTGCTGCTGAAGAAGCAGGTGCTGCTTGTTGTGCTACTGTATTTACTGTAGTTGCTGTAGCTTTTGAAACTTGTTCTACTTGAACAGGTGCAGACTGTTTTGCTGCAACTGGTGCTTGCTTGTTTCCGCCATTGGCTTTATAAGCATTGTACTCAGCAGTTGTCATAAAGCCATCACGATTTGCATCAGCTGCAGAAATATAACTAACTTTTTCGGCTGCTGGTGCTGATGGTTGCGCACTAGCTGCTTTAACTGGTGTTGTGGCTGCTGGTGCACTTGATGTTGATGCAGCAGGTGTTGATGGTGCTGTGGCTGTTGGTGCACTTGATGTTGACGCAGCAGGTGTTGATGGTGTTGTGGCTGTTGGTGCACTTGATGTTGACGCAGCAGGTGTTGATGGTGTTGCGGCTGCTGGTGCACTTGATGTTGACGCAGCAGGTGTTGATGGTGTTGCGGCTGCTGGTGCACTTGATGTTGATGCAGTAGGTGTTGATGGTGTTGCGGCTGCTGGTGCACTTGATGTTGACGCAGCAGGTGTTGATGGTGTTGCGGCTGCTGGTGCACTTGATGTTGACGCAGCAGGTGTTGATGGTGTTGCGGCTGCTGGTGCACTTGATGTTGATGCAGTAGGTGTTGATGGTGTTGCGGCTGCTGGTGCACTTGATGTTGACGCAGCAGGTGTTGATGGTGTTGCGGCTGCTGGTGCACTTGATGTTGACGCAGCAGGTGTTGATGGTGTTGCGGCTGCTGGTGCAAGATTCAATGTTTGTCCAACCGCAATATAATTAACGTTAGAAATTGAATTAGCAGCAACTAATGCAGCAACAGTTGTTCCATTTGTTGCAGCAATATGATAAAGTGTGTCGCCTGACTTCACTTTATATGAACCAGAGTTAACTGTACTTTTTTGTGTTACAGCAACTTTATTTGATTTTGTAGTTGGTTGAACTTGTAATTGCTGTCCAACAAAAATCAAGTTTGGGTTTTTAATAGCATTAGCTTTTACTAAGTCTGCAACGGTGGTTCCCTTTGCAGCTGCAATTTTACTTAATGTATCCCCAGATTTAATAGTCATTGTATCAGCAGATACAGAAGCAACACCAGCGACAGTAAATGCACCAGCTGCAGTAACAACAGATTTGACAATAGTAGATGATTTCATAATATAGTTAACTCCTTAAAAGTACATTCACTCAGTAAATATTAAATACTAAAGTTGTTTGATATTTTTCTCGACATTGATTAGTTTACCAATATAATGTCACATGCATGTTTTACATAAGTTGCATTTTATTATCAAAATCCCGTTATAAACACAAATGCAACAAAATACGGGTTTTTATGACAAAAAGAATACAAATAGATGTCACTATCAAGTCAAAATACAGTACCAGTAAATGTAGGCAACCAATTTTTATTAAGCATTTGCATTTTGACACGTTTATCATTTGCATCAACTGCAATAAATTGTCCGCCACCAACATAAATACCAGTAGTATAAGGTTGCTCCGGTATACCCCAAAAAAGTAAATCACCCGGATTAGTATTTTCAATTGTGTTTAATTCATATACATCATATGTTAAATCAACCAAATCTGCAGACCATTTGCCAGATTTAACATGCGAATGAACATGGGTTGAATTAAAAATAAACGCAACAAACGCACCTGGAGAATAATATTTATTCCCTAACTGCGCTAGTGCTAAGTCTAACCAATTACTCGTCATAGACTTTTATTTATTAATATTGACCGGCATTTGATTCGGCAACAATTGTACCGCCAACAATACCAAATCCTACTGATGTGGCACGGGCGTTTGCTACCCACATACGATGTCCAGGTGTGCCATTCGTTGTCATATTCGTTTCGTTATACCATGCATCAATGACTTGTCCAGCACCAAAGTCAACGGCAACAACTTCACCATTAGTTGAAAAATGGTTGGTTGGAATACCACCATTAGCAACTGCATTTGCTGCGCGAGACTGTGCATGTGCTGACAATCCTGCATCCAACGTTACTGGTGCCAAACCTAATGAAGCGCGCTTAGCGTTCAATGAGTTCAACATTGTTTGTGCTGCTGAAGAGCTAGGTGCTGATGTATTATTTGTTGAAACTTGTGTAGGTGCAGATTGCTGTGTCGAAGTTTGTGCTTGTGTTGCTGCTGGTTGTACTGCAGTGGGCGCTTGTTTGTTGCCACCATTAGCTTGATAGGCACTGTACTCTGCAGCCGTCATGTAGCCATCATGGTTTGCATCCGCAGCTGCATTATAAGTTACATTTTCACTGACCTGTGCTGCTGGTTGTGCTGTGACTGTTTGTGCTTTTTCAGTTGCAGCTACTTGACCACCATTAGCTTGATAGGCATCATATTCAGCTGTTGTCATAAAGCCGTTTTTGTCTGTATCAGCAGCTGCGATATATGCTACTTTTTCAGTATCAGTAGAAACTGCAACTGGTGCTTGCTCTGTTGCTGTAACTGTTTCAGCAGTATTTTGATTTTTTGGTGCTTCTTTCAATGACAATTCTTGTCCAGTCAAAACAAAATCATGATTTGACAAGTTATTCAAAGATGTCAAGGTTGCAATACTGACACCTGTTGTTTCAGAAATCTTTGATAATGAATCACCAGCTTGAACAGTATACTTCGATCCATCAGCTGAAACAGAAGGTGCTTCTGGTGTTGAAATATTTAATTTTTGTCCAGCAATAATTAAATTCGTATCTGTAATACCGTTGGCTTTTGCTACGTCATCAACAGTTGTATTATTTTTTTGCGCAATGCTATTAAGTGTGTCACCAGACTGAACTTCAACTGAATCAGCTGAAACTGCTGCATGTCCGCCAACTGCAGCTGCGACACCAGCCGCTGCTGCTAATAATATTTTCTTCAAATTATGACTCATAAGATATAACTCCAAATAATTTAATTTTTATTATGTTTATTAATTTTTTGACTTGCTTTTATACAAATCTTAACAACATCATCAAGTATATCCATTTTTTATAACGCACATATTGTTTAGATTTCTCAATCGTATAACATTGTTACAAAAAAATTACAAAAAAAGGATTTACAAATCATTACACTTGTTCCATATTATAGTTCGAGCAAAATACTCCCATAAGTAAACCCTGCTCCAAAACCTGTTAGTAGCACTCTTTTTCCCGTTAAATCAGCAGTTTGATTGAGTTCATCAAAACCAATGGCAATCCCTGCAGATGATGTATTGCCATTGTAAACAACATTTCTCGAAAATTTCTCAAGAGGTTCATTTAATGCGGTTGCAATATACTCAATAAGCCTCAAATTAGCTTGATGCGGAATGAAATAATCAATATCTTTTGTTTCCAAGTCTTTATTAGCTAAAAATGCTTGAATATGTTCTGGAATCAACATGGTGACTTCGTCAAAAACATCTCGTCCAATTTGTGTAAATGCATCTGTTACTGGATAGTTATTTGCAGATAAAGTCGTCAACGGCGCAATTCTACCAGAATGAACAACTTCAGCATTACCAATGGTACACATTTGCTCGCCTTTAACCATATCAATTTGATCATCCGCACTGAGCACGACCGCACCAGCACCGTCACCAAAAAACACCGTACTTGTACGGTCTTTGAAATCCATCATTTTTGAATTGACTTCGGCTGCCACAACTAAAGCTTTGCGATAGGCACCTGAACGAATAAATTTATCGGCTGTACTTAAACCAAATATGAAACCTGCGCAAGCTGTCATAATATCATAAGCCCACGCATTTTTTGCTGATAAATTACGTTGTACAAGTGCTGCGGTTGAAGGTGCTAAACCGTCAGGAGTAAAGGTTGTCACAATGATTAAATCAAGTTCTTCTGGCTTAACCTGCGCTTTAGCTAACGCTATTTGTGCAGCTTTGGTCGCTAAATCACTGGTATTTTCACCTTTTAATGATATATGACGTGTCTTAATACCAGTGTGTGCCTGAATCCAAGCATCACTGGTGTCCATTATTTTAGCCAAATCATCATTGGTGACAACATCCTCAGGTACATAATGAGCACTTGATAAAATTTTAATTCCGGGCATATGCTGTCTCTTTCTAACTTATACTCATACCATTGTAGCGGATTTTAGTGATTACGCAAGTCATTTGCTAATTTCCGACTAAATTATATTACAGTAACAATTAATTAGTTGATACAAAAAATCGATCCAAAATGAACCGATTTTTAATCGTTACTTCGTATTTCTTAATGTATTTAACCGTTCTTCAGTAGCAGATAACTTGGCTTGCCAGTCAGATAACTTCTCTTTTTCAGCCGCCACGACTGCCTCTGGGGCACCATTAGTAAACTTTTTATTACTCAATTTACCGTCAGCACGTTTAACTTCATTTCTGAAATTATTAGCTTCGCCCTCAAGCCGTTTAATCTCATCATCAATGTCAATTAATTCTGCTAATGGGACATAGATTTCTGCGCCAGAAATAACTTGGGACATAGATAACTTAGGTGCTTCAATATGCGCATCAATTTGCAGTGATTTAGGATGAGCAAAACGATTGATGTATTCAGCATTATCATTAAAAATCTGAATCAAATTTTCATCAGATGTTTTAATCAATAAATCAATTGGTGTTGACATTGGTGCACCAGCTTCTGAACGAATATTTCGCACAGCAATAATCAAATTCTGCAATGATTTAAATGACATTTCTGCTTCTGGATCATCTAATTCATCGTGCACCATTGGATAACGGACGATAGCAAAATCAGCATTTTGGTCAACTTGATCTGGCATTTCTTGCCAAATAGCTTCTGTAACAAAAGGCATGATAGGTTGTAAGAGGCGAAGTGTTTGATCGAGGACATATGCCAAAGTCTGTTGGACTGGTGACTTATCACCGTCACTGTTCAACGTTTCTTTGGTCATTTCGATATACCAATCGGCAAAATCAGACCAAATGAAATTATACAGCTCGCGACCAGCTTCGCCAAATTCAAACTTGTCAAAGTTACGTGTCACGTTATCAACCGTTCGATTCAAACGAGACAATATCCACTTATCAGCCAGTGTTAATTTAGCAATATCAGGCAAAGTTGCTGGCGTGTTCTCATCCAAATTCATAATAACATAACGTGAAGCATTCCAAATTTTATTAATAAAGTTCCAAGCTGCGTCCATTTTGTCATAAGTAAAACGCACATCTTGTCCTGGAGTTGATCCTGTAGCCAAGAACCAACGCAAAGCATCAGCCCCATACTTTTCAATAACTTCCATTGGATCAACACCATTACCCAATGACTTAGACATCTTACGTCCTTCACCATCACGAATTAAGCCATGAATTAAGACATTTTTGAATGGTCGCTGTCCTGTGAATTCTTTTCCTTGAAACATCATACGTGCCACCCAGAAAAAGATAATATCATAACCAGTTACTAAAGTATTAGTTGGGTAATAACGTGCAAAATCCCCCGTCATATTTTCAGGCCAACCCATCGTTGAAAAAGGCCACAATGCTGATGAAAACCAAGTATCTAGAACATCTGGATCGCGCTCCCAACCCTCACCTTCAGGCGCTTTTGCGCCAACATATATTTCTTCCTCATCCGTTCCTTTATTCTTGTACCAAGCTGGAATTTGATGTCCCCACCACAATTGACGTGAGATCACCCAATCACGAATATTTTCCATCCAACGCGTAAACGTATCTTCAAATCGTGCAGGAACAAATTCAACTTTTTCATCATCAATTTTTTGCATATCCAAAATTTGTTTCGCCAATGGTTCCATTTTGACAAACCATTGGGTTGACAAGCGTGATTCAACAGGCACTCCTGTACGTTCAGAATGACCCACTGAATGAACAATCGGATCTACTTTGAGCATGAAATCTCCAGCTTCCAGATCTGCTACAATGGCTTTACGTGCTTCAAATCTTTCCATACCATCATATTTTCCAGCCTTATCATTTAGATGTCCATCCTCGGTCATCGTATTAATACGCTCTAAGTCATGACGATTCCCTACTTGGAAGTCATTAGGATCATGCGCTGGTGTGATTTTAACCATACCAGTTCCAAAATCTTTTTCAACATATTCATCAGCAATAATTGGGATTTCACGACCAACCAATGGTACCATTACTTTTTTACCAATGAGATCTTTATATCGTTCATCAGTTGGGTGAACCGCCACGGCCACATCACCAAACATTGTTTCTGGGCGTGTTGTTGCAATTTCAATATAATTTTTGCCATCAAAAGTGGTGCCATCAGTAAATGGATATTTCACATGATAGAATGCCCCTTCGTCATCTTGATAAATCACCTCAATATCTGACAGTGCAGTCCGTGCTTGTGGATCCCAATTAATAATATATTCGCCACGATAAATCAAATCTTTTTTATAGAGGTCAATGAATACTTTATTAACTGCTTTATTCAAACCCTCATCCAAAGTAAACCTTTCTCGATCAAAATCTAAAGAAAGGCCCATTTTCCCCCATTGCTGCTTGATTGTTGTAGCATATTCATTTTTCCAATCCCATACTTGTTCAACAAACTTCTCACGTCCTAGATCATAACGAGAGATACCTTCAGCACGCAAACGTTGCTCAACTTTGGCTTGCGTAGCAATACCTGCATGATCCATACCAGGCAACCACAAAACATCATAACCTTGCATCTTCTTTTGACGAATAATCATATCTTGTAACGTCGTATCCCAAGCATGTCCTAAATGTAACTTCCCTGTTACGTTTGGTGGCGGAATAACAATTGCATAGGGTTCAGGTTCGTTACCTTGAATGACCTTATTTGATTCTGGAGAAAATAATTTTTTTTCTTGCCAGCTATCATACCGTCCAGCTTCAACAGAAGTTGGTTCATATTTTGTAGTCATATTAATATCGCGCATATTACTCTCCTTTATTAATGGCTGTACAAAAAAATCGTCCTAAAAAAATTAATTAGGACGATTTTCACCGTGGTACCACCTGCATTGTTATTGATGTCAGTCATGCATATCAACAACCACTTTGTTTATTCACATTTTTAACACTTAGCAACCTTGGGCATTAACATCACTGATTCACAACACCATCAGCTCTCTTTAACATGCGCTTGCTTAATCCTCTAAGATAATGCTAATAATACTAGAAAATAGTATTTTCGTCAAGCCCTTCTATTTTATCCCTACACTAATGCGTAAAGCATGGGCCACCTGTTGCATTTCCTGCGAACTCGCGTTAATATGGGCAATTTTATCACGCAAACGACGTTTATCGATAGTCCTCACCTGTTCTGCCAAGATAACTGAATCTTTCTTCATACCACCCATATGTGCTGGTAATAAGATATGCGTTGGTAACTTAGGTTTAGATATTTGTGATGTAATTGAAGCAATAATTGTAGTTGGTGAATTAGCATTCCCCACATCATTTTGAATGATTAATACTGGACGAATGCCCGACTGCTCTGATCCAATTCCTTGTTTTAAATCTGCGTAAAAAATATCGCCACGCATGATTATTCGATGTTCATCTGTCATAAAATCTCACTTATTATGTACGCGCCTGAGCGCATTTATTCATATACTCTTGGTAATCTTGAACCAAATATCGTTACAATTTCATGTGGAATTGTGTCTGCATAATGGGCAAAATCTTCAATTGTAATTTCTTCATCACCATCACGCCCAATTAACGTGACTTCTTGACCAACTGGATATTGATGTGCCAACGTAATGACAATTTGATCCATGGTCACACGACCAATAACATGCTCAATATGTCCGTCAACTAGAACCTTCATGCCAGTCATACGACGTAAGTAACCATCCGCATAACCAATTGGCAAAGTAGCAACCCACTGAGGCACTTGCGCTGTATAGGTTGCACCATAACTAACTGACTCACCCGCTTGCAATTGATGTACGGATCCAATTTTTGACTTTAACGTTAATGCTGGTTTTAATGCCATTGGCAATGAGAGAAGTGGGGCACCAGGGTTAAAACCATACAACACTGAACCCACACGAATTGTATTTGTATCAATTTCTCTAGTATGCCAAAGTGCCGAACCAGAATTTGCTAAATGCCAAAATTTTCTAGGAATACCTACAGCCTGAACCCATTTATTAAATTTTTGAACTTGAGAATGATAGTAATTTTGGTTTCCATCATCTGCAGTCGCAAAATGTGTAAAGACACCTGAAAGCAATAATTTATCGTTGGCATTAATAAATTCGTATAAGCGCTTCAATTCAGACTCTGAATTAACTCCCATACGTCCCATACCTGTATCAACAGCTAACTGAAGCGCTAAATTTTCTCCCGCAGGAATCATTGAAACAGCTTCTTGCAGCCATTTTAATGTACCAACCGCAGGTTCCAATTGATTTGATACCATTACTGATACCTGTGACACATCCTGAACCCCTAACAAAATGATACGTACATCTTTATTAATAAAACTTTGACGTAACGTAACACCCTCATCAATTGTTGCCACAGCAAAATCATGAACGCCTACTTCATATAAGGCTTCAGAAACAGCTAAGTCACCATGCCCATAAGCATTTGCTTTGACCACACCAATTAATCTTTTAGCTCCAGTGTACTTTAACATAGTTTGTGCATTTTGCTTTATTGCATCTAGGTTGACTGTAATCCAAGAGGGTCGCGTCAATAATAAATCATTTTCTTTTATCATTATAATACTCCTCGTTTTGGGAAAATCTTCAAACTAATCTTTTCTAGCAAAGTGCGGCGTTCAATAATAACTACAGTATTAACTTGGTCACCACTATGCGTAATTGCCACATAAGTTTTATAAGGAAAATTTTTCACTCGTATAATGGGACGTCCGTTTTTTTCATTCAAAACTTCAATATCTTGCCACTTTACTTTTTCACCAATACCAAATCCAGTAGCTTTAGAAAAAGCTTCTTTTGCTGAAAATCGTCCCGCAACAAATTCGTGATAATGTTTTCCACGCCGTGTTGATGCTTGATCAATTTCTGATGCAGTTAAAATTGAGGTTAAAAACTTATTTTTTTGATCTACAATCTGCCCCACTCGACTAATAGATTCTATATCATTACCAATACCAATTATCATGTCTTTATTGTATCAAAATCTGGCACACTCACCAAATTTTTCTTGTTCTTTACTTTGGTCTACCTTTCCTAAAGTAATATTTAAATCTAAATGAACACCGTAAACCATTAATAAACTCAATAATTCTGTGAACGTTTTATTTTTATACCTAGCCATACCTTTTACCCCATTTATATTTGATAATCAAATTGTAAGATGCTTAAAAGTAAAAAACAATCATTTTGGCATAACTTGTCAATATAGTGGCATAATTGGTTTTAATAACCTGGCTGTTAATTAAAATTACATACTAAAATAAATAAAAGCACAATATCCGAAGATATTGTGCTTTCCTAATGCCGTTGGTGGGAGTCGAACCCACACGGTGTTGCCACCACTGGATTTTGAGTCCAGCGCGTCTGCCAATTCCGCCACAACGGCATATTAAAGCCAAATGGCTTATAGGGCGGTAGAAGGGGATCGAACCCTCGCATGCTGGATCCACAAACCAGTGTGTTAACCACTTCACCACTACCGCCATGGCAGGGATAGAGGGAATCGAACCCCCATCAACGGTTTTGGAGACCGCTATTCTACCGTTTAACTATATCCCTACAATCATAATAATCAGCCATGCTGATATAACATGGTAGGGAATTGCACCCCACTTAACACTGGCTGTTCATGTTCGTCAGTCATATAGCGGTCACAGCGGGGCTCGAACCCGCGATCTCCTGCGTGACAGGCAGGCGTCCTAACCAGCTAGACCATGCGACCAATGGACGCTACAGGGATCGAACCTGTGACCCCCTGCTTGTAAGGCAGGTGCTCTCCCAGCTGAGCTAAGCGTCCATAATGGAGAGGAAGGGATTCGAACCCTCGAAACAATTCCTTGTTTACATGGTTTCCAACCATGCTCCTTCGGCCAGACTCGGACACCTCTCCAAATCTTCCTAACTCTCTACTTCTCTGTTGTAACTTTCGCTACCTATGTACGGCACCGCATCTTCCTATCCTCGCAGCCAGCGATCCGGCAACTACTTTCGGCGTGATAGAGCTTAACTTCTGTGTTCGGGATGGGAACAGGTGTGTCCTCTATGCTATCAATACGACACCTTTGAGTTATTCACTCAAAACTAAATAGTATCAAATTCTTCCTTTAATTAAACCACTCATAATTGCTTTGTGTCTACATTCCTGTAAACTAGACTTTGGTTAAGTCCTCGACCGATTAGTACTAGTCCGCTTCATACATCACTGTACGTCCACTTCTAGCCTATCTACCTCATCATCTCTAAGGGGTCTTACTCTATAAATAGATGGGAAATCTCATCTCGAGGCGAGTTTCACACTTAGATGCTTTCAGCGTTTATCTCATCCAAACATAGCTACCCAGCAATGCTCCTGGCGGAACAACTGGTACACCAGCGGTTTGTTCACCCCGGTCCTCTCGTACTAAGGGCAACTCCTCTCAAATTTCCTGCGCCCGCGACGGATAGGGACCGAACTGTCTCACGACGTTCTGAACCCAGCTCGCGTACCGCTTTAATGGGCGAACAGCCCAACCCTTGGGACCGACTACAGCCCCAGGATGCGATGAGCCGACATCGAGGTGCCAAACCTCCCCGTCGATGTGGACTCTTGGGGGAGATGAGCCTGTTATCCCCAGGGTAGCTTTTATCCGTTGAGCGATGGCCCTTCCATGCGGAACCACCGGATCACTAAGTCCTACTTTCGTACCTGCTCGAGTTGTAGCTCTCACAGTCAAGCTTGCTTATGCCTTTACACGCTACGAATGATTTCCAACCATTCTGAGCAAACCTTTGAGCGCCTCCGTTACCTTTTAGGAGGCGACCGCCCCAGTCAAACTGCCCGCCAGACACTGTCCACGATCACGTTAAGTGACCAGTGTTAGAATGTTCATACAACGAGGGTAGTATCCCACCGTTCGACTCCAACTAGACTGGCGTCCAATTTTCTACGTCTCCTACCTATTCTGTACAAGCAGCACAAACATTCAATATCAAGCTACAGTAAAGCTCCATGGGGTCTTTCCGTCCTGTCGCGGGTAACCCGCATCTTCACGGGTATTTAAATTTCACCGAGTCCCTCGTTGAGACAGTGCCCAGATCGTTACGCCTTTCGTGCGGGTCGGAACTTACCCGACAAGGAATTTCGCTACCTTAGGACCGTTATAGTTACGGCCGCCGTTTACTGGGGCTTCAATTCGTACCTTCGCCGAAGCTAAGCACTCCTTTTAACCTTCCAGCACCGGGCAGGCGTCAGCCCCTATACTTCATCTTACGATTTTGCAGAAACCTGTGTTTTTGATAAACAGTCGCCTGGGCCTATTCACTGCGGCTCATGTTTTACCATGAGCACCCCTTCTCCCGAAGTTACGGGGTCATTTTGCCGAGTTCCTTAACGAGGGTTCTCTCGCTCACCTTAGTGTTCTCCACTCGACTACCTGTGTCGGTTTGCGGTACGGGCAGTGTAATACTTCCTAGAAGCTTTTCTCGGCAGTGTGACATCTCAGACTTCTCTACTTTATTTCGATCCGCATCACAGCTTGTTCTTGTAGATAAAAGCATTTCACTCTTATCAAAACTTACTGCTTGCACGTACATATCCATCAGTACGCTTCTGATAGCCTCCTGCGTCCCTCCATCGGTCAAACGCATTACTACTGGTACAGGAATCTCAACCTGTTATCCATCGACTACGCTTCTCAGCCTCGCCTTAGGTCCCGACTAACCCTGGGAGGACGAGCCTTCCCCAGGAAACCTTAGTCATTCGGTGGACAGGATTCTCACCTGTCTTTCGCTACTCATACCGGCATTCTCACTTGTAAGCGCTCCAGTAGTCCTTACAGTCTACCTTCATTGCCCTTACAACGCTCTCCTATCGCGTGCTTACGCACACCCGCAGTTTCGGTAATATGTTTAGCCCCGGTACATTTTCCGCGCAATGGCACTCGACTAGTGAGCTATTACGCACTCTTTAAATGTTGGCTGCTTCTAAGCCAACATCCTAGTTGTCTATGCACTATCACATCGTTTTCCACTTAACATATATTTAGGGACCTTAACTGGCGATCTGGGCTGTTCCCCTTTCGACGGTGGATCTTATCACTCATCGTCTGACTCCCATTCATACATATCTGGCATTCGGAGTTTATCAAACTTTGGTAACCCGAGATGGGCCCCTAGGCTTAACAGTGCTCTACCTCCAGTATGCTTATAATGAGGCTAGCCCTAAAGCTATTTCGGAGAGAACCAGCTATCTCCAAGTTCGTTTGGAATTTCACCGCTACCCACAGTTCATCCGAGCATTTTTTAACATGCACCGGTTCGGACCTCCAGTAAGTTTTACCTCACCTTCATCCTGACCATGGGTAGGTCACCTGGTTTCGGGTCTACAACATCGTACTATTCGCGCTATTCACACTCGCTTTCGCTACGGCTCCGGTCTTTTCTCCTTAACCTTGCACGATATCGTAACTCGCCGGTTCATTCTACAAAAGGCACGCCATCACCCATTAACGGGCTCTGACTTCTTGTAGGCGTCGTGGTTTCAGGAACTATTTCACTCCCCTTCCGGGGTGCTTTTCACCTTTCCCTCACGGTACTGGTTCACTATCGGTCACTAGGGAGTATTTAGCCTTACGGGATGGTCCCCGCAGATTCCGACCGGATTTCACGTGTCCGGCCGTACTCAGGATCCTGAAAAGAGTGTGCTTTATTTCGCTTACGGGGCTATCACCCTCTATAGCCAAGCTTCCCAACTTGTTCTGCTATAAAACACTTTTGTAACTCTTATATATCAGTCCTACAACCCCAGAATGCAAGCACTCTGGTTTGGGCTCTTCCCCGTTCGCTCGCCGCTACTTAGGGAATCGATTTTTCTTTCTGCTCCTGCTGCTAATGAGATGTTTCAGTTCACAGCGTATTCCGTCTCATATCCTATATATTCAGATATGGACAACTCTTTGCGAGTTGGGTTTCCCCATTCGGAAATCTCTGGGTCATAGCGTACTTACCGCTCACCAAAGCTTATCGTAGTTAGTTACGTCCTTCATCGGCTCCTAGTGCCAAGGCATCCACCACGCGCCCTTATTAACTTAACCTATACAACCGAAGTTGTGGTTCAAGTTTATGAGTTGGTCGTTTTTCAGACCTGCGATTAAACCGTTCTTTTTAAAGAACTTTTTTGTGTTGTTTCTCGGTTCAATTTATAATTAAAAATTATTAAAAGAATTTGTTACTATTCAGTTTTCAATGTACAACCACGACAACTGCTGCCAGTTGCCTATGGAGAATAGCGGGATCGAACCGCTGACCCCCTGCTTGCAAAGCAGGTGCTCTCCCAGCTGAGCTAATTCCCCATAGGTTCATCTTTGACCATGATACCTATAACAGTACCACACTCAAAACTAAACAAAACTTTGAACGTTACGAACTTGACACTGAAGTCACTGTCGTTTTCCGATTATCCTTAGAAAGGAGGTGATCCAGCCGCAGGTTCTCCTACGGCTACCTTGTTACGACTTCACCCCAGTCATCTGTCCTGCCTTAGACGGTTCCCTCCTTACGGTTAGGCCACCGGCTTTGGGCATTACAAACTTCCATGGTGTGACGGGCGGTGTGTACAAGACCCGGGAACGTATTCACCGCGGCGTGCTGATCCGCGATTACTAGCGATTCCGACTTCGTGCAGTCGAGTTGCAGACTGCAGTCCGAACTGAGACGTACTTTAAGAGATTAGCTCACCTTCGCAGGTTGGCAACTCGTTGTATACGCCATTGTAGCACGTGTGTAGCCCAGGTCATAAGGGGCATGATGATCTGACGTCGTCCCCGCCTTCCTCCGGTTTGTCACCGGCAGTCTCGCTAGAGTGCCCATCTGAATGCTGGCAACTAACAATAAGGGTTGCGCTCGTTGCGGGACTTAACCCAACATCTCACGACACGAGCTGACGACGACCATGCACCACCTGTCACTTTGTCTCCGAAGAGAACACTTCTATTTCTAAAAGCTTCAAAGGATGTCAAGACCTGGTAAGGTTCTTCGCGTTGCTTCGAATTAAACCACATGCTCCACCGCTTGTGCGGGTCCCCGTCAATTCCTTTGAGTTTCAACCTTGCGGTCGTACTCCCCAGGCGGAACACTTAATGCGTTAGCTTCGGCACTAAGAGGCGGAAACCTCCTAACACCTAGTGTTCATCGTTTACGGTGTGGACTACCAGGGTATCTAATCCTGTTTGCTACCCACACTTTCGAGCCTCAACGTCAGTTACAGTCCAGTAAGCCGCCTTCGCCGCTGGTGTTCTTCCATATATCTACGCATTCCACCGCTACACATGGAGTTCCACTTACCTCTACTGCACTCAAGTTAACCAGTTTCCAATGCCTTTCCGGAGTTGAGCTCCGGGCTTTCACATCAGACTTAACCAACCGTCTGCGCTCGCTTTACGCCCAATAAATCCGGATAACGCTCGGGACATACGTATTACCGCGGCTGCTGGCACGTATTTAGCCGTCCCTTTCTGGTATGGTACCGTCAGGCTAAGGTCATTCCCTACCTTAACTTTTCTTCCCATACAACAGTGCTTTACGACCCGAAAGCCTTCATCACACACGCGGCGTTGCTCCATCAGGCTTTCGCCCATTGTGGAAGATTCCCTACTGCAGCCTCCCGTAGGAGTTTGGGCCGTGTCTCAGTCCCAATGTGGCCGATCAGTCTCTCAACTCGGCTATGCATCATTGTCTTGGTAGGCCTTTACCCCACCAACTAACTAATGCACCGCGGATCCATCTCTAGGTGACGCCGTAGCGCCTTTTAACCTGGTATCATGCGATACTAAGTTTTATTCGGTATTAGCATCTGTTTCCAAATGTTATCCCCAGCCTTGAGGCAGGTTGTCCACGTGTTACTCACCCGTTCGCCACTCACTTGAAAGGTGCAAGCACCTTTCGCTGTGCGTTCGACTTGCATGTATTAGGCACGCCGCCAGCGTTCATCCTGAGCCAGGATCAAACTCTCAATTTAGAAAATTTGAAGATTGCTCTTCGATTAAACTGACTATATTTCGCTATATCTCTATAACGTAATCCGTTTATTGTTTGTTACGAATTGACTTCGCAAATTTGTTTCGTTATTACTTCTAATAACAACAACAGATTCGTTTGTTCAAAGTTTTGTTCAGTTTTCAATGTGCTACTTGTTGTCGCTGTGACAACTATATTATCATACCACGCTCGGTTTCGTTTGTCAACACCTTTGTTTTGAGAAGTTTCCTCCTCGCTACGCTCGCTCTGACGCCCTGCACCGCTTTCGCTATTTGACAACTATACTATCTTACTGCGTCTTGTTTCACTTGTCAACACTTTTGTTAGCGCTTCTTTCGCACTCACCTGCCACTGACTTGCCCTTAAGACATCTTCTAATATACCAACTTTCTCCCCCTCCGTCAATCTCTTTCTCTCACTCTTTTTCTTTCCCTTACTCTTTCTCCCTAACCCCCTCTTCCGTTCGCTTTTTCTCCCGGTTTCCTTAGTTACCGCTTACTCCCGTTCATGTATTTTGTCAATCTATTCATAGCATCTTGAAGTTTAGACATTGAAGCAGCATAACTCAAACGTACATATCCTTCACCACCTGGTCCAAATGAAGACCCTGGTACGACAGCTAATTGATTTTTTTGCGCTAAATCTCGTGCAAATTTAGTATCATCTTGTTCAAATTTTTCAGGGATTTTTGCAAAAATATAAAATGCTCCAGCCGGTTTTGGTATAGCGAATCCAAGTGATGTCATCGTATCAAAAACAAAATCGCGACGTTCTTTATATTGTTTCTTCATTATAAGGGTATCTTCACGTCCGGCTTCTGTATTTAATGCCTCTGTTGCAGCAGCCATGGATGAATTAGTTACAGTTGTTACTGTGAATTGGTGAATAAGCCCTAGTTTTTTAACAACTTCTGCTGGACCCGCTAAGAAACCAATACGATAACCTGTCATAGCATGTGATTTCGATACACCATTCAATAAAATAGTCTGTTCAGGCAAATATTTTGCCATTGATACATGTGTTGTTTCATAAGTTAGTTCTGAATATATCTCATCTGAAATGACAACAATACTAGTATCACGTAATATGTCAGCTAATGCCTTCACTTCTGCTTCACTGTATGTCACACCTGTAGGATTCGATGGGAAATTTAAAACAATCGCCTTAATACTGTCACCGTGTTCACGGATAGCTTGTTTCAACATTTCCGGACTTAATACAAAATTGTTTGATGATGTATCAACAAAAACAGGTTCCCCACCACCTACTAGTGTTACTGGAATATACAGTGGGAAAATAGGTGATGGCAGCAAAACCTTATCCCCGGAATTCAATAATGAAGTCAAAACCGAATAAATAGCTTCAGTTGCACCAACCGTCACGATAACTTCACTCTCAGCATCATACTGCAACCCATAGCGGTTATTTAAAAAGTTCGTCACGGCTTGTCGTGATGCCAATGTCCCATTCGACGCTGCATAGTGCGAGTCATTTCCCTCAATCGATTGAATTGCTGCTGCCTTAATATGATCAGGCACATCAAAATCAGGTTCACCTAACGTCAATTTTAAAATATTAGGAATCTCACTCACTTCATTATCAAAAGCACGGATAGCGCTTGGTTTAACAAGGTCTAACCTTTTATTAAATGAAGATAGCAGTGTTGTTTTAGCCTTTGGCATATTTTTTCTCCTATTAATTTATGAGTGTAGCTACGAGGAACAATGTAATGGAAAATGAGAATCAATGTTACATTTTGTTGCTTTTTAACCAAAAAAAACACACGACTGAATCGAATGTGCAGAATATCCAGACAACCACTCTTAATATTTAAATGATCTATGTTTAGCTACCAAAACTGTAACTATATTATACGCTGATTATTGTTAAAATATTTAATCGTTTTATAATATTAATATTATGCTTTTATGTATTATATGTCAACGTTTTACCAATGTTTATAATAAAAAAATCATAAATTATGTCTATTTTTTGCCTTTTATTTACCAAGAATAGCTAGGTCAATTTTTCTTTGGTAAACTACGCCCATTCATAATATCATTAACTAATAAATCAAGCTTGATTTTCGTTTTCGACCAATCGTCATTAACTAACTCATAAGCAACGCCATCCAACGGTGTTGGTAAAGTAATGTCTCTTAAAAATTCTGGTGAAGATACGCGCCGCTCAACAGCAGCTGAATCATCCCCACGAACTGTCACACGGTCAATTAAAGTATCAGAATGTGTCACGGTCACAAAAATAATTACCACTTGATCACCCAGTTCACGTGCATATGTAATCGCGCCTGCTGTATCTAAGACAATAGTAATATATGGATTCTTCTCCCATGCCCGTTCTAGTCCTTCATAGGATGAGCCATACTGTGCACCAGCATATTGCACACGTTCTAAATAGTGATTTCGTTCAAATGAGACATCATCTTCAAAATAATATGCTATGCCAGCCTTTTCACGGTCGCGTGGTGAACGAGTCGTATGTGTAATAACGCGCGGCATTTGATAATTTTCTTGTAAATAGCGAGCAATTGTCGTCTTCCCAACGCCTGTGGCACCGGTAATAACAAACACTTTGTTATCTTTCATGATATTTAGTTTCCTTATTATAACTATTGTAACGTATCTTTATATCTGAAGTTAGACATTTAGGGTGTATATTGTTAAAATAATAGTTATATTTAAATTAAAATAGCATTGGAGAATATTCATGTCTGTATTTTCAAGAGCATTCAAAAAAGAGACTGTTAATAATTATTTGGCGGCAGATTCTCATATGAAACGGATACTCACGACACGTGATCTTATTGGTCTTGGTGTTGGTACCGTTATTGGTACTGGTATTTTTATTTTACCAGGACACGAGGCAGCTCAAAACGCTGGTCCCGCCGTTTCCGTCGCATTTTTATTAGCAGCTATATTTTCAGGGCTGTCAGGCATGGCTTTTGCAGAATTTTCTTCAGCAATGCCAGTAGCTGGTTCTGCTTATTCCTATGGTAGTGTTGTTTATGGTGAAATTATTGGCTGGTTACTAGGATGGTCTCTAATTCTAGAATATTTCTTAGCCGTATCAGCTATTTCAACAGGGTTTTCTGCTTACTTTGGTAATTTACTCACGGTATTTAACATCCATCTCCCACCAGCTATCATGTCTGGACCGATGGAAGGCGGTGTGATTAACCTCTTTGCAGTCTTAATCATTTTAATTGTAACAATGATCTTATCTCGTGGCCTTAACACGTCTCGAAATATTGAAAATGGTGCGGTTATACTAAAAGTGGCTATTCTCGGATTATTCATTATTGGTGGCTCATTTTTTATCAAGCACACGAATTATGTGCCCTTTTATCCCAAAGAATTCCGAACAGGATTATTCGGATTACACGGAATCACAGCTGCTACAGCAAGTATCATCTTCGCTTTTCTTGGCTTTGACACAATTGCCGCTCACGCTGCTGAAGTTAAAAACCCTCAGAAAACCATGGTACGCGGTATTATCGGCACAGTACTTATTTCTGCCCTACTGTATGTTTTATTTTCTATCGTACTAACAGGGATGGTTCATTACACAAAACTAGGTGTTGATGACCCGGCAGCTTTTGCTTTACAAGCTATTGGTCAAACACAGTTCTCTGTCATCATTACAGTAGGTGCATTGATTGGTATGTTTACCGCTATATTGGCATTAGTTTACGCTTCATCTCGCCTAACATATTCTTTTGGTCGTGATGGCTTGTTGCCACACAGCTTAGGCAAAATTTCTGCTGGATCGCATTTACCAGTCAACGCATTAATTTTAGCAGTTATTATAGAGTGTGTTTTTGCCGGGCTCATTCCTCTAAACACGCTTGCTAGCCTAATTAATGCTGGTACACTATTGGCTTTCATGTTCATTAATTTCGGTATCTTATTCCTGCGCAAACGAACAGATTTGTCGCATGACGGCTTCAAAGTGCCGGGCTACCCAGTTGTTCCTTTTATAGCTGGTATGCTAAGCCTTTTGTTAATTACCCAGCTACCTAAAGAAACATTGGAAATGTTTCTCATCTGGCTACTTCTCGGTATTATATGGTACTTTGCTTATGGTATTCGCCATTCGAAGTTATCATAAGTTAGGATATTATTTTTCAAAGATAATTTTATATTAACCATGTCTGTTAATTGTGACCTTAGACAATCGTCGTGTTTGGATTGATCAACGCGCTTTTAACTAATTTACCCTTAATAATTATAATAAACAAAAAAACGAATGAACATGATGTTCATTCGTTTTTTTGTTTATTATAATTGTCCTTTGACATCATCCAAACCACGTGACCTTGCTTATCTTGCCCAGAATTCACAAAATTTAACCGCTCTGGTATACGTCGACTAGGTGTATTTTTAAGATCATGACTAATCCAAATGCTATCCAAGTTTATTAAATCAAAACCTATATGCAGCAATTCAGTGACCGCTTCTGCCATATAGCCATATCCTCTCATAGCCGGCGTTAAGACATAACCAATTTCAGCATCATTGTTATCCAAGTTTTGTCGGAAATCAACACCACCTATTAATTGGTTGGTATCGCACAATGCGATACCATATTTCTTAGTATGTGCAATATCGTGCCAAAAATAACCACGAATAGCCTGTTCTTCAACATCAGCAATACTCGCCAATATTTCACCAGACAACCACTTAACAGTTTCCTTATCACCTAACCATTGATACATTGCTGGTGCATCTGCTAATTCAACGCTTCGTAATATTAAGCGTTTTGTCATAACAGTATGATAGTCATCAATTGTTCTCATGTTTTCTCCAATAATACTAAAAAAATCAGCCGAAGCTGATTTTAAAATAGTCTGTTTAATGCTGATCATTTAACACTATTGGTGCTTTATGACGCATATATGAATCAACTAATTTTTGTTGAACACCCGATTCAACACCATCTAAAGCTGGTCCCAAAACCTCTATGGCCTTAGCAAAATTGTAATCACGTTCATAGAACATTCTTGCCTGCTCACTAGCTGCTGCAACACGTTCATTAGAAGCCCGGTAGCGATTTGCATATTGCAATAACTGTTCGGTAATTGATGCTTGATCAACAATATTTTCTGTTTTTTCTTTAAGTGTATCAATATCAGCTGACACGATATTAAGTTGGCGCTGTACTTCATCCATATCAACCAATGTAGCTTGCAATGATTTCGCTAAACGTTCCAGTTCATTAGAAACGGCAAAGAAATATTCGAGATATGTTGCTGGTAATCCTGGCAAATTCAAACGTTCAACAGCGTGCTTAATATTTTCAATCTCTTGTTGGTATTGACTGCCAAACTTTCGTGCTGACCGTTGTGCTTTTTCTAGACCAGAAATTTTCTCCCAAATATCGACTTGCTGTACTTTAATTTCTGTAAAGTGTTGCAAAATAGTCTCTTGTTGCGCAAGTAATTCACTATATGACATTTCTGATGACTCTAATAAATCATCATTATGATTAACTTGTTCTTCAGCTGTATTAATTTGTTCAAGCAACGTACGTCGCGTCTCTAATTCTTTGTGATTAAATTGAAAACTTTGCCCCAATCGGTCTAATTCTATTGCTAAGGCATTATTTTGTTCACGTAATAATAATAATTCCGAAGACAATATCTCTGCATTTTTCTTGACTTCTTTGCGCGCCGTAATCTCTGTTTCCATCGTATCGTATAATGTCTCAATACGGCGTTGTATGTAACCATTTTGTTCAGCAACTTCTTTTAACTTCAATTCACTCAATAGACGCAAAACTGCCTGGCGCTGAGTATCAATAGAATTGAGTTCATGCTCCACTGTATCATTGGGGAAGACATATCCTTGAGCAACCAAATCGGCATGCCCTTGGATTAATTCATTGAGTTGTTCGATATAAACAGTGTCCAGCTTTTCAAATAACTCAGGAATATCTCCCATCATGTTTTCCATTTGAGTTGTTTCCATGGCCAACTGTTCATAAATATCCGAGGCAGTAGCATGATCACCAGTTTCAGTTAAACGAGTG
Source organism: Leuconostoc carnosum (assembly GCF_007954525.1). NCBI lineage: Bacteria > Bacillati > Bacillota > Bacilli > Lactobacillales > Lactobacillaceae > Leuconostoc > Leuconostoc carnosum. The sequence goes on along the minus strand of NZ_CP042374.1, from coordinate 1,165,769 downwards.
AATTCATCATAATCTGTTTCAAGTTGTTCTAAAAACTTATTTAAAGCTGGATTGGCTGGTCCAAACTTGAAGTTTTCCGCCAGAAGGCGTTTGCGCAAGCCATCATACTTCTTTTGTAATTCGTTAATGGCATCACGATGAGTTTCATTGATCTTTTTCAATTCACTCAACCCGCTACGCACTTCATTGATAGTAGACTCAATACCAGTCACCATTTCTTCCAAGCGTACCATTTCATTACGTGTTTTAACAAAATTAATACCACGAGCTTCAAATAATACAAGATTAGCTTGCTGATCGATTTTTAAAAACTTATTATTTTTTACATCATTATAATCGTTTTCCAAGCTTTGATAATTTTTCAAAGACTGGCCCGTCAATGATAGCTTACGACCTTCAACGAGTTCATCATGTACTTTCAACGACTCAAGTTGTTCTTTTTTTGCTTTGATGTCATTCACTCTTTTAACAGTTGTACGTTGCATGACAAAAATAGCCAAGTACGCAATAATGACGATCACTAAAATAATTGCTAATATAGTAAAATTCATGTGTTTTTATCCCAGTTTCATTGATACAACTATTCTATCACTCATAATCAAAAATTATTACTTTTTGATTTAGCTTTTGACAAATCTCAAAGCGTTTACACCTTTCTTAATAACTTGCTATCCATTGATATTTCTGGTATAGTGTAAAGAGTTGTAATTGAGTAGCAGTAAGTAAAGAAGCGCGTCAACAACGTCCCAAATCGTTAGTAAGACCATAGCTACTGGTTCTGAGAAACGTCAAGATAGACGCTGCACGCATCTGGTGCTTACCCTCAAATGTACGACAAACTACATTTTGGAGGACATATATATGTCACGTTATACAGGTCCAAAGTGGCGCATTTCACGTCGCTTGGGTGTTTCATTGTCTGGTACTGGTAAAGAATTGTCACGTCGTGCATACGCACCTGGTGACCACGGTGCCGGTCGCCGCGCTAAAATTTCTGAATATGGTATGCAATTGCGTGAAAAGCAAAAGTTGCGTTTCACATACGGTTTGACAGAACGCCAATTCCACTCTTTGTTCAACAAGGCTGGTAATATCCGTAAGGGTACTCATGGTACTAACTTCATGATCTTGTTGGAACAACGTTTGGATTCATTAGTTTACCGTCTTGGATTGGCTACAACACGTCAACAAGCGCGTCAATTAGTTAACCATGGTCATATTGTAGTTGATGGTCGTCGTGTTGACATCCCATCATACAGTGTTCAACCAGGTCAAGTGGTTTCAGTTCGCGAGAAGTCAAAGAACATTATCCCTATCCAAGCAGCTATCGAAGCAGTTGTGGCACGTCCACAATTCGTTTCATTTGATAATGATAAGTTGGAAGGTTCATTAGTTCGTTTGCCAGAACGTGAAGAATTAGATGCTGACATTAACGAAGCATTAATCGTCGAATACTACAACCGTTTGGGTTAATATCTTAATTCAAATTTGGTTGAAACGTCACCTTTTGGTGGCGTTTTTTGTATAAATTATCAATTCAACAATAATTACAGTATAATAGAGCTACTAACAACGTATCGGAGAAAATTATGAACCTCAATGAACGCTTGCAACAAGAACAACTTGGTAACGGTACCCAAAAAATCAATCCTGACGAACAGAGCCGCTATCTAGGCACATTTCGTGAGCGCGTAATTGTTGCTGTAAAAGTTTCACAGTTAGGAAATTCAGATATTCAATCAGCCTTTGCAGCATCACTCAAATCACATAGTATTGGCAAGGTACTAATTGATCAAAATTTGGCAGCAAATTACTTCACAACTTACGTTGGTTTAGCCACCCAAAGCAAACACCCTTTTACACTTTTGTCTGATACCACGAAACATCACCATCAAGATGACCCCATTGCTGTTTTATTGGCCGCCAATACTGCTGTCAATGTGGATAATATTTATTTAGGATAAACTCTTATGCAACAACCATTGGCCTATCGTATGCGGCCCACTAAAATTGAAGAGATTGTTGGTCAACAACATCTTGTTGGTAACGGCAAGATTATTTGGCGTATGGTGGCAGCCAAGAGATTAAGCTCAATGATCTTATACGGCCCACCTGGCACTGGAAAAACTAGTATTGCTTCTGCCATTGCCGGCTCATCAAAATATGCTTTTCGTATGTTAAACGCTGCAACCGATACCCAAAAAGATTTACAAATTGTGTCTGAAGAGGCTAAAATGTCTGGCACAGTTATTTTGTTGTTGGATGAAATTCATCGTCTCAACAAAGTAAAACAAGATTTTTTACTACCACATTTGGAATCTGGGGCTATTATTTTAATCGGCGCAACTACTGAAAATCCCTATATTAATGTTACACCAGCTATTCGTTCACGTACGCAAATTTTCCAAGTTGAGCCGCTCACAGAAGCAGATATTAAGTCAGCAATAGAACGATCGCTGACTGATAAAAAAAACGGTCTCGGAAATTATTCAGTAATAATTGATGATAATGCGATGACACATTTATCACGCGCAACTAATGGTGATTTACGTAGTGCGCTCAATGGTCTCGAAATCGCTGTCTTATCAACCCCAGTTTCTGATGACGGTATCATCCACCTGACATTACCAATTATTGAAGAAACAATTCAGCATAAAGCACTATCAGCTGATAAAGACGGTGATGCTCACTATGATGTGATTTCAGCCTTACAAAAATCAATACGTGGATCAGATGTTGACGCAGCATTACATTATGCAGCCCGAATCATTGAATCTGGTGATTTAGCCATTTTAACTCGTCGCTTAAGTGTTATTGCTTATGAAGATATCGGATTAGCAAACCCAACAGCTGCTGAGCATGCCATAACAGCAATCCAAGTAGCACAAACACTTGGTTTCCCAGAAGCTCGTATTCCATTGGCCAATGCAATTATTGAACTCGCGCTCTCACCAAAATCAAATGCAGCATATACTGCCATTGATATGGCAATTAGCGACGTCCAGCATGGTAAAGTATCAGATATCCCTGATCATTTAAAGGATTCCCATTATAAAGGTGCAGCTGAACTAGGTCACGGTGTATCATATATTTATCCGCACGACTTTGACAATGATTGGGTACCACAACAATACTTACCAGAGTCAATAAAAGACAGCCATTATTTCCTACCCAAGGGCAACTCACAAATTGAACAATCATTTAAAGAAATATATCAATCTTTAAAAAAACAACAGAAAAAAGGATTACAATAAACGTCCTTTTATCTATTATTATAACAAGGCGTTCATCTATGTCATTAGTCAAAAAGTCAAGACTGGTTATCAAATTTTTTTCACGTTATAATATATATGAATTCCTTAGATATACGCATTGCTACATCATCAGTTTTTTCCTTACAACCTTTAATTTCGGTTAGGAATTCTTGACTTAGAAGATTTGCCCTTTCATTCGGTAATCTGACAATCTTGATGAATTAACCACCTCGATAAATTCGAGGAAAATCTGCGTAGCGGTTAACGGTATCATGAGTGTTCCAGGCTTTGTCCTGTGCGTTCACACTAGTGAACGCTTTTTTTATTAAAACAATTTGTGAATAATATTAAATAGTGCTTTTAATTTGTGGATGTAAGCGTTATACTTAGAGTATAGATAAGCTTAAGGAGAATTCTTATGATAGCAAATTATAGTAAAATTTTAGTACCAATGGATGGTTCAAAAGAAGCCGAATCTGCGCTTGCTCGTGCTATTGAATTAGCTTCAGAAGCAGGTGAGAGCGGTGTTCTATCAATTTTGAACGTCATCGACACACGTGCTTTCCAAAATGTAGCTAGCTTTGATGATACCATGGTGGAAGCTGTCTCACAAGAAACACGTAGGAGTCTCGAGAAGTATAAGCAACAGGCTATCGACGCCGGTATTAAAAATGTCGATTACTTGATTGAATATGGCTCACCGAAAACTCTGATTGCCAAAGATGTCCCAAATGAAGTTGACGCCGACCTAATTGTTATTGGTGCAACAGGTTTGAATGCCGTTGAACGTTTAGTTATTGGTTCAGTTACTGAATTCGTGACTCGTACAGCAAAAGTTGATGTATTAGTAGTTCGTGAAGAAGCATAATTTTATAAAAGACTAAAAGAAATACATAATAAATATGTATTTCTTTTTTATTTGATCAAAAAAGCAACATACCAGTTACAAAACTTGGTATGTTGCTTTTTACTACTGCACTACTTTTAAAAATTTACTATATCTTTTTCTGACAGACGTGTTGCCATATCCTCGTGATTTGTAAGATACGCCGCTACATGAGCAATATGTATTTGACGATTGGTTTCTTGAATATTACCACGTTGCTTTTCAACATCAGATAGCAGCTCACTCAAATCCGATACCCAGAACAAATCAGCACGTTGACGTAATGCTTGAAGTGCTTCTGTTAAAATATCAGCGGCTTTATCAAGTTCATTTTGTGCGATCAAAAATTCAGCGTATGCTTTACGTCCCTGCAAAGCACCATGAAATTCCAATTCACTTGCTGTGAATAAATCCGGTTCTAAATCATAAGCTAGTTTAAATTTTTCTTTAGCTGTTTCAATATCACCATTTTCATAACAACAAACACCCATGCGATTATAAGAATAAAAAAGGTAAAAATCACCTAGTGATGGGGTATTTCTATCAACAGCCTTTTCCGCATAATATACACCATTAGCAAAATCATGTTGATTATGTGCATCAGATGCTTTTAAAATATAATATGCTTGTAACGTTGGTGAATTTTGACTTAAAGCTTTTTCGAATTCATGAAATTCTTCTATGGCATTGTTATCCCTCTGTAAAACAACTCTTGCCAGTAATTTTTTGGCTTTTTGTGTTAGAAAATCACCTGACACAAATTGAGATATATCGAGGTTCAGCCGATCTAAAATAGCTAATAAGACATCGGCATTTGGCACACGGTCCTGGTTCTCAACTAAAGAAATAGTTGCTTGCGTCGTAATACCTTCTGCTAACTCAACTTGTGATAAATGCATCTTCTTACGCGCATCACGGATAACTTGACCATCGAAGCTATCACTTTTATTCTTTTTTAACATTAATTAAATTTCCCTACTTTTTCTGTACCCAATGCAACAAACTGATAACTAAGTTGTGTATTTTTTTCAAATTCTTCAAATCCATATGTAATTAACAGATCAACTAACTGGGCATTACTGATATTTGAATAATCCCATAACCGCTTAAATAATGACATATTTGTAAATCCTGGCAATGTATTGGGCTCCCCCAAGTAAGGTACATTATTTTCATCTAACAGAAAATCCATTCGAGCCTCACCACGCAAATTCAACACCTTATAAGCATTAAGTGCCATTTCTTTGACTTCCTGCGTCACTTTAGCCGATAGCTTAGCAGGTATTTCGAATTGTACTTCTGAGTTATCTACAAATTTGTTTTTATAATCATACCAACCATCACCATCACCTTGATTAGGTACAGTATGCGCACCAATTTCTGATACTAGCGGTTCATCGTTACCAATGACACCGACTTCTAATTCCTGTGGTCCTTTAACTGCTTGTTCAATTAAAACCTTATAGTCATATTGGAATGAATCCAGCAATGCAGCCGAAAATTCCTCTGCATTCGTTGCACGAGAAATGCCAACAGAAGAACCTTGATTAGCAGCCTTAACAAAAACGACATCTCCAAATTCAGCAACAACCTGGTCCCATGTCCAATTCTGAGCTGTTTGTTGATCAACTACAACATATTTAGTATTACGAATACCATTTAACGTTAATAATTCTTTGGTCAATGCTTTATCAAAACTTACTGCGTGACCACGCAATGGTGCGCCCACGTAAGGCTTGTTCAATAATTTAAATAATCCTTGCAATGTACCATCTTCACCCAAATTACCATGAACAACAGGAAAGAAAATATCAAAATCGCCCCCATTACGTAAAGCATTAATACGGGCTAAAGGATCCATTTGATCAATAGACGCCATAAAAGTATCTACAATAGGCTGTTCATCTTCTAAGGCTAAGACTCGTTTTGAACTTTCAGGATCTAAAAAGAAACCATTTTGTGCAATGGCAAAAACTGTCACATCATATTTTCCCGTAGCAATAATTGCATCATAAAAGTTTTGCGCAGAACGTTTAGAAACATCATGTTCTGACGAGTTTCCACCAAATAGTAAAGCAACATGTTTTTTAGTCATTATATTTTACTCCGAATTTTATTATATCAAGATGGGTCAATATTTAGCAAGATTGTCTATACCAAGTAATCTTTAGTTTGATCAACATACCTATATATTTCGCTAGGTACCTCTTCTTTACCACATAGGATAATGGCATTAAAAAACCGCGATCGGTTATATAATTGATGCCAGTGTGCTTCAGTTTGCTTCGGTTGCTGAGTAACAATATCTTTACGCCAAATTTTTAATGTAACAAGAAGATAATCCGCATATAATTGATGTTGGTTAGCTAAATGAATAACTACTTCAACTAATCTGTCTGTTTCTCCCATGACCAACGGTTGCTTTAATTCACGATAACCAGCTAAAATGCTAGCTAATAAAAATAATTTATCCGCTCTCATCAACCGAGGCATTAAAAATAATTCAGCGATAGCATTACTAATGTGCGTAAACGCATGTGCCCATCCATTAGTGCCAATAAAGCCGCGTGTATCTCTTTCTAATGCCGCATACAAGGCTACCTGTTCAATCACTTCATCAACTTCTTTTACACCCAAAAAAGGGGTTTTTGTACGTTGAACAAATAAAAGTAATGATAAAATCAGCATGCTAAATGCTCTTTGATAGACAGCATCATTTTCTGGTTCTAAAATATGAGCAAATAATTGTTCATCTGAAATCAGATATTTTGTCAGCCATCGCAATTGTTCTGCCGATACCATATCGTTTTGGATGACATAACTCAAGAAAAAGAAAGCGCCAGTATCACGATATTGGGGTAATGGATTAGCAAGTTGTGCCACTACTTGCTGTAATAGTTCAATTGAAATATTCTCTTCTGGTACACTATCTTCTAAATCATCACTATAGGCTTTTATCTTCTCTAAAACGGTTTCACCATCATCTGGTAAAGCAACTGTAGTAGCCGCTTGAGGCGCTGCGCGGCTCAGTATATCTGCCATCAAATCGCCCAATGATTGAAATAAGTCACCCTGCCTTGTTTTTTGGTGTAATAAATGAAATTCTTGGTGTAATCTATCTAATTGCGTCATCAAATTGAAAATCCTGTCGATTCGGTAAAGGTTGATTTCTTTTGTTGGTAACCAATTGACAGAATAAGACCAACACCAATCAAGTTACCTAACAAAGAAGAACCACCTTGTGAAATAAATGGTAAGGGAATACCGGTTAATGGTAACAGCCCGATACTCATACCGATGTTTTCAAAAACATGAAAAAGTACCATCATCACAACTCCTGTAGCAATATAAGCATAAAAAGCATTTTGGGCTTTAAATGTTGCACGGATCAACATGTAGATCAAGCCAAAGTACAACCCGATAAGCAACGTACCACCAATAAAGCCAAAGCTCTCACCAATAACTGAAAAAATCATATCTGATTCACGTACCGGTACATAAACCGTTAAATTACCAAAACCGTTACCTGTTAATTGACCAGATCCGATCGCTTTTAAACTCTGGTATGTTTGATAACCCGAAGCAGAGGTATCTTGATCAGGATGTAACCACGTTTGTATACGAGCAAATTGGTACAACTTAAATCCAAGTGCATCCAAAATCATCTTCCCAGCTGTTGATGTCACCAGTGCTAGCAATGTTGCACCAACGGCTGCAACTACAGCAATCATGGGGGCTAAAATACGCCATGTTACACCGGAAACTAATGCCACACCACCAAAAATAGCAATAAACACTAAGAGCGTCCCAAGATCATTTTGTAAAGCGATTAATGCTGCTACCGGTAAAAACCATAGTGCCATTTTTCCCAATAATAACCAATCTTTAGCTGTATCATGTTGCTGGTATAAACGATTATGTTGTGCCACAACACGACTTATCATTAAGATAAAAGCCGGTTTCACAACTTCTGAGGGTTGAAAAGAAATTGGACCAAAAATGAACCATGACCGCGCACCAGTTAAATTAGCCATTTGCCGATTATAAAAAATCAACACTGCAATCAACAGAAAAATCCCAAATCCATAAGCTACAAGTGCTAATCGCCATAGTTGCGATGCATCAAAACGCAATAAAAACGCAATAATCACAGCACCTATAATCCAAAATACGCCCTGAATTATGGTAGCACGTATCGCCGACTGCATCGTACCGTATTGCGCATGCAATGACGCCTGAAAAACCGAGCTCAAGCCAATGATCATAAATAGTAGAAGGGCTAAAATAATTCCCCAGTCCAATTCCGATCCTGATGTACGATTACTCATTTGTCTTGATGACGTGCGTTGCATGACATTCCCTCATTTATGTACAAACCCTTATCACAAATTATGATAAGGGCTTTTTGTGACTTATTTTACTGATATAAATTAAAGCTAGCCAAAACGGCTTGTAAAGCCTCATCTTGTGTTTTGGCTTGATTAATAATTGCTTGCTGACCAAAATAGCCAACAAAACCTCGATCAGCTTTTTGGATATACCCAACTTGCTTTTGATTAATTAAAACTTGTGTTTGATTATCTTCTTCAACAATCTCAACATCAAAGTTTTGGTTTTTCTTACGCATAATTAGAATCCTCTACGGTTTGACTTCATGTGTTCAAGCAAAGCACCAGCACCTTTGGCAACATTATCTAATGGTGAATCTGACACAACTACGGGCACTTCCAAAGCATCCGACAAAAGTTGATCCATACCATGTAACAAGGCACCACCGCCAGTTAGCATAATACCACGATCAATAATATCAGCAGCTAATTCAGGAGGTAGTTTGGCTAATACTGAGTGTGTTGCACGGACAATTTGTTGCAAAGTGTCATGTAATGCTTCTTCCACTTCATTGGAATCAATTGTGATCGTCTTTGGCATGCCTTCAAAGTTATCACGTCCACGTACTTCCATGGTAATAGGTTCATCTACAGGTAGCGCTGATCCAATTTGAATTTTAATCGTTTCGGCCGTACGTTCCCCAACAATTAAGTTATGGCGACGTTTCAAGTAACCCACAATATCAAAGTTCATTTTATCACCAGCAACACGGATAGACTCTGATACCACAATATCTCCTAATGATAACACTGCAATATCTGAAGTACCACCACCCATATCAATAACCATTGAGCCGATAGGCTTAAAAATATCTAATCCCGCACCAACAGCTGCAACTTTCGGCTCATATTCTAGATATACTTTTGCGCCACCAGCTTTTTCGGCAGCTTGGATAATAGCTTTACGCTCAATTTCAGTAATATTGGTAGGTGCACAAATCATAATATTAGGCTTTGACATAAAACCTTTAACATTTAATTTATCCACGAAATAAGTCAACATGGCTTCTGTGACATCAAAATCCGAAATAACGCCATCTTTCAATGGCCGAACGGCACGTATATTTCCAGGTGTTCTGCCCACCATACGGTAAGCTTCCGAACCAACTGACAAAACACGATCTGTTTTGTCGTCCACTGCGACAACAGAAGGCTCATTTAAAACAATACCTTTACCTTCTACATAAATGAGAACATTGGCTGTTCCCAAGTCAATGCCAATATCTTTTGCCATGTATTTTCTCCAAATTTTTATTTCTATAAACGGGCACTAATGTGCCAACTTGTCTACATAATCTTCTCAATTATACCATATTTACCATAGGTTTTTCGGTTACTTTTTAAAGACTGCTGCTGGCATATCGATCACCCATCCAGCTGCTGAAATGAAGAAACTAGCCAATAAATAACCCATAATGATCGCCAAAATAACTTTTAAAAAACGGGCTTGGACTGGCGTAAATGGCATCAACCGAGCAAAATTGATTGGGCGAATTATCCAAAAGGCAAAATAAATAGCTAATAGATTAAGGCTCAAAGTAAATATTGGACTCATTATTGTCCTCCTCGATTTAATAATAATATTGATTAGCTAGCGTTCAGTTTAATAGTACTATTATATCAGTTAACAAATGTTTTTATATTAATATAAAAACATCACTCATAAAGTGATGTTTACACTAAATATTCAACGGTGTTGCTCCAAGTCAACATCCTCTAATTTAATCATCTTAGTTTTGTGTGTTATTTTATACCAAACAAATAAGACAATAAACAGCGGCACTGACAAATAAGTAATCGCAATTTTTTCAAGATTCAAATTTGTGAAACTAGCAGGATCTTGTCCAATGATCACCCCAATTGAGATAATCAAAGCAAATATTGGCCCAAATGGGAACCATTTTGCTTTATATTTCAAATCATTCAAGTCTTTACCTTGTGCCACATAAGCACGTCGGAAACGATAGTGAGATATTGCAATACCTACCCAAGCTATAAAGCCTGTCAAACCAGAAGCATTAACAAGCCAAGTATAAGCAACTGAACCACCTTTTGTATTAGAAATAAAAGCTAATAGTCCAATCAGTGTTGTCAAAATCAGAGCAAATACAGGCACACCACGAGTTGATAACCTAGAGAATATTTTTGGTGCATCGCCTTTACGTGCCATAGCGTACAGCATGCGTGTTGAAGCATAAGACCCTGAATTAGCTGAAGAAACAATTGATGTTAAAATGACAGCATTCATCAAACTTGCAGCAAAAGCAATTCCTGCATTTTTAAACACGATGGTAAAAGGTGAAACAGCAATATTTTCTGTTGATGAACTCAATAAACGCGGATCTTGATAATAAACTAAAGCAGAAATAACAAAAATTGCTAAAATATAAAATAGTAAAATACGCCAAAATACTTGGTTAATGGCCTTGGGCACTGACTTGTCAGGATCCTTAGCTTCACCAGCCGTAATACCAATTAATTCAGTGCCTTGAAATGAAAATCCCGCGACAACAAAAACTGATAAAATAGCCTGTGGCCCACCGACAAAGCCATGATTACCAACAGATAAGTTCTTCATCACATCAATATTTGAATGAATAACACCAAAAATTGTCGCAATACCGATAATCAAAAACGCGATAATCGTAATCACTTTGATCATAGATAACCAAAATTCAGTTTCGCCGAAAGCACCCACTGAAAATAAATTGATCAAAAAAATGAGTACCAACGCGATTGATGAAAAAATCCATCCAGGTGTATTTGGAAACCAAAATTTTGTTACTAACCCAACGGCAACAATATCAACAGCTAAAGTAATCGCCCAGTTAAACCAATAATTCCAACCCATGGCAAATCCTAAAGCTGGGTCAACATATTTACCGGCATAGTCAGAAAATGACCCAGATGTTGGTGCATATGTTGCCATTTCACCTAAACTCGTCATTAAAAAATACACCATCACACCAATTGCTAAGTAAGCAACGATTGCACCTAATGGCCCTGCTTGTGCCACAGTAGCACCTGATGCAACAAACAGTCCTGTTCCAATTGATCCACCTAAGGCAATCATTGAAACATGACGTGTCTTCAAATTACGTTTTATACCAGCATTTTCTTCAGTCATGAAACTCTCCTTGTCGAGGCAAATAAAAAAACCTCTGTCTATGGTTAGAAAAAGGTTTCGTTCAAAAAGTCAGTTTAAAATTAACTTTCCAAAGCGCACCACGTTTCCGTGACAGTCTAACAACTATTAATTGTCAGCCCAATTTCATTATGCCATAAATGAAATTTCGGCAACCGCTCCTTTTACATAAGTTCACTGTCTTTGGCAGACTAGCTTATATGACTAATATTGGTTGCATCCTCTTTGATAACTAGGATATTATAGCACTTTTTAAAATAGTGTGTCAATAAAACGAAACATTTGACCAGCTACCTCATACCATGATAATTTAGTTCCTATGCCTTTGTCCAAAACTAAAGCATTATAATATAATATCTTTTAAAATATTTAACTTTATTTTTATACTAATCAGTTATACTAGTATATAGTTGCTTTTTATTTTAATAACTACTATTCATACTACATTAGGAGCTCTTTCCGCATGGATAATAATACACAGACGCCGACGCGTGCTGAAAAAAATCAAGTAAAAAAACATCGTGTTCGTAACACTATTTTAGTTTTACTAGCTATTATCATCCTTACTGCTGGTGGTTTATCTTGGTGGGCTTTTAAAAACACTAAAGGTGCTATCGATGAATCTTATGCTGGAACTGGCGTAAATAAATCACGTAATGTATCTAATGTGGTTAAAAGCGGACGTCCAATCTCTATCTTACTATATGGGACAGATACTGGGGAATTGGGACGTACCTACAAGGGACGCACTGACTCAATGATGTTATTGCTAGTTAATCCTGAAACACAAAAAACAACAATGATATCCTTAGCACGAGATGCTATGGTTTCGATTGTTGGTTATGAAGATACTTTCCCTCAAAAGTTAAATGCTGCCTATGCCTATGGCTCAACTTCTACTTCAATTAAAACTGTTGAATCTTTTTTGAACATTCCAGTTGATTTCTACGCTTTGGTCAATATGTCCGGATTATCCAAGATGGTTGATCAAGTTGGTGGTATTTCAATTAAATCACCGATTGACTTTGTCTACAGTCAAGAAACTGCACATGCTTATGGCCCTAATTTATATCGTTTCCATAAAGGTGAGACAAAATATGAACACTCTGATGATAATGGCAAAACATGGTCAAAATCAAGAACAGTCATGGATGGCGATGCTGCTCTAGCTTTCTCTCGTATGCGCTATGACGACCCAAATGGTGATTACGGTCGCCAGCAACGACAACGCATTGTGCTGGAAGGTCTCATCAATAAATCTGCCAATGTATCAAGTTTACTCAATAATCAGTTTATGTCAACGATTTCAAAAAATGTACGCACTGATTTAACATTTGGTGATATGACAACGCTAGCAAGTAAATACATTAAAGCTAAAAATAATATTGTAACTGAACATATGCAAGGTGTTGGTACAAGTTATCCTGATTCTGAGGGTAATAACGTTGCATATGAAGTTATTCCTCAAAAAGAAAAGCAACGCGTCACTGATTTAGCGCGTAAAACGCTCGGATTAAAAAGTGAAAACACTGGCTTACCGTACGGCGGTGAAGTGCCAAGTGAACTATCAGCCATTGCGGCTTCTTTACGCCCTTCTGAAGATGGCGGTAAAACAACCCCTGACGACCCAGCAACTGCTAATACGTTAGATGATTCAAATAATGAAAATACTACAGGACAATAAGTAAAAGCAGGCAATTCTCAATGAGAACTGCCTGCTTTTATTTTACTTTTATCTCATTTAACCAAAGTAATCAATGCCCATCGCATGACGAACATCTTTCATTGTCGCTTCGGCAACAGCATTAGCGCGCTCAGATCCGTCCTTTAACATACGCATCACCTCAGGAATATCTTGAGCAAATGTTTGACGTTTTTCTCTTATTGGGGCCAATTCTGTTTCCATAACCTCAATCAAATAGCGCTTTAACTTCATATCACCCAAACCACCAGCCATATACTGCTCTTTTAACACTTGCACAGCTTGCTTATCAGGATCAAAAATATCTAAATAAGTAAAGACGACATTTCCTTCTACATGCCCTGGGTCAGCAATGTTGATATGTAATGGATCTGTGTACATTGATTTTACTTTTTTAGCTAACGTATCAGCGTCATCTGAAAGATAAATCCCATTATTTAGTGATTTTGACATTTTAGCATTACCATCAATACCTGGTAAGCGCCCTTGCCCTTTAGGCGGAAAGACACCTACAGGCTCAACTAGGACATCAGAATTATAAGCACTATTAAATGAACGTACTAGCTCACGTGTCTGTTCAATCATCGGTTCTTGATCATCACCGACCGGTACCTTGGTTGCACGAAAAATCGTAATATCGGCGGCTTGTGATACAGGATAAGTTAAAAAACCAGCTGGAATGCCTTCACCAAAGCCTTTTTGAGCGATTTCAGATTTGACTGTTGGATTGCGTTGCAAACGAGCAACGGAAACTAAATTCATAAAATAATCTGTTAATTCTGGCAAACCTTTAATTTGTGACTGAACAAAGATAGTTGTTTTGCTAGGGTCAATCCCCACGGCTAAATAATCCAACGCCACTTCGGTTAACGATTGCCTGATTTTTTCTGGATTACGGGCATTGTCGGTAAACGCCTGTGTATCCGCAATCATGACAAAGGGATCGTAGTCTCCTGAATTTTGCATGGCTACACGGTTTTTTAACGACCCAATATAGTGACCAATATGTAATTTACCAGTTGGACGATCACCTGTTAAATAAATTTCTCTAGACATCTTAATTCCTTCTATTTCGAAATGTGCAAACGCACTATTACTTCATTATACGGTAATTTTCATGAGTTGTACAAATTAAAAAATTAAATTTTGACTTGACTTAAATTAGAGTTAAGATTAGAATTATATCATCAATAATTAATAGGAGGATTCATATTATGAAATATGCAGTAGTTGGTGCGGGCGCTATGGGGTTGAGATATGGGATTTTACTTCAAGAAAATGCTGGTGTTGCAGTTGATTTTATTGAACCAACACAAGCTAGTCTCGATAAAATCCATGAGCAGGATGATCAAGTGTGGAAATCACGCGATCATCAAGACAAACATAAAATTAAAATTAATATTTTCTCACCTGAAGAATATAATGGTACGCCTGATGTTTGGATATTTTTTATGAAACAAATGCAGTTACAAGATGCACTTGATCGTCTAAAGCCAAAATTCAAACCTGGACAAACAGCATTAGGTGCGATGAACGGTATGGGACACATTGAAAAGTTACAAAATTATTTCGATGATGCCCATATTATTGGTGGTACAGCTATGATCGCTACCGTATTAAATGATTACGGGGATGTTGACTTTATGGGTGCTGAGAGTGCCGGCTCATCCGTTTATGCAAACTTAACTGAGCAGCCTTCAGAAACCATGGACTTGCTTCAAAAAGATTTTCAAGCAGCACATTTGAATCCATCTTACACTGAAAATTTCATGGGAACATTGCTTACTAAAGTCTTTTTTAACGCAGTTGAAAATTCAATTGCAACAATGTTCCAGTCACGTATGGGGCAGTTAATGGCCTATGATAACTTTTTAGAGGGTATCGCACGTCCCTTGATTAATGAAGCTTATGATGCCGCTGAAGCAGCTGGTATCAAACTGATTGAAACACGTGATGAAATGGTGGCCCAAGTGGACTATGTTTCTAACGTCGCTAATCCACTTCATTTCCCTTCAATGTATCAAGATTTTGTTAAAGGACGTCCCACAGAAGTGGATTATATCAATGGTTGGATTGCTGATTTGGCTGATAAGCACGGTACACAAGCACCTAATCACCGACTAGTGACACATTTCGTACATCTAGCAGAATCTATGCGTGAATTTACACCACCAGTTAATAAATTAGCACCTGATTATAAAGAGGCAGCTGCTACTCAAGCTTAATCTATGGTTCTTTTGCAAAACAGCAAATAATTGCATTAAAATATAATAAGATAGTACCCCTAGGGAATATGATAATATTTGATTACAAAATCAACATTATTACATTTCCTAGGGGCTTTTCGTCTCTAATACTAGATTTGAACTCAAAAAAGCCTCTAACGCCAGATTTTCCGGTCATTAAAAGCTTGGTTTAATTTACTATACAATTATCCACGCACAACAACATTCATAGCACTTGGGGTTTTCCAACCTAACGCGTAGTTATTATGGTTAACGTAATGCCAATTATTTGTACTAATATAATATTCTCTTTTTGAATTTGCATAGGGGTCAGAAATTAAAAATTGATTATTATTATAACCAACAATCGTCATCACATGAAATGCTCGCCCTAATTGCCAATAATAATCCCCCCATGTCACAATTGGATTACCATTTAACAACTCACTGATCACATCATTAACAGAGGCACCTGTTATATCAACAATGTTATTATCAAATTTTTTCATACTGGACGCAAGTTTAGAAGCAAATACTGTTTCAGTTTTAGCGCTACCAACACCCTTTGGGTTACCATAAAATCCGGTGCTTGGTGTCTTATGATAACCATACCCAGTTGCATTATAGATTTTTGGCAAGCTATAGTATTTATTTTTGTTAGATAAAGCTATCTGTAAAGCGGTTGCTTCACACCCCTCTGGGTAACCTTCATTAAGTTGTGAATACCAATTATGTCTCAATGTCACATTGTCTACGTCACCAGCATGGTTAACATGATATGAATTCATATTATGATCATTAAAATAGCGATTACGATACTGCTTATAGTCACTACCATAATACTCTAACCCTATTTTACTATATTTTCTAAACCCTTTGACAGCATCACCATTGGCACTTAAATAATAATAGGTATTCCCCGTTTTTGCATAGGTATTACGTACTTGTTTGTAGTCCTGTCCGTAATATTCTAAACCTTTATCATAATGGCGAACACCCTTGACAGCATCACCATTGGCACTTAAGTAATAATAGGTATTCCCCGTTTTTGCATAGGTATTACGTACTTGTTTGTAGTCCTGTCCGTAATATTCTAAACCTTTATCATAATGGCGAACACCCTTGACAGCATCTCCATCGGCACTTAAGTAATAATAGGTATTCCCTGTTTTTGCATAGGCATTACGTACTTGTTTGTAGTCCTGTCCGTAATATTCTAAACCTTTATCATAATGGCGAACACCCTTGACAGCATCACCATTGGCACCTAAGTAATAATAGGTATTGTTTGTTTTAATATAATTATTACGTACCTGTTTCAAATCTTGACCATAATATTCCAAGCCATCACGATAGTGTCGTAATCCCGTGATTGCATGCCCATCAAACAAATCAAAAAACATATAAGTTTGGTTTTGTTTGAGATAGCCATAATGCATTTGACCGGTATTATTATCATAATAAACAGTTTTATGTGCCAATTGCGTTAATCCTTTGGATTGAACACCGTCTGTACCAAAATTATACCATCTATTATCAATATGCTTTTCGCCCGTCACCATATTCCCATTTTGGTAATATTTTGTTTGTCCGTTTTCGGTAATAAAACCATTTTTCGAATTAACTTCTGGTATTGTCACTGTCTTTTTTTGTGGCTGAGTTGCCGCTGGTATCTTATTCTCAGTACTTTTATATTCAGGTTGTATATCATGGTACGTGCCAGTTACGTTGCTTGTGGCACTTGAACTCGTTTGTCCCTGATACGCTTTTACCGGTGCTGTTTGCGCATCAGGTGTTGTTGCTTGAACATTACTAGATGATACTTGGTCGTCTGGTAATTTCGTTGCACTTGACAGTGTGGCATCATTATCTTTTGTGACAGTTGCTGGCGTTGACTGTTCCATCTTCGATTGATCAGCCGTTTCACTTGCAGAACGAGATGATGTATATGAACTGTCGGACTGACTGGATATACTTTGACTAGACTGAACCTTTGTTTCGCCTTGTGTTGACTCTGTTAATGTGTCAGCTAAAATATTTTGACTAGATACCCCCATAGCCATTGTCACAAAGGCTGTTACCATGACCGTAAAAATAAATTTTCCGGACTTGTATAATTTATAATGTTGTTTTGAATTTTTCATGCTACTCCCACCCCTAAATTTAAGCATTATTTCTACTTTAGTTATTTTATCACTTTCGTTTATCAAAATAAATATCTACTTTAATGACAGCATGAAATAAAAAATAGATATTTAATGATCAAATATCTATGATATTCCAATTTAGCATGTAGAAAACATTACTCTAATAACTCTAATGTCGCTTGGTGCTGTTGACCATCAAAATATTTGTCCAATGCCTGTTGATATAAGCCTTTTATATCAGATGCCTTAATAAAAATCGTCAAACTGGCTTGAAATTTTATGGCATCTACTTCACCGAGCAAAGCAACTGGATCATCATTTTGCCATGCTAAAGTAACCTTAATGATATTTTCTAAACGTTGACGTAGTCGCTCATTTTCTAAATATGCGCGCGCCTCCTGAATACCGTCTAAACCGTAATATGTTGCGCGCTCACTACTACCTAAGCCACGTAACTGTGGCAAAACATACCACATCCAGTGCGTTTGCTTTTGTCCATTGTTCAATTCCTTGATAGCATCATTATAGCTATTAACACCAACAATTCGACCATCTTGTGCATCAATAAACCGTTGCAGTTCACTATTAATTGTTAACATCTGTGTTGTTCCTGTTGCTTTATATTGACGATACACACGATACACAGCTTGCCCAGAAAAAGTCAAATGTTCATGATCTATAGTTTTAAGACTCATCCATTTTTTGGCATCAATTTCTGTGGCATCTAACTCACCAGCTTCATCTTGCCAGTCTTGCAACAAAAAAACGTTATTGTACAACTTAGCAACATCCCCATTAGGATAATGTGCGATATAATGGCGACCAGAAATAGCACCAATCAATTGCAACTTTTCTGGATCAGCATGGACACCAGCCTCTTCCAAGGCTTCGCGTGCTGCATTTTCTTGCCATGACATTTCGGGTTCAATATAACCACCCGGAAAAGCCCAGCCATCAAAATCACGGTTATAAATCATCAATAACTCACCTTGATTATTTTCAATAACCACATCGCTTGTAGGCATCACCAATTCAAAATCATGGCCCACAATTTCACGAATTTTAGCAACATAAGAATCTTTATATGGCATTAGTTTATGACACTGATGTATCGTTCGGATTAAGCCCTAACGCAGCTAACCACGCTGCAAGACATTCCAACAAGTATCAGCATATCCTCCAATATTTCATAGTATTTATATTTATTATACCGTAAATTTATTTAACACTGAATCAATGTCTTTAATCACTAACGACATTGTGCCATCTGGATGATTCATGAATTCAACTTTATTTTTATCTTGATAAACTGACATTGGGATTGAAATTTCAATCCCTGAATCTAATTTGAATTTTTGTACTCGAAATTTTTTTTCATATTTCTGTGTATTTTCAACAGGAATACTTTTATCGACCATCTTATCAGTCATTTTTTCTTTGTACTGTTGTTGTGCAGAAATATTATCAGAAAACACCTTTTCAGCAATCGTATCTGTATTAATGCTGCCAGATTCTAGAGCATCATAAATAACTTCCTGTGTCATCGCCAAGACTTCATGTTCCGGTAGATCATCGTATTGCTCAGCAACATTTTTGACAGTACGCTTGATTGTTTGAATATTTTCTTTAACCGATACTTCAGGTACAATTTCTAGAAATCGGTCTGAAAAATAAGTTGCACGGTGACCATCAATCAGGTACTTTTTCTCCAATAATTGATAATGCCATGTATCTAAGTTCACTAAAATAGCTTCTTCGACGCTTTGGGTAGCTGCTGGTAAAATGGCCTGATTAAGTACTAAGTTATTCACCATTCTATCATCAATATATTCAACAGTGTGCGCATAACGTGGCGTGAAATTAAGTTTTAACAAACCAAATAGTCGGCCTTCATCTGTTGTTGCTTGAAAACTCAACAAGTCACCTGGTTGTACAGTCTCAATAGCTTCAATCGTGCCAAATAATTTCGTAGCTAAATCTGTGGTCATATGAGCAAAATCAGATTCTGCTAGCTTGTCTTTAACGTAGCCTGGTGCCAAAGTGCCCGTCTTAACATCGCCGTTACTAACTTTAGCCGTCAGCTTTTCAATATATTCGACCACGCCAACATTATCTACTGCCATCTCGCCTTGTGAGGCTATTAAATTACCTGTGTTCGTATCTAATATGTGTAAAATTGCGTGTTGTATTATCATTTATCCATTGTAGCTAAGATACTGTTGATTGTCATCATAAAATCAACTAAAAAAAATAGACAATTACCTAAAATTGTCTATCATTTTATATTAAATTACTGACTAACGACTGCTGAAATGACAACTTTGTCATCAACTAAATCAGCTTGTAAGTCTTTTTCACCAGGATTATCTAGATAAAAGTCGGTTACTTGATCACGAATTTGTTGCTCAATCACACGACGTAGTGGTCGTGCACCTAATGCCTCATCGTAACCCGCTTCAATCAAATGATCTTTAACATCGTCAGATACCTTTAATGTTAACTCTTTCTTAGCCAATGTCTTATTCACATCATTTAACATCAAATCAATAATCTGCTTCAAGTCTTGCTTACTTAATGCTGAAAATTCAATCACACCATTAAAACGATTCAAGAATTCTGGACGGAAGTATGGTGCCAATCGATCCATTAGCTCACCTTCACTCTTATCTGAAAAGCCGGCATTTGATGTGGCAATAATCACGGTATTCTTAAAGTTAACCACATTACCTTGCCCATCAGTTAAGCGACCATCATCCATAACTTGTAGTAACAAAGTCAATACTTGTGGATTTGCCTTTTCAATTTCATCTAGCAGGACAATTGAATAGGGATTACGACGAACTTTCTCTGTTAAAGTATTACTGTTATCATCATATCCAATATATCCAGCTGTTGTACCAATTAACTTAGATACGGCTGTGAGATCCGAATACTCTGACATATCTAAACGTACAATATTTTCTTTACTACCAAACATATCAAGTGCTAATTGTTTAGCTAACTCCGTCTTACCAACGCCGGTTGGCCCAACAAATAGGAAACTACCAATTGGCCGATTACCTTCATCAAAACCAGCACGATTACGACGTATAGCACGTGCTACCATATTGACGGCTTCATCTTGTCCAATAACTTTACCTGCTAATCGTTGACCTATTGTCTTCAAACGTTCAATATCCGAAGCGCCCATTTGAGCAACAGGAATACCAGTTAATCGTTCGACAGATTCCGCAACATCGTTAGACGTGGCAATAACCTTAGTGGCCTCATCTGCTCCCGATATTTGCTTCTCAAAATCTGCAATTTGGTTCTTATACTTCAACGCTGCTTCATAATCTTCGTCAGCAACGGCTTTTTCTTGCTTTACTTTCACATCAGTCATTTGCTTTTCCAAACTAACTTTATCCGTCACTGGATTCTTAGCTGACAAATGTGCAGCCGTCATATCAAGTAAATCGATTGCCTTATCAGGCAATGAGCGTTGTGGAATATATTGCACGGCATAATCAACGGCTGCCTTTAAAACATCTTCCGGTAATTCTACATGATGATGCTTCTCATATAGTTTTGAAATACCCTTCAAAATTTCCAGTGTATCTTTTGGTGAAGGTGCATTAACTGTTACTTCATTGAAACGACGTGCCAAAGCTGCATTCTTCATGATAGTGTTACGATACTCATCTTGCGTTGTGGCACCAATTAATGAAATCTCACCACGGCTCAATGCTGGCTTAATAATATCAGCTAAACCTTTGCCACCATCTTCACCACCGGTTGATCCAGCACCTAATATTTGATGAATTTCATCGAAGAACAGGATAACATTTCCTGCAGCTTTAACCTCTTTCATCAAATTTTGAATATTTTCTTCAAAAGCGCCACGGAATTGTGTGCCTGCTTCCAAACTAGAAATATCAATACTATAAATTTCCTTGTCTTTAATTGATGCGGGCACATCACCATTAACAATTGCTTGTGCTAAACCTTCAACAACTGCTGTCTTACCAACCCCGGCATCACCCACAAGTACTGGGTTATTTTTAGTACGACGTCCTAATATTTCAGCAGTTTCTTGAATTTCTTTATTACGGCCAATGACTGGATCAAGTAACCCGTCACGTGCTTCTTTGGTCAAATTACGACCTAGCTTTGCCAGCATCCCCTCTTGCTTAGTTTGTCCAGGTTGCTGTACTGCTTCTTGTTGCTGCCCATTACCAACAGCTGGATTACCTTGTCCTTGTGGTAACTGTCCTGTTTGACGGTACTTCACGAATTCTTCCGGGGTTACTTCACGACCGTTAATTAAGTAACGACGTTTCTCCGAATTCATACCATTCATATTTCCCATCATATTATTAAAAATATTATTCATATCTGATCCAAATGGATCATTGAACAAATCATTATTGTTAGCCATAGTCTAAAATCTCCTTTTTATTAATGTACTTGTAGGAATACAAGCACTTATGCTATCATTCATCAAAATAAAGTTTCTCAAGGTCTCTGAGTACTTCCCACATTGCTTTATGTTGTGCCTTTGCTAAGGCATCAAGATCACGCATATTTAAACTTGTTGCATCTGATTGTGTTTTGTTAAACGATTTATGAATCGTCGTATACCCATACCCAGAATCCTTCGCCACGCGATAAATAGTTAACGAATTATCATCCAAATATGCCTTAATATCAAATCTCATTCCAAATCACTGTCCTTGTTAGTTTGACCTCGCACACGATTATGTGCGTAATCTTTTATAAAGTTGCTGCTTCTAATCATTAGCCACATCTCCTTTACTGAAAAAGGTTACGAACTTAACTGTCCGCTATTCTTTCCCTTTCTCTATACTTAAATTATAACACATATGTGTTATAACACAATAGTGGAATAACTTTAATTTCAGTATGTTATTGAACCAAGTTTCTCATAGTTAGCACGTTGAACATGTTATGATGGTAAAGTAACTATAGAGAATTTGGCATTGCAATGCAGAAAGTTAAACATGACAGAAGAAAAAAAGCGACCTTATCAAAAAGGTCACAATAACTCCCCTAAGAAACCTTATTATGGCAAAAAATTCGACCCCCGTAAATCAGGTGCACGACGACCAGATACGAACACTAATGGCGTCAGCGTTCGTATCGGTCAAAACTTCCCTCTAACTATCAAGCGTCTTGGTATTAATGGTGAAGGTATTGGTTATTTCAAACGTAAAATTGTCTTTGTCCCTGGTGCTTTACCTGACGAAGTTGCTGTTGTTAAAGTAACTGAGGTCGAGCCAAAATATATTGCGGCTAAAGTACTGAAAATTCGTGAAAAATCACCAAATCGTGTTAAACCACTTGATGAATTTGCTGATGAAGTTGGTGGTTTTGAACTCGAGCACATGACTTATCCAGCACAATTGGCATTCAAAAAAGATGTCATCATGCAAGCATTAGAAAAATTTCAACCAAGAGGTTGGTCTGACTATGATTTACGCGACACGATTGGTATGGCAGATCCCTACCAATATCGTAATAAAGCACAGTTCCCTGTTCGTAAAATTGGTGACAAAATTAGTGTTGGTATGTATAAGCGTAGTACACATGACCTAGTTGATCTGCCTGTGGTGCACACTCAAGACCAAACAACTATGATAGTGATGCGTACAATACGTGAACTACTCGATAAATTGTCCGTATCCATTTATAATGAAGATAAAAACCGCGGCACTGTCAAAACAATCGTTGTGCGTGTATCGCATACCACTGGTGAGGCACAAGTCACTTTTGTCACGAATACAGATGCATTCCCAGGGGATACAGCACTCATTGAAGCCATCAACAAAGCACTACCTCAAGTAACCGGTATTTTCCAAAACTTTAATCCTGGGCGTACTAGCTTAGTTTGGGGTGAAGAAACTATTAAACTCTGGGGGCAAGATTATATTGAGGAAACAGTACTTGGCAAGACCTTCCAGCTCTCACCTCGTGCCTTCATGCAATTAAACTATACGCAAATGTCTGTGGTATATAAAGAAGCCCTTGAGGCCCTTGATTTGACACATGCTGACAAATTAGTCGATGCGTACGCCGGTGTTGGTACTATTGGATTAAGTTTAGCGGACAAGGTTGATGAAGTCCGTGGTATGGAAATTATCCCAGAAGCAGTTGATGATGCGAATATTAATGCAAAAATTAATCACGTTAACAATGCAAAATATGAAGTAGGCACAGCTGAAGAACTTTTCCCAAAGTGGCAATCCGAAGGTTGGGTAGCTGATGCACTTGTCGTTGATCCACCCCGAACTGGGCTAGATACTGCCCTACGTCGCGAGATTTTACGTACACAACCCGAAAAATTTGTTTATATTTCGTGTAATGCTTCAACACTTGCACGTGATCTAGTTGATTTAACTAAAGCGTATAAAGTCGATTATATTCAAAGCATTGATATGTTCCCACAAACTGCCCGTTGGGAAGGCGTTGTGAAATTAACACGCCGCGCATAATAAAAAAGGCAGCAATCGCTTGATACGATTGCTGCCTTTTTTATTTGCTTTCATCAAGTTTTTTTATTTTTTTAAGTACAAGAATATTCCACAGCCAGAATATCACGAGTAAAACAATGATAATGCCAACAACGATATACCGTCCATTTTGTGTATCCATCAAGAAATGGCCTATTTTTGGTAAACGTGTCATAATACCTAATACACCAGCACCACATAAGTATATGACAAACGGCAAACTGAAGGTCTTATCTTTTTGACGTATAAAGAAAAATGCACCAATTATTAAGCCAAGTATAATCACAACAATACCAGACCAACCATCAAGTTGAAAACGAACTGGCGTTTTTACAAGACTTCCAATTAAAAGCACAGGTACTATACCAATACTTACGGCTATGAAAGTAGCCAAAAATTTCAAAATTTTGTTTTGTATCATGATATTCACATTATAAATTGTTCGACCAATGTATTTAAATAAAATTAATACGATACTAAATAGATACAAGCCAGATAACCCTAGGGCACCAATATCAACAGGTTTGCCAGCCGTCATCAAAGCTGGTAAAAAGCTGACACCCATATAGCCCATCACAACATATAAGCCTGTCTTAATGACTTCCCAGGGACTGCGTGGCATTTCAGCCAGTAATTCATCAGCAATCACCTTTGGATTTTTTCCAAAATACGTTTCTGCTGCGATGCCATCATTTTGTGCTTCTAAAATATCTTGTAATATCATTAATAAATGTGTTTCTATTTTATTTTCATCTCGCGCAAAGCCCTCTATTCTAAGATATAATAATAAATTTTCATAAAATATTTTATTCTCTCCGTTCAATTTTTTTCGTAATTCATTATTCATTTCAATCATTTCTTTTGTTTTCATCTATTGTTCCCTCATCTATTAGTTGATTCACTGCACTCTCTAAAAATTGCCACTCTTTAATAAATTGCTGCTTGACTACGATGCCATCTGACGTAATAAAATAATACTTTCGATCTGGTCCTTCTGCAGATGGTTGCATTTTCCCTTCAACCAAACCACGCTTTTCCATCATAGTCAGTAACGGATAAATCGTTCCTTTAGGAATATCGTCTAAACCATATCGATTAATCTGTTTGCTAATACCATAACCATAATCTGGTTTTTTAAACAAAATCATGAGCATCACACCTTGTAAAATGCCCTTGAGCATCTGACTCGAAATATTTGGTTTCATATCTTACCCTTCCACTAGTCTATTTAACATACTAGTATTGTAAATGATCCCCACTAGTTTGTAAAGCCGATTAGTGAAAAATGTATGCAACAAAAAAGCAGTGATATATTAATATCACTGCTTTTTTATGATGCCGACTAGCGGATTCGAACCGTTGACCCCCTCATTACTAGTGAGATGCTCTACCAACTGAGCTAAGTCGGCAACGGCAAGTACTCAAGTATGCTCGTGTCATACTAGATACCCCAGAGAATGTCAACACTCTCTTATACGGGTGACAGGAATCGAACCTGCACGCCTTGCGGCACTGGAACCTAAATCCAGCGCGTCTGCCAATTCCGCCACACCCGCAATTTAGTTGTTTTAACAACTCTATTAGTGTACTGTATATTTGCCCGCACGTCAATACCTAATTTAACGGTCACGTATCAATGGATTAGCGAAATAAAATATGTCATATTAAAATGAGTCAAAACCCATAGGTTTCAACTCATCCGTTTGTTGTTTTTCAAGTATTTTTTTTGGTCAATGAAAATAGTTCAATACTAAATTCAAGAATTGTACGTAAAACAGCATAAACCGGTACAATCAATATCATGCCAATAATACCCCATAAATTCCCAGCTACCATTAATAAAATCATAATAGTTAGGGGATGAATGGCTAACGATTTACCAATCACATTAGGATAAACTAAGTTACCATCTAATTGTTGTACAATAGTCATCACAATCAGAACAAAAACAACTTGTTTCCATGATTGTGTACTTGCCACAAATAATGACGGAATCACACCAATCCATGGACCAATGTAGGGGACAATGTTTGTAACACCAGCAATAACAGCCAATAACCAAGCATATGGTTGCCCAATAATTAAATAGCCAATAGCCATCGCGAGACCTATAAACAACATTTCAATAGCTTGTCCAGAAATATATTTTTCAATCGTACTGTCCATTTTTGCTGCTAGTTCATTGATATGCTCTGATTGACGTTGTGGAAACATTTTTTTGATAGCAGGCAGAAGTCGATCACTATCACTTAACATATAAAAGAGAACGACCGGAATTGTGACCAAGTTAATGGTAAATGTTGTGACCATCGAGATAACATTACCCAATGTTCCCGCTGTAACAGTTAGGAATGATGATGCATATTGACCTACAGTATTTTTTACTTGATCAGCATCAATTGATAAATTCAAATTCTCAAACCACTGACTATTTAACGTTTTTGTCACAAAACGCTGCACATCTTGAGCAAAAGATGGGAATGCATTAATAAAATTCGACATTTCACGTAATAATGTTGGTATCAGTAAAATCAAGGCCCCGGCAATAACGATTAAGAATAACAAAAATGTCAGAATAACTGCCAATTGGTGTGGTAGCTTTTTACCGAAAATTTTTATCTTTTCAATACGCGATAATATTGGTTTTAACACATAGTATAAAAAACCAGCAACAATTAATGGCATAAACACCGTAGAAATAAATACTGACAGTGGATGCATCAAAAAATCAAATCGTGACACAATAAAAATCAATAAAGCAACTGCTAAAGATTCAATTGTCCAAAAAAACAAGTTCTTATATTTTGCATTTAGAAACATTAGTCGCATTCCTCCAAAGCTTTGAGTAATTTGTGTTGTAAAGTTGGCAAGGATAATTGTTGCCATTCGTTTTGAGTCAAATATTTTTGGTTCTCTAGTGGTGTTATTTGATGTTTCACTAACCATATCTCCCAACGGCGATGGGTAAAGACATGTACAACCGGTTTAATGTTGAGTTGTTCGCCCTTAATGTCCTCAATACTATTAATTTGCGTTAACGGGAACGTCCAAAAATCAGCTAATAACCCCGTTTCAGGCCGTTTTTCAAATAAAAGTTGATTATCTTTTCGAGAAACTGTCGCTACAAATAATTGTTTAACAGGCTTTGGTTTCTTAGTTTTAACAGGATATAATAGCTCGACACCATCGCGGTAAGCTGCATTAAAAGCCTGAACTGGTGAATGCTCACTATCTGGATTTTTAGCAGTCATGTAACTTGAGCCCAGATCCATAATTGCTTGATTAAAATCACCAGGTCTTTGCGGATCGACAATGGGTAAAATAGCATCATAAAAAATTTTACGGGTTTTAGCTTGTGCAATGTCATCATCAATTTTCAATAAGCGACTAAAAACACGAAAAGCATTACCATCAACAGCTGGCACCACTTCATTAAAACTAATTGAAGCAATTGCAGCAGCTGTATACGGCCCAACACCTGCTAACTCCTGCAAATCATCAGAACTCTCAGGCCAATTGCCATATAAGTCATCAGCTACAAATTTTGCTGCTTTTTGTAAATTACGCGCGCGTGAATAATACCCCAACCCTTCCCACAATTTTAAAACTTGTGTCTCAGGTGCATGAGCTAAATCCTGTACCGTAGGAAAAGCAATCATAAATCGTTCATAATAAGGTAGAACAGTATCTACTTGTGTCTGCTGCAACATAATCTCTGAAACCAGCACACGATAAGGTTCATGATTCAGGCGCCAAGGTAAATTGGCACGTCCATTTTCATCATACCAAGTTAATAACTGACGGCGAAACTCTTCAATTGTATTTTCAGACCATAATTCCATATCTATATTGTACCTTAACTCTTGGCTTTTTTAGCATACTTATCAGCATTAATATTGATTTTTTAATAATAATGACGTATAATAATATCTTGTATGTAAAACATTTAAAAAGGAGTACCCATCATGGCATTAAAGAAGCCTCTTAATTCATTTGCCCGTGCCCGCAAGGTCGGACACAACTCAGCCAAGAAACAACGTCAAACTGCTATTGCAAAGTTGCAACAATGGGCAAAGGGTAAGTCAGAAGAATTACCTTCAACAAAGTAATTAAGCGTAAAACCAGTATTTTTACTGGTTTTTTGTTTGCTTTTTTATACTAAAATATGGCAAAATGTTATTAAAGCACTAAATCGACTTAATATTATATTTAAGTACAATCCTTATCTAAAGAAAGGAAGTATCTAACTTGAATATATCTCAAAAACAAAAATCTATTTTGATTATTTTAGTCATTGGTACGTTTCTAGGTTTTTTAAACCAAACACTAATGAATGTGGCCTTGCCTAATATCATGAGCGAATTCCATATTGGTACTGATCTTGGTCAATGGATGACAAATGGTTATATGTTAGTGAATGGTGTCATGGTGCCACTCACTGCTTTCTTGATCCAACGACTGACTACACGTCGTTTGTATCTCACTGCCGTTGCCCTGTTTGCCGCAGGTACCTTAATTGCCGGATTTGCACCCAACTTTCCCATACTGATTACTGGTCGTATGATTCAAGCCTTAGGAGCTGGCGTTTTTGGTCCACTAATGAACGTGGTAGTCATGAATTTATTTGAACCAGACAAACGTGGTGGTGCGATGGGTAGTATTGGACTGGCACTCAACTTTGCGCCGGCACTAGGTCCGACATTATCGGGACTTATTGTTACTAACCTATCATGGCGTTATCTTTTCCTCCTTGTTGCACCATTAATTATTGCTAATTTCATTCTGGCCTATTTTTTGTTACAAAATATCGGTGAACAAAAAATACTCAAATTCGACTTTCTAGGTGTTGTGCTCTCCAGTATTGGACTCGGCTCACTATTGTATGGCTTTTCTAGTGCAGGTGCAAGTGACTGGTCAGAGTTTACGGTATGGGGATTTGTCCTTATTGGCTTAGTGGTCACTGGATTATTTATTTGGCGACAATTAACTGTTAAGACACCATTACTGAATATGGCTGTCCTAAAATATCGTGATTTTATTATTGCAACTTTAATTAACGTTGTCTTGATGATTGCAATGTATGGCGGTGCCATGATGCTACCCCTTTACATGCAAAGAGTTCGTGAAACCTCTGCTTTTGTCTCTGGATTAGTCCTATTTCCAGGTGCCTTAGTCACGGCTTTCTTATCACCTTGGAGTGGACGATTATATGATCGTTATGGCGCTAAATACTTAGCCTTAATTGGTATTATCACGACAAGTATTGGCACCTTTATCTTGGCCTCTATGTCTCTCACTTCCCCACTTTGGTTAGCTGTAGTGGGACAATTTATTCGGCAACTTGGTTTGGTATTAGTTTTGATGCCGATTCAAACCGAAGCTTTTAACGCCTTGCCATTAAGTTTAATGCCTGACGGATCAGCAATGTTTACAACTATTCGTCAAATTTCAGCTTCATTTGGAACAGCTGCCCTTGTCACAATTATGACCAAATCCTCAATGGGTTATGCTGACACACACTTTAGTATGATTGCTACACGTATTCAATTACACGGTATCCGTGTCACATTTATCACAGCAGCACTTCTCATGTTATTCGCTGCGGCATTGACCTATTTTTTAAAAACTAAAAACCAGAAAGAATAGTTTTCTAGTCAATAAAAGCCATACAATAAATTGTATGGCTTTTTAATTTACAAAAAATTATGCTATCAAATATTTTCAGCAGCCCAATGATTGATTGGTCCAAATTTATGACCAACAGCAATTTCATGGGCAATCGCTGCCGTTGTAACATCATGCGCAATATGTATGGCAGTAGCCACATCTGTTCCTTTAGCGAGTTCAGCGGCAATTGTAGCACTCAGTGTATCACCAGTACCGTTGATATGCGTCGTCTCAAAATATTGATGGCGTAGCCAAAAATCAGTGCCATCAGCTAACAGCACATAATCAGCAACCTCTGACTGCGCTGCCAGATGGTGCCAACCTTTCACAATGACATTCTTAGCCCCTAATGTTTGGATAGCTTGCGCTGCAAGCCGTTGCTCCTCTTCCGTCTCAATTGTGATACCAGTTAATAACTGCGCTTCAAAGAAGTTAGGTGTCGCTACTTCTGCTAAAGGTAATAACTTGGTTTTCAGTGCTTGAAAGGCACGATCCTCTAATAATTGCGCCCCGTGTTTTGTCGTGATTACAGGGTCGACCACTAGTGGACCAAAATCATATGTTTGGTAAGCATCTGTTACTGTATGAATCAAATCAGCATCTGACAACATGCCGGTTTTACTTGCTCGTATATGAAAATCGCTGGCTAAAATATCAAATTGCTTTGAAATAAAAGATAAAGGTAGTGTTTCAACAGCATGGATTCCATATGAATTACCAGCCACAGCTGCCACAAGAACACTCATACCATAGGTTTTCCGAATAAAAAAAGTATGTAAATCAGCTTGCATACCAGCAGAACCATCTGAATCTGAGCCCGCAATTGTTAAGACTTGTGGAAATTCATTGACCATTATTATTTCCTCACCTAAATTTCATTATTTTATATGATTATACGCTGCTCACTATTGCTTGTCCAATAATGAGCATGCTATTTGTGATACGGGGAACCTTGTTGAATCATATACGCACGATAGATTTGTTCGACTAATACTAATCGCATGAGCTGATGCGGTAATGTTAACAAACCAAAACTCATTTTAAAATTTGCTCGCTGTTTGATAGCTTCATCTAAACCTAATGAACCACCAATAATGAAAGTAATATTGGAATAGCCTGACAGCGTGATCTCTGACATTTTCTGAGCAAAATCTTCAGAGGCTAACTGCTTGCCTTCAATCGCCAAAACAATCACATAATCCCGCGAACCAATTTTTTCCTGAATACGTTGCCCTTCTTTTCTTAAAATTTGTTTGTTTTGCGCTGCACTCGCCTTGTCTGGTGTTTTTTCATCCGCTAATTCAATTATCTCTGTTTTAGCAAACCTGGATAACCGCTTACTGTATTCCGCAATACCATCTTTGAGATATTTTTCTTTTAACTTCCCAACTGTAATTAATTTAATTTGCATGTTATCCTCTAAATTTATGTTTTCTTAATCTTTTTATGCTTTTCGCAAACATTTGAGCCGTTTATCTTTTTAAAAGTTATGCACACGAACAGGTATCATAAAAAAGTTCCACAATGCTATTATATCAATGTTTATAGCGTTCGCATAATATTTTTTCCACAGATTTCGAACAAATTTTAATGATTTGTGGATAACTTTATTAACCGTATCTTGTCGCTAATGAGACAAATATTGTCTTTAAAATGTGTACTTATCCACAGTTTTCCACTTTTTTATCCACAGCTGTGGATAAGCACAAATGTTCCCTTGATAATTAGAAACATAATTAGAACAAATGTTAACTTTTCCGTACAAACAACTCCACTCAGCCTATGGATACTACATTTTATGGTTAGGAACCGTACATTCAATTAATAACACAAAAAACAACTCAAAAATCACTGTAATTTACCGTTTTTTACTTAAATCTGCTTGATTTAAGTGTTTCTTAAAGAAAATATGATGTTATCAACAAAAGGAACTCACTTTTCAACATTTTATCGACTAATTCTTTATTTTATCAACATTTTACAATACGTTTTCAACATTTTCAGAAAACGCGCATTTTTACATTTTTGTCAACTAATACTAAAGAAAAAGCTAACGTCAAAACGTTAGCTTCCTAATTTCTGTGTTAATTTAATATTGACTGTGTGCTTGGTTGCTTGGTGATAGTAGGTTACGCTGATTGTGTCTCCTAATTTATGCTTGTAGAGCTCCTCACGCAAGTCTGCTTGACCAGCCACTGTTTTACCTTCAATAGCAGTAATCACGTCGTACTTCTTCAAACCAGCTTTAGCTGCCGGCCCATTATCCGTCGTGCCCATGACCACGACACCACCTGTTACAGTTTCTGGAATTTTCAGTAAAGCTTTTTGGTCATCAACCGTTATTTCGGAAAGTTCGACTAAGCTAATACCAATAGCCGGCCTTGTGATTTTACCATTCTTCACCAGTTCATTGACAATGTTAACCACCTGATCTGAAGGTATTGCAAATCCCATCCCTTCAACGCTCGTACCAGATGAGGAGGAGGATAATTTCATTGAGTTAATACCAATGACTTGACCTGCAAAATTAATCAGTGGTCCACCTGAATTACCAGGATTAATAGCAGCATCTGTCTGAATAACTGTTGATCCGCCATAACTTTGCCCGTTTTCAGAGCTCGCCTCAACTAAACGTTTTTTGGCAGAAATGATACCTTGAGTCACTGAAGAAGCGTACTGTGAACCCAAGGGGGAACCGATAGCTAACACCTTTTGCCCAACTTGAATTTTATTCGAATCACCAAATGATGCCGTTGCCGTCACATTTTTGGCATCCATTTTTAAAACAGCTAAATCAGTCATGATATCTTTGCCGACTAATGATGCTTCAACCTTTTTACCATCATGCATCATTACTTGAATCTTAGAGGCACCGCTAATCACGTGATTATTGGTCACGATATAGGCTGAATCGCCGGCTTTCTTGTAAATCACACCAGAACCTTCAGATGACTCTTCATAGCGTCTCTGACCAGTTTGTGAAAAATTTAATACTGAAACAACAGCATCAGAGATTTTATCATAAGCCGTTGTGGCTGTAGCGTTTTTGGGGATAGTACTAGTTTCACTAGCCTTTGTGTTAACCTTTTGTGTCGATGTTTGCAAATTTTCAACACCACGTTGCCCATATAATAATGCGCTACCACCGATAACACCAGCGATGATACCAGTTAATACGATTTTTGTTAATGAATATTGTTTCATATCAATCACCCGTTACTTGATTTTTTACCAATAATACACTTCGCAAATTAATTTTAAATTAAATTACTCGGACATATTCTCACCAGTAAATGCATTGATCTTCAAGATATATTTTTCATGACCGCTATATGCTTCAAAAGCCCATACTGGTAAATAAATATCAAAACCGTTGACATGTATTGTTGTATCATACGACAATTGTCCGTCAGACAATCGATCACCACTACCAATTTCATTATACCTGTATAACGCAATAATTGCTTCTTCTTCAGTTATTGTTGCACGATCATCACGTAATTTTTCGATATTGATCAACTTGCGTTGCGTAAAGCCAGTGACTTTATCAACATTATTATACTGGAAAGTCATTATGCCATAGTCAGAAATGACTGGCAATCCAAAAACATGTTGTGAATAAACTCTGTCTGTATTATTTTTATCTAATGTCAAAATATTATTGTAGCGATAACCTGCTGGTGCTGCAATTGATTGGCTATCAAACTCATTATCCCTAGATGTTTCATTTCTTTCAAGTGATTTCGCTGTTTTAAACTTAACAATGACACCATTTTTATCTTTTGGCTCACTAACAGTAGCATTTTTCCCTAATGATACCTTATCAAGTATCTGTTTGTCCCCACGCTGAGCGGCAACATAACTACTGTAACGTACTTTAGTACTAAATTGCGGTAACCGAATTTTTTGGTTTTTCATTTCATCAATAATGTTAACATTAGCATCCGTTACCTGATCATTAACAACCCGACCAGCTCGCCACCAATTGAATAGAAAAATATCTAGCAACAAAAATAAAATCAGCATTAATAGTTTAATACGTTTAAATTGCATGATGTTCTCCTTTACTCGTGACAAACACGTCTAATTATCGTGATGTTTTAAAAATGCTGACACACTTTGCCAACCACTGGATGTTTCAATCATCCAAGTGGGTTCCATATTCACCGCTGCCTGACTATCTTTATTAATCAGCCACTCATATCCAGGTGTAATAAAATAATAATCTGATTTTTTTACACCTGCATCATCTAACTGTTTCAAGATACTAGTGGTAGATGGTAATGTCACATCTTCTTGTTTATTAGGCACTGGCACCCCCAACTCGTTTAATGAGTAGGTACTGGTCAAATCCCCATTGTCAGCTATTTTTATACGAATAGCGCCACTCTCTGATTGAAAATAAACTGGAAATCCTTCAACATAGGTACGATAGGTCACCTGCTGACCGTTGTCCCGGCTTTCATAAAATCGCGTATCTGCTAAATTGAGCTGCAATAAATTAATTTGAGAAAGTCCAGCATTCAGACGACCCAAATAAGTTTTAGGTAACTGATTTTTGGCATTGTGGTCTTCAAAAGTGACAGTTTCTAAGGTGCTATTGTAAACTATTTTTTGGCTATTCAACTTATTAGTATATATCGTACGATCATCTGCTTTACTAATACTCAATTGATTTATTGTTCCCAAAAGTGCTGAAACATAAGCTGAAGGGTCGCGATGATTCAATAGATACGAATATACAGGTAATTTCACGTCATTTGGGTAATTCATCATTACTTGACCTTGATACGCTTTAAAATTAACCGCAACTGTTGTAGGCAGTTCTTCTGCTTTTTTCCAAGCTAAGTCATTGTTTAACTTTTTTACTTTAACCGTAACTATCCTGTTTGTTTTAGTATTAACAAAATAACCAATATTTGATCGATTAAAATCCAGAACAAAATAATTAAAATTAAAGTTTTTCCCACTTGAAACATTTTGTTGATAGCGCGTATTAAAGTAAGAAATTGGCACGACATCTGGATAACGTAAAATTTGTGATTTTTTAATTGAAAGTAACGATTGAATTTTGGCTACTGATACTTTTTCTGATTTTGCGTCATTTAATTCAGCACCTTCAATATAAGTGCGTATTTTTTTAATTTGTGTACTGATTTTATGAGTAACTAGCTGCTGCGAGCCATCTTTATGCGTGACAATTAATTGTGTGGGTTGAATAAGCTCTAATAATTGTTGTTCTGATTGTTGTGATGTTGCAGAGTCTGGTGCTTCATTTTGACCAAAAGAACTAAATACAAAACCTGTCAACACTATTGAAATGACAATCGCTAGAATCATGGATATGTCCAAAATCGTACCTTTTAAAAACTTAGGTTTATTCCACATCCCAATCATCTCCCTCAATATTAGCGTCATCGACATAAGCCAGTGAAATATAAAATGTTGAGCCTTGATTTTCAACCGAATCAACCCAGATACGGCCATTAAACTTTTCTACGACTTCTTTAGAAATTGCCAAACCTAACCCTGTCCCACCTTGAGCACGAGAACGTGACTTATCCACACGGAAAAAACGATTAAAGATATTATCTAAATCTTTACGCGGGATGCCTAACCCTTGATCTGAAATACTTAAAATAGCACGGGTCTTTGTCTTAATCAAACGAGCAGTTATTGTGCCACCATCTGGTGAATATTTCACTGCATTATTCATAATATTATCAAGTACCTGTGTGAATTTATCCGGATCGACTTCAACCCAAACGTCTTCATTGGTGAACTCTCTTTTAATATTATAGGTTTTATTAGGTGTTTCAGTATTTTTGGCATCACTTTCAATAATCATATCAAAGCGATTTAAAACAAAGTTAAATAGACTATTTAAGTTAATAACTTCCTGTTTGACTTCCATCGTACCTTGATCCAAACGAGATAATTCTAACAAATCATTGATCATACGAATCATGCGCTGCGTTTCATCTTGTACAACACCCAAGAAGTTCTGCGCCATTTCTGGATCTTCAATTGCGCCTTCTGCTAATGCATCAACATATGAACGTACTGATGTTAGCGGCGTACGTAATTCATGAGAAACATTGGAAACAAACATACGACGTTCGGAATCTATACGCTGCTGTTCAGTAATATTATGTAAAACAACAACCAATCCAGAGATAAATCCTGACTGCCTTTTAATTAATGATATATAAGCTTGTACCAATAATTCTGTCCCATCATTGGATAAATCAACACGAAAATCATCTAAATTTTCTAACATATCGCGCAATGTACGTTTACCTTGTAGACGCAATAAATCAATAACATTCTGTCCTAGCGCAGCTTCACGTTCAATGCCAACAAAATCAGCCGCTGCCTGATTAATAATCGTCACTTCACCACGGCGATTAGCTGCTAAAACACCGTCTGCCATGTGTGTTAACACCGAATCCAAGCGGTTACGTTCAGCATTAACTGTTTCGGTTGATTCTTCAATTCGTGTGGATAATTCGTTCACTGATTTTGCCAAATGACCCAATTCATCAGGTGAATAAATATGATTAACCATTGAATAGTCACCACTGGCAATTTTAGTCGTTTGTTCATTAATTTGTTCAATCGGTCGCGTCAATGTCCGTGCTAAGAATAAGGCAAGCGCAATACTAGCTACTAACGCTATCAAACCAGCTATGATAAATAAACGCATTACATTACTGATATTACGATAAACTGGCAATAGACTAGCCTTAACAACAATGATACCAGTCACTTCTCTTACCCGACCAGATGATACACCCAGTTGAGTGGTCATTAACTCCTTGCGTTCACCACTTTCATTAATCGTCCGTGTTTTTAAAAATGATTGATTCCCTGATAAAGCTTTTTGAGCGTTTAAATCGGTCGTTTTTTGCCCAATTGTCTGCTGACCAGAAACTGACAATGTCCCACGAATAGTGCCAGTACGATCAATGACTTGTACCTCTTGCAAATTAGTATTATTTAAACCTGATAAGACATCTTGAATTTGATGATTAGCTTCATCAGTTTGTTTATTTCTTAATGCGGTTGTTATTTGATCCGTAGCATACTTGGGTAAGGTAATTTGCTGTTGAAAAGTTGCCAAATTACGTTGTTCAATTTGACGTACAAAAAACGCACCCAAAAGCTCGAGTGCGATAATCATCAGCAGCACGAAAACAAGCGTGATGCGAAAACGAATAGATTGGAAAAATTTAGTTAGGCTGCGCATAATTGCTGACGTTAAACGTCTGTCCCCTTGTTATTTAGATGAGAAGCACGTGCTGTTGTTGCAAGGAATAAGTACAAATCAAAAAAATTAGCACTAAGCGCCCTCAATGTTATACGCATTATTGCCACGCACTATTCTGCATCAGGACGTAAATAGTAACCAACGCCACGACGTGTCGCTAGCCAATTTGGATGACTTGGATTATCTTCAATTTTTTCACGTAAACGGCGGACTGTCACATCTACCGTACGGACATCACCAAAATAATCATAACCCCAAACTTGTTGCAACAAATGCTCTCGTGTCATGACCTGACCGATATGTTGTGCCAAATAGTAAAGTAGTTCAAACTCGCGATGTGTTAATTCAATATCTTGACCGGATTTAGAAACCATGTAAGCTTGTGGATGGATAACCAAATCACCCAACTCAATATCCTCAGTGCTGACAACACTCTCATCGCCATGCTGAGCTACAGCTTTACGGCTCCGCAAATTAGCCTTAACTCGTGCCACTAATTCACGATTTGAAAATGGTTTAGTCACATAATCGTCTGCACCCATCTCCAATCCCAAAACTTTATCGATTTCAGAATCTTTAGCAGTAACCATAATGACAGGAATTTCGGACTTTGAACGAATTTGTCGCAAAACTTCGACACCATCAATTTCTGGTAACATCTGATCTAACAAAACTAAATCAGGATTTTCTTCGCTAAACATATCTAGCGCCTCCCGACCATCTGCGGCTGTAATAACATCATAGCCTTCTTTTGTAAGATTGAATTTAATGATATCTGAGATTGGCTTCTCATCATCCACAACCAAAACTTTACTCATGGACGTTCTCCTATCGTGTTTCTAGTATTTTATCTACCTTCAAGTATATCATTTTTCAACCATTCTGTAATATATTGCACAAAAAAAGCCAACTATTGTTGACTTTAAGGTCTATTTTTTATGAGGCATTTACTGTAACGACGAATTAATCGTGTAATCGACGGTGAAAACGTGTTTTAAATAATGATGAAATAGCTTCATTATTACTAATACGACGAATTGCTTCACCAATTAATTCACCAACTGAAACGATCTCTAATTTATCAAATTTTTTGTTTTCTGGTAGGTTAATTGAGTCAGTTAAAATCACTTTTTTGAAAACTGAGTTTTGAAGACGTTCAACAGCCGGTCCAGAAAAGACAGCGTGAGAGGCTACGACATACACTTCTTTTGCCCCATGTTCCATAATTAACTGCGCACCTTGCGTAATTGTACCAGCTGTATCAATCATATCATCAATCATGATGGCAGTTTTACCAGCAACATCCCCAACAATACTACCAATTTCAGCTACATTTGGCTTTGGTCGGCGCTTGTCTATAACAGCCACTGGTGACTCTAATTCCAACATATTATTCAAATTACGTGCGCGTGTCATACCACCATGATCTGGAGAAACAACAACAGCGTTTTTCTTGTCAGCAATCCCAGTTTCAATTAAGTAATCAGCAAGCAATGGTGCACCCTGTAAGTGATCCATAGGA
The DNA here is from genome assembly GCF_007954525.1 of Leuconostoc carnosum. Classification (NCBI taxonomy): domain Bacteria; kingdom Bacillati; phylum Bacillota; class Bacilli; order Lactobacillales; family Lactobacillaceae; genus Leuconostoc; species Leuconostoc carnosum. The sequence goes on along the minus strand of NZ_CP042374.1, from coordinate 1,127,054 downwards.
ATATCGAAAAATCCTTGGATTTGTGCCGCATGTAAGTCGAGTGCCAATACCCGTGTAGCACCTGCCCGTTCCAACATATTTGCTACAAGTTTAGCAGTAATTGGTTCACGTGAACGTGCTTTACGATCTTGACGTGCATAACCATAATATGGCAAAACAACGTTAATTTGGTTAGCTGATGCCCGGCGCAAAGCGTCAATCATAATCAGTAACTCCATCAAATTATCATTAACAGGCGCAGAAGTTGATTGGATAACAAAGACGTTATCACCACGAATACTTTCTTCAATGTTAATTTGCACTTCACCATCAGCAAAGCGCTTGACAGAAATTTCGCTTAACGGTACACCAACTGATGCAGCAATTTTTTCTGCAAGTGGTTCGTTTGAGCTTAGAGAAAAAAGTTTCAATTTAGGTTCCGGCATGTTTAGCTCCAAATATTTTCTATTGCGGTTCGTAATCAATACTTATTTTAACAAAAAAAAATGATAAAAGCCACAAAAGACTGTGACATCATACGAAAAATAAGGGCAGCAACACCATTATGTTACTGTCCTTAAATATCATTTTTAGATCAAGTAACTGATTGAGTTTAATTAAACTTTTTCAGCTCATTAACGTCTTTAATGCCTGCAATGCATCGTCATAATCTGGTTCCTCAGATACTTCAGGAATAATTTGAGCATACTTCACAGTGCCTTGTGCATCAACGATGTACACAGCACGTGTATCAAAACCTTGCACTGGCAAGTAGAGGTTAGTCGCATAACCAAATGATTCTTGCTCATCTGACAGTACACGCATGTTCTTCACACCTTCAGCTGCACACCAATCTCGTTGTTCCTCAACAGAATTTGTTGACACTGTTATAAACTGAACATCGCCAAATTGGTCGACTGTTTGATTAAAATGACGTGTTTGCAACGAGCATGTATCTGTATTCAAGTCAGGAACAACAGAAATCAAAGTGATACGTCCAACTAAATCAGCTGTTTTAACCTTATCACCATTCTCATCTTCTAACTTAAAGTGTGGTAATTGTTCCCCCACCGCTAAAGGTTCCCCTACTAATTCTGCCACTTCACCAGTTATTAAAACATTCATTTCACAACCTCCATATTATTTTTATCATTATACAACATTATATTCATATTTTGATCAGTCAATCTCAATATATGACTAGAGTACATATTTCTTCAGAGCGTGTGCAACCCCTGAATCATTGTTTGTTACCGTTTCAAACTCAGCAATTGCCTTAATACTTGGAATAGCATTTCCCATTGCAACACTTACACCAGCTACCTCAAGCATTGATCGGTCATTTTCTTGATCCCCGATTGCCATTGTCTCACTAGGGTCAACAGATAATAATTCAGCCAGAGCTAGTAAAGCATTTCCCTTAGAAGCGCGCTGATCAATAAACTCCAAGTTATTGGCTGTGGAACGAATCACGTTAACAGTTTCTGATATTTTCGCCGGTATAATTGCTTGTACGGCATCTAGTTCATCACTCTCGGCATTAGCAATAGCTTTAATAAACTTCACGCGCTCAAGCTGGGACTCTGTATCGACGATGAACAGTGGCAATTTGACAAGGCTGTTTTCATGACTGGCCCAGGTATGAATCTTATGATGCGTCGTATAGGCCGCATCCTTAGTTTCAACCTGAACATAAATCTGTTGTTCCGTCATGAAAGCATTAATATCACGAAATCTGTCCAATGACAACGGTTGGTTAAATAAGGTTTTATTCCCATTAGTTGTTTGTAATAATCCACCATTATAAGTAATAACATACTGATCATCACCCAATAGATTGAGTTCAGCTAATATATCCCGAACACCTGGTAAAGGTCGACCAGTTGTAATGACTATTTTAACACCTTTGGCCGCAGCTTGTTGGATAGCCAACTTAACCTCTGGTGTAATCTTATGTTGATCATTGAGTAGTGTCCCATCAATATCAATAGAAACAATTTTTATTTTTGACATCATTTTATTTTTAATTAAGCGTCCAAATACTAGTATTCAGTAAACGTACAGCTTTAATAATTCTCCTTCATTGCTTCGTTACCTAGACATTAAAAATCAAAAATTGTTAATTCTAACATAACGCCTTATTAATATTATAACAAAGAAAGCGATTACAGCACACAAAATATATCATTTGAACCATATATTAGACTTTCAAGGCTTTCAGCAGATGTCATCATACATCTAATTTTCATAATTTTATTATTTAACTTTATAATTTTGTTATATTTATTGTATAAAAAAGTAAATTGGAATAGAATAATTGTAAGGAGGAAATTATTCATGTCAAAGCAAGTTGTTAGCACAACGCAAGCCCCTAAAGCATTGGGTCCATACTCCCAAGCAATTCAGGTTGATAATACACTCTATATCTCAGGTCAAATTGGTATCGACCCTCAAACCAATGAGTTTGTTGGTGAAACAACTACGCAACAAGCACACCAAATCTTTGAAAATATTGACGAAATTTTACACGAAGCTGAATTTTCAAGAGCCGATATTGTTAAAGCTGGTTTGTTCTTCGATGATCTTTCTGACTTTACTATAGTAAATGATATTTATGAAAAATACTTTGAGACAACTTCAATTGAAGCTTTTCCCGCTCGCTCAGCTGTCCAAGTAGCAGCTTTACCTAAAAAAGCTAAATTAGAAATCGAAATTGTTGCTATGAAACCCACAACAAAATAATTAGAAACTGACCATTAAACCCCTAAAATTGGATAACACCGATTTTAGGGGTTTATTTAAACGCTATCTAACCAATAAAACAATTGCTAGCCTAAACTAACATGTTAAAAAGCACTGAATTTTCTTGCAAATTGACATATTTAGGAAAGAAAGCTGACAAACGCTGTGTCAACGATGTCACTGAAGTGCCTTCTCCCAATAAAATACCAACCATCACTGATCCTGTCTCCGAATTAATCTTCTTTGTATACTCAAATCGTGTAATATCATCATTTGGACCGAGTACATCATTAACAAACTGCCGTAAAGCACCTGGACGTTGTGGAAATTCCACCAGATAAAACTGCTGCTGCCCTTTATACATCAAAGATTTTTGTTCCATTTCTTGCATACGGCTAATGTCGTTATTCCCACCAGATACAACCAAAACAACTGTCTGATCAACAATATCTTTTGCAATAATATCTAGGCTAGCAATTGGCATTGCTCCTGCTGGTTCGGCTACAATCGCTTCATATGTATACATATCCATGACGGTCTGTGCTACTTTTCCTTCTGGTACAGCTAATAATCGATCGACATAGCGATGCGCTTGTCGATAAGTTAACTGCCCAACTTTGGCAACAGCTGCACCATCAACAAAGTGATCAACATTTGAGACAGTCACTGGCTGCTGTGCTTTGAAAGCCGCTGCCATAGACTGAGCTGTTTCAGGCTCAACACCCACCACAGTTGTTTGAGGTGAAATATACTTAGTATAAGTTGATACACCACTAATTAATCCACCGCCGCCAACTGAGGTGATTAAGTAATCAACATCAATTGCTTGATCTTTTGCATCATTAAAAATTTCCACTGCAATACTGCCTTGACCAGCCATTGTAGCATAATCATCAAATGGTGCCACTAAAAACATCTGATTTTTTTGCGTGTAATCTAATGCCGCTTGCTGCGCTTCGTCAAAAGTATCACCAACCAAAATAGTCGTAATGTTTTTGCCACCAAACCGTCGAACAGCAGACACTTTTTGATTCGGTGTTGTGACTGGCATAAAAATAGTAGCTTGAATATCAAGCGCTCGGCATGTGGCAGCGACCCCCTGTGCATGATTACCAGCAGAAGCGGCCACAACCCCATTCTTTAGTTTTTCTTTATCAGCCTTAATTATATTGTAATAAGCACCACGAATTTTAAATGAACGGACCCGTTGTTGATCTTCACGCTTCAAATAAATATGTGCATGATATTTTTTTGACAAATATTCATCGTATTCCAGTGCTGTATGTCGAACAACTTTTGAGAGTGTTTGATACGCTTCGATGACATCTTTGGCAGTTAAAAAATCAGAATAAGTCATATGATTCCTCCAATTTTAAGATTATGTACAGTGGCTCGAAGCCACTTTTTTTATTTATTATTATTTCGTTGTTGAATATTGGTCAACGTCAGTTGCTGTTGAATACTTATCTGCAGTAGAAATCCAAGGCATCATGGCACGCACTTTTTTACCAGTTTGTTCGTATAAGCTTGCCTTATATTCAGTACGCTTACTTTCCAAATCTTTCAAACCAGAATTATACTCTGCCAACCATTGCTTTGCATACGTACCATCTTGAATATCTTTCAAAACATCACGCATACCTTGCTTTGATTCTTCAGTGATGATACGTGGTCCATTTAACATTTCACCATACTCACATGTATTTGAGCAATCATGACGCATCTTTTCAAAACCACCTTCAAAGATTAGGTCAACAATCATTTTCATTTCGTGAGATGTCTCAAAATAAGCTAATTCTGGCGAGTAACCGGCCTCAACCAATGTATTAAATCCAGCTTCGATCAATTGTGTCAACCCACCACATAAAATAGCTTGTTCACCAAATAAATCTTCTGTTGTTTCTTCTTCAAAAGTTGTCTCCAACATACCACCACGGCCACCACCAACACCGTTAGCATAAGCCATTGCTAATGCGCGTGTATCACCTGATGGGTCTTGGTGAACACCAAACAAATCTGGTACACCACCACCTTCAACGAACTCACGTCGTTCAATGTTTCCTGGGCCTTTAGGTGCAACAATAAAGACATTCAAATCTTCACTAGGTTCAATCAAGCCATAGTTGATATTAAATCCATGCGAGAAACCAAAGTAACTGCCTGGCTTAATGTAATCACGGATTTCTTCTTCCCATACTTGCTTTTGCAATTCATCTGGGGTCAAAAACATAATAACATCAGCTTTTTCAACAGCTTCTGACGTTGTATAAACGTCAAATCCGTCACTTTTAGCAGCATCCCAAGAACGTCCTGCACGTAATCCCATGATGACTTGGTACCCTGAGTCACGTAAGTTATTTGCTTGTGCATGACCCTGCGCACCATAGCCAATAACGGCAATCGTCTTGTTTTCCAATAATGTTGCGTCTACATCTGCTTCGTGATACATCTTTGTTGTCATAATTAAATTCTCCATTTTTTATATTATTTATTATTTTATTTAACGTAACCAACTGATAAAATATCTAGTTGTTTTTTTAGATTGCGCCTCACATTGGCGACTTGATTGTTGTCTTCAGATTCAAAAGTAAATGATACTGTCGCTATTTCGTCATCATCTGATATGACAGTAAACGATTTAATATTAACATTTAGCCGTGTTAGAACACTGGCAAATCGAACGAGAAATCCTGTGTGGTTATACACACGTGTAAATAATGTATGAGTTGTCATTTGTTTTCCCCCCACGTTATCATGTCTCGATATGGTGCGCCAGCATTAATCATCGGCAAAACTTGCGCATCTTCTGGAATGATGACTTCAATTAAAATTGATTTTTCCGATGCAAAAGCACGTTGTAAATCATCAGTTAGGCTATCTGGTTGATCAAGCAACATATAATTAATGCCATAAGCGCTTGCCAGTTTCCCAAAATTTGGCTGTGTATCAAACACAGTCTGTGATAGACGTTGATTAAAAAGTAGTGTCTGCCATTGTCTAACCATGCCTAGTGAATGATTATTCAACATAACAATCTTAATATTAAGATTGTTATCATTTAAAATAGCTAGCTCTTCTGATGTCATTTGAAACCCACCATCACCAACAAACAACACAACTTCTCGATCTGGCTTGGCTATTTTAGCACCAATGGCGGCTGGTATACCATACCCCATGGTGCCTAACCCACCAGATGTTGATAACTGATGATTATCTTGAAAGGGATAATGCTGTGCCACCCACATTTGATGTTGACCAACATCGGTCACAATAAGCGCTTTTCCTTTTGTCAATTGGCCTATATTCTCAATAACTGTCTGTGGCATAATCGCTTGGTCAGTTTCTGGATAATCAAAGATTGGTTGGTTGGGTTGTTGTTGGTTTTTCGATTGCCAATCTTTAGTTATCGCCATTTTTTTAAATTCTGAAAATTTTAGGATGGCCGACAAGGCTTCATAAGCATCGGCATGAATTTGATAAGCTGTTTCTAAAACGCGCCCTATCTCTGTTATATCAATATCAATATGTGCAATCGTTGCGTGACGGCTAAAATCTTTAGCATTTGTGACAACACGATCATCAAAACGTGATCCAATATTGAGGATGAAATCTGCTTGATCTAATGCCGTATTGGCTAGCACAGAACCGTGCATACCGGCCATACCAAGGAAAAATGGATTATCAGATGTCATAGCCCCTAGACCTAGTAAGGTGGATACAACTGGTATATGATATTGATTCACTAACTGGCGTAATAATCCTTGTGCATTAGCCTTCAAGACACCAGCACCTGCGATAATTACCGGCTGCTTAGCACGAGATAATCCTTCAACAAGTTCTTGTATTTTTGTTAAATTCAAAGCAGGTTCCGTTAAATTAATCTTTCGAGCTGACTGACTCGGTAGCGTTCCCGACACATCACTTTCTAGAGTGATATCCTTTGGTAGATCAATCAAAACTGGTCCTGGCCGTCCAGAAGTGGCTACTTGATAAGCTTCTGCTACAATAGACGGCAGTTCATCAACATGATGCACTTGATAACTCATTTTTGTAATTGAACTGGTTATCGATAACATATCAAGTTCTTGAAATGCATTAGTACCAATACCATGCGTTCCCACTTGACCTGATATAACAATCAATGGCACAGAATCACCATAAGCATCTGCAATGCCTGTCACCGTATTCGTGGCGCCGGGTCCAGATGTGACTAACACAACACCAGGCTTTCCAGTGGCTTTAGCGTATCCTTCGGCTGCATGTGCGGCCGCTTGTTCGTGACGAACCAGGATATGCTCGATACCATTTAAATTATCATATAGTGCGTCATACATTGGAATCACTGCACCACCAGGATAACCAAAGAGGACCTGTACACCTGCTTTCTCTAGAGAATCTAGTAGTATTTGCGCACCCGTTTGGCTGACGCGCGATTGAACATCTTGCATAATTTACTCCTTTCTTAAATGATTGTTTGCATGGTTTTTTACAATTTTTCTCATTATCACTAAATCAAAATGAGGTTTTGATGAGCTATGCAATAAATGTATTGTGACAAATGACACGAATTCTGTCAAACGCAACGCGCAAATATTTCATTTTTATAGCCAATTTATTCGATTGGAAACCGTATGAATACCGTATTTACCGTCTTGATATATAACATTGGAATATCCTCATTTAGCACGTCTGATTATTATTTTAAAATCAAATACTATTGAAAAAGTTATCAAACAACGCTATGATTTAATTATTTCAAACTAAAGGAGTGCATTAAATGGCAATAGAACCCGTTTTAAAACTAGAAAACGTCTCATTTGAACGTGAGCATAAAATATTAGATAACATTAACTGGCAAATCAATTCCGGAGAAAATTGGGTTTTAATGGGACTAAACGGTGCTGGAAAGACTACCTTGTTATCTTTAATTTACGGTAACTTTTGGGCAACCTCTGGGCGTATACAAGTATTGGGTCAAACATTTGGATATACTAATGTTTTTGAATTAAAAAAACGAATCGGTTTCGTTTCAACAGCGATGCAAAAACAATTACCTGAAAATCATTTAGCTGAATATATTGTTCTAAGTGGTAAATTTGGCACGATTAATATTCATAATGAATTTACAGATAGTGACCTCAGAGAATCCAAACAACTACTGCAACAGCTCGGTGGTGAATCTATTATCAATAAACCTTACAGACTACTTTCCCAAGGGCAACGTCAACTTGTGTTAATTGCTCGTGCATTGATTGGACAACCAGAGTTACTTATTTTAGACGAACCATGTAATGGACTAGATGTTTTTGCACGTGAACAATTACTACAGCAAATCAATCAGTTAACTCAATTACCCCATCATCCAGCATTACTTTTTGTATCTCATTACACTGAAGAAATTCTGCCAGATTTTCAGCATATTTTATTATTAAAATCAGGGAAAATATTTGCCCAAGGTAAGCGTGATAGCATTTTATCAGAAAAAATTTTATCCAACTTTTATCCACAACCTGTTAAATTGGTACCTACAGTTGGTAATCGTTTTGCTGTATATCCTCGTTAATAATTAAATATTTGACATTAAATTGTTTTTATGTTTTAATATTATTTAATTAATGATTGGAGTTTTACTATGACTAATAAAAACAATACAATCTCAGCCGTGCACCTCAACCTCGTCGTCATTATTTTGCTGTGATGATGGGCTATTTTCTCTGCTCATTGTCACTTTGACATATAAGCAGCTACTGATGGTATAAAAAACCGCTTAGCTGATACGAGCTAAGCGGTTTTTTACACCATCGTAGTATGTCATAGATTAATATACCATTCTATTTTCCGTTATACCGCTTTCACTAAAATAGTAAATCATATGCCTGTTTATATAAAACTGCCTCATCGATGCCATTACTACTGGCTATTGTCAAAACTTCTTCTAATGTTGCCCAGCGTATACGCTCTACTTCAGATTGTTGTATCGTCAAATCGTCTAATTTAATATTGACGTGTACGGCATACCAATCCTCAATCCAATCAAAATAATAGCGTGTTGTCAGCATGCCCAGTTGCGCTATATCTACCACTAAATTTAATTCTTCACGGAGCTCACGCACAATCGCATGTTGGCTAGTTTCATTTTGTAACACTGATCCGCCACTTTCAGCAGTCCATTGTCCAGGACGACTCAATTTTTTAAATGACCTCTGTTGTATTAATATCTGCTTTTCATCATTCAAAATAATTGCATTAGCTACCAGATGATAATCACCATTTGCTAATTTTTGCCCACGAAGATGAGTACGACCTGTACGTTGTTTATTAACATCATAAATATCCCACAACTCGCCAATATTATCAGCCTGTAAATCTTTCACTTACCTTGCTCTCCTCTTAATTAAAATAACACATAGCTCAACTAGTGAGTATTATGAACATTCTTCTAATCTCTTTACAATTTCTTATATCTTTTTTGTGTACACAAAAAACGAACCAGATACTAATCCGGTTCGTTTTTCATATTACCTGCTCATGTCAATAAACAAGCAACAATAATGATAACAATTACTTCAAAGCTGACCAATTCCAGTCAGTAAATTCTTCGATATCGCGGCCTTCGCTACGAGTAACTTCGAAGTGCTTTGCCAATGTATCATCCATCTTAGCAATGAATGTATCAGCAGCAGCTTGATCAATCTTACCATTTGCAGACAAGATTTCAGCAGCTTCTTTAGCTTGGTGGAAGCGATCCAAGTGTGAGTATACACGCATATCATAAGTCGTTGTAATGTCACCATCTTCGCGGTAACCATGAACGTATACGTCACCTTCAAACTTACGTTCGAAGAAGAATGACTCAACTAAGTTTTCATAAGCATGGAAGCCAAAGATTACTGGTGTATTAGGTTGGAAGAACTTATCGAATTCTTCCTTTGATAATTCACGTTCATCATTCATGTTAGGTTCTGACTTCTTTTGCAAACGAAGCAATTCAACAACGTTAACATAACGGAACTTAACTTCAGGGAATGCTTGGTTAATCAACCACAAACCAGCCAAAGTTTCGATAGTTGGTTCTGTACCAGCAGATGCAAATGTAATATCAACATCACCAGAAGGTGCAGTAGAAGCCCAATCAATGACCTTCAAACCTTCATTAGCCAATACATCAGCTTCATCAGCAGTAAACCACTGTTGACGTGGTTGCTTAGAAGCAATCAACAAGTTAACCTTATGACGCTCTGAGAAAGCACGTGCTTGAACAGCTAACAATGAATTACCATCAGCTGGTAAGTATTCACGAATGAAGTTAGCTTTCTTCTCAGCCAAGTGAGTCAATAGACCTGGATCTTGGTGAGTATATCCATTATGATCTTGTTGGAACGCTGTTGATGTTGCAATCAAGTTCAATGATGGATAATCATTACGCCATGCTTGTTCTGATGCATGACGCAACCACTTGAAGTGTTGTGTGATCATTGTATCAACAACACGCAAGAATGATTCGTATGAAGCAAAGATTCCCACACGACCAGTCAATGTGTAACCTTCTAGCCAACCTTCAGCTTGATGTTCTGATAGTTGCGAATCAATAATACGACCTTCAGGTCCAACATACTCATCGTGCGGTTCCTTAACTTCTTCCATCCATTGACGGTTAGTTGTGTTAAAGAGACTCCACAAACGGTTTGACATTGTTTCATCAGGACCAAAGACACGGAATGATGTTGGGTTCAACTTAGCAACTTCTTCCAAATAGTTTGAAAGTGTTGTCATATCCATGTTTTGTGTTTGCTTTGGCAACTCTGTACCACGATTATCATCATTGATATCGTTAGTATATTGACGCCAATCAGGCAAAGTCAAATCTTCAGCCTTTTCGCCACGACGACGTCCACCATTCGCAATAGGGTTAGCAGACATACGCTTGTCACCCTTAGGTGTAATAGCTTTTAATTCATCCTTCAATGAACCATCAGCATTGAACAATTCTTCTGGCTTGTATGAATTCATCCATTCTTCGAATTGTGGCAATGTTTCAAGCTTAGCTTGTTCCAAAGGCAATGGCACTTGATGCGCGCGGAATGAATTTTCGATTGGGTTACCCTTTGCATCAAAGCGTGGACCACCCCATCCCTTTGGCAAGCGAGCAATAATTACTGGCCATGCAGGGATTGTACCGTCTTGATACTTACCGTTTTCACGTGCATCTTTTTGGATATTTTGAATATCTTCAATAGCTTGATCCAACACCTTAGCTGCCAATTCATGATATGCAGTATAATCATGAATATCATCATTTTCGATAAAGCGAGGTGAATATCCCAAACCTTCATAGAACTTTGTAATTTCTTCATCCGACATACGTGAGAATAATGTTGGGTTAGAAATCTTAAATCCGTTCAAATCCAAGATAGGCAAAACAGCACCATCATTCTTAGGGTTCAAGAACTTTGTTGAATGCCATGATGTCATTGATGGACCTGTTTCAGCTTCACCATCACCAACAACAGCAAATGCGATTTGGTCAGGATTGTCCAAAACAGCACCGAATGCGTGTGATAATGAATAACCTAATTCACCACCTTCATGCAATGAACCAGGTGTTTGAGCAGTCATATGCGATCCGATTCCACCAGGGAATGAGAAACGCTTGAATAAGCGGCTCATACCTTCCAAATCTTGTGTGATTTCTGGGTAATCTTCAGTATATTCGCCATCCAAGTAAGCGTTAGTAACCATAACTTGGCCACCGTGTCCTGGACCACCGATATAGAACATGTTCAAGTCATACTTGTTGATCAAGCGGTTAGCGTGAGCATACAAGAATGTTTGACCTGAGATTGTTCCCCAGTGACCGATAGGCTTAACTTTAACGTCTTCGGCTTGGATTGGTGTGTTAGTAACTGAGAACAATGGGTTGCTCTTCAAGAAGATCATCCCTGCTGACAAATAGTTGGTTGCACGCCACCACTTATCAACGAGTTCTAAGTACTCTTTTGAATCAAAATCTGCCATGAGATTAAGTACTCCTTATTTTTTGAGAGAATCGTAAACCACGAATCTTTCTCCGTTATTTACTCTTCCAGTATAACTGATTATTCGCATTAGTTCAAGGAGAATGCCTTGAATTGGTTGATGTTATTTTTATTTTTGGTTGGTAGATTGTACTTATTGGTGCGACCCAATTTATACAATTTTCTTGCCTACAGACAAATAAAAGACGGCACGATTTGCCGTCTTTTAAAACAATATATTATTTATTCTGAATCAATACTTACAAAAGCATTGTACCTCAGATATTTATAATGCAAACGCATCGTGGAAAATTCAAGCGGTGTCCCATCATCCATAAAAAAGATACCTTCCATGATACCCACGGGCTCTTTTTCAGACAACTCAAGTAACTTTTGATCTTCTTGGTTCGAAGGTTCTGCCATAATCGTCATAAATGACTTAGTCACTGTCCGATGTTTCGTGTTCTCAACATACTCGTAAACAGATCCCGACACAATACTTCTACTCAAACCTGGTAACACATTTATTGGGACATACCCTCGTTCAATCATAAACGGTACACCCTCTAAGCGACGTAAACGTTTAATTTCATAAACAAAATCACCCTCATTTAAAAATAATGCTTGCTGTTGTTCAAGTGTTGCTGGTACCACTTGAAAATCTAATAATTCAATACTGGGTGCCTGTCCATCTACACGAAAGGAATCTGAAACACCCAGATTTGATCCTTCATGCTTAAAAATAGCATGATTTTTTAAATAAAGCGGATTAACAAATGTTCCGCTACCTCTTTTTTTAAAAATAACACCCTGTTGTACTAATACATTCAAGGCTCGTTTAATAGAGGAGCGTGATACTTGATACTGCTCAGCTAATGACCGCTCATCTGGTAATTTTAAATCTGAAAATTCACCATTATAAATTTTTTGTTTAAGGTCGGCTTGGACCGTAACATAAATCGCCTCTGACATCATATCAACTAGTATATCATAAATTGGTTGGACCGCGTCACTTTTTGGTGGTTCCAATTTGTGGTAAAATAATATCATCATGACAAAGAAAAAAATTAAAAAAACACTTCCCGAACAAATTATGGACAAGCATCATATTAATTATGAATCGTTTGAACTCAACATTTTAGATAAATCAGAAGCTGAACGTGATATCATTCTGAATAAATATCGCGTTCAACATGAAGATATCTATAAAACATTAGCTGCTTCTGGTGATAAAACTGGTCCAGTCGTGGCTGTTTTGCCTATCACAAAGCATCTGTCACTCAAAAAATTAGCTGCCGCTTCTGGTAACAAAAAGGTGACCATGTTATCTCTCAAAGATTTACAAAGAACAACGGGTTATGTTCACGGCGCTAATAACCCCGTTGGTATTTGGCAAAACAAACATTTTCCTATTTATATTGATATATCCGCACAACATGCTGACTATTTTCTAGTTAGCGGTGGTGAACTGAGTAAATCAGATAAAGTTAAACCAACAGATGTTGCAACACTTACCAGTGCAACTTTTGTCGATCTATTAGAACATGATTGATTTACTCGTTCGACACTATATTTGGTGGTTCATCATCCCTATCATCATAACCTATATCCTCAGCTTAATCTCACAACAGATTACTCGTTGGGCGATGCAGCAAACTTCGTATGCCATTATCGCAATAATTGGATTTTTTGGTATTGTCATTCATGAGTTAAGCCACTTAATCATCGCGATACTGTTTCATCACAATATTACTGATTTTAAACTATGGCAAATCAGTAATGACGGTGTGCTTGGCTATGTTAATCACACATATAACAAGAACAGCTTTTATCAGCGCTTTGGTAATGTCTTTATTGGATTGGCACCTATTTTTGGTTTGGGTCTAGCGGTTTATAGTTTGACATTGTTCATGTATCCACCCCTATTATCTTGGCGATTACTGGTGGTTATCTGTTTGATGATTAGTTTCGTTTTTGGTTTCAATTTATCACGTGCTGATTGGATAAATTTTTGGTACGGTGTCCCATTTTACCTTATCATTATTTTCATTGTCACTATTATACAGATGCTATTAAAAAAGGATTGAATCTTTTCTGATTCAATCCTTTTTTAATAGCATCTGTGACTAGGAATACCGACAACGTTGATAATCACCAACCTGGGTTACCATTTGGCCCAGCAATCGGATCGTCTCTAAATAGTGGCGCCATAGGACTAAATTTAAATGTTGGTTTATTAAACATTAACGTCGCCGTACCACGGGCACCTGCTCGGTTTTTTTCTAAAATGATCTCGATAGGAACTGCTTCTTCTTCATCTCGAGGATCAGTTTCGCCGCTGTCTTCGCTACCATCATTGCGATAATAATCATCACGATATAAAAATGCGACAATATCTGCATCTTGTTCAATAGAACCAGATTCTCGCAAATCTGATAGTACAGGTCTTTTATCCGTGCGTTGCTCCACACCACGACTTAACTGCGCTAGCGCTAAAATTGGCGTATGTAATTCTTTGGCTAATTTTTTGATTGATCTAGAAATTTCTGCAACAGCTTGCTGCCTGCTCTCAGTATTATTAGATTCAATCAAACCAAGATAATCAATAATTACCATGCCAATTGGATGTGGATTTTCCACACGTTGCTCAGGCGTCATATCCGCAACCAAATCTTTTTCTAATTTACGTAATTTAGCACTGATTTGATTGATTTTTATACCAGCGGTATCATCCATATAAATTTGCATATTAGCTAACGACTGCATAGCTAAAGTTAGTGATTGCCAATCATCTGATGTCATCTGACCAGTGGTTAGGTGGTTCGAATCAATCGCTCCTTCGGCAGCAACCAATCGAGTTACTAAATCAACTGCCCCCATTTCCAAACTAAACACAACTACTGGTACTTGTTCAGCTTTAGCAACATTTTTAGCAATATTTAATACGAACGCCGTTTTACCAACAGCCGGACGCGCACCAAGAACAACCATCTGATCCTCACGAAACCCATGAGTTAATTTATCTAATTCTGGATAACCTGTGGCTAACCCAACGATATCATTGTCGTTATCCACAGCATTGTCTAAGTTCGATTGGAATTCTTGCAAAACATCTTTTATTTTTTGAAAATCTTCATCACCACGGTTTTCAGCTAAGGTATCTAGATTACGATTTAACGCTTCCAAAATTTCTTCACTAGGTTCAGCAGAATCATATGCCAATGACATACTGCGTGTCATCAAATCAATCATACGTCTTAAAATCGCTTTTTCTCGAACAATATTAGCATAATGCCGTAAATTAGCTGATGATGCAGATGATTCTGAAATCTCAGCAAGATACGGCATACCACCAACATTATCTAACTGCTGCATACTATTTAATTTATCTTGCAAAGTCAACATATCAATTGGACGTTGCTCATCGACCAATTGTTGCATTGCCTTAAAAATTGTTTGATGTGCTTGTCGATAGAAATCATCAGCTTGCAAAATAGCGCCAGCTGCTACCATCGCATTATCTGATTTAACATCAAAAAAAATGGCGCCGAGTACCGCACGTTCGGCATCCACATCTTGTGGTACTTGTCTATATTCGTATGATCCCGGATTGTCCATATTAACCCTCGCTCACGTGCACCCGCAAATTAGCTGTTACTTCTCGATGTAACTTCAATGGTACACTCGTATATCCCAAAACATGAATCGGTTGATTCAATACAAGTTTGCGCTTATCAATTTTCAAATGTTTTTGTTGTTCTAAAGCAGCAACAATTTGCTTAGTTGATACCGCACCAAACAAGCGACCATCAGTACCTGATTTACCAGTCAACTCAACCACAAAACTATCATCTTCAATTTTTGACTTCAATGCATTTGCATTTGCCAAAGCTTCGGCAGCTGCTTTTTCTTCAGCTTTTTGACGACCCTTGACGGCACCTAAGTTTTTACCTGTTGCTGGTTCGGCTTTCTTATTTTTAATCAAGAAATTATTGGCATAACCATCTGGTACATCCTTAATTTCACCTTTTTTACCGCGTCCCTTAACATCTTCCAAAAATACGACTTTCATATGACTATATCCTCCAAATTCAAGGTGTTCCCCACCGTTTGTCTTAATTAATTATTCTTCTGCAGCCTCTGCTAACGCTGTGTGCAATTTTTCAGTTGCCTCATCAGTTGTGACATCGGATATTTGTGTTGCAGCATTAGATAGATGACCACCGCCGTCCAATGCTTCCATAACACGCTGCACATTACGTTGACCTGTAGAACGTGCTGAAATACCAACACGACCATCATTACGTTTAGTGATCACATAAGATGCCTCTACACCACTAATTTGTAATAATTCATCAGCTGCTTGGGCAGTAATCAACCCAGAATAAACAGCCCCATCTTCACCTGTTACAATCGCATTACCATCTTTCACTATTGCTAAATTAGTGAGATGCGTCCGTGATTTGAAATCTGTGAACTTTTCTTTCATGAATGACTGAATCAAGTTACTATCAGCACCATTGGCACGCAAATAACTTGCTGCATCAAATGTACGAGAACCGGTGCGCAATGTGAAATTCTTTGTGTCAATCTGAATACCACCAAGCATGGCAGTTGCCTCTAATTTAGTAATAGGTGCATGACTTTGATCCTGATACTGTAGCAATTCTACTACCAACTCCGAAGTTGACGATGCATATGGTTCAACGTATGATAACAATGGCTTTTCAGAAAGCCCCTGCTCAGCCAAACGATGATGATCAATCACGACAACACGATTAGCTAAACGTTCAAGTAATTGCGGCACACTAGTAATTGACGCACGCGCGTGATCGACTAAAATCAATAAGGTATTATTACGTACCAGTTTCAGCGCACGAGCTTCATCCACAATTGAATCATTGATATTTGCACCTGGTGCAACAATGTCTGGTGGATTCTTCCTAATTTCCTGTAGCAACAGTGTAATATCACTATACACTGATTTTTCATCCACAACCAAAAAAGCCGGTTTATTTTTGGTTTGTGCCATTCGCCAAATGCCCAATCCTGCACCAATTGCATCAAGGTCAGGGGTCTTATGGCCAGCAATCATGATATTATCTGATTGCTCCATCAATTCAGCGACTGTTTGTGAAATCATCCGCGCGCGTACACGTGTACGTTTTTCCATTGGATTGGTTGCACCACCATAGAAACGTGCCGCCTCTTGACTAGACTTAACAACAACTTGATCACCACCGCGACCTAATGCCAAATCTAAATGCGTTTGTGCCATTTTTGCCAATGCAATAATATCTTGCTCACCATAGGCAATACCCATAGATAATGTCACAGGCGAATTTTGTTGAGCTGTTGCTTCACGAATAGACTTTAAAATTGAAAATTTATCTTTTTCAGCTTCTTGTAAAGCTTTCTGATATCCAAACATGACATAATGAATCGTATTTAGTCGACGCAAATAAATATGGTGCGTTGTCGCCCACTCGGAAAGTGCACCAGTGACGTAAGTCCGCAATGTGGATGTTTCTGACTCACTCATACCGTCAGTGACTTCCTCATAATTATCAACTGAAATCAAGCCACTAAACAATTGATGTTCATCATATTCTTGTGAAATTGCCGCATATTCACTAATATCCATCATGTAAATCACACGTAAATTCTGCTGTACATAAAGTGAAAATTGTTTATTTTGCCATGTGATTGTATTTGTTTCTCTAGCATCTGAATAATTTTTAATGCTTGATGCTAATTGCGTATCTAATTCGTCTAATGTTAAACCCAGTACATCTCGCTTATTAAGATAAGCCTGCATATATGGATTAATCCAATCAATTTTCTCGGATTCATTCAGTAATATGATCCCAATTGGCATCCGAATTAAAGCCTCTTGCTCACTGCGGGAAATACGATATCCCAAACCTGACAGATATTCCTGAACATCTTCATTAACTTCTTTCAATGCTTGAACAGAGTAGACTAAACCAATAATAACAACGATGATCCATATTAAACCAAAAATCCAATTGATGAGCAACGCAAAAATAACACTTAGTCCGCTGACTGCAAACAATAGCAGTGCAACCATACCAAGTTTTGAATTTTGAAAGAATATGGGTAATGATTTAAAATCCAATAGCTTTTTCACAAATAACCTCAATGCTCTCTCATTGTGTCCTATTTTAAAACATCAAACACAAAAATAAATGTATACTCTATTTTACCACAGTTATGATTTTCCAAAATAAACAAAACAATCAATACTTTGCGACCGAAGTTTGCTAAAAATTATAAACTTGCTTTATTGACGATAAAACCTCCAAGGCTGGATTAAAATCCAATCTTGGAGGTTTTTATAATTACCTAAGTTTCTAAAGGTAATTGATATTAATTAGTCTTCTGTAACGAATGGTAGCAAAGCCATGATACGTGCACGCTTGATAGCTGCAGTAACTTTACGTTGGTTCTTTGCTGAAGTACCAGTCACACGACGTGGCAAAATCTTACCGCGTTCTGAAATGAAGCGTTCCAACAATTCAGTGTTCTTGTAGTCGATGTAGTCGATGTGGTTAGCTGCAATAAAGTCAACCTTACGACGACGACGTGGGCCGCCTTGTGGGCGACGTGAACGTTGTGGACGTTCTGAGTTTTGTGGACGTGAGTTTTGTTCTGACATGATTAAAGCTCCTTTCTTAATGTTTAATTTATATTTTTAGAATGGTAAATCATCATCTGATATATCAATTTCTGTATTGCCACTAGCCGCAAATGGGTTAGGTGCATCATTTTGTGTCGTTGCTGTCGATTGTGAGTTTGAATTTTGGTTCGCACTTGCAAATGGATCAACACCACTAAATGAATTATCACTTGGTGCACCAAAGTTGCCACCATTGTTAGATGGTGTTGATGAGCCGTTTTGTGAACGACGTTTCTCACTTTCAGCGCGTGATTCAAGCAATGAGAAATTATCTACAACAACTTCGGTAACGTAAACACGTTGACCTTGATTATTTTCATAATTTCTTGTTTGCAATCGGCCTTCAACGGCTACCAAAGCACCTTTACCAGTAAAATTCGAGAAATTTTCAGCTGCTTTACGCCAGATAACAGCGTTAATAAAGTCAGCTTCCCGCTCACCAGCTTGGTTAGTAAATTGGCGGTTAACTGCGAGACTAAATGTCCCAACAGCTGTACCTGATTGCGTATAGCGCAATTCCACGTCACGGGTCAATCGCCCAATCAATACTACTCGATTAATCATATTAAAAGCTCCTTCACCAGTGGAATTTCAGAATTATTCTGCGTCGCGCTTAACGATCATGTGACGCAAGATGTCTTGTGAAATCTTTGCCAAACGATCAAATTCGTTGATAGCAGCATCGTCTTCTGCAGTAAAAGTAATTACGTGATACAAGCCTTCGCGGTATCCAGCAACTTCATAAGCAAAACGACGAGTTGCCCAGTCAGCTGACTTAACAATTGTTGCGCCATTGTCAGATAAGATACCATCAAAACGCTCTACAAGCGTCTTTTTTGCATCTGAATCCAAATCTGGGCGAACGATATAAGTCAATTCGTATGATATAGCCATGTTTTATTTCCTCCTTTTGGTCTCTGGCAGCCTAAGCTGCAAGGAGTGCATGCAATTTTATGCATTCACAGTTATTAATGATACTACAAAACCACTAGTAATTTCAAGTACTTCTCAAAATTTTCCACCTGGTACGATCATAATACGTTTGACACGGACCTCATACTTACTAAACTTCATCACAGTTTATTTTGATATGTCATGCAATGCGTGTGCAAAAATAGCCTGTGTCTTTGGAATATGATCTAGTAAAGCATACTCATCAGGTTGATGACTAGTAATCTCCACGTCAGGAAATTGACCACCAAATGCCACACCTCGTTTTAATAACCGGGCATAGGAACCACCGTTGGAAATTTTATACGTTTTTTTTGTGTGCGTATGCTCAGCGTAAATTTCTTCTAACACATTGACAATAGGATCTTTTAAGTCCACCATATGTGGCTGGTTACCAAACTGAGCTTCTTTAAAAATTCTAGCCTTTAAACCACCGATATGCCGCTGTACTTGAGTCAAAATAGCCGTTTCTGTGATCCCAATTGGGAAACGAAATTGAATGCGAATATCACTATTTGCACTGTGATAATAATTCATCTGGCCAATATTCATGGTTAAATCACCCATGATATCATCATGAAACACTAATCCCAACTTTTCTCCAAAAACATTTTGATGGTTACCATTTCCCAAAAATTCAATAAATGCATGCGCTTGATCGGTAAATTCAAATTGATCTAAGAAATGTGCCAAATAAGTACCTGCATTGAGGCCATCTTCAGGATAGGCACCATGAACTGATTTACCGTATAACGTTAATGAAATATGACCATCATCGTACTGTCCAATACCCGTAATCACTGGTAAATTAGTTAGATAGGCTTCATATTGTGCCAAAAACTTATTGATATCTGCGCCATCGGGTAAACGTACAATAGCTTTTGCTACACCCGGTACGACGTTATCACGATTCCCAGATTCGAAGCTAATCAGCTGCATGTATTTTGTATTATACATTTGATTACCTTGAAATTTGATCACAATTGTTTGTACACCCTTTTCTCCAGGGACAACAGGAAACGTCCCATCAGGTGAAAATCCAAGTGTTGGCTCGCCGATTTGTTCAAGATAGGCCTTCATGTCACGCCAATCGGACTCTTCATCACTACCAAAAATTAAACGAATTTTACGTCGTGGCCAAAAGCCGCTATCTCTTAATTGACGTAGTGCATAATAACTTGCCAATAGATCGACCTTCATATCGTGAGCACCGCGTGCGTAGATTCTATTACCAATAATTTTAGGACTAAAAGGTAACGTTGTACGCCATGATGCCGCATTCCCTGGGACAACATCTACGTGAGATAACACACCGACTGTTTCGCTGGCATCACTTGGACCATAATCAACGACCACAACCATATTATCTGCTACACGCTCGACAGTGAAGCCATCTCTAGTTGCTATATCTACTAAATAAGCCAAAGCCATTTCAATACCAGCTCCAAATGGGTGCTGTAATGTTGCAGTTATAGGATCTAATACCGATGGAATAGCTAAGAATTGTAACAAATCCTGAACTAATTCCGGTTGGTAATCTTCTGCCTCTTGTTGCCATTGAACAATCGATTTTATCATATTACATCAAGCACACTGATAGTCATTAGCAACAATACCAGTATCCATTCTCCTTTACTTGAAGGGATTATATAGCCGACCACCATTATGAATCAAAAGTGCCACACCAATGCCGACGATGATTAATGAACCAATAAACATGCAGACATCGCATATTGAAAACGACTGCTCTTGGTACCAAGAGCGTTGTTTCTGCCGACCAAAACGGCGTAACTCCATCGCTTGGCTGATTGTTTCAATACGATCTAAGCTCGTGAATACCAATGGCAAAATAATTTGCACAGCACCTTTGGCGCGGTTTTTCAATGATGCTTTTTTAGAAATTTCATAACCACGTGCCTGCTGTGCCAAACTAATCGTATGATAATCACTTTGAACATCAGGAATATACCGTAAGGTAATCGAGAACGCGTAAGCAATTTTGTACGGCACCCCAATTTTGTTTAATCCAGCTGAAAATTCGCTTGGGTTAGTGGTAAATAAAAGAATAATCGCCAAAGGCAGTGAAAAGAGATATTTAAGCAACAGATTAAATTCATAAAACAGTTGTTCTTGGGTAATCGACCAATAGCCACTACCAAAAATCACATGGCGTGTACCATATAATTGAGTACCGTATTGAGGTGCCAAAACAGCGATCATCACTAAATTAATCACTGCAAAAATTAACACTAATTTCAGCATGACAGCATACTCACGATATTTTATTTGTGCCGTTTGCATTAAAATCACTGCAAATAACCCAAGAGCAAACAAGAAACGTGTATCATATGATATCATCCCCATCGTCGTCAGTAACAAAAAACCAACCAGTTTCGACGTACCTGTTGTGTGATTTAGCCAAGTGTTTCTTTTCTTATATCCAAATAAATTATTCATTGTTTCACATTATTCCCCATAGCAGTTGCTGAAATTAATAGCTATCATAATTCATTACGGATTCCAGACTGGTTCAGTTACAATTGCAGCATTTAACTCTTCTGGATGAGAGATATCTAACCGTTCCGCCAATTGGTAAATACTTGTCGTACATAAACTTGCCATTTCAACTAGCTGCTCATTGGCAAGTAATTCTGCCGGTGTCGTATCACCAATTAACTGACCATTAACAATCACCAATGTCCGTTGAACAAAATTAGCAAGTAAATGCATATCATGTGTAATGATAATAATCGTTGTCTGTTCATTATGATTGATACGCGATAAAAACTTGAGTAAATTAGCTGTATGTGTCGCATCTTGACCCGCGGTAGGCTCGTCTAAAATCAAAATTTCAGGTGATAAAACAAGTACTGAAGCAATGGTCAGCCGCTTTTTTTGTCCAAAACTTAATGCCGATATTGGCCAATGTCGCATGCTATCCAAATCAATTAACTTCAAAACGCGACGAACACGTGTCTCAATGTCATCTTCTGAGACATGTCGTAAAATCAAACCACTAGCCACTTCTTCAAAAACCGTGGTTTTCGTAATCATGTGATTGGGATTTTGTAACACATAACCAATATGATCAGCACGTTCCTTAATTGACTGCTGTAACACGGATGCCCCATCCAACAAAATATCGCCAGAATCTGGTGTTAAAAAACCAGTTAATAAATGTGATAATGTCGTTTTACCAGAACCATTTTTACCAACAATACCTAAAATTTCACCTTGATTGATCACTGTGTGAAATTGTTTAAATAATGGTTGGCTTCTCTCATAACTAAAATCTAAGTCTTCAATGATTAGCTGTGGCGTTAAATGGCGGTCTCGTTTGACTGTTTGTTTGAGCTGCTCAATGGCTAATTTATGCTGGCTAACATCGACCGCCTTAACATCCGATATGCGCGGTATTGCCGTGATATCAATTTGCGCGCGTCGCAACAATTGAATGTATAGTGGTTCATCTAACCCGTTTTGAGAGAGAATACCAGACTGAATGATTTTTGTTGGTGTCCCATTAGCCACAATACGTCCCTGTGACATCACAATCACACGGTCAACATTTGCATTGAGCACCTCCTCAATACGATGTTCAATAATCACAACCGTTAAATCACGTTCTGTTTGTAACTTATCAATCATTGCCATAGCCGCAGCGCCTGCTGCTGGATCTAAACTAGCTAGTGGTTCATCAAACAATAATAATTTACCGTCATCAACCAATACACCAGCCATAGCTGTACGCTGTTTTTGACCACCAGATAACGCCTGTGGAGACAGCTCTAAGCGTTCTCCCAAGCCAAATCGTTTAGCCCACTTGGACACAGCTGTTTTAATTTTACCCACTGGTTGATGATCATTTTCTAAAGCAAAAGCAATATCTTCCGCTACTGTTAGACCAACAAATTGAGCATCAGAATCTTGTAAAACAGTCCCTGCTTGTAATGATAAATCAAACAGTGACTGATCCAATATGTCTTGACCATTTAAAGTTAATGAGCCAGATACATCACCAGGATAAGCTTGTGGTATTAAGCCATTCAATAGACGTAATAGTGTTGTTTTCCCCGACCCAGAAGCACCTGCAATCAAGACTTTTTCACCGGGATAAATCTGGAAACTTAAGTCGTGTAATGTTGGTTCTGCTTGTGCATGATATTTGAATGTCACATGTTTAAAATCGATTAACGGCGCTGTCATGATGTTTCCTTGACTTTCTATATGTACGCAGGATTAGAACCTGCTTGCTGAGTTATTCACTGCGAAGACTGCTCTTTTTGGGACGTGATTTCACGTAGGCCACCAAAAGTAGCGAACCAATCACAGCCACTGACACAATATTAACCACAGCTGTCACTGCGCCTTGTAAAAATACTTTTTGTGCTGCTTCTTTATAAATTAAAATATCTCCAACTGGTGCTACCACAACCCAAACAAATATATTAACAACAACTTGCCAGATATTGAATTGGATTAATTTTTTAGCTGTTAAATCACCATACTCTAATAATAAGAACCGTCTGCTGAGACCAAGTAAGAAGCCAAATAACGCGTCAGCAATAACCCATGACCACCATGGTGAGCCATAAGTCACGGCATCATTTAATGTGTGGCCAATGAACCCTACCAAAAGACCCACGACTGGACCAAATAAACCAGCAATTAATGCTAACCAACCTTCAGCAACGTTAATATTTGTATTTGAAATACCAGTTGGAATTGATATAAACTTCATCAGTACAAAAAATACGGCAGCCCCAATACCTGTTGCAACTACTGAACGTACTGAAAAACCATTTGATTTCTTTCTGTTATTCATTGTCTTCTCCTACTTTCTGTACTGTCTTGGTGAGTGTAACTTGCCAATCTGGCCCAGCCCCCACATGGTAGCTTTGCTCAAAACTACCAGTGTGTACACCCAAAGCCACCGTATAAACAGAATTAATATAAATTAGTGCTTCACCTGGATTAACGTCATTGAAAGTGTGTACATAAGGTAATAACTCATCAAACAGCATATGACCTTGATTTTTAATTTGTACACGCAATACATCACCGTACGACAACTGCAATTTTTCAAACTCATTTAATGGTATATTTGACCAGAGTGAACCAAAGTTGACATCAGTAATATCTATATTACCAACCAACTGTGGCTGGCCAGCCGTATTTTCTTGATAACGACCTGGCTGGATTGGCAGTTTAACCAAATCATCTGGTGCTAATGTTTGTCCATAATCATCATAATGAGTCTTCCCACTCGCTAATTGTGCCCCATTAAAGGCATAGATATCACGACCATGGAAAGTAGATGATTTTTCTGATCCTGGCAAACGTTGTGTCGTTTCATTAATCACACGTGCACTTTCAATCAAGTGATGTGACAATAAATGAGATAATGTGCCATTATCCGGTGTTACAATGTACTGTCCACTGATTGTTTTAGCGACGATTGATAACCGTTTAGAGCCAACACCTGGATCAACCACTGAGACAAAAACTGTCCCTGCTTGCCAATAACTAAAGGTTTGAAACAAACGAAACGACCCCTCAAAAATATTAAATGGTGCAATACCATGTGTTAAATCACTCACAATAATGTCATTTGAAACACCATAGGCGACGCCATGCATGGAGCTCACGGCACCATCTTGTAGCCCAAAATCAGTTTGCAAAACGAGATGTTTATTTGTCATATTCTTTAATGTGTCTGGCATGAATTGATTTAGTCAGTTCCGAATGAATCTGGTACTGAGGGACATCTGTACGAAACACGTTTCCTTTCAATATTGTTAAACTAATAAAAAATCCCTGTTAATTTGATAATTAACAGGGACGTAAAAACGTGGTACCACCCAAATTCAACGATAATTGAGATAAGCATTCCAATCATCATACTCTTAGTTGATAACGGTACTAACCGAATAAATAGCTTTCACTATTGATCTCTTCCACGCTCATCTTCAACACATTGCATCATGTCAGTTTCCACTACCCTGACTCACTTGTTTTCTGCGCCCTGCCTACTCTTCGCTTCACTGATTTATTAACATGAGTTAATTTTAAGACAGTTATTAACATTTGTCAATCAAACAACCATTTTATTAATCTGGCAAAATAATTTGTGTTGATGGCCCTTGTTTATCCGGCTTATTTTCTTGCTCCTGTACCAAATAACTCGGAAACAAAGTCAATTCTTTCTCTTCGAAACCCACAACCGATGAACCCAGAATACGTGTCACAAGTTCTAGTAACCGTTCTTCAAATATCTCTTTATCAATTGTCTCAATTTCTGGTTTTAAAGCTTGTTGATACATATTAATATGTACATTTGGTACGAGCGCATAGTCACGGCTGATTAACCCAGCCCATTCTTCAAATACTTCATTGGGAATTTCTTCGTTTTCGTTGGCAATAGGCATAAAATTAATACTAAACGTATTATTAGCTTCACCAGCCTCGTCAAACTCTGCTTTCGTGATATTGCCTTCAGTTAATTCCAAGGCAAAATCAAAATCAAAAGCACGTCGCTCATCAAAAATATGAATAAATCCCGCCGTTATTTGATCCTGACTAGCAGCATCTACGACACGTAGAATACGGTCACGCTGACCATTAAACAATTGTTGTGTAAAGTATGGCATTTTTTTATTACGTCGCAGGATCGCTGGTCCTTAAACTAAAGCAACCAAGCAACATATTTCCTCCACTGTATTTGTTACCCAATTCTAACACAAACTCGCTTCTCAGGTCACCAAAGCTCATGTTAAACTCAAAATTAGAAATCAAAGTACATTTTATTCATAAAAACAGCAGACAAGCTTTAAGCCAATCTGCTGTTTTTTAATATTTATTAAATCATATTAGAGTGTTGTGAAATCAAATACTTTACGGCCTGTAATACTACCAGCCTTCATTTCATCAATTACTTCATTCATATCGTTAAAGTTAACTTTTTCAACAATAGGCTTGACCTTACCTTCAGCACCAAATTGGAAAGCTTCCTTCAAATCAGCACGTGTACCAACTAATGAACCACGTACTTCAATGCCATCCAAAACTGTCTTAGCAATATTCAAAGCCATATCACCTTGTGGCAAAGCGACAGCTACTAACTTTCCCATTGGGCGAAGTGAGTTAACAGCTTGGTTAAATGCTGCTGCATTCACAGCAGTTACTTGTGCAGTGTGAGCGCCACCTGTTGCTTTTTGTACTTCTTCAGCAACATCAGCTACCTTTTTACGGTTAATTAACACTTCAGCGCCATTAGCCTTAGCAGCTGCTAACTTGTCATCATTCCCATCAATGACAGCTACGTGTGCACCAAAGACGTTATGAGCATATTGCACAGCCAAATTACCTAAACCACCAGCACCATGAACTGAAACCCATTGACCAGGCTTTGTTTCACCAACTTTAAGTGACTTATACATTGTGACACCAGCACATGTGATAGATGTTGCCTCAACAGGGTCTAAGCCATCTGGTACTTTAACGGCATACTGGGCATTAACAACAACTTGTTGTGACATCGCACCATCAACTGTATAGCCAGAATTACGAACTTTACGGCAAAATGTTTCATTACCTGAAACACAAAAGTCACAAACACCACAAGCATCGTAGAACCAAGCGACTGAAACACGATCGCCAATCTTTAAATAATCACTAGCGCCTTCAGCTAATTTTGATACACGCCCAACACCTTCATGCCCAACAACACGACGGAAATTACCATTACGTTGTCCTATTTCATTTGGATTACCAAAGTCACCACTAGCTACATGTAAATCTGTATGGCATAAGCCAACATATTCCATATCAACCAAGGCTTCGCCAAAAGCTAATGGCTTTGGCTCCCAATTATCTACTAAATCAACGTAACCATCTGGTGTTTCACGTACAATTGCTGCTTTCATGAGCAAACTCCTTTATCTTCGTGCGATTTCATGTGAACTATTTTACATGTAAATTGTACCCGTTTTGATAGTGATTGTAAAGGTTTGCATCTTTAAAATTACAAATTCTAAAAAAGTAAGTGAAATTTATCGTTTTTTGCACAATAGCATATAACTATACTCTGATTAGTGACTCAAAAAAAGTTTCTATGAAATTTAATTTCATAGAAACTTTGTCAATTAATTCAAATACTTAGTTTTAACATCAGCCATTGTTTGTAATACAGTTGCTTTATCCAAAACGACCAACATTTCAGGCAAATTTGGTCCTTGTACTTCATGTGTGGTGGCGATACGGATGGGATTCCATAGATTACGCCCTTTAATCTCAAGATCATTTTGGATTGCACGAATTGTATTCATGTAATCATCGGCAGTAGCTGTCTCGGGCAATGCAGTATAAGCTTTTTCCCAAGCTGAAAATACTTTACGCCCATCGTCAGATGTCAAGTAATCCAACATTTCTTCTGTAAGTTCACCTAGCGCAAAGAATGGTTGACGCACTAACTCCACAATCTCTCGCGTATAAGAAATACCTTCGACACCAGCGACTTTAATCACTTCAGTCAACCAGTCATTTTTTTCTTGCGCTTCAGCTTCAGAAACAAATCCCGCATCGACTAATTCTTGAATGAGTTGTGGCATGACATGATTCAAGTCACGACGCATCCATTGATTATTAATCCATTCTAATTTTTTCTGATCAAACTTAGCATTAGCCTTTGACAGACGAGTTTCATCAAACATTTGCTTAAATTCTTCAAGTGAGAAAATTTCATCTTCACCTTTGGGTGACCAACCAAGTAACCCAATGAAGTTTACCATAGCTTGTGGTTGATAGCCTAACTCTTTATATTGTTCGACAAACTGCAAGACATTTTCATCACGCTTTGACAACTTTTTACCTGTCTCACCATTAATTATCAATGCCATGTGACCAAACTTTGGAATATCCCAACCTAATGCTTCAAAAATCATCATTTGCTTAGGTGTATTTGAGACATGGTCATCCCCACGCAAGACATGCGAAATTGCCATTAAATGATCGTCAACAACAACAGCAAAGTTGTAAGTTGGCATGCCATCAGCTTTTTGGATAACCCAATCGCCACCAATTTCTTTGCCTCCAATTTCAATATGTCCTTTAACAATATCATCCCACGCATAGATTTTGTCTTCTGGTACACGAAAACGAATAACAGGCTTTAACCCTTGAGACTCAAATTCAGCATACTTAGCCTCACGCGCTTCATCTGATAAGCCTTTATATTCATAAACGTAATGTGGTGCTTGTTTAGCGGCTTGCTGCGCTGCACGTTCTTGTGCCAATTGCTCAGAAGTCTTATAAGATTTATAAGCTAAACCTTTTGCCAATAACTCGTCAATAAATTCTTGATAAATACCTTGCTCATTACGTTCTGATTGACGATATGGCCCGTATTCACCTGGCTTTTCAGGTGATTCATCCCAATCTAAACCAAGCCAAGCCAGATTATCTAGCTGTGACTTCTCACCGTCGGCAATATTTCTGGCTGCATCAGTATCTTCAATTCGAATAATGAATTGTCCGTTATAATGACGCGCAAAAAGCCAATTAAAAATGGCTGTACGCGCATTACCAATATGTAAATGTCCAGTTGGTGATGGCGCATAGCGGACACGAATGTCATTTGTCATGTTTCAAAATCTCCTATTTTGGAATTAATCATGTTTTGTCTAGATACTAGTATACAACATTCTACGCCTTAATTTCCAACACACTACGTGCAAAAACACAAAGTATCCTGACTAAAATTATAATAATGAATTAAATGTATAATAAACTAGACTAGGCATACCTAAAACCACTCTCTGATTGACCGAAATCAGACCTTATAATAGTTCTTTTATAACAAGCTAAGACTTGATTTTAAAAAACTATTGACAACTCATCAAATTCTTAGTATTCTTAATTTACAAACAACTCGGAGAATAATTATGCAAAATACATTAGCACAATTTAGCAATGCCTGGTGGCGTCGATAAAGTCAGCTTTTCGGTAACGGATAAAGCTGATGTTTAAAACATTCGTTTTATCCATACCGACGTATTTTGTGCAACATTTGAGTCTGTGTGGAAATATGCCATGCAGACTTTTCTTTTGACCTTGGAAAGCCCTGTGTGGCGAATCAAGGTCAATTTTTATTTTGAAGAAAATGTGGAGAATATTATGAATAAACGCCTTCTATCAACTATTGCTATTATTATTGCATTTCTAGCGGTAGCCTTTGTGATCACGAGTAAGCCCACACAGCAATCACGTACAAAAACATATGTTCCAACTGTGGGTATCTTACAATTAGTCACTCACCCAGCACTTGATGAGATTCATCGTGGTGTCGTTGCTGGCTTAAAATCCCAAGGTTATTCTGGTAACAAAATTAAAATTGATTATCAAAATGCCCAAGCTGATCAGTCCAATTTAAAAACAATGTCACAAAAGTTTGCTAATGAAAATGCTGATTTGGCAGTTGGCATTGCAACACCTGCTGCCTTGTCTCTCGCAAAAACGGCTGATGGTAGTAGTCCAGTCATTCTAGCAGGTATTACTGATCCTGCTGGTTCTGGTTTAGTGAAAAGTACAAAACGTCCTGGCAATAATGTGACAGGTACCTCTGGTGATTCACCCTTACAACAGCATCTCAGTGTGATCAAAAGAGTTGATCCTCAAGCTAAAAAATTAGGCATTATTTATACAACATCTGATCATGGTGGTGAATACAATGCTAAAAATATGGAAAAAATAGCCAAAAAAGCTGGTTATGACGTTAAGCTATATACCATTTCAACAACAAATGACATGCAACAAGTTGCTGAAACAATGGCAAATGCCGTCGACGTCGTCTATGCACCACAAGATAATGGTGTAGCAAGTGCCATGAAAACATTAATTAACATCACCAATAAGGAAAAAATACCTGTTATTCCAGCAGTCAATACGATGGTTAAAGATGGTGGTATCGCAACCATTTCAGTCAGTCAATATAATATTGGTTACCAAGCTGGTGTGATGGCTGGCCGTGTCCTTAAAGGTAAAGACACCGCTAACTACCCCGTCAAAACAATTACTAATGGCGATATGACAGTTAACTTAAAACAAGCGAAGTTATTGGGTATTAAACTGCCAACTAGCATGGTAACCGAAGCTGAAAATAAGGGAGAGGTATTCAAATGAGTATGATTGTATCAAGTATTGGACAGGGACTTCTGTGGGCTGTCCTTGGTATTGCTCTATTCCTAACATTTCGTATTTTAAACTTCCCAGATATGACAGTCGAAGGTTCCTTTCCTCTAGGTGCATCAACAGCGGTTACGATGATTACACATGGAATTAACCCCTTTGCAGCAACTTTAGCTGCCTTCTTCGTTGGAACAATTGCCGGTTTGATTACTGGTTTGCTTTATACAAAAGGCAAAATTCCTATTTTACTTGCGGGTATTTTAGTCATGACCGCTTCATTATCTATTAATTTACGAATTATGGGTTCAGCCAATATTTCATTGCTGGATCAAAAATCGATTTTTTCAATCAAAATATTGCAACATTTGCCTAAATATTTTGATTCCGTATTTCTAGGATTTGTTATCATTGTCATTATCACAGCTGGATTGATTTTCTTTTTGCAAACTGAACTAGGGCAAGCATTTATTGCTACTGGGGATAATCCTAATATGGCGCAATCCATTGGTATCCAAACAGATCGTATGACCATAATGGGCTTAATGTTATCAAATGGCCTTATTGCCTTAGGTGGTGCAGTTATCGCTCAAAACAATGGCTATGCAGATATTAATATGGGTATTGGTATTATTGTTATCGCCTTAGCTTCAATCATTATTGGTGAAGTTGTTTTTGGTGAATTAACATTGAACGAACGTCTGGTAGCCGTTATCATCGGCTCTATCTTATATCGCTTAGTTCTCTTAGTTGTCCTACGACTTGGTTTTTCAACCAACGATGTCAATCTTATCTCAGCAATTGTCTTGGCGGTCGCTATGATATTACCCCAGCTACGCCATGCCCTCAAACTCGACAAAGTCATTAAGAAAGGTGTTACCACACATGAGTAAACCAGTTTTTTCTCTCAAAGATGTTGTTGTCACTGTTGGAAATGGCATTCAAATTTTAAAATCAATTAACTTTGATATTTACGATGGTGATTTTATTACTGTACTTGGCACAAATGGTGCTGGTAAATCAACTTTATTCAATGCCATTGCTGGTAATTTAGCTATTGCATCCGGTGAAATTTTACATCATGATAAAAATATTGCACACGAAACCGCTGTCAAACGCACAGATTATCTTGCACGCGTTTTCCAAGATCCTAAAATGGGTACTGCCCCAAGAATGACTGTCGCTGAGAACTTGTTGCTCGCTGAAAAACGCGGTAGTAAGCGCACATTACGTAACCGTGGTTTGACTCAAGACAAATTAACCCAATACGCTGACATCACTAAAGTAATGGGTAATAACTTAGATAGCCACCTTAATACAGCAACTGGTGATCTATCAGGTGGGCAACGTCAAGCATTGAGCTTTTTAATGGCAACCCGTGTCAAACCAGAACTGCTCCTTTTAGATGAGCATACTGCGGCTTTGGATCCTAAAACATCTGAACAATTAATGCACGCCACAAATGATCAAGTTGAGACACATCATTTAACAGCACTCATGATTACACATAATTTAGCTGATGCACTGAAATATGGTAATCGCCTGATCATTTTAAATGCTGGTAACATTGTTCTTGATGTCCGTGATGATGAAAAGCAAGCACTAGACGAATCACAAATATTGAAATACTTTGTCAGTTAGCTTAATCTATAAAACCGTAGTCATGTTTCACGTGAAACATGACTACGGTTTTAATTCTGTCTAAATATGTGTATAATCTAATTTATAACACATAATATATTAATGAGGTACTCACATGAGAAAAATAGGTATTGTTGGTATTGGACACGTTGGTGCAACTGTCGCACATATCATTATCGCGCAAGGTTTAGCAGATGAACTTGTTTTAGTTGACAAGAATCCAAATAAATTAGCAGCGGAAGAACTCGATTTTCGTGATGCAGCTAGTTTACTTGATCATCACGTTTATGTTCATGCTGGTACGGCCAAAGATTTAGCAGATGCTGAAGTTGTTATTTCTGCACTTGGGCATATTGAATTAATTGAACCTGGTGGCGATCGCTTTACTGAATTAAAAGCGAACACACCTGAAGTGCAACAGGTTGGTGCTGATTTGCAATATGTCGGTTTCAATGGTGTCTTAATTGTTATTTCTAATCCTGTCGATGTTATTACAGGTATCTACCAAAAAGCCACTGGTCTACCGGCAAATCAAGTTTTTGGTACAGGCACTTACTTAGATACTGCGCGTTTAAAGCGCGCACTTGGTGATGCCCTGCATGTTGACCCTCGTAGTATTAATGGCTATATGTTGGGTGAGCACGGTAATTCACAATTTGCCGCTTGGTCTACCGTTAATATCCTTGGTAAGACGGCCGAAGATTTAGTTTCATATTACAATCTTGATTTAGATCAGGTTGCTGAAGCAGCACGTATTGGTGGTTTTACTGTCTTTGATGGTAAAAAATATACGAACTTTGCAATTGCACATGCTGCTGTATCATTAGCTCAGCTAGTATTGTCTGATGCACACAAAGAAGCCATCGTTTCACATTACGATGACCGTTTCAATGGTTACATCTCAACGCCTGCTGTAATTGGCCGTAATGGTATATCAGCCGGGTTTGATTTACCATTAACTGATGATGAAAAAGCTTTATTACAGAAATCAGCTGATGCTATCGCTGAAAATACAAAAGCTTATTTGTAACCACTAAAAAAAACGAATCGTATGATTCGTTTTTTTTTACAAATACTCGCTAAGCTGCTTTAATATAATTCACACCATCAGCCTTAGGTGCTTTTGTCTTACCAAAGAAGAACACAAGAACAATAATAGTGAATACATATGGTGCAATTTGCAACCAAATTGATGGCACATTATTCAAACCTGGTAACTGTGCACCAATCACTGCAAGCGACTGTGATAGACCAAAGAATAATGAAGCGCCTAGCGCGCCAATTGGGTTCCAACGGCCAAAAATCATTGCCGCCATTGCCATAAATCCTTGTCCTACAATCGTGCTAGCGGAATAATTCAGGGAAATTGATTGCGCAACAACTGCGCCACCGATACCACCGAGTAAGCCGGAAAGCATAACACCAGAATAACGTAGACGCGCAACATTTAAGCCTAAAGTATCTGCCGCTTGTGGATTTTCACCAACAGAACGTAAGCGCAAACCAAACTTTGTTTTGAAAATAATATACCATGAAGCCACCGCTACTAGAATGGCTAACCAAGCTGGGCCTGATGTTTTTTCAAAAAATAATTGTCCAAGTACAGGAATTTTCGATAATCCAGGTACAGTGGTATAACCAAAATCTTGGGTAATTGGTTCTGTCTGTCCCTTCCCGTATAAGACTTTGATTAAAAACACACCCACCGCAGGTGCCATTAAATTAATAACAGTACCCGAAATAATATGGTCAGCACGTAAGGTCACAGTCGCCACAGCATGTAAAAGTGAGAATACTAGCCCAACGACTGCACCAGCAAGTAGGCTTAACCATGGTGTTGCAGCACCAAATTGATCAGCAAAAGTTAAATTAAACACAACGGATGCAAAGGCGCCCATTCCCATGATACCTTCTAAACCAACGTTAACAACACCGGAACGTTCAGAAAACGTGCCACCAATCGACGTAAATATCAGTGGTGCCGAATAAACCAATGTACTAGATATAACAAGTGATAACATTGCCATTAATGACATCTTATTCACCGCCTTTCTGATGACTATTGTCTTTTTTGGATGTTGTATTCGCAGCTTTCTTATTCGCTGTAGCAACCGCAGCTTTTTCATCCATGGCACTCACGCGCGCCTGCATGACCATAATTAAGTAACGTGCACCAACAAAGAAAATAATGGATGCTGTCACGATGTCAACTAATTCAAAAGGAACCCCTGATGTCATTGGCATACCTAACCCACCAATTTTTAACACGGAGAAAATTGCGGCAGCACCAAGTACACCGAGGTATGAACCACCACCTAACAAGGCAACAGCCATCCCGTCAAAACCAATAGCCGGTGAACCGTTTTGTGTGAAGAAGTTCAAGTAATTACCTAAACCTTCGATGGTTCCAGCTAAACCAGCCAAACCACCAGACATCGTCATAGCAATCACTGCGTTTCTTTTGGCTGACATACCAGCATATCGAGCTGCATCTGGGTTTAACCCCACGGAGCGAATTTCAAAGCCAAGTGTTGTTTTTGTCATAATAAACCAAACAACCATAGTCATAATGAAAGCAATAAAAATACCAGTAGAAATACTTGATCCTTGCGTAATATCCGTTAACCACTTGACCTGCAATGAAGCGTTAGAGCCGACTTGCTTAGTTGTTTCAGCAGATTCCTTAATCGTCTTCGACATGGTATTTTGTAAAATATCATTACCTAAGAATAATAAGATATAGTTCATCATAATAGTGACAATCACTTCACTAGCACCAAATTGTGCGCGTAACCAACCTGGAATAGCACCTGCTAGACCACCTAAAGCCGTGCCTAGAATCAAGACACTAGGTATCATGAGATAAGCTGGCATGTCTGGAAAACTTAATGCATACCAAACCGAGCCAACCCAACCAGCCAAAGCTTGACCAGATAAACCAATGTTGAAAAATCCTGCCGTTTGCGCGATAGTAAAGCCTAACGCCGTCAATATCAGTGGTGTCATTTGTGTAAGGACGCCACCAATATTTTGCATAGAACCAAAAGCCGAACCGATTAATGCGACATAACCCGAAATTGGATTATAACCAAATACTAACATGATAATAGCGCCCACTATTAATCCAAAAAGGATTGAAAATAGCGCAATAGATAATGAGTTTTTTTGTACAGTCATTACGCATCTACCTCTTCTTTAAGTGCTGCGCGAGCATCGGCTAAGCTCATCCCCGTCATCAACAAACCTAATTCTTGTTTATTAGTATCTTTAGCATTAACAATACCAACAATTTGACCGGCATTAATCACTGCAATACGATCAGATAAATTCAATATCTCATCAAGTTCAAAACTAACTACCAACACTGCCTTACCCGCATCACGCTGTTTAATGAGTCTATGATGAATATATTCAATGGCCCCAACATCTAAACCACGTGTTGGTTGGGCAGCAATGACTAGTTCATTATCACGATTCAGTTCACGCGCAATAACTGCTTTTTGCTGGTTTCCACCAGACATCGAGCCAGCAAGCACATCAATGCCTGCTGCACGAACGTCGAATTCTGAAACCAACTTGTTAGCCAGCTTATCCATTTCAGCTTGTTGCAATACCCCACCTTTTGAAATAGGTGATTTATAGTATGTTTGCAATGCCAAATTTTCAGACAAGGTCATGTCAATTTCCATCCCAAAACGTAAACGATCTTCCGGAATATGACCAACACCTGCTTCTGTGATTTGTCGCGGCTTTTTATTGGTAATATCCTTACCTTGCAACACAACTGAACCGGCTTGTATTTTTGTTAGTCCGGTAATACCCTGAATTAACTGTGTTTGACCATTACCATCAATACCGGCAATACCAACGATTTCACCCGCTTTCACTGTTAGCGAGAAATCTTTGACAGCAGCGATACCTCGTGAATCTTGAACTTCAAGATTCTTAATGTTGAGTATTGTATCACCTGTCACAGCATCAGTTTTTTCTGTTTTAAAGCTCACCTCGCGGCCAACCATTAAATCAGCAAGTGCTTGTGATGATACCCCAGCGACGGGGAAAGTATCGATTGATTTTCCAGAGCGAATCACTGTAACAGTATCAGCTGCTGCTCGGATTTCATCCAATTTGTGAGTAATTAAAACAATTGATTTACCTTCTTTTGCCAAATTATGCAAAATAGTAATTAATTCGTCAATTTCTTGTGGTGTCAAAACAGCCGTTGGCTCATCAAAAATCAAAATGTCAGCACCACGATATAATGTCTTTAAAATTTCGACACGTTGTTGTTGTCCAACAGAAATATCTGAAATTTTAGCGTAAGGGTCAACTTGTAAGCCATACCGTTCAGACAATTGCTGAATTTTTGATGCTGCTGTCTTAGTATCTAGTGACAACCCTTTGGTGACTTCAGATCCCAAAATAATATTTTCTGTTACGGTAAAAGCATCAATCAACATAAAATGTTGATGAACCATGCCGATGCCCAAAGCGTCTGACTTAGATGGTGAATCAACTTGTACGGCTTTTCCATTAATCAAAATATCTCCTGAGGTTGGTTGTAGTAACCCCGTTAAAATATTCATCAAAGTAGATTTTCCAGCACCGTTCTCACCAAGTAACGCGTGAATTTCACCTTGTTGGACTTGCAAATTAATGTCATCATTGGCTGCAAAATCGCCGAATTTCTTGACGATATGTCGCATCTCAATGACTGGTGTTGATTCGGTCATATATTCTTTGCTTCTTTCGTTTGAATTTCAAAAAAATCCGCGGACAAGGCTGTTCGCGGATTTTCCTTTATAGTACATTATAACATGATTCGCAAAATCCAGATGTATAATCTCCTAAAATCTCATCAGTTATTCTACTACTTTAAATTATCTCGTAAATTAGAGGCTATCTAATACTGTGCTATATAAATTTTATCCATAATTTGTATAATTATATAGTTAGTATGTTATCTTAATAGAGCATACAAATAAAACAGAGTGACACGTGATTTTATAATTGAATTCTCAGATTAAATCACGACAGTCTCAACAGCAAAAAATATACTCTGCCAATATGAATGACTACCTCATACACTTCAATTTTATACAGTGTATAATGTAACAAAGAACGTTATAATAGGTAATCTACATACATTTAGAAGGTAATATTAATCTCACTATGTCACGGAAAATTGAACTCCCTACACCAGCGGAGATGAAAAAATTTCATAATCAATCCCAGCGCCATACCTTTTGGTCGCGTATTTCTATGCCTCAACGCTTAACGCTTGGATTTTTAACTGTCATTTCATTTGGTGCCTTGTTACTTATGTTGCCATTTAGTTATAATGGCTCAGCTAGCCATAGTTTCATGGACGCACTATTCACTGCCACTTCAGCAGCTTCAGTCACCGGGTTAACGGTCGTCGATACAACAACCCATTGGACTGTATTTGGTCAAATTGTCATTATGATCTTAATTGAAATAGGCGCGCTAGGCTTCATGTCGTTTTCTGTTTTACTCTTCACAGCAACACGACGACAAATGGATTTGCGTAGCAAAATGATGGTACAAGAAGTATATAGTTTAGAGAGTTTGTACGATACTCGTGTCGTATTTGGTTACGTGATTAAATTATCCGTTATTATTCAAATTGTTGGTGCACTACTCTTATCGCCCTTTTTTATAACTGAATTCGGCATCAAACGTGGCGCATTTTATGCAGTTTTTCACGCTATTTCAGCCTTTGGAAATGCCGGATTTACTATTTTACCGCATGGTAGTAATGCTTATATTAACCAACCTTGGATTTTATTTATCCTTGCTGGTTTGGTGGTTGCTGGCTCTCTTGGCTTCCTTGTATGGCGAGATCTATTAGTCTATCGTCATACTCGTCGGCTCACATTACACTCCAAACTTGCACTCGTTATGACTGGTAGTTTAATTTTGGGTGGCTGGTTGCTCTTTGAATTAACTGAAAAAAATTTAGCTATTGCTTCTGATGTTTCACCATTAAATCGCGTTGCGAATACTTTGTTTATGTCTATATCGTACCGTACAGCTGGTTTTACACAATTTAGTTTTAGCCAAATGGCTCCAGCTACTATCCTGCTCACAATTATGCTGATGTATGTCGGTGGCACCCCTGGTTCAACAGCGGGCGGGATCAAGACAACTACACTGGGTGTACTACTATTAAAAACAACAGCTGCGCTACGTGGCAAAACTAACGTGACTTTTGCCCATCGTCGGCTCACACAAGAAAACATCACTCGTTCCTTATTGCTTGTTTTTGTTTCATTAGTTTTTCTTGGCATCCTGTCCTTTTTACTCATGTTAACGCAAGGTACGGATTCTAAATTTGGGCTCGAATATATTATATTTGAAGTCGTTAGCGCATTTGCTACCGCAGGATTAACTTTAGGGCTAACACCACATTTAAATATTTTTGGGCAAATCGTCATTATGTTGACTATGTTTATTGGCCGTGTAGGTATCTATACTGTTATGTTTTCAGTATTAAATGTCCACAGCGACCATGCCCCCTATAAATATCCCGAAGAATCTGTTATTATTGGCTAATCTATTTTGAAAGGAGCTACATGTCACTGAGTTATTAAAAGACCAGGTGACATCAAACTATCATGAAGCAGACATATGCTATTATTGGGCTCGGCCGTTTCGGTGGTGCCCTACTAGAAACTCTTGTTGCTAACGGACAAGATGTCCTAGGTATTGATATAAATGAGGAAAATGTCAATGACTACCGAGATATTGCGACACAGGTTGTTATTGCTGATGCCCAAGAAGATGATGTCCTTAGAAAGCTAGACATTGGTAGCTTTGACCATGTGGTAATTGCCATTGGTCACAACATGCAAGCAAGTATTTTAGCGACAATTAATGCTAAAGATCTTGGTGCCAAAAATGTGATTGCCAAAGCCGAAAACAAAATACATCTCCGTGTGCTCACAAAAATCGGTGCTGATTTAGTCGTGCAGCCCGAACGTGAAATGGGTGAACGTGTCGGACGAAAACTCTTGGCGCCAAATATGTTGAATTTCATCGAACTATCAGATGAGTATTCTATGGCTGAAGTGCAAGTCGTTAATCCACAATTTGCTGGTAAAACAATTTCTGAACTTAATATTCATAAAAAATTCGGCTTGAATGTCATCGCAGTTCGGCATGAAGGTGAAGTTCTCGTTGCACCTAAAGCCAGTTATCGTATCCATGATAAAGACATTCTATCTGTTGTTGGACCAAAAGATATGGTCGATGATTTTGACCAAATGACAAATAATTAAATTCTCTAAATAAACCTGAGCGACATTTAAAATATACAATGTCACTCAGGTTTATTTTATCGATCG
The DNA here is from genome assembly GCF_007954525.1 of Leuconostoc carnosum. Taxonomy (NCBI): domain Bacteria; kingdom Bacillati; phylum Bacillota; class Bacilli; order Lactobacillales; family Lactobacillaceae; genus Leuconostoc; species Leuconostoc carnosum. The sequence goes on along the minus strand of NZ_CP042374.1, from coordinate 1,087,479 downwards.
AAAATATTATCATATTAAAAAAGCCAACTTCCTAGAACGAATGAACTGTCTAGAGAATCGGCTTTTTTACTGCTATTTAAGCACAACGCGCTTATATATGATGTGCTATTGTTGTGAGGTAAATACAAGACACAATATAATTATTAACTGAATTAATAATTACCCCAATACTTTTCCATCGTTGTCAACCCAACACCTGGATTGAAACTATTAGTAGGATCATTCTGCTTATAATGATTCACTAACGTTGACGCAGCGTGGTAAAGATGTCCAACATTGTGTTCGGCAGGATAAATCGCACCTCTTTTATCAAGCAATTTCAACATTTCTAACTTCAATTCATGTGGATCAACACCTGGCTTCAAAATATAATCTTGATGCATCACATGATCAAGAAAGTGACCATAATACAACTTATGCTCGATTTTATCCTCAATTTCCTTTGGTAAATGTTCAAACCAATCAAACTCATTACGAGGCAAGGCAATATCTAACGGTAAAATATCCAATTTTTTATTTTGGAAAACCTCTTGATATCTAATGGCGACACCAGCTGTTACATAACGATGTGTAGCAGCTCTTTCAGCCTCTGAAGGTGTACATTCCAAATAATCGCCTGATTCCGTTTTGAAAAATTCTTTCAGATATTGGCGTGCTTCATCAATTCCTTCACCAACCATCTTTAATTGTAAATAATGTTCATACTTGTTGCTATACGCTTCAATTCTTTTCGGTAATTGATTAGGAAATACTTGGCCGACATGCTGGAGCATACGATCAGGAAAATACGGTTTAAAAGTTGGAATATGACCGAGTATACGTTCAGCAGTTGACTTCAAGCTAAACAAATACGGCAACATATTCGTACCTATTGTATCAATAACAAGCAATGAATCCTTACCATATTTTTTTGCTAAATCATATGCCTCTTTATGCATATACTCTCCAGATACTGGCAAATTCTTAAATTCAGATAGGATATGGCGACGCATTTTTTCTAACACAGCTGGCTCATTTGTGCCAATATAAAAAACTTGTGAGTCCCCTTCTTTTGGGAATGTGTCCAAGCGGACAGCAAAAGCTGCTAATTTACCAGATGCACCGGACACTTCATACAATTCATTAGGATCAGCATTATAACGCGTTGGTGTGTGTGAGCCAATATTGCGGACACGGGCTTCATAATCACGGTTATGCCCAACACGCTTTTCATCTTTTTTAACATTATCAATATCAAAATTTCGATTTTCTAGATTATTAATCATTTCCTCAGGTGTATCTCCTAATTCAATACCGAGATGATTAACGAGACGCAATTCGTCATTAGCATCAATTTGAGCGTACAATGACAATTCTGTATATGCGGGACCACGTTGAATCAACGCACCACCCGAATTATTGTTAATACCACCAATGACTGAAGCACCCAAATTTGATGAGCCAATAACTGAATGCGGCTCACGATTAATGACTTTTAATGCGTTTTCTAGTTTAAATAACGTTGTACCTGGAAAAGCAAGTGCCTCCTCTCCATGGTTAATCAGTTGCACACCTTTAATTCTTGTGCCATTGACCACAACACATTCACGGTCATATCCCGGCGCTGGAATTGATCCTTCAGTTAAGCTAGTATTCGAAGCTTGCATAATAATTATTGTATTATGGGCGTGTAATACTTTTAACACTTTCCATAACTCCATCATATTTCCAGGCAATACAACCGCTAATGCGTCCCCTCGTCCACTTCGATACCCACTTCGATAGCGCAATGATTTTGAAGCTGATGTGATGATGTGATTGTTACCAACAATTCCTGTCAACTCTTGAACAGTTGTCATAATAAACCTCCACAAAAAATTTATCCTTTGATCAATTTTCAAAGCATATTTATATTTACACTATACCACTTTGATTTTAAAAAGGTTGATTTTAAAAGATCCAGAACACTTTTATGAAATTAATTGCAATTCAAACTATTGATTTCATGTTGATGAGTTACGTCACAAAATTTCAGTATAATTAAGAGCGTAAATGATATTTTTTACTTCAATTATTAATTATGCCATTCAAATGATGTTTATTATAATTTAACTTAATTTCTATTTATCTAGAAATATTTCTATATTATTATACGTTACCATCATTGTTAATCATGTATTTTTCTAGTGACTAATATGGATTATTTTTATTAATTAATAATGCCAACTATTGACTGTTTAACCAACCTACTCATAATCGAAATGACACGTGAAAATATTTAATATGTAGCATTTTTTCTTCTTAATTTAACAAAAAATCTTCTTTAGTACCACATAAGCGTATCAGCACCAATACAACCAACCGTTTTCTAATTGTTATCATTTTTATTTAATACTGTTGTGGCATTCAGTTACGGCACCCAAAAATAAGTTCCTCGAATTATAAACTAAATAAATCACAATCCCTAATAATAGTACTAGTTTAATTATTCTTGAAAATTGAAATATCATCCTAATCAAAAAGCTGCTGGTGGTTAACCAACAGCTTTTTGATTTACTAAAATCACTGAATTGTACTTTAATTTAGACTATCAACTAAAGAAATACTCACATTATCGTTACCCATTAACAATTTTGAAACAGGGCAACGACGCTCGGCAATTGACAAAATTTCTTCTGCTTCTTGAGCACTCACATGTGGTATTTTTACCTGAGCATGCACAATAAACTGAAATCCCTCCGTATCTCGAATCATATCAATTGCGACACGTACAATGCTCTGATGTGTCAGTTGACGACGCTTCTCTTCTGCTTCAATTGTCGCATTTAAACAAGTTGAGAAAGATACAGCTAATAACTGTTCTGGGTTCGTGCCTGCTTGGTCACTCAGTGGCCCACTAGTCACAACATCGAGATCACAACTAGTAATTGTCTTGACATGCCCTATTAAACCATCCGTATTTTCAACTTCAGTATGATACAATGCTTGTTCTGTCATCGTAAACACCTATTCTGCCCCATTTTTGTACTGTGCTAACGTATCATTTAGCACGGCCAAGGTTGACTTATAGTAAGCAATCCCATAATTAAACGCAATTTTTTGAGTGGTCGTCATACCACTGCCCACCCATTGATTTAATTGTTCTTTTAAATTAACTAATTTAGCCGACTTCCGAGCAATTTCTTCCTTAATAAAGGCTATCACTTGTTCTTCTGGTAAGTGTTCACTAAAATACAATCTCATTAGAAAATCAGATTTCAGTACTTCATCAGAAGTTGGTTTTAAAAGTGCTACTGAAAAAACTTTTTCTCCCGCTGGTGTAATAGAATAAACATTTTTATTTGGTTTGTCTGTCTGTGCAACTTGCTCTTTACTGACTAATCCCTCAATTTCTAGTTTCTTCAATGTTGGATAAATCATCCCAAAGGTACCATCAAAAAAATGGTTCAATCGCGTTTGAAAAATATCATTGATTTCGTAACCAGTATGCGGACCATCTTGTAAAATACCTAAAATGATCTCTTTGCCTTTCATTGTCACAATGATGGCCTCCAATTTGTATGTTACTTAACATTATACACTACGTTAATATAACATACATCAATTAGAATTTTTTATCCTTCAAAAATGCACTCACAACAACACCTAGTAAGATAAACGGCAATGAGAAAATATACAGTTTTTCAAAACCATGTCTTAATCCCACAACCACATGCTGTTCAATATCTGAAACACTATTGGCTAAAGCTTCAGGCAATTTCTTCGTATTTGTTGGTTCAAACTGAGATTTATTCATATTCTTATCAATTTTTTGTATGACAACTTTTTTCTGTGGCTCTGGCATTTGTGTCTTCTCTATCTTTTGATGTGCATAATCTGCCGATTCTTTTCTAGCAACATCTAAGTTCACATATAACCCTGTCACAAAAATAGCCACTGATAGCATTGTCCCAACTTGCCGTAAGACACCAGTTACACTTTGAGAGGCTGTGAGCAATTTATCTTGAAAACTACCAGCTGCAATCACAAGAATGGGGCCAGTAATTAAGCCATATCCAATACCAACTATTAATCCTGCAACCAAAGCAGACCACTGATATGCTAACGCACCATATGCCAACCAAGCAAAACCAGCGGCCATAAATGCAAATCCCATCATGAGCAACCAACTACTTCTAATGTGATCTCTTGCAAAACCGGATATTGGTGATACCACGAAAATAGCAAATGATATAGGTGCAATAAGCAAGGAGGCACGCAAATCATCATATCCTTGAATATTTATAAAATAATTAGGCAGAATAACAGTAGTCGCAGCTAAAAATAAATTACTCAACACGATAATAAGTGATGCAATTGTAAATGTACGATTATTAAATAGTTCTAAGGGTACCATTGGATTGCTGCTACGTCGTTCAGTTACCAAGAAACAGATAAAAGTTATCACGCTGATAGCAAAACACGATATGGTTAGCCATGAATACCAACCCCAGACACGTCCTTGCATCATGCCTAACGATAACGTAGATAGAAAGACAATACTAAATACTGCCCCCAGTACATCCAATGGTTGTCGATGTTGTACCTCATTTTTAATTTTTAAATTAGCCAAACCAAGTACAATCATAATCACGGTTAAAGGAACATTGATCAAAAATATCCAGCGCCAACCCAAAAATTGTGTCACAACACCACCAACAGTAGGGCCAAGGGCAGCCGAAATGCCTTGCGTAATTCCCAAAATGGCAATCATCCCTGTTCGGCGAGAAACTGGTACTAGGCTAATCCCTAATGTCATGGATAACGGAAATACCAGTGCCGCACCAATACTCTGTATTGCTCGACCAACAAGTAAAACATTTAAGCCAAATGCACAGGCCGAAATGACTGAACCAGTACCAAATAATGCCACACCAATTAAAAACCAGCGATGACTACCAAGTACTTCTGCTAATCTGGTTAACGGTATCGTTAATGCCGCAAATAAAATGAGATACACATTCAATGCCCATGATAATTCATCAAGCCCAACATGCAGATGCTCACTAATATTTGGTAAACTCACATTCATAATGGTTGTATCCAGCATGCAAATAAAGATACCCAGTACAAATAAGGTCGTTAAATATTTTGTTTTCATAATCGCTGTCCTTTTTATTAACTTTATTTATATTAATATTGTTAGTATAAATAAAGTTAATAAATTTGTCAATAGTTATTTTATTTAGGACAGCTTAGTTTAAAAAATAGCCGTCAAAGGCAAATAACATATCATTAAAGCACCAATAAAAGTAGATCTAAAATTACCACTTGCATTTCAATTCATCACATAAAAAAACGCGGCCTACGCCGCGCTAATAAACTGCTAACTATTTCTAAAAAATCCTAGCTACAATATTCTTTTTATTAGCCACCCATCTTCATAATTGTGCCCATGTTGCGGCACCTATTGATGGGAATAAGTGAATTAGTCGTTCAATTTCAGCCGATCCAAATTTAAATTCGATCGCTGGCAACAAGGAATTAACGACATTTTCAGCTTGCTCACTGACTTCGGTAACACCAATCAAATGATGTTGTTGATCAAAAATTAATGTGTTATCTGCGATTGCTTCATTGTCTACTTGACGATACCAATCTTTTGTTAAATCTGTTTGCTGCACAGTATAACCATTGTGTTCCGCATCTTGCGCCAACATGCCCGCCTGTGCGATTCTTGGTGAGGTAAAGACAACTGAAGGCACAACAGGATACTGAATTGGCGCTGTTGTTTGACCAGAAAACTGTTTGAAAAGATACGTTGATTCAAAAATTGCTGTTGGAGTCAATTTGGGTTGTGTTTTATCAATGACATCTCCTGATGCATAAATATTATCAATATTTGTCTGTAAATGATCGTTAACAGAAATACCTGAGTCATTGTAACTTAAGCCTATTTTTTCTAACCCAATATTGTCAACATTTGGTATCCGACCCGAAGCATCTAACACCCAATCAACTGTCAACAACTGATCACCACTATATTTTACTTGAATTTGTTTACCATCTTGTTCAAACGCTGTAACATCAGCATTTGAAATAAATTTAACCCCACGATGCTTTAAGTCAGTCACAACCTTATCAACGTACGGTGCATAAAATTGTCGTAATACTCGTTCACCATGCATTAACACCGTGATATCAGCACCTGCTGCGTTAGCAATTGTTGCAAATTCCATACTAATGTAACCGGATCCGATAATAACTATTTTTTTAGGCAAAGTAGTCAAATCCATAAAATCACGACTATCATGAGCCAAATCTGCGCCCGGAACATCAAGGCGATGTGGTCGTAGCCCAGTCGAAATGACAATTTTATCAGCAGTTATTGACCGACCATCAACAGTAATTGTATGATTATCTTCAAACATACCATGTCCGTGAATCACATCGATCCCTGAATCATTTAGCAAGCCACCAATCATATCTGGTAATCCTTTGATGACCGCTTCTTTATGTGCCTCATTTTGAGTCCAATTAATGGTCAGGTTTCCTTCAACAATCCCAGATAATCGTTCTGCTGTTCGTGTCAATTCCACTGGTGCATCGAGCGTGATTTTGGCATTACAACCATAATTAGGACACGTCCCACCAATCATATCAGCTTCGATAACACCTACTTTAGCGCCTGACTGTGCTAGTGGCATTGCACCATCAAATGTGCCATGCCCACTACCAAGATATAAAACATCATAATCATATTGACTTGTCATTAACTAACCTCCTAATGGCATACTAAGAATTTGCGCTAAGCAGAAACTTGCTTAGCGCTTACATTACCTATAGTATAAACCGTTATTAGTGAAGTTACTAAAAATCAGCTTTCAAATAATTCTAACGCCCATCTTCGTCAATTTGATTGATCTTATTAAATACATGAAATAGGTTTTCCATCTCGGTTAGTCGATATTTTTTTGAATTACGATCATAAATAATTTCTGATTGAACTGGTTCACCGACCTGTAAATCATGCAAAAAAGTACGAATTTCTGAAATATCACGCTGCACCGTTTTGCGTCCGATAAAAAACATATCTTCTATTTCTTCAATTGATAACGCACGTCGGCTAATTAATGCTGAATATAATCGCAAAATACGTTGCTTGTCATTAAATACTGTTTTACGTGCTGCCATGATTTTCCTCAGTTTTAAAAGTTAAATTTATTGTACCAAATAAAACAAATGTTCGGTACAATAAAGTTATAAATATTTTTCAAGAAAGGTGAAAAGCATGTCGCTATTTCATTTATTTAAAAAAAAGCCAAAAACTACTGTGACAAAAAAGGCATCATCTATTGAAGATGAACCAATTACTTGGGAAAACACAACAGACCCTGATGTGTTTTTCAAAGGTTATCATCAAGCGATTGCTGACTTAGAGAATAATGAACAGGTAGCGGCGGCTGAAACATTACGTGCCAACGCGCCTACCCTGCAGAAAGCATTTATCGACCGTTTTGAGGCAGCTACCACACAACACATTAGCGCCATAACTGACATTGATAAACGTACTGAAGCTATTATTACCGCCACCAAGGCCATTCGTGTTTATAATAAGGAAATGACAATCGATGTGCGCGCACACCTTGCACAAACAAAGAAAAATTTGATAGGAGAATAATTATGGAACTTCATGTCGACTTGGATAATGGCCTACTGCCTGATAAATATGCCAAATATGCACCAATTGATTATCGTACAAATGATAGGCCAACGGTTAATTTTCCAGTAATAATCACAGATATTCTGGCAGGAACTCAATCATTATCAGTGAGCCTCATTGACTACGATGCGGTACCAGTGACTGGCTTTCCTTGGATTCACTGGTTAGCAGCTAATTTACCTGTCGCCAATATTCCAGAAAATTTGCGAGCCCGCGGCCATGCCGTATCTGGTACTAATTCTACTTGGCACATGGTACAAACAACAAACGAAACAGCCAATCCTGACATTAATCAGGCTTACATTGGCCCTATGCCACCAGACAAAACGCACAACTACACACTAACTGTATTTGCACTCGATACTAAACTTGATATTCAAGACGGTTTCTTCTTGAATGAATTACGTACAAAAAGTAATGGTCATGTTTTATCCATTGCAATAGTAGAATTGCCTGCACGTGCCTAACACTTCTTCGGAAGTGTTTTTTTGATTTAAAAACGAATGACCCAAAAATCAGGTAAAACATAAAATAAACCAACAAGTATCAAAATATAGATAATAATTGAAAGATAGAAACATAGGTGTGTTTTTTTATTATTAAGTAAAACAAAGTTCAACAATTTTTCACGATAACAATATAGTACTGATAGCGTAATCATGCCACCAACTAATGACAGCAAAAACGCCCCGCCATTAAAATAATGCTTTGAAAATATATCCATAACAAAGCTACTCAACATCATCGCAAAATAGATGACAGGCACAAACCAATAATACTTCAGTGTCTGCCAAAATTTCATATTAGGAATCTCTGCCATTGTCTTCTGCAATAATACATTGGGATCTCCAAAAACTTCTTCCACACTATAACCATCACGTTGAGCATCTAGAATATCCTTTAAAATATCCAGCAATAGCGGTTCAACGACTTCCTCTGATTTCCACAAATACTGTAACCGTCCGCGAGTGATAACTTGATCATAGTATGCTGCATTATCCTTGTTCAGCTGCTTTTGTAACTCATTATTTTCCCCAATAACGTCTTTGATTCTCATCAATTAATCCCTCCATATTTTGCTTTAATCGCGACCACGTTTCAATAAATAACTGCAAATATGTTCTACCTTCAGCTGTTATTTTAAAATATTTTCGTGCTGGTCCTTCGGGTGATTTTCTCATTTCACCGACAATATATCCTTCGCGTTGTAATTTTTGTAACGCGGGATAGATTGTGCCATCAGATACCGTATCAAAGCCTGATTCCTGTAACCTTTGGTTTAAGACATACCCATACAATTCCTCACGAGAAATGATGAGTAACATAGCACCCTCTAATGTGCCTTTTAATAGTTGCGTATTCAATTTTGACACATGTCGCCTCCTAACTTGTAAAACAATATAGCTATCAAAAATAGTTTACCATCAACTACCTCGTTTTACAAGTTAGTAATTTCGTGTATTTATATACATTAATTCACTAATATTCATGTTAATCATGCATATTAATTGTATTTTAATGCACAAAAGTTTAATATTTATAACATCATATGAACGAGGAGAACCAGCATGAACAAAAAAATAATTAATGTTGCCATTATTGGTATTACAGGTTATGGTGGTCTTGAATTGCTGCGATTATTGTACAATCATCCTGCTGTTCATGTTGTATCAATTCACAATACATCAGATCATGCAGAAGAGATTAGTACAACATATCCTCATCTTAAATCAATGTATAATTTAACACCAATACCAGCTGACCCTTTGCATATTATGCAATCTGCTGATGTCGTATTCTTCTCTACTTCTAGCGGTATCAGCAAAGACATGGCGCAACCATTCATTGAAGCTAATTTTCTAGTCATTGATCTATCCGGAGATTTCCGACTCAATGCATCTGAATATGCCACTTGGTACAAGAAAACACCAGCCCCGCAACACTTACTTGACCAAGCTAAATATAGCTTAGCTGATTTTTATCAAAATGATAGCCACTATATTGCTAATCCTGGCTGTTATGCCACAGCAACATTGCTTGCTTTAGCGCCTCTCGCTCAGCAAGGTTTGTTGGATGAAGAAAATATCATTATCGATGCCAAAAGCGGTATGTCTGGTGCTGGTAAATCATTGACAACCAGTAGCCACTTTATCAATGTTAATGAAAATTTCACAATGTATAAAGCAAACCATCACCAACACATCCCCGAAATCACGCAACAGTTGAAGCAGTGGCAACCAAATATTAACCATATTCAATTTACGACATCGTTACTTCCCATTAATCGCGGTATCTTTGTCAGTGCCTATGTCAAACTCCATAGCGAGTTATCAGCTGACTCACTACAAAAAATATATGAAGATACTTATCAAAATAAACCTTTTATTCGTGTCATGACGCAAGATCAATTACCCAATATTAAACAAGTAATTGGCACAAATTTTGCAGATATTGGCTTAACATACAATCCTGACACCAAATACCTCACAATCATTAGTGTCATCGACAATATGGTGAAAGGCGCTGCAGGTCAAGCTATTCAAAATATGAACCACTTATTTGATTTAGATGAAACGACTGGTCTAGAACTCATCGCACAATACGCCTAAAAAAAACTTACAAGGAAGAACTATGACAGAATTACTTTCAAAAATAACACAGTTAGATAGTGCTGATATCGCAAAACCCATCGGTTTTCACGCCGATGGTCAACATGTTGGCCTAAAACATAAATCAAAAGATCTTGGCTGGATTTTCAGTGATGTACCTGCAGCGGTAGCAGGCGTATTTACCACCAACCAAGTACAGGCAGCACCCATAAAACTTGATAAAGAAACGATTAAAGATGGTCTGTTGCAAGCAATTATTGTCAATTCTGGCAATGCTAATGCCGTAACTGGCAAAATTGGTCATCAACATGCTAAGACAATGCAACAGACAGCAGCTGATAGTCTCAACATTGATCCTAACCTCGTTGCTGTGGCTTCAACTGGTATTATTGGACAAGTTTTACCCATTGATAAAGTAGTTAATGGCATACATCAGCTCCATATCGCTGGTGATTCAAAAGCTTTCGCACATGCCATTATGACAACCGATACCGTTGAAAAATCAATTACGGTTCAGAGCCAAATTGATGGTCATACTGTGACAATGAGTGGTGTTGCCAAAGGATCTGGTATGTTGCATCCAAATATGGCTACTATGCTTGGTTTCATTACCACAGACGTTAGTATCTCACCTATCCTACTTCAAAAAGCCTTATCCGAAGATGTTGAAACGAGTTTCAACCAGATTACAATCGATGGTGATACGAGTACCAACGACACCGTACTAGTTATGGCTAACGGACAAGCTGGACATGACGAAATCATAACTGCATCATCAACCTATGATCATTTTAAAACAATGTTACATACAGTTACCACAGCTTTGTCTATTGGTATTGCCAGCGATGGTGAAGGTGCAACTAAGCTGCTTGCCGTGACCGTCAAGAACAGTGAATCATCATTAGATGCACGTATGGTAGCTAAAAAAGTCGTTGGCTCTTCGTTAGTGAAAACAGCAATGTTTGGTAAGGATCCTAACTGGGGACGAATTATTGCTGCTATTGGCGCAAGTGATGTAGCCGTTGATCCTGATATTATTGATATATCACTTAATACAATCCCCGTCATGACCGACGGTGCACCAACAGATTTTAATCAAGAAGCTATGACAGAAGCCCTTGAACAGAAAAAAATCGCAATTGACATTGATTTGCATAATGGCTCAGCTTCTGGTCAAGCTTGGGGTTCTGACCTCACTTATGATTATGTTAAAATCAATGCCTTGTACTCAACATAAACAACAATTAGACATATAGAAACACGGAGGCTTGCATGATGACTAAAAAAATGATTATTAAAATTGGTGGTTCAACGACAACACAACTGACACCTGCTTTTTTTGATACACTCAAGCATTGGCAAAAACTCGGCTATCAAATTGCCATTGTCCATGGTGGTGGCAACGTCATTTCAGATCTCATGTCACAGCTCAATGAACCAGTAGAAAAAATTAATGGTATCCGTTTCACCACACAAAAAGGTATTGATATCACTAAAATGGCCTTACTTGGCCAAGTACAGCCCTCACTGATTGAATCTTTCCGCCAAAATGGTGTACCAGCTATTGGCCTCAATGCTGGTAGCAATCAGCTATTAACTGGCCATGTGTTAGATCAAGACACTTATGGCTACGTTGGCACCATTCACCAAGTCAATACCCAACTCATTCAAAAAATGTGGCAACAAAATTTAATACCAATCATTGCCCCATTAGCTATTACCAACGAAGGCCAATGGTTAAATGTCAACGCTGATACTGCTGCTAGTGCGATTGCCAAATATTTAAAGGCTGACAAACTGTACTTACTCACAGACGTTTCTGGTATCAAAGTAAGTGGCAATATTTTGCAACAACTAACACCAAAGATGGCCTTGGAACTAAAAAAATCACATATCATCACTGGTGGTATGATTCCCAAAGTCAATAGTGCGCTTCATGCCGTACAGCTAGGGGTTCATCATGTTCACATTACTGACACCGTAACGCAACCAGGTACGGTTGTCACTTTATAATCATATTTTACAGGGAGAATATTCATGCCACTATTTCCAAATTATCATCGTGCACCAGTAACTTTTATCCAAGCCAATAATGCAACTTGGGTGGACGAAAAAAACCAATCGTATAGCGATTTATCCAGCGGTATCGGTGTTTACAATGTCGGTGCATGTCACCCACAAGTTGAATCAGCTCTTGTCGAACAAGCTCACCATCTTTGGCACGTACCTAATTTATATCAAAATCCGTTGCAAGAAACAGTCGCACAAAAACTTGGTGGTGATACATACACCACCTATTTTGCTAATTCAGGTGCCGAGGCTAACGAGGCAGCAATTAAATTAGCTCGTCTCGCAACTGGTAAATCAACGATTATTTCTTTTACCAACTCTTTCCACGGACGGACATATGCTGCTATGGCTGCTACTGGTCAAGATAGTATCCATGCTGGCATGCCCATGCTTACTGGGTTTGAATATGCCAAATTCAACGATATTAACAGTGTCAAATCACTACTTAATGACGACGTCGCAGCGATTATGCTTGAACTTATTCAAGGTGAAGGCGGCGTCATTCCAGCTGAACAAGCATTCATTGATGACTTAATTGCCCTCGCCCACCAACAACATATTTTAGTGATTATCGATGAAGTACAAACAGGCATGGGCCGTACTGGAAAAAAATTTGCTTTTGAGCATTTTGGATTTGAACCAGATATTTTTACAAGTGCTAAAGGACTAGCCAATGGTATCCCTGTGGGTGCTATGTTAGCCAAAAATGAACTAGCCCCAGCATTAGCCTATGGCACACATGGCTCAACATTTGGTGGTAATCCGCTAGCTATGGCAGCAGCCAGTGCTACGCTAACCGTCTTAGATGGTGTACTTAATGATATTGATGATAAAATTAAACATTTTTGGCTAAAGTTAGATGAATTTCGGCAACTTCCGACAGTAAAAGAAGTCCGTGGCCTAGGAATGATGGCCGGCATTACATTAAATATCCCTGTGAATGATGTTGTATCTGAACTACTAAAAGCACATATTATTGTACTATCAGCAGGAAATAACACTTTACGTCTGTTACCGCCATTAACCATCAGTACAGAACAATTAACAGATTCACTAGAGAAAATAAAACATTATCTTCTTAAAAAATAAGTATTGACATTTTTTTCCAATCTTGGTATACTGTAATAGTTGATTAGTTAACTATTGCTCCATAGTTCAGTGGTAGAATAACGCACTGTTAATGCGCAGGTCCTTGGTTCGAATCCAAGTGGAGCAGTACAAAACATCGAAAACTTAAATGTTTTCGATGTTTTTATTTTATAATTTATCTCATACAAATACATAGAACTGGTTGACTAGATATTAATCAAGGTGTTACGCTATTACAAACGGAGGTACATTACATGTTCGGTATACTTTTCTTTGCATTATTTGCAGTTTTATGGGTCATTTATCTTGTGTCACTTTTATTTGCAAGTACATTTGGCATTATTCCAAGGCTCATATTGGCCATCATTCTCATTCTAATTTTCAGTTTTATTATCAAAAACTTTTGGGCAATCGCTGGTGTCATCATCCTCATCTCACTTGCATTCTGGATCCGTTCAAAATTTATTCAACCACGTCAAAGCAAAGTTGATGACAGTATATTTGATGGCGATTTTGAAGAAATAAATAAAGACAAAAAATAATGTTGGCCTATCGCAAGCCTACGTGAGGAGAATAATAACCATGCGTTTATGGCATGAAAATCTAATCAAACAGTTGCCTAGACAACAACTATTAGGACAACATCGTGAATGCTGTGCGCTACGTGGTAAAGGTTGGGGCAAACCGCATGCTACGGTGAATTATGTATTTGACCACTCACCCTTCAAATTGTATCAATACCACAAACTTGTGATGACAGAAATGCTATCACGCGACTATCAACCAGATCCATTGTGGCTGGAGCCCCTGTATCGTGGTAAACATACCCTACCCTACACAACATTAGAACCGATTGTACCTACCCATCCGCTTTATCCTGAGCATAACGAGACCTACCTTGCAGACTGCTTAGAGAATCTCAGGAAGAAAAATATTTTCATTGATCATGTGATATAACAAAAAGCCTCCGCCCAACTTACTTAGATGGGCGGAGGCTTTTTAGATAATTATTTCGTTAAAATTGTTTTTATGCATTTTCAGAAAGTTTCAATCATTTTCTTTTTTTGATATAATTATTTCCATACTAAATAGAATCAATCAATTAACACTAACCATACGTGCATTGAACCACGTTAAAAGCATTATTGGGGATGACCATATGAATAAAACAAGTGCAATGCCAATTTGGCTTATGATTTTCGGATTAATATTATTACTTTTGACTATAATCGCACAGATTCTTACAGGCAATCATATTTTTTCAAAAATTGGGTTGTATATATTTGCTATTTTTTGTTTAATTAATGCTATCTATGACTATAAAGTCACGCAGAAAATAACTGCTTCAGCTGCAAGTATTTGCGCAGCCGTTTGCTTTTTATTAGTGGCCTGGACATAAGCAACGCTCAGGACATTCAACTGGTCTTATTCCACAACTAATTCTTGAATTGCCCTAGAATAATGGATTTTATGTTTCAATGTCTTGGTAGGTCCCATGTTTAAACTTAAATTTTCCTTATTTTTTGAATATACTAATCTGTTAACGGCAGATACATTACTTTTCATCACCTGACTAACTGAACTGCCTGGCACAATTCTAGCTATTTTGACATAACTACCCTTATGATAAGCCATCACGTATGGATTTTTAACACCTGGATTAATGCCAGTGGTTAGTGTCAATTTATGCCAATCTGTACCCATTTCATTATCAGAAAACCACCTTGTCCAATACCCATGATTTTTTTGATTATTTGGATTAATTTCTTTGTCGTCAGGCATTTTAGTGTATGCCACTTGATACTGCAAAAATGGATTCAACCGGTCAATTGTATTAATTCCTTTTTGATAGCCAATTGTTAAAGTGACAACCCAAGCAATCAATAATAATAACATCGAGCCAAATATAATAGCTACCTTTTTATATCTTTGTTTCAACGACACATCTTTGTCAATTGACTCCGCAACACTTATCCGTTTATCCTTCATATCTATTTCTTCTCCAAACATTATTTTTTCGAAAGATATGTCAAACAAGAGACTTAAACTACGTAAAACATCTAAACTAGGATAATTTTTCCCAGTTTCCCACGTTGAAACAGTTTGACGACTAACATGAACCTGATCAGCCAATTCTTGTTGCGTCATCCCCTGTCCCATACGCAGTTTTTTTATATCTTGTTCAAAGCTCATATCTTTCACCTCTAATTTAACTTTATTATCAAGAACAATACTAGCAATTAAAGCTATCATTTGTAAAGCAAGCGAGACTAGCACCAAAGACACCACCTCTTCAGCCGCATTTTAATTGATATCAAAAACCAACTAATAGGCACTGCAACGTCATTGATATGTATGATATATGCTTGTTGATGTGGCGGAGATTTCCTTTTTCTACAAAGAAAAAACGGCTTAAACGCCGTTAAATTGCTTACTCGCTTGATTTAATTTAGTACCTAAAAAGTACCTTTTTGTGTGAAATGCTATGAAATGCAGTGCAACGTTTTTGAACAAAAAAAGCGCTACATCAAGGTTTTTGCAACCTTATGCAACGCCATGAAATGCTGAATGGAGAAGAAGGGATTTACTAAGACCCTTTTATACCAATACATCAGGCGTTTTGTGTTACTTTATGTGTTATTATAGTTCAAGTTTCGACAAAATGTTACCAGTCTCATCACTGGCTCTTTTTGTAATATCACTATACACATCAAGTGTCATAGAGACATCTGCATGACCCAAATATGTTTGCACTTGTTTAACACTAGCACCCTGATCTAATGCTAATGTCGCCCATGTGTGACGTAATTTGTGCATAGACAACCCAACAGCCACACCGTACTTATTGCTGACATCATGCAACCATTTATTAGGTCTCATAACTTGAAGCGTTTTGCCCTCGTTATTAAATACATAATCCTCTGCATTTTTATACAATGAAAAATTATACCAATCAGACAAAACAGACAACATCTTATTATCAATCTTGAGTGTACGTTTACTAGTCTGACTTTTGGGGGCTTTGATATACGTACCGCCATTAAAGCCACGACCTAGCGCCTGTACAATGCTTATATAACCGCCATTAAAGTCTACCTGCTCCCACTGTAAGGCAAGTAATTCTTCTGTCCTCATACCAGTCATAGCACCCAATCTAAGCAATGTATAGGCTTGCTGATTAATGTATTTATATTGGCTATCCAAAACTTCTAGAAAGGCTTTAAATTCATCAACGTCCATAAATTGCTTACGTTTATTGACTTGTCTACGTTCTTTAGGCATCTCAATTTTTGTAAATGGGTCAACTGGTATCATATCCATACGAACTGCAATATTAAGCAAGCGCCTTAAATAGCCTGTTATTTTGCGATAATGTAATATTTTGCCTTGCATTGTGTTAATATATCGTTGTAAGTCTAATGGCTTAATATCAGTTACACGTGTATCACCCCATGCAGGAATAATATGCACGTTGAATACATTCATTGTTTTATTGAGTGTACTTTCTTCAACCGTGTGCTGGTAGGTTTCAAGCCACATATCATACAACTCTTTAACGGTCATAACGTTGGGAGTTGTTTTTTTATTGTATTTACTCTGCCCATTACTAAACAAAGCCACCTCATTATTAAACCATTGTTGTGCGCTACGTTTACTGTCAAAACCTCGTTTTTTGGCTCTTGCTTGTGTGCCGTCTTGATGCCTACCAATATAGCCCACGACTTCATAGACTTTACCGTGTTTGCTATCAACTTGTTTTATCTGCATTTTTATACTTCCTTTTGATGATTGAGCCAAAAGGTCAAAATAAAAAAAGCGTGGTAATTTCAAACTAACACGCTTTCATTATTTCATACTATTTGACTGGTTGCACGTTTTAATCGTAGTAATGTTTTACAGCTTCATCAATTTCATCACGATCATATCTGATACCATGTTCTGTCGGATAAGCCTTTACCTTGCCATTCTTAACATAGTGCTTCATGAACGTGTTATCAGCAACACTGATATATTGATGTGCTTCATTTCTGTTTAACCACTTTGGCCAGCGTTGTAATTGTTGCATCATTTATTCTCCAATGCCTTAATTTTAGATTCATGTACTTGTACTTGACTGTTTAGACGTTCCATATTCTCAACTACTCCCTTGATTTCTTTTGAGAAGTAGTTGATTTCGTTGGTTAATAGCTTTATTGTTGTATACATTTTCCATGCTATCAACCACAGTGGAATGCCAATAATAATAATCGTTTGAATAGCCATAATGTCCCCCTATTGTATTGATGTGTTTAATTTCAAAGTAACAATGTCATAAGTAATAATATTATTGCTATCATCTGGACTAATACCCACAATGTCGTAATATTTACCATCTGGCAGTTTGGCAATCAAACTATCATCAAGTCTCTTGCTGTGCCGTAAAACAATTAAGATAGTATCTTCGAGCTTAGTCCCAAGTATCGTGTACTGTTGGGTCATAGTACGCGTTCTAGGCGCATAGTGTAGCGTTGATTGGACAACAAATGTCGTTATCGGGTTGCCATTGTCGTCATAGTCACCAGTATCTAATGTGCCAAAGGCAATACGTTTATTAAAATCACTTGGTTTATATTTAAGCATCATAAACTCCTATTACCTCACTGCGCAAGTTCATCAGCATAATCATCACACCCTTAGAGTAGCCAGTGGACAATTCACGATCATAATACAGTGATGTCGCCATAGTTTTAATCAAACGATTATATAGTGGCTCATTAACTGCCAAAATATCATCATCAGTTACCTGTAATTTAATTGATGATTTAATCATAGACGTTGCGGAATCAATCAAGCTAGCAACCGTCTTTAACTCATTTTCATCTGTATCTATATTTAGTTCGTCTGCCAATTCCTGTGATGTCACTAATGCCATATCTGTTTACTCCTTTTAAGATTATATGTACTTCCCCACTACTGGGGAAATGATGTTACTCACCTGCTGGAACACCACCATAAGTGATAAACTTACCAGCATTAGTGTCGGCTGCCTTAAAGTCTGCACGCAAAGCAACGGCAAGAATACGTTCAAAGTTTTCGTTGTGATCCCATTCAATCGCAACATCAGAACGCATAGCTTCCAACACGAATGCCTTAGGGTCTCCCACAAAGGCTTTTGCATCACCATCAGCGCCCAACACGTCATCAGCGACAATCAAGACGTTTGAGCCAAACAATGCCTTACCCGATGCACTAGCGATTGAGTCTTGCAACAAGTAACGACCATTACCATCTTTCAACAAATCTACGGCATTGTAGAAACTTTCAGTCACAATCCATTGACGGTCATAGTTAGCCAATCCCTTGTTAAAGGCTGTCTTCAAATCATCTGTTGTGCTTGCTGACACGGCTGTGGCTGTTTGCAAAATCTTCCCAATTTGATATTGTTCAGTCAATTCTTTAGCCTCTTGAACGTAGGTATTAAGCAATGTCTTGAGGTTTGGAGCGTCTTGCACCATTTCCATAGACAATGGCAAAGCACCACGATAAGTAAGTGCCTTATAGTCAACACCTTTCAAAACTGCATTTGCAATTTCTGGATTTTCAGCTCGTTCTTCGGCTGTTGTCAATCGTGCTGTGTTCTTTTGCAAGATAGGCAATGTTCCCATACCTGATGTTACTGATACACGATTGATAACGGCTGACAAATTACGAACATCAGTCGGTACTTTTTGAATATCCAAAATCTCTTTTGGAATGACAACGCCTGCTTCTGTGGTAGTGATACCATTTGCTCGCTTTTCGGCTGTCTTCAAATAATGAATGAAGTCGCGTACTTCTGTGGTCTCTTGCTTTTTGTTTGGGTCAATTTGCATATTATTGTTTCCTTTCTTATCTGTGGGTTCTGCATCATCAGGCTTATCATCTGACAAACCTTGTGCCTTTTTAACGGCATCTAATTGGGCTTGCAAGTCATCAATTTGTTTCTGCAAATCATCAACACTGGCTACACCCTTTTGAACATCATTCGTATCAGAATCATCTGCCATTGCCAATGCTCGTACCTCTTTAACTTTGGAAGCCTTTTGGGCTTTTAAGCTACTCAATTGGGCTTCAATTTCACTAACTTTCATCTTTGTATCTCCTATTCGTAAGTTGTAAGCACTGCCAAAGCCTTAGCCTTGACCTCACTCTGTTTCAGGTTCTCAAGCGCTCTTGTGACATTCACAGTAGTGTCCTGATAAGCAGGCATAGTCACTACTGATACTTCATATAAAGCACCTATTTTTTCAATAACACGTTCTGGCGTTTGGTCTGCACCTCTATCCCAATCATCAGCATCAACTGTGAAACCAAAGCTCATGCCTTGCAAATTACCAGCACGGATATTGGTGTAAACGTCTTTCCCTAACGTGGTATTGGGAATATTTAAACTAAAACGTAATCCCTTTTTATCAATTTCTAACTGCAATGTATCGGCTGATGTTCTGCCTAATACATTCGCAAAATTATGATCGTATAACGCTACTACGTCACTAAAATCAACATCATCAAAAGCGTTGGGGTCAACACGTTCAATAAATCCACCTAGATTTTGACTTGGCTCATTAAAGACAACGGCATACCCACCTATCTGACCAATAAAGTCATCACTAGCGGTATCACGCACTTCTAACCCTTTAATATCAAAGGTTCGTGTCTCTTTATCGTTCATAAATTGATAACCCCCTTGTCAACGAGAATTTTTTGCGCCTGAGAGCCGTCTAAGATGCCTTTATCAACAAAGTTCAGTAAATCTTGCTTTAAAGTGGCATTGGAATAGTCCAAAATACTACTCATATCTAGGGCAATGTCATCACTAAACTTAGCTTGTACTTCACTAATAATTGGCTCAATGTAGCGATTTAAGCCATTCACATACATGCTTTGTATCATTTCTAGGTTACTTTGTTGGTCACCTTGACCATTTAAGTAGCTATCAGGAACACCAAACGCCTTACTAATCTGTGTTCGTTGATAAATTGCATTGTTTAAGAACTTGGCAACGTCTGCATTGATTGAGATACTTTGAAAGTCTGCACTCTGATCTAATACCAAAGTACGACCTGCATTAGCACCTGTATTGGCTTTCTCAAACTCATTACGGATATTGTCCTTAGCTTCAGGACTAACCACTGCTTCAGGTATTTTTATAACTGATGTTGGATTAAGTGCTTTCGCTATCGTACTCAACGACAGCCGATTGGCTTGTTCCTGCTGTTGGACTTCATTCACTAGGCTTTCTAGTGGACTATGACCAATCAGCTCACCACCATTGACACCATGTGCCATGATTTTAAAGTGAAGCACGCTCTTTGCTTGGTATGTCCCACCTTGATAATCACCAAAGGGTGTGATTTGATAAGTCAGTACATCATTGGTTAAATCAAGCATCACATTCTGATTAGGAACGTAGCGCAACTCTTTACCATCAATCACTACAAAGGCATTACCTGATAGCAATATCTCTAAAACAACCGTCTGCCAAAAATTGTAACGGCTAGTCAAATGACTTGGCTTGTTCAAAACATTCAAGGCGTTGGGATTACTTCCTGTAAAAATAGCACCTGCAATATCTGCACTGATAAGGCTTGTCACGCTGTACAAGTCACTGTTATGTAAAGCAACATCAGCGCTAATCAAATCATTAGGGACAATCGACACGCCACTATCCGCAAAAATAAAAGGCATGTAATTACTAGGTGTAATCATCTGCCTTGTCTCAAATGGATTCTTTAAACTCATGTGTTACCCCCTTTCGGTACTAGGATATAAGCTAATGCAAATAGTCCAATACCAATTACAAGGAAGCCTAATGGTGCCATAAGCATGAACGCACTAACTGCAAGCGAGATAATGCCTAGCACAATTAGTATGAATGGTAGATACTCGATAATATTTTTCATTGGCTCTCCTTTCTAAAATGTAAAATCTTTTGTAAAATAATCATTTATTTCATCTGAACTCATGCCTGCAAAGGGGCTTTTGTCCTTTTCATCTGGCGCATTGGTAAACTCTGTAAAGTAAAACATCCCCTCATACAAAGCATTGACAACCGCATCAGCAATATCAATCTTGGCACTGTTGGTATTCTTATCAATCTTGATGCCGTTGTTATCTTGTACAATCACTGCATTGGATAGGGCGCCAGTTATAGCACTATCATCAAGCATGGTTATCTGACCTTTAATAAATGACGTTTGTAAGAACTTGGTTGGTTCATTTAACGACTTGATACCTTGACGAACTGGAATAATCAGCCACTCATCTTTAACTTCATCAAGTCGCCTGATAAACGTGCCTGCGCCCCACTGGTCATATAGGATAGCCTTAACATTAAGATCATACTTTTCAACAAACGAGAGCATGTAGTTAAACACCTCATCTTCATCAATCAGACCAAACCTATCACGTGTAATGGTGGCAAAGCCTTTGCGTTCGACATCTCTATAATTAATTGAGTCACGTTGTTCTTTGGCTTCAATCGTTCCCGCTTTACTTAATGGAATAAAGGAATGCTGATACAAGTGATACTTTTGTTTGCCTGTATCGTCTGTATAAGGGAATACAAAAACAACAGCCGTATCATCGTTTGTCTGGCTATAATCAAAGCCAATATAGACATCTCTACCCTGCATATTGAACTCTGGAATAATCGCCTGTGTGAGTAAATCAACTGGTAGGAACGCGTTCTCTTTAGCATTCTGCCACCTATTCATGTTCTTGGTTAAGAAATCAGGCAACCGTCCTTGTGAGTTTAGCTCGTCACGCTCTGCTGTCATTTTAGTGATAGCTGACTTGCGCTTGCTTTCTAACTCAAACAGTGGGTTGGACTTCTGCCAAATCGTTGGGTCTCCAAAGGCTTCATCATCGTCATCTTGCTCCCAACATAGGAACAGAATGTTATCAATCTCATGCCAGTTCTTTTGTTCTAAATATGAGCTGTACCGCTTATAATCTGCAAACATAGGACTTCGTACATCAGTCCCACTGGTACTAATAAATATCGTTTGAGAATAAGGCAGAAACGTTTGACCTGATGTGATTGAATTAATAAAGGCACGGTCTTTAAACAAATGGTACTCATCAACCACCGCATAACTAAAATGACCAATACCATCACTGGTGGTACTTGATGATGCACTTAGTTTACGCATGGTAGTTGACTGGCTCTTAATTCTCATCTCTCGTTGATTATATTCAACGCCCCATTGCTTAGCCATCTTAGCAAATGTACCGTCTGCAAGGTTTGCCCATTGACTAGACATATATTTAAACAAGGCATCAGCATGAGCTGTATCAGCAGATGCAACAGCTAACTGTCTGTTTGTACTTGGTTGACCAAACAAGAAATTGAATAGGCTTATAAGCGCCATAATGGCTGTCTTACCATTGGCACGTGCCATTGATATAATGGCTCTATCAAAGCGTTTACCATTTGTATCTGGCTCTGTCCAACCCTCAAGCATACCGACAATAAATGCTTCATAAGGACTAATTTTAAATGGCTCACGCGTTTCAAGGTCAACCAATAATGTGCTGAACTTGATAATCTTGTCTGTACGGTCTGCATCGTAAACATAGTGAAATGTTGGATCACTTTTAATTCGTTGCAAGTCGGACAAATACCGTTCACAAGCCAATTTTATTTTATCGCCTGCTATGATTTTGCCTGTTAAAACACCAATCGCATATTTAACCGTGGGTTCATTTATCCCATATTCAGTTATGACATCTTGGTATTGTTCAATCATTTACCGCCACCAAACATATCAGCAATGACATCAGCACTCAAAGAATTATCGTCACTGTTAGCCATATCAATTAATGTGGCACGTGAGCTTGGACTTAGTCCTAAGTCGCCACCCAATGACTTAACCTTGCCTGTGGAATCATTTAAGACGGCTGTGGCTACGTTCTTATACCAACGCCCATCTTTCTCATACATCACACCAATGTCTTTAATCGACTCATAGGCTTCACGCATCACACTGTAATTGATGCAGAATGCTTCAAGCGTTGAGCGGTCTGCTGATGTAATATACCCCAACTTATTCAATTCAGGCACCAGTGTCGTCCACAGTCTACTAGCTACACCTGTTAAATGTTTGGGTGACGTCTTTGGTAATTGGTTCAATTCAGCATTAGCCTCTTTCAAGGCTTCGGTGCGTTGTCTTTGGTAAGCACGGTCTGAATCATCTGATGTAATTTTTGCTTTTCTAGGCATTCTATGTCTCCTTTGATATTTTTAATTTATGTACGCAAAAAGCAGATGACAGGTCTGCCCCAGAGTGTCAAGAACGAAAAAATAGCTGTCTGTCTTAACGAGTTTGCCAACTCTGTAACTTGCTTCCCTTGCACTGCTACATGCGGGGGATAATTTTGATGTCGTTCAAAATTTAAAACGGAAAATAAGAAAAGGAAAATTATGGAGCAATATTAACGATTCAAATGAAATCCCACCCACCTGACATGCACAGGACATCACCCAATCGAAGTTAAACCACAATCATTCACGTACCCACCCTCCAACCATGTACGCAATAAAAAAAGAACTGACCGCAATCAATTCTTTAAAACTTTCTTCCACCATTCACGGCTTATATGTTTTAACTTGTTATCACTCATTTTGTTTTCAATAGCTGTCTTATGACTATGCTGTGACCTTGTTAACAGCCACAGGTTACTTGCATCATATTGTTCAGCACTTGTCTTTAGCAATCGTCTCGGCACAAGATGGTCAACAATTAGATCACCCTTACCATACACTCGACCATCAACAGAACTGGTATACATATCACGTTGCTTAATGTATTCGCTTATTCGTTCCCATTGTTTAGTCTGATAAAATTCATGACCTAACTCTGGTCTGATGGTTTCATTGTAGTTCCGATTGTATTCTAACTTATCACGTTGCCCACGCAATGTCTGTGACTTCAACTCTTGTGACTGTTTCAATCTAGCATGGTAACTATTCATACGTGATTGATAATGCTTATCACAGTAATCAAAGCCTAACTTAATTAGTTCACGGCAACCAATCTCGGCACATCTATGTAATCTCATTGAGTACCTCCATCTAATATTGCATACTACAATTATGCCATGTATTGTTAGTCAGAAACGGCAGAATGACGGCAACTTATACAGCAATGTCTAACTCATTAAATGTTTGTGCAACGCTATCCTTGAATGTCTTTTGATAAGTACGGCATGTTCTCTCTGACAAGTTCATACGTAATGAGATAACCACCCAAGACAAGCGCTCACGTCTATCATAGTGCATCTGTACTATCTGTCTTGTTTCTTCACTGAATGTTGTCTCTAATCGTTTAATAGCATCACGTTGCTTTGTCAGCTCATGTAAGATACTGTCTGTCTCATACTTAGCTATCAAATCATCTAAAGGTCGTGTGTGCTTGTTTAATGACTTAATACCAGCATTGTCGTCATCATGAGGTTGCCACTGTAATTCTGATCTACGCAATAGAATTTTCATATCAATCACACCAGAATAATAATCTGTTAATAGTGCATCTGTTTTATCTGCCATCTGTTCCCCTTATTCCTTTTTATTTCCAACTACCAGTGCCACCACTAATATTATCAATATGACAACAAGCAATATAACGTGCTCTAATATAAAACCAAGTATTGATGTTACGATCACTGCTAGCACCAACCAAGGAATTAACTTCCACAAGCCAACCAATGCCATATAGAACAATACAACTAACCCAACTAAACCGATAAGAAACATTATTCTACCTCATCCAATAGCTTAACGGCTTTATTCAAATACTTATTTAACATGGTTACTGCAGTTTCTGACTTGCCAATCTCTGCACTTAAATAATCAGATTTAACTATTTCACGATTAATTGCCCATGAGTTATCATTGATGCGACTTATATAATCAGTCATACCTTTTGCGAACTCTAATAATAATCGCAAATCATCATTCACATCTTTTAAAGTTGTCTTCTTAGTATTTTCCATCTTTATTCTCCTAAATCTCTTTCCCAGTAATTTCCATAACTTTGCGTTTAATATCTTTCATCTCTTTTTCAGATACTGGCTGCACAGAATAATCACCCTTAATTACTTTATTCAAATCACTACCAACTAATTCCAACATTAGTTTTTGTGCTTGCAAGGCATTAAAAGTTGATTGATGTTGAATTGCCATGTTTTGAATTTGTGACTTATAACCATCACATGCTTTTTCAAGATTAGCTAAATCATACGATTGCTGTTTTAATAGCCAACGTTGCCAAAAAATGTACGCTACCAACACCAACATAATGACCAATACTATTATTTTCATTTCAGATACCCTGTTTCCATTTCTTTTAATTTCAATCGTTCTCGCCAGTCTGACGTTGCTCCCTTGAATTGACCACTCTCAACAATGAAAATGGGTTCGTCATCTGGAAAGCAAGAATTAATAATTTTTACTGCTTCATTGAGTGTTAAATCTTTGTCTTCCATGTTTTTATCTCCTAAATTTCAATTTACCTGTCGTCTACCAATGACACTAAAATGACACTAAAACTACCTGATGTGTCATACTCTAAACGCAGTCATACCAACTTTTTAAGCTACACTATGACACTAATGACACTATTTTTTTCTAAACATATATATAAATACAAAATATTAATAGTTAACACTTATTGTATTTTAGTGTCATTAGTGTCATAAAATCGCTGTACTCCTACAGCGCCAACGTTTTAGCGTATGACACTAACTATGACACATCTATGACACTACTTCATTTAGTGTCATACTTTTTTCCAACCTCTGCCTGACGTTTTTCTGTGAAACTTCCAGCCTGGTTTATTATCCATCACGTTTTTTATTTTACTAGCGACACTTCGATTTTTTACTAAATCAATTTTATTTAAAGCAAATTCAGCAATATCAGAACTTGTCACCCACTCTAAATCATTATTATCAACATATCTGTTAATCTGGTTTTCAATCTCGTCAACATATACAAAGTTTTCACGGTGCTTAGCTAGGTCAATCTCTTGTTCACGAGTAGGATATTGCAAACCTTTGGTTTTATACTTATGCACCATCTCGCCCCAGAATTGCATTACATCTCGCTCATTTAAGTCTGTAAATGGGTGTTTAATCTGATTAGCCTTAGATGAAAGTATTGGCAAGAAGCGTCTGTTCCCTGTTTTATCTTTCAAATATTCAATCTGGTTGGAAGTTCTAGCCAAAACAAAGTGCTTAGCTCGCCTTACATTCTTATGACCGTAGGCTGGACGATATTCTAGCTCTTCCATTGTGATGAACTTTTTAGTTACTTCAAACGTACTAGACGCAGTGGCTTCCATTTCATCATCATTGACAATCAAAGCACGTTGCATTTTTGTATACTCATCTTTATTTTTGAAATTTTGAATTGTATCAACATAGGCATCACGTCCCAATTTTTTGAGAAGTGTCGTTTTCCCTGTACCTTGATCACCAACAATATCTAAAGAAAAATCAAACTTTGTCATAGGATTGTACACCTTAGCGACTGCCCCAATAAAAAACGTTTCTGTTATCAAAGTTGTAATTTCATTTTTTGGAGCGCCTAAGTATTCAGGTAAAAAGGTACTCGAACGTTCAACTTTGTCCCACATTCTTTCAGCCTTATCAAAATAGTCAATTTTCGGATTAAATTTATTCTGCTCTAATTGTGAAACTAGCGATATTGCAGAAAAGCCCATATTTTGATTGATTGTAAACCCGTAATGACGTTCAAGATAACTGATAAGGAACAATACATCAACATCTTGCATAATGCCCTTACTGATGACTGCTTCATCTATTTTAATAGTCTTGGCAATTTCTTCTTCTTCGGTAAAGTCATTAAATTTGAATACTCCATCAAACAGAGGGTCGTTTTTCAATACAAGAGCAACATTGCTCATAACAGTGCCACGTATTGCTCCCGCTTTTGTTCTTTTAAAACCTTTATACCATTCTGGATCATCTGGTAATTGTTCAAAATCATCAACCATCAACGTCCTCCCAATCTTCTTTGTTTTTCTCTCTGATATGCAGAACGATAGATCGTCTCAACTTCTTTGTCAGCAAGTGGCACATCAGAACTTTCGTTTACCTTTTTCACAATGGCATAAGCAATATTTGGGTCAACGTTTATTCTCAACAAGTATCCCGATAGACTGACACACATGTTGTTTCTTTCGCCCTCTGTGAAGCCGTCTAAGACCATTTGCCACCGTTCCTTAACAGAATACTTAGGTATTCGTCCATTCTGTGTATTACCACTTGTGGCAACGTTAGAAACCAGTTCAATCAACCAATCAGGCATCAGATTAGCATTTATAAATTTTTTACCAAAATGCTGATAACCTATTCCACCGCCATCAACTAACTTAATTGATGGTGCTACTGTGATTTTGTCTGTGATTATCTCCACACCAGGCAATGGATTATGGTTAATCTTGTCTATGTCAAATCCTTTCGGGATATAGTAGAAAACATGAAATCCATTTCGTGGTGTCTTTTCCATCACTTCATTATCAAAGTTAGGTGTGATACCTGCTTTTTTAAGTGATGTTAAACCATTCTTATTCGGTGTATGCCTGTCAACGTCTAACACCACTAATCCTGTATCTTTCAATATGATACCTATGTTGCTGTTAGCGCCATACTTCAAGAACATGTCTGTTAGCTCATGAACATCATTAGTCGCATCTAAATGTCCTCTACTACCTTTATATGGTGTGTTCGTGCCTTGCGATAACAGATAAACCGCAAAACCTTGCTGTATCAACTCATGACTTTTTATGATATAATTTGAATTGATAATATTTTTGTTAGTCCCTTGAACATTTGCCGTCAAACTCGTGTTTAGGGCTTTTTTTGTAACTTCAATCATGTAACGATTCCCCCATTACCAAGCCGATTAAGAATGCCCCACCGACTAACACGATAAGTCCTATAAGTTGTTCTACCCACGTAATCATTTTTTATCCTCCTGTAACCAGTTATTTAATTTATCAAACGTTCGCTTCTGTACTTCTGTCCTTTTACCGTCTAATATTTCTTGAAACGTTTTTGGTGAAACACCCGTTTGATGTGCTGCCTCTTTCTTAGTGATATTAAGTTTGCCGCGTTTTAGACGCAAAGATAACATCATTTCATTCGATACAATCATTTTCGCTCCTTTTCTTTACGCGTAATGTCATCATATCTATTTACGCGTTTACTGTAATTAAATTATTACATTTTACGCGTAACTTGTCAACTCTTTTTTACGCATTTCTGATATAATATGTCTACAAGGACAAATGTGAGGTTTTAAGATGAAAAACAGACTTAAAGAAATTAGAAAACTAAAAAATAAAACACTTCAAGAGGTCAGCGACCACTTTGGTATTGCTGTATCAACTTTAAATGGTTATGAAAATAACTATCGTCAGCCAAAAATGGAGATGTTTACTAAATTAGCCGACTATTACGGTGTTTCCATTAACAGCTTAATGGCTATTGATGAAAAAGATATTTCAGATACTACATTGTTAATCCCTATTGACGATGATAGTAAAATTAACTTTCAGCCAAATAATAATGATGCAAAATATGCTGCTATTGCTGTCAATCAGATATTGGAATGGTTGGATAGTGAAAAGAACTTACTTTATGCTGATGCTAGAACAAAAGAAAACAAACCAAGAAAAAAAGAATTGGAACTGTTAAAAGAAATGAATAAAACATTTTCCAATATGCGAGATGATTTTCAAATTGGTCTGGATCGTAACCTTGTTAAAACAGAAGCAGAGTACATCGCTGGTCTAAATGCGTATATTACAGCATTCAATATTTTCAAAAATATTATCGGGCTCGACAACAATATCCAAGATTCACTCTTAAAAATAACAAATGAACTTCACCAAAATAAAAAAGCCACAGATGATTAGTCCGTGGCTTTTGTTGTGCAATTAACAACCGTGTTTGTAAGCACACCTGTGGGGGCTAAAATCTAAGTGGGTGTTTTGCCCAGTTAAAGATGATATAACGATCTGGCGCACCGTTTTAGTGCATCAGGGTGTCGCGTTTCGTTACCCCCTTGCACCTGAGGTCGTGATTCGCGACCCCAGACCACTACCTCATTTTAGGGTGGTAGTTTTTATTTTATATGACGCCCCAATTCAGGGCATCGTCTGCTAACAAGTTTCCGCACAAGTGCAGAATTTATTTTCCGCCACATCTGGCAGAATCGTACCCACTTGCGGGTATGGCTATAATTGTCCAAAACTGGACAACCGTGTTTATCGACACTTCTGTCGACAAATAATTTTCCCCACTTGTGGAGAATTATGTATATATACATTTTAGATTGTATATTTATGTATTATGTACCACATGCTATTTTATGTGTTATTTGCTCAAACAAAAAACGGCTTAAATGCCGTTCTATCGCTCAATCATCGTTCAAATTTATGTGTTATTTTTGTGTTATTTTGTCTGAAATACCATGCAATCTAATGAAATGATAAACCATAAGAAAAGGCGCTACATTAGGCTTTTAATACCTTATGCAACGCCTTGAAATGTATTAGTGGAGAAGAAGGGATTCGAACCCTCGCACGCTTTAACACGTCTACACCCTTAGCAAGGGCGCCTCTTCAGCCGCTTGAGTACTTCTCCATAACAGATACTACTATACCAGATAAACAAGCTAGTAGCAAGTGTTTTCTCTATTCTCGTACTTGTAAGTCATCTGCAAGCACATGAGCAAAGTCGTTATGATAGATTTCAAACTTCTTTTCACCAACACCAGAAAGTGCCAAAAATTCTTCATCTGTTTTTGGCCTGAGAATTGCCATATTCATCAAAGTCTTATCCGAAAAAATAAGAAACGGTGGAATACCTGCCTCTCGAGCCAATTCCAGCCTTTTTGCCTTCAACCTGGCAAATAATTGATTATCATCATCAGATAATTTCAACCCTTTGGCAGCAGACGTAACTACTTTTTGCTGTGCCACCACAGAACGATTCAGTCGTTTTTCCACAACCAATTGTCCTTTAAGCACACGAGCACCGATTTCTGTCACCTTAAGCACTGGGAACTCGCCACCCGCTGTTTTCAAGTAACCATCAGCCGTTAGAAAATCAATAAAAGCCGTTAAATCTTTCAACGTATGTGCTTTCATCAAGCCATATGTGGGTAATTGGGTCAAATAATCATACTTTTTCACAGTGGCATCATGTGAACCCTTTAATATTTTGGCAACCATTGTTTTACCAAAGCTCTGATTCATACGCATCACATTGGCCAGGACCTTTTGGGTATCTGTCGTCACATCAACCATCTCGCGAGAATCTAAGCAGTTCGAACACATCTTGCAATCTTGGTCAACGATTTCACCAAAATAACCTAATAAATAGCGTGGTAAACAAGTTTGCGTATTAGCAAATGCATTCATTTCTCGGATTTTATTATACTCATTTTGTTTATATTCTTCTGAACCACCAGATTTTTGTACAAAAAATTCTTGTAAGTGCATATCTTGTGGTGCATATAATAGTACAGCTTCAGCAGGCAAGCCATCACGTCCAGCGCGCCCAATTTCTTGATAATAGGCTTCGATATTTCCTGGTACAGAGTAGTGGATAACAAAGCGCACATTGGGCTTATTAATGCCCATACCAAAAGCATTGGTTGCGACGATTACCTGCACATCGTCATATAAGAATGCTTCCTGCATGGCTTGCCGTTCATGTTCAGGTAACCCTGCATGATAACGACCAACTTTAACCCCTTTTTTATGTAAAAATTCATATAATTCATCAACTTGTTTACGTGTAGCCGCATAAATAATACCACTTTGCTCACTATTTTCACGTAAATAATCTTGCACGTAACGTCGTTTGTCAACATAATGCATGATTTTAAGCGCAAGATTATCACGAGCAAAACCTGTCAGCACAGTATCTTCGTCAGAGACATCAAGTAACTGCTGCAAGCTCTCACGGACACGTTCAGTAGCTGTTGCAGTTAATCCTAAAACAGCTGGTGAACCAGGAATTTCATGTAATAATGGTAAAATATTTAAATAACTAGGTCGAAAATCATGCCCCCATTGTGACATGACGTGCGCTTCATCAATCGCAACCAAATCAATTGGCAACTGTTGAATAAAACCAAAAAAACTTGGAATTTCCAAGCGCTCTGGTGATACATACAACATTTTATAGAGACCCGCACGAATATCTGACATGCGTTGCGCCTGCTCTTGTCCTGTTAATGTAGAATTGAGAAAAGTTGCATCAATCCCCATCGTATTAAGACCATCAACCTGGTCTTTCATCAAAGAAATTAATGGTGAAATAACTAAAGTCAACCCCTCAAACATCAGTGCTGGTAATTGATACGTGATCGATTTACCACCACCAGTTGGCATAATTGCCAATGTATGTTTATGAGCTAACACTTTTTCAATAATATCTAATTGTCCTGCACGAAAATCATCGTACCCAAATACTTCTTTTAAAATCTCACGCGGTGTTTGCATATTATTATTATAAGCTATTGTACCAAATCATGTTTGAACAAATAAGTAAATTTCCAGGAAACTAACCATGATGTATTTTAAACGCATTAACCGTTCAAAATACAGTACTTGTATCATTAAACATTTCAACACTTAATGTGCCATCATTAGCCATATCAAAAACTGCTACTGCACCATTTTGAGGTCGATTTGCTTTAGACAAATGACCATAATGCTGTGCTAAATTCCAAATTAATTGACCGTGAGAAACTAGCAATACTGTTGCATCACTAGCATATGTTTTGTGTAATGTTGCCAGCGAGTGATCTATCCTTTGCCAAAAATCTGAAGCACTTTCACCTAAATGTTTGGGATCTACCTGATAAATTGTATCCATAATCGTTGTCATATCAGCTTGTTTGGTAATCTCATCTGGTGAATCCGAATCAATACCTAATGCTTGACCAGTGGCTTTCCACACATCCGCATTTAGTCCGCCCTCAAAGCTACCAAAAAAATATTCTCGCCAGTCTGATGTAAACGTCAGTTTAGGTGAGTCATGGTTATTAGCTGATAAGATGTATTCTGCTGTGTGAATTGCACGCGATGTATCGGATGATATTGCTGCATCAAATTTCACATTTTGCAAACGCCGTCCTGCTGCTTGCCCATCTTGTTTACCCTGATCTGTCAACGGTGTATCTGCCCAACCTTGCACTTTATCTAGCGTGTTAAAAATCGTCTGCCCATGCCGCACTGCATAAATTTTCATGAAAATTCTCCTTAATGATTTTTATATCATAATATTATTGATATTGTCATCGCCTATTACAAAAAATGTAAACTCTGCTAATGGCAAGATTAATTGATGTTATCAAGCGGTTTTGGCCGCACCATATCGCGTACATAATAACTCTCTCAAACAAACTACACAAACCATTATTCCGCTACATCACGTGCTATGTCTACCACTTGCTTATACCATTTTAAAATATCTGTCCGATTTTCGTGAGCCGAACGAATCACATAAAAAGATCGATTAAACATACTATCCAAGGTTTGGTAAGGCATATTATCAGTTAATGCTTGCACGCTGACAATTGATTTTCCAAAATTTTCTGATAACATTTTTACGATAATATCGTTGTTAGAAATTGTCAAAAAATGATTAGGCACCAAATTATTTTGTTTAAAATACTGCTGTGTGTAGTGATAAACGCCAGAACCTTTTTCACGCACTAACCACAAATTCGAATCTAAATTTCCCGCTAACACAAGTTGATCCTTAGCAATTTCTTCTCGTACAATAAAATCATGTGTAATCGGTTTTTCAATAATGCCAAAATTGAATCGATGGTTCAATACACCTGCCAAAATTTCTTCAGAATTGTGCATCTCGATTTGAATATCCATTGTATTAAATTGCGTGTGTTCTATTTTTGAAAATATTTTTGGTAGTAAAACTGTTGCTGAAGTTTGAGAAGCCGCAATTTTAATGTTCGTACGCTGTTCTTTTTCCAAACTATCTGTAATAGTCTGCCATTGGTCTAACAGCTGTGCTGCTTTTTGATACAGCATCCGTGCATTATTTGTTGGCGTGAATTCAGTTCTACCATTACGATGAAATAATATGATATTTAACTCTTTTTCCAATTGTTGAATGTGCACACTAACCGTGGGTTGAGAAATAAATAATTGGTCGGCTGCTTTAGAAAATGATCGTGTTTCATAAACAGCAATAAAAGTTCTCAATAATTTAAACATAAGTTTTCCTATTAGTTTTATTAATTAAACACATTATAAATATTTATTTTACAAATAGCAAACACAGGGGTAGCATTAACTATATTGAAAATTAAAATTGCATGCCGAAATACTCAGCTGCAGTCATACATGGAGAGAGATTATGAGAATTAAATCAAATATGGTATCTGGTATCATCATTACCTTAATACTATCTGCAGTTGCAAAAATTTTAGCCATTTGGTTACCGTTTTTAGGTGCTGAAGCAATCGCCATGCTGCTTGGTATTCTACTTGGAAATACCATCCTGAATCAAGCTGCATTTGCCCCTGGCATGAAATGGGCTGAAAAATTTCCTATTGAAATTGGTATTGCTTTAATGGGATTAACAGTTACTTTAAGAACAATTGAAAATCTTAAACTGCATGGTTTGCTTTTCATTATTCTCCAAATGACCTTAACTATTGTGATTGTCTTATGGATGGGTGGTCGTTTATTTAAAGTAACCAGTAAATCAGCCATGTTAATGGGCGCAGGAAATGCGGTTTGTGGTTCAAGTGCGATTGCATCAGTTGCACCAGCCATAGGCGCAACTGATGATCAACGTCGTACAGCTGTGGCCACTGTGAGTTTGACTGGTGTTGTCCTCTTACTGATTTTACCAATCGTTGGCCCACATTTAGTTGGCCATAATAACTTACTCCTTGGTGCTTTAGTTGGTGGTGTTGTTCAATCTGTCGGTCAAGTTGTTGGAACAGCAGCCTTAATCAATCCTACAGTTGTCACCTATGCCACTTTATTCAAGATGTTACGCATCATCCTCTTAACAGTTGTCGTACTGATCTTTTCAAAAATGGCACAAAAACAAGACCAAGCTGCTGCTAATATCAATGAAACACATCATGGCGTTAAAATCCCTTGGTTTATCATTGCCTTTGTTATCCTATTACTCGTCAACAGTTTCATTATATTGCCACATGCAATGACTTTCAGTGCAAAAACGATATCTGGATTCTTCGGTGTTGTCAACTTAGCCGGTATTGGTTTAAATTTGAAAATTGATACGATTAAGAAATCAGGTGGTAAGTTCTTAACTTACGGACTGGTAACTGGTTTAATCCAAGTCGTTATAGCCGTTATCTTAATTACTGTCTTGTTTTAGACAAGTATTTTACACTAAAAAACTATCATATCTTAATGATAGTTTTTTTTAGTGTAAATAAGCTTTCCTTCGTATCATCTATCAGAGGCATATCAAATGAAATTATCAGTTATCATATCAGCGCTATTCATCACATGTTTAATTACTATACCTATACAAAAAGCCATCATTCCCTCTGTATCAGCCACCAAAAATGAAGCTGGAAAAATAAAAATAACTAATCACAACACAAGTTATCTCACAATCAACATAACAACTGCCGATGAAGTTTGGATTAAAGATAACAAAACAGAGTCCTTACGAAAAAACTATCAAATCGCGCCCAATCAAAGCATCGTTATTTCTGCACACGGATCTGGTAGAACCTGCTGTGTTGACATATCAAAACCCAACCATTTCCTCAAAAAATTCACCTTCAGATCGTTACCCATGTAAAAAATACGCCCTTATTAAAGGCGCATTTTTTACTGCTTTTTCTGTTTTAAACCAATACCTGTAAATGCTGTCACCACTGACATCACTGGCGATAAAATAGCAAAAAATGTAAATGGTGCAAAATCGATGACTGAAACATGTAAAGTTTGCGCAGCGAATGCACCAGCTACACCCCACGGTACCAAATAATTCATAACCGTACCAGAATCTTCAATGGTTCTCCCCAAAGCCAAAGGTGATAAATTAACACGTTTGAACGAGTCTTTGAATAACTGTCCTGGCAAAATTGTGGCTAAATACTGTTCCCCAACTAAGAAATTAGCAGCAATACCAGTTGCTAACGTGGCTAAAATAACCGAGCGAGATGATTTGAGATGTTTGGCAACAGGCGCCATCACTGCTTTCAAAATACCTAAGCCATTTAATAAACCACCCATTGCCAAAGCCAATAGAATAATCATCACGGTACTCATCATCGATGCCATACCACCACGATTCAATAGTGCAGTCAAGGTTGGGTCTGTACTCGTTGTTTTAAAACCATCCACCAACAAAACAGACCAAGATTGAACTGAATGATCAGCTAAAAATGCAATACTAGATACAAAAATGTTAATTGTCAACGCTGCTACAGCTGGAATTTTAAGAAATGCTGTCACAATCAGAACAAAAATAGGCACAATTGCCCACCAAGTTGGTTGTAAAACAGCCATCATGGCGCTACTTTGCTGTGAAATATCTTGGTGCGTTTCATGACCCAAACCAAAGCCAACTGCTAACAACAGTGTCAGAATCAAGGCGGGCAATGTTGTCCACATTAAATTTTTAATGTGCGCAAATAAATCTGTCTCGGAAATGGCTGATGCCAAATTTGTTGAATCAGATAATGGTGAGCTTTTGTCCCCAAATATAGCACCAGATAAAAGCGTACCTGCAACTAATGCAGGATTTAACCCCATTAATGTCCCAATACCCATAAAAGCCACACCAACGGTTGATAAGGTCGTAAAAGCACTACCAATCACTGTCCCAACGACTGCCATTGTCATCAAAGCTGTTGGTAAAAACCAAGTTGGATTTAGAATTTTAAAGCCAGCCCAAATCATGGTTGGTATGACACCAGTGGATGACCATAAAGCAATCATAGCACCAATTAACAAAAACAAAAAAATAGGTGCAATGCCCGACTCCAGACCTTTGATTAATGCCGCTTGTGAGGTTAGCCAACTCACACCACACAAACGTGCCACAATCATAATCAATCCAATAGCAACCAGTAAAGGCGCTATTGGGCTAAGTCCAAAACTAATAATCCCAGTAGCTAGGATGACAATAATAG
Source organism: Leuconostoc carnosum (assembly GCF_007954525.1). Lineage (NCBI taxonomy): Bacteria > Bacillati > Bacillota > Bacilli > Lactobacillales > Lactobacillaceae > Leuconostoc > Leuconostoc carnosum. Next base: position 1,050,809 of record NZ_CP042374.1, on the reverse strand, counting down.
CTATCAATAGTACAAATGATAGGCGTCCAGATAATTTATGCACCATAAATCCAATCCTCCATATAAGTGTAATATAAAAAATCCCTGCTCTAGCCAATTAAGACTACAACAGGGACGAATCGATATTTTTAGAAATCCGTGGTACCACCCAGCTTACACTTCAGACAATGGTTAATTATCAAAAGTATCACTTAGCCATTTGCTATCGTGGTGGTGCCACGCTTAAATGTACGCAATAATATATTGCGCGCAGTAACGAATCGTAATTCAGATTTTTGCACCTGTGTAGCTCACACCACCCGCTACTTCTCTTAACACCGAATGCATATCTTACTAGAATTGCTTTATTTAAGATAGGCTAATTTTACTATGCTTGACCAGCAGTGTCAATATTTTTACTACGATACACAATTACCGATAAACTGATCGTGATACCAATCATAACCACAAAAACTGATATAAATAAGATGTTCATTAAACCATGATCCATCATAATACCAGAATACATTGGGCCTACCACACGTCCTGATTGTATCATCATGGATACAAATCCTTGTGCTTGTCCTGCCACTGATTTTGGAGTAATCTGCGCCACCCAAGCAGGTACTTGTGGACTTTGTAACATTTCACCAATAGTTAACAATTCAAACACTAAAACAATTTGCCAAAATGACTGAACAAAGATTAAAAAGAAGAAGCTTGAAGCAAAAATAACACTGCCAAGAATTACAGAAACATGATACGGATGTTTATTCGCCCAGTTAGATACAAATTTTTGTAAGAAAATAATTGTTATACCATTAATCATCCACAAATCAGCATAATTTCGCGTTGGCATACCCAAATCTTTCATATGTGGTGCCATGACTGTTTCCCAAAGCATATAAGATAAATAAGTAATAAATAATAAACCACCAATAGCAATCAATACAGATGTTAACTGAAACTTTACTTCATGTTGTTTTGGTGCCAACGTCTGCTCTGCTGAAAAATCTGTTGAACTCGTAAAATGATGGGTTGGTACGTTAAACTTCGTCACAATAATCAACAGTAAACCTGAATATAAGACAGTCGAAATCATCATTAACAGACTAAAACCATAGTCAAATAAGTAACCAACAGCCAATGTGCCTAAAACCACACCAATATTTAATACAATATACATGTTATTGAACACAATCCGTGTTTTTTCACCAGGAATTGTGGTGGCAAATGAATTAACCAACGTTTGTTCTAATCCCATGCCAAAATTAGCTAACCAAATTAATCCAGCAAACACCGGCCATCCATTCCAAAAAATCAGGCTCACCACTGAAACTAAAATGATAATCGCAGCAATGATCATTGATTCATATGGTCGCCAGCGATCAAACAATTTGCCACCAACAAAAGCACCAAAGACACTAATTAACGCACCAATCATTAAAACTAGACCAGCTGTTGTAAAACTTTGCTGTAAAACACTTGTCATATATAATGTTGTGACTGGCCACAACATTGAATTTCCAGTATTGGATAATAACGTCCCGACCAGCAGCCATTTTTCATTCAAACTTTTTGGCTTACCGGTTACATTATTCTGCATAAATACCCCCTAACACGTACTGAACAATAGGATTATTGTAACATGAAATATATTTTATTGTATGGCGCGGGTAATATGTTTGTGAAAAGCCATACTTTTACACTATTTTTGCGTTATAATAAATAGTGAATAAATACTTATACTATTAAATTAAGGGGAACATCATGGTTTCAGAAATCAAGACGTTGGTAACATTTTTCGGTGGTACTGGTGATTTGGCAAAGCGTAAGCTTTACCCATCAGTTTTCAACCTTTACAAAAAAGGTTACCTACAAAAACACTTTGCCATTGTCGGAACAGCCCGTCAAAACTTGACTGATGATGAGTTTAAACAATTAGTTCGTGAGTCAATTGCAGACTTTACAGACGATAAGTCACAAGCAGAAGAATTCATCACGCACTTTTCATATCGTGCACATGATGTTACAGACGCAGCATCATACGGTATTTTGAAGGAAGCGATTGAAGAAGCCGCTGATAAGTTTGATATCGACGGTAACCGTATTTTCTATATGTCAGTTGCCCCACGTTTCTTTGGTACAATTGCTAAATATTTGAAGTCTGAAGGTCTATTAGCATCAACTGGTTACAACCGTTTGATGATAGAAAAGCCCTTTGGTACATCATATGATACAGCTGAAGAATTACAACGTGACTTAGAAAATGCTTTTGATGATAATCAATTGTTCCGTATTGACCACTACCTTGGAAAAGAAATGGTTCAAAATATTGCGGCACTTCGTTTCGGTAACCCAATATTTGATGCAGCTTGGAACAAAGACTACATCAAAAACGTACAAGTTACATTGTCCGAAGTCTTAGGCGTTGAAGAACGTGCTGGCTATTATGATACAGCTGGTGCATTGTTGGATATGATTCAAAATCATACCATGCAAATCGTCGGTTGGTTAGCTATGGAAAAGCCAGAATCTTTCAATGATAAAGATATTCGTGCTGCCAAGAATGCTGCGTTTAATGCCTTAAAGATTTACAATGAAGAAGAAGTTAACAAGTACTTCGTTCGCGCACAATATGGTGCCGGTGATTCTGCAGCATTTAAGCCATACTTGGAAGAAATGGATGTTCCTGCTGACTCAAAGAACAATACCTTTATGGCTGGTGAATTACAATTTGATTTGCCACGTTGGGAAGGCGTACCGTTCTATGTTCGTTCAGGTAAGCGTCTAGCTGCTAAACAAACACGTGTGGACATTGTCTTTAAGTCTGGTACATTTAACTTTGGTACAGAACAAGAAGCGCAAGAAGCTGTGTTGTCAATTATCATTGATCCTAAGGGTGCGATTGACTTCAAGATTAACTCAAAGTCAGTCGAAGATGCTTTCAATACACGTATGATTAATCTTGATTGGACCGTTTCTGATGAAGATAAGCAAAACACACCTGAACCATACGAACGTATGATTCATGACACCATGAATGGTGATGGCTCAAACTTCGCTGACTGGAATGGTGTATCTATTGCCTGGAAGTTCGTTGATGCTATTTCAGACGTATATGCTGCTGATAAAGCACCACTTGAAACATACAAATCTGGATCTATGGGTCCTGAAGCATCTGATAAATTATTAGCTGCTAATGGTGATGCCTGGGTATTTAAAGGTTAATCTCCCAATTCTTAAAAAAACACCAAATAAAAAAGCAAAGTCTTGATTTTTAGGACTTTGCTTTTTTATTATTGAATAAGTGTTTTACGATCTAAAACTGGTGGCACAACTTTTTTAGCTGTACTTGTCATCGTTTGAATATAATTCACGAAGGTATCCGTATCGGTTCCAACTGCACCCACAAGTTTTGTACCTTTAAATGCCGTGAAATTATCACCACCACCGTGCAAAAAATCATTAATCACAACACGATAGCTCTGCGTGTCAGTGACTGCATTACCGTGGTTGTCGACAATATCTTTGACATTATAAAGTTGTTTTGTATCTGTAGATTTTTGGTAAGTATATTTTAAACCACTGACTTGCAAATAATATTGTTGATTTTCGTCATATTGTTGATTCAATGCTTGTCTAATTTGACTACCTGTCATTGTCACGACCTGTAAAATATTACCAAATGGTTGGACTGCAACGGCTGACCCCCACGTAATCGCTTGACGTTTGTTAACTATTAAGTCAGCGCGAACACCACCTGTATTTGTGAATGCAAAGTCCGGCTTCAATTTTGCTTTTTGTGCACCAAATAATTGACCATCAACAACCAATTCACCTGCAGCATTTTCTTTATTGGCATTATTGTGCAGTCGACCAGTTATAGTTTCGGCTTTTGCAGCATAGCCAATGACTTGGTTAACTTTCTTATTAACGCGTTTATCAGCATCTTTAACAATTTCTGCAACTGATTGATCATCTGTCGTCTTGGGATCGTCTTTTGCAGATAAAACAGGATAAACATGTGGTATCACATTAGTAAATTTACCAGTTTTGGGATTTACATAGCACCAGCTATTATCGTACGCTTTCCCAGTATAAACCGCTTGGACGACATGTGTATTTCCAACTTTGGCATTGGCATATTGATGTGAATGTGCAGCAAGATACAACCCAACTGCATTATCAGGTGCCAATGTATTGACCTTTTTTAAAATATCCACTGTTGGTCCAGTCGTGACTTTATTTTCAGTTTTAACACCGGTATGCCCAACAACTATAACCGCGTTAACTCCTTTGTCACGTAAGACTTTATCATATTTAGCAATTGTTTGTGCTTCATCAAGCACCTTATAGTCTTTGTAATTATCATATAAAGTCAAACTCGGTAAAGTAGATGTTTCCAAACCAATAATACCTATTTTAGCTTTTTTTCCATTTTGATTAACAGTTTTAATCAGATAAGGCTTATAGCCATATGGGATTTTATCGTCTTTTTTATTCACAACATTGGCTACAACCATATCAATACCAGAGTTACGATGTGGGTACTTTTTAACTAGCGTATCTGCCGTTTTACCTGGTTTTTGACCCGTTAAAATACGATTAAATTCAGGTAATCCATGATCAAACTCATGATTTCCAAGTGTTCCCACCTGAAATTTCATCGCTTTTAGCGCATGCATAGTAGATTCGTGTGCTAGCAATGATGAGTTAGCTGGTGATGCACCAACGATATCACCTGCTTCAATCCGTAAAGTATTATCTGATTTTGTCACTTTTTTAAACTGTGACTGTGCTTGATTCAGATAAGTTGCTAGGCGTGATACCGTGCCAGCATTAGCATACGTTTTGTCCCCAATTGCAACTTCTCCCGTCGTATCTAATCCACCATGCAAATCATTAATCCCTAAAACTTGAACAGCAATATCGTTCGTGTTTTTCTTTGATACCTGTTGGTACTCTGGTTCAAAGCTTGGCTTCGCGTAGTTATCACTGCCACTCGTTACTGCTACATCTGCACTAACCAACAATGCACCACTGGTAAAGGTTATACCAGCCACAATACCGCTCATTACAACACGTGTAACGGCCTTTACAAAATTAGATTTCATTCTCTTTCTCCCTCACAAGTGTTATTAGTATATCATTTCACAGACTCAATTTTTCATTATAATTGCGTTAAAATTAAAACGTTTTATATTAAAAAGTGAATATTGTTCGTGATTTTAAAAATAACAAATGCAAACTTTCAAGGTGAAAACATAATTGACGAACGTTGATCTAATAAAGATATAACAATAAATAACTACAATATACGAACATTATTAATTAAAACAGCATGATTGTTGCTTAATTTTATATTCACAATGTTCTTATTTAGGTGGTGCGATAATAAACTTAATTGTACATATTAAAAATGGGTCATAAAGTGAGAGTTATAACTCACTATATGACCCATTTTTAATATTTTCAGCTATAATTTTTTAGTTAGACTGTTCACTAAGACTATCGATGTGAATTATGCGAACTGGTAAATCTATGAGTTGTTCTAAATTATGTGTGGTTAATATAACTAACTTTTGGCGTTTTTGTACAAGAGAATTAATTAATTTCATAATAATCTTTGCATTTGTCACATCAACACCACTAGTTGGTTCGTCAAAAACATACAATTTCCTATCTAATAAACACTGTCCATAAGTTAGAATAATTTGTCGTTCACCACCAGATAATTGCCCCATTTTCACATGCCAAATTTTATCTAGTACTTCTCTTTTGATAATTTGAAAAATAGCTTCATTATTTTCTACAGCTTCACCACTTAATCGATGATACATCTGTATTGTTTGAGCCACAGTCAGCGTTGGGAAAAAGTGGCTACGCTGTAGTTGATAAGCAATATCCTGTTGTTTGGGAACATCTATTTTTTGACCCTTAGCACCTTTAATTTCTATGCCAGCAATAAAATCAAGCAATGTTGTTTTTCCAGATCCATTAGCCCCTGAAATCACATTGATAACCTGAGAAGAAAAATCCACTTGAAGATTCTCAGCTAAAACGCGATCACCATAGTGTACCGAATAATTTTTAATTTGCATTTTATTCTCTCCATTAGGCACGATCAGCAATAGCATTAACAGTTAATTTAGAAATAGCAAACCAACCGAGCACCAAGTACAAAGCAGTAACTCCAAGCCAAGCAAACATTATTTCGATATGCACAGTATGTTTAAAAACAAACAATAACATGAGATATGCTGTATCAGCTATGTACAAAACTGGATTTACTAAAAATAATAACTCACGGGTATTACTACCATCAGGTAATGTTACATATAAAAAGGAAACAAACAGAATGATAGAAGTAAAAATATTGATGGACTCAATTTTAACTTTTAACATAAATAAAAGACTACAGATAAATGCTACTGGTAAAGCCACTAAAAGCGTCACAAGCAGGCCCGCCAACAAATAACCAGTATGCCAATATTGGTAGACTATCATCACAATAATATTGAAAACTAATAATTCTAAATTTATAACAATCAATTGCACCAAAAAATGAGCGGTTAAAATTTTCCATTTCGATCCAACTATAAAAAATAGTTGCTTATAAAACCCACTTTCACGCCAAGCAATAACTGATACAATAACGTTATTTATAATCGTAACAATAATAATATATGCCCAGAAGCAACTCAGTACAGCTAATGTATTTTGACTAAAGTATCCCTTTGAATTTGATAAAGAATGAAGATGATTATATAAGAAAAATACAGTTGGGAATAATAAATTAAAAATAAAAACAAATTTATTACTCAACATGTTAATTAAATAGACTTTAGAAAGCGCTTTGATATCATTCACAAGTATTCTCCCTCTATGCACTGATGACCAATTATTAGCATTATACAATAATATCATGATATATAAAAGATAAATTCTAATAATTCATTCATTTAGTATGCGTGATGATTAGCGTGCTGCCAACCCCAACTTGCGATGTCACTTCAATTTGGAAATCTAATTTATCCAATATTAATTTAGCAAGATATAGACCCAAACCACTAGCTTTTTTATCTAATCGCCCATTATAGCCAGTAAACCCGTGGGCAAATAATCGCGGAATATCTTCTGCTAAAATACCAATACCTGTATCCGATATTTTTATGCCTTGATCAGATAATGTTATCGTGACCCGACCTCTATCTGTGTACTTCACTGCATTATTGATCACCTGTTCTAGTGCAACACCTAACCATCTCGCATCTGTTTTGAGTGTTACATCCCCAATAATTTCCACAGCAATGTTCTTCTGGATAAACTGTATCGCATACTTTTTTACTAGTCGATTTAGCAATGTGCGTCCATCCACTTGTTCAAATCTAAAATCCGTGGCAACATTATTAATACGCAGATATTCTAGCAAAATATTAAGATAATTTTCTAATGCAAATGTCTGCTTTTTTAATTCTGGCAAACGGGTTTGCGCAACTAAGTCAATGCTAGCCAATGGTACTTTCATTTGATGACTCCAGATCCGCATAATATCCAAAAATTCTTTCTCTTGTTGCGTACGCTGGGTTATTTCTGCAGTTAATTGTTGCACATCAGCTTGTAAATCGCGTAAGATTTGTTGCGTTTTTTTAAAGGCTAAATAATCAAAAATCATATACACAACTAGTGCCAAAACTAATAATACCCCTGCATTTCGTAACGGTGTCAATGGTAATTGCCACATCAAAAAGGTGAACCAGAAGCCCCCAAGTCCCATAAAAATAATCAATAATAAACTTAATCGTTTCTTTAGATACTCACCCCAAAACATAGCCCACCCCGCGCACTGTATGGATTTTATCAAAATTAATTCGTACTAATTTTTTTCGTAAGCGCGCCATATTAACCTGCAATGTATTCTCGTCAATAAAATCATTATTTTCCCATAGTTTAGACAATAAAACTTCTTTTGGTACGACAACTGCGCCATATTCAAATAATGTTTGTAATAGTCGATTTTCCGTACTGGTTAAATCGACTTTGCCACTCTCACCAATTAACTGATCATCAATCAATCGATAACCTGAAAAGGCAAGTTCACGCGTACTAAAATCATAACTTCGTCTTAACAAAGCTTGAATCTTAGCACTCAGAACGACTAAATTAAACGGTTTAGCAATAAAATCATCGGCTCCCATATTCATGGCCATAACCTGATTCATTTCATCATCAGCACTAGAAATAAAAATAATAGGTATTTTACTTATTTTTCGTAATTCTGTTGTCCAGTAAAAACCATTAAAATAAGGTAACGTAATATCCATCAATACTAGATCAGCATGCGTTTCAGTAATTTCTTGAACGACAGCACGAAAATTCAGTGCCGAAACGACGCTGAATTCATCAGATAATGCTAATTTTAAACTGGTGACGATGCTCTCATCATCTTCAACAATAAATATTTTCTGCATAACATCATTATACTTGACGCTGTACAATCTTGACATAACTACGCGATGTGACTTTATAAATAATATAGTACAGCAAGATAATCACAACAATCACAATTGCACTTACCGTTAACATCAATTGACTGTCAGCTACGCCAAAGACAGTTAAAATTTTTGATACCATGACGTATGAACCAGCAAAATGAATCACAGCAATAATAATTGGCGTGAAGAATAGTAAGCGAATTTGACTATTAATGGTTCGCGAAACTTCTTTTTTCGATAAACCGACTTCTTGCAGGATACGAAAAGCTTCTCGATCCTGTTCCCCTTCAGCAATCTGTTTATAATAAATAATTAAAGCTGCACCCAAAACAAATGTTAGTCCCAGAGTAAACCCAATAAATAGAAAGCCACTCAACGTACTGAGCGTTCCCTTTAAGTAGCTATACCGATCAACACTGTATCGCGCCATATTCTCATCTGTCAATTTTGTAAAAGCATCGACTAGTTTGGCGCTATCCGTCTGATTAAGATTAATCAAGAATTGACGTATAGGTAATTGATAAGGGTCTCCGTCCCTAATCATACGATTTTGGCTATCAATTAACTTTTTTACAACTTGATCATTGGCTGCCACAATAATAAAACTAGCATTCACTGAATTAAATTGCGCTATTGGAAAATTTTTCAATGCGTCAGTTTTCCTACGAACGACCAATTGATGACCAAACCACGTGATGCTGTCCGGATTAAAATGGCCATTATCATTGTGGATTAACACCTCATTTTTACCGATATTTGGTACATTATTACCCATTTTAATTAATGTTTGCCGTGAAATAATCTGTACTGTTTGTGCGTTCTTTGCATCTGATTGAGTTATTTCTGTAATTTTAGGGTGGCTGCTATCATTTACTTTGACAGTTTGACTACCAAAATCAACATATGAAATGCCCTTAGTGATTGATACATTTGATTGCTGTGCAGCAGTTGCCACGGCCCTATTGAACTGCTTTTCAGATGGTAGGCTGTCTTTAGACGACATCTCTTCGCCACTATGCTGCCCCAATGCGTTTAAGGTTGTTGTATAAGGCATATTTTTTAATGTGGCTTGACTCACTCCAACTTGTAACATGACAGTGGTAACTAATGTCACGATTGTCATAGTAATTAATATCGTAATATTCCCTAGCCCAATTGCATTTTGTTTCATACGATATAACATTGCATTTGTTGTAATAAATTTTTCGGGTCGATAATAACGTCGCCCTTTCTTTTGGTGTTGCAAGTACCAAATCGTAAAGGTCATATAAAATAAATAGGTGCCTGCAATAACTAACAGAACTGAAATAGCAAACATTTTAACTGCCGTTTCACCACTTTTAACAGTCACTGCCATATAGTACCCGATAGCTAATAACAAAACCCCTAAGAATGCTAATTTTACTCGTGCTTTTGGTTCACGCTCGCCTTTATTTTCAGAATGAAGTAATGACAAACTGGAATTGTGACGAATAGTCCACAATACAACAATTCCCAATAATATAAAGGTTATTCCAGTGACAGCCAATGGTTCAAGAATAGACAAAATAGTCAATGACAAGTTAAATACATGTCCACCTAAAATTGTCACAAAAATCAAAAAAAGAAATTTAGCCAAACTAATACCAAATACCAAACCAATTCCCATTGTAAATAAAAACAGCATGCCTAACTCATATAAAGCCACAATTGTAATTTGTCGTTTCCCTAGTCCTAGTACATCATATAAGCCAAATTCTCGTGACCGTTTTTTCAACAAAAACCGATAGGCATAAACACTAATACCAATTGAAAAAGGTGCTAATATTGCTAAACCAACCATTAAAATCATTGAAACTGCTTTTGGTTGGATTTGCAGTTGATTTAATTCGGGCGAAAAAGCAATCGCAGCCAACACATACGACATCACAAACATCGTACTAGTCGCTAACAAAAAAGGTAAAAAGTTCTTAAATGATTGCCTGATATTTCGGGCTGCTAGTTTCAGATAAAACATATCAGTTGCCCCCTAAAATAGTACTCATTGCCAAATTAATTTCTTTATTGAACTCACTCACACTGCGTTCAGCACGATACAATTGATGATAAATCATCCCATCTTTAATAAACAAGACACGTTTGGCATGACTAGCAACTACGCTTGAATGTGTCACCATTAAAATCGTTTGTCCTTGATCGTTTATTTTTTCAAACAAATTGAGTAAACGATCAGAATTTTTAGAATCCAATGCCGCTGTTGGTTCGTCCCCTAGTACCAAATCAGGATTTGTCATCAAAGCACGTGCCACTGCCACACGTTGCTTCTGACCACCAGATAACTCAAAGGGTTGTTTGTTTAATAATTCAGAAATATTGAGCTGTGGCGCCAACATATCAAGCCGCATTTTCATAGCTTGTACAGTTTCTCGATTCAATACCAATGGTAAATAGATATTATCTCGTACATTCAATGTATCCAACAAATTAAAATCTTGAAAAACAAATCCCAGATGCTCACGTCTAAATTTTGCAAGATCGTTTTCTTTAATGTTTGTAATATTTGTTCCGTTTAACAACACCTGTCCATGTGTTGACCGTTCTAATGTGGCTAATATATTCAATAATGTTGTTTTCCCACTACCCGATTCACCCATAATCGCAATATACTCCCCGTTGTCGACACTAAAATCCACATCGCGTAATGCAATCGTTGTTTCATTTGAAAATCGTGTTTTAAAAACTTTCTCAACGTGATTAACTTCTAATAACATAACTATTCCTCCAATATAGTAACTATTATGACTTAAATTGGGTACCAATGAGCTGACAAATTTTACTATAGCCTGACAAAATTGTCAGATTAGCGTATGGCAAAGCAACGCGTTCTCATTCGTTATATATGATTAAATATTCATTTGACAAGATGTTATCTTTCTTGTTATAGTTTACTGGTTAATTAACTAGTAAACTATAGAGGCCTCATCATGTCACAATCAGATAACATTATTCAGGAACTCAACACATTTGTCCAAACGTACGCAGCAAATTCTGAGTTCATTCGCACCACCGCTGCACAGCAAATTAATGCGACTCAAGCGCATCTACTGATGCTGTTACAATCAAATAACGCAACTAACAGTATATTAGCTGAAAAGATGAATCTCACCAAACCAGCGATTACCAAAGCAATTAAGAATCTAACTGCACATGGTTACGTTACCGCAACACAGGATGCTAATGATAAACGCAGTGTTAACTATGCGCTAACACCCGAAGGCATTCAATTAGCTTTGCAGCACCAACAGTCACATCAAGATTTGCACCAAACCATTGATCACACAATTGCTGGTTTTGAACCACAACAGCAACAAACTATCATTGAATTTTTGGTAAAAATTAATCAACTAGGAGAAAATCACTCATGAAAAAGCTTATTGCATTGATGGCCGTAATTATTATTGTCATCGTTGGTTTTGCTACCTTTAAAGGTACGGCAACTCAAAAAAGTAACGATAAAATAACAATTGTTGCATCAACTGATTTTTATGCTGACATTGCCAAAACAGTTGTCGGCAACCATGGTAGCGCCACAGCTATTATCAAAGACCCCAATGTTTCTCCTGAAGATTACGAACCAACAACAACAGTTGCCAAAAAAGTTAGCGGCGCAGATATCGCATTGGCTAACGGTCTGGGTTATGATGCTTGGCTTAATAAACTGGCCAAGACTTCTAAACACACACAGCTCATTCGTATTGGGGAAAACATTTTAAACAAGAAAAGTGGTGTTAACCCTCACTTATGGAATGATCCAAAAACCATGTCGGAAACAGCTCAATATTTAGCTGATACATTAGCTAAAAAAGATCCAACTCACAAGGCTGATTATCAAGCAAACGCTAAAAAGTATATTGCTAGCCTAAAACCTGTAACCTCTCTTATTGACGAGCTAAAAAAGTCTACCAAAAATCAAACTGTTGCCCAAAGCGAACCTGTTTTTGAATACATGCTTACTGCACTGGGTTATAAGGTAATGGACACAGGATTTTCTGAAGCTATTGAAGAAGGTAATGATCCTTCACCCGCAGATCTTGCTGCACTGAAATCTGCCATTACTAACCATAAAATCGCATTCTTTGTCAATAATAAACAAACAACCAGTTCTACAGTTTCGAATTTAGTTAAGCTGGCTAAAGAAAACAACGTTCCTGTTATTAATGTCACAGAAACTATTCCTACAAGTAAAACATATGTTAGTTGGAAATTGGAAGAACTCAAGCAAGTTCAAAAAGCGGTTCAGTAATATTTAGTGTGAGCACCAGACAAAAATTAAACTTTCAAAAGTGATATACTAATCCCAAGAGTAAGATATCAGTGCAACAATTTCTTACTCGATACAATTTGTTTAATCTTATTTGGAGGTACAATTTATGTCTTTAACAGACACTTACACACTCAACAATGGTGTTAAAATTCCAGTTATTGGTTTTGGAACTTGGCAATCTGCTGATGGTGATGTTGCTTATCAGGCAGTCAAGTGGGCACTAGAAGCAGGTTATCGACATATCGATACGGCAGCAATATACGGCAACGAGCAGTCCGTTGGTCGTGCCATTAAAGATTCTGGTATTGCGCGTGAAGATTTATTTATTACAACTAAATTATGGAACGACTCTCACAGCTATGATGCAACCAACAAAGCGCTAGAGACGTCATTAAATAAACTCGGTATTGACTATGTTGATCTTTACTTGATTCACTGGCCAAATCCGCATGACGTTCGTCAAAAGGATGAAGAGGCTTGGCAGGCGGCTAATGCTGACACATGGCGTGCCTTTGAAGCAGCTTACCAGGCAGGTAAAGCCAAAGCAATTGGTGTTTCTAATTTCCAGATTCATCATCTAGAAGCCTTAGCAAAAACACAAAAAATTGCGCCCATGGTTAACCAAAACTTTCTTAACCCTTCAGACGGTCAAGCTGAATTGGTAGCTTACAATACAGCACATGGCATGTTGAACGAAGCCTATTCACCACTAGGCACAGGTAAGTTAATCAATTTGCCACAAGTCAATGCTTTATCTGAAAAATACGGCAAATCTGTCCCACAAATTTTAATTCGCTGGTCCTTGGAAAAAGGTTTCTTGCCTCTACCAAAATCAACGCATAAAGAATTTATCGAAGCTAATGCTAACGTATTCGACTTTTCACTAACAACAGAGGAAGTTGATCAGCTTGATAAACTATCTGGTGTAAATGATGTGCATACCGATGCAGACAAAATACAATTTTAACCATGTTTCACGTGAAACATATTAACTAAAAAAGCACTCAGAAAGCTTAGTAACTTTCTGAGTGCTTTTTGGATCATTGTAATTAAACTGAGCGCTTCTTGAAAATAAGATATGCAATACCATATAAAAGTACAATGTATACTAGATAAGCAATAATGACTTCATTAGAAGACAGTTTGATCATCTCTTTAATGGCTGATGAACTTATACTACCATACATATTCATACCCAAGTAGACGTTGAATGGATTCCATTTCAATATTGGTGCTGATTGGATCAAAACAGCTGAAATACTACTAATAATGGGTGTCCCGATTGTCATAACAACGCCCATGCCAATGGCAGCGCCTGAACTTTTAACCAAGTTAGTCACTAACAATACCAACCCAGCCACAAAGATCATACCCGCAAGTATATTAAATACTTGCATGCCCATCATTTGCCAACCGTTACCAGCATAACCTGCCTTATCAGCAAAATTAAACTTCGGTACAAAAATTATTTTACTGATCATCGTACCAATAAATGCAGCTACAATCAACATGATATAGATGCTAAAATTCAAAACTAACTTACTGGCAAATACCATGCCACGACTAAACCGCCGTGATAATAATGGTCTAATTGTTCCAAAGGCAAACTCTTGTGAAACTGTAAGTGCCGTGATAATGATACCAGCCATATAAATGTAAATAGCACCTTGACCAAAAGCTAAGATTGTATCACCATTACGTTGAGACTTAAACACACCCATTATAATTAATGGAAATAGAAAACTTATGACCAACCATATAGCTAAGCGATTCTGTTTAAAAACCTTATAATATTCTTGTTTCATCAAAGTCAACATAACTTATTCCCCCTTATCGTCACTAGCTAATACATCAAGTAATGACTTTTCCAAATTCCCAGTTACAGTGTTAAGTGATTGAATTTGAATATCTGCACCATTGATTGCTGTGATAACTTGCTGTAAATTTTCTGCGCCAGATACTTGTACATGTCCCTCATCAAGCGTAGCATCCCAGCCATTGCTTTTTGACAATTGAACCGCCGCATCATTATTGGAAGTTGCTAATGTCCAGCGTACTTTATCATGGCTGAAAAATTCAGTCATTGTGGCAGTCTCAATAATTTTACCATGGTTAATAATAACAACGTCATCAACTAATTTTTGTAACTCATCAAGTAAATGACTTGAAATTAAGAATGCCACACCTTCATCAGCCAAACTACGAATTAATCCACGTAAATCATGCACAGATTGTGGATCCAATCCATTCATTGGTTCATCCAAAATAACTAATTTTGGATTACGAATCAACGCAATAGCAATGCCCAATCGTTGTTTCATTCCCAATGAAAAGTTTTTAGCCTTTCTCTTGCCAAAGTTGTCACCATCAATTTGTGTCTTTTGCATGAGCTCTTTAAAATCAGCCGGTTGTTTTGTATCCATGGCATATAGCTTAAGATGTTCTAAAGCTGTTAAATTAGGATAAATTGATGGGTATTCAATTAAATTCCCCATTCTGTCTAACGCTTGATGGTTATTGAAAGTGACTGATTGCCCATCAAAATTGATACTACCTGATGAGTAGCTCATTAATCCTGTTACTGCTCGCATTGTTGTGGATTTTCCAGCACCGTTAGGCCCGATTAAGCCCACAATATGACCAGCATTAACAGTAAAGCTAATGTTGTCCATCGCCTTCTTCTTACCAAAATTTTTATCAATATTTTTAACTTCTAATAAAGCCATTGCTTTCACCCCTTTTTCTTACTCTTCAATTACTTATCCCAGGTTAATTTAAACGTTGGTTTAAAGACAAATGCAAATGTAATCACCGCCATAATAGCTGGTATAATCATATTTTTAAATATGATGCCAGAATTAATGGGTGATCGTGTCTCCAACATCAATGTAAGATACATTGACACAAATACAAAAATGATAACTGGCCATCTCAGGTGACGAATTCTAACTGCTTCATCAACTGTGTCCACGCTAATCTTTGTTGATAAATAGCCACCTATCATAAATATAATGATTGCACCAGCCAGTATGATTAAATTGGCTGATAAAATTTGTAAATTATCATTATGCTCAAATAGTTTAACACCGAATATATTGTCAATCTTTTCAAACTGTGTAACTGGTGATATTGGAACAATTAGCATAAAGATAGCCCCAGTTATTTTCATCCAGATAGGACCAAATAATGTGTAGACAAAAGCCATTATACTTGCTATAAAGAAAAATTGCACACCATCTGTCGCATCACTACTAATAATATCAATCATCTTTTTAGGTTCTGTTAACAAAGTTAACACAATGTCCATTAGCGAAGATATCAAGATAGGCGCCACAATTAATAATATCACACGTGTTAGGAAGAGCTGCAGACGAGAAATGTTTTGTGTGAATAGCCAAGTGTCTAAATGTTTTAACTGGTCATTTAATACCGATGTTGCACCAACAAAAATCCAAATGCCAAAAACAACTGGTCCAAATTGTTCGCTAAAATGTTTCATTGTAATATTTTTCCACAATAAATTGGAAGTGACAGACACTACTGCCAACAAAACACCTAATGCTAATGCCAAAATAAACTGATTCTTTTTGATGGTTGTATATAAACGTATTGCTTGCTTCATGCCTCCTCCTCCAACTCTTGCTGCCATGCGTGTGCCTCTTTAGCAAAACTTGCGCGGAAAATGTCTTCACTACTAATCGGTAATTCTTCTACAAACTTAAAATCTGGACCTGCAAGCTTGATTCCGATAGCTTCTACAAAATCATTAAAAACAATAGTCACAATATGACCAGTTTGTGCAATGATTGTCCCACTACCACGTAAAAACTCTGGTAATTTATCGCCGACAAAAGCCAACTGATATTTCTTAATATTCTTATTACCTTCAATTGAAAAAGTACGGTCAATCGTTTGATTTTTCAATAGTAAAATACGATCAACTAATGTATCTAACTCCACTAGATTATGCGATGCAATCAGCACTGTGGTATTATGTTCGATGACCTGATTGACTATCATTTGCTTAACTTGATCTCTAATCAGCACGTCTAATCCATCTAGTGGTTCATCTAACAGAATATATGGCGCTCGACTCGCAAAACTCACAATAATCATAAATAACGCACGCATGCCCTTGGAATAATTTCGAATCCGTTTGCCATTATTTAAGTCAAAGCGCGTAATTTCTAAATCATACCAATCTTCATCAAAATCTTTATAAGCTATTTTCAAAATTTCTTTGATTTTTTGAGGTGAATAATATTTCAACCAATTATCTGGCATATCAACATAAAACAACTGATCATGTAAAGTAGTCGTATTGATATAATCCAACTCATTCAAGCCAATGCGACCAAAATCAGGTAATAACTCACCAGCAATTGTACCAAATAATGTTGTTTTCCCGGCACCATTACGGCCGACTAAACCAACAATTTCTCCCTCATTTAATTCAAAATTAATATTATGTAATACCGTTTTATTTTGAATTTTTTTAGAAATATTTTCAATTACAAGTGTCATGCGTTCTCCCTCGCAGGCTTTTTAGTGGAAGTACCATAAGCTTCAGCAATCCAGTCATTTAATTGCTGAGCGGAAATGGCGGCTCGTTTAGCTTCGATCACAACTTCCCCAAGCTGCTCACGTAGTTCTTCAATCAGGCGTTGGTCTGCTACTTGATCATCATTAGCACTCACAAACGTCCCTTTGCCCGTTACTGTCTCAATAACATGCTGTACTTCCAATGCCTTGTAGGCTTTAGCCACAGTATTTGGATTTAATCCCTCAATTAAAGCCATCTCTCTGACAGACGGTAACTTTTCTCCCTTAATTAGCACACCATCAGCAACCTGTGCCTTAATGCGCCACATTAATTGCTCGTACAATGGTT
Organism: Leuconostoc carnosum; assembly: GCF_007954525.1. Classification (NCBI taxonomy): domain Bacteria; kingdom Bacillati; phylum Bacillota; class Bacilli; order Lactobacillales; family Lactobacillaceae; genus Leuconostoc; species Leuconostoc carnosum. The sequence goes on along the minus strand of NZ_CP042374.1, from coordinate 1,033,138 downwards.
GATTCCGTTGAATTTGTGCCATTCATGTACTTCCTTTTTAAATTTTTGCTAGTTGCTTAGCCAAGTAACCAATACGACCAACAAATGTTAACTGTGTTTCATTAATTCCCCCTGTTACTACAGTGTCCCCTTCATAAGTAGACACTGTACTACGTGTACTATATTACGTGGTACAGATAATATTGTCAATAAAATGCCCGAATTTATTATATTTTTATATAAGAATTGCCAATTTATTTTAGTTTGTAAGTTTTTCTTTGCAAACATAATTACAATATTATGATAAAATAAATCTAATTATTAATTTAGGAAATCACGAGGCAAACTATGAAAGAAGATCGTGTGACGTTAACAATTGTTTTGGTTGCTTTTTTTGCAGCTATTACTTTTGTGGCTACAAGTATTCAAGTACCAATGCCATCATTAATTGGTAAGCCCTTTGTTCACCTCGGCAACGCTGCAGCCTTACTCTCTGTCTTATTATTAGGTTATAAACGCGGTGCTTTGGCCGGTGGGATGGGGTTAGCAATTTTTGATTTGACACATAATTATGTATTAGATGCACCTTATTACTTTTTTGAAGTGTTTGTTGTTGGTGGTGCGGCTATTCTTGTTGCCCGTACACTCCGATATCAGCGTAACCGACAAACCGTCAACCTTGTACTCATTATTTTCAGTGCAATCATTACTAAATTTATCACCTCAACATTGCATAATTTCGTGATGGCACTTGTTAAAGGATTAACTGTGCAACCAGCAATTGCTGCAACAATTACCTCAATCATCCCGACAATTGTTAATTGCATCATCACAATGATTGTCGTATTAATTGTTTTCCCTATATTAGACCATCAACTTCATGGTAAACTCATGATGTCATATAATTAGTAGCACGAGTAAAAGCAAAAAGCGCCGACAATAACTGTCAGCGCTTTTTGCTTTTAAATAAACGAAACCCCATATCAACTAAATAATACGGGGGAAAGAAAATATATTTGAGAATGAGAAGATAGGGAGAGAGAATGAGATGAGAAAATTTCTTATATTATTTAACGAGGTTTCGTTGTTTGATAAGTTAAGTATTCTTATCAATACATATATGATAACGAGTCAACATTAAACACACCTTAAATATGATTATATTTATTATTCACACAATCAATCTAAAACATCAAATTAAAAATCATCTAAAAACACGCTATTTTGACATATTTGTCTGTCAAAATAGCGTGTTTTTCCAAAATGATTAATTATTTGATAGCACTCAACTTTGTTGGTACGGTAATCTTACCATCCAAAATTTGTTGCTTGGCTTTTTGTGTTGCTTGCCATGCGGATTCTGACATTGAATCACGAGCAATATCAACACCTTGTTCTTTTAGACCGTAGGTAACTGTTTTACCACCAGGAAATTGATTATCTTTTCCTTGTTTAGCGACACGCTCAATGGCATTATCAACACGCTTAATTGCAGAGGCTAAAGTGAAGTTAGCTTTTTTGCCATCTTTAGTTGTGTAGTTCCCGTCTTGCTTTTGGTCCATATCAACACCGACAACCCAAACTTTTTTATCTGCTGTTGTGTTTTGATTCTCGGCCTTTGCTTCAGCAAAGACACCATTTCCTGTGGCACCTGCTGCCTGGAATATCACATCAACGCCACTAGCATACATTGCTGCGGCAATTGTTTTACCTTTAGCGGCATCAGTAAATGTATTCGCATATTGTGATACAAAAGTTGCTTTAGGATTTGTTGCCAAGACCCCGGCTTTAAATCCAGCTTCAAATTGTTCAATCACTTCACCTTTAACACCACCGACAAACCCAATTTTCCCAGTCTTTGAAGATTCAGCGGCGGCGACACCTGCCAAATATGATGACTGTTCCGAATGGAACATAATCGAAGCCGCATTTTTATAAGGTACTTGCGCCTCAACCATGGCAAATTGCGTATTAGGATTAGCCTTAGCCACCTGCTTCATTGCTGGGCCACCCATGAATGAAATACCAACTACTAACTTATACTGCGCTTTAACTGCTTGCTGTAAATTAGATTTAATTTCTGAACCATCATTGGAAACCAAGTAAGAAAAACCATTCTCCCCTTGTTTCATATGATTCTTCTCGCCAAATCGCTTAATACCAGCCCATGCAGACTGGTTAAATGACTTGTCATCAACACCACCAGTACTTGTAACCAATGCTACTGAGTAATTATCACTTTTGCTTGAACCTGAATTCATAGCAATAGTTACTCCGATACCAATAACAGCCGCAGCACCAATAATGGTACCAATCAATGTTGAACGTTTCATAATTATTATCCTCCGACCACCCGTCTCTCTGTACGGTATGGAAATTTGTCGATTAGTTATAAAGCACATTGACATTAATAATACCAGCTATGATTAACCAAAGCAAGGCCCTCCCTACTACTGTTAATATTATTTTCACAATATAAATTTTATTCCATTTTTAATACTTTCATAAAATATTGGAAATGGCTGTTTAACCAACATTATTAACGAAATATAAAATATTTTTCTAGTTGTTTGACAATTCACAAATAAACGTTTATACTAACTAATTGTAATAGATTAAATTGCTGTTAACTATTATGGTTATCACAATTTAATTTCTTTAATGGAGAAGGGAAGTTCTTATGTTAACATTAGAAAAGCCACAAGCAGGCTTGAAAGAAATCATCATCAAAAGCATCTGGTATGGTATTATTGCTGGCATGATATCTGGGATGGTTAAAATTGGTTGGGAAGCCATATTTCCACCACGTACGATTGCACGTAATTTAATTAACCCACCACAGCACATGGCACAACAAATTGGTATTCCAGACCATTTGATTCAATCATTTGTGTATTACTCAACAGATCAAAAAGTATTCTGGTTCACTCTTGTATTGCATTTCTCATTTGCAATTGCATTTTCAGTACTGTATGTTTTCGTCTCACAGTATTGGAAGCAAATTGGTTTGTGGCAAGGTGCTGCTTATGGTCTTGTGCTTTGGGTTGTATGGCATGTCATTTTGATGCCTGCATTTGGTACAGTTCCAGCACCATGGAACCAACCATTTAGCGAACACTTCTCAGAATTCTTTGGACATGCTGTTTGGGGCTGGGCAATTGCTGCAACAGTTTACTACTTGATTGCCAAAGACAAAAAAGGTCATTTAACAAATCTCTAATCATACTTACAAAAAAGCATCCTTTTGGGGTGCTTTTTTGTATAATAATATGTAGAGGTATATTTATATTATGCTATTTAAAGACAAACCCGACACTTTTGTACCTGCCACCATCCCTTCTACGGCTAGGCAACGTTACTTAAATATTGCATATGCTTTCGATGAGCACCATACTTTAGATATCTATTTACCAACAGGCGAAACAACTTTCCCAGTAATCCTTGATATTTATGGTGGTGGTCTCCTACGTGGCCGAAAATCATCCGTCAAGCTTAATCCCAGCCTCCGATTTTTAGCTGATGGTTTCGCAGTAATTAGTCTAAACTACCGATTGAACACACCCGCCAAAAATTATTTTCCAAATCAAATTGCTGATATTCGCGTTGCCCTTGATTTTCTCAGACAGCATGCTAATGGTTATCAGCTTGACATGAATAACGTCACACTAATCGGTGAATCTAGTGGTGCTCAACTAGCAGCGTTATCGGCTGCCAGCTTTTCAGCTCAAGTTTCGTTAGGTACTCCGCAAACTGATAATTCTTTCCCGATAATTAACAGTATTATTGGTTTATACGGTCCATATCAAGTTGATCAATTTCAAGAACAATTTTTGAAGCTCAATATCACACCGAAGTTTCAGGAAACTGGACAGGCAAATGCTTTTGAAGCGATTATGTTGAACAACACCCCACCAAAATTGGCACCTGATTTAGTCATTCAAGCTAATCCAGCAACATATTTTACCTCAAAAATGCCACCACTAATGTTAATTGCTGGTACTAAAGATTCTGTTGTGCCTTATTTACAAAGTGTCTCATTAGCTGAAGCGTACTACAAAACAACAGGTAAACACGCCATCACACACTGGGTTTCTGGTGGTGGTCATGGTCCAAAAGATTATGATACTGATGTCATTTACCAGAAAAAATTAAGTTTTATACGTCGACACAAAAAAACAACACCAATCACTAAGTGATTGGTGTTGTTTTTTTAAATAATATCTAAAATTGTTTTTAGTACACCAGCATGGTTATTATCTATTTCAATATGGTTAAAATCACCTTGTAGCGTTGCGTTGGGCATAACATATGGATGCCCAACACTACTTAACATTTCAAGATCATTACCGCCATCCCCAAAAGCCGCAACATTTGCCATATCAATACCTAAATGATCAGCCAACTTCTTGAGTCCGACGGCTTTATTCACTGTTGCTGGTACAATATCAATTGCTCCAGTTCCGGTCTCAGTAACATGTATCGCATGATCCAAAGTTAATTTCGCTGCCTCATAAAATTTAGTTTCATTAAAGTGCTCCCAATTCATAGTGACCTTCAAAATTGGCGCTTTAATTTCTGAAACATCATCAAATATTTTAATATGCTGAAAAAAGCGAGCCTTGTATGCCGTCATTGTACCTGAATACTGTCGCGGAACATAGGCTGTATCATCTGTTGAATAAACCAGACCTCGGTCCGGCTTCACTGGAAAATCTATTAATAATTGCTGTACTTGTCTTAATATTGCAGCAGAAATTGTGCGTTCATAAATCACTTCACCCGCCGACGTCAAAACGCGTGCGCCATTATTATTGACAAAGGCTAGACCTGAATCTAAAAAGTTCGCTAATAATACGTTAATCCGTTCTTGATGGACCCCTGTAGTTATCACAAATGGTATATTTTTAATTTTAAGTTTTTGTAACACAGACTTAAACAGCACTTCATCAAAGGTTTTATCATCTCTCAAAAAAGTGCCATCTAAGTCAGTTGCAATTAACTGAATGTCTGCTGTCATGTTCTACCTATCAATCATTTTTACCACAAAACGACCTAGCGTTCTGTTATTAGTTTAACATGATAAAATATCAAACGTTATCTTTTTATGGAACTATGCATGCGCTAAAATACGTTCTGCTATCCAAGCACCTTCCCGCAAAATGATGGTATTCACACCAGGTCTTGGAATCACTGTGCTAAACCATTTTAGTCCCTCCAGCGGAATACCATAAATATATAAATTATTTACTAGTTCCCCATCACGATTAATCACTTCAAATGTTTGATGATCAACATTGGCAGCATCTAGTTTGTAGGTTGACCCATTACGACGTGTCCGTACTGGTTGTACCAAAATACCATTATCACGCAAATGTACAATCAGCGGGTTACGTGCGACAGCGATACTTGTTGTCCCCAAACGTGCCTCAATTAGGGCATTACCTTTAAACTCTTGATGGCGCCTATCACGGGCAACAAAAGCACCATTTTCTGTTGTAACTTTAATGCCTGGTGCTGTCACTTCAAAAATACCAGCTTTCATCAAAGCATATAGTTCTTCTGTACGTTCTAATGATGGCCCAACAGACACGAGTGAATCAAATGGTTTAAAACGGCTCAAAAACTTCTCATAATCATCTGCTGAAAAGTAATCATGTTCCACCACATGTCGTACCCAATTACGTAGATCACGTAAAATATCGAACGTTCCTGCCAATGGTGCCAGTTTATTACCAAGACGTGCATCATCAATAGTTGCCTTCAAATAGTCAAGAAACCATGTCTTATAATCTGCATCAGCATCTAGTTGGCGTGATGGATGACAAATATCCTCAACATCAAATATTGGATAATCTGTTAAACCAAATGATCTTGCCGTTTCAATTAAATCAGCACTTGTTAGCAAAGCCTGCTTTAATGCTTCAGTTTGATTATATGTCAAGGTCTGTTGATCGCTACTTAGAATATTATAAATATATTTATAAGTTAATTCTTTAATCATCAGTTTTTCAAAATCATCATAAGCCATATAACCGCCACCCTTAGCGCGTAATGCATCCAAAGCGGGCAATGTTAAAAATGTTGGTTGATATAATTCACTTGTTGATTTTTGATTCACACCGCGGGCACGTAATGGCAAGCCACCACGCGATCCAGCAATGACATGTGGCTCATTACCTGACGCTTGATACACTAATTTCCCATCATCAGCACGCACAAATTGACCACCTCTGCCAATTGAAAAATAAGCAAGATAATCAAAAAAACTCAGTCCGAGCCCCCGCATAATAATTGTATCTTTGTCACTAAACTTTGATAAATCTGCTTCAGCGGGATGAGTTGGGCCCACATACTGTAAGCCATGTTGCGTGGCAAAATTATCGAACTGCCTTTCTTCTTCAGTTAACTCGACATCAGAATGACCTAAAGCCATTACAACATGGTCAGCTAACATTTGTGTGCCATCAGTTAAATTCAATTCGAACTTTGTGCCAATTTTTTTTAGGTTGTTTACCGCTTGTTGCGTAAAGGTAAGCGTATGATTACTACGCACACGACTTTTTAACCAATTAAAATACCAAGCAGCATAAACGCCAAGCATACCCCGCGATGAAAAATCACCAGGTTGTGTCAAATAACGTAATTCATCACTATATCGTCTATCATATTCTGAATGACTCGCTAAGAATGCTTGTGCTTCGGTTTCAATCCATTGTCGCATGTTCGGTCCCGGAAATGGTGTGCCACCATTCTCAATTGAGTCATCATTAAATAAGGTCACCTGATCAATCACGGTGTTCATCAAAAAAAGTTTGTTGTTAACAATAAATGGATCCCAAACACGACCACCTATAGTATATGGATCATAAATTTGAACATCGAGTTGTGTCTTGTCATCCGCCAAATTAATAAGGCGCTCGGCAATAGCGAGTCCTCTTGGTCCAGCACCAATAATCGCAACTTGCATATATTTTCTCCCGGGTGCATAATTATGAACACCTATTCTAATTCTAAACTATTTACAATTATAATAGTTTTCAATGAGGTTTTCAAAAACCATTTTTGACGATACATTTCATATTGCTAGTAGCACTTTTAACATTTTAAGATACTTTCTCGAGCAGGGCAAGGTAACTTGATGTTTTAATGTAACTGTATGCGCCTTAGTATCTAAAGATTCGATCATGTCCCGATTGATAATATATGCTGCATGAATTCTAATTAACTTGGGATGTATTTCAGCTAGTGTTTTAACAGTACCACGAATTTGAATTGTTTGTTGAGAACAATATATCGTTAATAAGTGGCTATTTGCACCATTATGCGCAATATAAATCATGTCTTCTAATGCAATGTTCTCTCCAGTTGGTAGTAAAACCATTTCAAGTTGCTTTGTCTCATGATTATTATTGAAATATTGCTTAGCAGCATCCTGCAGTGCTGATTCAATACGTTGCACAAATTGTTGTTCGGGTAACGACTTATCTATAAAATCAATTGCGCCAATATGGTATTCATAGCTGGTAGCAACCATTTCGGAATGTGTCGTGACTACAATAATTGGCGATAAGGTATCAACTCGACGAATCGCTTTGGCAACATTAAAACCGGCTTCAGTCACTGTCTTAATTTCTAAATCTAATAAAATAGTCTTAGGCTGTTCATCTGCCATTAATGCCGCCAAAAAGGCCGTTGGGTTATCGAATATACGACATGTATCGATAATATTTCGGATGCGTTTTTGCTGTATTAATGTGTCTTCTAACAAATAATAATGCATCTTGTTCCTCTTTTTCTAAAACAACAATTTTTGTGTAAATATTTCTGAATTAACTGTTGTTGTCAATGATATATGATCATGTTGCGCAATATATTGATTAACAAAATATAATCCAAAACCACTATGATCAGATTTTGAAGAATATCCCATCGTCGCAATGTTCTCAACATTAATATGACCCATATAACTATTCCTGATGACAATCTGTTTAGAATCAATGAATAAAATGGTAACTACCTTTTTTTCCGATGGCACTGCCGCCTCGATTGCATTATCTATTAAAATGTTAAACAGTCGATAAAAATTCAGGTCATTTTCAAATCTTGAAACTTGAAATGGTTGATTTATCTCAACGCTGAAGTTAACACCGAGATCCTTAGCATATTGATATTTAACTAAAATAGCACTTTTTAAATTATTATCTACTATTAGATGCAAATGCAAGTCACGCGTCTCTGCCAAACCAGTTTCACTAGTTTTAATAACCGAATAATAGGTGGTCTTGATATCGCTCAAGTTACCGAGTTGAATACCATATTCTAAACTGGATACAATATTTTTATAATCATGTTTAAATGATAGGTACTCTGCATAGTGCGATTCAAGTGTGTGTGTATAATTATGCGTTGCCTCAAGTTCATCGCCATGTTGCTTGAGTTTGCTCAATAGCATCTCTCGATAGCTTAATCCAGCAGGTAATATTACCAGTATCACTACCACAACTAACAAGAAAAAATCTAACCAGATTGAACCAAAGAATGCGTCTGTTGCAAATAAATACGCACAAAAATCGTTAATAATACGCAGACACAAACTAATCCAAAGCAGTCCTTTAAGTAGCTTAGGATGCCCTAATAAGAACGCCTCAGTCAGCCATTGATACTTAAATTTTCTGACTATAATGGCTACACCAAGGGAAAAAACGTTCGCCAAAAAATCTAAACTAACTTCAATCACTGGTTCGACATCAAAAAATGCTACCACTGTTTTTTCTAAATTCGGTATCCAATAAGCAAAAAAACTACTAACAATCGCATAGAGGAGGATTATTGATTGATTACTAGCAAGGCGCTGTTGTCTTCCCAAAATATAAAGTATTGCGATCGCAGAAGTTGAGCTAAAAATTGCCCGCAGTATCGCCGAATCAAAACCATTACCTATAATATTAACAACGTATAATAATGGCAATACCCTCACTAAAATACGCCAAGAATAATGTCGCTGACTTAGGAAAGTACTAAACCAAGTCAACATAACAACACCCTCAAACAACGGCCAAGTCACGCTATTTAAAATATTTAAGATTTGAAACATATGAAGGGCTCTCCGTAGTCTGCTCTTTAAAAACAACTGCATGAATTAATAAAAATGTGCCCCAATATAGTCAGGCCTGCCCAATGGTTACAATAAAAAATCGTTCCAATCAGGGCCGATTGGAGCGAATTTCTTAACTGTTTAGCTGAATTGCTATTTATCTTTTTATATAATAAAGTAATTTTATACAAAAATCAACTTTGATTTCATTATATTATACTAAAAATATGCTTTAAAATTAGTGGCATTTTTAGACAATTTAGATACCTTAATATCATAATAAAATTACCCGGCAACTCTCTTAAACAAACTGTCTCATGCTTATTAGTGTTCCAATCATAAAAACTCCGGAATCATTTCGAAATTTAATAACAAGACATCATGTTTTTAGATAACGTTACAGTTATAATGATATTAGAAGTTAACAAAAGTGATATTGTCAATTAACCTGTTATGTCAACTTTATAAAGCTACCTGAAAATTTAGTTTGGAAGCGCTTTCAAGACTAAATAAACTATGTTATACTGGTTTCGGTTAAACGTTTTACTTCATTATATTTACTTTCACAGGAGGAAAAAACAATGTTTTTATTTGCTAATGTATTTGGTATCTTTGTTTTCATTGCCATTGCTGCTTTGTTTTCACGAGATAAAAAGAATATTCAATGGCGATCTGTTGGCATTGTATTAATCATTGAGATAGCCTTAGCTTGGTTTTTTACACAATTCAAGGCAGGGCAAATTGCGGTTCAATCTGCATCTGACGCCTTCAATTGGTTGGTTTCCGTTGCATCAGAAGGTATTGCATTTGCTTTACCTGAATGGTTAACATCAAACAACGGTGGTCCCAATTTTGTGACATCAGCTTTACTACCGATTTTACTCGTTGTCCCACTATTTGATATTTTGACATATATTGGGATATTACCTTGGTTTATTAAATGGGTTGGTAAAGGTCTTGCTTTCATTACTGGACAACCAAAATTTGAAGCCTTCTTTTCTATTGAAATGATGTTTCTGGGTAACACTGAGGTGCTAGCTGTTTCAAAGTCACAATTAGACAGCATGTCGGCAAAGCGTAATTTGACATTAGCCATGATGTCAATGAGCTGTGTCACATCAGCAATTATCGGATCATATACACAAATGGTACCCGGAAAATATGTTTTAACAGCTATCCCACTTAACATCTTAGGTGCCATTATCATTACCTCCATCTTAAACCCTAATAAAGTTGCCTCAAAAGATGATGTCATTGTTACTATCCATGAAAAAGGTACTAAAAAGGAACCATTCTTCTCATTTTTGGGGGATTCTATTCTTGGTGCCGGTAAATTAATCTTAATTATCACTGCAACCGTTATTGCTTTCGTTTCGTTAGCAGCCCTAATTAACCAACTATTTAGTTTAACCGGGTTGTATTGGTTAACACTTGAAAATATCTTTGGTGTGATCATGTTCCCGTTTGCTTGGTTGTTAGGCTTCAACGTCGACGATGCTTTCAAGTTAGCGCAATTCATGGGCACCAAGTTGGTTACAAATGAATTCGTAGTTATGGGTCAAGTGTCAAAATCAATCATGGCTAGTAAGGGTTTGTTCGCCAACGAACATGCACGGATTGTCCTAACTGTCTTCTTAACAAGTTTTGCTAATTTTGGCACGCTTGGTATGATTATTGGTGCATTTAAGGGATTAGTTGACAAAGAAAAGAACGATTATATTAGCTCCCACGTGCCATACATGCTATTATCAGGTATCTTAGTTTCATTGTTATCAGCAGCAACTGCTGGTCTGTTCGTATGGTAAACAAGGCAATAATTTAGAAAGGACTCGAAATGACACCTATTATTTTAGATATGGACCCAGGCATAGATGACGCTGTGGCATTGTCAATTGCACTCACGAATCCAGCAATTGATATTAAATTACTGACAAGTGTTGCCGGTAACGTTTCTGTAGATAAAACCACAATTAATCTTTTAAAACTCACAACATTTTTTAAGCAAACCCAGGTACCTGTAGCACGTGGTGCCGCATCACCACTGCAAAAAGAATTCGTTGATGCCTCATATATTCATGGCGTATCAGGCATGCCTGGCTATGAATTTCCAACTGTCACGACACAAGCTTTAACCATCGATGCAGTCAGCGCCATGGCAAAAGTATTGTCAGAAGCGCCTGAACCAATGACAATTGTCGCTACTGGTTCTTATACAAATATCGCTTTGTTAATCCAAAAACACCCCGATCTATTAAACAAAATAAAACAATTTGTTTTGATGGGTGGCTCATTATCTGGTGGAAATGTCTCATCAGTAGCAGAATTTAATATTTTCACTGATCCAGATGCTGCTAAAATTGTCTTCAAAAGTGGTGTGCCCATTGTGATGATCGGCTTAGATGTGACCTTAAAAGCTTTGCTATCTCTCCATACCATTGATGCTGTTGCCAGCCTTGGCGAAGCAGGAAAAATGTTACATCAACTCATGACCGCCTATGGTGACAGTGAACCCGGTGGCAAACCAATGCATGATGTTAACACCATTTGTTATTTATTAAAACCAGAATTTTATACAATAAAAGATTATTGGGTTGACATTATTACAGAAGGTCCAGCAGCTGGGGCCACGATTGCCGATACACAAAACCGCTGGTCAGATGGTAAAATCAATGCCAAAGTGGCAGTTGATATTGACACGGAAACTTTTGAAAAGTGGTTCATTGAACAAATACCAGTGATGAACCAGTATCTAGAAAGCACAGTATAAAATGGCATAAAAAAAACTGTTGATTTGAAAAAACAACAGTTTTTTTGCTACCTCAATAAACTCAGATTGTATAATTTTGACGTGCTTACTTCTCATTTCTTCCATAATTAAAAAATCGTAAAAATATGGGAATGTCAGCCAGCGAATTTAAGTAAAAATTTATGACAACAATGCTACTAAATTATGTAGACTATGGAACATGATCGAATACTGCAACTTTTTAGTCACAACTCTAACAATCATCAATACACCACCAGCCGTTAAGTAATTTGTCCACTGTTCCAATGTCGATGGTGAATGTACCAACGCAAACATCAGTGTTGGCCACAATATTTGAACAATTCTCCCAAGCGGTTTGGCCTCTTCAAACATAATGCCACGAAAATACACTTCTTCAACAATTGGCCCAATCACAACAATATTAAAACTAAATAATAACAGTGTCCACCAATTCGTTAAATGATTGAATATAGTATCAATGGCATGTTGATTACTGCCCGTTAACGGATTATGCTCAAATAGCGCAGGTAACCCAAAAGTTAGAAACAGCCATGTTATAACAAATATAATGACGGACATGCCAACTTTTTTACTATTCAGACGTTCAAAAACAACATCCGCTTGCTTCACTAAATAACGATATCCAAAATAAGCAACTAATCCACCGCCAATGATATTCAATACTAACCGTATCCAAGTATATTGATTTAAATTACCTGTAAAAAGAAAAACATCTGGTATGAGTAGAATCATATAAATTAATATTGTGACTAAAATGAGTTCAAAGAATTGCCTTACTTTTTTGAAAATAGATAATATAATATTTTTTAATGACATAATTTTAGTTTCCTTTTACGCAATATATTTAATTCCAAATTTGTTTTTAACATATTAAAATATCAGTGATATCTCTTATTTAACAGTACCAAAGTATGATTTATGCTAAGTGTTGTAGCGTCTTAATAACCAGCGTTAAAATATTTAAGTCTAAATTCATTTTTTTATTTCTCTATTATTATATTTGCTGTAAAATAGCATGCCACTACCAATTGAAAGTAACGCGTATAGAAAGTAACTGAAATTACTCATATTTGAACAAAAATGATTAACTATTGCTCCAATTGTCAAAAAATAAATCATGACAATCCCTAATGCTTTTTTGTTTATACCTTTTACCATTTTTATATCCTTCTACAATTTAATCTGAATAACTGTACCTGATTCAGTTTCCAACTAAAAACTATAAATCACACTTTACTTACTCCTGATTTATAGTTTATCAAATTGTAACCCCTAATTTTTCGCATATGGATCACTTATTTTTGCTTAAATATGTTAGTGACTTTTATTACTTGTTGTGGTAATAATTAGTTACACAAAAAATTGTTATTAATAACGATACTGACGACAATGATAACAAATATCAAAACTAGGAGACTCAGTGACGGTTGCAGAACAGACATGGACAGGATGAGTATAGTAGTAACAAATCTACAAGATCAATTTATTTAATCAAAACGCTATGTAAACACTCAATCGACCTTTATTTTTTATCAATACTCACAAAATAAAACCTCATCATGGTTATCCATTCACTAAACTCATGTACTTATTATTAATATATCTAATTTATTGGTAACACGTGTTCAGTATATTACTTCCCATCATATGATACATTGGTCCATAACCTGTCAGTAAAATTGATCAAAATATTAAAATCAGAGTAACACAACGTGCTCCTATCCTAGTATTTGGTACATAAATTTCTGAACAGTTGTGCCATAATTAATAAAACAAGATAGGAGCATTCCAATGAAACGATATCAAGATGATTTTAAAGCCAGCATTGTGAAGATGCATCGTGAAGAGAAAAGATCTATTCGCTCGCTTTCCGAGGAATACGGTGTTTCTCCAGCCGCAATTCATAACTGGGTTAAAGACGCTAAATCAGTTGAGCTAGAAGACGGTACTGAAGTAACGTCCAAAGAATTCAAACAACTTCAAAAGGAAAATCAGCGATTAAAGGAGGAACTTGAAATTTTAAAAGCTGCGGCGGTGTTACTGGGAAAGCATTAGGACGAATTAATTGCCTTGTCTTCATAGAAGATCAGTTATTACGACACCGCTTATCAATTATTCTTTCGGCACTGAAATTACCGCGCAGCACCTATTACCATTGGAAAAGATATCAACCTAGTCAACACGAACGTGTTGATAATCAGCTCAAAGAAAAAATTAAATTGATTTGGGAAAATAATTATCGTGCCTATGGTTATCCACGAATAACGATGGTGCTTCGCAAGTCAGGCATCTGTGTTGGGTCAAAACGAATTTTACGATTAATGAGGGAAATGGAGATTCACTCTTTAATGAATCGGCGATTTAAAAAACCTGGCACTCATGTGGATCATTCGCAACGCCCCAATTTAATCAAGCACCAGCCCAATGCAAGGATATGGCGTGCTGACATTACTTATTTGGAATTACGTCCAGGAACCTGGGTTTATCTCAGTTCTATTTACGAACCAAAGGTTCATCAAGTTCTTGCTTTCAAGATTGGTCGTCAGATGGAGGCGACGTTAGTTGTAGAAACGATTAATCAGGCGCTTGAATGTCATCAAAAGCCACAATATTTTCACTCTGACATGGGTTCACAGTACACCAGCAACGAAGTTGAAACTTTACTTGAACGGCATCAGATTAGCCACTCATACTCAAAACAAGGTTATCCTTATGATAATGGGCCAATTGAAGCTTTTCACTCATTGTTGAAGAGAGAGTTTGCCTTTCAAACAACTTTTTCCAATTTTGAGGACTTGGTAATCCGAACCTCAAATTACATCAGTTGGTTTAATTCCGACAGAATTAGAACGAGTGTTTAGAAAAAGATGTGCCATTTATTGACATAGGAGCATATGAAATTATAAAATATATAAATGATCCTTGTACCCTACATGTTTTTGACCGCATACGCTCTTATTATTTTTTAAAATAATTATACAATTAGAGTCAAAATAATTAATCTATCCATGATGTTTCAAATCATTATTAATAGTTACTATCTAGACTTAAATATCTAAAAAATTGAGAATTATCAAATTATTTTAAAGTACTGGCAAGAAATACAAAATAACACTAAATATCACAGTGTGTTTAGTTATAAAAACTTTAGTCCTTCGTCAGACGATAATTTAGCACACTCCCATATTGTAAATTGTTGCGTATGAACCATGAAACGCTCATCAACATATAGCTCACAAATATATACCAGGGTACTTAAATAAGATAGGATATCAAGAAAATATGTCTGTTAATCTTTCCGCATTTTCAATCATAGAGATTACTGAAATAACGATCATAATTAAATAATATCAATAGTGCCAATATTGTAGCAGATAGTCTAATAGAAGTCTTATTTTAATCAACCATGGCCTAGGATGCCCAGATAATTCAAACATTTTGAAGAGGAAAGATAAAGTTGCATGAATGTCATGGAATGCCAAACCCAAGCAAATCAACAGTAAAAAGTCTCAACATTATTATATCTAATAATGTTGAGGCTTTTTACTACCATATCAACTTCTAACGCAACAGCTGACGATGTGCCAAAACAAGTCCTAACGTAGCTAAAACAACTATCGTTGTGCAGAGATACATCCCCTGAAAACCAATTAAGCTCACAACAATTCCCCACACCAAAGCACCTAAACCATATGCCACGTCTGTCCCAGATGAAAAAATAGCTGTTGCACGTCCACGCTGTTCTGAAGTCACATCACGTAAAACAACCGCGTTCATCAATGGCATTAACAAGGCAAAACCAAACCCATCTAGTGCCCCAGCTAACAATAATAGTTCAATCGTGTCACCAAAAGCAATACATATGTAAGCTAAGGCAATCATGATGATTCCAGCTAAAATCAACACAAAAGATTTGAAATATAAATACATCCTACCAAACCAAATTCTAGCTAATGCACCTATAACGGCCTGCGCAGTAAAACTCAAACCAACAATAGCTGGCGATAAGTTTTTTTGCTCACCGAATTGAATCAAAAATGCTGCCACAGCAGCATTTGCAAAAGAAACAACAAAAATTAACAAACTAGGCACCCAAATACTTTGTAATCGGATCAATGCCTTAAACCCGGTTCTGACTTGTGTTGTTTCCTGAACTTGCGTATCACTATCATAGCTATCTTTGATGAATAAAGTGAGTAGAAATGCTAGGCTAACAAGTAATAAACTAAAATAAAAAAGCGACTGAAAACCTAAATTTTCAACAATCATTAACCCAATTGCTGGCCCAATTGCCGCTGGTAAAGTTTGTGAAATACTGAAATATCCTAGTCCAATCGACAGCTTTTCTTTTGGTATTTTATCAGCCACCAATGTCGCTACTGCAGTTGATTGCGTCCCATTACCTAAGCCTTGCACCGCACGTAATATAATTAAACTCACAATGGTGCTCACAAAAATCAACGTTGAAAAATCAATGACTAATATGCCTAGTCCAATCAACACAAGTTGCTTGCGCCCGTAACTATCAATTAACTTGCCAACAGGTATCCGCGCAGCTAACGCTGCCAATCCCCAAATACCAACAACTAGTCCTGACATTACAGCATTCCCACCTAATCGTGTGACATATAGAGGTAAAGTTCCCATCTGCGTTGTCACAGCTGTCATAACCAAAAAGTTAATGACCATTAGCAACACCATATCCTTAGAAAAAAGCTGTTTTTCATGACTTTCTGCTAATATTTTCTCCGTGCCAGTTGATTTACTAACACGTCCTTGCTTAAATTGCATCATACTTCTACCAGTTCAACATCATCAAAATTTTTACCAGATAAACGTGCCAAAAACTTCTTTGTCCGCTCATCTTGTGGGGTATTAAATATAGCTTGTGGCGTCCCTTCTTCAACCACTATCCCGCCTTCCATGTAGAGCACACGATCTGCTACTTCGTAAGCAAATTGCATTTCATGTGTGACAACAATCATGGTATGACCCTCTTGTGCCAATTCTTTCATAGCAGATAGAACTTCACCAACCAACTCTGGATCTAATGCACTAGTTGGTTCATCAAATAATAACAATTCCGGTTTCATAGCCATGGCACGAGCAATCCCTGCACGCTGTTGTTGGCCTCCAGATAATTGGACTGGATAGTAATCGGCACGATCAGATAGACCCACTTTTTCTAACATGGCTAACCCAATGTTAGAGGCTTCATCACGAGGTTTCTTTTTTACGCGAACTAATCCTTCTATTACATTCTGCAATACCGTCATATTATTGAACAGGGCATGTCCTTGAAAAACCATTGCCGTTTTCAAAATCAGATCACGCGTGTTACGCCGATCTTTTTGCGTGAAATCCTTGGTCACATCGTTAATTTTAATTTGACCTTTATCAGCTTGTTCCAAGGTGTTCAAACATCTTAAAAAGGTGGTTTTACCCGAACCTGACGGTCCTAGAATAACAATTACCTCACCCTTATGAACCGTAAGATCAATACCCTTTAAAATTTCTTTTTGATAAAAAGATTTATGCACGTCCTTAATTTCAATAAAACTCATGGCTAGCCTCCTAGTTCAAAACTATGTTTTCTGACTCGCCGTTCGTCACAATATCACGTGCATTGTCTAAAGCAGTAATTGCGATATCACGTACGGCTGCTTGTGTAAAATAAGCAATGTGTGGCGTTACCAAGACATTATCAAATGCCATAAGTGCTTGATAATATGGATTATCTGTTACCTCAAAGAATTCTTCATCCTCCAAAGCATCAAGTGCCACCCCTTTGAATTTTCCTTGCTGAAGATGCTTGATTAATGCCTTTGTATCAATGATACTACCACGTGCCGTATTGACTAACATGGCCTCTTGTTTCATCAAATCTAAATTGTCGAAGTCAAACAAATGGTGTGTTTGTTCATTAAGTGGCACATGGATACTAATCACATCACTGACTGTTAATAATGTTTTAAAATCAACACTTTCAATGCCTAACTGTTCGAGTTCTGGTTTGCTTGTACGTGAATTAATCAGTACGCGAGCCCCCATGTATTTTAATGTTTTCGCAACTAAGCTGCCTAATCGCCCTGCACCATATATACCAATGGTTAAATCAGTCAATTCTTGTCCAATAAAATCTTTTCTGTGAGTTGTCGCCTGTTTATGTAAATAAATTGGCATATGACGTAACAACATAATGATTGACATAACGGTAAAGTGCGCCACTGATTCAGGTGAATAGTTAGGGACATTAGTAATACTGAGCTGGTATTTTTCAGCAAAAGTAAAATTAATATTATCATAACCTGTTGATTTAACTGAAATTTGTCTCATCCCATTTTGAGCCAACTGAGCATACAACTTTTCATCGGTTAGAAAAGCTTCCCCTGGATAAAACACAACAGCATCATAATCACGTGTTAATTCAATATTGTTAGAATCAATTGCTACCGACAGTGTTTTGACAGTTATGTTATTGTTTTTAGCCCAATCATTAATGAAGCTTTTTTCTATATCTGCTACATTATAGAAAAGTATTTTCATATGCACTTTCTCCCTACCTCAAAATACCATTTGCTGTTTTATTTTAGCGACTGTTGCGGCTTGCGCAATACGTTTAATACCAGTTTCAATTTCTTCTACCGATGGTAGTGTGAAATTCAATCTAAAATAACGTTCATAACCCTGACCAGCTGCACTCATAATATTTCCAGGAATGACACCCACATGGTGCTGATCTAATGCATCATAGAATGTACTAGGATCAATATCATCGTTGAGCTTAACAGAAATGAAGTAACCACCGTCAGGTACAACAAAAGTCATATTTTGTGTGGCATAGTCCCGTAATGCGCCAACCATTGCATCTGCCTTCACCTTGTATAATTGGCGTAAATAATCAATATGTTCGTTAAAATCATAATCATCCATTAATTGACTAGCAAGATACTGCCAGTACAAGTTAGCAAACGAATCTGCCACCTGCTTGACCAATACTAATTTATCAAATACTGATTTTGGTGCTAATAAGTAACCTAACCGTGAACCAGGCGCTAAAATTTTTGAAAAAGAACCCGCATAAATCACATTGCCTGTTGTGTCCAATGACTTAATTTTAGGAATTGATTCGATTTCTGAATAAAGTAAATCACCATATGGATCATCTTCATAAATCATAATCTGATGTTTCTGACAAATATCATAAACTTCTTGTCGCTTCTCAAAAGACATTGATGTCCCAATTGGATTTTGAAAAGTTGGAATCAAATAAAGTAGCTTAATATGATGTGCCGTGTCAGCAGCTAATGTTGCTTCTAACGCCCCAGTATCAATGCAACCGCTAACCATATCAAATGGTAATCCCTGTGCGTGACCACCATAAGACTTAATTGAATTGACAGCCCCAATAAATGTTTGTTCTTCGGTGAGTACTGTATCACCCTCATTAACAAATATTTTAAATACCAAATCCATCCCCTGAGTTGATCCAGAGGTAATCAAGACATCATTAGCCATAACATCTAAATCTTGATATTGATGTAACCGTGCTTTAATTTGCTCTCGGAGTTTTGGAATACCTTCAGTTTCTCCATATTGCATAAATTCAACAGCATGTTGACGATAAATTTTATCAGAAAGCCTGGCTAACTTTTCGATTGGGAAAGCCTCATTACTCGGATAACCATAGGTTAATTTAATATAATCGTCGGCCCTTTGAACATGCTTAGCTTGTTCACGTAAAGGGTTGGGGATCAAACTAGACACACGTGATGCAAACTGATAACGCAATTCTGACATATAGCAAATCTCCTTCTAAATAATCAATCAATGTACAGTAAAACGGTTCAAAAATGATTTGGTACGCGCTTCTTGTGGGGTCTCGAATATCTGTTGTGGGGTGCCTTCTTCAACAATGACCCCATCAGCCATGAAAATAACACGATTACTCACCTCATAAGCAAACTGCATTTCATGTGTCACGACAATCATGGCAACACCAGCGTCTTTGACTGCTTTCATAACTTTAAGCACTTCGCCAACTAATTCTGGATCAAGCGCTGCGGTTGGTTCATCGAATAATAATACTGTCGGATGAACCGCTAAAGCACGGGCAATCCCTATCCGCTGCTTTTGACCACCAGAAAGTTGCGAGGGGTAATAATCACCGTGATCTGGCAAACCAATAACTGCTAGTAACTCTTCTGCACGTGCTGCGGCTTGCTGAGTACTATACCCATGGACAATGACCATCGGCTCCATGATATTTTGTTTTGCTGTTTTATTTAAGAATAAGGCATAATTCTGAAAAACCATGCCCATGCTCCGACGCAACTGTAAAACATCATTTGCACTCGCTTGTCCAAAAATCACTTCGTGATCATTAACCGTAATAGAACCTGAATCCGCTTCTTCTAAAAAATTCAAGCACCGTAGAAAAGTTGTTTTTCCTGAACCTGAAGGTCCTAAAATTGTAACCACTTCTCCCTCCTTGAGGGATAAACTGACGCCTTTAATAACTTCATTGTCGTTAAAACTTTTGTGAACATTTTTGACTTCAATCATGATCAAGACCTCTTTATTTTCTTATCCATACGTAATTCTAGGAAGACAGCGCCACGCTCAATCACAATGGTCATCATCCAATAAATCAGGGCTGCAGCGATGTAAGCTTCAAAATACTTATAATTTGAACTGGCAGTTTGTGTAGCTGCCGAAAAAAGTTCAACAACTGATACTAACGATGCAATAGCCGTCCCTTTAATTAAATTAATAAGCATATTAATGATCATGGGTAATGCCACAGGCATCGTCTGGGGTATCAAAACACGACGAATCGTTTGCATTTTAGTCATACCTAGGGAACGCGCAGCATCAAATTGTACTTGCTTAACTGATTCAAATGCCCCTCGGAATGCTTCACTCAATCCAACTGTAGCCATTAAAGATAAACCAATAATAGCTAAAACACTCATTGGTAAATCACCATATCGTATATGCCAACCAACCGCTTTAGCAAAACGGTTAAAATTTTGAGATGTTATCAAAAAGATAATTAAGAATATTAAGATGAGCGGGACACCCTTCAATATCGTAATCATAATTGATAACAGTTGTGACAACCCAGGTATTTTATAATACCTGACCAGTGCCACAACTAAGCCTAATGCACCACCAATAATCAAGCTGACCACTGCCATGTATATTGTGACTGGTACGTAACGAATAATTTGGCCCATAACTTGAAATATAAATCCAATATCAAAGTTCATCTGAAACCTCCATTAATCTTTAGGTACATAGTCACCCTTAAGCCATTGATTACTTAACTTTTTAAGTGTACCATCTTCTTTCATCTCTGCCATTGCCTTGTTAACAGCCTTAACGAACTTAGGATCTGCTTTTTTATTAAACATTGGGTAAGCATTAGAATGGTTAACTGACTTACCATAAACCAAATTTGTTTTAAATTGACGATTTAATAAATCAATCGAGTATTTAGGTGCAGGGTACACATTAAATTGTTCTGAATTTAATCCTTGTGCGACCTGTTCCATCGTATAAGTACCACGAACAACAGAGTATGCATTAGCATTTTTCTTTAAATAAGCATCAGTTAAAGTCGCTTGGTTAGTTGAATTAGTGACATATAACTTTTTACCCTTAGCATCGGCAAAAGAATCCAATACACCGGTAGATTTTTTAGTAGCTAACAACGTATCCCAAACTGTATAACCAACTGTTCCAAATTTAAAATTCTCCTTACGTTCAGCATTCTGTTCAATCTGATACATAGCAATCGTTGTCTTACCACTTTTTAAATTAGTAATCATTGTTGGAAAATCCGACAATGTCAGCTTAAATTTATACTGTGGCAATTTTTTATCAATTGCTTGAAGTAGTGCAATATCCATACCAGCGGGTTTACCATCTTTATCCAAGTAGGCAAAGGGCTGTCCATCATTTCCAGAACCAACCTTAATTGTTTCTACCTTAGAAGATGATTCACTACTTTGCCCTGTGTTATGTAAAAACATAACGGCAATAATAGCAACAATAACAACCCCTAGGCCAATCCATAATCCCTTACTACTTCGTGTTTTACTTTGCATAATCGTTCTCCTATGATAAATTTCTTCCCAAACATAATTAACGTGTGTCTTGTTTAACTTGTTTTTGGTGTCTCAATAACAGGTATAACAGGGTTAGTAGCTACAATTGGCATCTGACGAGAGGAATAATTACTCCGTTTCTCAATCCAACGGAACAGTCTTTCAAGAATGAAGCTTAAGATGACAAATATAATCATGGCACTTAGGTAAGCTTCGACGGTATGAAATGTTGCTGTTCCCAATGCCTTAGCTTTACCCACAACATCAAGTACGCCAATTGTGAATGCCAGTGATGTATCTTGCAGTAAGGATATGACCATTGTTGCAAAACTAGGCATGGCAATAATCACTGCTTGAGGGAAAATAATTTTAAAATACATTTGCCTCTTGGTATAGCCTGAAGTTAAAGCAGCTTCACGTTGTGTTGCGGGGACACTTTCTAATGCTGCACGAATAATTTCTGATAAAAACGCTGCCATATTTAATCCATAAGTAATAAATAGATATACCAGTGCATTGACACCGTCCGTATCAATACCAACATAACCTAAGAAAAGTGGTAAGCCGTAGTAAACTAAAAACATTTGTATCAAAATGGGTGTCCCACGAATAAATGAAGTAAAGACTGCCGCTATTTGCTTAAAAACTGGTGTATCTTCCATTCTGACATATGCAATTCCAGCACCAACAATCACACCAATTATTGTTGATACTAGTGTTAGTAGTAGTGTTACCGGCAAAGCCGATAATACATCAGGGAAGTATTGCCAGATAAGGTGTGGTTGAAAAAAATTATTCATAAAACGCCTCCTACTGTTCCGATGAAGATATTATGATAAATGACTAATCAATTCTAATTTTACTAATGATGTTTATATAGCCATTAACTGGTTAAATAACAATACAACAATCAAAACATCAACTAGAGATTAAAAATAATCATACACGTAATAAACTAAATAAACAATATTTTTGTTAAATTTGTTCACATTGCACAATTACAATAGTCGGCACTTGGTCAGCTTTTTAAGAAATGATCACCATCATGATTGCCATGTCAGAACCAGTTAATTACTGTTTTTAGTGTTTCACGTGGAACATCTTGCAAATAAATACTTTCAAAATAAAGAAATAATAAGCTGATATTCTACCAATTTTTTTCAGAATACGGTAAAATATAGAAAAAGATTTGAGTGAGGAAAAGCCATGACAGATCAACTCATGAATCCAACCAACCACATGCTATATGACGGGCTTTTTGGTCTGGAAATTGAAGAACACCGTGTCAACCGCAATAGTCACTCACTCTCTCAACATCCTCATCCAACGACACTTGGTGACCGCAGAACACAACCATACTTCCAAACTGATTTTTCTGAAAGCCAAGAAGAAGTTGTTACTGCACCAAAGCCATCGTCAAAAGAGGCATTGCAACACTTACACGAATTACAGCGTATGCTATCTGACGAGTTAGCTGATGATGAGATTATTTGGCCATTATCGATGCCACCACACCTGACATCATCTGATATTAAATTTTTACAAACACATTTTGAACGTTCATGGTATCAACAATATCGCAACAAATTATTTGAACGTTACGGTAACTATCAACATATTCTAACAGGTGTCCACGTTAATTTTTCACCTAGTGAGGATTTGATACAATTCTTTGCTAAACAACATCCCAAACTGCCTTATGCCACAGCTAAAAATTATCTATTTTTCCAAATTGTCCAACAAGTCGCAAATTATCGGTGGCTCATAACCTATTTATTTGGTGCATCACCACTAACCGAAAATAGCAATGATGATATTTCAACACATTACGATAACTGGCATCCCGTTCGTTCCTGGCGTTCAAGCCACCATGGTTTTGCTAATTTACCAGAAATCAACGTTGATTATACGAATTTTGAAACTTATATCCAACAAATTCAACAGTATATTCAGAACGGTGATTTCTATGACCAAAGTGAATTTTATGGGCCAGTACGACTAAAAGGCGCTGATAACCTCTCAGATATTGTCAAAAATGGTGCTGCGTATATTGAATTTAGAATGTTTGATATCGATCCATTCACTCAAGATGGTATTTCACAAACAGCTTTAAGCTTCCTACATTTACTCATCATAGATGCTATTATAAATCCTAATCAATGGCCACATATTGATGGCGGCGCCGCTAATTTTAATCATGTGGTGGCGACACAAACACCTAGCGAGACATTGCCTGAATTTGCACAAGTTTTTGCACAAACACTATTCCTGCGCTTAGAAAAAATTGTAGCTCATGCACCGGAAACACAAAAATCAGATTTTCAAAAAGCTTTATCGTTTGCTAAATCAGCAGTAACTACCCCCGACAAAACGCTTGCTGCTAAACTAGCAACTTTTATCAACAATCGCTCTCTCGTTGATTTTGCTCTCAAACAAGGAAAAGTTCTGTCATCGGAACGTCGTCAAGAATCTATTGATGAGATTTTTGCTAGCATACCTGAACAACTAAGAAATACTTACATTCAAGCACATAAATTAGGCTTTAAAACAATGCTTGATTTAAAAAGCACTTCATTACATTTAACTTATGGGGATAGAACTTGGACTGTTACCCAACCCGTCGATTTATCCGAATACATTTAATCACCATGGCTTAACCGACTCCTACTGCGGTAGCAAAAAAAGCATTTTCAGATACAATTGTCATCTTGTCTGAAAATGCTTTTTTATGTAAAATTTTGAGCCAATTGGCAAACAATTATGCAACAGTGGCTTGGCGTATATCTAACCATGTTTCATAGGACCCAATTTTAACTTTAATACCGTTAGAAGCAGGATCTACTGCTAGTACTTTGTATCTGCCGTTGACTTTAAAATATTCACCAACAGCTAAAACCTGATTTCCTGATTTAGCACCTGAAGATGTTGTTTCATCTAATGGTACAGCATCAATTAAGTTCAATGTCGTTGATTTACCACCAGATAGGCGGTCGCTCGCCACACTATTTTTTACTGAATTAACCATATTAACTTGGTATACGCCAGTAAACTTCACTGTTGTACCCACCTTAATTGTTGTGTTATTTGTGTGCGGTTTCGGTGTCGTATTCGCAGTGACCGCATTGTTCGTGGATAAATCTTTAAAATGGATATAACCTGACACATCTCGCTTATTAATTGTACGTTGGTGATAATTATGATTGTAATTATAATTATATTCCTCAATAACAACGTTGTCCCCTTTGACATCCGCTACCCAAGCCACATGTCCTGCAGCAAACCACGCCACACTTCCAATTTTTGGTGTTGCATTTACCTGATACCCTTTAGCACGAGCTTGTGCACCCCAACTCACTGCGCTACCAAAACCGATGGGCAATTCAAATTTATTAATTGCATGTAGACGCCAGGCCACAAATGAGACGCATTCACGATTATACATCGTCCAATTATCTACCAATGTATCCGGTGCCGCCTTTTTCAACTGTGCCGGATAATCATCCCCAATTACTGCCGCATTAACTGTATTCACAACTAATCCACTAACTAGGCTAACCGTCAATAAACTTGTTACTAATTTATTCTTCATATCCTAAATCCTTTTGTGTGATAAATCATCATACGTCAAAAGACTAGCATAATCTTATTGTGAAGCACGGCACTATTTTGCTATCGTATATGATTTAATTCACATAGCAGTTTAGCCATATCTCAATGAAAAACACAGTAGTCCCGATTTTAAGATCGATACTACTGTGTTTTCAATTCATATTGTTTTTTATTTTCAATTAGGTGCGTTGTTTGCCAACAATCCAAGATACAATAACAACTAGTATCACCGCACCAATAATAGATGGAATCAAAGCCATACCGGCAAGCGATGGCCCCCAAGATCCCAAAAGGCTTTCTCCAAGCCATGAACCAATAAGACCAGCAATAATATTACTAATCCACCCCATTGCTGCACCCCTACTGGTAATTGCGCCAGCAACAGCACCGATAATAGCGCCAACAATTAATGTCCATAATAGTCCCATAATAATTCTCCTTTCAGTAACCTATTACATGAAAAATATTATTACATTTTCATTATATCATTTTCCTCTTTCTTTTTCTAATTGCAGGTCAACCTTGTTAGCTTATTGATCTCATGCCGCAAAATTTATTTAAGTTGCGTTTGTCTTTCCTTGAGGGTAACCGAGTCACCTCCGATAATGATGATATCGACAATATCGACAAACAGACCATGCTCAACGATACCAACCTGATTTTCAAGGTAATCTGCTAAAGTTTGGGGATTGATAATATCTCCTAAATGTAAATCAATAATATAATGACCACTATCTGTTATGATTGGCTGATGATTTTGATCAACTCGGAGTACTGGATTAAAATCATTAGCCTCAAATTTACGTAGTAATCTGCCACTACCATAAGGGATGACTTCTACCGGTAAGGGGAAAGTGCCTAGCGTATCATGTACTTTACTATCATCTACAATCCAAATGTTCTTGTTAGAATTTTTGGCTACAATTTTTTCCATTAACAGTGCCGCACCTCCTCCCTTGATACCATTCATGTAAGTATCAACTTCATCAGCACCATCAATCGTCACATCAATATGATCTACATCATCAATATCAGTAACTTTAATACCTAACTGTTGGCATATTACTGTGGTTTTTTTTGATGTTGTTACTCCCAGAATGTTGATCTTACTTGCCGCAATTGCTTGTAATAAATACAACACAGTTGTGCCAGTTCCTAAACCAACGACCATGCCATCTTCAATATATCTCAGCGCTGCGTTGGCAGCTCGCTTTTTCTTATTATCTTGTACTGTCATTGCGAAACCTCGTAATCTACCAGAGAAACTAGTCCCTGATCAACTTCTGATCGGTATGGAATAGATGTAATTGCACCAGCTTTACTAACTGCTAAAGCACTTGCCTTAGAGCTACGTCGCAAGACATCACGCAAATTTGACATATCTTCTTGTAAATAGGCTACTAACGTACCAATGAAGGTATCTCCAGCAGCCGTGGTATCAACAACAGCTACTTTAAATATAGGCAACACACCTTTATTTTCTGCGGCATGATAATAGACACCTTTGTCACCTAAAGTGATAATGACATTTTTCAATCCTTTATGACGTAATTCTGGATCAATTGTTTCCTCTATCACCGCAATGTCTGTACTTGGTGTACTACCAACCAAAGCCGCTGCTTCTGATTCATTTGGCACAATAATGTCAGTATAGTTAATCAATTCATCGCTTAAATGACTGGTAACTGGCGCCGGATTTAGAACGGTGATTGCCCCATTATTTTTAGCAATTTTAAATCCAGCAATAATTGCCTCAGTTGGGACTTCAAGTTGTGCCACAACAATATCTGCAGCTGCAATAGCTTGATTTGCCTGTTTAACATCAGATGCATTTAAATCCAGATTAGCAGCCCCATTAACTAGTATCGTATTATGACCATTTGATTCTAATAAAATAGTAGCCATTCCAGTTGGTTTTTCTTTAGTCACAATGTAATCTGTCACTATGCTTTCTTCCTGAAGTAATGTTTTAAATGAGAGACCATAGTCATCATTACCAACAGCACCAATAAATGTAACGTCAGCGCCTTGCCTTGCAGCAGCAACAGCTTGATTAGCACCTTTACCACCAAAGTTGGTTGTTTGTTCGATAACAGACACTGTTTCGCCTTGTGCCGGTAGTCGCTTGATTTTAGTGACTAAATCTGTATTTAAACTTCCGATGACAACAACTTTATTCATGATCCTAATCCTTTCATAAAACGTTTTACTTAACAACTAAAGTCTACTTGTACTTATCTGCCACAACCAATTCCAACGGTGATTTAATATTAGGAGATACTTTTTTACCTTGGAAATAGTCATAGGTTGCTTGAACAGCCAACTTTCCCATTTCTTTTGGTTTTTGTGCAACAGTTGCTGCCATCTGGCCTCTTCTGACGGCATTAATACCATCTTCTGATCCATCAAAACCAACGATAACAATATCCTCTTGTGATTTCAAAGCTTGGACAGCGCCTAATGCCATCTCATCATTTTGAGAGAATAGACCTTTAATATCAGGATGTGCCTGCGCGATGTTTTCTGAAGTGTTGAGACCTTGCGTACGGTCAAAATTTGCAGTCTGTTTGGTTACAATATTTAAATGACCTTCAGCGGTTTCATCAAATCCAGCACCACGTTCCCTTGTTGCAGAGGCGCCCGGCGTCCCTTGTAATTGCGCAATTTTAGCATTTTGACCTAACGCATCGATCATAAATGTAGCTGCCATTTTTCCACCTTCACGTGAATCAGAAGCTACTAAACTCAGTACTTTCCCACCTTCTGATGATCGATCAATCGTAATCACTGGAATACCCGCTTCATTTGCTGATTTAACTTCAGGCGTAATAGCTGAAGAATCAACTGGATTAATAATCAAAACATCAACCTTTTTTTGAATTAAATCTTCAACATCGTTGTTTTGTTTGTTCGTACTATTTTGTCCATCGTACAATTGTACATCTGTGCCCTCTTTTTTAGCCGCTTCATTGACACCATCTTTGATAGAAATGAAGAACGGGTTATTTAACGTCGATAATGACACGCCGATTTTTAAATCACCTGGTTTTTTACGTTCTTGTAGCCTATTGACTTGAAATGGGTTAGTAATTGAAAAAATTGGTCGTCCCGAAACAATAAAGAAGATGCCATATGCTAATACAATAAGCCCTGCAATTATGCCAATAATTTTCTTAGTCATGATAATCAACTCCTCTTTTATGCGCTCTTGCGACGATCGAGTAGAACTGCAATAATAATTACAATTCCTTTCACAATTTGTTGGTAAAAGCTCGAAATACCAATTAAATTCATACCATTATTAAGCGTACCAATAATCAATGCACCAATGAATGTACCAAAGATGCGACCACGCCCACCAGCCAGAGAGGTACCTCCTAGGACAACAGCCGCAATTGCATCCATCTCAAACCCAGTACCGGCATCTGGCTGTGCTGAACTCAAACGTGAAATCAAAACCATGCCAGCAGCTGAACTCATAATACCGGAAATGACATAAATCCATGTCTTAGTCATCTTTACTTTAATACCAGAAACAAATGCTGCTTTCTCATTACCGCCCAATGCATAAGTCTTACGACCAAAAGTCATCTTATGGAGTAGAATATATAAAATTATAAAGGCAACAATCATAATAATAACTGGCACTGGTATACCAAAAAAATATCCGCGACCGATAAATTGAAAAGCAAAACTATCATTCATCACTTTGCCAGTAATCGGATTACCATCTGTAAATACATATGTTGCGCCACGAAAGATAGTCATTGTTGCCAAGGAAGCAATGAACGGTGCTGCGCCACCTTTAGTAATAATTAAGCCATTAATACCGCCTAATACGCCACCGATTAAAATACCAATCAGCATCGCCAACAGTGTTGGTACACCACTGGTAATCATCATAGCCGTTAACGCTGATGTTAGAGCTAACATTGCACCAACGGATAAATCAATACCACCAGTTAAAATCACAAACGTCATGCCAAAGGCAATCAAGCCATTGATTGATACTTGTCGTAATAAATTCAGTAAATTGTTAACGTCCAAAAAGCTTGAATTCATCATTGTTGTAATGATTACCAAAACAACTAAAGCTAGCACTGGTCCTAATCCAGCTAACTGACTAAAAAATTTTTTCTGGTTCACTGATTCAGATGATTTTTGTTCTACTTTTGCACGAGTCATAATTTTTTTCCTCCCGTTGCGAGTGTCATAATATCTGCTTCTGTTAATTTGTCATCGCTATCAACAATAGCCATTAAGGTACCTTCATACATCACGGCAATACGGTCGCTCATAGCTAGAACTTCAGGTAAGTCACTTGAAACCATGATGATAGCAACACCACGATCTGTTAGCTCATTCATCAAATTATAAATTTCTCTTTTAGCGCCAACGTCAACACCTCTCGTCGGTTCATCTAAAATCAGTATTTTACTTCCCGCACCAATCCACTTAGCCAATACCGTTTTTTGCTGATTCCCGCCTGATAAACTACCAACACTAATGTTTTGTCCATCTGTTTTAACAGTTAATCGCTGAATCAATAAATCAACAAAATCTACTTTTGTTTTTTCATCTAATATATGATGCTTAACGAGATCATTTAAACTAGGAAGAATGATGTTTTCAGCCACGGAAAAATCAAGAATCAATCCTTCATCTTTACGATTTTCTGTCACAAATCCTATACCCTGTTTAATAGCTTGTGAGGGCTCTTTAATCTGAACTATTTTACCATCAATAGACACATCCCCAGACGTTTTAGCATCAACACCAAAAATTGCCCGCATAATTTCTGTTCGTCCAGAACCCATTAAACCTGAAAAACCTAATATTTCCCCCTCTTGGACAGAGAAACTAATATCATGAAATGTATTTTTACTATTCAGATTTGAAACAGACAACACTGTTTTGCCAACATGGACTTGACGTGTTGGGAAAAAATCACCAATATCACGACCAACCATCTTTGTCACAATCTGTTCGACACTTGTATCAGAAATAAAAGATTCATCAACAGTATGCCCATCACGCATCACAGTGATACGGTCTGCTATTTGCATAATTTCTTCAATACGGTGGCTAATATAAATGAAACTCACACCTTGCTTTTTTAGGTGTCTGACAATTTCAAATAGAGATCGTATTTCAGAACTGGTCAAAGCAGCAGTTGGCTCATCCATAATAATGACCTTCGCATCCGTCATCATTGCTTTAGATATTTCAATCATCTGCTGTGAACCAATACTCAATTCACCAATTGGTCTATCCAAATCATAATTAATATGTAACGTTTTAAAAATACGATTAGCTTGTTGCCGCATCGTATAGTCATCAACCAAACCAAATTTATTTTTTATTTCTTTATTTAAAAATAAGTTTTCCAACACAGACATTTCACCAAAATTATTCATTTCTTGGTGAATGAAACTAATACCTGCCTCCTCTGCTTCTTTCGGGCCATTGAAATGAACCTGCTGACCATCCACTAAAATATCACCATCATTAGCACTAAGTAGACCAGTCATAATATTCATCAATGTAGACTTTCCAGCACCATTTTCCCCCATCAAAGCATGTACTTCTGCATCTTTTAAATGAAAATCTACGTCACGTAGGACATGATTTTTACCAAATGATTTTGAAATACCGATCATATCAACTTTCATTTTTTCTCCTTTGTGCTGCTACCAGCTTAAAAAATGACACCACTTTCTAATATAATATTGGCAAAAGGCGTTTCCTCTCCTGTTCGAATAAATGCCTTACTTTGCTTCAAATTTTGTTTTAACGCTATGTGTGAAATAAATACAACCGTCACGCTTTCACCAAATCGTTGCGTCAACTGCTCCAACATAGCCGGATTTTGTTGCCTAATTTCTTCAGCAAGATATATTTTTTCAACAGCCAATTCATCTAGCACCGCATCTAAAACAGCTAGTAAGCTAGGCAATCCTTTTTTGATACTTAGATCTATCTTCTCTGTTTCTCGAGGTACAGGTGTCCCAGCATCACCAATCGCTAACCAGTCCATATGTCCCATATCAGCAACGACACGTGAAATATCTGAATTTAATATACCTTTCTTTTTCATGGCTTTTCTTCTCCATTTTATTTTTAGTAAAACGTTTTACTTTAAGCGGAAAAAAATACAGCAAACAGAATAGTTTTTATTCTGTAAGCGCTTCCACAAGTCAAATTTAACGTGCTATATGATATTTGTCAACTCATTAAACTCACAGCATGTCACTTAGACACAATAAAAAGCTTATTTCAAAACTCTCCTCAAGTTAAAATAAGCTTTTTATCATACTTTATATTTTTCTAGTTGACTCACGTGTTACTAATTTTAGTTGAAATTTTTGTATTTGTGGCGGTGATTGTGGAAACTTAAGCCGATTTAAAATGAGACTTAATACAGCTGAACCTATCTCAAAAACTGGTTGTGTTACTGTCGTTAAAGTTGGAATAAAAAACTCAGCATAATCAGCATCATCATAGCCAGCTATTGAAATATCTCCTGGAATTGTCATACCTAAATTCACCAATCCACGCATCAACCCCATTGCCATTTCGTCATTAAATGCAAAAACAGCTGTTACTTGACTGTCAATCACGCTCTGACTCATACGAAAACCACCATGCTTAGATAATTTTTCAGCTGTTAGTATAATAGGATTAACATCATATTTTTGTAAGGTAGCTAAAAAACCATCTTGGCGCTCAAGCATATTTTGTGTCAACATTTCAGGCAATACCATAGCAATCTTTTGATGACCTAGCGTCACAAAGTGATCAGCCACTAAACTACCGCCTTGAAATTCATCTACAATAATTTTATCACGAGCTGCTTCATCGTTATTTTGGTCTAAAACAAGGTATGGAATATTTTGTTTACTTAAAAGTTGAGCTATGGCTTTATCATTTGGAAACTGTCGCCCAAAAATAAGCGCATCAACGCCTCTTTCAACAAGTGAGTGAATAGTATTTTCAAGATGATTATCTGGTGACGATAAAAATACCATTCTAACCGATGATGGCGCATGTGTTTCCATACTCTGAATTAAATCAGCAAAAAAAGGTAATCGAAAAGATGGCACAATCACACCAATCAGTATCGTTGTTTTACTTTTCAACGATCGCGCTGCATGATTTGGCACATAACCAAGTTCATCACGTGCTTGCAGTACTTTGTCGATTGTTGCCTTAGAAAATCGGTGTCCTTTACCATTAATGATTTGCGAAACAGTTGTAATTGACACACCAGACAAAAGTGCAACATCTTTTATAGATGCTTTTTTCACCATTTTCTGTTCCCCTGACTTAATTAAATTTCCTTTGTCCATAAGCGCTTTTTACTATAAATTATATCGCCATCAACAACTTGCGTTAATTGATATGATATCACTTATTACAGTGTTTCACGTGGAACATAATATCATTACAAAAATGCTACTTGCCCATCCACAAATGCTTTTACTCGAGCTAAACTTTCGACACGAATACCTTGTTCATCTAAAATTTGACGCCCTTTTTGAAAGGTTTTTTCAATAACAATACCTGCACCAACAACGTGTGCATCAGCTTGACTAGCAATTTTCAATAACCCATTAACAGCCTGACCGTTAGCTAAAAAATCATCAATAATGAGCACTTTTTCACCACTTTTTAAAAATTGCTGATCAATCATAATTTGATTTGTGGTTTGTTTTGTAAATGAATAAACATCTGCTGCCCAAACGGTGGTTGGTAAAGTCAAAGATTTATTTTTACGTGCAAATACAACTGGTACATGTAATGATAAACCAGCAAAAACTGCTGGCGCGATACCAGATGATTCAACTGTTAAAATTTTATCAATCTTATCATTGGCAAACAACCGTGAAAATTCTTCACCCATAGCAGCCATAAGTTCTGGATCAATTTGATGGTTTAAAAAAGCATCTACCTTCAGTATCTCATCTCCCAAAATACGGCCGTCTTGTTGAATACGTTCCTCTAATAGTTTCATGATCATTCCTTTTTCTAGGGTTTAAGCTTGTTATTTTTCACCAATAAACATGTTGTTTATGGCCTATTTTCTAAAGAATCCATTGATAGCCAATAATAAACTAACAGCTGCCATTAACAAGACCGTTATGACAATGGTAACCCACCAACCACTAATCGCGTCAGCAAATGGTAGCCATTTAACATTTTCACCGTAAAAACCACTAACAATTGTAGGCACTGTCAAAACAATCGAATAGACAGTTAATACCTTCATTGTCCAGTTCAAATCACGGTTACTGAGATTACCATAAGCATCAGAAATAGAATTAATCACCGTGAGAGCTAGGTTAGCCATATGTTCAGCCTGACCAACTTCCACACGTACATCATCAATATGCTCTATTTCAAATGTTAACAGCGTTTTTTGAAAGTCTTTTTTAAAAACATCAAGCATCACATGATTGTTAGCTAATGAATTTTGAATATAAATCATCTGTGTTTGCAGCCGTAATAGTTCATTCATTTGCTTTGTTGTTCGTTTTTGCTGACCAAATTGCGCTTGAATAATGCGCCGTTTACGATTAATCTCTGTCACTTGTTCAACATAACGCGTCATTAAAGAATATAAACCCGTCATAACAAAGTCAACCGCACTAATTTCCGTATCATCATGACGCTTCTGGCGATTTTGAGGGTCCAATAAAACAGCTTGAATATAATCCGTCACATCGTGTGAGAACGTATATAAATTACCGTGAGCAAATAAGATACCAACGGGTCGTGTTTCAACAGCTTCATCATGGTATGAGATAACATCGATGACCATTAGCGATTCATCGGCAGAATTATCATATTCCATACGAACTGCCTCGTTATTATCAACCGCATAACCTATCATTTCACTGGTCAAATGATGAGTAATCACTAACTCTTCCCTATCATCTGAAGTCATGTTTGGCACATGATACCATGTAAATTTTTTAAATACTTTAACTGTTTCGATCATCTCTATACGTCACATTCGCTGGATTTG
The DNA here is from genome assembly GCF_007954525.1 of Leuconostoc carnosum. Lineage (NCBI taxonomy): Bacteria > Bacillati > Bacillota > Bacilli > Lactobacillales > Lactobacillaceae > Leuconostoc > Leuconostoc carnosum. Next base: position 998,528 of record NZ_CP042374.1, on the reverse strand, counting down.
CTAAAATTGAGGTCGCTATTATTTTAAAACCTTCACGTTTATAAAACTGTTGTGCTCGCTTATTAATACGTACAACTTTAAGTTCCAAAGGTCGTCGTACTTCTTGGCGCGCCCACGTCAATAATTGCTGGCCAATCCCTTGATTTTGCCACCCTTCCTTAATAAAAAGTAAATGTAAAAAGCTGTCTTCTTCTGAAATTGATGCAAAACCGACAATTTCTTCTTCAATGATCGCTACCTGCACATGTTCACCTTGCGTGACTGTCACAAAATCTTCTAGACGTGGGTTTTTTACCCAAGGGAAACTAGCTAAACGTGTGTCTAAGTAGATGCGCGCAAGCGCAGTCGCATCGTCTGGTCGCATTGCACGTAATTTTAAATGATTATTGGCTAAAGTCTTTTTTTGCTTAATCATTAATCTTAATGTGTCTTTCTTAATCTGATTGTCCAGGCATATTTAACTTATCACACCATAGCCATTTTCTATTAACTTAGAAACGGTCATAAATGCCATAAGAATGCCTAAAACCTATGGTTTATATTATAACAGTTTTTGTTACGTTGAGTGAGTTAGGACTTGTTGAATATAATCCTGTTTTAACAATCAACTATTATCAGAAAAAGCGGACAACTCTTTGTTCACTTCAATGCCAAACTCACATTTTACAGCACAGCGATTGGCAATATTATTTCCGATAGGTACAGTAATTGTCATTAGCCCGACCACGAATTTGAATTGTTCTGCAAAAAAAAAGCAAACCAGGTACGGTTTACAGTAAATATTTATATTAATTAACGCTTATTACCACGCTTAGCTTTTCTAATTTTACGCTGAATCTCACGCTCTTTTTCCGCTTTTAATTCACGTTGACGGCGAATTTTAAATGGATTTTGTAAGAAAAATGTCTGAATCGTTTGGAACAAGTTTCCAACAACCCAATACAGCGACAAAGCGCTTGGTACGGCTATTGCGGAAAAGAAGATAACAACAGGGAAAATATACGGCATTGCTTTTGTTATCCCCGTTTGCTCTGGGTTAGACTGCATTGATAACCAAGATGAAGCAAATGTGAAAATTGCAGCTAAGATGGGTAATACAAAGTACGGGTCACGATTCCCGAGTTGTAACCACAAAAATTGACCTGATCTTAAAACTGGCGAATTATAAATACCTTGATACAAAGCAATCAAAATTGGCATTTGTACAATCAAAGGCAACATTGAAGCAAAGGGATTGACCCCTGCGTCCTTATACAGCGCCTGCTGTTCTGCCATCATCAATTGACGACTCTCAGTGTCTTTACCTGGATACTTGGCTTGTAACGCCTTTAAAGCCGGTTGAACGACTTGCATTTTCATCATTGATTGAATTTGATAAACCATCAACGGTAAAATCAAAAAACGAATCAAAACTGTGAAAATAATAATACCAATACCATAACTATTGCCAAACCATGCTGATGTCCCTAAGATAGCTGATGTAAAAGCCGCAACAATCGCACTCCAAAAGCTGTGCGATGCAATATGTCCTTCAAAGGTTACACTAGCAATAACAATAATAACCAGCGCTACAACAGCCAATATAAGTGGTAATGGTCCAATTCTCTTTAAAATATTTTCAAAACGTTTCATCGATTATTTTTCTACTTTCAGTATTTGAGCTAATTGTAGCACATGGATCATCTGTTCTTTAATGAATTTTTGACTCTTGTGAGCCACTGCTGGACGTGCAATTACCAATAAATCTAGCTCATTTGGTAATTGCGGTTTTAATTCCAAAATACTTTGCCGAATACGGCGTTTCACCCAAACACGATCGTGTGCCTTACCTACCTTTTTACTGACAGAAAGTCCTAGTCGAAAATGTTTTTGCTCTGATTTATGCAATTGATAAACAATAAAGTATTTATTGGCAACAGATTGGTGTTTATTAAAAACAACCTGAAAATCTGCTGGTTTTTTAATTCGAAAAGTTTTTCTCATTAGATTTAATCTCACTTGAGGTGCTCACATGGCCGTTAACCATACTGCTCACAATTTTTAATAAATAAAAAAGCCACTGCATAGCAGCGACCTTGTTAGGCAGATAGAACCTTGCGGCCCTTTGCACGACGGCGAGCCAAAACTTTACGACCGTTGCTCGTGCTCATACGCTTACGGAATCCGTGTACGCGTTCACGATGACGCTTCTTTGGTTGGTATGTACGCTTCATGTGTGTTCACCTCCATTCGCGATTTTTACCTGCAAAAACTTTGCAATTCGACATTAATCATAACATGGATCAACTTCATTAGCAACCTTATGCTACCAATTAAATATAATCGAAATTTAGCTTCTCAATACTATCATGTTTACGTCTGACCACTTCATACATTCACTATGATATAACTACGTCAATATCTGACTATGATAAGGCTACATTATGATGAACAGTTTGTACATCTTCATCAGATTCAAGGACATCAACTAATTTTTCAAATACGGCTAAATCATCCCCACTTAAAGTCATCTCAGATTGTGGTAGCATGCTAATTTCTGTCGTCGTAAATTCAGTTACCCCACTTTGGCGCAAAGTTTCGATAGCTTTATGCAAATCACTGGGTTCAGTATAAACAACAATCTGATCATCTTGTTGTTCAGCATCACGTACGTCTACTTCTGCATCTAACAGGTTCTCCAACACAGTATCAGCATCATTACCCTCAAAAACAATGACACCAGTTTCATCAAACAGGTAGCTGACCGATCCTGCTGCGCCGAAATTACCACCATTCTTGTTGAATGCTGTCCGTACATTTGTTGCAGTACGGTTAACGTTAGATGTTAGTGTGTCCACAATAATCAGCGAACCATTAGGTCCGAAACCTTCATAACGACCTTGAATAAATGTCTCGTCACCTGAACCACTTGCTTTTTCAAGTGCACGTTCAATCACATGTTTTGGTACTTGTGCTTGCTTAGCACGTTCAATCACAAACTTTAATGTCGAATTGGCTTCTGGATCAGCACTGTTCCCTTGTTTGGCAGCAGCATAAATTTCAATACCATACTTACTATTAGTTTTTGCAGCGGCGCCATCTGTCTGCGCCTTTTTCATCTTAATGTTTTCCCATTTGCGTCCCATGTTCTACCTCATGACATTTATATCTTTTACTATTATAACGGTTTCTAATCACTTTGCAGCAATCATTCTCTATTTTATGATGCGATATTGTCCTGGTTTTAAATCAGCAATGTGATAATCACCAATATGAGTACGAATCAACCGTAAAGTTGGTATCCCTACTGCCGCTGTCATACGTCGCACCTGACGATTACGACCCTCTTTAATTTTAAGTTGAATAAAGCTCGTTGGCTGATTCTGACGTACACGAATTGGTTTATCGCGCTCCCACAACCATTTTGGATACGGTATGCGTTTAACCTTGGCTGGTAAAGTTAGTCCATCTTTTAAGTCAACACCCTGCTCTAACTGTTTTAACTGTTGTTTTGTTGGTATCCCTTCAACTTGAACAACATAAGTTTTATAAGCTTTGTTGTCCGGATCAGTTAGTTGATGGTTGAGCTTACCATTATCTGTTAACAATAATAACCCTTCACTATCCATGTCTAAGCGGCCAGCAGCATAAACTCGTGGTATATCAATGTAGCTAGCTAGTGTTGCGCGCCCCTCATTGTCGGTGAATTTAGTTAGAACGTTATATGGTTTGTTAAATAGTACAATCATAGCATTAATTATAACATAGCTTAAAAGGCGAACAGATGTCTACTCGTTTTTTTAGGTCTTAACCTTTTCTTTACTATTCACAAGGTTATAAAAAACAAGTCACAACCTTGTGTACGAGTAGCTTTTTAACTTTGATTAACCACAAGGGTGTTCACAAGTTATCCACATATCCACAGCTTGTGATTGTCAAATTGTGGATAATGTTCATAACGAATCTCAAATAGTGTCCTTACCCACTTTTAAATGTGGACAACGTTGTTCGTTTGTGGATAACTCGCACATTTGTTCGTTTTTGTATCCACAAAGTGTTTACTATTTTGTCCACAGCTGTTGATATTCTCTAAAGTTGTCTCTCAGCTGTGGAAAACTTATTTCCTTACTGTTATAATAAATCTTGCTACTTCTTTAAATAGATAAGTGAGTCGATCGGTCGTCATGTTAATTCGAATTGATTTACCGTCAATTTCGCACAGCGACCGATATATTAGGAGATATTTTTGTGACAAAACCCATAACAAAAGAAGAATTGTGGAATCAAATCAAAGCCAAATTCTATCAAGAAATTGGCCCGGTTTCGTTCGACACGTACATAGAACCACTTTCGCCGGTTACCTTAACAGAGTCTAGCATTATCCTAGAGGTACCAGCTGATGAGAGTACGGATATTATTGATAATTGGAATAAATCCTACGCGATGAGTTTTGTACAATATGCCATGGAAATTGCAGAAGGGTTTATTAAGCCGGAATTACGGGTAGCACAAACACTCACGAAACCCGCACAAGTTCTCAATGACAATTTATCATTTACACGTGAATCTGACTTAAATGAGAACTTTACGTTTGACAAATTCGTTGTTGGCACAGGTAATGAAAATGCCTATGCCATTGCACGTGCAGTTGCTGAAGATCCTGGTCGTGTCTACAATCCATATTTAATTTATGGTGGTGTCGGCCTAGGGAAAACACATCTGATGCAAGCAATTGGCAATGCGTATTCGAAAACCACACCCAGTGCACGTATCAAATACGCCACAGCCGAAGATTTTCTAAACGATTTTACCGAATCTCTGCGAGCAGGAGAGGGCGCAACTGCAGCGTTTAAAAAAGAATATCGCACTGTTGACTTGCTACTTATTGATGATATTCAGTTTTGGTCGGGCAAAGAAAAAGTTCAAGAAGAATTTTTCAATACATTTAATGTCCTAACCAAAACTGGTAAACAAATTATCATGACTTCAGATAAGTTACCAACCGAGATTGTTGATTTACAATCTCGTCTAACTTCTCGCTTTGAAGCAGGGATATCAATGGACATTCAAAAGCCTGATTTGCCAACGCGTGTTGCTATTTTGAAAAATTTGGCCGAAACAGACAATTTAACAATTCCAAATGATGTATTAGAGCTGATTGCTGATAAAATCGATTCTAATATTCGTACGTTGGAAGGTACTTTCCACCGATTTGAAGCGATGTTAAGGTTTAGAAATAAACCCGCCACAAAAGAAACGGCACAACAAATATTAGGTGATCTAAATATTAACCAAGGTTTTAAAATCACAGTTGAACGCATTCAACAAGTTGTGGCTGACTATTACATGCAGACAATCGCCGATCTCAAAAGCACCAGCCGGAAAAAAGATCTCGTGACAGCTCGTCACGTTGCCATGTATTTGACACGAACTTTGACAAATGAAAGCTTACCAGATATTGGCAGAGCTTTTGGTGGCAGAGATCATTCCTCGGTGTTACATGCAACCAACAAAATTACCGAAAAAGCTGAATCTGATGCCCGAACAAAAGAAATGCTCGATGCATTGACTGACGAGATCAAAAACGGTAAATAACTGATTGTGGATAAAGAAGAACAACTATAACATTTTTCCCACAGCATTGTGCACAACTAAAAGTTATAGCCTTATTATACACAATCCGCTTTTCCCCAACTTTCACAGCCCTTATTATTACTACTAGATTTTTAATTAACTTATTTAAAACAATTAATCCGCTGGATTGCTCACATAAAAAGGAGAATACCTGATGCAATTTTCAATTAATCGTCAAGCTTTTATCAAAGCATTAAATGATGTCTCACGTGCTATTTCATCTCGAACAACAATTCCTATTTTGACAAATATCAAAATTCTCTTAAACGATGAAGAATTAGTATTAACCGGATCAAATGCAGATATTTCTATTGAAACGCGAATTGACCAGTCAGATACAGCGGCACAGCTCGTTATTAAAAAAACTGGTGGCATTACACTACCCGCAACGTTTTTTTCTAATATTGTCAAAAATTTGCCAGCAGATGATCTGACATTAGCCGTTGAAGGCGTTCGTGCAAGTATCACTTCAGGCGCATCAGATTTTACAATTAATGGTCAAGATGTCCGTAACTATCCACAATTACCAGAAATGGATGATGTGCAGAGTTTAAGTGTTTCAGCAGCGCAATTAATTGATATTATTTCACAAACAAAAATTTCAGCATCCACACAAGAAAGTCGACCTATCTTAACGGGGATTCATTTGGCATTAGATGGTACAGATGTTAAGGCAGTAACCACAGATTCACACCGTTTATCACAACGGATTGTGACATTAACTGGCACAGATGCGCATATTCAGGCTGATGTGATTATTCCAGCTAAGTCATTTAATGAATTACAGAGCCTACTTGAAGGACAAGACCGTGTGGACATCAAACTAGCTACAAATCAAGCGATGTTTGATTTAGGACATACATCATTTTATTCACGCTTATTAGAGGGGAACTACCCAGAAACTGATCGATTAATTCCGACTGAAAGTACAACACAATTAACAATTGAGGCTAGTACATTACTTGGTGCCATTGGCCGAGCAAGTTTGTTAAGTCATGAAAGTCGAAATAACGTCGTACAGCTAACTTTAACTAGCGGTGTTGTGACTTTAAAAGGGACATCACAAGAGGTTGGTGAAGTTCAGGAAGAGCTGGTAGCTCAGTCAGTTGACGGTGCTGATTTAGAAATTTCATTTAACCCAGACTATGTTCGAGATGCATTACGTATATTTAGTGGTAAGTCTGTTGATGTGAAATTTACCAGTAACTTACGTCCATTTACAATTACACCAGCTGGTGAAACAGATAATAAGCAATTACAGTTAATTACACCAGTACGCACATTTTAAGCAATAGTCGCTAGAATAGACTGATTTACGTTCTCAATAAATTTAATCGAAAATAAACAAAAATCCTTAAAACGTTCTAAAATCGCTTAAAAACGATTTTAGGACGTTTTTTAAAGAACTTAAGATGAAAAAATGGTATAATACTTAAGTAACTAATATGACGAAAAATGTAAAAATCACAACTGAATACATCACACTCACTCAATTGCTCAAAGAAGAAAATATTATTTCTTCTGGTGGACAAGCTAAATACTATCTCATGGATTTTCCGGTGATGCTTAATGGCGAGGAAGAAAACCGTCGTGGTAAAAAATTGTACGACCATGATCAGATTATCATTGACGGTGAAACGTACGTTATCGAATTAGCGGAAAATGTTGATGAGCTAATCGCAGCGACACAACAAGAAAAAGATGAGCGTGCTGCCGCTGCCAAAAAGACCATTCGTAATGATCGCATCAAAGCACAAAAGGCCGCTGTCGCTAAAGAACGTAAAGAAGCACGTTTTGCAGAATTACGTCGTAAAAATGGCACACGCGCTGGTGGATTTGGGAGATCAAAGCAAGGTACTAGAGGACCAAAGGGGCCGGGTTCTTGGAACTCAAATCGTTAAAGCTCACAAATTATCGTAATTATGCTGATTTAGCGTTGGATTTTAGTGAGGGCATTAATGTGTTTTTGGGTGAGAATGCGCAAGGAAAGACGAATTTGTTGGAGAGCATTTACGTTTTAGCTTTAGCGCGTTCGCATCGTACGAGTAGTGATAAAGATTTAATTCGTTGGCAAGAAAAAGAAGCGACCATTAGTGGTCGTGTAAAGAAAAATATTAGTGAAACACCATTATCTTTGCATTTTTCTAACAAAGGCAAGCGCGCACGTGTTAACCATTTGGAACAATCCAAGTTATCTCAATATATTGGTCAATTGAATGTTATTTTATTTGCACCAGAAGACCTCGAGTTGGTTAAAGGGGCACCTAGTGTTCGCCGACGATTTATTGATATGGAATTTGGACAAATGAATCCATTGTATTTATACAACACAACACAGTATCGCCGTATATTAAAGGATCGCAATGCTTACTTAAAACGATTGCAACTCAAGCAAACGACAGATACCATGTTTTTGGACGTCTTAACATCACAATTAGTTGATGTGGGCGCCCAAGTACTATTAGCGAGGCAGGGCTTTTTAGAAAAATTACAAAAGGCAGCACAGCCAATTCATGCAACGATTTCTAATCAGCAAGAGACGCTAACACTCAAGTATCAAAGTGCTGTTGAAGTTAATCAAGGCATAGACTTAGAAACAATAAAATCAGCCTTTGAATCAGCTTTAATGCGGCAGCGACCACGCGAAATTATGCAAGGGTCAACACTTGTTGGGCCACATCGTGATGATATTCAATTCATTGTTAATGAGAATGATGTGGCAGTCTTTGGCTCGCAGGGCCAACAAAGAACAACAGCTTTAGCCATTAAATTAGCTGAAATAGATTTGATGCAGCAAGAAACGGGAGAATATCCGGTTTTGCTACTAGATGATGTTTTAAGTGAATTAGATGCTAATCGTCAGACACACTTACTGTTGGCGATTCAAGATAAAGTTCAAACATTTATAACGGCGCCATCATTAAGTGATGTTGCACGGCAGTTGATTCATGAACCTAAAGTGTTTCACGTCCAGCAAGGTCGTATTGATGTCGAAGAAGAGGCGCAATTATGAGTAAGTTGCGTGATTAACCTGTTGCAAATCAGGTTTTATTATATTCAACTATCTGGAGAAAAATATGTCTGAAGAAAATAATAAAGCAGTAGAAAATATTGATGGCATCGTTACGGATGATGAAGAAATTCGTCAATCTAGTACGGTTGATGCCAGCGCTGGTGATTATAATGCAGACCAAATTCAAGTACTAGAAGGTCTTGAAGCGGTACGTAAGCGACCAGGAATGTATATTGGTACGACAACAGCACAAGGTTTACACCACTTGGTCTGGGAAATTGTTGATAATGGTATTGATGAAGCCTTAGCTGGTTTTGCAACACATATCACGGTAGCCATCGAAAAAGATAATTCAATTACGGTTACAGACGATGGTCGTGGTATCCCAGTTGATATCCAAAACAAAACTGGAAAACCAGCGCTTGAGACAGTGTTTACTATTTTACACGCTGGTGGTAAGTTTGGCGGTGGTGGTTATAAAGTTTCTGGTGGTCTTCATGGTGTTGGTGCATCAGTTGTTAACGCGTTATCAACTGACCTAGATGTTAGAGTTATTCGTGATGGGCAAGTCTATTATATGGATTTCAAGACCGGTCGCGTGAACACCAAAATGGTTAAGTTAGATGAAAAGCCAACGATTAGTCGTGGGACAATTGTCCACTTTAAACCAGATACAGATATTTTTCGTGAAACAATAGAATTTAGCTACAATACTTTGTTGACTCGTGTCCGAGAATTAGCTTTTTTGAATAAAGGATTACGTATTTCAATTACTGATAATCGACCAGAGCAGTCAGTGACTGAAAGTTTTCACTTTGAGGGTGGGATTAAAGAATATGTAGCTTATTTAAATGCTGACAAAACAGCTGTATTCCCAGATCCAGTGTATGTTGAAGGTGAAGAAAATGGCATCGTTGTTGAAGCGGCACTGCAGTATACCACTGATATTAAAGATAGTTTACGAACATTTACTAATAATATTAATACCTATGAAGGTGGTACCCATGAAACAGGCTTTAAGACAGCCTTGACACGTGTTATCAACGATTATGCCCGTAAACATGGGCAACTTAAAGATAATGCGGAAAGTTTGACAGGTGAAGATGTACGAGAGGGGATGACAGCAATTGTCTCAATCAAGCATCCAGATCCACAATTTGAAGGGCAAACGAAGACCAAGCTAGGTAATTCAGATGCGCGTCAAGCGACTGATCGTATGTTTTCAGAGACTTTTAGTCGTTTCATGATGGAAAATCCACCAATTGCTAAGCAAATTGTTGAAAAGGGTATTTTGGCACAAAAGGCCCGTCTGGCAGCTAAGCGTGCACGTGAAATGACGCGTAAGCAGTCTGGCTTGGAAATTAGTAATTTACCTGGAAAACTAGCCGATAATACCTCTAATGATCCATCTATTTCGGAATTGTTCATCGTCGAGGGAGACTCGGCCGGTGGTTCAGCTAAACAAGGGCGTAACCGTTTGACTCAAGCTATCTTACCAATTCGTGGTAAGATTTTAAATGTTGAGAAGGCGACTTTGGATAAGGTACTAGCTAACGAAGAAATCCGTTCATTATTCACAGCAATGGGTACAGGATTTGGTGAAGATTTTAACGCTGGAAAAGCGAATTATCACAAAGTGATTATTATGACCGATGCCGACGTTGATGGTGCACATATTAGGACGTTGCTGTTAACATTGTTTTATCGCTACATGCGACCATTAGTTGATGCTGGGTATATTTATATTGCACAACCACCTTTGTATGGTGTGGCGCTTGGTAATTCTAAAACACGAGAATACTTAGATTCTGATGAAGAACTTGAGGCATATTTAGCGCAATTACCATCAAATATTAAGCCAAAGGTACAACGTTATAAGGGATTAGGAGAGATGGATTTTGATCAGCTTGCTGATACAACAATGGATCCTTTAAATCGTCGTTTATTGCGTGTTGACCCTGCAGATGCTGAGGCAGCCGATAGTATCTTTGATATGTTAATGGGGGACGATGTTGCCCCACGTCGTGAATTTATTGAAGAAAATGCGGTGTTTGTTGAGAATTTAGATATTTGATATATACCGTATTGATTTAATGTTAAGTTTGAATGATATCATTCAAGCGGGTACATAGTAAGAGTTCAAAAAATTGACCAAGGAGTAACAAATGTCTGAACAAAATGACACGCGCATTCGCAATGCGAATTTGTCTGAACAAATGAAAACATCATTTCTATCGTATGCAATGTCAGTTATTGTGGCGCGTGCTTTACCTGATGTTCGTGATGGTATGAAGCCTGTTCATCGTCGTATTTTGTATTCGATGATTGAACAAGGGAATACACCCGACAAACCGCATAAAAAATCAGCACGTATCGTTGGAGACGTTATGGGTAAATATCATCCACATGGTGATTCAGCGATTTATGAATCAATGGTGCGTATGGCGCAACCATTTTCATACCGTCACATGTTAGTGGATGGTCATGGTAACTTTGGTTCGGTCGATGGTGACAGTGCTGCGGCTATGCGTTATACTGAAGCGCGTTTATCTAAAGTTGCTATGGAAATGGTCCGTGACTTGAATAAAGACACGGTTAATTTTGTGCCCAACTATGATGGTGAAGAGCGAGAACCTGAAGTACTACCTGCACGTTTTCCAAATTTGTTAGTCAATGGTGCGACTGGGATTGCCGTTGGTATGGCAACAAATATTCCAACACATAACTTAGGTGAGGTTATTTCAGCCATTCATATTCTGATGAATAACCCAGAAGCAACAACAACTGATTTAATGGAGGCATTGCCGGGACCTGATTTTCCAACAGGTGGTATTGTCATGGGTAAGTCAGGCATTCGACGTGCTTATGAGACAGGACGTGGTCGTGTAACAGTACGTGCCAAGGTTGATATTGAACAAACCAAGACAGGTAAAGAACAAATTATTGTTACTGAGTTGCCTTACGCTGTTAATAAGGCACGTTTGATTGAGCGTATTTCTGAGCTTGCGCGTGATAAGCGTATTGAAGGTATTACTGCAATTCGTGATGAATCAGATCGTGACGGTTTGCGTGTATCTATTGATGTACGTCGTGATGCGTCAGCTAGTGTAATTTTAAATAATTTATATAAAGAAACTTTATTGCAAACAAACTTCAGTTTTAATATGTTAGCAATTAATGGTGGAAAGCCTCAAACAATGGGCCTCAAAGAAATTTTAGAGGCTTATCTGGTACACCAGCGAGAAGTTATTCGTCGTCGTACGGCCTTTGATTTGCAGAAGGCACAGGCGCGTGCACATATTCTTGAAGGCTTGCGGATAGCGTTGGACCATATTGATGCCATCATTGGTATTATTCGTTCATCTAAAACATCTGAAGAAGCTAAGAGACATTTGATTGATGGTTACGCACTGAGCGATAAACAAGCACAAGCGATTTTAGACATGCGTTTGGTGCGCTTAACGGGCTTAGAACGTGATAAAATCGAAGATGAGTATCAGAAATTAGTTGAATTAATTACTGATTTGAAAGATATTTTGGCACATGAGCATCGTGTTGATGATATTATTTATAATGAATTACTTGAAATTCAAACAAAATTTGGAGATCCACGTCGCACAGAACTACAAGTTGGTGATGTGACAAATATTGAAGATGAAGATTTGATTGAAGAAGAAGCAGTCATCGTTACATTAACACGTAATGGTTACATTAAACGTGTACCACAGGCGGAATTTAAAGCCCAAAATCGTGGTGGTCGTGGTGTTCAGGGGATGAACGTTAATGATGAGGACTTCGTCGATCAGATGATCGCCACATCAACACATGATACGCTACTCTTTTTCACAAATAAGGGCAAAGTCTATCGGATGAAAGGCTATGAAGTACCTGAATATGGCCGTCAAGCCAAGGGTATTCCAGTTGTTAACTTACTGAATTTTGAAGGTGACGAAAAAATTCAGACTGTAATCACTGTGAAAGGTGAGGCGAGTGAAAGCCAAGATTATCTATTCTTTGTGACACGACAAGGTGTCGTTAAGCGTACTGCCGTGAGTGAATTCTCAAATATTCGAACAAATGGGCTAAAGGCTTTGACGTTGCGTGATAATGATGAAGTTTTATCTGTTCAAATTACTGATGGAACACAGAGTATTATTATTGCCACAAAAGATGGGTATTCTGTTCGTTTTTCTGAAGGAGATGTCCGTATTATGGGCCGTGCTGCTGCTGGTGTCCGAGGTATTCGCTTACGTGAGGGAGATCTAGTTATTGGTTCTGATGTTTTGAGCCAACAAGATAATGTATTGATCATCACCGAGAATGGTTACGGGAAACAAACACCTGCTACAGAGTACCCAATTAAAGGGCGTGGTGGTAAAGGTATAAAAACAGCTAATATCACTGAGAAAAACGGCTCATTAGCTGGTATGATTATTATTAATGTTAATAAAGATATTATGGTAACAACGACTCAAGGCGTAATGATTCGCTTTGCTGCATCAACTGTGAGCCAAACAGGACGAGCAACAATGGGTGTTCGCTTGATTCGCTTAGAAGATGGCGCACAAGTGGCTACCCTAGCTAAAGTCGATCATGAAGATGAACCACTTGATGAAGTGACTGAAGATGTTCCACGTGAAACACCATTAGATAGTAATCAACTTGATCAGGTTACTGATTTATTAGATCGTGCTTCAACAGATGATACCTCAACCGAAGAATAGTAAATGTTTGAGTAACATCATTACAATAAAAAACCGATGACTGTTAATGTCATCGGTTTTTTATTATGAACGTCCTTTTTTTATTGTAAAAAGACTAAATACGTAATCTACCATATAACCTCCATTGTCAGTGAGATAAATTATGATACGAAAAAAATGGTTATCTCGCTTGACGAGGAGGCTAACTTTATTTAATTATCATCTGGTGTAATGTCTTTACGGCTCCCATGAGTGTAGCGATGTGTCCGGCGTGGTGAATCTGGAATAATAATCCACGCCAAAATATAAAGTGCAATACCAGGAATAACTGGGAAGATAGAGAGAATAACATATATTACACGAACAATTGTTGCATCCCAACCAAAATATTCCGAAATGCCACCGATAACACCACCTACCATGCGGTTATTACGTGATCGCGTTAATTGCTTTTTATGAGTCATAATTAATCTCCTTTTAATTGAAATAATTGGTATTAATACACCTTAATTGTACCAGAATTAGTTGTTGCGTCAATTGTAAAGCGCGGGTCATCTCCAAAGAATCCACGTTTATAATTGCTTGTATCTTTATCAAGATGACTACTATCTGTGCGTTCAATTTTAATACTGCCAGAATTGGAGTTTAAGTCAAAGTAGAAATCTTGCGTTTCTGGTGTTGTTATGCGAACACGCCCACTACTAGTTTTCAATTTAAGATCACTAGTTAGTTTATTGATTCGTAAACGAACAGAACCAGAATTGACCTTTATTTTGCCACCACCGGCAAAGTGATTAATGTCCGTTGATCCAGAGGATAGGTCGATTTGAGCTTGATTAATTGTGGTGTGGTCAAGTTTAGTATGACCTGAGCGACTATCAATTTTTGCGGTTTCAAAGAGTATGTGATCAGCTTGAATATTACCAGAGTGCGCTTGCCAGTCAGCATGTTTAGCTTGAATATGCTGGGCTTTAAAGTTACCAGATTCGATATTAACATTGAAGTTGGCTAAAGTAATATCTTGTACTAATATATTGCCATTACGATTAATAATGGTAAGATCACTGTTTGTTATAGATTTTGGTAGACCAATATTAATTAATTTACGTACATGGAAAATGAGTGGGGAATCACCTTGAGTTACTGAAATATGATCATCTGTCTCATGTATAGTGGCAAAATATCGGCTGTTATCACGACTGAAATACTCATCTAAAGTGATCAAATCAAGTTTATCATTTGTATAAAAATGGACGGTTGCATCTTTATAGTCAAAAATTAGTGATTGCGTGCTGATTGGAATTTGGGCGTTATGATGAGCTGCAGCCCAGGATGGCATTTTAAAATTTCCAGAGTTGAACATGCTCTCTTCGTTGTTGTCGCTATCATCAAACTTATAATATTTTCTACCAATACGGGCACCATCATGATCAACATGTAACCAGTCGCCAAGGTTTACTTTATCATTTTTACCATCAATAACAATATCATCACCTAATCTAACACCTTTACCGTTGATGTGTAAATTACCAATATGCACGCCGTCATCAGAAAAGTCTACAAAAGGTTTTTTGTTTTGATTGGATTTGGATTGATGCTCATCGCTTGTATGTTGTTGACTTATATCGCTGAGGACGCTCTTTATATCACCCAATTGATCAAAGGCATCATCGAGTGCTTCATCGTGCGAGCGATCCTGTTTGGCAAAGTCTTGATAAGCTTCAAGCAAATCAGCGACAAGCTCTTCTTTGAATTCAGTTAATTGGTTATTTGGTGTGTATTGTGAGAAAAGGACATCCAAACGCGTGCGTATTTCCATTTCTATACTTGTCATAGATTGTCTCCTTCAGTTATTTCGCCACTGATTAGGTGACTAATAATGTTTTTGGCGAATTGCCACTCGTTCAAAGCAGCTGCGAGATGTTGCCGACCTGAACTAGTAATTTTATAATACTTACGGCGTGCACCCTGTGTTTCATCGCCCCAATAGCTCTCAATTTCACCAATTTTTTCTAAACGACGAAATGCAGTATAAAGCGTGGCTTCATTAAGGCTGTATTGATTATCACTTAGGCTACGAATAGATTTTGATACTTGATAGCCATAGGAATCACCTTGGCTGAGAATGTTTAATATAATCGTATCTGTGTGACCACGAATAAGATCTTTAGAAATATCCATTTTGCCACCTTCTTTTAACTTGTAAGTATAGCATAAAACAAATTACTGTGTTTGTCAAAGTAATTTGTTTTATGAGGCTATTAAGTTGAATCAATATGGTGTTAACAAAGTATCATGTGGCAGCTGGCATAGTAAATCAAAACTAATTGATGTTATTTACAGGGATTTTTGCTATTGTAGATTTAATATAAGCATGTCATATAAAAGCGCATATGTAGTTAGACTGAATCTGACTACATATGCGCTTTTTAAATTTAATATTGCCAAGAGGACAGATTATTGTTTGCCAGATACTTAATTCGGTTTTGAAACTGTTCTAAAGATTCTGGTTCAGTTTGGCTCATCCATACTGAGATAAAGCCCATAAGTGTTTCAATAAGATATTCAGTCGCTAGATTATCATTGTATGACGACTCATTTGACGTATGTTGAAGGAGGATTGATTTATATTTTGACTTAATAAATTGCATCCACACACCTTTAATGTAAGGACGTGTGTATAAAATATGTAGTTCATTTTTTTTACTGTAAAGTAAAGGGGCCATATCATCTATAAAAACTGCCATAACGTCATCATTAGTCGCCAGCCTGTCTGCCACTCTCATTTTAATATTTTGATCAACTTGGTGTATGATAGCATAAACTAAATCATCATAGGATGGGAAATATGACGTAATCTGTTCTGCTGATAGGCCAGATAAAGCTTGAA
This sequence comes from Leuconostoc carnosum, assembly GCF_007954525.1. Classification (NCBI taxonomy): domain Bacteria; kingdom Bacillati; phylum Bacillota; class Bacilli; order Lactobacillales; family Lactobacillaceae; genus Leuconostoc; species Leuconostoc carnosum. Next base: position 982,309 of record NZ_CP042374.1, on the reverse strand, counting down.
TATTTTCAAGACTTGGCGCCTCATCTCTACTATGATACATGCTTTTTACAAAGGATGATAAAATGAGTTTTTCTTCTTTACTATCAAAGGGTTCATCGATAAAAAAAGCCATTGGTAGTTGAAATTTTTCAATAATATGTAACATCATTTCAGTTGTTGGATGGGCTACACCGCGCTCCCAATTAGATACAGATTGAAATGAAATATATAACTTTTCAGCAAATTCTTGTTGTGTTAGTTCGTTTGTTTTTCGAAGTTGCTTGATTTTTTCGCCAATACTCATTAATACCTCTATTAGTTAGTTTAATGTTTACATTATACAGCAAAATAAAGAAAACACCTACTATTCGTGATTTAATGAACAATAAGTATTTATTATAAATTTATGTAGCATAGATTAACTCATTAAAAAACAACATTATATCACAAAAACTATAAAAATCAATAATATATATTGGGCCAAATTAGCAGTAATTAATTGAAATTTTTGCTGGGTTATTTTGCTACAATTTAATTGGGAGCATATCAAATTGTAGCAAAAAGATACGCTGGGGAACCCTATTCTAAAAAATAGTGAGCGATGTTTTGATTAGCGCTTGATTCACTATCTTTCGGGATAGGTTTTTTTATTTAAATTTTTAATTGTAGCCAGTAATAAGAGAGTAAAAGAAAGACATCATGAACAAAACGTATATCATACGTTTTGTTCATGATGTCTTTCACTTTAGTTGATACGAAGCAAGTAGACGACTATTAATTAAAATTTCAGCAATTTCAGTAGGTGACTCAGGTGATTCTTTTTGGAGCCAATGACCAATAATGCTCATCAAGCTAGTGATTAATAGATCATGCTTGTAATCAATTGGTATAACATTTTTCTCATCTTTAAAAATTAATTGATAATGCTCCTTGATTTGTTTATCAATCAGAGTTTTCAGTTGGTAAAGAAATTGTGAATCACCATTTTGTGATAATAAAGATTTGATGATAGTACGATTTTGATGAAGATAATCAAAAGATTGAATAAAACTACGGTAAGGTGAGTCAGTTAAGTTTTCGGTAGTTTTTTTTGTTTCTGAGTGATCTAACCAAGAAATTGTGCAGTCAATATTTGTTTGCATTAACCTTGTTAAGTTGCTGATCAGATTTTGTTCAACTTTTTCTAATAAGTCATATTTATCTAAATAGTAAACATAAAATGTGCCACGACTGAGTTCAGCAACACGCGCAATGTCTGAAACAGTGAGGTTAGTAAATCCTTTCTCGTTAATTAAAACAATTAACGCTGATATAATTCGCTGTTGTGTAATTTCGTTTTTCCTTTGTCTGTTCATGAGATACTCCGATAATTATTAGACATTTTTCAAAAAATTGTATATTGATTTTGTGCCTTTTAATGACTAATATAAACTATAGTTTAAAATAAATCAACACGTTGTTCAAAAAAGGGGAATAAAATCATGCTTGGAATAGAGTGGCAAAAGATTTGGCGGAATAAATTTATGGTGATTGTTTTAATTGCTGTTATGTTGGTTCCGTCACTCTACGCTTTAGGATTTTTAAAATCAATGTGGGATCCGTATGGTGAAATTAAAAATTTACCTGTTGCAGTGATTAATGAGGATCAATCAGTCAAGTATAACGGCAAGACCCTAGCTGTTGGTGAACAATTAAAACACAATTTAGAAAATTCGAATACAATGAAATTTAGTTTTCCAAGTCAAAAAGTTGCCAACAAAGGACTTTCAGACGGCAAGTATTATATGGTTTTAACCATTCCTAAAAGTTTTTCTGAAAATGCCACAACTTTGTTAGATGAACATCCGAAAAAAATGTCTCTACACTATAGTACTAGTTTAGGACATAGTTTTATTGCGGGTCAGCTCTCTAAAACTGGAGCTGAAAGTATTGCTCGAACTATTTCTAAACAAATAACTCAAAATTATGCTGAAGCTATGTTTCAACAAATGCAGGCGTTAGGCGGTGGATTTTCAACTGCGGCCAAAGGAAACCAACAATTAGCCGCGGGTAGTCAAAAAATACAAAATGGAAATGATAAAATTGCAACGAATTTACAAGTTCTAGCTACCAGTAGTCTGAAATTTAGTGATGGTTCTAATACATTAACCCAAGGGTTGGGCCAGTATTTTAGTGGCGTGTCTCAGGCACAAAAGGGCAGTGCTAAGATTGCAACAGGGCTAAACAAACTGTCAGAAAAAATGCCTAGTCTTAATACTGGTGTGTCACAATTGTATACAGGCTCAACTAATCTTGAATCAGGACTCAATCAATATACTACTGGTATTGATAAAGTCAATAATGGTGCTAGTGCTCTAAATCAGGGCGCGCAGAAGTTAGTTACTGGTAGTACAGCAGTTAATTCTAGCGTTGAGAAATTATCTCATGGTTCAAATGATTTAAATACTGGCGTCATTCAATATACAGATGGGACAACAACTGCATTTAAAGCGAGTGAAAAAATTTCTAGTGGTTTGACACAGATGAATAGTGCATTAAACGATGCTGGTTCAAAAAATAAAATCCAGCAGTTACAAGCAGGATTAACAAGTTTTAAGACAGGATTAGACCAACTAAAAGCAGCTGTGAATAGCAGTAGTAATAATCAGCATGCTGGTGAAATTAATCAGCTCACCAGTAGTATGGCCAATTTGGCGGGCAATATCACGACAATTAACCAATATATGACTGGGACGCAAGCAAAATTAAATACTGTAGCCAAAGAACAACATCTCAGTGATCAACAGACTACAGCGATATCAAATGCGATATTGCCGACTGGGGTAGTTACCAGCGCACTTAAAGAGGCTACAAATAATCTAAGTACTTTGCAAACGCGTTTACAAACATTAGGAACAGCTGATGAAAACTCAAAGCAAGTTCAAAATGGAGTAAACCGTCTGGTTGACAGCTACGGTACTGGTGCAGAAACGACAACAGTTTATGGCGGTATCAACAGTCTTATTGGTTCAGTTCAGCAAGCAGGAGATCGCACGAATAAATTAGCAACTGGGGCAACACAGTTAACGACAGGACTTTCACAGCTTGATCAGAAGTCAAATCAGCTGGTTAATGGTGCGACACAGTTAACGAATGGTTTGACACAACTTAATGCGAATATGCCAACGTTAACCAATGGTATTAATGCTTTGGCAACAGGGAGTTCACAACTCAATACAGGAACCAGGGTATTATCTTCTAATGGCAAGCAGCTGAATACTGGTTCACAAAAGCTGACCAATGGTCTATCATCACTTAATACAAACATGCCGGTTATGCATTCAGCAATATCACAGTTGGCTAGTGGTAGCAATCAAGCAACAGCTGGGTTAGGTCAATTGACGAACCATAGTAACCAGCTATTGAGTGGTTCTCAGAAATTAACTCAGGGTGCCACGCAATTGTCTGATGGGTCAAATAAATTAGCATCAGGCTCTCAGAAACTAGGAGATGGTATTTCTCAAGTAGCCGATGGCAATAGTTTATTAGCTAATAAGCTCAGACAAGCAGGTGGTAAGGTCAGTGCAACTAAGGCAACACCACAGACTTATGAGCAATTAGCAAATCCCACTACCACAAAACATAGCGAAAAGGATACTGTACCGAATAACGGGACAGGCATGGCACCTTATATATTATCGTTATCGTTATTCATTGGTGCAGTCTCGTTTAACTTGATGTATGATTTGGTGACACCACTTAAGTATCCTAAAAAGGTTATGAGTTGGTGGGCAAGTAAAATGGCAGTTGTATATCCGTTTGCTTTTCTTCAAGGCGCGCTGATGTACTTGGTATCAGTTGTCATTGTTGGATTGAAACCCGTAAATTATGCTACGACTTTTGGCATAATCATTATGACATCCTTTGCGTTTGTTACCATCGTTACGGCTCTTAATTTGTGGTTTGGAAAAGTAGGTTCCTTCTTGACAATGCTCTTGATGATAGTGCAATTAGGTGGGTCAGCTGGAACTTATCCGATTGAATTATCAAATCATTTCTTTGAAGTTGTCCATCCGTACTTACCTATGACGTATTCTGTGAGTGCATTACGTCAGTCGTTGATGATTGGTCATTCGGCAACAGCAGATGTACTCGTCTTATTGGGAATGTTTGTGGTATTTACATTAATCATCATTAGCTTCTACATGATGAAAAAACGTAAACTCAAAAAAATTAATTATGCACACAGTTAATGAAATAATAAAAACAGTCTACTAAATGAGTAGGCTGTTTTTATTATTAAGCCTTAAGAAATTGTCGGGTATTTCATAATATTTGTGTTAAAATGAAATGATTTCTAAAATATGTATTTTTAAAGATTAATACTATTATTTAATCACATTGTAGTTTAATTTAGGAGAGTTTAAGATGACTGGAATTATAAAAAATAGTCAGAATAGTAGCCGTAATTTGCGATTGCGGCTTGTAGTTTATTTAAATTACATCGTCCAAGGGTTTGCGTTAATTATTTTGGCACAAACTGTGCAACAATTGAGTACATTGTGGCAGGCTTCTATTGCTAGTACCACTGCTGTTGTTTCGGCAATTGGGATTGGAAAATTGATAGCTTATCCAATTTTAGGTGAGTTATCTGACCACTTAAATCGCAAAAAATTACTGATGGTTGCGGCTGTCCTGTATTTGCTGTTTTTTACGATATTACCACTAACACATACTGTCTTTTTTGCCATTATCATAACAACATTAGCTGGATTAGGTAATGCCGCTTTAGATGCTGTGGCATATCCAACATTGTTAGAAATTAACCACGGTAATTCAAGTGGTAACGTGCTGATTAAAGCAATGATTTCATTGGGTGAAGGTATATTGCCGATTGTGTTAGTAGCCATTATGAATCGTGATATGTGGTTTGGTTGGTTATATTGGTTAGCCACAGCGATACTACTCGTGAATCTTATCCTCATGGCAACCATCAGTTCTGATAATTTCTATGTTGCAAAACCAAGTAAAAAAGTGGCGGTTAACACAAAGGACGCTACTTGGCAGTGGGATACAACAAAAATATTGTTTTTGATTTATGGTTTTAGTTCGATGTGGTTAATGATTCACTTTACTCAGTGGATTACTCGTTATTTTCATGTTGTACAATCATTTTCAACTGTTAATGCACATTTGCTGATGAGTTTCTACAGTGTGGGGTCATTAGTCGGTGTCGGCTTGCTCTTTTTAATTACAAATCGAAGCTGGATTAAAGAAGCGAACTTACTGATAGTGACAGCTTTAGGGACACTATTAGGACTGAGTGTTGTGGTGTTGAGTCATGATATGAGGAGTGCTAGTATTGGTTGTTTCATTTTTGGTATATCTGCTGCGGGTGGTTCCTTGCAATTAGGATTGAGTCAGTTAATCACACGTTATCCTAAATTTTCTGGGCGCCTTACAGGACTTTATTTCTTTTTTGGTAGTATTGCGTTCTTCGTGATGCCAATTGTAACTGGCTTCTTTGCTACGAACCATCTACCAAGCATCATGTCAAGTTTGTTAGCCGTTGCTGGTTTGAATTTGGGTATTGTCCTATTTAATTTTTACCACTCACGCCGACAAAATTTGAAGTAGCACCAGTCTTTGTAGAGAATAGGGGAACAACATGCAAAGAATAAACCGATACCGTACTGTGATGTTATACCTTATATTTGGTGTGTTGACCACCATTATTAATATTCTTTCTTATTACATGTTATTAGAATGGCATGCTAATATTCAAGTGGCTGTTGTGATTTCTTGGTTATTATCAATACTATTTGCTTATAGCACTAACAAAATTTGGTTTTTTCAATCATCGTCACAATCATTTCGTGGCATTATTCGAGAAATGAGTCTGTTTTTTTCAGCGCGCGTTATCACATTACTAGTTGAGATGATTATTATTTGGTTTGGTGTACAGTTACTACGACAAAATCCAATTGTGTGGAAAGTAATTGATAATATTGTCGTTGTATTAGTTAATTATATATTCAGTCAACGCGTTATTTTTCAGACTAAAACATCTTAGTTTTTAGCTTGAGATGTGACAATGTATGCTTTACGGCAAAATAAAACAAGTGTACAATATATGCCAATAGTGCTGGATAACTCACTTGAATGTGAGTGACAGGAAAGTTACTTGAGGGGGAATCATAATGAATTCAAAAAAGAGACAAGGTAAAGAGCAGCTATTGTTAAATGAGGCATATGACCTGATTTTAAATCCTAAGACATTAGAGAAAGAACGTATTGCGTTATTGTCATTTAAAAATGCGATTGAATCAGGTAAGAATTTTGAGAGTGCGTTGATGCATTTGGTAAAGACGGTAAAAGAATTAGCAGTTTCGCAGCTAGACCATCGTTCAAAATTGAGTCCAGCTGTCAATAAATTTTACATAGCTATTGCCACTACGGGATAAATAGAGAACTGAGGTAGTGTGTTTTTAGATAGCGAGCTGATGAATGATATTAAAAAGGCGCAACGTTATTAGTTTAGTTACTAATAACGTTGCGCCTTTTTATAATACCTATAAAATTGTTGTTTTGGTTGGTTCTGGTGTGGTGGCGCGTAGTGCAATATAAAATTCTGAACGTAAGACAAGAATATAAGGTAAAGTAAATAAATTAGCGATACCAAAAGTGATCAAATTTAATATATACCAGCCAATCAGACTAATGTACATGACAAAGAGTTGACCTTTGTAACCGTAGATTAATGATTGAGATGATTTGATGTAGGCGTTAGCACTTTTAATTGGGCGACCAGCACGTAAATCGTCACGGTATAGGTACAGGGCTTGAGAATAAGAAAAGCTTTTGATGATACCTGGGACAATTAGTAAGAAAGACCATAGTGTAATATATAAGGCACGCAACAACACAATGCGGAAAGCAACACCAGTCAGCAACTGAAGACCGGCTCTAATTGGATCATGAGGTAATCTATCATCATCGCGCCAATCTATTAAGCCACTAATTGCACTTTCAGTGAAGAAATCACTAATAGCTGTTAATATGATACCGATCAATAAAGTAATAAATAGAACAAGCAAGCCAATGATTAAGATGACAAACCAATTATCATTTAAAAAATGGACTAATTCGTTTGATGAAATATTATAGTTGGCACCATTTGGTAAGGTACCTTTGGTGTCAATAATAGTTGTTTGATGATTTATAGTCACACCAAATACTGTAAAAATCATAGGGATGAGTGATATTAAAAAAACGGTTTTAAAATGTTTAGTTACGCGTAGCCATGCGTGGCGTTTAATATAATGGGTGGTTATCATAATTAGTCGTCATTCTCCTTAAGTTAATGACATCATAACAACAAAAGAGAGCTGGTGCAAGGACTGGTACTGGTATTTTTTGGCTAGGCAATCGAAAATATATTTTTTAAAATTACCGCTCAAACTATTTATCTGCTATAATAAAACCATCATTAGTTGATAAAGATATATCAGGCGCGAAATCAAGAGAGTTAGTGGTTGCTGTAAACTAATCCGCGGATATTATCGAGTTACGCAACATAAAAAACACATGACGTATGCCGCGATAAGGCGATTTAAGTGGTGAGTCCGATGACTTACAATTTAGGTGGTACCACGGTTAAAGCCGTCCTATTTTATTGATGAATAAAATAGGACGGCTTTTTCGTGAATAAGGAGATAGATATGAATTTTATTGAAGATTTAAAATGGCGCGGTGCGCTTAATCAAGTGACTGATGAAACTGGTTTGTTAGAAGCCATGCAATCAGGACAAATCGGGGCTTATGTTGGCACAGACCCAACAGCTGATTCTTTGCATTTGGGACATTTAATTCCTTTTATGGTACTTAAACGTTTTCAGAATGCTGGTGGTAAAGCAGTGATTATTGTTGGTGGCGCTACTGGTTCTATTGGTGATCCGCGCCCAACAACTGAGCGCCAGTTATTGAGTCAAGAACAGTTGTTAATCAATGAAAAAGGTATTACAACACAAGTTACGAAGTTATTTGGGGACGATAATACGACCATTGTTAATAACAACGACTGGCTAGGTAAATTAACATTAACTGACTTTTTACGTGATTATGGTAAGTTATTTTCTATCAATGTCATGTTGAAAAAAGATGTTGTTGCTTCACGTTTGGAGTCAGGTATTTCTTTCACAGAATTCACTTACCAAATTTTGCAAGCAATTGACTTTCATGAATTATGGCGTCGTGAGAATGTGCAATTGCAAATTGGTGGTTCGGATCAATGGGGAAATATCACATCAGGTGTTGATTTAATTCATTCACTTGAAGGTAGTGACGCCAATGCGTACGGGTTAACAATTCCTTTGATGACAGATGCAACAGGTAAAAAATTTGGTAAGTCAGAAGGTAACGCCATCTGGTTAAATCCTGAGAAGACATCGCCATACACTTTCTATCAATTCTGGTTGAATCAAAGTGACGAAGACGTTGTGAAATATCTGAAATACTTTACTTTTTTGGCACCAGATGAAATTGAAACCTTAGCACAAACTGTTAAAACCGATCCTGGTGCGCGTGAAGCACAACGTCGTTTGGCGCAAGAAGTGACACGATTTGTTCATGGTCAAGCAGCAGTTGAGGAAGCAGAAGCATTATCAAAGGCGTTGTTTAATGGGGATGTAGCTGAGTTATCAGCAGCACAAATTGCTGATGCCTTTGGTGGGGTACCTAGTTTTGATACAGCGGCTGAAGTTAAGAATGTTGTTGATTTCTTGGTGGCTGGTGGTGTGGAAAAATCAAAACGCCAAGCACGTGAAGATGTCATGAATGGCGCAATTACTGTCAATGGTGATAAGATGACAGACGTCACAGCAGACATTGATCCTTCGACACATTATGATGGTCAATTTGTACTAGTCCGTCGAGGTAAGAAAAAGTATTTCTTAGGTAAAGTGAAGTAAGAAGGCGTACACTTTAGGCGAGCGTTTTTGGATATATTGTGGATGAAAAGGAGCTTGAATATGAAAATTTTAATGTATAATGCCGTTGAAGAAGAAGTACCTTTTATGACAGCTTGGTCAACTAAAACTGGGCATGAAGTTGTGAGAGAAGTTGGCCCATTATCTGAAGATAATGTTGATTTAGCAAAAGATTTTGATGCGGTTTCTAGTCAACAAACTACAGCGATTCCGGCAATAGTTTACAAAAAATTAAATGAATACGGTATCAAGCAAATTGCCTTGCGTCAAGTAGGGTATGATGTTTTTGATTTACCAGCTGCTTTTGAAAACCATATTCGTTTGTCTAATGTTGCGGCTTATTCTCCCCGTGCGATTGCTGAATATACTTTGACACAACTTTTTAATGTATTGCGTCACAACAAAAAGTTTGACCGAGCCATGGCAACTGGTGATTATACTTGGGCTGCTGGTGGTCAAGCGCGTGAAATTTATCAGTTAACAGTTGCAGTAATTGGTGTTGGTCGTATTGGTACGGCTTTTGCCCAAATGCTGCATGCATTGGGAGCCAAAGTATTAGGAGTGGATCCAGTGTATCATGCACAAAATGAGGCATTTGTTGAGTACACGACATTGGACGATGCTTTATCACGTGCCAATGTTATTAGTTTTCATACACCATTAAATGATGAAACACGTGGGTTAGCTGATCAAAACTTTTTTGACAAAATTCAACCTGGTACAATTATGTTGAATATGTCACGAGGCGAAGTAGTTGATATGACTGCTTTAGAAAATGCTTTATTATCAGGTCAATTATATGGTGCGGCGTTTGATGTAACACCAAACGAAAATGAATTTATGGATCAAAAGCAGTCACTATCCGACCTACCTGAAAACATTCAACGGTTGACCGCGTTGGACAATTTCTATTTATCACCACATATTGCTTTTTATACCAATACAGCCATTAAGAACATGGTGGAAATAGCCTTAAACGATGCGGTTACCCTAGCAAATGATGGTTACACGGAAAATGAAATTTTGAGGTGAAAAAGCTTATGCATATTGGATTTATTGGGACAGGCGTTATGGGTACTGGCATCATCAATAATTTATTGCAGGCGGGGCACCAGGTAACTGTTTATAATCGTACGCCAGCCAAAGCTGAGCCAGTTCTTGCTCATGGTGCCGTATGGGCAGAAACACCGAAAGCGGTTGCCCAGCAGTCGCAGATTACTTTTACGATGGTTGGTTATCCACGTGATGTTGAAGAAGTTTGGCTGAGTAAAAATGGTGTCTTTGCGGGTGCGAGTCGAGGGGATATTTTAGTTGATATGACGACTTCTACCCCAAAATTAGCTGAACAATTGGCCCAAAAAGGTGAATCATTAGGTTTTCAAGTCTTAGATTCCCCAGTTTCTGGTGGTGATATTGGGGCTAAAAATGGCACGTTATCGATTATGGTCGGTGGTAAGACAGCAACATTCGAGGCATTGCGCCCTGTGCTGAAAGACATTGGCCAGCAAATTGTACATGCAGGTTCAGCTGGTAAAGGCCAGCATATGAAAATGAGTAACAATATCGGTGTAGCGGCGACTGTGATTACAATGGCTGAATCGATGGTATATGCCAAAGCTGCTGGCTTGGATATGACATCAGCTTACAATGTCTGGCGTGCTGGTGCTGCCGGTTCTTGGTCAGTGGATAATTATATGCCCCGTGTTATGACAGGTGATTATGCTGCGGGATTTTATGCGAAGCATTTGCTTAAAGATCTACGCATCGCTTTGGATTCAGCAGCCGAAATGCACATTGAGTTACCTGGCACCAAGTTAGCCGAAAGCTTATTTGAGAAACTGAGTCAGGATCACGGTGATGAAGGTGTGCAAGCCATCGTTAAATTATGGCAGCAGTTCCAGTAAACGAGTGGTTTTTGTCTATCATGTTTCACGTGAAACATATTTTATTATGACTCATTTCAAAAATTATAAGAATAATTGGTATAATAGTTTTATATCGATAGGTTTGATGGTAAGCAAAGTCGAACAACTTTGCTGCTGATTTTAAAAGGCGCGTATGCGCCGTACATAAAGAGGTTATACATGACAATGACATTGCATATTATTCCCGATTGGCATGATTACAGCATGATATTGCCAGAATTTAATGATTCCATTCACCAAGCACAGCTTTTTCTATCACAAAATCAACAGGTAGAACTAATTTTAGTTGATTTTTTACCTAATTTACGTGGTATTCTAGCGGAAAAAAATATTGAAGCTGTATCGACATGGTCCGTATATGATTTTTTGCAGCAAGTACGGTTGCAGGCGGTCAAACCTGTAGCTTTAATGGATTTTTCTTGGCCTGCTGGTGCGCAGTTTATTGATTTGCCAGATCGTGTTATTGTTCGCGTAGCGGATGCACATTATGCCACTGTCTGGTTAGATATGTTAACACGTTCTCGTTTTGAACGTATTGATTTAATGAGTGATAATCAACGTATACAAGAATTAATGATTGATGATCGCGGGTTTGTGTCGCGTGTGACAAGTTTTGATAAAGAGAATCACAGCGCTACAAAAGTGGATTATTTGACACCGAGCGGACAAGTAGCAATGCAACAAGATCTTGAAACAGGTCACGTGGTAACAAAACAACTTTGGACAATGCAAACACATTTTGATAATTTATCACAAGTATTAGCTGCTGCATTAAATGATCACTTGCAGCATGTGCCCGAGACAGATTATCTCATTTTTGCTCAGAGCCAACTTACTCAGTTTTTGGTTAAACATGTGTCACCCCAACAACCGACTATTTTCAGTTATCAAGCACAACGTACTAGGGCACAATTAGAACGTCATGTCTTGCTGGAAAAACCCGAACAAGTTGACTTCTCTGTTGTAGATACATTAAAACAATCAGAAATTATTGTAAAGCATGGCTATCAGTCTGATGATATGATGGTTATTCCACCTTATGTTACGGACATAAAAGCGAGTTCTCAGGCAACAATGCCAATCGTTCCGATTTATTGGTCAGCGAAAGAATTAACAGTGGCAGTATTTTCAATAGTAAGTCAGATAGTGGCGCATTATTCAAATGTCATATTATTGGTTGAGACGTCCCAAAACCATGAAGTATATGATGATATGATTGAGGCAGCAAGTTTGTCAGCAGCTAATGAGCATGGTCTTATTGATGAAAATAGTCAGCAGTCTTACAAAGCTCGCTTTCAATTTTTACCACCACAAAATGAAGCTAGCCGTCAGCGTTATATGAGCAATGTACGACTATTGATTGATCTTGACGACATACCAGATCATCATTTGCAGGCAACAGCATTAACTTATGGCATACCACAAATTAACCGCGTTCAAACAGACTATATGGTGCCCGGAGGAAACGGTCAGTTAGTCACAAACGACGAACAAATACCAACAGCATTACATTTTTATCTTGATGACTATGCTAACGTTGATAAATCCAGAGTAGTTGCAATTGAAATGAGTCAGGCGTCAAATGAGGAAATGCTTTGGATTAAATGGCAGCAAGTTTTCAATAAAATCAAACAAGGGGGTCACCAGAAGTAAATGTCAAATATTTCAGTTCTTCAAATTGGATCCGATGATTGGACCCCTAAAATGCAGTCAAAAGATATTGACTGGCAATATACATCTATTTTAGATTTACCGACGATGTTAGCCTTTCAAAAAGACCCTTATGTCTTGGAACAAAGCTATGTTGTGCTGACAGACGACGTGTTAGACAGTACATTATTATCTAGCCAGCTCGATGCTTGGCCACCATTACGAACCCTATATTTCGCGCACGAAGTCACACCTGAATTTCAAGCTGTTTTGGATGAACGACGTGCCTTCTTTATCCAAGAGAATACACCTGAAGCAATTAATAAATGTATCCAAAACGACCTATCTTCCGAACAAATTGGTTTTTCAACGCGTTTTAGTGAAGCACAATTTTTACCACTGCCATCAGAAGGCATTCATTTTAAACGTGAAGGTCGTTTTTCAGCACAATATAGTGGTAACTTTGGTTTGGAATGGCAACAGATTGGAACGCTTCAAACTTATGAGACTGATTTTACCTCAACACAAGCAAATTTAGTTTGGTTAGACTACAGTCAAACAGGGTCAGTTGAAGTACAAGTGCAATTTGTTTTTTATAAAAATAATGATATTCAAACGATACAGGTTATCGAAGGTGCAGCCTTGCGTGAACTGACAACAGTGGGGGGGTTGCAGGATTATCAAGCTTATCAAATTCTTGTTTTTGCACGAGGAGAGGGATTAATTGACTTGCATGCCCTACATCAACGACGGTCAAGACATGGATTGGGGATGCTGTTACCGGGGGATGATTGGCATTTAACCACTGAAAATGAAGAAATATTAAGTTACTTTAATCCAGGTGACCGTCAGGCACCGCTTATTGTCAATTTCTCTGGTTTACGTTTACATGGCGATGCTTTTGAAATGAAAACATCTCTAGATGAATTAGGGACACCCTACTTACTATTTACCGATTCAAGAATACAAGGTGGCGCCTTTGATATTGGGACACCCGTTTATCAACAAGCAGTGATTGACATGATTAAAAAGGCGATGGCAACATTAAATTTGAAGCCAGAAGATGTCATTCTAACAGGCGGTTCCATGGGGAGTTTTCCGGCACTGTATTATGCTGCTGATATTAAACCTAGAGCCGTTATGATAGCCAAACCAATCCTGAATTTAGGAACATTTACTAGTCAGGCAGAATTTGCACAACTTTTCAACCAAGATTGGATATTGGATGTACGACGTTACTTAGTTGGGCGTATGAATCCAGAGGATACAGAAGAATTGGATCAACGACTCTGGCAACATATTCAAAATATTGATTGGTCAAAGATCAAAATATCATTATTCACGATGTCGCAAGATGAATATGATGGTAATAGTTTGTTGCAATTAAATGATTTTTTTACAGCACAACAAGCTACAGTAACTCATGTGACAGCAGTCGGTAGTCACACCGATAAAATCCCAGAAATGATCAGTTTTTTTATGACAGAACTTAAAAAGGCAAGAGATAATATGCGTCAGGAGGACCAGTAATATTTATGCAATATCACATGTATTGGACACCGCAAACGCAACTACATCAGTTACAAGGTGCGACGGTAGATTTTAAGTCTGTCAACGACGTTTATTACGAACATTACTTTTTACCAAGTGGTCAAATTATTGCAACTTGGCATTCTCAACAATATTATGTTGGTGAAAAACGCATATCGGATCTACCACGGTTATTAAAGGGACAAACTTATACCATTGCGCGTCATATTGATAATAGTGAGCGCATGTTTGCTTATTTAGTGGTTACTTTTTTTGACAAAGACCATCAACCATTGCTAACAAATAGTCAAAATAGTGACGAAGTAACGATTACAGTGCCAAATGAGTATGCTTTTTACACAATTGATTTAGTTTCTGCAGGTAATGGTAGTTTTGTTTTCCATGATTTCGTGATACGCCCACACAAAAAAGGCATTCTGCGTGATGATGATGAGACATTGGCACCAAGATTGTACAGTTACTTGCAACAACCGAAAAAAATCATGACAAAAACTTTGCGTGTGATTTTTTCTGAACCAGAGCGATATGTGACTGATTATATGTCTGATTGGGTTAAACTCACGCATCAAGCGGTACAGTATATCGCTAGTAGTGAAATTGATGCTGGCTTCTATCGAGCAAACGAAAATGCCATTATGACAGCAATTAAAAAAGCACGTAAGCAAGCTCACGCACATCAAGTCGAATTTATTGGCTATGGTCCGATATCTAGTTATGCTGCTTTGTATTATCAAAGTCAATTCAAGGGTAGCTTTGCTGTTATTAGTGAAGATGTGGATCTAGCACCAACGCCAACATTAGCTATCACACGGTCAGTCGAGGGCGTTAACTATCTTCGTAATCCAATGATGCCTAACGATACGGTTAAACTACTGATTAAACAGCCACAGGCTGAACGATTAGCTACGTTAGACTATGACACACCAACACCTGAAGAATTACAAAGACAAAATGAATTGAAAGCAATGCAGTCAAAAAACAAGCCACTACGCAATTTTTTCAAAAAAGATAGTCATAACTAACGTGTTTTGTTCATCAGCGTCACAGTACTAATGCTTGTTTGCTGTTTGTGCTGACTTTCAATAACAGTCACCGACCAAATTTGTAGCGTATGGCCGATATTGATCGGCGTCGCAGTAGCGATTAGATGTCCAGATTTGACGGCTTTTAAATGGTGTGTGTGTATATCAACACCGACAGGTATCTGATGCTCATCTGTTGCTTCATTTGCACCTAGTGATGCAGCTGTTTCAGCAATGAGGGCATTAACACCACCGTGCACAATGCCAAATGGTTGCATCAATTTATCACTGACGTCAACTTCGACAATTGTTTTTTCTGCTGATAATAAGGTAGTTTTTAATCCCAAAAGTTCTATAATATTCATAAGAACAAAATTCCCCTTTCTGAATGGAGTATAACACATGACAACTTGGAACGCCGTAAAACAATATGATGAAATTTTATTTGAAACAAATGCTGATGGTGAAAATCCTGGTAAAATTGCTCAAATCACAATGAATGATGTCGCAACTCACAATGCGTTTACCCCAGGTATGGTAACTGAAATGATCGAAGCTTTTACGATTGCGCGTGATGATAATAATATCGGTGTCATTATTTTGACGGGTGCCGGTGATCAAGCGTTTTCATCAGGTGGCAACCAAAAAGTCCGTGGTAATGGGGGTTACGTTGGATCCGATGGCATTCCACGCTTGAATGTGTTAGATTTACAACGTCTGATGCGTATCATCCCAAAGCCAATTATTGCGATGGTTAAAGGTTGGTCAGTTGGTGGTGGTAATATTTTGCAGCTTGTGGCAGATTTAACGGTTGCTGCTGATAACGCTAAATTTGGGCAAACAGGGCCAATGGTTGGTTCGTTTGATGCAGGCTATGGATCAGGTTACTTAGCCCGTGTCATCGGACATAAGCGTGCCAAGGAAGTTTGGTTCTTAAATCATTTTTATACAGCCCAAGAAGCCTATCAAATGAATTGGATTAACAAGGTTGTCCCACTAGCAGAAGTTGAAAAAGCAACAATAGAATGGGCAGATGAGATGTTAACTAAGTCACCAACGGCATTGCGCTTTATTAAGGCAGCTATGAATGCCGATACAGACGGGTTAGCTGGGTTGCAACAATTTGCTGGTGATGCGACGATGCTATATTATACAAGTGATGAAGCCAAAGAAGGCCGTGACGCATTCAAAGAAAAGCGCGACCCTAACTTTGATCAATTTCCCAAGTTTCCTTAAAACGCCGTTGGCGTTTTTTATTTGATTAAAATGAATAAAAAATCATTTAATTTGACAAAACGTCTCATTTAATGCAGAATAACACACAAGAGGTAACATTCATGAAATTAAAAATTGCGATTGCGCAGATTGATATTGCGTTAGGACAGCCCCAAATTAACCAAAAAACAATCACAGATTATGCCAAAAAAGCTGCAGACGCGGGTGCTGATGTTTTAATTTATCCTGAAATGTGGAATACAGGTTATGCATTGACTGCATTGGATACTTTGGCGGATGTGGATGGTGTTAATAGTCAACAGGTGTTAAGTCAATTAGCCAAAACTTATCAACTTAATATTATTGGCGGATCTGTTGCTATTTTGCGTGATGGTGATTTCTATAACACGATGTATATTTTTGACAAGAATGGCCAAAAAGTTCAAGAATATGATAAATTACATTTATTTGGATTAATGAATGAAGGCCAGTATATAACTTCGGGCACTAAAACTAATAGCTTTAAGCTTGCTGGTGTCCCTTCAGCTGGTGCCATTTGTTATGATATCCGATTTCCTGAGTGGTTACGAACAATTATGGCGCCAGGTCCACAAGAAATTTTGTATATTGCGGCACAATGGCCAATTCAACGTATTAATCAATGGCAAATTTTATTACAAGCTCGTGCTATTGAAAACCAAGCATTTGTTGTGGCAGCTAATCGTGTCGGATATGATGATCATAATGTTTTCGGTGGAAGTTCGCTCATTATTGATCCGTTGGGGCGTATCGTACAACAGGCTGGTGAAGAGGAAACGCTACTAGTGGCAGAGATTAATACTAATGACGAACAAGATGTTCGCGGTGAAATACCAGTATTTTCAGATCGTCGTCCAGAGTTATATCAATAGGTGAAAATATGCATTTTGAAAAATCAGAGTTACTTAAAACATTGCCAAAGCAGTTTTTTGCATCATTAGTTGCTAAAGTGAATGCCAAAATTTCAGCAGGCGCTGATGTGATTAATCTTGGCCAGGGGAACCCTGACCAACCGACACCTGAATACATTGTCCGAGCAATGCAAGAAGCAACAGCCAATAGTGGGGATCATAAGTATTCTCTTTTTCGTGGTGAACATCGGTTGAAACAAGCTATTGTTGATTTTTATAAAGAAGAATATGGCGTAATGTTAGACCCTGAAACAGAAGTAGCCATTCTAGCTGGGAGTAAGATTGGTTTAGTGGAATTACCATGGGCGCTGATGAATCCGGGTGAAACGTTATTATTACCTAATCCTGGGTACCCGGATTATTTATCAGGTGCTGCTTTAGGGCAAGTGCATTGTGATTTCTTGCCATTGACGCGTGAAAACGATTTCCTTGTTGATTACACAGCAATTGATTCGGAAACTGCGAAAAAAGCAAAATTCTTATACCTGAATTATCCTAATAATCCAACTGGTGCAGTAGCGACAGATCATTTTTATGAAGAAACAGTCAATTTTGCGGTTAATAATGAAGTAGGTATCGTATCAGATTTTGCATATGGTGCCATCGGATTTGATGGATACAAACCACTATCTTTTTTGCAAACAGCCGGTGCCAAGGATGTTGGTATTGAAACCTATACCTTTTCAAAGACTTTTAATATGGCAGGATGGCGAATAGGTTTTGCTGTTGGTAATGCAGATATGATCGAGGCAATTAATGTCATACAAGATCACTTGTTTGTTTCATTATTTCCAGCTATTCAAGATGCAGCAGTCGAAGCATTGACAAATATATCTGAACGTCAAAAAGCTATTGCAAAGTTGAATACTGTCTATCAAAAACGACGTGATGCTTTTGTGAACGCAGTGAGAGCATATGGGTGGGAACCCTATGTACCTAAAGGTGCATTTTATGTTTTAATGCCAGTACCCAAAGGGTATAGTTCTGCAGAATTTGCAGAACTCTTGTTGGAAGAGGCAAACGTGGCGGTAGCCGATGCCTCTGGATTTGGGGATGCTGGAGAAGGTTATATAAGAGTTGGGTTAACAATTGACGAGGCCAGATTAATTGAAGCAGCTGAACGCATTGGTAAACTGCAAATTTTCAAATAGATAAAACATGAACGAGAGTAAGTAGTAATGAGGAAAACCGGGAGAAAAAGCGAACGGAAGAGGGGGGTTAGGGAGAAAGAGTAAGGGAAAGAAAAAGAGTGAGAGAAAGAGATTGACGGAGGGGGAGAAAGTTGGTATATTAGAAGATGTCTTAAGGGCAAGTCAGTGGCAGGTGAGTGCGAAAGAAGCGCTAACAAAAGTGTTGACAAGTGAAACAAGACGCAGTAAGATAGTATAGTTGTCAAATAGCGAAAGCGGTGCAGGGCGTCAGAGCGAGCGTAGCGAGGAGGAAACTTCTCAAAACAAAGGTGTTGACAAACGAAACCGAGCGTGGTATGATAATATAGTTGTCACAGCGACAACAAGTAGCACATTGAAAACTGAACAAAACTTTGAACAAACGAATCTGTTGTTGTTATTAGAAGTAATAACGAAACAAATTTGCGAAGTCAATTCGTAACAAACAATAAACGGATTACGTTATAGAGATATAGCGAAATATAGTCAGTTTAATCGAAGAGCAATCTTCAAATTTTCTAAATTGAGAGTTTGATCCTGGCTCAGGATGAACGCTGGCGGCGTGCCTAATACATGCAAGTCGAACGCACAGCGAAAGGTGCTTGCACCTTTCAAGTGAGTGGCGAACGGGTGAGTAACACGTGGACAACCTGCCTCAAGGCTGGGGATAACATTTGGAAACAGATGCTAATACCGAATAAAACTTAGTATCGCATGATACCAGGTTAAAAGGCGCTACGGCGTCACCTAGAGATGGATCCGCGGTGCATTAGTTAGTTGGTGGGGTAAAGGCCTACCAAGACAATGATGCATAGCCGAGTTGAGAGACTGATCGGCCACATTGGGACTGAGACACGGCCCAAACTCCTACGGGAGGCTGCAGTAGGGAATCTTCCACAATGGGCGAAAGCCTGATGGAGCAACGCCGCGTGTGTGATGAAGGCTTTCGGGTCGTAAAGCACTGTTGTATGGGAAGAAAAGTTAAGGTAGGGAATGACCTTAGCCTGACGGTACCATACCAGAAAGGGACGGCTAAATACGTGCCAGCAGCCGCGGTAATACGTATGTCCCGAGCGTTATCCGGATTTATTGGGCGTAAAGCGAGCGCAGACGGTTGGTTAAGTCTGATGTGAAAGCCCGGAGCTCAACTCCGGAAAGGCATTGGAAACTGGTTAACTTGAGTGCAGTAGAGGTAAGTGGAACTCCATGTGTAGCGGTGGAATGCGTAGATATATGGAAGAACACCAGCGGCGAAGGCGGCTTACTGGACTGTAACTGACGTTGAGGCTCGAAAGTGTGGGTAGCAAACAGGATTAGATACCCTGGTAGTCCACACCGTAAACGATGAACACTAGGTGTTAGGAGGTTTCCGCCTCTTAGTGCCGAAGCTAACGCATTAAGTGTTCCGCCTGGGGAGTACGACCGCAAGGTTGAAACTCAAAGGAATTGACGGGGACCCGCACAAGCGGTGGAGCATGTGGTTTAATTCGAAGCAACGCGAAGAACCTTACCAGGTCTTGACATCCTTTGAAGCTTTTAGAAATAGAAGTGTTCTCTTCGGAGACAAAGTGACAGGTGGTGCATGGTCGTCGTCAGCTCGTGTCGTGAGATGTTGGGTTAAGTCCCGCAACGAGCGCAACCCTTATTGTTAGTTGCCAGCATTCAGATGGGCACTCTAGCGAGACTGCCGGTGACAAACCGGAGGAAGGCGGGGACGACGTCAGATCATCATGCCCCTTATGACCTGGGCTACACACGTGCTACAATGGCGTATACAACGAGTTGCCAACCTGCGAAGGTGAGCTAATCTCTTAAAGTACGTCTCAGTTCGGACTGCAGTCTGCAACTCGACTGCACGAAGTCGGAATCGCTAGTAATCGCGGATCAGCACGCCGCGGTGAATACGTTCCCGGGTCTTGTACACACCGCCCGTCACACCATGGAAGTTTGTAATGCCCAAAGCCGGTGGCCTAACCGTAAGGAGGGAACCGTCTAAGGCAGGACAGATGACTGGGGTGAAGTCGTAACAAGGTAGCCGTAGGAGAACCTGCGGCTGGATCACCTCCTTTCTAAGGATAATCGGAAAACGACAGTGACTTCAGTGTCAAGTTCGTAACGTTCAAAGTTTTGTTTAGTTTTGAGTGTGGTACTGTTATAGGTATCATGGTCAAAGATGAACCTATGGGGAATTAGCTCAGCTGGGAGAGCACCTGCTTTGCAAGCAGGGGGTCAGCGGTTCGATCCCGCTATTCTCCATAGGCAACTGGCAGCAGTTGTCGTGGTTGTACATTGAAAACTGAATAGTAACAAATTCTTTTAATAATTTTTAATTATAAATTGAACCGAGAAACAACACAAAAAAGTTCTTTAAAAAGAACGGTTTAATCGCAGGTCTGAAAAACGACCAACTCATAAACTTGAACCACAACTTCGGTTGTATAGGTTAAGTTAATAAGGGCGCGTGGTGGATGCCTTGGCACTAGGAGCCGATGAAGGACGTAACTAACTACGATAAGCTTTGGTGAGCGGTAAGTACGCTATGACCCAGAGATTTCCGAATGGGGAAACCCAACTCGCAAAGAGTTGTCCATATCTGAATATATAGGATATGAGACGGAATACGCTGTGAACTGAAACATCTCATTAGCAGCAGGAGCAGAAAGAAAAATCGATTCCCTAAGTAGCGGCGAGCGAACGGGGAAGAGCCCAAACCAGAGTGCTTGCATTCTGGGGTTGTAGGACTGATATATAAGAGTTACAAAAGTGTTTTATAGCAGAACAAGTTGGGAAGCTTGGCTATAGAGGGTGATAGCCCCGTAAGCGAAATAAAGCACACTCTTTTCAGGATCCTGAGTACGGCCGGACACGTGAAATCCGGTCGGAATCTGCGGGGACCATCCCGTAAGGCTAAATACTCCCTAGTGACCGATAGTGAACCAGTACCGTGAGGGAAAGGTGAAAAGCACCCCGGAAGGGGAGTGAAATAGTTCCTGAAACCACGACGCCTACAAGAAGTCAGAGCCCGTTAATGGGTGATGGCGTGCCTTTTGTAGAATGAACCGGCGAGTTACGATATCGTGCAAGGTTAAGGAGAAAAGACCGGAGCCGTAGCGAAAGCGAGTGTGAATAGCGCGAATAGTACGATGTTGTAGACCCGAAACCAGGTGACCTACCCATGGTCAGGATGAAGGTGAGGTAAAACTTACTGGAGGTCCGAACCGGTGCATGTTAAAAAATGCTCGGATGAACTGTGGGTAGCGGTGAAATTCCAAACGAACTTGGAGATAGCTGGTTCTCTCCGAAATAGCTTTAGGGCTAGCCTCATTATAAGCATACTGGAGGTAGAGCACTGTTAAGCCTAGGGGCCCATCTCGGGTTACCAAAGTTTGATAAACTCCGAATGCCAGATATGTATGAATGGGAGTCAGACGATGAGTGATAAGATCCACCGTCGAAAGGGGAACAGCCCAGATCGCCAGTTAAGGTCCCTAAATATATGTTAAGTGGAAAACGATGTGATAGTGCATAGACAACTAGGATGTTGGCTTAGAAGCAGCCAACATTTAAAGAGTGCGTAATAGCTCACTAGTCGAGTGCCATTGCGCGGAAAATGTACCGGGGCTAAACATATTACCGAAACTGCGGGTGTGCGTAAGCACGCGATAGGAGAGCGTTGTAAGGGCAATGAAGGTAGACTGTAAGGACTACTGGAGCGCTTACAAGTGAGAATGCCGGTATGAGTAGCGAAAGACAGGTGAGAATCCTGTCCACCGAATGACTAAGGTTTCCTGGGGAAGGCTCGTCCTCCCAGGGTTAGTCGGGACCTAAGGCGAGGCTGAGAAGCGTAGTCGATGGATAACAGGTTGAGATTCCTGTACCAGTAGTAATGCGTTTGACCGATGGAGGGACGCAGGAGGCTATCAGAAGCGTACTGATGGATATGTACGTGCAAGCAGTAAGTTTTGATAAGAGTGAAATGCTTTTATCTACAAGAACAAGCTGTGATGCGGATCGAAATAAAGTAGAGAAGTCTGAGATGTCACACTGCCGAGAAAAGCTTCTAGGAAGTATTACACTGCCCGTACCGCAAACCGACACAGGTAGTCGAGTGGAGAACACTAAGGTGAGCGAGAGAACCCTCGTTAAGGAACTCGGCAAAATGACCCCGTAACTTCGGGAGAAGGGGTGCTCATGGTAAAACATGAGCCGCAGTGAATAGGCCCAGGCGACTGTTTATCAAAAACACAGGTTTCTGCAAAATCGTAAGATGAAGTATAGGGGCTGACGCCTGCCCGGTGCTGGAAGGTTAAAAGGAGTGCTTAGCTTCGGCGAAGGTACGAATTGAAGCCCCAGTAAACGGCGGCCGTAACTATAACGGTCCTAAGGTAGCGAAATTCCTTGTCGGGTAAGTTCCGACCCGCACGAAAGGCGTAACGATCTGGGCACTGTCTCAACGAGGGACTCGGTGAAATTTAAATACCCGTGAAGATGCGGGTTACCCGCGACAGGACGGAAAGACCCCATGGAGCTTTACTGTAGCTTGATATTGAATGTTTGTGCTGCTTGTACAGAATAGGTAGGAGACGTAGAAAATTGGACGCCAGTCTAGTTGGAGTCGAACGGTGGGATACTACCCTCGTTGTATGAACATTCTAACACTGGTCACTTAACGTGATCGTGGACAGTGTCTGGCGGGCAGTTTGACTGGGGCGGTCGCCTCCTAAAAGGTAACGGAGGCGCTCAAAGGTTTGCTCAGAATGGTTGGAAATCATTCGTAGCGTGTAAAGGCATAAGCAAGCTTGACTGTGAGAGCTACAACTCGAGCAGGTACGAAAGTAGGACTTAGTGATCCGGTGGTTCCGCATGGAAGGGCCATCGCTCAACGGATAAAAGCTACCCTGGGGATAACAGGCTCATCTCCCCCAAGAGTCCACATCGACGGGGAGGTTTGGCACCTCGATGTCGGCTCATCGCATCCTGGGGCTGTAGTCGGTCCCAAGGGTTGGGCTGTTCGCCCATTAAAGCGGTACGCGAGCTGGGTTCAGAACGTCGTGAGACAGTTCGGTCCCTATCCGTCGCGGGCGCAGGAAATTTGAGAGGAGTTGCCCTTAGTACGAGAGGACCGGGGTGAACAAACCGCTGGTGTACCAGTTGTTCCGCCAGGAGCATTGCTGGGTAGCTATGTTTGGATGAGATAAACGCTGAAAGCATCTAAGTGTGAAACTCGCCTCGAGATGAGATTTCCCATCTATTTATAGAGTAAGACCCCTTAGAGATGATGAGGTAGATAGGCTAGAAGTGGACGTACAGTGATGTATGAAGCGGACTAGTACTAATCGGTCGAGGACTTAACCAAAGTCTAGTTTACAGGAATGTAGACACAAAGCAATTATGAGTGGTTTAATTAAAGGAAGAATTTGATACTATTTAGTTTTGAGTGAATAACTCAAAGGTGTCGTATTGATAGCATAGAGGACACACCTGTTCCCATCCCGAACACAGAAGTTAAGCTCTATCACGCCGAAAGTAGTTGCCGGATCGCTGGCTGCGAGGATAGGAAGATGCGGTGCCGTACATAGGTAGCGAAAGTTACAACAGAGAAGTAGAGAGTTAGGAAGATTTGGAGAGGTGTCCGAGTCTGGCCGAAGGAGCATGGTTGGAAACCATGTAAACAAGGAATTGTTTCGAGGGTTCGAATCCCTTCCTCTCCATTATGGACGCTTAGCTCAGCTGGGAGAGCACCTGCCTTACAAGCAGGGGGTCACAGGTTCGATCCCTGTAGCGTCCATTGGCGAAAGTCAAGACCGGCACGCCGGGATAAAAGGATGCCGACTTAGCTCAGTTGGTAGAGCACCGCTCTTGTAAAGCGGGGGTCGAAGGTTCGAGTCCTTTAGTCGGCATGATTTCTGCGGAAGTAGTTCAGTGGTAGAACATCACCTTGCCATGGTGGGGGTCGCGGGTTCGAATCCCGTCTTCCGCTTCTATGCCGGCGTGGCGGAATAGGCAGACGCACAGGACTTAAAATCCTGCGATAGAGATATCGTACCGGTTCGATCCCGGTCGCCGGCATATATGCACCTATAGCGCAATTGGATAGAGCGTCTGACTACGAATCAGGAGGTTGCAGGTTCGACTCCTGCTAGGTGCATAGAGGTTGAAGGAATTCAAACTCTTTTTTAAGTTTAAAGGGGCAAAAGCTCTCGTAGAACTTTTCGGGACGTAGCTCAGCTTGGTAGAGCACCTGGTTTGGGACCAGGGGGTCGCAGGTTCGAATCCTGTCGTCCCGATTGGCAATAAAAGTTGTCAAAGAAGATCGCGGTGTAGCTCAGCTGGCTAGAGCGTCCGGTTCATACCCGGGAGGTCGAGGGTTCGATCCCCCCTGCCGCGATAGGCTCGATATAGGACCTTTAGCTCAGTTGGTTAGAGCAGACGGCTCATAACCGTCCGGTCGTTGGTTCGAGTCCAACAAGGTCCATGCAGGACTACTGTATTGAAACAATGGAGAATTACCCAAGTCTGGCTGAAGGGAACGGTCTTGAAAACCGTCAGGTCGAGAAATCGGCGCGTGGGTTCGAATCCCACATTCTCCTTAGGTAGAGATACCGATTAAAATTATCGCGGGATGGAGCAGTCTGGTAGCTCGTCGGGCCCATAACCCGAAGGTCGTAGGTTCAAATCCTGCTCCCGCAATTGGTCGCATGGTCTAGCTGGTTAGGACGCCTGCCTGTCACGCAGGAGATCGCGGGTTCGAGCCCCGCTGTGACCGTTTAGTATGAGCAGTACTAAGATGGCGCTGTAGCTCAGTTGGTAGAGCATACGATTGAAGCTCGTAGTGTCGGCGGTTCGATTCCGTCCAGCGCCATAGATACACAGAGTGTATCCGACAAAGGATCTGCGAATGTAGTTCAATGGTAGAATTCCAGCCTTCCAAGCTGGCTATGCGGGTTCGATTCCCGTCATTCGCTTTTATGCGGTATGCATAGAAAGAGGGCCTGTAGCTCAGTTGGTTAGAGCACTGTGTTGATAACGCAGGGGTCACAGGTTCGAGTCCTGTCAGGCCCATCAGATGAAGCAAGTCACGTGAGTGCCTTGCTTTTTTTGTCTTTGAAAATAATATTTCACTAACTATTTATTTAATTGTCTATTGATTAACTCCTAGTTGTCAACGTACTTTACAATTAAATGAGATTGTGAAATTTTTTTGCGCTGCTTGTGAAAAAGTGGTACTCTAAGAACAGCCGTTTTTTATTTACAATTGTTTGTGTAAAGAATAGTGCAAAAATGAATGAAGGTTTCTGAAAATGGATAGCGTAAAGACCGTATTAAGATTGTCCCCATCACCCACGTAGCAATATTTTCTTGAAAAAAATGTTGTGTCGGTGAAAAATTGAGAATGGACTTATGGAAGACAAATTATTTAATAAAGGTTTTATTACAATTACGATTATTAACTTTATTGTGTATCTTGTGTATTATCTAATGATGGTTATTATTGCGGTCATTGCACACAATGAATTACATGCGAGTTTTGGACAAGCTGGAATGGCATCAGGAATTTACATTATTGGTACCCTGCTAGCACGATTAATTATGGGAAAAGAACTAGAATTAATCGGACGAAAACGCGTAGCACGTTGGGGAGTGATTTTTTATTTAATTACTACAATTGCTTACTTAACAATACCAACTATAGGTACCTTAGATATTGTTCGTTTATTAAACGGATTTGCGTATGGAATGACATCAACAGCATTAAATGCTATTGTTACCGAATTTATTCCTGAAAATCGTAAAGGTGAAGGTATTAACTATTACGGATTAAGTACGAGTTTAGCTGCAGCTATCGGACCGTTTATTGGTTTGCTGTTGTTAAATATGACGAGTTTCCACTTTATTGTGTTGCTATCAGTTGCTATGATTGCTTTGTCAATGATTGCGCTGTTTGCTATTCAAATTAATAATGTGAAATTAACTGCAGAACATTTAGCAGAATTAAAGTCTTGGAAAGTTTCAAGTTTTATTGAATATAAAGTATTATTGATTGCTTTCATTGGATTTTTGATGGGGCTCTCGTATTCAAGTGTGCTATCTTTCTTAGCATCATATGCACAAAGCATAAATCTTGTATCGATTAGTTCATTCTTCTTCGTAGTTTATGCTGGTATAGTGACGGTAACACGTCCTATGTCTGGTCGTATCTTTGATCGCTATGGTGAAAACTATGTGATGTATCCGAGTTACATTTTCTTGACACTTGGTTTAATCGTGCTAGGATTGACCACGAATGGATTAATGTTATTAGTATCAGGTGCATTTATTGGTTTGGGATATGGTACATTTATGTCCAATGGACAGGCAGTTACTTTGAAATTGGTATCTAGTCATCGAATTGGTATTGCGCTGTCAACCTACTTCATCGGTTTGGATCTTGGTTTAGGTGTAGGACCATATGTCTTTGGTGCATTGCACGGACAAGTTTCATTTAGAGGATTATACTTTATTGCAGCAGCAATTCCAGTAGTATCTGCAATTCTTTATCTTCTTTTCTATAAGTCAGGTAAAAAGAGTTCACAACCTGCTAAAAAATTAGCCTAAATGTCTGTCATTTAAAATAAAAAAATAGCAAAAACCCATTGGTGGTATAAAAATACAACCAATGGGTTTTTGCTATTTTATAATTGCCAATCATCAAGTGTTTCTACTTCGTGGGTAGGTTTAACAGAGGTATTTTGAATTTGTTCGTGTGTTGAGACACCAGAATAAACCAATAGCGTGTCAATATCATTATTAATGCCTGCCAGAATATCTGTATTATAATTGTCGCCAACCATGATAACGTCTAATTTTTGCAAATTCATACGTTTTAAGGCACCAGTCATAATAGGAGATTCGGGTTTTGCAATGACTATTGGGGTAGTTTGTGTCGCTGTTTGAACGGCAGCAATTAAGGCGCCAGCTCCAGGAGTCATACCACGTTCTGTTGGCAAATTTGTATCACGGTTTGTGGCGATAAATTTTGCACCGGCATTAATCGCTAATGTGGCGACTGTTAGTTTTTCGTAGTTAATATCACGATCTAAACCAACAATGACTGCTTGTACATCTGTATCAGATGATAAATTAAAGCCTGCGTTTAATAAGGCTTCGCATAATCCAGGCTCACCAATGACATATATTTTAGCATGTGGTGGTAGGATAGTTATCAAATAATCAGCTGTTGCCAGCGCACTAGTGTATATTTGATCTGGAGTAGTGGTGATATCATGATTAGTAGTTAAATTGGCCGCGACATCAGCAGGGCTTTTAGTAGAATTATTCGTAACAAATAGGTAAGGTATATTTTCTTTTTTTAAACGATCAATAAATCGTTTGCCACTAGGGTATTTTGTTTTACCACGATAAATTGTACCATCTAAATCAATGAAATAAGCTTTGTATTTTTTCATATTTTGTATTTAATCTCCATTTAATTTCAATTAATTATATTATATACATCAACAAGTGTTGATATCAAACAACGAATCAACGGACTTCTCTCCAATCTCAATCTCCCTAAAATAAAATCTCCTAAAACATTTTATAAAATGTCCGCCCACAAGTAATTGTGGGTTTTCGTTTTCTAAAGACATTTTTATACAGATATAATATCAAACGAGTAAAATAGAATTATGCAATTCGGGCTGTATCATGTATGGCCGAATAATCTTTTGGAGAAATCATGGCAAAAAAAAATCGAACACCCCCATTTTTAATACCTTCAGCAATTGTCTCATTTATTATTGCCATTAGTGCGGCTAATTTAGCCGTTAATGTTGCGACAGGAACTAATGAAGGTGGTAAAAGACCACCACAACAAAGTAGTGTGATGCCTTCAGAAAGCGATTCTCAAACAAGTAGTTCAAAGATGGTGGATAAGTCGAGTAGTAGTAATAGTACATCAGATGCGTCTTCAGAATCAACGTCAGAGTCATCAGCGGCAACAACAACGAGTGCCAGTGATGCATCATCTTCTTCTGTAAGTTCATCAGATGCGTCTGATACTAGCAGTGGACAACAAGAAAATAAAGATAGCAGTACATCAAGCGCTAATACATCCTCAGCTGTTTCACAAAATAGTGCCACCAGTAGTTCGGAGGAAACACAATAATGTTAACAATTCTTGATCTGATAAACCATTATCTTGGTTATTTTACCACTAATTCAAAGACAAAAGGGCGTATTTATACAGTTGTTAGCGCCATAGGTGTGTGGTACCTATTGTATTTGGCATATCGCTTCTTCGCCAACGGGCGTTGGTTACGTGGCACGTTGATTGCTGGCGTGTTTATACTGTTATTATATTTTGTCTTTTTAAATATTTTGTATTATTTTACAAAATCAGTTACAAAGTGGGATGTGTCACCGTATATTGAAAAATTATTAGGAGGCCCTCATGTTGAAGAAGAAACACAGCAGCAGACAGTTATTATGCCAGCTAATGGGCTTTATGAGCGTCAAGATGTTATGCCAGGTTTAGTCGATACCAACGCTACACAGCAGGCTAATATGGACCTTTTAGCAACTGAATTAGAGCAATTAGGATTGATGAGCACTAATTATGGACATCTTGGAACGCAAGCACAGCGTCATATTATAGCACAGCATGATATTATTTTTGCTAACCATCCGGGCACGTTATTACCTTATTTTGATATGGTGACAACAGATAATACGGTAAAAATAATGGGGGGTGTTAACCAATTGCAAGCACGTGAGTTAGCGACATTGAGCATGGTTGGCATGGTACCAGCTCGACAGGCGATGGAGAAATATCATCTTGCACTAGCATCAGTTGTCCTCAATGGAGGCATTGGTCATACAGCAACACGGACAGAGTTGATTGAAACTGAGGGGCCATACAGTCTGAAAGTTGAAGTCGCTTATGAAAAAAGACGTTAGGGTAATATAAAACCTCGACATCAGTTAGTATGTCGAGGTTTTATATACATAGCGAGTGGTAATTAACAGGATTTTTTCATGTGAACATGCCAGATGCCAGCATCCAAAAATTCATCACCATAAGCACTAAAACCAAGGCGTTCATAAAATCCTTTGGCTTGAATTTGAGCACCTAAATATAGTGTGTGAATATCATAATTGGTTGCAGTATTTTCTATGAAAGCTATCAAATTAGCGCCAAAACCCTTACCACGTAAGGGGTATAATGTCGCGACACGTTGAATATGCCAGACACCAGATTTTTCTTCTAACGCACGTGCAGTAGCCGCAAGGGTACCATCAA
Source organism: Leuconostoc carnosum (assembly GCF_007954525.1). NCBI lineage: Bacteria > Bacillati > Bacillota > Bacilli > Lactobacillales > Lactobacillaceae > Leuconostoc > Leuconostoc carnosum. The sequence continues at coordinate 952,601 of NZ_CP042374.1, read as the reverse complement.
CATAGGCTACAAAATGGCGTGCAGATTCTTCATTGCTGGGTGTGTCTATTTCATCAACGAGACTAACGCCTTGTTCGGCAACAAAGACGGCTTGACGGATTTTAAGTGCATCATCATGAACTTTTCCTAATCCAACTTGGTGTATGATTTTTATTGTCATGCTGTTATTATAACAAGATTTTATACAAGATGCATAGGTTATTGGTATAATGGAAATTATGAAAAAACGAGCAAAAAAAAGTTTAAATAATTTTTGGGATCATATTTTATCACCTAAAAATTGGTTAAATCAATTAAATACCCGCATAGGTTTTTTTATGTGGACAATTGTTTTCTTAACGCTTAAAACTATTCTAGCTTATGGCGCCGATTTTCAGTGGTTACATGTTCAAGACTTGTTTCAAATTATTTTAATGTTAGTGAATCCAATTGGATTCACTGTGATGCTCTTTAGTTTAATCTTGTTTATTAAATCAAAGCCGATTTATTATGGGGCATTAATTATCTTAAATGGGTTAATGTCATTATTGTTATATCTGAATGTCATTTATTTTCGTGAGTTCTCGGATTTTATGTCAATTAATACGATACTTGGCTATAAAACAGTGAATCAGGGTGGAAAAGCAGCTGGTGCGATAGCTTTTAATATTCATGACATTTTATTTTGGGTGGATATTATCATATTAATTGTCTTGCTTGTGTTGCGAAAAATTAAGTTTGATAATCAATTATTACCACGTTTTAAGCCATTTAAAATATTTACAGTTGGTGTATTTATCTTCATGGCTAACCTATTATTTTCCGATATTGATCGACCACAACTACTCACACGTCAATTCGATCGAGAATATATGGTTAAATATCTGGGTCTCGGACCATTTACGATATTTGATGCTTTTAATACATACCAAACAGAACAGGTACGTAAAAGTGCAACACCAAAGGAATTAACTCAGGTAAAAGATTATGTTTCCAAGCACTATGCGGGAATTAACCCTGAGTTTTATGGTAAGGCAAAGGGTAAAAACGTTATTGTACTTCATTTGGAAAGTTTCCAACAAATGTCAATTGATCGGCGCATTAATGGACAAGAAGTGACACCGTTTTTGAATAGCATTTATCATGATCAAGGAACAATTGCTTTTGATAATTTCTTTAATCAGGTGGGGCAGGGTAAAACTTCGGACGCTGAAAACATGCTAGAAACTTCTACCTTTGGTTTGCCACAAGGATCGCTGTTTTCCAAATTAGGCAACGATCAAACCTTTCAGGCCATGCCAGGTATTTTGCAACAACGTGCTGGCTATTCAAGTGCTGTGTTCCATGGGAATCAAGGTACATTTTGGAATCGTAATAATGTTTATAAACATATGGGATATCAAAATTGGATATCTAGTGATTATTTTGACTCTACTGGTAAAAAAGCCACAACATGGGGCTTAAAAGATAAGTTATTATTCCGTGATTCGGTACCTTATTTAGAATTATTGCAACAGCCATTCTATGCGAAATATCTGACTGTGACAAACCATACGCCATTTACCTTAGATCGAGCAGACTTAGACCCAGAGTTTGTAACATCAGATACAGGATCGACATTGGTCGATAATTATTTTGTGACTAATCATTACTTAGATGAAGCTGTTAAAGAATTCTTTACTTATTTGAAAAAATCTGGTCTATATGACAATACAATGGTAGTCATGTATGGCGATCATTATGGTATTCCAAATACAGATGCGAAGTATTTAGCCTCTGTTTTAGGCAAAGATAGTGATAAATGGGGGGATTTGGATAACGCGAATCTACAACGTGTGCCGTTCATAGTACATATTCCTGGTATGAAAAAGGGATATATTGATCACCAGTTTGGTGGTGAAATTGATGTGGCCCCAACAATTGAGCATTTGTTAGGCATAAGTACTAAATCTTATATTCAACTTGGACAAGATCTATTGAGCAAAGATCGTTCCAATGTTGTTGCTTTCCGTAATAAGGACTGGATTACACCAACTTATGCGAGTTTATCTGGGCGCTATTGGTCTGTTAAAACAAACGAGATCATTGTGAAACCAAGCGCGAGTTTGCAGAAAAAATTTGATGATATTCAGAGTAGTGTTAACAAGAAACTGGCAATGTCAGATAATTTGAATCAAAAGAACTTATTACGTTTTTACACACCTAAAAAGTTTAAACCAATTGATGCTGATAAATTTAACTATAGTAAGATAGCAACTCAAAATCGTTTAACAAAGCAAAATAAATCACTCGGGCAATATTCAAAGAGTTTATTGGCAAAAAATGGCAATAAATCGACTCTGAGTCAGTATGTCACTGACGCGCCTGAGGCAAATGATGAAACAACTGATTCAACACGTTTGATGCCAAGGAACGCAGATGACTGGAGTCAAAGTGAGTAAGTCAACAATACCAATTGCTGGTGGTATAAATAGTCAGCAGTTGGTTTTTTTGTTGACTTTTTTGGTACAATAGAGGCAATGTCACATGGGAGAGATGCACATGACAAAAATATTGATTGCTTTAGAAAACATTGGTTTAGGCGGTTTGAAGCGTGCGACAACTGTTGTTGGTAACGCTTTGGTTGAAAATCATGAGGTGTCATATTATAGCTTTTCCGATTTAGAACCATTTTATAATTTAGAAGCGCCGCTGATTTTCGGTAAAACACCAGTAACACTGGATAATGGCGCAAAGCCTTTTGAGCGGTTTGCTACCCAAATTTCAGAATTTAATCAAGTAGCAAGTGATTTTGATGTCGTTATTTTGTCAGGTGGTCTATTGTCAAGTTTTGCGGCACGTTTAACGTTACCTCATACACAGCTCATTGGTTGGATGCATAATAATGTCGTGACTTATTTAAAACAGTATTATGCTGACCTCGAAGACGAGTTTATTGCTGGTTTGCGTGCCCTAGATGTTATTGTATCGTTGACGGAATCTGATTTATCTGGGTTTTCTCAATATAATAGAACCGTTAAAATATGGAATCCATTAACAATTACGCCCAGTGGTCACTCAGATTTATCGCAACATCTGATTGCTTTTACAGCTCGAATTGCCATTCAACATAAGGGAATTGATTTTGCAGTACAGTTAGCGGCTAAGCTACCCGATGATTGGCAACTAGCTATGGCAGGTGGTGGTAGCGATGAAGATATGGCAATATTTAAGTCATTGATTGAAAAATATCATGCTGAGAACAAAATTATTTATAGAGGTTCTTTGAAGGATGATGCGTTAAGATCACATTATCAAAATGCTAGTTTATTTGTACAAACTTCACGTTGGGAAGGGCTGCCTTTAGTTTTAGCTGAAGCAATGAGCTTTGGTTTGCCAATTGCGGCTATGCGTAATACAGGCGCAGCGGAAGTGTTAAATGAAGGGCAATATGGTATTTTAACTGATAATGGCGATGTTAATGCATTCTATGAGGCAATTGCACCATTATTGCATGATAAGAAGTTACGACAGACGTATGCTGATCAAAGTTTAGCACGTGTTGAGGATTTTAAAATAGCACCTATTTTAACGCAATGGGAAACGATTTTTAGTGAAAAATGAACAAATAACTCATCGCATATATCAAATTATTAGAGGCTTTCGAATATGAATCAAGAATCAGATTTAAAACAATTTAAAAAACCGACGTTTGAGAATATGAGATTTCGAATTGGTGAATTAGCACGAATGACAGGTGTATCGACACGTCAGTTACGGTACTGGGAGAAGCAAGGTTATGTATTAGCTATTGACCGCGGTGGTGACAATGAGTCACGTTTGTATGGTTTACACGCATATGTTAAGGTATCTATCATCAAACAACATTTAGATGATGGCGAATCACTGCATGACGCGGTTATTGCTGCTGAAAAACAGTTCGAAAATTTTATGATTATTAAACAAATCGTGAAAGTAGCTTTTCAAGGGCTAGAAATAGATGGCGATAAGTCCAAAATTAATCTAGGATACTTTGATGATACAGAAACACAGTGGTTATATGCCTATCTTGAGGACGATAAAATTAAATATCGTTTGGTCGATACGGCAAATAATGAATGCACATGATGACAAGTTGGCATTATCAAATCACTGTTTCCGATGGGCAGGTTGGCAAAACAATTAAAGCGCTATTTATTAGTTGGCTTATTCCACAACGTATTCGCGGTGCACTACGAATGAAACAACATTTTCGTGTTAATGATCATGAGGTACCAACGAATTATGTATTAAAAACAGGTGATGTGCTGACGCTTTTGTTTGAAAATGATGATTTTCGAACGAGTGAATCGCATTATTTACCAAACGATAAACAACAAGTAGCGATTGTTTTTGAAAATGATGATCTTGTTATCGTTGATAAACCAGCTGGTATGAAGATGCACCCACATTCAATAACAGAAACAGATACCTTATTGAACTATTTAGCCGCTAATTTTCAGATGCGGCAACTGCTGAGTGCGAGTGCGCAGGCCAAGCCTTATATGGTCCATCGTATTGATCGTGAAACGTCAGGTCTAGTTATCGTGGCAAAGAATCCGGTGGTTGTGCCAATTTTAAATCGATTATTATCTGAAAAAAAAATTAAGCGTACGTATTTAGCCTGGGTCACAGGTGCAATGGGCGAGCGAAATGGGAGCATTAATGTGCCGATCGGTGTTGATTTCTTGAATGATCGCAAACGGTGGATTAATGGTATAGATGCGCAAACAGCAATAACGCATTGGACGTGTATTCATACTGTTTATCAAAATTCACTTCTTCGTTTACAGTTGGAAACTGGTCGTATGCATCAAATTCGAGTGCATCTCGCTAGCGTTGGGCACCCTATTATTGGTGACTCACTGTATGGTTCACAGAGTGAAGCAACGCGTATGATGTTACACTCTGTCAGTATTGAGTTACCATTGCCTTTTGATGGTGGTCATAAAATCATTACTGGCGCGTTGCCTGTTGATTTTCCGAGACAGCTGATGATTGATTAGGTATTGATAAATAAAAAGAACATCTCATATGAGATGTTCTTTTTGTTTATCAATAAACGTTGAATTAATCTTGGGTAGCAGGTGCTTCAGATTTTGAATTAAAGAAGTTAGCTACGAATGCTGCTAAGACACCACCAAGTAAGTCGGCAACAATGTATACCCAAACATTGGTCAAAGCCTTACCTTGCACGAAGATGGCTGGTGACAAAGCACGAGCCGGGTTGAATGCACCGCCAGTAATTGGCAATGCAACAATGATTAAGACAGCTAAGAATAAACCGATCGCAACTGGTGCAGGCACGTTGGCAAGCTTAGTCACAATAGAAATAACAAGAACAAACAAGAATGTCAAACCAAATTCAAATGCAAAAGCTGAAATACCTTGACCATCAGTGAAGTTTGTTTGACCCATACCAGCTAAGTCAATGAATTGTTTAACTGACATTTTTTGACCAGATAAAGCTTGAGTCACTGTTGATGTTTTTAAGTAACTGGCAACACCACCTAGAACAGCTGCTGAAGCCACAATAGCACCCAATAATTGCGCCACAACATACCAAGCGAAATCAAGCCAAGATAGGCGTTTTTGGATGGCCATTGATAATGACACAGCTGGGTTGAAGTGACCACCAGAAATATGACCGAAGGCATAAATGGCCACCATCAGAGCCAAACCAAAGGCTAAACCAATGGTCAAGGGTGATTGTGCAGTAGCGGATGAATAAACGACACTACCAGTTCCGACGAACACTAAAATAAATGTTCCTAAAAATTCTGCGATGTATTTACGCATGAATATCTTTCTCCTTAATATATCTAAAATTACCAATATATTTAATTATACACGTCCAGATTAAGTAATTGTTAAATGACTTAGAAAAATTAATATAACATAAAGAATAGCTAAGTCATAATTTTTTGTGTTAATCATTTTAATATTTTAGTGTTAATGCATTTAAGGCAACAATAACAGTAGATATTGACATGGCAATGGCACCAAACATTGGATTGATCATTAAACCAATCCATGCAAATACGCCGGCCGCCAATGGAATGGCAATGATATTGTAACCTGTTGCCCACCATAGATTTTGGATTTGTTTTGCATTGGCATGTTTGATGAGTGAAAGGAAAGTAATGATTTTAGGCAATTGGTCAGCAATTAAAATAGCATCGGCAGATGCTTGAGCAACTTCGGTACCAGCACCAATGGCAATGGATAGGTTTGCTTGTGCTAGAGCAGGCGCGTCATTAATGCCATCCCCAATCATCAAAACATCACCGCGAGCCTGGTATTGTGTGATGAGATCAATTTTTTCTTGAGGCGAAACTTGTGAATGAACATCTGTAATACCGAGTGCTTCGGCTGCAGCTGAAGCAGCTTTTGTGTTATCACCAGTAACTAACACGGGTTGAATACCTTGTGCTACGAGATGACCGACGAAATCTTTTGCAGTATCTTTAATAGTGTCACCTTGAACGACTGCAGCAATGACTTGGTTATGACGCAAGAGATACGAAATTGAACCGTCATCTGTCAGTGGTGTAAATGCTACCTGGTTTTCTTTTAAATAACGTGCCGAAACTAATAAGTAGTGCATGTCATCGATCATACCAGAGACACCGTACCCTGCAATATTTTCTACGTGCTGGGCATGCTGATGCGGTGCGTTAGTACTTTTAGCATAGTTAACAATTGATTTGGCGAGTGGATGCGTTGATTGTCTATCAAGGGCAGCCATGATAGATATAGCTTTCATTTTGTCGAAGTCATATGTGACAATGCGTGTGATGGTAAATTGACCGGTTGTCAGGGTGCCTGTTTTATCCATTAAAGCATATCGTAAATGATTACCAGCTGTCAGTGCTTTGCGGTTTTTAATTAGAATACCTTGTGATGCGGCAATTGACTTTGTACGTTGAATAACTAGCGGTACGGCCAAACCCAATGCGTGGGGGCAAGCGATGACCAGAACGGTCACTGCGATATTGGTTGCTGCACTGACACCGCGTAAATAAGTCCAAATAACGAACGCAGTGATGGCAAAAGCCAGAGCAATCCAGAAAAGGTAAGATGCAACGCGATCGGCGAGTGTTTCTGCACGCGATTTTTTGTCTTGTGAATCTGATAAGATCGTTTGTAGTTGACCAATAAAAGACTTCGAACCGACATTGGTCACGCGAACGTCTAATGTACCATTACCATTTATTGTGCCACTTATAATAGGGCTATTTTTAGTTTTGTCGATGAGTTGGCTTTCGCCAGTCATTAGCGATTCATCAACTTGGCTATACCCACTTAGTACGGTGCCATCAGCTGGAAAAGCTTCGCCGGCCAATACCTGTATCACCATGTCATTTTTAAGCGTAGCAATGGGGATATCCATGATTTCATTACCATGTTTGACATGAGCAATATTGGGCAAGAGTGCCCGAAGTTTGGATGTCGCGTCGCCGGCTTGCATTGTGGCGGTCATTTCAATACGATGGCCTAATAACATGATGACGGTCAAAGTCGCGAATTCCCAAAAAAAATCCATGATATGTTCCACGTGAAACAGTTGGTTTACAATTAGGGCATATATGGAATACCAAAAAGTAACGAATAGCCCCATAGTAATTAAACTCATCATGGCTGGTTTTCTGGCTTTGATTTCATTTTTGGCACCCTCAAAAAAAGGTTTGGAACCAATGATATAAAGGATGAGTGATAGTATAGCTGTTAACCAAATACTACCGGGAAATGTTAGAGTGAATGGCAGTGTGATGCCCATAAAAGGTGTGATGATAATGATTGGTATCATTAAAGCAAATGACCACCAGAAACGACGCTTCATATCATGCATGTCCATTGATGCCATACCCGGACTAGTCATAGACATATGAGCCATGTCATGTGACATATGTGATGTCTCATCATGCTGTGAATGATTATGGGACATGTGATTTTCTTGTTCGTGATTCATTTGATGATTGTGTGGATTAGTGGACATGGTGAGTGATCCTTTCTTTTGGTAAACAATCGCAGGCAACTGTGGTTGGTGCTTGTGTTAATTTCTTTTGTAATATACTTTGTAATTGGGTAATGTCATCGCGAGACAGTGTGATATCAGACAGCACCTCTGCTAGTGACTGACCAACGCACATCGCACACATCGCGCCAATTGTGTGTGCTAGTGTATGATGCATGGCTTCTTGTTCGCTGATAATCGGTAAATAGAGACGGTCGCGTGGCGCACCATTATCAGTTAAGTAGCCTTTTTTTTGTAGACGGGTAATGAGCGTTTTGACAGTGGAAGGGGCCCAGTTCTTTTTGAGGCGCATAAAATGAATAATTTGTTTACTGGTGGCCTCATTTAATGTCCATATGATGCGCATTACTTCCCATTCACTTGTTGTCATTGTTTGTTCATGTGTTATCATATCTTTAGTTTACAACTGTAGATTAATAAATGCAAGGTTAAATTTGTCAGTAATGGTATGATAGTATAGTTATTAAAGAGGTTAACATCATGGAAAACTGGCTGACAAAACGTTCACGTCTAACACCGAATCGTGTGGCCGTAACTTATCAAGACAAAGAATTAACATTTTTAGAAGTGAATCAACAAGCACTCCGAGTAGCTGGTAGAATTGCAGCCATCGGTGACAAAAATGACAAAATTGCAGTGATTATGACGAATAACTTGAGTGGTTATTTAGTAATTATGGCATTGCAACAATTAGGTCAAACAATTGTATTTATCAATCGTCGGTTATCCGTTGATGAAGTTAATTATCAGCTACAGGATGCAGGTGTCACGTTATTATTAACGGATGATGCCTATGATGGGGTATTGGCTGTTAATCGTCAATTAAAATTTTCATCCCTACCTGAAGGGAAAAAGATACAGCCAATGGCCGAGTTTCCTGATGAATTTGTCACGAGCATCATGTATACTTCAGGTACATCAAATCGACCAAAGGGTGTGATGCAAACTTTTCATAATCATTTTATGTCAGCAGTGGGCAGTGCTTTGAACCTTGGTGTGACAGCTGAAGATAGTTGGCTGGCGGTTGTACCAATTTTTCATATTAGCGGCTTTTCCATTTTAATGCGTAGTTTGATTTATGGTATGCACGTGATATTAATAGATAAATTTGATGCAGAAAAAATCAACCATATGTTAGTTCATGATACAATTACAACAATGTCTGTTGTACCGGTAATGCTCCAACAATTAGTGGGTCAGTTATCTGAGCATGCCAATTATAATCGGCAGTTTAGAGCCATGCTTTTAGGTGGTGGGCCGACAAACCGAATAACGTTAGAAAAGGCACAATCACATCAAATTCCAATTATTCAGTCCTATGGTATGACAGAAACAGCATCACAAGTTGTGGCACTTGATGCCGCTAGTATAACAACTAAACTAGGATCTGTTGGCAAACCACTATTCCCAGTGTCAGTTGAAATACGTAATACTCAAGGTCAGCCAGCGACTACCGGTAATATTTGGATCAAAACGCCAACCTTGACGGTAGGGTATTTAAATAATTCCCAGCAATTATCTAATAATATAGTAGATGGTTGGTTTAATACAGAAGATTTTGGTTATTTTGATGCGGATGGCTTTTTATATATTCAAGGGCGTGAAGGGGATATGATTAGCTCTGGTGGTGAAAATATTTTTCCAGATGAAGTAGAGTCAGCATACGCCAACATGCCGGGATTGGATGCGATAGTTGTTTTTGGCGTGGCTGATGATAAGTGGGGTTCAGTCCCAGTTGCAGTCGTTTCAGATACGCATGTATCTGCGCGTCAATTAAGGCAATTTGGTCGAGAAAAATTAGCGCATTATAAAGTACCACAGCATTTTTACGTTGCTAAACAATGGTATCGTACGGCTAGCGGGAAAGTGCAAAGACGTTATTTCGCAGCAGACGTACCTGAATTAGAGGAATTACAATAACAGAGGAGGAAAGCTTGAGAACATGTCACAGTATCAAGCTTAAATAATATGGCTTTATCACCCAAAAATACAGATGTAAAGGCATTGTTTAATACAATTGCGCCTGAATATGACAAAATGAATAATATTATTTCTTTCGGTACACACAAAAAATGGCGTCAAAAGGTTATGTCTAAGATGACAATACCTATGGGCGCACAAATTCTTGATTTAGCGACAGGTACGGCCGATTGGGCTTTGGCTTTGGCTGATAGTAGTGATGAAACGACTCACGTCACTGGTCTTGATTTTAGTGAAGAAATGTTGGCTATTGGTCAAAAAAAGGTGGACTTGAGTGATTACCCTGATAGAATTACCCTTGTACAAGGGGATGCAATGGCTTTGCCTTTTGATGATCATACATTTGACATTGTAACAATTGGTTTTGGCTTGCGAAATTTACCAGATCCAACACTAGGTTTGCAAGAAATGTTTCGTATTTTAAAACCAGGTGGTCAATTAGTTGTACTGGAAACATCACAACCTGATAATCGTATAATCAAACCATTTTGGAAATTATATTTTGGTAAAGTGATGCCTGTTTTCGGTAAAATATTTGCTAATGGAAAATATACTGAATATCAATATTTAGATCAAACAACTGAAAATTTTATGGACTATATGACGCTTGGTAAGCTGATGTTAAACACGGGCTTTAAAAAAGTAACCATTTCACGCTTTAATTTAGGCGCGGCTGCAGCACATTATGCCACAAAGTAATTAATAATTGTTTTGTCATTGTTCGTGTTGAAAGATGTTATAATATGGAAGTCAATATGACAAAATAAACGGGGTAGATATCTGCGCGTTAAGTGTGAAGGAAACGGAATGTGGGCCTTCAACGAAGTAAATGGTAAAACATTTATGCGGTGCGGATATCACATTCACCAAAATGTACCTTTTTCGGTGAACACTCCACTCGGAGGTTCAGAACTATGTCAGTTCAAAATTCTACAAGTGTTAGGGACACTTGGACTTTACCCAAATTAGACATTCGTCAATTTGTGGTACTTGCTTTGCTTATGGGGCTTGATTTAGCTCTTGGGAAACTAACTGTTGGAACGAATGTTCTTAAAGTGAGTTTTGTGTTTGTTGCGATGTCACTGATTGCTAAATGGTATGGTCCTATATGGACAATGTTTATTGCGGCTATATTGGATGTCGTTAATGCTACCATTGTGAATCCAAGTGGTACATTTTTTCTTGGTTTTACATTGAGTGCTATTGTTGCGGCGTTCATTTATGCACTGTTTTATTATGAACAGTTACATGTCAGTTGGCTGAGAATATTAATGGCAGTTGGGTTAATTACACTAGTTGTGAATGTTGGGTTAAATACAGTATGGCTATTTATTATGTATTCCCATGTGCACACGGTTGATTCATTTATTACATTATTAATACCACGTGCGATTAAGTCTGCCATGATGTATCCTATTCAAGTTATCATTACCTATGCTTTCTTGAATAATACAGCAGTGAAACAGGCAACAAAACAGATTTTTCATAAATAATTGTCAAACAGCTTAGGCTGTTTTTTTTATTGTGATAAAAATCAAACAATGTTATGATAATATTTGATTTTAGGGGGAGTATATATGTCGGCTTGGGAATCATTAGTTGATTTTTTTAAGAAGTACCATACATTTCGAGGCTCAAGTTCGCGTAGTGCTTACAATTGGATGGCTTGGTTTTGGGGATTAATTTACATCAGTTTAGCGATAGTGATTGTGCTTATTGCAGGACTAGGTACTTTTTTTGGTCAACATGGTCATTTTCAGAATAATTCATCATCTTTTTTAGAAACAGTAGTTGTGGTATTAGTGATTTCTGTTTGTATGTCAGTAGTGGTTATTTTGCCTAATCTAGCTTTAAAAACTAGGCGACTGCATGATATGGGTTATTCAGGTTGGTGGCAACTATTACCAATCATTATAGCTTGTATTGCGGCAGGAATTTTACTCGCGTTAGGCCTAGACATAGTGCCTTACGAATCTTTCTTGATGGTACCAAATTTACTATTTACACTGTGGCTTACGTTTACTAAAACGAATAAACGTTCTAAATACCAATAAAAAAGCGTAGACGAGAAGTCGGCGCTTTTTTATTGATAAAATATAAGGTTAGATTACGAATTACCGTGAATATCACCATGTACGAGGTGTTTGAAAATGTGGCGGTCTGTCCAAGCAATATTACGACCTTGGAATAGAAAAGCAAATAATGTGCCAATACCTAAGGCGACAACACTGTGTTTAACAGCTAAAGCTATGAGTGATATTGCAATGGCAATAATGAAATTGCTCATTTGTGCTTTTGATGCATTACCATGAAAGTAATCAAAGCGTAAAATATTGGTTAAATCATCTAAAGGATGTAAAATCCAGTTGGTTCGTTGATAAATTGAAATTGCGACGCCAATTGTCCAAATTGAGAAGAAATTTAGTGGTAAACGCCACCACCAGGCTAGAGAATCGACACCTAAACTGACAAAAAAGTTAGCGAAAACACTGACCAAAAAACTAAAAGACAGGCCGAAAAAAACATTTCCAATCAAACGTGGCCAATTAATGCTCATGGCTAACCACATATTTAGAAAAGCAACAACCGTTGCAAAGATAGCTAGGAAAATACCAATTTGCCACCCTGTAATGTGAGCCAAGTTTGCTGCACCAGCAGTCCAAGGTGCTGATCCCATTGCAGTTGCAACACTTAAACCATTGCCAAATGAATTAATGACTAGTGAGATAGTGAAAAAACTTATTTTTTGTTTTAATCCTAGTGGATAAAATTGTCCGTCGATATAGTACATAGTATTCTCCCAGAGATGATACTAATTAATTATAGCAGTAATGGCAAAGTAAGTAATGCATTTTATGCTTTGAAACGCATTAATGACGTTAAATATTACTACCTAGGATAGGTATTCAATAAAAATACAAGCTAAAAGTCCTTAGAATTGATTAATTCTAAGGACTTTTAAAATGATGTTTCGAACAATTGTCAGTGAGCCTTATCAGCTGTCTTTTTCCCAGCACGATAGCCACGAATAAATTCTGATATTTCTATGGCTTTATTATTGGATAACGTATTCAATAATATCATTGAGAAATAAGGATAATTATGATTATACAGATAATTAATCGTAGGGGAATGCTTTTTCAAATATAGCTGTAACATATTGTTTGCGTAGGGTGTAACCTAAGGTTGCGAGTTGAAAAATAACTGGTCTAGATAATTTTTTGTTTGAATTCACGAATGCATGTTGATTTGTGGTAAATAAATCTCTGATATGACTTTATAAGCTAGTAAGCGCTTAAAAACAAGTGATTTGTAAATGAATGCACAAGATTGAATTAGGCGATGTAATCGCTTACAAACGCTATTTTATATGCGTTTTAAAATGTTTTATGATAGATTGTTGCTTTTTTAACAAAGGTGTTATATACTTATATTGTTAATAAATGAGCAAACAAAAAGGAGTACATACGATGGCAAATGCAACTGAAAAGAAACCTGAAAAAAAGGTTTTAACACCAGAAGAAAAGGCAAATTTACAAGCACAAGCTGAAAAAATGACTGCCGAGTTAGTTAAAAAATCACAACAGGCGTTAGCAGAATTTTCAACTTTCACACAAGAACAAGTTGATACAATTGTGGCGGCTATGGCGTTAGCTGGTTCGCAAAATTCATTGGTATTGGCTCACGAAGCACATGATGAAACTGGTCGTGGTGTGGTTGAAGATAAAGATACTAAAAATCGTTTTGCATCTGAATCAGTTTATAATGCGATTAAGTTTGATAAGACAGTTGGTGTCATTAATGAAGATAAAATTCAAGGGAAGGTTGAATTGGCTGCACCACTTGGCGTGTTAGCTGGTATCGTACCAACCACGAATCCAACATCAACAACAATCTTTAAGTCAATGTTAACAGCAAAGACACGTAATACAATTATCTTTGCTTTCCACCCACAAGCGCAGAAATCATCAGCACATGCAGCCCAGATCGTTTATGAAGCTGCAGTTAAGGCTGGCGCACCAAAGAACTTTATCCAATGGATTGAGAAGCCCTCAATTTATGGTACAAGTGCTTTAATCCAAAATACAGGCATCGCCTCAATTTTGGCTACCGGTGGTCCTTCAATGGTCAATGCAGCGTTGAAATCAGGAAACCCATCAATGGGTGTTGGTGCAGGAAACGGCGCAATTTATCTTGATGCAACTGTGGATACAGATCGTGCAGTTTCTGACTTACTATTATCAAAACGTTTTGATAATGGTATGATCTGTGCCACAGAAAACTCAGCAGTCATTCAATCACCAATTTATGATGAAGTACTAAAAAAGTTGCAAGATCAAGGCGCTTACTTAGTTCCTAAGAAAGATTACAAGAAAATTGCTGACTATGTCTTCAAAGCAAATGCCGAAGGTTACGGTGTTGCTGGACCGGTTGCTGGTATGTCAGGACGCTGGATTGCTGAGCAAGCTGGTGTTAAAGTACCCGAAGGCAAAGATGTTTTGCTGTTTGAATTAGATCAAAAAAATATTGGTGAAGCATTGTCTTCAGAAAAGTTATCACCATTGCTTTCTATTTATAAAGTCGAAAAGCGCCAAGAAGCTATTGATACAGTGCAATCTTTGTTAAATTATCAAGGTGCTGGTCACAATGCGGCTATTCAAATTGGTTCACAAGATGATCCATTTATTAAAGAATATGCTGATGCTATTGGGGCATCACGTATCTTGGTTAACCAACCTGACTCAATTGGTGGCGTTGGCGATATTTATACAGATGCTATGCGCCCATCATTGACGCTTGGTACCGGATCATGGGGGAAAAATTCATTGTCTCATAACTTATCAACATATGATTTGCTTAACATTAAAACAGTAGCTCGCCGTCGTAACCGCCCACAGTGGGTACGACTACCAAAAGAAGTTTACTATGAATCAAATGCGATTACTTATTTACAAGATTTACCTTCAATCAATCGTGCTTTCATTGTAGCTGATCCTGGTATGGTACAATTTGGATTCGTTGGTAAAGTTCTGAGTCAGTTAGAACTCCGTCAAGAACAAGTTGAAACAAATATTTACGGTTCAGTTAAACCAGATCCAACCTTGTCACAAGCTGTGGATATTGCTCGCCAAATGGCTGCTTTCAAGCCTGATACAGTTATCCTACTAGGTGGTGGTTCAGCACTTGACGCCGGTAAGATTGGTCGCTTCTTGTACGAGTATTCAACACGTAACGAAGGTATTTTGGAGGATGAAGAGCAAATCAAAGCGTTATTCATGGAATTGCAACAGAAGTTCATGGATATTCGTAAGCGTATTGTAAAATTCTATCATGCACGTTTGACACAAATGGTGGCCATTCCAACTACCTCAGGTACAGGTTCTGAAGTAACACCATTTGCTGTGATTACTGATGATACAACTCATGTGAAGTACCCATTGGCCGACTACGAATTGACACCTGAAGTTGCGATTGTTGACCCTGAGTTTGTTATGACAGTGCCAAAGCGTACCGTTGCTTTCTCTGGACTAGATGCCTTGTCTCATGCTTTGGAGTCATACGTGTCAGTGATGGCATCAGAATTCACACGCCCTTGGGCTTTGCAAGCTATTAAGTTGATTTTTGATAACTTAGCAGAATCATACCGTTACGATCCAAAGAACCCGACTAAAGAAGGTCAAACAGCACGTACAAAGATGCACTACGCCTCAACATTGGCTGGTATGTCATTTGCCAATGCCTTCTTAGGTATTAATCATTCTTTGGCACATAAAGTTGGTGGTGAATTTGAATTACCACACGGATTGGCTATTGCTATTGCGATGCCACATGTTATTAAGTTTAATGCGGTCACAGGTAACGTTAAGCGTACGCCTTACCCACGTTATGAAACTTACACAGCGCAAAAAGATTACGCCGATATTGCACGTCATATTGGTTTGAAGGGCAGCACGGATGCTGAATTAGTTGATGCTTTGATTACAGCCATTAAGAAGTTGGCTAAGTCAGTTGAAGTTGATCAGACACTAACTGGTAACGGCGTTAAAAAGGCAGATTTGGAACGTAACATTGATGCGTTGACAGATCTTGTCTATAATGACCAGTGCACACCTGGTAACCCACGCCAACCAAGTTTGGATGAAATTAAGCAATTATTGAGAGATCAATTATAAAAGGTCCACAAAACATCAAAAGAAATTTTGGTGTTTTTGTTTACAATTATCCCTAACCGTGTATATAATATATCCATAGATATTTAAAGTACACGAAAATAAAGGGGTGGCGTTATGAAATTTTGGCGAAGCGCGGAATGGCAGCGCATTAGTAAATTACGTGGTTTAAAATTATTATTAGTAGGAATCACGTTAATTCCTAGTATTTATGCGGTTATTTTTTTATCATCGTTGTGGGATGCGTATGGTAAAGTAGATAATCTGCCTGTGGCTATTGTTAATCAAGATAAAGCAGCCAAAATAAACGGTAAAACACAACATTTGGGTACAGATTTAACGGATAAACTGATGAAAGATCAACCGTTGAAATTGCGCGAAGTGTCTGCTCAAAAAGCAAAAGATGGTTTAAAACAAGGTCATTATTACATGACAATTACCATTCCTAGCGATTTTACAAAAAATGCTGGTTCGTTATTAGATAAGAAACCAACGACTTCAAAAATTGCTATCGCCCATAATGCCGGACAAAGTTTCATCGCTGAAAAAATGACGAGTTCTGCTGCCGATAAGATACAAGCTAGTGTGACAAAATCACTACAGAAAGTTTATAATGAAACGATTTTGTCAGCCACTAATTCTTCACAAAAGGGTTTCCAATCTGGATCCAATGGCGCAAATCAGTTGAATAATGGGCTGGGTCAGCTTGCTGATGGCAGTGCTAAGTTGCATGATGGTGCGCAGACTTTGACCTCTGGCACATCAACATTGGCTAATGGGTTATCGCAATATACTAACGGTGTATCGCAAGCTAATGGTGGTTCTAATAAACTTGTAAACGGTGCTGCTTCAGCGGCTTCAGGGGCCAATAAATTAGCATCCGGAACCTCTCAGTTAGCTAAAAGTGCACCTCAACTAGAATCAGGGAGTCAACAATTAGCCACTGGTGCTCAGCAATTAGCTGATCAATTGAGAGCGGTCAGTGATCAAATTGATACGCAACAGAAAGCTAAAGCAAGGGGTTTAAAGACACTCGATAATGGGCTACAACAATTGACAGGTGGATTGAATGATTTGAAGTCCACTTTGAATAATATCCCTACAACAACTGTTAATGTTGATAATGGCGCAATTACGGCAGCCTCAAATCAATTGAACACTAGTCTAACAGGTTCAGCGGTAGCTGGAAACAAGATGAAAGCACAATTCGGACAATTAATGAAAGATCCGGCCTTTGCCGCATTTCTCGCCAAAAACCCTTCTGCTGCTAAACAATTTCAAGATATTTCTCAAACATCAGATCAATTGAACACGGGGTTAGTTGCTAGTGGTGCAGCAGCTAAAAACTTACAATCATCGTTAGAACCGCTTCAAAAAGCCTTACCAGCTTTAAAAAATTTGCAAAGTCAACTAACTACTGTACTACCTAAACTACAACAACTAAGTCAAGGGGCACAAGCAACTTCAGATGCGCAACAAGCCATCAAGACTTTGAACGGTAGTTTAATAACTATCAGTAGTGGTTTATCACAACAAGCTGTACCTGGCGCTCAAAAACTAGCTACTGGAGCAGCTACTCTGAATGCTGGTCAGAAACAAGTAACTGCCGCTTCATCACAACTCAATACTGGTGCGAATCAACTCGCTAGTGGCAACTCACAGTTAGCCGCAGGTACGAGTCAATTGAATAGTGGGTTGGGCCAGTTATCAGCTAAAAATGCGCAACTTAATAGTGGCGCTGGTCAGCTCAATAGTGGTGCTCAGCAATTGACAACTGGCACAGCACAAGCAACTTCGGCCTTGAATGAAGCACAATCTGGTACGAAAACATTGGCTGAAAAACTTGCTACAGGTGCGATTCAATTAGAAGCAGTTCATAACGATAAAAGTAATGTTGATGCATTAACTCAACCCACTAAAAGTGCGAACACAAATCTTTCCAATGTTGCAAATAATGGGACAGGCATGGCACCATATATGATGTCAGTTGGTTTGTTTGTTGGTATGATTACGTTAAGTACAATTTATGACTTTATGACTGTTGCCAAGAAACCAAGAAGTGGTTTTGCTTGGTGGGCAGATAAACAAACCGTTAATTTTCCAGTATGGATTGGGCAAGCTGTAGTGATGACGACGCTATTAGTATTGGTTGATGGATTAAATGCTGCGCGTCCAGTGATGGTATTTGTTGTAGCACTGGTGGCAGCGTTCTCCTTTAATCAACTTGTCTTGTTATTCAATGTATTATTTGGTAAGCTTGGATCGGGTATTATGCTGGTCTTGATGGTCCTTCAGCTGAGTGCCAGTGCAGGATCATATCCAATTGAATTATCAAATGGTTTCTTTCAAGCTATCCATCCTTGGGTACCGATGACCTATTCTGTACACGCTTTCCGTGAAACAATTTCTATCGGTGGCAGTGTAGCTAATGATTTGACAATCTTGCTAACTATAGGTGTTGTGTCAATGGTATTAACCTGGGGTGTTTATCATTGGAAACTGCGACATAATCAGTTGATTTGGGCAGAATAAGCCGAAGTAGAATGATATGAGTGATGCTGTTTTATACTTCATTAAGTGGTGGTAGAGTGAGACACTGGAGAATATTATGAAAATGTCAAGTGCAGTTGAACAAAGTTTGGTTGTTTTGGTGATGTTATCGTTGCAAAAAGATGATCTACCGGTTAAAAGCTATTTGCTCAGTGATCGTCTAGAGGTTTCGGAATCTTATTTGAAGAAAACAATGCGGAAATTGGTTGTTTCTGGTATCGTGGAAGCGATTGCTAGTAAAGAAGGTGGCTTCAAGTTAGCGCGACCAATTGCTGAAATTACTTTGCTTGATGTCTACCAAGCAATAGAAGGTGCCGGAAGTTTTATTCATTCAACACAATTAGCAGATCGTATTTTCTTGAGTCAAGAGTCCGATAATCGCGTGGAAGATGTGCAACAGGCATTGGAAGTTGCAACAGATGATGTACTATCTGTATTTAATGAAGCAGAGCAAGATTTCAAAAACAAATTACAAAATTATACAATTGCCAAATTATTACAACATATTAATGTTGATGAATTTGGTAAAATTGATTGGCGACAGTCAGCGGTAAATTAACAATATTTACCGCTTTTTTATTTTAATGAGATAGTGCAGTATTGTGGTGGTGGTGTTTTAGCAATATAATATTGATATTGATTAGTGAACATTTTAATACAAAGCTTAAGATAACATGGTAACTTAGTTATTTTCGCTTCATGTAAGAAGTCATGATTTAATATTTTGAAAGAATGGTGTGAGCAAATGGTACAAGGTGGCTCCAAAAATATGGACGGTACGGCCTCTTTTTATTCTAAGCAACAAGTGATAATTACCTTAGCGGCGTCAACTATTGTTCTCGGTATTTTGGTTGGATTAAGTTCTCTATTTTTGGGATTGTTTCTTGAATGGGTGGAACAGTTTTTTTTGCATTATGAAGAAACTGCGAAAATACCATCACCAATTAGTACGGCACCGAGGACGCGATTACTATCAGTGACCATTGGTGGGGTTATAGCTGCCATTATATGGTGGTTGCTACGCACTAAGAGTCAACCAATGGTTAGTATTAAGCAGACGTTGGCTGGTGAACAGATGCCTTGGTGGCAAACAGTGATACATGTTATCACACAGATTTTTTATGTTGGTGTTGGTGGCTCGATAGGTCGTGAATTAGCCCCTCGGGAGGCAGGTGCTTTGTTAGCACAACGATGGCAGAGCCTGTTAGCCAAAACACGACTATCACCGTTATCGACAGCAGATCGACAGTTATTAATTGCAGCCGCTGCTGGTGCTGGATTTGCGGGTATATATATTGCGCCAATTACGGGGATGCTGTTCTGCGTTGAGGTGTTGTTGAAAAAATTATCTTTACGGACTGTTACGGTCAGTTTAACAATGTCGACAATTGCAATGTTTGTTGGGTCAACAGCTAAGGGATTTAAGCCGTATTATTTGATTGGTGATGCTAAATTTTCGTTAGCTAGTTTAGTATTTGTTTTACTTTTAGCGCCGATATGTGGATTGATTGGTGGCTTATGTCGGCAGCTCTTTCAATGGGCAGAAAAAAGACAAACAAAAAATTCACATATATTGTGGCAGCTACCATTAATAGCAGTAATTACTGGTTTGGTGTCTCTTAAATTACCAGAAATTATGGGGAATGGTCGTTCATTAGCTCAGCTAGCAATAAATAGTAAGCAAGAACATTTTTTGATCATATTATTATTGGGTGCCATTGGTAAAATTATTATAACAACATTAACTATTCGCTTCGGTGCTGCAGGTGGAACATTAACACCTGCTATTGCCATTGGTGCTGTTGTTGGTGCTGCGATTGGATTGGCTTTATTGCCTATGTTTCCTGCGTTAGTGATCTGGCAATGTGCAGTCATTGGTGCTTGTACATTACTTGCTGCATCACAACAAGCGCCATTTATGGCATTGTTTATGATTATTGAAATATGTCATCTCGATTATTCTGCATTTTTGCCATTAGCCATAGGCACCTTGCTATCTATTGCTGTCTCGAAACAAGTCATTCAGCGATTGACTAATAAAAGGTCATATTAGCATGCTAAAATAGCTCACAGTCTCTCGTATGAGGAAGCTGTGAGCTATTTTTATGAATTGAAAAATATTTAACTTGGTGCAAAGTGAGAATTTAAAATTGTTTATTTGTTAGATTCTATCGTGATTAGATTACCTTCAGAATCTGATATTTGGAAAGCAATTTTGTTACCAAAACGTTCTTTGGGTTCACCAACAATTGGTACAAAATTATTGCGTAAATGCTTTTTCAAATTATCTTGATGATCTCGAACCAAGAGTTCGAGTTTATCTGTAGGTTGGCCCGGCACAAAAATAATATCTTCGCCATCTAGCATGAGATGGCGACCACTTTGGTGCCCGGATTGGGGGAGATCAAATACGTCACGCCAAAAACGATAGGCGCGGTTTGTATCACTAGCTGGCACTGTTTTGATGTTGAGTTTACGTGGTTTCATAATACTTATAAGTATAACGGAATGAGGTTAATTTTCAACTTTTTCTAAATCCTGTTTGTTTGTCATTATTATATGTTGATATTTTTGGTGCATCAGAAATGTTGCTACTAAAGATGCTATTATCGCAGGAAAACCAAATAAAATACCACATATTTATGCACTGTTGATTTAAAGTATGTTAAACTTATAGTTATGGCATTATTAGAAGTAAGCGGCCTATCGATGGCCTACGCAGAAAAAACTTTATACGAAGACGCTGAATTCGAGCTACAAAAAGGCGAACACATGGGAATTGTAGGCCAGAACGGTGCCGGTAAGTCAACGCTTATCAAAATCGTGACAGGTCAAGAGTTACCATTGTCTGGTAAGATCGAATGGCAAAATGGCTTAAAAATCGGTTATTTGGATCAGTATGCTGAAATTCCAGAAGGTATGAATCTGGTTGATTTTTTGCATACAGCTTATCAAGATTTATACGATAAACAAGATCGCATTACTGATTTATATAATGAGTACGCAGAGTCAATGAATGATAAGCTGCTCGAACGCGCTGGCCGTATGCAAGAAGAGCTTGATGCAGATGGATTTTACGACATTGACACAAAGATTGAGCGTGTTATTTCAGGATTAGGACTGGAATCTATTGGACGTGATCGGGAATTAGATGCGATGTCTGGTGGGCAACGTGCTAAAGTCATTTTAGCAAAGTTGTTGCTCGAAAATGATGATGTGATTATTCTCGATGAACCAACAAACTATCTGGATGTTGCTCATATTGAATGGTTGGAAGATTTTTTGCAGACCTTTGAAGGTTCAGCAATGATTATTTCCCATGATTTTGATTTTTTGGACAAAGTAACTAACGCAATTATTGATGTTTCTTTTGGCAAAATTACTAAATTTCGTGGTTCATTTAAAAAAGCTATGCGACAAAAAGAAGAGCGCAGTGAACAGCAGCTTCGTCAATATGAAAAGCAACAAGGTGAAATTGAGAAAGCACAAAAGTTTATTGCAAAAAATAAGGCGCGTGCTTCCACTTCTAAACAGGCTAAGTCGCGTGAAAAGATGTTGGCCAGAATGGATCGTGTTGATCCACCGGCTGATGCTTTGCAAGCAAAGTTTAGTTTTCCGTATGTTAATTCACAGTCTACTAACGCACTAACAGTTAATAAGTTATCTGTTGGATATGTGACACCAGTTTTGGAACCAGTGACATTTTCAATTACAACAGGACAAAAAATTGTATTTAAAGGGTTCAACGGCGCTGGAAAATCCACGTTAATTAAATCAATTTTGGGCGTGATTCCAGCGTTACATGGGGAATCAGAGTTTTCGCCATCTGCTATTGTTAACTATTTTGACCAAGACTTAGAGTGGGAAAATGATAGTAAGACACCTTTACAAGAAATGCAAGACCGTTTTCCAACCTTGGAACCTAAAGCGCTACGGACAAGATTAGCTGCAGCTGGTATCAATTCAGAAAATGCTCAAAAACCGTTACAACAACTTTCAGGTGGTGAACAAACGAAAGTTAAGTTAGCCATTATGGAAATGAAACCAAGTAACTTTTTGGTTTTAGATGAGCCAACTAACCACTTAGATGAGGGCACTAAAAATGCCTTACGTAAGGCAATTGATCAATTCCCAGGTAATGTTATTATTGTTTCCCACGAGGTAAGCTTTACAAATGGGTTCGGTGATCAGGAGTTAAACGTGGCCGCTTTATCATTTAAACAAGAGTCAGAATAGGTAATGATGAATTTGAAACAGTTTTTTTCTGGGCAATGGGATATTACGAGAACAATAACTGATTCTGATAAGCGATTGTACGCGACAGTTCGTGGCACAGCCAATTTTTGTCACCATACTCAGAATGCCTTAATTTTGGAAGAAAAAGGGCAAGTGAGTTTAGTTGATACAGGAAGAAATTTAGATTTTACGCGTCAATATATCTATGTTTTTGACCAACAAGGGATGTCAATTTATTTTCATGATGATATAACTGCAAACAATGGTTTGTATCAAGCCTATGATTGGGATGATAAATCAAAACAGTTACAGCCACGTGATAAGTATTTATGTTCGTTAGATGTTTATGATGCACAATTTCATCTTGAAAATGCGAAAACTTTTTGGCAAAATACTGACGTTGTTGGTCCGCACAAAGATTATCATGTTAAAACTATTTTTACTAGAAAAAACGCCTGATGGCGTTTTTTTGTTGGGTTAGTAAAGCGCTTCAAGATTTGAAAGGATAAGAATAATGATAGCGGTTAATGTAAGCGCTTGCATAAATTGGAACATTGAGTTAAAATTATCTTGTATAAATGGAACGTTCCATTTTAAGAAAGGAAATAACATGACAAAAGAATTGTGGTGGCAGAATTCAGTTGTTTATCAAGTTTATCCTAAAAGTTTCCAGGATAGTGATAACGATGGTATAGGTGATTTGAGAGGAATAATTAATCGATTAGATTATATTAAAAAGTTAGGTATCGACATCATTTGGCTAAATCCAATCTATAAAACATCTAATATTGATGGTGGCTATGATATTTCGGATTATCAAAGCATTAATCCTACTTTTGGAAATATGTCTGATTTTCAGGAGTTGTTAGACAAAGCACACCAACTCGGATTAAAAATTATGATGGATTTGGTTGTTAACCACAGTTCTTTTGAACATGAGTGGTTTCAGAAGAGCATTGCAGATTATAGTAAAAACAATCATTATCGCGATTATTATATTTGGCGTGATCCGGTCGATAACCATGAACCAAATAATTGGGGTTCTTTCTTTTCAGGACCTGCTTGGACTTATGATGAAGATTCTGGTCAATATTATTTACATTTATTTGCTAAAGAGCAGCCTGATTTGAATTGGGATAATCAAGAAGTTAGACATTCAATTTTTGATATGATGAATTGGTGGGCTAGTAAAGGTATTGACGGTTTTCGAATGGATGTTATTTCTCTGATTTCAAAACCCACAGGATTACCAAATGCGCCGGTTGAAGAGGATTCCTTGTATGGTAATGCTGGTGACGCCTGCGCAAATGGTCCGCATGTTCATGAGTATCTTAGAGAGATGAATGAACAAGTGTTACAGAAACATGATTGGATCACTGTTGGTGAAACAGCGGGTGTAACAACAAGTGAAGCAGAAAAATATGCCAATTTGAACGGCACCGAGTTGAACATGGTGTTCCAATTTGAACATGTTAGTTTAGATGGTAATAGTAATTCAGCACTTGGTAAGTGGTCTGATAAAAAAGTTTCATTAATGGATCTTCGTGAGAATTTGGTGAAATGGCAGAAGGCATTAGCTGGGAAAGCATGGAATAGTTTGTATTGGAATAATCATGACCAACCTCGTGCCGTATCTCGGTTCGGCAATGATAGCGTTGAATATCGTGAAGTTTCTGCAAAAATGCTTGCAGCTTTATTGCATTTCATGCAGGGGACACCTTATATTTACCAAGGTGAAGAACTCGGTATGACGAATGCAAATTTTCAGAAGTTATCACAATACAGTGATTTAGAATCGATTAATGCTTATCATGAGTTAGTGGAACAAGCGCATTTACTTAATTCAGATGACATGATGCGTTATTTACGCGCACGGTCACGGGATAATTCACGAACACCGATGCAGTGGGATAACACAAATCATGCAGGATTCAGTGATGCAGAACCTTGGTTAGCGGTTAATAATAATTATCAATCAATCAATGCAGCATCTGAGTTAAAAAATCCAAATTCCATATTTTATTTCTATCAAAAATTGATTGAATTACGGCATACAAAACCGATCATCACACATGGTATTTTTGATTTAGTTGAAGGTAATGAAAATGATGAAGAAGTGTTTGCCTATACACGGAAAAGTGAGGGTGAAACGCTACTTGTGGTTGCCAACTTTACATCGCATGATGTTAATCGTCAATATAATATTCCTACAAACAGTGAATTATTGATTCAAAACTATAAAAGTATTCAAGATGATATATTACGCCCTTATGAAGTAAGAGCCTATCTTTTCCTTGATACCAGTAAAATAACCACAACAAAAGAAGGTTAATAAAATGGCTGATAATATAAAAACTACTATAAATAAAAATGATAGAAGATTGCCTTGGAATGAGCGCCTAAGTTATGGTGCAAGTGACTTTGCTTGCAGTTTTACATTTAGTTTAATTGGAACGTATTTAATGTATTTTTATACGGACGTTTTTGGTATCACAGCAGCAGCAGTTGGAACATTAATGTTAGTTGCACGTGTTATTGATGCATTAGACGGACCCTTCTGGGGTATTATGATTGATCATACACATACTAAGTGGGGTCGTAGTCGGCCATACTTACTGTGGTTTAACGCACCTTTTACGATTTTCACTATTCTATGTTTTACGACACCAGACTTACCAATGACTTGGAAAATCGTTTGGGCTTATGTCACATACATTGGAATTGATGTGTTGTATTCGGCTGTGAATATCCCCTTAACATCTATTCTACCAAGTATGACAACTAATTCTAATGAGCGTGTATTACTATCGACTATTCGTTCACTGTTTTCAAACTTTGGTGGAACATTAATATCTGTTATTGCTTTACCTCTTGTAACCTTATTTGGTGGTCCGAATAATCCTCGGCAAGGTTTCTTCTGGGTAGCTGTCATGGCAGCCTCAGTATTCTTTGTGATTTATCTGGTTGTCTTTTTCAATTTACGTGAGCACGTACAAACAAGACAATCTAAGAAAGCTTTACCTATTAAGACATCTCTAAAAGCACTGAAAAATAATTGGCCATGGGTGATTGTAGTTGGTTTAAACTTTATTTATTGGTTAGGTATGCAAACGAAAGGACAAGTTACTTTATATTTCTTTAAGTATAATTTGGATCGCCCTGGATTAGCTTCTCTTGCGCTATTTTTTAACGCGGTGGGATTAATATCGGTATTTTTAACACCAAAAGTTGTCACAGAATTTGGGAAGAAGAAAACGATACTGTTTGGCCTAGGGCTTAGTATTGCTGGACAATTGATATTAGGTGTTGGTGCACAATTTTTGAATATAACCACGGTAATTATTGGCACAATTGTTGGTAATTTTGGTAATGGTTTTGTTGGCGCCCTGATTGCGGTCCTTCTAGCAGATTCTGTTGACTATGGTGAGTGGAAAAATGGTGTTCGAGCTGAGGGTATTGTGACTTCTGCTTCTAGTTTCACAGCAAAGTTTGGTATGGGTATTGGTGGCGCGATTACTGGTTTGTTTCTATCATTAGGACATTATATGCCTAATAAAACACAAACACCAGCAGCTCTATTTAGTATCGAAGCGAACTATGTTTGGGTACCGCTGGTCGCATTAGTTATTTCCTTTATATTGATATTGTTTTACCGTTTGACACCTGAAAAGGAAACTGAAATGACCCGGTATATCAATGCCAAGCATGCTAGGGAAGATTTGGAAGATAGTATTTGAAGTATAAATAATTAGGAAGGTGGAAACATGGCTGAAGAAAAAATGAATATTGATCCTAATGAATTTGCAATGGCATTAGTAAGTAATGCCCAGCAAGCGGAAGATATATCGAATCAAAAGTTTATTAAGACGCAGTTGACGTTATATTTGGAAGCGTACTATATGATAGAAGATTTTAATCATTTAGAAGTGAATCAAGTAGAAAATATGAAACAACAGCAAATGTCTGACTTATTTGATAAAATGTTATCAGGAAGGTTTACGCCATAATAATTGTAAAAGTGCCGATTAGGCATTTTTTTTATGACATCATTAATTTAAAGAAGGTAATGGGAATTGGTGAATATGAATGATGTCGCTAGCTTAGCTGGTGTCTCTAGAGGATCTGTATCAAATTACATCAACGGTAAGAAAATCAAATTAGATACACAAGAAAAAATTAAAGAAGCAATTGCCGCGTTGAATTATATTCCCAATGCAACTGCGCGATCGTTGAAAACAAGCAAATCAAATTTTGTGGTATTTATTTTGCCAACTGTTAATTCGCCATTTTTCTCTGCATTAAGTTATCATATGCAGCAAGAATTACAGCGGTATGGTTATAAAATGATTTTATGTAATTCTAATAATCGGTCAGAAGAAGAAATCGAATATATACAAATGGCTAATACGCAAAAGGTGGCTGGGTTAATTACTATGTCATATGCTGAGGTGTCTAATTTGATTGCTACTGATATTCCACTTGTGTCCATAGAAAAACGAGTTTCAGATAAAGTGCCATTGGTTATAGCAGATAACTATGCTGGTGGTCAACTTGCTGCACATACTTTAAGTCAATCAGGAGCAAAACATTTGTTATTTGTATCCAAAAATCCTGTCAAAAATATTTCAACAATCCGAGAAAAAAGTTTTTTTGATTATTGCAACACACATGGTATGATTGCAGATCGCTTTATAGCGCGTGATATTCCAAATTTTGTTGATGATTTCCAGGAATTTATTTTGGCACATATCCAAGATCATCAGTTTGATTATGATGGTATTTTTTCAGACTCAGATGAATATGCTAGTGATTTTTATAATATACTTATCCGTGAAGGAATTAAAATTCCTAATCAAGTGCAAATCATCGGTTTTGATGGTGCGCGTGTTTACGCTAGACAGAAAATTAACCTGTCGTCTATTAAACAGCCTACTGATAAAATTGCAGAAAAAGCTGTTGAGAAACTATTATTACAATTTAATGGCGACAATAAAAATATATCCTTAGATGATCAAACATTTTTACCAGTATCTTTTGAACAAGGGATGACTACCCGAGTAATATTTTAGCGAAATGCTATCTCATTTTATTGATATAAACGGGGCACTTGTCAATCGATATTTAGATGGTAGGAGTATTTCGTTACCTATTGCGTAATTTAAAATGATAATTCTTAGTTACTATAAAAAGCCCGACCGTTTAGACACGTTATTATGTGTCTAAGCGGTCGGGCTTTTTGAATCAGTATCTTACGCTCAATTTAATGAAGGTAATCATCTGATTGGTTTACTATTTTAATGCTTTCTTCTTTTCAATGAAACTAATCCTAACGTAGCAATAGATACTATACCAGCAAGAATAGTGCTTGCTGAATTAGTACTTTGTCCCGTTTTAGGAAGAGCTTCTTTGTCTTGATTAGCATTACTATGAGTAACATGTTGCTTAGAAACAACTTGACCGGTTTGCTTATCCAGGTAGTTGATGGTACGAGTGATTGTTTGTGTCAAAGAATCCTTATCCGTACCTTCAGGCCACTTAGGACCATCAGGATTGTTCGGATCGATAGGGTCACCAGGGACTTGAGGTGTGTCAGGGGTTACCGGCACAGTCGAGTGATCGTAGTAGACATTGACATTGGCATTCTTATCACCAGGGTTAACAGTTTGTTCGTCAACGGTTGGGATAGAAGGGGCAGCATAACCTTGACCAGACAAGTCCGGAGAAGTGGTAGCAGCCCAGCTGTTGCCATCAGCATCACGCCAAGCAGCAGTAGCATCTTGTGTATCAGGGGTGCCATCAGCATTGGTGTCGTAACCGAGTAATTCACCAGATACCTTATCGATAATAGCGGTGCGGTTGTAAGTGACGTCTTGAGTGACTTGCTTAGAAACAACTTGACCGGTTTGCTTATCCAGGTAGTTGATGGTACGAGTGATTGTTTGTGTCAAAGAATCCTTATCCGTACCTTCAGGCCACTTAGGACCATCAGGATTGTTCGGATCGATAGGGTCACCAGGGACTTGAGGTGTGTCAGGGGTTACCGGCACAGTCGAGTGATCGTAGTAGACATTGACATTGGCATTCTTATCACCAGGGTTAACAGTTTGTTCGTCAACGGTTGGGATAGAAGGGGCAGCATAACCTTGACCAGACAAGTCCGGAGAAGTGGTAGCAGCCCAGCTGTTGCCATCAGCATCACGCCAAGCAGCAGTAGCATCTTGTGTATCAGGGGTGCCATCAGCATTGGTGTCGTAACCGAGTAATTCACCAGATACCTTATCGATAATAGCGGTGCGGTTGTAAGTGACGTCTTGAGTGACTTGCTTAGAAACAACTTGACCGGTTTGCTTATCCAGGTAGTTGATGGTACGAGTGATTGTTTGTGTCAAAGAATCCTTATCCGTACCTTCAGGCCACTTAGGACCATCAGGATTGTTCGGATCGATAGGGTCACCAGGGACTTGAGGTGTGTCAGGGGTTACCGGCACAGTCGAGTGTGTTAGATGAACTTCAAAGTGTTGTTCCACACCATCTTGGTCGTAAACAACACCATTGGTTGGATAATCATCTGAAACTAACTTATAGCCCTTACTTTCGTAATTACTAATAGTATCGGTAGTTCGGTAACTATCAGTTGAGTTGTAGTCGCCGGATAGGTCTTTAGATTCCAGAGTTTTACCGGTTATGTCGTCAATATAGGTAACATTAGCTGACTCTTTATTAACAGCATAAACGACTGTGTAGTCCAAATCACCAGAAGTTGAATCAACTGTTTTAGCAGTGGTTTGAGTCAAATCATTAGCTGGATCATCAGTTGAGATAACTGTGTGGTTGGTTACATCAGGGTTGGTAATAGCTGGAATTTCAGTCCAATCACCCTTAGTCCAATCACCAGTGGGAACACCGTTGTTGTCTAATGTTGGCTTTGTCGCTGTTGTTGAATAATAAGTGGTGGTTGACCCATCAACAGGATTGGTCACTGTCACAAAGTTAACTGGTGTCGCCTTTGCGTCGTTTGCGACAGTCTTACCAGTTTGGTCAACATAATGAACCGTCTCATTAACGGTCTTAGTATCAGAAATAGTGTAAGCAGGGGCATAAACGACTGTGTAGGTTATGTCACCAGAATTTGGGTCAACTGTCTTAGCAGTGGTTTGAGTCAAATCATTAGCTGGATCATCCGTTGAGATAACACTATAGTTAGGTACATCAGGATTGGCAATAGTCGCAAAAGTAGAGCTGTCACCCTTAGTCCAATCGCCGTCAGTAATTTCCTGAGTAGTAGTCTCTTTACCTGTTTCAGGATCTATTTTCGTTATAGCAACTATTGTGGGCGTTGTAGAAACGTCACCCTTCGAAGTCCAAGTAATTGGCGTTCCATCTTTATCTGTTGCAATAATAAATTTTATATTATCGGTATCAGTAGTTGAGTAATCAATACTCTTACCATCTTTATCTCTTATAATACTACCATCTTGATGAACGTAGTGAATTGTTTCGTTTACTATTTTGATTGGTACTTGCGTGTAAGAAATACTATTTTTATGATATGATGCTTTTGGTTTTTGCACAAAAGCTAATTCATCAGAATTCATATTTTTATTACTATGCCACCACCGTGCAGTCTTATTAATTGGTACAGCACCTAAATAAAGTGTTGGCTTATCAGTAGTGAAGTCGGTAAATGATACACCCTCTTTCAGAGCATATACATCTGGGTCATCATCATTGGCGTCATGGTAAACACCACTAATATTAGTATATGCTTGACCTTCTGGGGCATTATTTGCGACATCAGATCCAGAAATGTTTCCTAAACCGATAGTTGATCCAGCTGCAATTACAGCTGTTTTGGCATCATTTGTTTGAACATACTCGCGTCTATTTATGTCCCAATTATCCCATTGCGTAGGACTATCAGGCCCAGTGTATGGAGATGAACTTAAAGAACCGCTTAAGAAGTAGACCTTCGGATCGTCATTAGTCCCTGTCATTTTAGAAATTGGTACTATCTGTCCTGAATCACTATAGGTAAACCAAAAAGTAGTTTGCCAATTGACATTAAACATTTCGACGTTGTCGATAGCATTACTGCTGATTCTTACCTTAGGTGTACCCTGTTCTTTATAATTTGACGTATCAGTCCAATTCCCGTTTTGACGTTGAAAATCATGGAATGTTTCAGTCAAATCAACAGTTCTCTCTACAAGTTTGCCATCATTATTTCTAACGGTAATGGTACCTGCTTTGGTCCACTTTTTTGTAATTGTCGCCCCAATGACTTGATCTCCTGAGTATTCCCAGATTTTTGTACTGGTTTTTGTGTTATTATCACCTTTTTTGGGATCATTTCCAGAATAAGTATCTGTTGGTTTGATAGTGCCTGTAGGTGCAGTT
Source organism: Leuconostoc carnosum (assembly GCF_007954525.1). Lineage (NCBI taxonomy): Bacteria > Bacillati > Bacillota > Bacilli > Lactobacillales > Lactobacillaceae > Leuconostoc > Leuconostoc carnosum. The sequence continues at coordinate 921,233 of NZ_CP042374.1, read as the reverse complement.
TCATCAGCTGGTTTACTCTGATCTAAGGCCAATGCCTGTGCATTTCCAGATGTTGCAATTTGGGTTTTGCCATCTGCATTTTGATGCTTACCAGCATTTAACGCTTTTTCATAATCTGCTTGTTGTTTTTTAGCATCAGTTAAATCGGCGATTTGTTTATCATAATCAATACTATCTGACTTTTGTGCATCTTTAACTTGAGTATTGGTATCAGCATTTCCCATGCCTTGAATATCTGTTTTTTGAGCAGATTTGGTATCTTCTGTAACTGTAACACCGGCATCTTTAGTTTCTTGTACAGCTTTATCCAAATTTTGATTAGGCACAGATTTATCAATAGTTGTAGAACTAGTTTGATTATCAATTTTACCCCCCTGAGACGAGACGCTTAGATCAGATGGTTTATCAGAAGGACTCACTGCCTTAGTTTCTGATGGTTTATCAGACTTCGCGCTGTCAACCTTTGTACTTGACGATGGTATGCTACTAGTGGTCGATACCTTCTCATCAGCATTAACTTTATCTATAGTAAAAAAGTTACTACCAATAAATACAGTAGCTAAAGTGAGACCGGCAACAACCCACTGTTTACCATCTTTATACATTTTAAAATGTGATCTTCGTTCTTGCATTGACACTATTCCCCGTTTTCATGTTAGTTACATTTCGTTTACATTTTAAGGATAGCATTGTATAATTTCTTTGTCATTCCAAAAAAGGTATATTTATATCAAAAAAGGCATAATTTAATAAAATAGAACGGTGGGGGATAGTAATGGATGTGAATAGTACATTGGTAGATATTGTGAATATGCTTGGGGTGGAGTGTTATATAGCGACGCTGGATACACGCCGAGTAATCAAAATTTCTGATTCGGGTTGTCGTGGTACGACAGAAATTAACAAACTAGTAGATTTTTCTTTAAAACATCAATACTCATTAATTAACGTCAAAAATCATTATGCTGTTTTAGTTCAACTTAATATCAACGAAATGTGCGTCTTAATACCAGATTGTGACAGTAATCGTAATCTTGAAATGGATATGAATGTTACATCTATCATTTTTAATATTAAACGTATTTGCCGTATTATCTTTGAAGTTTATAATCAAACGCCTGCACCCAGTGCAGAACTTCACATTGAAACCCCGGCTATTACCAAAAACTTTTTGACGCATGATCAAGCTGTTCAAGAAATTAATGAAATCAAACAACTAAATGACCAACTTCTTAAAACATTTTTAAATCATGATGAGGTAGCGTATAAGATAGTATGTGCAGAAATTATCAGTAACTCATACATTGTATCCGAACTTCAAAACGTGGATAAAGCTCGAATGTTGATGCATGAATATGTATTTTTACTTATCCGTGGTGCTGTGTGTCAGGGGTATCCAGCTACAGAATTAGGAGTTATTAAAAAAAGATTATATTCGTTGATTACTAAATTGGATGATACCATTAATTTACGATACATGTTGAATCAATTATTTTTAAATATATATACTATTATATTTGGCATCAGAAAAACAGTTAATAAGACCACAATGATTAAAAAGTATATCGATTATAATATTAGTGGGAGTGTTAAGTTGGCTGATATCAGTTTAGCTACAGGTATACATATTAAAAAGCTTAATATTATTTTTAAAAAAGCTTTTGCAACAACGATACATCAGTATGTGAGAGATAAAAAATTAAGTATTGCAAAGAATTTATTGATAGAAACTGAGTTATCAATACAAGACATTGTTGATATAGTAGGATTTAGTGATAAAAGTCATTTTATCACTAGTTTTAAGAAAAGTGCTGGTATGACACCACAAAAGTTTCGTCAAGAAATTCATTTTTAATTGAGTGCATCGCTATAGTGTAGTGGGTGATTTAGGTGAAGTAGAGTACAAGATTCTTTATTTTATTGATGTTAAATCAACAGTAAAAACCCCAAGTTGTATGTTAATTAAACTTGGGGCTTTTACTGTTATGATTAAATATACAATAAATCTCATGTGAGTAACTGAATAAGAAGTAACGATTATTTTTTATTTATTGCTTGCTAATTGAACCTCTTTAGCAGCGTGCCTAATTCTATGTTCTTCGGCAATGGCCACAAAGATTAACAAAATAGCAGCTACAACAAGTGCGGCATACATGACGATAAATGTTGATTGCCAGCCATGCAAAACAGTGCCAAATACGTGTAATCCTTTTGCTGTTGGATCAGCAATATAACCCAAACCAACTTTAGCCAACGAGTCACCGAACAAATAAGCGAATGTGCCTGTTAGTCCATTAGAAACTGACAGTGCTTGCTTTGGTACAAACCCAACAACGGATACACCAATTAATAATTGTGGACCAAATACTAACCAACCCATAATAAACAATGCTATAAACAGTGCTGTTTCAGTATGCGCGACTGTGTACATATGGAGAACAAAGAATTGTAAAAAGATTGAAATCAGAGCCACCATGATACGACGTCCCTTTAACAAATCAGAAATCCAGCCCCAAGACAATGATCCCACCAGTGCACCCATTTCAAAATAGAAGATGGTTGCCACGGCAGCGCCATTATTCATATGTAATGCTTGGACGGAATAAAGAGGTGCCCAGTTATCAATACCAATACGCACAATATACACGAACACATTAGCAACAGCTAACAGCCAAACCCATGGGTTTTTAAGCACAAATTGTTTTAAAATCTCGCCTTTTGACATAGTGGCTGCTTGTCGATCTTCAACAGATTGCGGCTCATTGAATATAATTGGAGCCGGATCCCATCCCAATTCTTCTGGTTCATCATGTCCGATAAACAAACCAGCAATACCAATTATAAATACAATAACAGCTGGGAAAATAAACATACCAGCAACATTACCACCAAAAAGATGATTAGCACCCCAAAGTGCTAGTATACCAGCAATTCCACCACCAATATTGTGGGAAGTATTCCAAAAACCTAGCCAGCGACCACGTTTTGTTTGTGGTGTCCAACGGGATATCGTTGAGTATGAAGCTGGACCACCTGGTGACTGGAACAAACCGTTTAGTCCCCACAAAGCTAACAAAATACCTGTGGTTGCGTTGTTTGTTAATAAGGCAATACCGAACAGTAATGATAGAAATGCGGAAACCATTAGAAAAGCAGAAATCATACGTTTTGCATTTTGACCATCAACGAAAGCGGACATTAATGTTTTACCAATACCATATGTAATTGAGAATGCTAATCCAATAACACCCATTTGTGTGGTTGTAATCACACCATTTTCTACCAATAGTGGTGTAGCTGCTTTGATATTGTTGCGGACAAGATACATACCCAAATAAATGAAAAAAACGACACCAAATGTTTTAATGAACTGACCAAACCAAGCTTTTCGTTCGTCTGTGACTGAAATGTTGATTCGATTTGGATGATGTAGTGCAAAAAAATTCTTCATTTTAATCAATCTCCTTATTGGTAATTAATAAATTCTCTCTATGAAGATATGAGTGCCTTAATATATTATTATCAAATGCACCTAATAGGCTATTTGTTTTTAAACAGTAAGCGCTTACAAGGACATTCTATCATTATTTTATATTCTGTCAATAATCATTAAATATATTTAAAATTTGCTAACTAAGATATAGTCATATTGCAATAATTTGGATTTAGTATTTTTACCAAAAAACTATAATTTACAGCTTAATAAGAGAAAAAATTGTTAGATTGACCAACATAACTGTGTTTACATTATTTTAAAGATATGATAACATTCGTTTTAGAACGGGAGAGGTTCTGATGACGAGAAAACTATTTTGTGAAATATCACCGTTAACATATAAAATATCATACGAAGCGCACATTTTGAAACGTAAGATGGCTGATTCATGGAAAACTAATTTAGCAAGTAAAAAATCAGAAGATAAATTACCCTACTTAGTTTTTAGTCATCAGTCCTTGATGAGACGTGGATTAAGGAAAGTCCCAGTACCTGTTGAAGAGGCGAAAGTTGCTAATTTGCATATTGCGGTGCCTAAGGTTGACCGTATTTTGATTAGGCCTGGTGAAACTTTTTCATTTTGGAATTTAGTTGGCAGATGTACGGAGAAAAATGGTTATCAAATGGGGTTAATGGTAGCCAATGATGGACAATTAAAAAAAGGTACAGGCGGCGGATTGTGCCAATTTAGTAATTTGATTCATTGGATGGTCTTACATACATCATTGGATGTTGTAGAAAAATATCATCATGAGCAGATTGATATGTTTCCAGATTCGAATCGTGAAGTACCATTTGGAAGTGGTACTTCAATTGTGTACAATTATCTTGATTATCGGTTTAAAAACAACACCACTACGACTTATCAGTTAGTAACATATGTCGGAGACACTTATCTACATGGACAGATATATGCATCTGAACCTCAAAAGGACACGTATGAGGTGGAAAATGTTGGTGAACGATTTATAAAAGAAAATGGTCAGATTTATCGATGTGGTAAAATTTATCAGTATCACTATGATGAAAATGGGGATATTGTAGAAGAGAAGTTAATAAAAACCAATCATGCACGAGTTTCTTATGACACCAGTAATTTAGAAGTTATTCAAAAGTAACAAGAACACCTAGTTAATTAAGACGTAAGCACTGTAGCTAGTATTAGACACCAAAATAATGGCGTTACACTTTTGGTATTCAGAAAGTGTAACGCCATTATTTGTATTTTTTGGTAAAATATTTTAGTTGCTACGAAGAGACCTTTCAATGGTTATTAAGTATATTTAAAGTTAGTCAACTAAAACATCAGTGTTTCTTGCATATGAATTATTAATACCGTTTCATTATCAAGTATACAAAATATTGAATACTAATAAAAGTTAAATATAAAATCAAAATGATTAACAAATTATATTTTGAAATAATTTTCTAGAAAAACAGCAACGCCATCCTGCTTATTGCTTTTCGTAACGTTGTTGGCCACATTTTTAATAGTGGGAATGGCGTTGTCCATAGCCACTGCTACTCTTGCCAAGGAAAGCATAGAATAATCATTGGCTTCATCACCAAAAGCCATTAAATTATCAGCCGATAGAGACAGATTTTTCAGAAGTTTTGATAAAGCGATTCCTTTGCTAACACCATATGGGACAAACTCTAATAGTGTTCTTCTTGATCGGACAAAAGTTATGTTTTTAGTCAGTATGGGTGTATGTTGGAGGATGTTTTCTAAATAGTTGAGGTTCATTTCTTCAGCACAAACCACAAACTTATTAAACGTTAGATCTTTAGGTAATTCTGACAACTTTTTTTCGGAATAAGGGAGAAGAGAACCTATAAGGTTAACATAGCCAGATTGTCCAAAATTTTTAATAGAATAGACCTGATCTGAGGTAACAATATCAACAGATAAATGAATATTGTGTATTAGATTGAATACTTCGTTAACATCTGAGAGATTAAAGTGGTTATCTAAAATGTTTTTACTACTATGAATATTTTTAACTACTGCGCCATTAAAGAGAATGACATAATCATCAGGTTTATCAAGACCGAGTTGGCTAATAAAAGGGGTAACATTTGGTAATGGCCGACCGGTAGTGAGGACTATAATTTTACCACTAGAATGTAATTTTCTGAGGATATTAGTATTTCTTGCAGATAATGTTCTATCAGGCATCAGTAACGTGTTATCCATATCTAAAGCAATCATTTTTATGTCATTTTTCATCTTGTACTCCCTCCAGAGGAGTAATTTCTTCTATCACGGTTCTCAGACGATCAAATTCACTTTCTTTTAACTCACTATCAATTAAAAAAGTGGGTTGTTTAGTACTAATTTCAGTAGATTCAGTAATGATTAAATCAAAATTATTAATATCATTTAGTAATGTTTCGGAATTATTAAGTGCGCGAATGGAGAGTTCGCAAGGGACATTGCTATATTTTTGAATAATCGTTTTAAATAAGTTTTGACTATATATTGGTAATGATGTAATCATCAGGATTTTTAATTTTACAATTTTTTGATGAGATAAACTGAAATTATAGAATATCATTGCAAGAATGCTTATTTGGTCTGGTAGTAACCCAAAAGGAAATAAATGATTATACAGAGGATAATCATTCATTTTTTTTAGAGATTCAGTGACATAGTTTTCAAAAATGGGTTCGTGATATAAATATTCATAGACAGTAATATTTTGGTATCGGACAGAGTACCAAAATGGTTTCAATTGAGTCTGTATTTCTCGGGTCAGAATGCCTCGTTCTGAACTATTACCCTTAATGTGAGAAATAGCCATAAATGAATCAACAATGTGCTCACTTAATATTAATAAATCTTGAAATGAATGCGAACTAAAGTGATCATCTTGTTCTTTTGTAATGCTAAGAAGCTGAAGAGTTAAAAAGAGTTGCACAGGTTTTACTATGTGAATGGAGAAGTTAGTTTCGGCAACCAAGGAAAAGTCACAGATAATATTGTGCTCCTTACGTTTTGTAAATGATTCAATGTCAGAAGGATTAAATAGTTTCGCTTCGGAAATCGGACAACGGGCAGCGTACAGTGAGGCGATAACAGAAAAAATAGTCAATGTTAATGCATTTGAAATTGATATTCGTTTCTCGAGAAGATCTTTGTACATATTTTTTAATTTTTCACTTACTAATAAAAATTTTGAATAACTAATGCCATTGTCTAGGCTGTTGAGAAAACAATTTAGAGGGATATTATGACTTTGTAGAAGGACTAGGCTATTATAGGCGTGTACTAATGAATCGTATAAGGTCTCCTTAAATTCAAATCCTGTTTTTTTAGAAAAGTCAGGTTTGAATTTTTTTCTTTTTTTTAAATCTGCTATGTCACGTAATACGGTGTTTCTAGAAACACCAAATAATGATTGAAATGATGATAAAGTCCACTTTTTAAGTGGTAAAGCGATGCAAATATCTATAATGAGTTGCCGTTCGTAGGAGTTAATATATTCACCAGAGGGATCATGTAATAATTTACTGTTTAAGACTGAAATTTGACTTTCAGTAATTCTTGTATTTGGTACAAGAAAAGGCTGATTAGATGATCGCAAATCAGAGTTGGCTATTTGAAGTAGATAATAAATTTTTCGGCTAGATAAATTGAGCCGACTGGATACAGTTTGAACGTTAGGTAGTATTCTTTGGGTAGAGATGTAACTGATAAACTTTGCATAGTTGATGTTGGATAATTGCATCTTTAATTGATCCTTTCCTACTATATTATCTTAGGGAATTCTTGTCTATATTTATTGTACAACGTAGGCGAGAGGGTATACAGTCTCATTAAAACGATATTTTTGTGGAGTAATGGGACTGTTATTTTTTTTAATCGTGTTTGATAATGTACTTGTAACAGAAAATGTAAGCGCATACATTTCAATAAACAAGGTTTTTAGAAAGGGTTAGAATAATGGCAAAAGCAAAAAATATTCAGGAAGCAACACGTGATAACTGGATTCAAAACACATTTCCAGAGTGGGGTACATGGTTAAATGAAGAGATTGAGCAGTCAACAGTCCCAGAGAATAATTTTCGGATGTGGTGGTTAGCCAACAATGGTGTTTGGTTGAAGACGCATGAAGATACTAATATTTTAGTTGATTTATGGAATGGCACAGGAAAACAGTCACATGGATCTGGTCTAATGAAAAAAGGGCATCAAATGATGCGTATGAGTGGTGTACAAAAAATGCAACCCAATTTACGCTTACAACCATTTGTTATTGATCCTTATGCAGTAAAAAATGTGGATGCATTATTGGTGACACATATTCATTCTGATCATTTAGATATTAATACGGCAGCAGCCGTATTGCAAAATAGTGGTCCAGAAACAAAGTTCATTGGTCCACAAGCTGTGGTTGATATTTGGGAAAGTTGGGGAGTTCCATCTGATCGTACAATTGTTGTTCATCCAGGTGATGAAGTCACAGTAAAGTCAGTGACAATTAAAGCACTGGAAGCATTTGATCGAACAGCTCTACTGACAGTAGAACCAGAAGTTGAAATTGAAGGCTCTTTACCACAGGATATGAACGAAATAGCGGTTAATTATCTATTTAAGACATCAGGTGGTAACTTGTACCATGCGGCTGATTCGCATATGTCAAACATGTTTGCTAAACATGGAAATGAAAATAAGGTAGATGTTGAAATTATTAACTATGGAGAGAATCCCCGTGGTATTACTGATAAGGTAACATCGATTGATGTATTGCGATCTGCCGAAGATTTAAAGGCAAAGGTTGTTATCCCAGTTCATTATGATATTTGGTCTAATTTTGATGCAGACCCACAAGAAATTGTAAAAATTTGGGAAATGAAGAAGGATACACTGAATTATACTTTCCACCCGTTTGTATGGAAAGTAGGTGGGAGTTATACATTTCCACAAGACAAAGATAAAATCCAGTATCATTATGATCGTGGATTTTCCGATGTTTTTTCAACGGACAATGATGTACCATTCCCATCATTCCTCTAAGGAGAAATAAAATGACAATGCTAAAATATTTTCATGATAATGATTTAGTAAGAATTTATGATGAAACGCCTCAAGATTGGCGTGAAGCACTACGAACGGCTAGTAGTAACTTAAAAGATAAAGGTATTATCACCGAGGACTATGTCAATGAGATTATTAAAAATGTTGAGACAAATGGGGCATATATTGTAATTGTTCCAGGTGTTGTGATGCCACATGCCTTAGCTACCGGACCGGGTGTTTTAGGTACAGGTATCGGTTTTGCTAAATTTAGCGAACCAGTATCATTCGAAAAAGGCAACCCTGAAAAGCAAGGGAAACTATTTTTTACGCTTGCTGCTAAAGATGAGGCACAACATTTGGAAAATATTCAAAATTTGATGGAATTATTAATGACTGATGGCATGATTGAGTCGTTGTCTGAAATCACAGCGTTAGAAGATTTTGTTCAAGTCATGAATCAATTTGAGAGTATCCCTGCAAAATAATGAGGAGAGAATGATGAATAGTATATTCGCAGGAATATTAAAGATTTGGGAATTTTTTGCAAATAATATTTTGACACAACCAGCTTATATGATTGGATTTATTGTGTTAATAGGTTATATGTTACAAAAAAAGCCATGGTATGACAGCTTAGCCGGTTTTTTGAAAGCAACAATTGGTTATATGATTCTTATAGTAGGATCAAATGGGTTGGTCACTAGTTTTCGTCCCATATTAGCCGGGTTAAAGGATCGCTTTCATCTTACAGCAACAGTAATTGATCCGTATTTTGGTCAAAACGCGGTTACAGATGGGTTAGAAAAAACATTTGGCCGTTCTTTCGGGGATGTGATGATTCTATTATTAATCGCGTTTGTTTTCAACATCTTGTTAGTGCGCTTTTCAAAGTATACAAAATTACGTGCAGTATTTACTACTGGAAACGTTCAAGTACAACAGGCAGCAACAGCATTTTGGATTTTGCTTTTTGCAATTCCTAGTTTGGGTCGTATTGAAGTTTTGTTAGTTATGGGTGTTTTGTTGGGATTGTATTGGGCAGTTGGATCAAATATGACGATTAAGCCTATACAGCAACTCACTGATGGGGGTGGTTTTGCAATTGCTCATCAGCAAATGTTTGGTATCGCATTAGTTGCTTGGATTTCGGACAAAATGAAGCAGTCTACTAATAAAAAAGGAAATAAGTCAGTAAAGCGTTTGGAAGACATTACTCTACCTGGTTTTTTGAGAATTTTTAACGAAAACATGGTAGCAACAGCTATTCTAATGTTTCTTTTCTTCGGTATTATTATGTTTGTTTTGGGAGAAAGTTATTTCCATCAATTATTTATTACAAGTAATGGTGTTTCTGGGTTAGCCAAAGGAGCAAGTTTCTTCTTCTACATTTTGACAACATCACTTGGATTTGCAGTCAATTTAGCTATTTTGCAACTAGGTGTTCGCACCTTCGTGGGTGAATTAACGGAGAGCTTCACGGGAATAAGTGATACAATTTTGCCTAATTCTGTTCCTGGAATTGATGTCGCGGCTACATTTGCATTTGGTGAGCAAAATGCAGTAACTATAGGATTCTTATTTGGTGCGTTAGGCCAGTTTTTGGCTATTGGTGCATTGATGATCTTCCACTCGCCAACAATTATTATTGCCGGATTTATTCCTCTTTTCTTTGATAATGCTGTCTTTGGGGTCATTGCTAATAATCGTGCAGGTGCTAAAGCAGCCATGATATTACCATTTTTATCCGGCATAATTCAAGTGATTGGTGCTGCTTTAATTTCCACTTGGATCGGTATGTCAAAGTTTGGTGGCTATTTGGGAATGTTCGATTGGGACACAGTTTGGCCGGTATTTACAGTTATTCTAAAATACTTAGGTTACTTTGGTGTCATTATTGTAGCTGGAATACTTCTCTTAATTCCTCAGTTAGAGTATCGTAAAGACCCTAAGAACTATTTTTTAATGGTGGATGACTATGATGCTTATAAAAAAAATAAGGGAATTGAATAAAGTTAATTTTAATTGAAAAAGAAGAAAACAAAAAGGAGATAGGTTATGAATATTTTAGTATCTTGCGCAAATGGATCGGGCACTAGTTTGATGATGATGAAAAGTGTTGAAAAATCAATGAAAAAGCTTGGAATTCCCGTAACTAAGATTAATCATACAAGTATTGCAGAAGGTAAATCAACGGCTACTCAGTACGATGCTGTTTTCACACCTCTGAACTTTGTTAATATGTTCGAAGATGCAGCAAAAAAAGGGGTTACAGTAGTCGGTGTCAGAAATGTTATGAGTGATAAAGAGATTACACAACGAATTATTGATGAAACAGATTTCGAAACTAAATATAAAAAGTGAGGATATGAAAATGACAAAACCTAATTTGCAAATTGCTTTAGATCAAAATACACTAGCAGATGCTGCACGAATTGCTCATTTGGCAGGATCAATTGTTGATATTGTAGAAGTTGGTACAATCTTAGAATTACAAGCAGGACAGCAAGCTATCAAAGTTCTGAGAGAGATGTTTCCAGATAAAATTATTGCTTCAGATACCAAGTGTGCTGATGCAGGATCAACAGTGGCGCAAAATTCTAAAGATGCTGGCGCTGACTTAATGACTGTGATTGATTCAGCGACCATTGCAACAATGAAATCAGCTAAGTCAGTGTTAGATGGTATCCAAGTTGAGTTATATTCAGCATGGACTTGGGATTTAGCCGAACAATGGCAAGCAATTGGAATTGAACAGGTAATTTACCATCAAAGTCGTGATGCATTACTTGCTGGAGAAGTCTGGGGGAAAAAAGATTTAGATATTGTGAAACGCTTTATTGACATGGGATTCAAGGTTTCAGTTACAGGTGGATTAAATCTAGATACAATTAAATTATTCAAAGATGTTCCAGTATACACATTTATTGCTGGCCGCGCGATTACAGGGCAAAAAGATCCTGCAACAGCAGCACAAGCCTTCCAAGATGAGATCAAAAAGTATTGGGCATAAATATGGCAAAGTTGGGAATTAACGAAAAATCTTTACCCTTCGAAATGTCATGGATGAACAAATTAAAACTTGCTAAAGAGCAAGGATTCTCATTCGTAGAAATGTCAATTGACGAAACAGATACACGTATTAGTCGGTTAGATTGGGATAGGGATCAGAGATTTAATTTAGTCAAAGATATCTATGAAACAGGTATACCAATTGACACAATGATGTTATCAGCGCTTAGAAAATTTCCTCTTGGTTCGGAGAATAAAGATATATACACTCAAGCATACAATATTTGCAAGAAAGCGATTATTTTAGCCAAAGATTTAGGAATTAGAAATATTCAAATTGCTGGATATGATGAGTACTATGGTACCAAGACAGTGCTTACTGCTGAAAATTTTATTGAAAACTTACAACGAGTGGTGGACTTTGCGGCAGCAAATCAAGTCATGATTTCGATTGAAACAATGGATGATTACTTTATTAATTCTATTGCCAAAGTAAAAAAAATTAAACAATCTATTGTATCTCCTTGGTTACAAGCATATCCTGACTTAGGCAATATTTCAGCCTGGCCTGATAATATTCCGGGACAAGACTTAATGGATGGGCTAGATAGTATTATTTCAATTCATGTCAAGGATACCTTGTCTGTTACAGAAAATACACCAGGAAAATTTAAAAATGTTCCCTTTGGTACGGGTGATGTTGAGTTTTTGGGACTGTTTAAAACATTAAAGCGTTTAGCTTATCAAGGAACATTCACAATCGAAATGTGGTCAGAGAATGAAAATGACTGTCTCGACAGAATTATATATGCTCACGATTTTGTGGTTGGTTTACTAATGCAATCTGGAATTTCAATAGAGGAATAATTATGTTAGAAGAATTAAAAAAAGAAGTTTATAGTGCTAATATGTCATTACCTAAATTAGGGTTAGTTACATTTACATGGGGAAATGTATCAGGTATTGATCGCGAAAAAGGTTTGTTTGTAATAAAGCCTTCTGGTGTGGAATATGATCAACTAAAGCCCTCTGATATGGTAGTTGTTAATCTAGATGGTGATGTTGTAGAAGGGGAATTGAATCCATCCAGCGATACACCTACACATGCCTATCTTTATCGCCATTTTAAAAATATCGGTGGTATTACGCATACGCACTCTCCTTGGGGAGTATCCTTTGCAGCGGCAAAAATGGATATTCCAGCTGTGAGCACGACTCACGCTGATACTTTCTATGGTGATATACCATGTGTACCAGCTTTAAATGAAGAACAAATCCGTTCAGCGTATGAATTGAATACAGGGAAGGTCATCGTATCAGAATTCAAGCGGCGAGGGATTGATCCGGATTCAGTACCAGCTGCGTTGGTCAGTCAACATGGTCCTTTTACATGGGGGAAGACACCAGGAAATTCAGTATATAATGCTAAGGTATTGGAAGTTTCAGCAGAGATTAGCTACCATGCATTACAGTCGACACGATCTGAAATACATGTTCCGCAATATTTGTTAGATAAACACTATTATCGTAAACATGGTGACAATGCTTATTATGGTCAAAAATCACCGAACGAAATGAAACAAACTATAGATGTTTAGAAATAATTTATAGTAGCTATTAGATATAAATTGAAAAAGAAAAAGCAGAGGTTATTAAAAAATAAACATCCTGGCTAGTTACATACTAGCCAGGATGTTTATTTTCCAGACATTCGGGTGTAATGGTCATTTTTTTAAACCCTAGCCTAGTTAAGTGTTGTTAATCGATTTAGTTATTCTTTCTTAGTATCAGTGAGTAAAGAGTGGTAGTTGTTTCTTATTTTGTTTGTATACGTTGTATAGTATCACGGCATTTAGTATCATACCGAAAGATGCCAATGCCTTGTTTACTAGCGGCATAGTTGGATCTAACAAAACATGCATCCCCACAATTATAAATAATAGCGCTACCATTTTTTTAACTTTAAATGTCATATGGGTCCCCCAAGTGTCTTATTGATTTTTTTATATGGATAAAGGTATCAAATCTAACTCGTAAACTATATTTATTGTAGCATAGCGGTTATGAAATACAAAATTATCTTGGTATCCGTAAGATGGATAACTATTGACTATGTAAGCGCTTGCATTATTAGAATATTAATGTTATACTTTAGACATAGGTTAGGAGAAGTCCTAATAACAATTATAATTGTTGAAGTTATCGTCAAAGATAACGTGAATGGATCTCTTACGATCTAGGAACAACCTGCTCGGTGTTTAAATTAACAAAACGATAGGTAGCTTAAGATACTTAGGCGGTTTGTAGTTTGAACGAGATGACAATAGTATGCTTGGTGAGAGCCCAAGGTGTTGTTGTTTGAGAGAGGGTTGTTTTTTAGTGTTTGTGTAGGATGAGCATGTCGCAATAAGTCTTTGGTCACAAGCGATAATATGTTATAGAACTGATTAATCTTTTTTGTCAATATAGCATTTAAGCAATTTTTTTGAAAGTTGATTGCTAGCTACTGTGTTATTGTTCTTAACAGCGCTAGACTTCCTGTACAGTATGGGTTTCTTCCTTTGATCAACCAAAGATTTGGAACTGATACCGTTGGCTATTAAAATAACAGATGCGTTATAATGAGTATTTACGAGTAGCTTTATACCTGACAATCACGGTATACTATTAGTATCAATAAGAATCAGAAAGGTATCAGACGATGAGTGAACAAACAACAACGACGTTTGAGACATTGTCAGACATTCTTAAACATCTTGATATTAGTAAGGCGACCTATTATAGACGTGCAAAGGCTTGGAATATTAATCCCAGCCAGCGTAAATTTACCAAAGAAGATCTTAACAATCTTGAATCTATGCCTGATAATTTTGATAATGCCCAGTCTGATAATGAATCAGAAAGTATTAAGGCTTTATCAGAACAACTTAAGACTAAGGATGATCAAATTGAACGTCTTCATAAATTATTAGATCAGCAACAATCATTGTCATTAGATTTACAACGTAAATTAGATGTCAAAGATCAGCAATATCTGGAAGTCTCAGACACGTCTCAATATGTATCAGAAATTGATGAACTACAGGAGCAGCTGCAAGAAGAAAAAAATAAAGGGCTTTTTGCTAAACTATTTGGTAAGTAGTCGCAACTGGCATAGTTACTGCCATTATAGGCTTATTGACATATTATGCTACTAATAAGTGCGCACTTTATCATTGCTGGTTGCTCATTTTCGTACGCTAATTGCTACCAATTTGTAAGATACTGTTTAATAATGATTTCAAATACATTTAGGAGAAAAATTATGGAGATACAGTTTCCGTCACAATTGAAGAAGTTTCGTATTGCATTAGGTATGTCGCAGGAGGATTTAGCTGAAAAGCTTTTTATTTCTCGTCAAGCAGTTTCCCGTTGGGAGTCTGGTGATGCAACACCGGATATGACTAATCTGATTAAGTTAGCTGAGATACTTGATTGTTCATTGGATACACTTGTGTTAGGTATTGAACCTCAAAAAGATAACATAGACGATAAAATTGATCATAGTGAATTTGTATTTGACCCACGTAATGGGGAATATACACGTAGGCGTCGTGGAAATATGAATTTTTGGGAATTTGCAGCCAGCTATTGGTGGCTTATTTTTCCAATCGGTGGCTTTCTTTTTGGTTTGATTATTGAGATTATAAAGGCGCTTAAATAATGTTTGGATTGAAAATGTAAATAGCTAAAATGAATTTAAGCAAATTATGTGTAGAATGACTTGCTAATCAAATGACACGAACCGTATCATACGTAATTTTTCTATGTGATACGATTCGTGGCTAGTTTTTTCAATAAACTATTCTCATAATATTTAATAGAGGTATTTCAATTGGACATTGGCGATAGAATTAAAGAGCAACGTTTAAATAGGTCTTGGACACAAGAAAAGTTAGCTAGTAGCCTTAATGTTTCACGTTCTGCTGTTTCAGGTTGGGAGGTTGGACGCAATTATCCTGATTTGGAGACCATTGTATTGATCAGTGATCTCTTTGAGATATCTCTTGATAAATTATTAAGAGAGGATACTTCAATGGTTAAAGAAACAAGCAAACGCACCAAACGTTTTAAATTTTATCAGATTACTTTGATTATTTTAAGTTTACTTGTAGTCTCATACATAGGATACAATCAAAAATTAAGGCATGATGAACACACTTATAGAGCGAATCTTAAGTCACATGGTTGGTTGATGGATAATAATGATGGGCATTCAGATGGTAATGCCTATACAATTGAACAGGAGGGTATCAATTATTGGACTTACATTATGCCAACTGGTTGGATTGGATTTCCCTTAACAGAAAACAAGGTTAATGTTATTGTTAGAGATAAACACCTGGTAGTTGACATTAAAGATGATAAAAATTTTGAAGCAATTATATCTAAAAGTAATGATAAGAATGTCACTTTTAGTGCATCAGTCACAATAGACAAAAATGCTAATTTTCTTCATTCAAATGAAACGTTATCTTCAAATAAGAAACATAAAATAAAGCGTTATCTATTGCAGTATAAAGATAATTACCAGCAAATGATCGATCGTGGCACAATTAAAAGAGCACAAATTATTTCTAAAACTAAATAATTTGTGCTTTTTTTTATGCGAGTAATATTAATTGAAAAATATATTAAACTCAAATTTTTGTTCAATCAAGGGTTGACAATTCCTTTTTAGTAAACCATAATTATAAAATAGTTTACTAAAAAGGAAAAGAACATGTCAACAAAAGCTACTTCATTATCCGCTATTACACTAGCAATCATTATTGTTTTGGGATTCATACCGGGAATACCAATTGGTATTCTTCCTGTACCAATCGTTATCCAAAACTTGGGCATCATGCTGGCAGGCGTCATATTAGGGCGTCGATATGGATTTTATACGGTGGTCATATTTTTGTTAATGATTGCCGTAGGGATACCGGTATTAACCGGTGGTCAGGGCGGTTTTGCACATTTAATTGGTCCAACTGCAGGATATCTATATAGTTACGCTATTGCTGCCTTTTTTATTGGGTGGGTAACAGAACACTTACGTGTGAAAGGTCAATTGAATTTTGTGACGTTACTATTTACAATAGTTATTTTTGGTATTTTACTCATTAATTTTGGTGGGGCTATTGGCTTGATTATCCAAACGCATATGTCAGTGAAGACGGCATTAGTGGGACAAATAGCCTTTATTCCTGGGGATATTATTAAAGCTATTCTGGCAACGATAATTGGATTGGTGCTAGCGCGTCAAAAGCTGTTATTATGATTAAAGGTATTGGTTTAGATGATGAAGGGCGGTGTCGTCATTGGCATAGTTTTCACGATGTTGTTGCCAATCGTTGTGCGCAATGTGATGAATTTTATGCATGTTATCAGTGTCACGATGCTATGGTAACGCATCATTTCTGTCCCATGCCTCTAACTGATGAGCGGGTAGCTGTGTTGTGTGGTGCATGTCATTTTGGCATGACAGGACAAATGTATCTGAAGGCAAATTACTATTGCCCGAAATGTCATCATCCTTTCAACAATCAGTGTGCGCGCCACATTGAAATTTATTTTTCGTAGGATAAAAAACATGAAAACAGATGAACGATTATTACAATTTTTTGCCAAACATGAAGGTGAATATTTAAGTGGTGAAACTTTAGCACAAACCTTAAATATTAGTCGTGCTGCTGTATGGAAAGTCATCCAAAAATTAATTGACCAAGGGCATCGTATCGATAGTCAACACCGTGTTGGTTATCGATACCAAGCTGGGCAAATATTAAGTGCACCAATTATTGCGGAATTAGCAAAATCTAATTGGAAAATTAGGGTTTTAGATAGTGTTAACTCGACTAACACCTATGCGAAAGAAACTTTAGCACATGATGATATAACAGAACCAACCATGATTATTGCTGATTATCAAACTGATGGTCGCGGGCGTTTGGGTCGTACGTTTATTGCACCACCGGAAACGGGGTTATATATTTCCTTTGCTTTACCATTACCAATCGGGGCGGCAGTTATACCAGGACTATTGACGACAGGCACGGCTGTTGCAGTTTCTAGAGCGATCCAAAAAACACTAGGCATTCAACTAGATTTTAAATGGGTTAATGATTTATTATTTAAAGGACGTAAAGTTGGCGGAATTTTGACTGAAGCAGTGATGGATTTTGAAAGTCAGCAGGTTTCAGCTTTGGTTGTAGGTATTGGCTTGAATTTATTACGTCCTGAAAACTTAACGGGCGCTTTGGTGAACAAAATTGGCGGCATGGTGGAGACTTTAACGGTATCACGGAATATTATTGCTGCCAACGTGCTTGATGAATTTGTCACATTCTACGATGCCTACACTACCGGATCATTTTTACCCGAGTATCGTGAGCGTAATATTGTTATTGGGCAAGAAGTTACTATTAAATATGGGCGAGAGTTATTAACTGGCATAGCTAAAGATATTGGTACAGAAGGTCAATTGCTTTTGGATGTTGGGGATAAAGTGATTACCGTGAATTCTGGGGAAGTCACGAAAGTGAATCTACCACCGAATATTTACTGTGGTTAATTTTGTTGTTCAACTAGTATAAATTGGAGAGAGAAATGAATTCAAAAACACAACGTATAGCTGTTACGGCAGTTTTAACGGCATTATTACTTGCTGTTGCACCTTTGGCAGTTAACATTGGTCCGGTTCCGCTGACGCTGCAGACATTAATTATTGCCTTGGTAGCTTCAATTGCATCGACACGGGTTAGTTTAACTGCTATTAGCTTATATTTATTATTGGGCGCTTTGGGATTACCAGTATTCGCTGGCTTTAAAGGTGGATTTGTCTTGTTATTGGGTCCAACAGCGGGATATTTGTGGTCGTTTCTTTTATTTGCGCCTATCATTGGGTTGTCATTTAAAAAATGGTCGACTGTGACTGGTTTAGTCATAACAAATATTATTGCCTCGATATTGAACTTAACATTTGGGACAATTTGGTTGGCTATTAGTATGAATATGCCTGCGCAAGCAGCGATCACAGCCGGATTCACACCCTTTGTTGCCACGGGTGCATTGAAAATCACTGTCGTTGTGATTGTAGCAATTGCCGTGCGTAAATTACAAAAACGAACAGTATTAGCATTTTGAACTAAGTCAATCTTCGGATTGGCTTTTTTGATATACTAATTTAAAAAAGGTTGAAGTATGCTAAGATCTGTCTTAATGTTTCCAAAATTTAGTATGAATAATGAAATTGATATTATTCGCAGCCAATA
The DNA here is from genome assembly GCF_007954525.1 of Leuconostoc carnosum. Taxonomy (NCBI): domain Bacteria; kingdom Bacillati; phylum Bacillota; class Bacilli; order Lactobacillales; family Lactobacillaceae; genus Leuconostoc; species Leuconostoc carnosum. The sequence continues at coordinate 902,407 of NZ_CP042374.1, read as the reverse complement.
TGATAATTTATACTATCATATTGCACCACACATATCACTTGTCTTTCCTTTTGATAGTCAGTTATCGGACGAACAAATTATTGAAGTAGTTACTGAGGTAGCGAAGCAATATCCACCGTTTGAAATACAGTTACAAGAAGTTTCTGGTGATTCAAAACATGGATATGTCTGGCTGGTAATTGATCAAGGGTCTAGTATGTTAGAAAAAATCCATGACGCGCTTTATGATAAAGTAGTTTTTCGAAGATACCTACGAAAAGATCTGCCCTATCAACCACATATCACTATTGCACAAGGCTTAATGCCAGATCAAACGACACAATTATTAGTTAAGTTGCAAAATAACAGATATGATTTGTTGACAACCATTACAGAGGTGTCAATCGAACATATTTTAGATAATGATGATTCAGAAAATTTTGCTACTATTGCATTGGATAATGAATATGAAAATTAGAATTATTGGACCAGTTGGTAGTGGCAAGACGACGTTAGCTCATTATTTGGGGCGTACCATGAATTTACCGGTAACATCTTTAGATGATATAAATTGGGAACGACAAGATAGTGGAGACAGACATAGGACAATAGCAGAGAGGCATGTTCTGCTAGATCGGCTGTTGCAACAGGATGACTGGGTCGTTGAAGGCGTACAATTTCGCGATGGTCAAAGTTTGTTTGAAGCAGCAGATAAAATTTATGTTATAGATATACCATATTGGCAAAATGTATATTACATAGTTAAACGTTACATTAAGAGCCTGATATCAGATGGACCTAAGCAATATAAGCAGTTGTGTATATTTCTAGAATGGCAAAAAAAGTGGCGTAAACATGATTGTGATGAAATTAATAAGTTATTAAAATTCTATCATACTAAAGTGACGGTAATTAAGAATTTAAGGTGTTTGACAAAGAATAAAAATTAGAATAAAATAAAAACAATTAGAAAATCATAGAGGTTGCCGCAGACATAAGTCGCTCGCGGAGTGCTGGCAGGTACTTTGAAACGGGTAAAAGGGGATACGGCCGAAGCACTAACACTGTCATGTTGGTTAGCTGGGTCATTAGTTAATATCTAATGGACTGTCGCGAAAGCGGAGTGCTATGACAGGAACGATTGTTTAAATGCGATCCGTGACTGCCACACTTGGCAATCACGGATTTTTATTTTATGTGAAAAGAGTGTGAATAATGGTAGAAGCAATTACGCGGCCTACACGAATTGAAATTTCAAAAAGTGCTTTAAAAAACAATGTTGATGTCGTGAAAAAAACTTCTGGTGCTGACAAAATATATTTAGCAGTGAAGTCTAATGCCTACGGCCTTGGTCTCATACCAACAGCCAAAGCAGCAGTTGCAGGTGGTGTGTATGGTTTGGCTGTGGCAATCATTGATGAAGCATTGGCCTTACGCCATGAACGTATTACGGCACCCATTTTGATTTTGGGTATTTCTTCAGCTGAATATTCTGAGTTAATGGCCGTTCAGCATATTATGGCAACGGTTGTATCTTTAGATTGGTTAAAGGAAGCTGCAACACATTTAAGTGGTGAGCAACGATTACATGTTACCCTTGGGGTAGATACGGGGATGGGACGCATTGGATTCCGTGATCGTCAATCATTAGCTGAAGCGATTGCATATGTGCAAGTACATTCTGATATTTTTGATTACGTTGGGGTATGTACACATTTTGCCGAGTCTGATTCGTCAAATACAGATTATTTCTATAAACAATTAAAACGGTGGCATGATATAACAGATGGGCTACCGGAGCCAGAATTTTATCATGTTGCAAATTCTGGTGCGGCGATGTACCATGCTGATGAAGTACCACATGAAGTGATTCGCGTTGGTACAGTCTTGTACGGTATTGAACCATCACGTGGTGAATTAGCAGATGGGAAAGATTTAAAAGCTGTCATGTCTTTGCGTAGCGAAATGAATTTTGTGAAATTATTGCCAGCAGGCGAGGGCATTAGTTATTCGCATAAATATACAACGACTGGCAACGAATGGATTGGTACGGTACCAATTGGTTATGGTGATGGCTGGTTACGCAAATTAACTGGTTTCAATGTTATTGTTGACGGACATTATGCGCCGATTGTTGGTCAAGTGGCTATGGATCAATTGATGATCAAACTACCACATGAATATCCGGTGGGCACCACAGTGACCTTTATTGGTCGAGATGGTGATCTAGAGAACACAATTGAAGATGTCGCGCAGCATGCCGGCTTAGCGCCTTGGGAAATTACCACTGGGTTGCAAGAGCGATTACATCGTGTCTTAGTTGATTAATAGTTTATTATGAGGAGAAGTATAATAAAATGACAGAACGTAAGTATAACGTAGCTATTCTTGGTGCTACAGGGGCTGTTGGTACACGCCTAATTGAACAACTAGAACAGTCAACGGTGCCAGTGAACACGATTAAGCTTTTGGCATCATCACGGTCAGCTGGTAAAACGCTACAATTCAAAGGTCAAGATGTGACGGTTGAAGAGGCAACAGCAGAGAGCTTTGAAGGAATTGATATTGTACTAGCTTCAGGGGGGGGTTCAGTATCTCAACGTTTTGCCCCTGAAGCTGTGAAACGTGGTGCGGTTGTCGTCGATAACTCAAGTTATTGGCGTATGAACGATAACGTGCCTTTAATTGTACCTGAAGTTAACGAAGCAGCTTTGCGCGGGCACAATGGCATTATTGCCAATCCCAATTGTTCGACAATACAGATGGTTGTTGCGTTAGAACCAGTACGACGTGCTTATGGGTTGAAGCGCGTGATCGTTTCAACATATCAAGCAGCATCAGGTGCTGGTCAGTCAGCTTGGCAAGAACTTGTCGATGAGACGGAAGCCTATAATCATGGTGAAACACCTCACCCAGCAATTTTACCCGTTAAAGGTGCAGAAAAGCACTATCCATTGGCTTATAATTTATTACCACAAATTGATGTTTTTGAAGATGATGGCTACACGCATGAAGAGTGGAAAATGATTCATGAAACAAAGAAAATTATGTTTGGTGACAAAAATTCTAAGGATGTTAAGGTCACAGGCACTGCGGTACGTGTACCCGTGCCAATTGGTCACGGTGAAGCAGTTTATTTTGAGACAGCAGCTAATACTGGTGCAACAGTAGCTGGTATTCAAAAAGTTTTGAGTGCTGGTGCTGGTGTTGTTTTGGAAGATGATCCGCAACAGCAACTTTATCCACAACCTGTCAATGCAGCGGGCAAGCGTGAAACATTTGTCGGTCGTGTGCGCGCCGATGTTGAAAACGATGATTCATTTCACATGTGGGTTGTTTCAGACAATTTGTTGAAAGGTGCAGCTTGGAATACTGTCCAAATTGCAGAAAGACTGGTTTCATTAGACCTAGTAGCTGTCCCTGCCAATGCGGCTGAAAAATTCAACTCACTTTAAGTAGTTAATGATAATGGTAATAGTCTTATTCATAGCTTTGGCGATATGCTTTTCGGCACTATTGTATTATCAAGTCAAACGAAATCCTGGCACACTCACAATTGGTACGTATGCCTTTTTTGTGACCATTTCACTGATTTGTGCGATTACTGTACTATTTGGTATATCATACGACACGATAGTACGTATTTTAGAATATCTTTATTATATCGTGGTGCTTTTAGGTCTCACATTAATGTGGCGTTTGGTTTGGTATAGTTGGAAACGTTTTCGTAGTTTTTTATTACCTATAATGTTTATCGGATATATAGCTGCGATTGTATTGTTATCGCCATTCGTCTTATTACGTTGGGGAATTACAGGTTTAGCGTTGTATTTTGTTTGGCAATTCCTACGTTTTTTAATAAGCAGCTTGATTTATGGACAGGTTATTTCAGCTCCTAAGCAAGGACCACTTGTTGTACTTGGTGGGGGTTTAGCAGACGGCTACAAGATCGGCAATATTGTGAATGCGCGTATTCGCGCTGCAGTAGCAGATGCTAAACTCATGACGATATTTCCAATGATTGTATTTTCTGGTGGACAAGGCGAAGACCAATATCTTAGTGAAGCACAGGCAATGAGAGACTGGGCTGTTGATAAGTATGGTATTCCGCCAGCAAAAACAATGTTAGAGGAACAATCACACAATACTTTGCAAAATTTGACATATAGTGCTGAAATTTTAGGGTCGCAGCCTTTTACATTTTATACAAGTGAATATCATGTGTTTCGTGGTGTCCTTTTAGCTGAAAAGTTAGGGATTACTGTACAGGGGCGCGGCGGTTATACACCAAAATTGTATCGTACGTCTGCTTTTTTCAGAGAATTTGCAGGTACCATGAATATTAATAAACGACGTCATGTTGCATGGGGGATGGCATGGCTAGTTGTTGGAACTATCCTGAATGTTATTTTACAATGGTAAATAATTGTGTAACATCATGATTAATAACGGGGGAAACAACTCAAAGGGAGAACATCATGAGTATTTTTACACAACTAATGTGGTTCTTTCGGGCGAATAAAAGGCTCTATATTTATGGGTTGTCTTTCTTATTCTTAACGGAAATATCACAAATGGTATCGCCAGCATTGCTCGGCAGCTTTACAGATAGAGTGATAGCACGTGAAGTCACGCCTGAAATTTTACTTCTCTATGCAGGTGGTATCCTGTTTTTTGCCATACTGATGTATGGTTTTCGATATGCTTGGATTACTAATATTTTCCAAGGTTCTGCTTTGTTAGAAAAGACGTTGCGACAACAGCTTTTTGACCACTATATGCAAATGGATACTACTTTTTATCAACGGCATCGGACAGGCGATTTAATGGCACATGCCTCGAATGATCTTTCTGCAATTCAACGTGTCGCCTCTGGTGGTATCTTAATGCTGGTTGATTCAATTGTGATCATTGTGTTCACAGTAATTTCAATGATCTTTGTCGTTGACTGGCGGTTAACTTTAATTGGCGTATTGCCATTACCTCTGCTGGTTATTGGTGTTCGTTATCTTTCACCAAAAATTCGTGAAGCTTTTACTGCATCACAAGAAGCATTTTCAGAATTATCTAATAAATCACAAGAGTCTATTGCAGGTATCAAAGCGATTAAGACACTAGGACAAGAATCACAAGATGTGCAAGCGTTTGAAAAAGAGGTTACAAAAACGATTAAGATCAACAAGAAAGTCGCCTTGATTGATTCGTTATTTGGTCCGATGGCCACTGTTATAATGACAATTAGTTATGTCATTATGATGACTTATGGTGGCTCGCTTGTCGTGTCAAATGAGATTACTATTGGTCAATTGGTGTCATTTGCAACTTATTTAGGCTTGCTAGTATGGCCGATGTTTGGCTTGGGTCAATTATTTAATGTGCTAGAGCGTGGCAATGCGTCTTACATGCGAGTGCAAGATATTCTGATGGAAAAATCTGCTATTGTTGAGGATACAGCAGGCATCGATACATTAGCTCAGGGTAATATAAAAATTGATATTGAATCGTTTGTCTACCCAGATGACAGTGATACAAAAAACGCCCTTAAAAATGTGCATATAGATATTAAATCTGGTGAAACACTGGGTATTGTTGGACGTGTCGGTTCAGGGAAAACGACCTTACTGAAATTGTTGCTACGTCAGTTCGATCACTACGAAGGTAGTATTAAGATTGGCAATATTGATATTAAGTCATACCGTTTTGAATCTTATTTGCGAACGATTGGTTATGTTGCGCAAGAAAATTTCTTGTTTTCAGATACTGTTGCAAATAATATTCGTTTTGCAGATGTCAATAAAACACAAGAAAATGTTGAATTAGCAGCTAAGAAGGCAGCTTTTCATGAAGATGTATTGAAGTTCCCTGAACGTTATGAAACAGAAGTAGGCGAACACGGCGTGAGTTTATCAGGTGGTCAAAAACAACGCCTAGCAATCGCACGTGCCTTAATTATTAATCCTGAGATATTAATTCTAGACGATGCCTTGTCAGCGGTTGATGCACGAACAGAAAAACAAATTTTAAGCGCATTAAAAGCTGAACGTCAGGAAAAAACGACTATTATTGCGGCTCATCGAATGAGTTCAGTGATGAATGCTGATAAGATTATTGTTTTTGAACAGGGTGAAATTATCGAATCTGGCACACATGCAGAATTGATGCTTAAGCAGGGTTGGTATGCCCAGATGTATAAACAACAACAACTGGTGACAACACTTGTCAGTAAATTAGACGGGCAAGGAGGGTGACCATGGTAGAAAAAAATAGTTCAGTTTGGGCAAAAAGTATTCCTATTAAAGAACAGCTACGTGTCATTGTGACCCTTATCAAAATGGCAAAACCTTTCCGTAAAATGTTCTTCACAGCGTTAGCAATTGGTGGCATCTTTGCTTTACTACAAGCTGCTGCACCTCGTATTATTACTTATTACATGAACACATACTTGCATGGAAATGATCACGTTACATGGATCATTATGATTAGTTTTGCTGTGATTGTAGCAATTATTCGTCTCGGACAAGCAGTCGCTGATGCCTTTAATGCTTATTATTTTACTGTAGCAGCTGAATACGCATTGGAAGACATCCGTGTTAAAGTGTTTCGTAAACTACACACTTTGGGTATGCGCTTTTTCGATCAAGTACCAGCGGGATCACTGGTCACACGTGTTAATAATGATACGGCATCGTTGGCAGATTTCTGGCGCTTTTTTATGCAATTAACCTTTGCCGTGATGAGTATGATAGGTGCTTACATTGGTATGCTAACGGTCAGCGTGAGTGCAACATTACTTATGCTAGTTGTGGTGCCTTTTATCATCGCTTCTGTCATTATCTATCAGCGCTTTTCATCCAGTTTATTTCGTCATATGCGTGAACGACTATCTAGTCTCAACGCTAAAATTGCCGAAAGTATTACTGGTATTGATGTGATTCAAGAATTTTATCAAGAAGAACGTTTTAAAAAAGAATTCGACAGGGTAAACGGCGAGTATTTTAATGCACGTTTTAAGATGGTAAAGGCAGATGCTTTACTATTGGAGCCAATGATTGATTTGCTTTTGGGTGGCGCTACAGTTTTAGTTCTTTGGTATTTTGGTGTTTTGTCCATGTCAACAGCAGTCGCGGCTGGTGCAATATATGCGTTTACCACTTATCTTAGTAATATTTTTGGACCTTTAGAAAGTATTATGTCATTATTTAGTCCTTTTCAAGAAGGGCTAGTGTCCGGTTATCGCGTATTAGATATTCTTGATAATGATACGTACGCACCAGCTCAGAATCCTGATGCAGATCAAGTAATTAGTAATGGTAAGGTAGAATTTAAGCATGTTAATTTTAGTTATGACGATGAACATCCGATTCTGAAAGATTTGAGTTTTGTTGCTAATCCTGGCGAGACAGTCGCGTTAGTCGGACATACCGGTTCAGGTAAGTCATCAACAATCAACACGCTGATGCGGTTTTATGATTTTCAATCTGGTGAGATTTTGATTGATGATCATGATATACGTGACATTAAATTAGACAATCTACGGAAACAAATGGGGTTAGTTTTGCAAGAGCCATTTATGTTTTTTGGGGATGTAACATCAAATATTGCCATGTATGATGACACAATAACTGATGAGCAGGTCAAACATGCAGCTGAATTTGTTGGTGCAAGTCACTTTATTAATCGCCTGGATGATCAATATCATGCTGAGATTCAAGAGGGTGGTTCTGGCTTTTCCGCTGGTGAAAAACAGTTGATTAGCTTTGCTAGGACAATCATTCAAGATCCTAAAATTCTGATTTTAGATGAAGCGACCGCCAATATTGATACTGAAACAGAAGCAACCATTCAGCAATCGCTCAAAAAGATGCGCCAAAATCGTACGACGCTTATAATAGCGCATCGTTTGTCAACTATTCAAGATGCCAATCTCATTTTGGTATTAGATAACGGTGAAGTTGTTGAACGAGGTACGCATGAAGAATTATTGGCACAGCGTGGCCAGTATTACGATTTGTATCGGTTACAGGGTGTTGATAATAACACTTCAGATAATTAATCTGAGTAATGTAATGTTTTCTACCATAGCTTTGACCTGCTGTATGGAAAACAGGTACAATGAATTATAGAACAAAATGGGTGGGTACCACATAATATTGGGCTTACTGATTTTAGTCCCTTTTGTATTGAAGAAATATGTGTTGTTACTACACATATATAAATAAGGAGAGATTTACTCATGTCAATGATTGAATTCAACAATGTCGAGAAGTACTATGGTAACTTCCACGCACTAAAAAATATTAATTTGCAAATTGATGAAGGTGAAACCGTTGTTTTGATCGGTCCTTCAGGTTCTGGAAAGTCAACTTTAATTCGCACAGTCAATGGTCTTGAAGAAATTCAAGAAGGAAATTTGCTAGTCAATGGTTTTGACTTGCATGATCCTAAAACTGATATGAACCGCATTCGTAAGAATGTTGGTATGGTATTCCAACATTTCAATTTGTATAGTAACAAAACAACTTTAGAAAATGTCATGCTGGCACCACGCTTGGTTTTGAAACGTGATGAAGCTGAAAATAAAAAAATTGCGATGGAACTACTTGAAAAAGTTGGTTTGGCTGATAAAGCGGCTAATATGCCATCTGAATTATCTGGTGGTCAAAAGCAGCGTGCTGCGATTGCGCGTTCTTTGGCAATGCAGCCTAAGGCTTTATTGTTTGATGAACCAACTTCAGCGTTGGATCCAGAAATGATTGGTGATGTGCTAGATGTTATGCGTGATATTGCCAAGGATTCATCTATGACAATGCTGGTCGTGACACATGAAATGAGCTTCGCTAAGGCTGTTGCAGATCGTGTTATTTTCATGGCTGATGGACATATTTTGGAAGATAGTTCGACAAAGGAATTCTTTGAAAAGCCAAAAGAACCACGTGCACAAAAGTTTTTGAGTCAAGTTGAACAACATTAATATAATGGAGGAAATGCGTGTGTAGATGTTCTGGGAAGTCAGATGGTGTGTATCAATTTTTACTACAAACCATTATTATAAAGTGACTATACCAGTGTATTTATAAGCGCTTCAATACTATGGAAAAAGCTAAAAAAAAGCAGTTTGGTATTATTGCTACAATCGTCTTAGCTGCCGTGATTGTCCTCGGACTAATGTGGGCTACAGCAACTGCTAGGCGTAATGAAGAACACCAAGACACGTTAGCACGTGTGCAAAAATTAGGGCGCATTGTTTGGGGTGTCAAGGCTGATACCAAATTATTTGGATTAATGGATACTAAAAGTGGTGTCCCACAAGGATTTGATATTGATATCGCTAAAGCTGTGACAGTACAAATAGCTAAACAAACCGATACCCCACTATCGGCTGAGTTTGTACCTGTTTCAGCTTCGTCAAAGATGCAGCTGATCAAAAATACAAACATTGATGGGTCAGTATCAACCATGACAATTACACCGGAACGTGAAAAAATCATTGACTTTACAGATGAATATTTCGATGCGGGTCAATCAATTTTGGTTAAAAAGGACTCAGAAATTCATTCTATTAAAGATATGAATGATCCAAAGTATACAGTCATTGTCATTGTTGGAACGACTGCAGCAACAGAAACGAAAAAATTTGCACCAAAAGCAAAAATACTTGCAGTTCAAGACTATGCTACAGGTATGCAAGCTTTGAAAAGTGGTCAAGGTGAAGCAATGTCAACAGATAATGCCATTCTGTATGGTTTTGCTACCGAAAATCCAGACTATCAAATTGTAGGTGGCACGTTTACTCATGGACCATATGGTATTGCATTTGATAATAATCAAGGGCCTATGATTAGAGAGACCAATAAAGCATTAGCTACAATTAAGAAAAATGGCGTTTATAACAAACTCATTAAAAAATGGTTTAGTGATGTTCCCGGCCTTGACTGGCACAGTTTGGAGGCGAAATAATGAATTTATTACAAGATAATTTCCCAACATTCATGCAAGGATTTGGTTATACATTATTGTCAAGTATTATCGCGCTTGTTGGTTCTATGATTTTGGGAACAGTATTTGCTATCATGCAAATTTTACCCCAGAATTGGGTGAGAACTATTGGTAATGTTTATGTACAGGTATTCCGTAATATTCCATTATTGATTATTACTTTCTTTTTTTTCCTGGTCGTTGCAAATTACGTTAAAATTAGTGGTTTTACATCAGGAACGATTGCTTTGACATTGTATACGTCGGCTTTTATTGCTGAGACAGTACGTGCAGGTATTTTATCAATTGATGGCGGACAAATGGAAGGTGCGCGCGCTAATGGGTTGTCTTTCTGGCAAGCTATGCGTCACATTATATTACCGCAAGCTTTCCGTGTTGCGCTACCATCTTTGGGAAATCAATTTATTAACTTGGTCAAAAATTCATCTGTTTTAGCATTCGTTGGTGGATTAGATTTGATGTATCAAGGAAATATGATTGCCGCTAATACTTTTGATACGTTTTTGACGTATATCATTGTCGCAGTATTCTACTTGGTAATTACATTACCACTTAGTTATTACGTGAAGCACCTTGAGATAAAACTCAAGCACGCAGCATAAGGAGGAAGTATGGTTACATTAGGAATTTTTAGCGCCTTTACACCAGAAAATGTTCTTTACTTACTGGGTGGTTTAGGTGTGACAGTCGGCGTATCAATCATATCCGTTATTTTAAGTTTGATATTTGGCTCTATCGTGGGCATCATTCAATTTGAACGTATCCCGTATTTCTCAAAATTTGTGGGTATGATCAACAATATTATTCGTAACTTACCATTATTGTTGATTATATTCTTCGTCTATTTCGCGCTACCTAAATTAGGCATTCATTTACCTATTTTTTGGGCAACGGTGTTGGCAATGACTACATTTGAGTCATCGATGCTTGCTGAAATCGTACGTGGTGGTCTTGAGTCAATTGATATTGGCCAATTTGAAGGTGCACGGGCTAATGGTTTGAGTAATACTCAGACAATGGTTTACATTGTTTTGCCACAAGCTTACAAGAAAATGATTCCACCAATTATTTCTCAGTTAATATCATTAGTTAAGGATACTAGTTTGGCATTGGGAATTGTGTTGTCAGAAATGACTTATCGTGGACAAATCGTCTATGCACAAAACTCAAATTATATCATACCGGTCTTGATTGTGATTACATTAGTGTACTTCTTACTAAACTATGGTCTATCATTAATTGCTAAGTGGGCAGATCACAAGTTAGCTTAAAGTCATTGTAAAATATTTTATTAAGAGTATATTATTAATGTGTGATAACTTTTATAAAAATAAGTGGATCCTTAATTTTTTATAAAAATAAGCACATAATGAGTTGTATATGGCAATAAAAAATAGTATACTTATTTTTACATAGTAAGGATTTACTCATATCTCGGGAGGATATAAAACATGGATACATGGAAAAAAGTTGCTATCGGCGCAGCAGCAGTTGTTGTTGTCGTTGGTGGCACACGTGCAGCAGGACTTTGGGGTGGCTCAGGGTCTTCTAATAATAAGAACTTGTCGTTCCAGTTACCAACACCTATTCAAACATTGGATATTTCTAAGAATACTGATACTTATTCTGGAACAATCATTGGTAACTCAGGCGCTAACTTGATGCGCGTGGACAAAAAGGGCGATGCACAGCCTGAATTAGCTAAATCTGTGAAGCATTCAAAAGATGGTTTAACTTATACAGTTGTTTTAAAAGACAATTTGAAATGGTCTGATGGATCAAAGTTGACAGCTAAAGACTTCGTGTATTCATGGCAACGTATCGTTGATCCAAAGACTGCATCACAATATGCTTATCTAGCTTCAGGTGTCAAGAATGCTGATAAGATTGCGGGTGGTAAGGGTGATGTTGACACTCTTGGTGTTACTGCCAAGGGTAATACAATTACATTTAATTTAGAACGTCCCCTGCCTCAGTTTGAATATTTATTGACTTTTTCTAATTTTATGCCACAAAAAGAGAGTTTTGTAAATAAAGAAGGCAAAAAATATGCTACAACAGCAGCAACTTCACTGTATTCAGGGCCATATAAGGTTGAAGGCTGGAATGGTACTAATAACAAATTTAAACTAGTTAAGAATGATAACTATTGGGATGCCAAGAATGTCAAGACAAAGCAAGTTGATGTTCAAGTTGTTCAAAAGCCAGACACGGCAGTTCAGCTTTACAAGCAAGGTAAGATTGATCGCGTGTCAATTGCTAATACACCAGAATTGTATAATGCTAACAAGAACAATAAAGATGTTGTTAAGGCACCCGAAGCTACAGCAGCGTACTTACAATATAATCAAACTGGAAAAAATAAATTCTTATCTAATGCTAAAATTCGTGAAGCTCTAAACCTTGCAACTAATCGTAAAGAGTTAACGAATCAAGTGACATCAGGTATTTCAACGGCAGCTACTGGTTTAGCACCAGAAGGGCTAGCTAAGACAACATCTGGAGAAGATCTAGCGAAGTATGTAGCGCCTGGATATAAATTCGACGCAACTGCAGCTAAAAAGGCTTTCGAAGAAGGCCTGAAAGAATTAGGCGAAACAAAAGCAACCTTTACCATTACCTCTGATGCCGATTCACCGGCTGCCAAATCAACATTGGATTACTTGCAGGGTTCATGGGAAAAGGCGTTACCAGGTTTGAAAATTAACCAAAAGTTTGTACCATTTTCACAACGTATCAAGGATTCACAATCTCAGAATTTTGACATTGTAGTTTCATTATGGGGTGGTGACTATCCTGAAGGATCAACGTATTATGACATCTTTAAGTCAGGTGCATCAAACAATAATGGTCAGTTCAAAAATGTAGCATATGATGCGGCCGTTAAAGAAGCAGAATCAACAAATGCATTAAATCCATCTGCTCGCGATAAGAATTATAAGGATGCTGAAGCTGCCTTATTGAAAGACAATAACTTTAATCCATTGTACTTCCGTTCAGGCTATTCACTACAAAATCCTGATGTATCAGGTATTATTTTGAATACGACAGGATTGAATCAGGACTGGAAGTCAGCTGTTAAAAAGTAAAATTTGCTACTATTAGTTTACATTGAATTCAGTAATAAGAATTGACGCAAGTTAATTCTTATTTTGTTATAGGAAGTCATACACATGTGGAAATATATTTTAAAAAGACTAGCACTTCTGCTTTTTACACTTTTCTTAGTGATTACAGTAACGTTTTTCTTGATGCAGATCATGCCAGGTACGCCGTTTAATAATCCTAAACTAACACCTGAAGCATTGGCACAATTAAAAACAACATATGGATTAGATTTGCCACTTTGGCAGCAATATTGGAATTATTTAGTTGGTGCATTACACGGTGATTTTGGTACCTCATTTCAATACCAAAACCAGTCGGTTAGCATGCTGATCGGACAACGCTTGCCAGTGTCTGCTCAATTAGGCGCACAGGCTTTAGTTGTTGGTGTCATTGCTGGACTTATTATGGGTGCAGCGTCAGCGCGTAATAAAAACAACAAAATAGATGGTACTCTGGGTATTGTTTCAACACTTGGTATTTCGGTGCCTAGTTTTATTTTAGGAATTGTCTTGGTTTATTTGTTTGGATTTAAATGGCCTTTGTTCCCAGTATCTGGGTGGGGAGACTCATTTTCACAATCTATTTTGCCAACTATTGCCTTAGCCGTGAGCCCGGCTGCAGTAACCACACGATTTGTTCGTTCAGAAATGATTGAGGCATTGAGTTCTGATTATGTGCAATTGGCTAAAGCGAAAGGTTTGAGCCCTAAAGAAATTGTAAATAAACACGCATATCGTAATTCAATGATTCCGGTATTGACATTAATTGGTCCAATGGCAGCCGGGTTATTAACCGGTTCAACATTGATTGAGCAAATTTTCTCAATTCCTGGTATTGGACAACAATTTGTTTTGTCAATTCCTTCAAAAGATTTTCCAGTTATCATGGGAACAACGGTTGTGTATGCAGCTATGCTAATGGTAATGATTTTGATTACGGATATTTTGACAGCGATTATTGATCCGCGTGTCCGTTTGCAATAAGGAGGCCTATAATGGCAGCAAATACTCAAGATTTTGTTATTGTTGGCGCACAGGATTCTGAAGCCAACGAACATATTGCTAAGCCTGCCTTGTCATTTTGGCAAGATGCTTGGCGTCGACTTAAGCTCAATAAGCTGGCAGTCATTTCATTGTGGTTCCTAGCATTCATTTTGGCATTCGCTTTTGTGTCAAACTTTGTTATGCCACAGCAGCAAGCGAATTCATTTAATTCCGATAAAGTAGGTGTTTATAAAAATTTGCCACCTAAATCCGGATTACCTATTCCTGGATGGAGTGGTCAAATCAAAGCACCTGGTGATACAACTTCAACTGATGTGTATGCTTCACAAAATGTACCTAAAAGCGAAAAATTTATTTTGGGAACAGATAATATCGGTCGTTCATTAGCTAAACGTGTCACTGTAGGATTGCGTATTTCATTGTTAGTTGCCTTAGTGGCGACATTCATTGACTTATTAGTTGGTGTGGCCTATGGTGTCCTTTCTGGTTGGAAAGGTGGCTGGGTTGATAATGTGATGCAGCGTATTATTGAAATTTTGTCATCTGTCCCTAATTTGATTATTGTAACGATGTTAGGGTTAGTACTTGGTGGTGGTGTACTATCTATTATTTTAGCGATTGCCATGACAGGCTGGCTGGGTATGGCACGACAAGTTCGTAACATGACGTTAACATTAAAAGAACGTGACTACGTCTTGGCAGCCAAATCACTTGGTGAAAGTTCATTTAAAATTGCTATTAAACATTTGATTCCAAATATGGCTGGTACAATTATTGTTCAAATTATGATGACAGTACCGACTGCTATTATGTTTGAAGCGGTTTTGTCAGCGATTAACTTGGGCGTTAAGCCACCAACTGCATCATTGGGTTCATTGATTTCGGATGCCTCGTCAATGCTGCAATTCTATCCTTATCAAGTATTAATTCCGTCTGCTATGTTGGTCTTAGTATCATTGGCCTTTATCCTGTTGGGTGACGGCTTACGTGATGCTTTTGACCCCCGTGCGAGTGAAGATTAAGAGGTGTGCAGATTATGAGTAACCCAATTTTAAAAGTTGAAAATTTGCATGTGAATTTTAATACGTATGCAGGGACTGTACAAGCAATTCGTGATGTATCATTTGATCTTAATCAGGGTGAGACATTGGCAATTGTTGGTGAGTCAGGATCAGGTAAGTCGGTGACGACAAAAACATTAATGGGACTAAATGCTAAAAATGCTTTGATTCCAGACAATTCAAGATTGATATTTAAAGATCGTAATTTATTGGATTTGACGGAGTCAGATTGGCAATCAGTTCGTGGTAATGAAATTGCCATGATTTTTCAAGATCCTATGACGAGTTTAGATCCAACGATGAAAATCGGTATGCAAATTGCCGAGCCTTTGATAAAACATCGGAATATGAAAAAAGAAGATGCGCTAAAACGTGCTTTGGAATTGATGAAAGGTGTTGGTATTCCTGACTCGGAAGAGCATATCAATGATTATCCGCATCAATGGTCTGGTGGTATGCGTCAGCGTGCGGTAGTCGCTATTGCTCTGGCTGCTGATCCAGAAATACTGATTGCTGATGAACCTACCACCGCTCTAGACGTTACAATTCAAGCGCAAATTCTGAATTTAATGAAGACATTGCAGAAAGATACTGGTAGTTCAATTATTTTTATTACCCATGATTTGGGTGTTGTTGCTGGTATGGCCAATCGTGTTGCTGTTATGTATGCTGGTAAAATTGTTGAGTATGGTACTGTGGATGAAATTTTCTTCAATCCACAACATCCGTATACTTGGGGATTGTTAAATTCAATGCCAACAACTGATACACAGCAAGGTGGGCTTCAAGCTATTCCCGGAACGCCTCCTGACTTATTGGAACCGCCAAAAGGTGATGCTTTTGCGTCACGTAATGCCTACGCATTGGCAATTGATTCTAAAGAAGAACCACCATTTTTCCGTGTGAGTGATACACATTATGCTGCTACTTGGCTACTTGATGAACGGGCACCAAAGGTGACACCGCCTGTAAAAATTCAAAAGCGTTGGGCACATTGGCGAGAAATGCAAGAACAGGAGTCTCAAGCATGATGGATGAAACACCAAAGAAGTTAGTTGAACTGAAAGATTTGCAGCTATACTTTAACCAAGGTAAATCAAATGAAGTTCGTGCCATTGATCATGTTAGTTTTGATATTTATGAAGGTGAAGTTTTTGGATTAGTTGGTGAGTCAGGCTCTGGAAAAACAACAATTGGTCGTGCTATTTTGAAGTTATACGAACCAACTGCTGGTCAAATTCTATTTGATGGTCAAGACGTTACACATCTAAAGCATAAACATCTATCTGAATTTCGTAAAGATGCACAGATGATTTTCCAAGATCCACAAGCCAGCTTAAATGGTCGTATGAAGGTACGTGACATTATTGCTGAAGGTATTGATATCAATAAACTAGCAAAAAATAAGGCAGAACGTGATGCCAAAGTGCAACATTTGTTAGATTTGGTTGGTTTAAACAAAGATCATGCAACGCGGTATCCACATGAATTTTCAGGTGGTCAGCGGCAACGTATCGGTATTGCGCGTGCTTTAGCAGTAGATCCAAAATTCATTATTGCAGATGAACCGATTTCAGCTTTGGATGTATCGATTCAAGCTCAAGTTGTTAATTTGATGAAAGAGTTGCAAACAGAGCACTCTTTAACGTATCTCTTCATTGCGCATGATTTGTCAATGGTGAAATATATTTCTGATCGTATTGGTGTCATGCATTGGGGTAAATTACTTGAGATCGGGACGGCTGATGCTGTCTATAATCACCCATTGCATCCCTACACGAAAAGCTTGTTATCAGCTATTCCTGTGCCAGATCCAGAAGTTGAAAGCATGCGTCAACATATTGAATATGATGCTAGCATCGAAACAGATGGCAAGGAACGCCAGATGGTTGAAATAAATCCTGGGCATTTTGTTTTGGCAACACCAGAAGAAGTTTCAGTTTATAAAAATCAACAAAAGTAAACGTGCGTATATTAATCGAACATCTATTAGATGTTCGATTTTTTTATAAAAATTGTGTATAATCTATATTAGTAAAAAATGAGAAAGAAGCCAATTAATGACAAGATTACAAGATGATTTTTATGAAAGCGTCAACGGCGAATGGCAAAGCACGGCTGTCATTCCTAATGATAAAACCAGTACAGGTGGATTTAATGATTTAGCTGATGACATTGAGAAATGGTTATTGTCTACTACTAGTGATTGGTTACAAGGCAAGAATCTACCTAAAAATAATCCGATTTTAGATAATTTCATTAAATATCATCAATTAGCATCGGACATCGAGACGCGTAACAAGATTGGTACGCAACCAGTGAAGGAATTAATCAAACAGTATAAGCAGTATACCTCTCTAGCTGATTTTGCCAGTCATATCGTCACTTTAGAAAAAGCGGGATTACCTAATGCATTGCCATTTGAAATTGCACCAGATTTCAAAGACGCGCGTCGGAACGTATTGTGGGCTGGTGGATTGTCTTTGATTTTACCAGATACAACATATTACGCGTCAGATAATGAACAAGGACCACAACTCTTAGCTGCTTTCCGTGCAGAGCAAGAGGCTTTGCTACCTAAGTTTGGCTTTACGGCAGATGAAGTCGCGGATTTATTGGATAAATACCTTGAATTAGATGCACGTGTGTCTCAAGTTGTCTTGAGTAATGAAGAAAGCTCAAAATATGCAGATCTTTACCATCCATATCAATGGGATGATTTTGCACAATTAACACCAGAATTACCATTAACTGAGATGCTCGAGGTACTGGTGGGTGAAAAGCCTGACTTTGTGATTGTACCAGAAGAACGTTTTTGGCAGGCGTCTGCACAATTTTATACGGAGGCGGCTTGGCCATTATTGCGAGCACGCTTATTAGTAAACTTGGTTAATCAGTTTACAGAATATCTTTCAGAAGAGGTACGCGTATTAGGTGGTGCGTATGCACGAGTACTAACTGGCTTACCTGAAGCACGCAGTAACCGAAAAGCAGCTTTTTACTTAGCAAATGGTGAATTTAATCAGGCTGTTGGTCTATATTATGCGAGCCAAAAATTCTCATCTGAGGCAAAAGCTGATGTTGAAACTAAGGTTGCAACGATGATTGATGTTTACAAATCACGCTTGAAAGCTGCTACATGGTTGGCACCAGAGACACGCGACAAAGCAGTAGTTAAATTAGATACTATTGTGCCTCACATTGGTTATCCTGAAAAAGTACCAACCCGTTTAGCAGAGAAAAAGGTTCTGTCTGGAGAAACGTTATTTGAAACGGCAACTAAATTTAGAAAAATAGAAGTGGCTTACCAATGGTCAAAATGGCATCAACCTGTTGACCGTAGCGAGTGGCACATGGGCGCTCATTTGGTAAATGCCTATTATGATCCACAACAAAATCAAATTGTTTTTCCGGCAGCTATTTTGCAAGCACCATTCTATAGTTTAGAGCAATCATCATCAGCAAATTATGGTGGTATTGGCAGTGTGATCGCTCACGAAATTTCACATGCGTTTGATACTAACGGTGCCTCTTTTGATGAATTTGGGAGCTTAAAGAATTGGTGGACCGACGCAGATTATGCTGCCTTTACAGAGCGTACTCAAAAAGTTGTTGACCAATTTGATGGCCTAGACTCATATGGTGCTAAAGTTAATGGTGAACTGACAGTGTCTGAAAATGTTGCTGATCTTGGTGGCCTCGCAGCAGCTCTAGCAGCAGCAAAATTGGAGAAAGATTTTTCATCGGAATCATTTTTCTTAAGTTGGGCAACAATTTGGCGTATGAAAGCAAGACCAGAGTATATGAAATTACTGGCCTCAGCTGATGTTCATGGTCCTGCAAAATTACGTGTTAATGTTCAGGTAAAAAACTTTGATGACTTTTTCGAAACCTTCAAGGTTACGCCCAAGGATGGCATGTGGCGCGACCCTGAGAATCGTGTGACTATTTGGTGATATTGCTTCCAAAATAAATTTGTTCATATGTCATTAAAAATGTCATGTTTTTCACAACATGGCATTTTTAATGTGCCTGTTTTTGGTACTTTTAAAAAAGAATATGACTCAAGAGGCAAACAGAGGTATAAATTTGATATAATATGACGTATTGATTTGTTGAAAAGAGTGAAGTAGAATGAATGAAAAAATAGTTTTACTAATAATTCAAGTGTTATTAGTAATCGTCTTATTCTTTATGGTTATCTTAGTTTCTCGAGCATACTTAGTGCAAAAAAAGCCGATTTTTCAACGCTTTGGTCTGGGTATGGTAATCGGATTTTTTACGGACTTTGGGGATACCTTAGGTATTGGTTCTTTTGCAACCACAACGGCTGCATTCCGTGTAACAAATTATGTACCGGATGAAAGGCAACTGCCTGGTACACTTAATGCCATGCACGCCATACCAGTTATGGTGGAGGCACTGTTCTTTATAACTGCCGTTCAAGTTGAACTGTTAACACTGATACCGATGACCACAGCAGCTGTAGTTGGCGCCTATGTGGGGACACACATTACTAAGAACTGGCATGCACCCACGGTGCAAAGGGTCATGGCGAGTGCGTTATTAATAGCTGTCATTATTATGATTGTTCGTATGTTTACTAATCCAGGGTCGGGTAATTCGATGACCGTACATGGTTTACATGGTTGGTTATTATTTATTGGGATCGCTTTTAATTTTGGAATTGGTATTTTAATGACGATGGGGTTAGGAAACTATGCGCCAGAGTTAATTTTCTTCTCACTTGTTGGTGTCAATCCAGCGATTGCTTTTCCTGTTATGATGCTTGATGCTGCTTTAATTATGCCTACCACGGCGTGGAACGTCATTAAAATGGATCGGGTGTCATGGCGTGGATTTGCTGGTGTCGCAATTGGGGGCGTACTAGGTGTAGTTGCTGCAGCGCGGTTTTTCACCAGCCTAGATACAGAATTATTGAAAAAGTTAATTGTTGTTGTTTCTTTGTGGACTGTATTTGGTTTATTTCGTGACTCATATAAAAAGAATTGGAAGAAAGTTCATTAAACCCCTTGCCAAGTCTCGAAAAATTTGGTATTATTATATAGTTGTTTGAGATATGGGAGTGTAGCGAAGTCTGGCTAAACGCGACGGACTGTAACTCCGTTCCTTCGGGTTCGTAGGTTCGAATCCTACCGCTCCCATAGCCGATATAATAGTTAACGGCTAAATAAATTAACTATTGCCCCTTCGCCAAGTGGTAAGGCAGTGGTTTTTGGTACCGCTATGCGCTGGTTCGAATCCAGCAGGGGCAATAATAAAAAGCAGGAAGCCTAGTAGGCTTCCTGCTTTTTGCTCGTTTTAGAATAACTGTCATACTTATTCTAAAGCACAATTGTCAATTATAAAAGTGAGATTATTTACTTACTTTTTCGGTGCACGTAACACTAAACCATGTTCAGGGGTTCGTGCATTAATGACGATATCTTCGATTCTGAAGATATGTTCGAGTTGATCAGGTGTGAAACAGTTTCTTGTTTGAGCAATTTGACGCAAAGATTTACCGGTTTTAATCGATTCCTTTGCCATTTTTGCTGCTTCTTGATACCCGATGATTGGGGTCATAGCAGTTGCGAAACTAACTGATAAATCAATATCTTGAGCTAGTCGAGACTTATTACTATTAATGCCATCAATGGCATTGAGACGCAAAGTATCCATAGCTGAAGTTAGGTGTTCAATACCTGCAAAGAGTGAACGGAAGACAATGGGTTCGAAAGCGTTTAATTCTAGTTGACCAGCTTCGGCAGCAGTGGTAATTGTGGCATCAAAGCCAAACATTTCAAAGGCTACTTGGTTAACAACTTCAGGAATGACGGGATTAACTTTACCTGGCATAATAGATGATCCAGCTTGCTTAGCTGGTAGATTAATTTCAAGGAGTCCAGAACGTGGTCCTGAGCTTAATAGTCGGAGATCATTAGCAATTTTAGATAGATTCATTGCTAGTGTTTTCAAGGCCCCTGATAAGGCGACAAAACCATCAAGGTTCTGTGTCGCATCAAATAAATCGTGTGCCTGTGTTAGTGGTAATTTAGTAATGCCCGCGAGGTTTGGAACAATATGTACTTGGTAATGGTAGCTCACGTTAATACCTGACCCAACCGCTGAGCCACCCATATTTAGCATATATAATGGTTCACGTGCAGCATTTAGTCGTTCAACATCTCGACGTAGCGGCTTAAGCCAAGCGTGAAAACTATTACCTAATGTTGTGGGTACGGCATCTTGTAGTTGCGTGCGCCCCATTTTGTAGGTTGATGAAAATTCGTCGGCTTTATTCCCCAGCGAATCGATGAGTGCTGTTAATGATTCAAAAAGTGGATCTAATAATCGTAAAAGGGCAATTTTTCCAGAACTAGGATAGGTGTCATTGGTACTTTGTCCCATGTTGACGTGATCATTTGGGTTAATATACTTGTAATCACCACGTTCACGACCAGTTTGTTCAAGTGCCACATTGGCAATCACTTCATTGACATTCATATTTGTTGATGTACCAGCACCACCTTGAATATCACTAATTGGAAACATAGACATGTCAAGAGGTGAACTGAGTAGTGTTTTAGTTGCACTCACAATATGTTTAGCCACTGAGCGATCCAGACTACCAGCTGTTGCGTTTGTTTGTGCGGCAGCTTGTTTGATTTCTAGAAAGGCACGAATCAATTCAGGATGTGTTGCTTGTGAAGAAATAGGGAAATTATGTAAGGCACGTTGTGTGTGGATACCATAGTAGGCCACTTTTGGGATGTTTAATGATCCTAGTGAATCTGATTCTGTACGCATGATTAATCTCCTTGATTACTGATTATAAGACTATTTTAACTGTTGATTTTGATATACCAATTAAACATGTTATCTATTGTGACATCTTAAATGGCATGTTTTTAATATAAAAAAGAGATAGACCAATTTTAAAGGAAAATGAAGTAATTATCCATAATATTTTTACTCGCAAAAAAACATGTCCTAAAAAAGGCCATGCTTAGTAGGGATTATTTTACTTCTAAAATATCAACCACATTATTTTCATTACCAATAATCACACGATCTACAACGTCAGTGAATAAACCATGCTCGACGACACCAACCATTTTAATTAATTCATCACCAAGTAACCGTGGGTTTTCTATGATCGGTAGATGTAAATCAATTAAAAAATTAGCAGAGTCTGTGCGTACAGGGTTACCATTTTGATCTAAACGCCAAGTAGGATGGAAGCCTCCAGATTTAAAACGCTTAAACAGTTGGTCTGAACCGTAAGGAATGACTTCAACGGGTAGATATTGGTTAAGTTTTGGGACGCGTTTTGACGCATCAACGACCCAAATATTTTCACGAGAGTTGAATGCAACAATCTTTTCCCAAAGTAACGCAGCTCCGCCACCTTTAATGGCTGAAAAATCGTCGGCAATTTGATCAGCACCGTCAATCGTGAGATCAATTTTGTCAACATCATCGACATTATGCATTGGAATACCAAGTTGTGCAGCGTTACGGCGTGTCTTTTCAGAAGTGGCAACACCCACAATGTTTAAATTTTCATTGGCAACACGTTCACCTAAAGCGTCGATAACATGAGCAATTGTTGAACCAGAACCTATGCCAACAACCATGTCATTCTGTACAAATTCAGCTGCGCGGCGTCCTGCGATAATTTTCTGTAGATCTTGGCTCATGATTTGTACTGAATCTCCTGATATTGGTCTGGGTTCCTAGCAAAAAGTTCACGTACATAAGGACAAACTGGTTTAATCGTCATCTGTTCTTCGTGTGCTTCATGGACAACTGCATCAACTAATTGCCGCGCAATCCCTTGGCCACGCAGACTAGAATCAACGACTGTTGAATTAATGGCATAAGTTTTACCATCATTTACGGTTGTGTATAGAATTTCTGCAATTGTTTTGTCACCATCTAACAAAAAATAGCGACCTGGTTCGTGTTGGAATGTTGTCATGTGATGCCTCCTTATTGTCATAATTGCTCATCGGAATAACTATGTCTGTTCTGTATTATTATAACAAAAATAAAGCGATGCTTGATGATAGTCATCTTATATTTAATATCGCACGGAAATATATTAATATTGCCAAAAATACCGTACAATAAAATAAGAATTAAATATTGGAGGAAAGTGTTGGTTCTGTTGTGGCTAATTGTTTAGCTCTGCGGGTACTATTAACACTAAAAATTAAAAATGACGCAAAAACGTGGATTTGAAATTGTATCAAAAAAGATGACAGATGGTATTCATACACCAAAACGTAGTACGCAAGCTGCGGCAGGTTATGATTTCGAGGCCTCAGAAGATGTGACGATACCTAGTGCGCTAAGTAATCATTTTTTTAAGGGCCTAAGCATATTATCATTAGGAAAACTAAAAAATGTGCGTAATAATGAAGATTTGCAAAACTTATTGAAGCCAGTATTGATACCTACGGGCATTAAGGCTTATATGGCAGAAGGTGAGTATTTACAACTAGTTTCACGCTCAAGTGGGCCAATTAAAAAGCGTATTATGATGCCGAATTCAGTTGGTATTGTGGATGCAGACTATTATAATAATGACGCAAATGAAGGTGAGATATTTTTTCAGTTTATTAATTTTGGTATCAAAGATGTACATATCAAGAAGGGTGAACGCATTGGACAAGGCATCTTCTTACCCTACTTATTAGCTGATGGGGATGAACAAGATACTAAATCACAGCGTCAAGGTGGATTTGGTTCAACCGGGCAAAATTAATGGCAGATGAAGCCAAAGATATTGTGTTACGTGGTAATCAATTTAGTTTTAAATATCGAACAACTGGTATTTTTATCAATGCCAAAGGTAATATTGCCATTAATGTGGACCCTGTTACCCAACAAGCTGGTTTACCTGGCGGTAAAGTGAAATACGGGGAAACAAGTCGAGAAGCCATTGAGCGTGAATTTATTGAAGAGATGGGTATCCATGTCCGCGCAATACGTCTTATTGCTGTTATTGAGAATTTGTTTAATATTGATGACCAACAATACAATGAAATCATGTTCACATGGTTGATTGAACGTGTGGATCAAGAACAAGTATTTGCTAAAGATAGTTGGGAACAATGTGTAACGTGGCGTAAAATAAGTGAACTACCTGACATTAAACCAAAGATATTACAAACAGTTTTATGTGATTTACCAACAATACCAGTACATTTGATCAATCGTGATTAACGAAAAGGAGAAAAATCATCGCCAAAGTAAAAACACAATTTATTTGTTCAAACTGCGGTTCTGTTTCAGCACGATATCTTGGTCGTTGCTCAAATTGTGGTCAATGGGGCACGTTAGTTGAGGAAAAACTACAACCAGAAACAAATGATCGCAAGAGCCGCGTCAGTTTAGATGGTCGCACAGCTAAAGTTCAAAAAATTAACGCAATCACATCTGAAGAAACGCCCCGTGTTGCAACTAAATTACAAGAACTTAATCGCGTGTTAGGTGGTGGTGTAGTACCGGGGTCGATGGTGTTAATCGGTGGGGATCCAGGTATTGGTAAATCAACGCTATTGCTACAAGTTTCTGGGCAATTAGCACAAGAAGGTCGTGTGCTATATGTCACCGGAGAAGAATCAGCAACACAAGTTAAATTACGAGCTGATCGTTTAGGAGTAGGTCATGATGAATTTTATCTTTACCCCGAAACAGATATGGTAGCTATAAAAAAGCAGATTGATGAATTACAGCCAGATTTTGTAGTGATCGATTCAGTACAAACGATGCAGGAGCCAGATGTTACCTCAGCAATCGGGTCGGTTTCACAAATTAGAGAAGTGACAGCTGATTTGTTACAAATTGCAAAGACAAATAATATTTCAGTCTTTATTGTTGGTCATGTCACCAAAGATGGTGCAATTGCAGGACCTAAAATTTTAGAGCATATGGTTGATACCGTGCTTTATTTTGAGGGCGATATGCATCACAATTATCGTATTTTACGAGCAGTCAAAAATCGTTTTGGTGCAACGAACGAATTAGGTATTTTTGAAATGCGGGATGGTGGTTTGCGCGAAGTAGCTAATCCATCTGAGATTTTTTTAGAAGAACGACTAGACGGTGCCACTGGCTCGGCTGTGGTTATTGCTTTAGAAGGATCACGTCCGATACTTGTTGAATTACAAGCATTAGTGACACCAACTGTTTTTGGTAATGCACAACGCACAGCCACTGGATTAGATCGTAATCGTGTCAGTTTAATCATGGCGGTTTTGGAAAAGCGAGCTAACTTATTATTGCAAAACCAAGATGCTTATTTAAAAGCTGCTGGTGGCGTTAAGCTAGATGAGCCAGCTATTGATTTAGCTGTTGCCGTGGCGCTGGCGAGCTCATACCATGATAAAGAAACACGCCCAACAGATGCGTTTATCGGTGAGTTGGGTCTGACTGGTGAAGTACGCAGCGTGCCACAAATTGAAGAACGGCTGAAAGAAGCAAGCAAATTGGGATTCAAACGGGTTATTGCACCACAAAATAATTTGAATGGTATAGAAATACCTGATGGGCTACGAGTGCTCGGAGTTGCCACGCTGACGCAAGCATTGAAAGTTGCTTTTGACTAAATTAAAAGGAGAAGCGATTGGATTTTATAGGTAATATTCTTGTTGAAGTTATTAAGGTGATATATCGTACACATTATCAGTATGTTAGCGACGGCAAAGCTTATAGTTTGAGATGGTGGACTGGGGGGGTGCTAGTCGCTGCCATTGAATTGTTTTCTAGCTTAGCTCTCCTATATTTGACGGTCTTTGTGATAATCAGCCGACGTTTTGGCGGCTCTGATTGGCTGTCAATCGCAGCGTTAGCGTTGGTTCTTTTATTATTAGCTGCTGGTTCTTTTTATTTAGTAGCTTTGTGGTGGCCCGTACTATATGGCCTAACGAAACAACGTGATGATAGTGGTAATATAATTGCAGCTGAATCATATCATGCTGGCAAACATTTTGTGAAATCTGATCAGTATGATGGTATTCTAAAGAAAAATAAAAAACCTTAAAAATATAATATATTGCAATCAAAGCCCTAAGGGGCTTTTTTGCTTCTAAAGAAAGACAAATATATGATTCAACAGTTGTAAAAATATTTTCTTATAGGAAAATTGAAATAGTCATGATTATTTCTGTGTATAATATAAGCTATTCATACAATAAACTATAAAAGGAACACCGAATGAGCATAGTAGCGAATACTTTTTCAGAAGTCCAAAATGTAGGTCAGTTAATTCGTGACATTCGTAAAACACGAGGAGTATCTGTAAACGAGCTGGCACAAGTTACAGGATTAGCGTGTAGTGTTATTTCTAAGTTTGAAAGAGGCAAAACAGATATTCAATTTAGTAGTATGATTAAAATTTTGAGTGCAATGTCTTTGACACTAGAAGATTTATGTCATTCGGCAGTTTTTGATGAATTTTTGATTAATGAACTTGTTGAGAAAGCTTATCAGTTTAAAAATGACCCGGTCATGTTGAAAAATATTTTAGATGAAATACAGCAGCGAGATATGCTATTACGACAAGAACGGGTTTTTAAACTAATTTTGATAATGCGTATTAACACTAGCCAGTTATGCCCGATCGAAGTCAATGACTATTTCGATAATCTAGAAGAGCTTTTGACTTTTGATGCCTATCTAGCACTTTTAGCAGAACCATTTTTATCACGACGTATTGGTTTGAGAATTGCTAAAGCGGTATCTCGTTATCAAGGTCAACATCCACAAATTATGGCTGCCGTTTTTGATGCTTTTGTAGATAGAATAGTGTAAGAGTAAGTAAATATTTGATTCACTAAACGGTTTAATTGGGGGAAGAATACTCATGAAAAATATTGTCATAACAGGCGGTTCATCAGGTGTTGGATTAGCCATCGCTAAGGATCTGGTTCAAGAAAATAACATCATCATTATTGGGCGGAATCAACAAAAGGCGCAGCTTGTTCAAGTTAAATTGGGTGCTAATGTCAAAGTTGTCATTGGTGATTTATCCAAAGCATCTGAGCGTATGCAGGTGGTTTCCAAAATTAAGGAGATTTTTTCTCATATTGATGTTTTGATTCATAGTGCAGGCGTCATGCCACATACGGCTGGTGAAAATATTAATAATAATCTATTATCTCATTATTATTTAACATTGAATTTGCAGGAGGCATTGGTAAACAGTCGCGTGTTAATTGTGACAGGTAATCCTAGAGCAATCAATTTGATGCCAATTTGTGATATACAAAATAGTGTGTTGGCTAGAGCGGGTTGGTTAGTGACACATAAGACACTTTTGATGTTTTTATTAGCAAATCAATTGGAAAATCAAAATACAACAGTGAATAGTTTCTTTCCGGGTGATGTGCGTAGTGATTTGATGGATTACACAAAGACATTAACTAACACAGACGTTCCCGTTGGTAAATATTTGGCAATTAGTCCTGATGTTAAACATTTATCTGGTATTTTCTTTGATGAAGATGGCACAGTTGTTCCGCTCAATACTAAAAAGTTTAGTTTTGAAAATGCAGAGAAAAACTTACGTCAGTATTTAAGCTAACTTAAATGATGTCATCAATCAAACTATGCCCAATTAAGTCAATCAGTAGTCTTTTCATTATGATATGATAAAATGGTTTTATTCATACTTGAAGGGCAATTAAGAAAAAATGACAACTAAAAAAGTAGTTTTACTCACTGGTGCTAGTAGCGGTATCGGTTATCAAACAGCGGTGCTTTTGGCCTCATTAGATTATAAAGTTTATGGTGCAGCGCGTCGCGTTGAAAAAATGGCGCCTTTGGCAGCCTTAGGTATTACACCCATTAAGCTTGATGTGACTGATGAGGAATCAAGCAAACAAGCTATTCAAGAAATTATTAATCAAGAGGGGCGCATTGATGTTTTGATTAATAATGCTGGGTATGGCTCATATGGCGCTATCGAAAATGTGGCACTTGATGAAGCTAAACATCAATTTGATACGAATTTATTTGGTGTGGCAAGGTTAGTTCAATTAGTCATGCCTTATATGCGGGAACAACATGCAGGTAAAATCATTAATATCTCATCCATGGCAGGACGGGTGACAACGTATATGGGTGCTTGGTACCATGCCACAAAGTATGCCCTAGAGGCATTTAGTGATGCACTACGCATGGAAGTTAAACCTTTTGGTGTGGATGTTGTATTGGTTGAACCAGGTGGTATTAAAACTGAATGGGGTATCATTGCGGCCGATCATCTGAAACAATCTTCACAAGGCACAGTTTATAGTGAACATGCCTTAGCAGCCGCAGATCGCATGCATAAACTTTACAATTCAGATAAATTAACTGATCCAAGCGTTATTGCTGGCACTATTGTTAAAGCAGTTGAAAGTAGTCGGCCACGTGCACGTTATCTGGTCGGTTATGGTGCCAAATTCTCAGTGTTTTTGCATACCATTTTGCCAGCAAAGTTTTTCGATAAGCTCGTTCAAAAATTAATTTAACCAGTCAATACAAAATAATGACCTTTCACGTGCTTTTACTTTTCGCCTAGAAATTAAGCAAGTCGATTGTGGAAAATAACCTCATCATTAATTTTATTAACTTTTTCAATGTTATGAATAGACATGGTAATCATTATTTCTTTTTTAGTCTAATTATTAGCAAAACAAAAATAAATACTCCGATACCTATGGGGTAAATACCGGTAAGACTATTCTGAGCCCAGATGATCATGATACCCAGTAAAATGAAGATTGCAGGGAGAATACTTGCATATAATAAACCGTAATCACCAGATAAATATTTTTGCCAAGTCTGCTGAAGATTGAGGTGATATGTTTCATCGAATTTTGTAATCTCATTGAGTGCTACTATTGTCAATACAGTTATGATACAAATTAATGACATTACGATACTGTTAATTTGAATCCAATTTAGTAAACTTGATAACAAGATTAATGATAGAATAACATCAATACCTAGTAAACTAATTCTTACTGGACTGAGACTTTGTGATACATCTTTTTTCTCAAGATATTTACGAAGGCCATCGTCTTCTTTTAATAGTGTATCCAATGAAATATGGTAATACTCACTTAGCTTGATTAAGTTAGTAATATCAGGATAAGTTTTTTCATTCTCCCAACTTGATATTGTTTGCCGAGTAATAAAAAAATCTTTAGCTACTTGATCTTGAGTTAAGTGTTTCTCCAATCGTACGCTTTTTAAATGGTCACCGAATGTCATAAAAATGCCTCCTAAGTCTTGACTATTATTTTAGACGGAGACGATGTAAATCGTAAGCAATAATTCATTGCGCCGCATACTTAATAGGCTTCTAGCTATTTACATCAATTAAAAATGCATCAATTTAGCTCTCGATGAGCTGTAATTGGTGCATTTTTTAAATAATAGTTGCTTATTTTTGTTGTCGCACTCGTGCTATAACACGACCCATCGAAAATAGTAATGTGATATTAAACCATAAACCGTAAAAGCGGGTTAAACCACTATTTGTAATGGTCACAGCTAAAAATGCCAGTAATAATGATTTCATCATTACGCTTTGGAATTCATTGACAGTAATTGCGAAACGATCAGGTTTTAATGATGAAAAGATGAAGAGTAATATGACATAAATTGTTGGTAAAATGTAGTACGCAAACATGTGTCTCCCTAGAATTATCGTGAGTTTTTGTTCAAAATGGATAAAATCAGTACTTCAATTGTCACATGCTCACTATAAAAAAGCAACGTGAAAGCGTCTTTTTTGCTCATTAGATATAAAATTGATAGAATAATAGTTATGCAAAGTAGCGTAGATAGTGTTACGTATGCTTTACGTCATGATTTAAAGAGATAATCAAGCACAGAACTCATGATGTGTTCATTCTGGAGAAAAAATAATGTCTAAAATAGCAATAATTAGCGATTCAGCATCAGCGATACCACTTACAGTGCGTAATCGCTACCATATTTTTCAAGTGAATGATCCTATTATTTTTGGGAATGAAGTTTACAAGGAAACAGTCGATATTCATAATCTTGGTGAGTTAGTCAAGCTGATGAAAGATAAAAAGATGATTGCCTCGACGTCACAACCAGCACCGGGTGATTGGGAGGAAGTACTGAATTTAGCCAAAGCATCAGGCTATGATTCAGCACTAATTATCCCAATCTCATCAGGTATATCCGGTGCTTACCAAACAGCTCATGCTGTTGCCTCTGCATACGAAAGCATGTCAGATGTACGTGCGTGGGATTCAAAATTTGCAGTGATGGGTTCTGGTATGCAAGCTGTCATGGCAGCTGCACTGGCTGAAAAAGGGAAGACCTTAGATGAAATTTTGGCAACGCTTGATATATTAAGAGAAACGCTAGATGTACGCTTTGTTGTCAATGACATCTCCCATTTACAACGAACTGGACGTTTATCACGAGGTGCAGCGTTAGTTGGTGGCTTACTTAATATTAAGCCAATTTTATCAATAGATATTCAAGGTGAAGGTAAGATAGGCGCTGTAGGTAAGGCACGCAAAATGAGTGGATCACTGAAAGAAATTAAAGAAGCACTTAATCAATATTTGACAAGGGCAGATTTTCCAGTGCGTGCTTTTGTGATTGATGGCAATAATGCTAAATTGGGAGATAAGTGGCTCAAAGATTTGCAACACGATTATCCAACAGTTAAATTTGAACGTGGTGAAATCGGTGCTTATATTGGCGTTCATACGGGAGATGGTACGATGGGTGTCTTGTGGGGACGTGATTGGGAGACTTTAATTTAAAATTTTTAAAGTGATTTGGTCACTAGTTTTTCTATTGATTAACTCGATAGCTGAAAAGTTGTTATTTCAGTTATCGTTTTTTATTAACATAGTGTGTAATAATGTTATAATATTAACAATAAATTGATTTACGGGGACAACTAAATGCAACGATCAAAACGTTATCAAATTACATACGAGGTTTTGAATGCTGTCACACACGGTTTCGGATTTTTATTAGCTGTTTTAGCTGGTATCATGCTGCTAATTCATGTTTTCCGACACCCAGTTTCCGCCTTTGAAATTACCGCAATTATTATATATGCTGTCACAGTAGGATTCTTTTTGTTAGCTTCAACATTATTTCACTCATTAGTTTTTACACGCGCGGCTAAAATTTTCCAATTTTTTGATCATGCCGGTATTTATCTGGTTATTTTGGGCAGTTATACGCCGTATACATGGTTATTAATCAGAGGTTGGGTTGGTTGGTCGATTTGGGGCGCTATCTTGACCATGACGATTGCTGGCTTTGTCTATGATTTGTTTTTTGTTGGTCGTTGGCCGTGGGTATCTGTGACAATTTATCTGGTTATGGGATGGCTTATTGTCCTTGCTATGCCTGTTTTATGGGGCGTCTTGTCACATACCGCCTTTTGGCTCCTAGTAGCTGGCGGGTTGACTTATTCAGCTGGGACTATCTTTTATCTCGTACCAAAGATCCCAATGGGTCACGTTTATTGGCATATATTTGTTTTAGGTGGTGCAGGATTGATGTTTGCTAGTATTTATTTAAGTTTATAAAAAAGCTGAACCATGAGGATTCAGCTTTTTTTGTATAATAAAAGACCAGCAAATAAATTATTTACTGGTCTTAGTTAGTGGACAGCCAGGGGCTCGAACCCTGGACCCACGGATTAAGAGTCCGTTGCTCTACCAACTGAGCTAGCTGTCCATATGTTATTTGTTTTAAACAACATATAATATAATACCATGGGTAATTTTAAAAAGCAATAGGTTAATACCATTTATGGACGAACAGGCGTTTTATGGTTTATCAGTGCTATTTAGTATAAAATAGAGAAAGTTAAAGCGAAAGGAAATGTTTTGGAAACAGATTCTAAAACATCAGAGTAATATGCTAGATCTTATTAAATCAATTATTATTGGAATCGTTGAAGGTATAACAGAATTCTTACCAGTTTCATCAACGGGACATATTATCTTGGTATCGTCTCTCATGAATATTCCAGGTGGTGCGGTTTGGACAAAAAGTTTTACTGCAGTTTTTGATTACACCATTCAATTAGGTGCAATTTTCGCGGTTATTCAGCTTTATTTCCACAAACTTAACCCGTTTTCATCAACCAAAACACCGCGTGAACGTTTTCAAACGTGGCGGTTGTGGATTAAGGTTGCTGTTGGTTTCTTGCCAGCTTTGATTTTTGGCTTCTTACTCAACGATTTTATGGATGCCCATTTATTAAATGTTTGGGTTGTTTCAGCTATGCTGATTCTTTACGGTATTTTGTTTATCGTAATTGAAAATCGACAAAAAGGTATTGCACCAAAGGTAACTGATCTTAATAAGATGACATACCAGTTAGCATTGTTTATTGGGTTATTTCAAGTTTTGTCATTAGTTCCTGGAACCTCTCGGTCGGGGGCAACGATTTTAGGGGCGATTCTTCTAGGCGCATCACGTTTTGTGGCAGCTGAATTTTCATTCTTCTTATCTATTCCAGTGATGTTCGGGGTAACTGTATTAAAAGTTGGGTCGTTCTTAGCCCACGGTGGTCGCTTTACAATCATGCAAAGTCTCGTGATGTTAATTGGATTTGTGGTATCTTGGATTGTGGCTTGGTTCGCTATTAAAGTGATGATGAGATATATTCAAAATAATGATTTCAAGATATTCGGTTGGTATCGTATTGTCGTTGGTGTGCTATTCCTATTATTAGCTGTCTTCGGTGTGATAACAATCGCTTAATTTTAAAAAAGATGCAAACATTCGTTTGCATCTTTTTTGTGGATAAAATGCTTTAACTAGTAGGTAAATAGCCCAATAAATTATAAAAAAATCGCTAATTCGTTAAAAATGACACAAAAACTTTTTTAAGTCTAAATAGAGTTGATGTGTCATTATTTGTTGTCCTAAAAACACATGCTACTTATTTATAGTCAGTATTATTCTCTAAAAAATAGTTGTAATATTGAATGTACGACATCAAATATTTTAAAAGAAAAGGGGGTAGTTATTTGTTTATGAACAGTAAAATAAAACAATACACACTCACGGATTTAAATGTTATAAAACGGAGTGGTGAGGTGATGCCATTCTACACCTATAAAATCAATTACATCCTAGAGCAGCTTGAGTTATCACTAGAAGAGCAACAGCAGGTACAAAATGGTTTGTACGAGATATTAAGCCATCACACAAGCGTCACAACTGTAGAAATACACGATTTTTTGGTTAAATTGCTCAATGATGAACAAGAGGGTGCTGCGCAGGCTTATGAAGCTAGTTTTGCGGATAAACAACAGCAATTTGCTGACGCCACTAATATTGAGAAAAATATTTCAAAATTATTCAACCAAGACGAGGCGATAGTACACGAAAATGCGAACAAAGATAGTCGTGTGTTTAACACACAACGTGATTTAGAAGCAGGCGTTGTTAGTCGCGCGTTAGGTCTAAAAATGTTGCCACCACGCGTTGCCAGAGGGCATCTCCGCGGTGAAATTCATTGGCACGACTTAGACTATTCACCAGTAACGCCAGCAACTAATTGTTGCCTAATTGATTTTGAAAATCTATTAACCAATGGTTATAAAATTGGTAATGCATGGGTTGATTCACCAAAATCTATTCAAACAGCTACTGCGCAAATGGCGCAAATTATTGCCAACGTTGCATCGTCTCAATATGGTGGTTGTTCTGCTAATCGTATTGATCAGCTGTTAGCACCCTATGCCCAATTAAATTATGACAAGCATCTAGTTGACGCTAAAAAATGGGTCAGTGATGATCAGCAAGCAGCCTATGCCAAAGAAAAGACGTGCAAAGATATTTATGACGCGATGCAGGCACTAGAATATGAAATTAATACTTTATATTCTTCTCAAGGTCAAACACCGTTTACGACGATTAATTTTGGGTTAGGGACAAACTGGATTGAACGTGAAATTCAGAAAGCGATTTTAAAAATACGAATCCTAGGTTTGGGGAAGGAACATCGTACAGCAATTTTTCCCAAGTTAACTTTTACGTTGAAAAAAGGGCTTAATTTTGCGCCTGATGATGCCAACTATGATATCAAACAATTAGCAATTGAATGTTCTACAAAACGGATGTACCCTGATTTATTAATGTACGATAAAATCGTTGAAATTACAGGGAGTTTCAAAACACCGATGGGCTGCCGTTCATTTTTACAGGGTTGGCAAGATGAAAATGGACAAGAAGTTAACGACGGTCGCATGAATTTGGGTGTTGTATCGGTTAATTTACCACGAATAGCCTTGTATGCAGCGGGAGATTTTGATACTTTTTGGCGTATTTTCGATGAAAAGATGATGCTTTGTCATGAGGCGTTAGCTTACCGCATTGAGCGGACTAAAGAAGCGATACCAGAAAATGCACCGTTGTTGTACATGTATGGTGCTTTTGGCAAGCGTCTGAAAGCTACAGACAGTGTTGATGAAGTCTTTAAAAATGGACGTGCAACGGTTTCGCTGGGATATTTGGGGTTATATGAAGTTTGCACGGCATTTTTTGGCCCTGAGTGGGAAAAAAATAAAGCGGCGCATGACTTTGCTTTGCAGATTGTGGCCAAGATGCATGATTATTGTTTAGCCTGGGAAAAGGAAAGCGGCTATCATTATAGTCTTTACTCCACACCGGCAGAATCTTTGACGGATACATTCTGTCGGTTAGATATGAAAAAATTTGGTCATATACCAGATATTACGGATAAAGATTACTATACCAATAGTTATCATTATGATGTTCGAAAACATCCAACACCATTTGAAAAAATCACTTTTGAAGAAGCTTTTCCTAAATATGCTGCCGGTGGTTTTATTCACTATTGTGAGTATCCAAATTTGAAACAAAATCCGAGTGCATTGGAGGCAGTTTGGGATTGGGCGTACGATCATGTGGGTTATTTAGGGACGAACACATGTATCGATAAATGCTTTAAATGTGGCTTCATGGGTGAATTTAAAGCGACCGCACGGGGATTTGTTTGCCCAGAGTGTGGGAACCATGATCCAGCATTCTGTGATGTTGTTAAGCGAACTTGTGGTTACTTAGGAAACCCACAACAACGACCAATGGTGCATGGTCGTCATATTGAAATCAAATCACGACAAAAGAATTTAACTCAGGAGATGATTGCACATGCCGCAGCATATTCGAAAACCAAACAATCCGATTCCCAACGACTGGATCGCACCGAATTATAGTGAACATCGAATTGCCGATTATAAACCCTTTAATTTTGTTGATGGTGAAGGTGTACGCTGTAGTTTGTATGTGAGTGGTTGCCTATTTCTTTGTCCGGGTTGCTATAATGTTGCCGCTCAAAACTTTCATTTTGGACAGCCTTATACAAAAGATCTTGAAGATAAAATTATTGAAGATTTGAGCCATGATTATGTTCAAGGGTTAACATTACTAGGTGGTGAGCCTTTTTTGAACACTGAGGTTTGTTTACAATTATGCCGCCGTATTCGTAAAGAATTTGGAAATAGTAAAGATATTTGGTCTTGGACTGGCTATACATGGGATGAGTTAATTCATGATTCTTACGACAAGGTGCGTTTACTGTCATTAATTGATATTTTAGTAGATGGGCGTTTTTTAGAAGATGAAAAAGATTTGACGTTACAATTTCGAGGAAGTGCTAACCAACGTATTATTGATGTACAAAAATCGATTAATGCTCATGATGTAGTTATTTGGGATAAATTAGTACGATAATTACTTTTTCTTAATCATAGTAATCAAAAAAACTGCCAATTGGCAGTTTTTTTTGATTTAAACAGCGGCAACTGCACTGTCTTTTATTTGACATGAAAATATAAAATCAGGTGGGGTTAACAAGCCGATATTTTTGACAATGACATTACCTGATAAATAGCCACCAACATGTTGGTTGAGGCCAGACTTACCATAGCCAAAGGTAACTGTGGTATGCGCTTTTAATGCGGCACCACGGACTTCTCCAGTTGTTGCATCAATACCTGTAGGTACGTCAACTGCAATGACTGTTTTTTCAATATGATTGGCGGCCTTAATCATTTTTTGCAAACCTTCGGGCAAAATATTGTTTAATCCAATACCAAAGATAGCGTCAATAATTAATGTTGCTTCATTAAAATCACTTTTTTCAGCACGAACCAGGCCATAATTTTCTATAATGTTGAGTTGTCGTGTCACAGTTTCTTTGGCACGAGCAACGTTACCGACAAATTGTAATGAGACATTAATGCCTTGTGCGTACAACAGGCGCGCAATTGCGACGCCATCAGCACCATTATTACCTAAGCCAGATAGCACGAGTACATGATCTAAATTAAAATGGCCAGCGCCGATAACCTCAACAACTGCAAGAGCTGCACGTTCAATTAAAACATCTTGTGGCATACCAATAGTTTCAATTGTATAATTATCAATTTTTTGCATTTCAGCAGCAGTAACAAGTTGCATTGTAATCACTTTTCTTTCTCAATATTATTGTTAATTATACAGGATATTATCGATTAACGTGAAACAATTTGTGAATTTTTCAATGTTCGTATTTTTTTCTGCTACAATATAAAATAAAAGTTTTGAGGAATTCACATGCAACATTTAGATTATAGTCAACAAAAAGATTGGTATCAAGCGGATGACACACCTTTTCAATCCCCAATCGCGATCAATACTTCACAAACTTTGCCAGAAACAAAGTCAGATTTAACTGTGAAATTTCATGACCGTACGCAATATCAAGATAGAGTAGTGGGTGAGCAGTTTTTGGTCCAAGGAGAGTTGGTTGTGAATGGAGAAACATGGCAACTCGAACGGTTTCATTTTCATGATGGTGCGGAACATTTAATTGATAATGTTCGACATGATGCTGAAATCCATTTTGTCTATCATAAAAATGATGATACGTTGGTTTTGGCTATCTTTGGGGATGTTGCTACGGGCGCAAATACACACATTCCAGATATTTTTACTGGTGAAATAGATGCCAAGCTATTAGCTGACTTATTGCCGCCACATCATGACTATTTCCACTATGTTGGCTCACTAACAACGCCACCTTTAGGTGAGAATATCTCATGGCTTATCTTGGCAGAACCGATTGCATTGAGTACGGTTGATCTGGCAATTTTACATGACCGTTATCCAAATAATTATCGTGATATACAAGATGTGGCGGGAAGAGAAGTGTCGTCGATTGATATCATAAAGTAGTTGGTTAGATTAGGCGTCATATAGTATTGGCATGGAGATATAATTTCCTGTGCTGACACCTTGATAACGTGATATGATAAAAGATAGTTTATTTATTAGGGAGTTATCATTTTGGGTGTTTTTTTTCAATCAATTCAAGGTGTGCTGGTCATATTAGTAATGATTGCCATTGGATATATATTGGCTAGTCGGCAATGGTTTACTGAAAAATCAGGCCAAATTATTGCGCGTATTGTCACGCAAATTGCGTTGCCAATGTATATGATTCATACAATTACTAGCGATTTTACAGTTGATAAATTGCGGCAATTATTACCAGACATCAAGTTTCCAATTATATCAATGATTATCTTGTTTGCAATTTCAATTGCTGTCTCGCGAATTTTGCAAATTCGGAAAAATCGGCGTGGATTATTTCAATCCATGTTTTTTAATTCAAATACAGTTTTCGTTGGATTGCCGATTAACATGGCTTTATTTGGCACTGAAAGCTTACCTTATGTGTTGGTTTATTATATGGTCAATACGACTTTTTTTTGGACGCTAGGAACTTATTTAATCCAACGTGATGGTGAAGGTGAATGGCGATTTGATTGGATAAGTACGCTAAGAAAAGTATTTTCACCACCGTTACTTGGATTTGTAGTAGGTGTGTTGTTAGTATTATTTGATATTCAGTTACCAACGTTTGTTGTTTCAGATTTGCAATATATTGGTGATTTAACAGTACCGCTATCTA
Source organism: Leuconostoc carnosum (assembly GCF_007954525.1). Taxonomy (NCBI): domain Bacteria; kingdom Bacillati; phylum Bacillota; class Bacilli; order Lactobacillales; family Lactobacillaceae; genus Leuconostoc; species Leuconostoc carnosum. The sequence continues at coordinate 864,254 of NZ_CP042374.1, read as the reverse complement.
TGTTTTTCATTGGGATTGCAGTTCATCATGCTGGGTTAAAAAATCTGACATTTAATCAGTATAGTTTAGGTATTTTAGGTGGCCGGTTTATTTTGGCGCCCATTATTATGTTTTTGCTACTTTGGAAAACAGATATGCCATATCTAATGAAACAGGTTTTCATTTTGCAAGCAGCGATGCCAGTGATGACGAACGCACCAGTTGTTGCTAGTTTATATGGTGCTGATGCTGATTATGCCGCCGCCATGGTGACTGAATCCACAATTTTAAGCCTTATTATGGTACCTATATTGATGACATTAATTCAGCAAATATAATTAATAAAATAATATAAAATTGAGCGATGTGTTGTTAAGTTTTATATTATTTTATTATCGTGTAGTTCATTGAAATTGCTTAATGATTCATTCGCTTTTGTATTGTGAAACCGTGCCATATCAGGTAAACTAAATGATATGGAAAACTTTCAAGAACAATTAAAAAGTCGACGTACTTTTGCTATCATTTCTCACCCGGATGCGGGGAAAACAACCTTAACCGAACAATTACTATTGCATGGCGGCGTTATTCGTGAAGCAGGTACAGTTAAAGGGCGTGGGTCTCACAAATTAGCCTCTTCTGATTGGATGGCTATTGAACAACAACGTGGTATTTCTGTCACGTCATCTGTTTTGCAATTTAACTATGATGGTAAACGCATTAATATTTTGGATACACCAGGTCACGAGGATTTTTCCGAAGATACTTACCGTACATTAATGGCGGTGGATTCAGTTGTCATGGTTGTAGATGCGGCTAAGGGTATCGAGCCACAGACAAAAAAATTGTTTGAAATTGTCGCACAACGTGGTATTCCTATTTTTACTTTTTTTAACAAAATTGATCGTGATGCACGACCAGCACTTGATTTAGTAGATGAATTAGAAACTATTTTAGGCATTCAAGCTTATCCTATGAATTGGCCAATGGGTTCTGGTCAGATTTTACAAGGTATTTATGATTTAAAGCATAATCAAGTCGTTCCTTTTAAAAATGCGACAGCACATCCTGAAATTGTTGAAGAATCGATGGATGAAATCGAGCTATTGCGTGATGCCGGTAATGAATTTGATCAAGAAGCTATTGCACAAGGTAAATTAACACCAGTATTTTTTGGATCAGCTTTGGTAAATTTTGGTGTGACAGAATTTTTACGCGAGTACTTGACATACGCGCCAGCACCAGCCGATATGACAACAGTAGATGATCAAATCATTGTACCGGAAAGCACCCAATTTAGTGGCTTTGTTTTTAAAATTCAGGCCAATATGGATCCGAGACATCGTGATCGAATTGCTTTTGTGCGCATTGTTTCTGGGGCATTTAATCGTGGTATGGATGTGACACTGCAACGTAGTGGTAAGAAACTTAAGTTGTCTAATGTAACGCAATTTATGGCTGAAGAGCGCGAAAATGTGCAAACAGCCGTACCAGGCGATATTATTGGTGTGTACGACACTGGTAATTTTCAAATTGGAGATACCATTTATTCTGGTAAAAAGAATGTTCAATTTCCAGATTTACCAACATTTACACCAGAGTTGTTCAATCGGGTGGTAGCCAAGGATGTTATGAAGCAAAAGTCGTATCATAAAGGTATCGAGCAACTGGTTCAAGAAGGTACGATTCAACTATATAAATCATGGCAAGGTGGCGAATATATCATCGGTGCCGTTGGTCAATTGCAATTTGAGGTATTTCAATTCCGTATGGAAAATGAATACAATGTTGAAATTCAATTTGAACCAATTGGTTCAAAAGTAGCACGCTGGGTTTCCCCAGATCAATTAGATGAAAAAATGGCTTCGAACCGTAATTTACTAGTAAAAGATCGATATGATCAGCCAGTATTCTTATTTGAAAATAAATTTGCTATGAATTGGTTCCATGATAAATATCCCGATGTCATCTTAGAAGAAAAAATGTAACAGATAAGAAAAAGTAGCTCAAAGAGCTGCTTTTTTATATATAGTCAAGTTTTGGAAACTTTATTTACGTTTACTTGTAAGCGCTTACTTTTAGTGTTATAATTAAGTTAACAAATAAAGAGGAGGCCTTGAATGACGCAAAATAATTTATCAGAAATTGAAACGTCAGAGGCTATCATCTTGTAGACGACGGTTGATATACAACAGATCCGTATTAGGAAAACATTAATAAATGATTTGAATCAATCAACTTGAGTTATAAAAATGTATCCACTGTAAAATGGTTTAATGACCAGCAAACAAAGTTTTGGACACCTATTACAAGAAATACAGTCGTGATAGATTGGCAAGAAGCGAGATGATGGTGTGACGTTAATATTTCAGCTTCACCTATGCGTTTGCAGCGCAAAGCATATAATTAAATAACCATAGAACCTGACATTATGATGACATAGTGCCAGGTTTTTGGTTTATAATAAAAAAGATGCATTGTGACACAAATGTACAACAAAATGAGATAAACTTTAGGAGGAGAGGTGAGATACGCGTGATATGATATCATGTTGACTCACCATAAATACTTATGGAAACAAAAGGGAATAACGCTATTTACGATTTGCATGATAGGCCGCCATTGTTTACTTGGTTAGGGTTATCATTGCAGCATCTTTTCTCGATGTTTGGTGCAACTGTTTTAGTACCATTGTTAGTTGGTTTGAATCCGGGTGTGGCGTTATTTACTTCAGGTATTGGTACGTTGCTCCACTTATTAATTACGCATGGTAAAGTACCTGCGTATATGGGATCGAGTTTTGCGTTTATTATTCCTATGGCTTCGTTGTTGAAAACAATTGGTTATCCGGCTGTTGCCCAAGGAATTATCGCTGTTGGTATTGTTTACTTAGTTGTGGCATTAATTATTACTTATACAGGGACTGGTTGGATTGATAAAATTTTCCCAGCTGAAGTTGTTGGTCCTATCATTATGGTGATTGGTCTAAGTTTGGCAGGAGCGGCTGCTAGTTCAGCAACTACTATTAATGGTAAATATGATTGGAAAGTTTTTGTTGTTGCATTGCTAACGCTACTAGCAACCATTGCTTTTAACATGTTTCTGAAAGGATTCTTGGGTCTATTACCAGTATTATTGGGTATTATTTTTGGTTATATTATCGCTATACCTTTCGGATTAGTCGATTTGTCGCCGGTGGCACAAGCGCAATGGTTCCAGTTACCAAATTTTGAGACTTTTATTGGTTCAGATGGCTTTAAGTTCTATCCAAGTGCTGTGTTGACTATGGCGCCACTCGCCTTGGTCACTTTATCTGAACATTTAGGGCACTTAATGATTTTGTCGAAAATTACTGGACATGATTTCTTTGAGAATCCTGGATTGCAACGTACGTTATCTGGTGACGGAACCGCTTCTGTAGTGGCTGGATTAGTAGGTGGTCCAGCAGTTACCTCGTATGGCGAAAATATTGGTGTCATGCAGTTGAGTCGTGTTTATTCTGTTTGGGTTATTGGTGGTGCTGCATTTTTTGCTGTTATTTTTAGTTTTGTCGGTAAGCTGTCAGCACTTATTTCAACTATTCCCGGCGCAGTAACTGGTGGTGTTGGCTTCATGCTTTATGGTGTGATTGCTGCTGCTGGCTTGCAAGTTATTGTTGATAACAAAGTTGATTACAGTAAAAAGCGTAATCTGATGATTGCTGCACCAATTATGGTGATCGGAATTGGTAATTTCCATCTCCAACTTGGGGCACAAATTGATTTTTCAGGTGTGGCCATTGCAACGGTACTAGGTATTGTTTTGAGCTTAGTTTTGCCAAAAGTTGCGGCAAGTGAAAAAGAATTATAAAATTAACGTTTATTTTAAAGTGTTAACCTTAATATTTTGTGGTGTTATATTTGAATAGTAAACAACGAAGCGGCATATACCAATCACTCATGGTATATGCCGCTTTTATATGATATTTTGTTTATTCTATCACAATTTTGAGCAAATAATGATAGCTTGCGATGTAGCAGGTAGACGAATATCCAAGTCAAAAGTGTACGAAGAGAAATAGGAATTAAAAATGTTATGCAACCCATGAAAGCCCTTTCAGACGGGGTTTTTCTGAATTTATTAAGGATTTTAACATTCTGTAAATAATTAAAATCATTAATTTTTTTAATAATTACGTAGCAAAAACTAACATACTAGAGCTTTTTCAGATTATCTGAATAATCTTTGTGAAAAAGTGACGTAAAATGGTTGAATTTCATTTTTAAAAGAGTATTATTGGTTTATATGTTATGACGAATAGCCGATTACGACCATTTCGCCAAATTTATTGAGAAAGGAGAAAGCGCATGGATGACCCTACGGCACCGTTTGAGTTTCTAAACCTCACGTTTGACTGGGGTACGATACTTTCAACGTTGCTGGCAATGGCAATTGTTGTGATTGTATCGATTGTTCTGACACGAAATCTTGCAGTAAAACCAGGTAAGCGACAAAATGCTATTGAGTACTTACTTGATTTTACCAATGGCATCGTGGGTGGACAGTTGCCAAAGAAGCAAGCGCGTCAATTTGGTTTGTATGCATTTACGTTGTTTTTCTTCGTTGTTGTATCAAATGAAATGGGCTTACTGCTTCAATTGCAGGGAACTGATGGCGTGACTTATATTAAGTCACCTACAGCCAACCCAATCGTAACGATGACGTTAGCGATTATGTCTTTGATGGTTGCACATGGCATGGGTGTACAAGAACTTGGCTTTAAGGGGTACCTTAAAAACATGTTGTTCAAACCTTATGCTTGGATGTTGCCACTAAATATCATTGAACAGTTAGCTAACTTCTTGACGTTATCACTACGTTTGTTTGGTAATATCTTCGCTGGTGAAATGTTACTGACACTTGTGGCGAATAGCTTAGCATGGCCTGGACAGTTTAATGGGTTCTGGTCAGTGCTGGCATTGCCGATTGAAATGGTCTGGCAAGGCTTTTCACTCTTTATCGGTGGGATTCAAGCCTACGTATTCGTAATTTTGACAGGTGTGTTCATATCACAGTTGTCAGGTAACGAGTAAAGAGTGTTTCGACAAATGAGATTTGTGCCACAATTTGACTAATTATAATCAAGTTATGACACAAGTTGGTTTGTTAATGACGCGGGAGCGTATCATCCGACTAAAATGGAAACGCGTTTGACGGTGTACAATATCTTGGTACAGATAATTATTAGCAAGACTGGTAAACTCTGGTCTTAATATTGATAGTTATTAGTACTATGGTAGTTGCGCATCGTCTCACGCCTACAATAAGGAGTAATCTCATGGATTTGCACAATCTTGGTGTAATCGCAGCGGGTCTTGCAGCCGCTGGAGCCGCCGTTGGTGGTGGTATTGGAAACGGTGTTTTGATTTCACAATTCTTGGCAGGTATGAGCCGCCAACCAGAACTCGAAAGCCGTTTGTTGTCACGTATGTTCTTGGGTGTTGCGTTGGTTGAAGTTATGCCAATTTTGTCAATTGTCTTCGCCTTCATGTTGATGGGCAAGTAAACACAAATAAGTAGTGGAGGAAAATCATGTTTGGTTTAACAACCTTAGCAGCAGGAAAATTACCATTAGGTAATATGCTGTTTATTATCATTTCATTCCTCGTGTTGATGTACATTTTGAAATTGGTTGCCTATGGGCCACTGACAAAAGTCCTTGATGAACGTGCTGATAAGATTTCTAATGATATTGATGGTGCTGAAACAGCGCGTCAAGAAGCAGAAGAATTGTCAGCACAACGTCAAAGTGAGTTGGCTAATACACGTCAAGAAGCAACCAAAGTTGTGGCTGATGCAAAAATCAGTGCGCAAAAGCAAAGCGATTCTTTGATTGCTGTTGCTTCACAACGTGCGACTTCAATCAGCCAACAAGCACAAACTGATGCTGAAAAGCTCAAGGAAGACGCAATTTATAATGCAAAGAATGATGTTGCATCGCTCTCAGTAGCAATTGCTTCAAAGCTTATGCAAAAAGAATTATCGTTAAATGATCAACAAGCATTAATTGATGCTTACATTTCAGATTTAGAAACTAAATAAGGAGTATTGGTATGGCAAAAAATCTTAAAGATATCGCTGACCAGTACGCCAAAGCAATTTTTGAACTATCTAGCGAGCAAAACAACGTTGCAGAAACGCAGTTAGATTTGAACGCCTTGAAAACGGTATTCAATGATAATCCAAATTTTGTTGTTGTGGTTACATCTCGTGATGTTGATGTCGCTTTGCGCGATAATTTGTTACAAACGTTAACAAACGGCACATCTGAACCAATTGAAAATTTGGTCAAGTTGTTAGCTTATAATGATCGTCTGGACATTTTACCGTTGATTGTTGACGCATTCAACGAACAATATAATGAAGTAAATGGTATTGTTGATGCAATCGCTACAACAGCTGTTCCGTTAGATGAGGCACGTTTGAACAAGTTAGCCACAGTCTTTGCATCAAAAACAGGTGCGAAACAAGTGAACTTGAAAAACGTCGTTGATGAAGGCATCCTAGGTGGTGTAATATTGCAATCGCAATCAGCATTAGTTGATGGTAGTTTGCGAACAAAAATTGCCAAAATGAAGGCACAATTATTAGGTTAGTGAGGAAGAATAATGGCTATTCAAGCTGAAGAAATATCTGCTTTAATTAAGCAACAGCTCGAAAAGTTCGACACAACACTGACTGTAGAAGAAGTGGGAACTGTTACCTATATTGGTGATGGTGTGGCTCGTGCAACCGGCTTGGCTAATGCCATGGCTGGTGAATTGCTTGAATTTGCTAATGGCACATTCGGGATGGCCCAAAACCTCGACACAAACGAAGTTGGTATCATCATTCTTGGTGGTTTTGACGATATTCGTGAAGGTGATACAGTTAAGCGTACTGGCCGCATTATGGAAGTGCCAGTTGGCGAACAATTAATTGGACGTGTTGTTAATGCTTTGGGTCAACCAATTGATGGATTGGGTGAGATCAAAACAGACAAGACACGACCTGTCGAAGTAAAAGCACCTGGAGTTATGCAACGTAAGTCGGTTTTTGAACCGTTGCAGACAGGTATTAAAGCAATTGATGCCCTCGTTCCAATCGGACGTGGACAACGTGAATTAATTATTGGTGACCGTAAGACTGGTAAAACATCTTTGGCCATTGATGCAATTTTGAATCAAAAAGATCAAAATATGATTGTTATTTATGTTGCTATTGGACAAAAGGACTCAACTGTGCGTACGCAAGTTGAGACATTGCGTCAAATGGGTGCATTAGATTATACAATCGTTGTTAATGCTGGTCCTTCAGAACCAGCACCTATGTTGTACTTAGCACCTTATGTTGGGGCTGCTATGGGTGAAGAATTCATGTACAATGGCAAGCACGTCTTGATCATTTATGATGATTTATCAAAGCAAGCTACAGCTTACCGTGAACTGTCATTGATTCTTCGTCGTCCGCCAGGACGTGAAGCTTACCCAGGAGATGTCTTTTACTTGCATTCCCGTTTGCTAGAACGTGCTGCAAAGTTATCAGATGAATTGGGTGGTGGCTCGATGACAGCCCTACCAATTATCGAAACGCAAGCTGGAGATGTCTCGGCATATATTCCAACGAACGTTATTTCTATCACTGATGGTCAAGTGTTCTTGGATGCTGATCAATTCTATGCTGGTGTACGTCCTGCCATTGATGCTGGAACTTCTGTTTCACGTGTTGGTGGTGACGCTCAAATTAAAGCTATGAAGAAAGTTGCTGGTACATTACGTTTGGACCTAGCTTCATTCCGTGAATTAGAAAGCTTTGCGCAATTTGGTTCAGATTTGGACGAAGCAACACAAGCCAAGTTGGCTCGTGGTCGTCGCACAGTTGAAATTTTGAAGCAACCGTTGCATAAGCCTATGCCTGTTGAACAACAAGTTGTTGTGCTTTACGCATTAACACATGGCTATATTGATGACATTGCTGTTGACGATATTCAACGTTTCCAAGAGGAACTCATTGCCTATGTTGATGCTAATGCTACTGGTTTGTTCAAGACAATTATTGAAACAAAAAACTTGCCTGAAGAAACTGATTTGAACTCAGCAATTGAAGCTTTCAAGGCTGGCTTTGCTGGGTCAACAGCTGAATAATAGGAGGACGCTGCAATGGCTTCTTTGCAAGAGATTCAGCGTCGTATCTCATCCACTAAAAAGACGCGCCAAATTACGAGTGCCATGCAGATGGTTTCAACTGCTAAACTCAGTCAAATTCAACGTTACAGTGTTGGATATCAGGCTTATGCCGCACGATTGGAAGCAGTGGTTGAACATTTAGTTTCTGCTCATCTTTTTGATAATGCAGATGCTAAGCATATCCCATTAATTGCTCAACGCCAAATTAAAAAGACTGGTCTTTTAGTTGTTACGTCAGATCGTGGTTTAGTTGGATCATATAATGCAAATGTTATTAAACAAACAAATGCTTTGATGGCTCGCTTAAACTTAGATACAACAAATACAGCTATTTTAGCAGTTGGTGGTAATGGGGCTGATTTCTATAAAAAACGTGGTTTTGAAGTTATATTAGAACACCGTGGTGTATCAGATGTACCGTCATTTAACGAAATTCGTTCGGTGGTTAATACAGTAACAAGTTTGTATGAAGCAGAAGTGTTTGATGCATTGCATGTTGTGTATAATCACTTTATAAACCGATTGACAAGTGTTTACCAGGATGTCCAATTATTACCATTAACTGGTGATACTTTGAATACAATGGGTGGTACGGAAGCTGATAAAGCTGAATTAGATGTTCAAAGTACGTATGAAATCGAACCAGATATGACAGCTGTTTTGAATGTTGTATTACCACAATTTGCACAGAGTTTGGTGTATGAAGCGGTGCTTGATGCTAAAACGGCTGAACACGCAGCTTCGTCAACCGCGATGAAGTCTGCTACAGATAATGCTAAAGACTTAATTGGTCGTTTAGAGTTGCAGTTTAACCGTGCGCGTCAAGCAGAGATTACGACAGAAATTACAGAAATTACAGGTGGTATGGCTGCCTTAGAGTAAGCTATATTGCTTTAAACACTTATTGTTTAAAGTCAGAAATAACCTGATAAATTATATTAAAGATGTGCGGTCAGCTAATATTGATATTAGCGCGCAGTCTAAATTGAAAGGAAAACGACAATGAGTACTGGAAAAGTCGTACAAGTGATTGGTCCGGTTGTCGATGTTGCATTTGAATCAGGTCAATCCGTGCCTGATATTAACAATGCACTTAGAATCGATAAAGGTAATGGCCAAACATTGACAGTTGAAGTATCATTGGCATTAGGTGACGGTGTTGTCCGTACAATTGCCATGGATTCAACAGATGGACTTCAACGTGGTATGTCAGTAGCTGATACAGGTGATGCCATCACAGTACCAGTTGGTGAGACAACTTTGGGTCGTGTTTTCAATGTTTTGGGTGAGCCAGTGGACAACAATGGTGACATTAGTCCAGAAACACCACGTAATTCAATTCATCGCGAAGCACCAAAATACGATGAGTTAGCTAGTTCAACTGAAATTTTGGAAACTGGTATCAAAGTTATTGATTTGCTTGCACCATATGTTCGTGGTGGAAAAATTGGATTGTTTGGTGGTGCCGGTGTTGGTAAAACAGTTCTTATCCAAGAATTGATTCACAATATTGCACAAGGTCACAATGGTATTTCTGTTTTCACAGGTGTCGGAGAACGTACCCGTGAAGGTAATGATATGTACCATGAAATGGAAGAATCTGGCGTTTTGAAACAAACAGCCATGGTTTATGGTCAAATGAACGAACCACCCGGTGCACGTATGCGTGTTGCTTTGACTGGTTTGACAATGGCTGAAAACTTCCGTGATAATGAAGGTAAGGATGTGTTATTGTTTATCGATAATATTTTCCGTTTCACTCAGGCTGGTTCTGAAGTGTCTGCCTTGTTGGGCCGTATTCCATCTGCCGTTGGTTATCAACCAACGTTGGCTACAGAAATGGGACAATTGCAAGAACGAATTACTTCAACTAAGAAGGGTTCAGTTACTTCAATTCAAGCCGTTTATGTGCCTGCCGATGATTATACTGATCCAGCGCCTGCAACAACGTTCGCCCACTTGGATGCTACTACTAACTTGGAGCGTTCACTGACACAGCAAGGAATCTATCCTGCCGTTGATCCGTTGGCTTCTACTTCATCAGCACTTGATCCTGAAATTGTGGGACAAGAACATTATGAAGTCGCTACTGAAGTACAGCGTACATTGCAACGTTATCGTGAATTGCAAGATATTATTTCGATTTTGGGTATGGATGAGTTATCAGATGAAGAAAAGACAACCGTTAACCGCGCACGTCGTATTCAATTCTTCTTATCACAACCATTCTCAGTTGCTGAAACATTTACAGGTTTGAATGGTGAATATGTGCCTGTTTCAGAAACGGTACGTTCATTTAAGGAAATTTTGGATGGTAAGTATGATAATTTGCCTGAAGATGCATTCCGTAACGTTGGTTCAATTGAACAGGTTGTTGAAAAAGCCAAGACAATGGCCCAATAAGGGGGTATTTATAAATGGCAGATGAAACAGCTACTGCAACAGGAATCAGAGTACAAATTGTGACACCTGTAGGCGAAGCTTATAATGAAACTGGTATTGAACTGGCTGTTGTTAATACACAAGGTGGCCAAATTGGTGTGATGCGTAAGCATGTGCCAGTATTAGCTGCTTTAACAATTAATGAATTAATTGTTAAAAAGGATGGTCAAACAGATTCATTAGCTGTTAATGGTGGTGTTGCTGAATTTTCAAATGACACACTTACCATTGTCGCTGATAGTGCGGAAACATCAGATGTTATTGATATTACACGTGCTCAGAGTGCCAAAGAACGTGCTGAGGCACGTATTGCTCATGCACAAGATGATCATAACGATGCTGAATTAGCTCGTGGACGTGTCGCTTTGATGCGTGCTGTGAACCGTATTCACGTTGCCGCTATTAGGCAGGGAAAATAAGTTACAATGAAAACCGAACATTATTGTTCGGTTTTTTGTTTGCTAAAAATTAATCTAATGATTATAAAAGTTCAAATTACCAACGTTCGGAAATATACTTATATTTTCGTTTAATGTTCGGCATGTGCCGGGCGTTTTATTTTAATATGAGATAATTCTAACTACATAAGTGGTTTGAAAAAGGATTTTTCTGTTATATTAGTTTATGGAGATAAATATACACAAGCTTTACATGACAAACATTGAAAATAACGTTGGTTATGTAGAATAATATTTGTCACAGATGAATTCCCGATAGGGAATAAACAGGAGAGAAGTCCATGAGTAAAAATGCGAAAACACTCGCAGGTATCGTAATTGTGATTGTCATTGCTGTTGCAGCATATTTTGGTTTTGCACAAACTGGTTCAAAGTCAGCTTCAGAAAAAACAATCAAGGATTTGAAAGTTTATTTTGTTCCTTCAAAACAGCCTGATCAAATTGTGACAATGACAAAGCCATTGAAAGGCTTGTTGATTAAACAGTTGAAAAAAGAAGGCTATGATGTTAAAAATGTTGATATCAAAGTTGGAACTAGCTATGAAGCAGCCGGGGAAGCCTTAGCATCTGGTACTGCCGATATTGGATTTATTCCAGGTGGTACATATGTGATGTATCAAGATGGTGCACAAGTATTACTAACAGCAACACGTTCCGATCTTAATAAAAACTTCTCAGAAGCTAACAAATGGAATGATGGTAAAGAGACAAAAGCTATCACAAAGCAAGCGGCGACATATCGTTCATTAGTTATTGCAGGTCCTTCACAAAAAGGGCAACAATTAGCTAAGAAAATTAATTCAGGTGAAAAACTCACTTGGGAAGATGTTAACTCAGCGAAGTGGGGATTGTCATCTACAACATCATCTGCTGGATACATTTATCCATCACTTTGGTTGAATAAGCACTTTAATAAGACGGTTTCTGATTTGAAGAATACAGTGACTGTTGATTCGTACGGTTCTGGAATGGCTCGTTTAGCTTCTGGACAAATTGATATTTTACCAACATATGCTGATGCACGTCGTGATTTTGCTGATATGTGGACAACTGATTATAAGCAATCACAACCTATCTGGAAAGAAACAAATGTTATTGGTGTATCACAACCAATTTATAATGATACAATTTCAGTTTCCAAAAAATCAAAGACAATGACACCAGAATTTAAAAAAGCATTGTCAAAGTCATTTATTGATTTAGCTAAGACTAAAGAAGGTAAAAAAGTTATTGCCATTTACTCACACGAAGGTTATGTACCGGCCAAGTCATCCGACTATGATGGTGAACGTAACGCGCAGAAATTGTTAAAAGAGACACGCAAATAAGCACTGTGATTGAATACATTTAAAATACTAAGAAAAGCTGCGCCAAATGCGCTGCTTTTCTTGCGTTAGAGCTATGATATATAGCTCTAAATACATAAAAAAGCTAGGGAAATAATCATGATTAAATTTGAACATGTATCAAAGGTGTATCCTAATGGTGTTAAGGGATTGCGAGATATTAATTTAGAAATTCAAGATGGTGAATTTATTGGCATTATTGGTATGTCTGGTGCTGGAAAATCGACTTTTATCAGAACAATTAATCGCTTGAATAGCATAACAGATGGTACATTGACAGTAGATGACGTTGAAATTTCCGGATTGAAAGGAAAGGCATTACGACAATATCGTCGAAAAGTAGGCATGATCTTTCAATCTTATAATTTAGTTCCCCGCATTTCAGTCATTAAAAACGTGTTGAGTTCTTTAGTGCCTGACATGCCCTTGGGTCGTGTTATTTTAGGTATTTTCTCAAAAGAAGATAAGTTAAAAGCCCTAGAAGCATTGGACCGTGTTTCAATGCTGGACAAAGCATTTATTCGTACAGATCACTTATCAGGGGGACAACAACAGCGTGTCTCATTGGCTAGAACATTGGCACAAAATCCGAGTGTATTATTGGCTGATGAGCCGGTAGCTGCTTTAGATCCTGTAACTGCCCACGAAGTAATGGATGATTTTAAAAGAATTAATGAAGAATTAGGTCAAACTGTTTTGATTAATATTCATCATGTTGATTTAGCTTTAGAATATTCAAAACGAATTATAGGTATCCGTTCAGGTGAAGTGGTTTATGATGGACCAGCTGACGAAATAACGCAAGATATCTTGGACTTCATTTATAGTAAAGACGAGGCTGAATAATGGGATGGTATGATAAATTATTTGACGCTGAAAGTTATACCCTTGCAAATGGTAAAACTGTATCACAAAAATTTACCAGAGTACCACTACTCGTTCTTTTGTTATTGATAGCCATTGGTATATCAGTTTGGGTCACAGGCTTTAAGTTGACCACATTGTTTACGAACTTGTCTGGTTTTTGGAATATTTTTGGTAGTATGTTTCCACCAAAATTGTCTTATTTTATGCAAGTTTGGCAGCCATTATTGATGACAATCCAAATGTCGTTCTTTGGCTCGTTTTTTGGAGCGCTACTAGCGCTACCATTTGCTGTTTTGGCAGCTCATAATATAACAAATAATAAAATAGTTAACTTGCTGATACGTTTTATTTTAACTGTAGTAAGGACGATACCTACACTGGTTTCTGCTTTAATTGCCACATATATTTTTGGGCTGGGCACGTTTGCGGGTACGGTTGCTATATTCTTATTTAGTTTTTCATTCGTTGGGAAACAGTTATTTGAGTACATTGAGACTGTTGATATGGGGGCTTATGAAGCTTTGACAGCGACAGGCGCTAATGCACCACGTGCATTTGTTACAACTATTTTTCCTCAAATTTTGCCTATATACTTATCAACAGCTTTATTTGCTTTTGAAGGGAACGTCCGATATGCAGCTATTTTGGGTTATGTTGGTGCCGGTGGTATTGGTATGATTTTGAATGAGAAGATTGGTTGGCGTGAGTTTAACAGTGTTGGTATGATTCTGTTATCAATATTTGTAGCGGTAGTCATCATTGAAACTGTTAGTCAAAGACTACGTAAGCATTTAAGTTAAGGAGAGCACAGTATGAATAATAATTTAGAAAATGTTCTCAAAAAAGAACCGCGTCGAGCGTTACAATATAGTCTGATTGCTATCGTTTTGGTTATTTTGTTGGCTGTCTCATCCCCAGCATTACATGGTGCCCATGTGACTACTAAGGGTATTGCAATCGGATGGAATATTTTAATGGGTATCTTAATGCCCGACACAAGCTTACTATTTGGTTTAAATGATAGCAGTGTTGCGTATTTGATTTTACAGACTATTGCAATTGCTTTCTTAGGTACGCTAGTTGGTGCAGTTATTGCCGTGCCATTATCATTTATTTCGGCAACGAATATTGTGCCGCGTCCAGTAGTGATTGTGACACGTTTTATTATTATGGCTATCCGTACAGTGCCATCATTGGTTTATGGATTAATGTTTATTCGTGTTACTGGTCCTGGACCATTTGCCGGTGTTATGACATTAGCCATTGTTTCTATTGGTATGATTTCAAAGTTATTTATTGAAACAATTGAAGATTTAGATTCAGGTATCTTAGAATCTCTTGATGCCTGTGGGTCAACGTTTTTTCAAAAAATCCGTTATGGTGTTTTACCGCAGTTGAGTTCTGACTTTATCTCCATTCTTGTCTACCGTTTTGATATGAATTTGCGTGAAGCAACAATTTTGGGATTAGTTGGTGCCGGTGGTATCGGTGCACCAATGATATTTGCAATGGGTGCATATCATTGGCATCAGGTTGGGGCCATTTTGATCGGCCTATTCATTCTAGTATTTGTGGTTGAAATTATATCAAACAAATTACGTCAAAAGATTTTATATGGGTAATAAGAATGAGGGCGACTGGTGTCGCTCTTTTTTAGGAGAAACAATGAAACAATTTAAAATTTACTACACCTCTGATGTGCACGGTTACTTATTTCCAACAGATTATATCCAAAAAGCGCCGCAACCCCAAGGGTTAATTAATGTAGCAGCTAACTTTGATAAGAATGGTAATACAATTATTATCGATGGTGGTGATATGTACCAAGGATCACCGCTATTACAGTATTTACAAACACACGAAGATACTGATGCTGTAACGACGGCTATGAATTTAGCTGGCTATGATTATGTCACGCTGGGTAATCACGATTTTAATTTTGGCTATGATCAATTAGTGAAACATCTTGATAAATTAGAGGCAACAGTTGTTGCTGAAAATGTGACAGATAAATCAGGACATACACTTTATCCAGCGCAAATAAAAACACTGGAGAATGGGACTAAAGTTGGAATTATTGGATTAGTGACAGATTATATCAATATTTGGGAGAAACCAGCGCATATATCTGCCATTAATATTGAATCACCATTGGTCAAGGCAGATAAAGTTGTTAAACAATTACGTGATGAATCTGATGTTGTGATTGGTGTGTATCACGGTGGTTATGAACGAGATATATCTACTGGTAAAGTCGTTAGTAAGACAACTGAAAATATTGCTTGGCAGCTTACTGAACTGCTTGACCTTGATATTCTGTTGACAGGACATCAGCATGGTAATGTGCCGCCAACGGTTATTAACGGGGTGCTCACATTACAGATGCCAAATCAAGCCAAGTTGTTTGCCGAAATCAATGGTGTTGAAAATAAAGGGTCATGGCAATTCAAAGCAGAAACGAAATCAGCAGGTACAAAGAGTTGTGAGACTATCCTCTCAGCTTTGCAGCCTGTGCAAGATAAGGTCGAGAATTGGTTAGATCAACCAATCGCACAGCTTGATGCTAGCATTGCTGTTCAACCCCCTATAGAACTTGCTAAGCGCGGGAATGAGATATTACAATGGATTGCATCGGTACAATTAGCTGTGTCCGATGCAGATATCACGTTAGTTAGTTTGAATAATAATCCGTCCAGTTTGCCACAGAAATTGACTTTACGTCATATTTTACAAAACTATCCTTTTGACAATACACTGGTCACTAAGCGTGTTAGTGGTAAAGCACTAAGAGCCAGTTTAGAGCATGTTGCGAGTTATTTTGTCATCTCAGATGCTCAATTAACAGTGGATCCTGATTGGTTAATACCGAAAGTTGAGCATTATAATTATGATTTGGCTTTTGGTATTGATTATGGTTTTAATGTGACTCATCCGGTGGGAAGTCGGGTCGTTAAGTTACAATATCAAGGCCAAGATGTGCAAGATACGGACTATTTTACGATTGCTATGAACAATTATCGTGCTGTTGGCGGTGGTAATTATCATGAATATGCAACTGCAGAGACTGTTTTTTCTGGTGATCAACCTATTCAAGAAATGTTAGTAGACTATTTTAAGACACATATACAGTTACCGAACAAACCAAAATTACAATTTTTTGTTGAATATTAAACAAATTAGTTCATAATGTTTAATAAATAATAGTATGTAATAGAACTGACATCATCTCGATGTTTCGCTATTATATTTTAGGATTACTATTATAGGCATAGCTTAAACAGCTTAAAGAACAAAACTTAAATTACACAGAGGTAGGTATATATGCTTAATTTTAAACAGTCTTTGACAATCGCTGCTGGTGTTGCTGGTGCTTTCGCATTTGGTGCAACTAATGTTAGTGCAGACACTACAAACGCAGTGAACGCGTCAACAGACTACGTCGTTCAATCAGGTGACACATTAAATAAGTTGTCTTCAAAGTTCAATGTTACTGTTGACTCAATTGTTAACAACAACAACATTACTGATGCTAACTTAATTGTGGTTGGACAACATTTGAGCTTTGCTGAAAAGGCAAAGACAGTTGAAACAAACAATCAACCTGCAGTAGCACCTGCAGCTCCAGTACAAGCACCTGTTCAACAACAACAGGCAGCAGCTCCAGTACAACAAGCCCCTGTAGCAGTTGCTAAGACACAAACAACAACGACTTCAACTGGTTCAGAATCATCTGCGTTATCTTCTTTGATCGCTCGTGAATCAAGTGGTAATGTTAACGCTACTAACGGTCAATATTACGGTATTGGCCAATTATCACCTCAAGCACGCGCACAATATGGTGGTAATTCAACAGATTATAATGACCAATTGAATGCCATGAAGTCATACATTTCTGCACGCTACGGTTCTGCTGAAAATGCATGGGCACATTCACAAAGTAACGGTTGGTATTAATCTCAAGTTTTTCTAGATAATAGATTAATACAGATAAAAAAGTTCACCTTTGGGTGAGCTTTTTTTGTATAATGTGAGTATGCAAATTAATTTCGATTTTTTAGACAATTATACTTTCAAAAATAAAGCGATAACATTGCGTAATCATGTTGTGATGGCACCGATAACGTTACGATCATCATTCGAAGACGGTAATGTGACAATGGATGAGTTGCGTTTTTATCAGTTGCGCGCACAAGGTCCAGCTATGATTATTACTGAAGCAGCGCATGTCAACGAAATCGGACGTGGTTGGGAAGGTGGTGTCTCAGTTGCCGATGATGATAAAATAACTGGACTACGCCAACTTGCTAGCGCGATTAAATCTGGTGGGGCTAAAGCAGTATTGCAGATTTTTGCAGCAGGTCGACAGACGACCAGTACAATTTTGCGTGGTCATGCTCCGATTTCTGCTAGCGAACAGGCGTATCCGCATGGTACACACGAGACACCACGAGCATTAACACATGAGGAAATCACACAAACCATTGAGGATTTTGCACAAGCCACCAAGAGAGCCATATTAGCAGGATTTGATGGCGTCGAAATACATGGGGCTAATTTATATTTACTTCAGCAATTTTTTTCGCCTGACAGTAATCGGCGTGAAGATATTTGGGGCGGCACATTAGAAAAGCGGAGTCGCTTTGGGTTGGCAGTTACAGCAAAAGTTGCCCAAACCATCAATAAATATGCTGATCGCCCGTTTTTGTTAGGTTATCGACAATCACCGGAAGAAAGTACGGTACCAGGTATTTCACTGGCGGACTCACTTTATTTTGCCAAAAAGCTAGCTGAGCTACCGGTTGACTATCTTCACTTATCTTTAAAAGATGCTTTCCAAAAACCCTTTAATGATAAAACGGATACCAAGCGAGTTATTGACTATTATCTTGAGCAATTACCACCTGATTTACCATTGATGGTAGCAGGTTTGCTCAAACAACCTGAACAAGTTGAATCTTTAATGGATACAGGGGTAACTTTTGGCGCCTTGGGACGTGAACTCATTACAGAACCTGATTGGGTACAAAAGGTGATGCTGCAAGATGTTGCGTCAATTCGTTATGCAGTATCCCCAGCTGATTTTAATTTGTTAGCAGTGCCTAAGCCCTTAGAAAATTGGTTACTGACCCGTTTTCGGAATGGCTTCCCGATAACAACCGATATCGAGTTTGATCCTAAAAAGCCGTGGCAGTATTATAAACATGCAGTTAACGAGCCAGCAAAACCAATTGATCCAACTAAATTAATGACACTAAAACCTAAAAATAAAAATAATTAAAAAATAGTTGACGAGTTTATAATTTCTTGCTATACTAATATAGTTGTCTGATAGAGATATCGGGCATCACTGACCATGGCTCGTTGGTCAAGTGGCTAAGACGCTGCCCTTTCACGGCGGAATCGAGAGTTCGATTCTCTCACGAGCTATATCAAGTCGCAACTTCGGTTGCGGCTTTTTATATGCATTTATGTAATGGCTAGTATGTATCTTTTGTATTCTTTCAATATAAGGCGTACAATTAAAGCACTGAATTTGAAGAGAGCGAGAGACATTTTGGATAATCAAACTAAAATTGAAGAAACACAGTATCTTGAAAAAACCCTCACTGAGATGAAAACATCTTTAAAATCGACTGAAACAGAAATCAAGCGTACTAATAAGAATATTAATACAGTATCTCAAAGTTGGGGAGAAGTTCGTCTTAAAACTGATACCTATTCTGGTATTGTTGAAACAGCGGCTTCTATTCGTCAACAACAACAAATGCTGTCTGAACGAGAAAACTCAAAAACACGAGCAGAACAACGTTTTGCAACTTTGACGAAACAAATTGATAAGCCATATTTTGCTCGAATTGATTTCAATGAATCAGTGAGTGACAGTGGTGAAGCTGAAACAATTTACATCGGGTTGGGTTCATTTAGTGACGATAAAAATAAGTTTTTAGTTTATGATTGGCGTGCACCGGTGGCATCTATCTACTATGATGGTGGTATTGGGCAGGTTACTTATTTAACACCAGACGGTACTCAGCAAGCTAATGTGATGCTTAAGCGTCAGTTCCAAATTGAAGATGGTGTCATCGTGACGTTGTTCGATACGGAAGAAGCCATTGGGGATGCCATGTTGATGAACGCCTTATCTGGGGAATCATCAACAAAAATGAAGTCCATTGTGACTACCATCCAAAAAGAGCAAAATAAAATTATTCGTAATACAAGAGCAGATTTGTTATTTGTACAGGGAGCTGCTGGTTCTGGTAAAACTGCGGCTGTTTTACAGCGTATTGCTTATTTACTCTATCGTTATCGTGGTAAATTGACGTCAGGACAGGTTGTGCTATTTAGCCCGAACCAACTATTTAACGACTATATTGATAATGTTTTGCCAGAACTTGGTGAACAAAATATGGTGCAAATGACGTTTTATCAATATGCTTCTAGACGGTTACCTAAAATTAATGTGGAAACACTGCAGGAACGTTTTGAAAATGATATGACTGACGATAAAATCAGTTTAGTTAAGGGTAGTTTGGCTATGTTTCATGCTTTATCTACGTACGCTGATCACCTCAATAGATCAGACATGAGAATACGGCATTTGATGTTTCGTGGTGAACCATTAGTTAACAAGGAACGGATTACTGAAATTTACTATCAGTACAATGAAAATTATAAGTTAGGGCAACGATTAGAGGCAACTAGAGAGACATTACTACGTAGTTTGAATGCCCATATTAACTCAGAGATGCGTAAAGAATGGGTTGAACTAGCCATTGAGAATCTGTCTAAGCAAGAATACGATGAGCTGGTTGGTGCCGGAAAAGTACGTATTGGGGATGATCAAGAACAAGATGCAGCATCACGCACGCGACAAACGCAATTAGGTAGTGGACCTAAAGAACGTGAATTTGCTAGTGAAAAGTCTGAACGGCATTTCTTAGCTAAGCAAATTGTGACACAATCTCTCAGACCATTAGCGCGACAAATTCGTCGGGGCAGTTTTTTAAATATCAATGCACAGTTTGTTGATTTTTTACGCCATGTGCATGAATATGTTGATTTGTCACAATTTGGTATTGTTGATAATGACTGGCATAATCATGTAGAGCAGGTCATTGACTCCCTTAAAGCAAAAAGATTATCATTGGCAGATACAACGATGTATTTGTATTTGTATGACTTGATCACTGGCAAACACGGTGAACGTGACATTCGTTTTTTGTTTATTGATGAAATTCAAGACTACACGCCTTTTCAATTAGCGTTTTTAAAGTTTAGCTTTCCGTTAGCTAAATTTACTGTTTTAGGTGATTTAAACCAAGCGATTTTCACGAAAGACAATGCTCAGAATCTACAAACTGATTTTGCGACATTATTTGATACGGACCGTGTTGAACAGGCCAAGTTAACACAAACTTATCGATCAACGCAACAAATTACTGATTTTACCAAATATATTTTACGTGACGGGCAAGATATTACGGCTTTTAATCGTGAAGGCGAAAAGCCGAATATATGTGTCGCTGACTCTCAGCCTAAAATGATGACACAATTACGTCAGCAAATATTACAAAATAAGCAGGACAGCGAATCAACTGCTATTATTACTAAGACATTAGCTGATGCGCAAGAGCTAATGGCAGAGTTGGGTGATAAATCCGTGACGTTAATTCAATCAGAAAATCAGCGATTGGCGCAAGGCGCCATTGTTGTGCCCTCATATTTAGCTAAAGGGTTAGAGTTTGATGCTGTTATCATTTGGCATGCTGATGATACACGGTATGGTGATGATTCTCAACGACGCTTACTTTACACTGTTGCTAGCCGTGCGATGCATCGTCTCACGTTACTATCACAAGGTGAAATGACAACTTTGATTGATGATGTACCTCAACATTTATATGAGGTAAAGTAATGGATAAGCTTATTGCATTAATTAAGCAACGTTACGTGGGTCAGTTCATGACAATAGCTGTTACTGGTTCGGTATCCGTTGGGAAAAGTACATTTGCCGAGACAATATCAAAAGCCTTAGGAATTCAAGTGAAAGTGATTAGTACTGATCATTTTTTAATGTCAAACCAAACATTAATTGCGCAAGACTTATTTGGTCAAAAGGGTTTTCCACAAACCTATGATTTAGAAAGCTTAGAACAGGTTATTAAGGCATTCAAACAAGGGGAAAAGTCGGTTGAAATACCGATTTATACACAAGAGAATTCTGATATTGATCCAAATAATCAACAAATTATTGAACGACCAGATATACTGATTATCGAAGGCGTGGTTGCACTGCGTCTCAAACAAACTGATTTTAAAATTTATCTAGAGGCTGACTTAGAAGATATTAAATGGTGGTATTTATCTCGAACACTAGCAATGACTGCTCAGGCAAAAGATAATAAATCATCATGGCGGTATCAATATACAACTATGCCGATTGGTGAGCTTGCTGATTTAACCATGAAGACATGGGACGAAACGAATCAAGTGAATTTGGATAATTATATTTTGCCAAGTAAACAATATGCAGATGTCGTGGTTTATTTAGACAAGAATCATGACGTCGAAGATATCAAAATAAAAGATTAAAAAAGATTGTCAACAAAGTTGACAATCTTTTTTTTGAGGTGTAGTATATTTAAAAGTAGTTCAATGACATATTTAAATATAGAGGAGAAATCACTCATGAGTGATGAAGTACGCGACACCCATGGTAAGCCAATCAATCGTACAGCGATGATGATGGTATTGCTAATTGGTGTCTTTTCAGTGATGTTAATGCAAACAGCATTAGGCACTGCTTTGCCCACATTAATGAAGGCTTTTAATGTTAATGCGTCAACAGTGCAATGGTTAACGACCATTTTTTTAATGGCTAACGGTATTATGGTACCTGTATCAGCTTTTTTAACAACTCGTATTCCAACTAAAAGATTGTACATGTCAGCTTTAGCACTGTTTACAGTAGGAACACTTGTTGCTTTTTTAACACCTACTAGTGCTTTTTGGCTATTGATGGTAGCACGAGTACTTCAAGCAATGGCAGTTGGAATCTTGATGCCATTAATGCAAGTTGTTTTACTATCAATTTTTGATCCCAGTTCACGTGGTAAAGCCATGGGGTTAGGTGGATTAGTTATTGGTATGGCACCAGCAATTGGACCGACCTTATCTGGATGGATTTTGGAAAAAGATCATACCATTTTAGGTTTTACTTTAGAAAATTCGTGGCGGTCAATTTTTGGTATCGTATTACCCGTCGTAATTGCCGTTATGATTGCTTCGCTGTTCCTTTTCCATGATGTCTTACCAACACAAAAGGTCAGCTTAAATGTCCGTTCATTAATTGAATCCACTCTGGGATTTGGTTCAGTATTGTATGGTTTTGCGATGGTGGCAACAGATGGCTGGGGTAGTGCAAAAGTTATCATACCATTGATCGTTGGATTCGTAGTCTTGATTGAGTTCATGTGGCATCAATTACAAATGGATAAACCATTCTTAGACATGTCAGTGTTTAAGTCAAAGCAATTTACGATTACAACTATTTTGGTATCTCTTGCTATGATGGCTATGATTGGTGTCGAAATGGTATTACCAATTTATATGCAAAATATCCGTGGCTTATCACCATTAAAATCAGGCTTGACGTTGTTACCTGGTGCATTGATGATGGGAATTGTCTCGCCGATTGCCGGTTCTTTCTATGATAAACATGGCGCTAAACGTCTGGCAACAACTGGATTCATTATTTTAATTATTGGTACGGTACCACTGTTCTTCTTGACAGCTGATACGCCAACACTTTATATTACCTCACTTTATACCTTACGTATGTTTGGTATTGCTATGACAATGATGCCTTTAACAGCTTCAGCCATGGGTGCTTTGTCACCGAAGACGGCGGCACAAGGTACAGCTGCAAACAATACAATGCGGCAAGTCGCCTCATCATTGGGGACAGCTGTTTTGGCATCAGTCATGCAATCAGTGACAGAAAATAACATGCCAAAGTCTTCATTAAAAGGTCAAGATCCGTTAGCATTTGGACAAAAAGCCTTGGATGCGACATTAAATGGTTTCCATGCCTCATTTCTCTTAGCTGCTGCTTTTGCAGTAGCGGCACTACTTGTTACCTTTTTCTTGCACAGTGGCAAAGTAGAAACACCAGCAAAGGAGGCATCATAAAATGATTATCATAATAATGGCTGTATTTGCAGTGTTAGCTTTTTTTGCCAACATGATGATCAAACCAAAGGGTTTGCGTTTAACTGTCACAGTGGTAATGTTTGCTGGACTCGTTTTGAGTGTGGTTGGTATAGTAGCTAACATGCATGATCATTACGGTATGACAGAAGAAAAAAAGATAGTTAAAAAAGAAATACATTCAGCTGGCTCTTCAGAACAAGGTTTTGGTTTATTACTGTATCAAGGTGTTGGGACGAATGGTACCGAGAATGTATACATCTATAAAAACACTAAAGATGCTACAAAAAATACTGTCGCTAAGCCAGATTTGCACACGACATCTGATCGTGCAGCGATTAATGGTACTAAAGCATATAAAGTAACAACTACAACGCGTTATGTATATCAGTCTAGCGGTTGGAAATTATTATTTGGTATTGTTGGTAATAATAATCAATTAAAGCACCGTCATGTGGTTTATCAAATACCTAACACTTGGGTGGCATTAACGACAGAGCAAGCACAATCGCTGCAGTCAAAAATGGCGCCAAAGACTGATAAAGAAAAAATGATAGCTGCTGAACAACAAAAACAATTAGCTGCTTTAGCTCAAAAAGATCCAAATAAAGCAGCAATGATGCAAGTACAACAAATTAAAAAAATATACAATATTAATTAATTGGATATGAGTCAAAAGACAAATTCAGAAATGAAAATGTCTTTTTTTGTGCGCTCGCTTTCATGCATTTGAAAATGTTAAAATTAGAATTAAGTAAATAGAAAAGGTGTTCTGATGATTTTTTTTGTTAACAAAGGTATAGGGCATGGCAATAGCGGTGTTGAGCATGCACAATTTTATCGCGCGGCTCGTTTCCGTGAAAAAAATATACCGTTTAAGCTGATTTTTACTGATTTATTACCCAAATTACATCAACATATACAAGAATGGCAATTAGCTGAAAATGAAGTCATTGGGCTCTATGACTATCTGTTGCATGATGATCCGGATACTTATTTGCGCGAGGGAGAAGTGAATATTCACAGTTATCAGCAAGATATTCTTTTAGATGATACACAGACACAACGTATGATGAGGTGTCAAACGACCGGAAACTATCAGGCAACAATTTATAAGCATAAAAAGCATGTACCAGAAAAAGATATTTATGTAGTTGAAGATGATCGTGTCATACTTGAGAATAATAATCATCGTATCAGTTGGCATTATCGAGATACAGCTTCCCGTGGCCGACAAATGACTAATATTCATGTCGATAATTTTCGTGGTGAGTATTATGTTTTTAACACTTTTGAGACTTTAGTTGCCTTTTTCTTTGCTGAAATACAACAGCGTTATCAGAAAAATATTTATGTGATTGATCGTGGCACAGAAAATGAAGTGGCATTGATACAAATGAAGCGCAGTGGTCAGCCAATTGTGCTAATTGATGTCGTTCATGCTGCTCATTTTGTGAGGTTCCAACATGGGCAGCCACTTTGGAATAGTTATTACCAATATATGTTAGATCATGTACACGATTTGGATGTGGTTATTGTTTCTACTCAATTACAGAAGAAAGCCATGTTAACTCATCTTCGACATATTGGTATTAATCATGTAGACAGTGAAATTATTGCCATACCAGTAGGTGGTGTTACAAATATTTCTGCTCCACGTCGGTGGTCAGGTGGGATTGCTCATTTTGTGACTGCTTCGCGGCTACACTCGGAAAAAAATATAAATCATATTATTCAAGCTATTCATCAATTACGTTTAGAAGGATTTAAGTCAACGCTCGACATTTATGGTGTTGGCAGTGAAGAACAATCATTGATAAACTTAGTGAATGAATTACATTTGGATCAGGTGATTCAATTTAAAGGATTAAGTCACCAGCTTACTGATACGTTGGCACAGTATGATGCATTTGTATCAGCGTCTTATTCGGAAGGTTTTGGTTTAACTTATTTAGAAGCAATGGCGGCTGCTTTACCAATAGCAACATATGCTAATCTATATGGCGCACAAGAATTAATTCATAATGGTAAAAATGGTTACTTAGCAAATTTCGACCCCCATCGTGATCAAATAAGTGATAATATTAATCATTTATCAACCGCAATGCGCAAAATTTTTGATCATTATGATGCCTTATCTCTTGGTGCGCATCAGCTGGCCAATAACTATCAGGCAGAAATAATCGCTACGCAGTGGCAGAAAGTAGTGGCAAAATATGACAATTGAAATGATTAATTCGTTGTCAGATACTAATTCTGCTGGGGTGAGATGGCAAATTGAACAAGTACGGTTAGGCTTAAGCAGTGCCTTGTGGTTTGCTACACCGCACGAAGATGCTGTATATTTGGTTAAAAAATTAGGTATTAACCCTAAAAAAGTTTATGACATATACGCGCAAAGTTACTTGTCAGATAGTGATGATACAAAAGGTATTTGGTGGACCAATCTTTTAGTACCAAGTGATGCACAGTTTGTGATTAACACAGATTGGACTAAAAATATCATGCAACAAGGTCGTGAATTGGCTAGTTTACGTTGGTTTTCGGATGCGCAAAGAATAGTACAGGCGGTGATCTGGAAAGATTTAGCCGGCAAAATAGATTATAAAGATATCTATCGGCGAGATGGTAAATTGTTTGCTAAACAGTATTTTAGTTCAGGTGAGTTACTGGTATCTGATTTTTATTTTGGGCAACAAGCGGTTCAAGTACAAGATTTTTATTTTAATAAAAAGCGAAATCTTGTTTATGCTGGTGGAGAAAGTTTTAGCACAGCAGAGGCTTATTTGAAAGCGGGTCTTCGTCTATCATCAGCAACGCCTATCAATATCACACAATTAGATCGTGAAGTGGATTTGGTGCCGCCGCACACAACGCTAACTCTGATAGCCGGTGTATTAGACGATCAAGGACAAATTGCCAAAAAATTAGTTGATATTTTACAAGATGACACACATGCGATTGATTACGTTCAAGTGACCCAAACGGACTTTGAATTTTTACAACGAAATCAGTTACCAACAAAAAAATTGCATATAAAAACATTTTGAACAGTATTTCACATATCACAACACAAAAACGACTTTTTGTTCTATAATAGATGATGTAATAATAAAATTTTGGAGGCTATCATGGCTAAATTGACTGTTTCAGATTTGGAACTTTCAGGTAAGAAAGTATTGATGCGCGTTGATTTCAACGTGCCTATCAAAGCAGGTGTTATCGGAAACGATAACCGTATCGTGGCAGCTTTGCCAACGATTAAGTACGTGCTTGAAAACAATGGACGTGCAATCTTGTTCTCACACTTGGGTCGTATCAAGTCTGAAGACGATAAGAAAGAACTCTCATTGGCACCAGTTGCCACACGCTTGGGTGAATTGTTAGGTAAGGACGTTAAGTTTGTACCAGAAACTCGTGGTGCAGAACTTGAATCAGCTATTTCAGCTTTGCAAGATGGTGAAGTTTTGATGGTCGAAAACACACGTTTTGAAGACGTTGTTAACGGCGAAGAAGTTAAAAATGAATCAAAGAATAATCCAGAACTTGGTAAGTATTGGGCATCATTAGGTGACGACCTATTTATCAATGATGCATTTGGTACAGCTCACCGTGCCCACGCTTCAAACGTTGGTATTTCTGCAAACGTATCACAAGCAGCTGCTGGTTTCTTGATGGAAAAAGAAATTAAGTTCTTGGGCGAAGCTGTTGCTAACCCAGTACGTCCCTTTGTAGCTATCATTGGTGGCGCCAAGGTTTCTGACAAGATTGAAATTGTTAAATCATTGTTAGGTAAAGCTGACAAAGTGATTGTTGGTGGCGGTATGGCTTATACATTTGATGCAGCTAAGGGTTATAAGATTGGTAATTCATTGTTTGAAGCTGATAAGGTTGAATTGGCTAAGCAATTGATGGCTGAAGCTGGCGACAAGTTGGTTTTGCCAACTGATTCAATCGCTGCAGATGCTTTCTCAAATGATGCCAAGACTGAAGTTGTTGATGCAACCACAGGTATTCCTGATGGCTATATGGGACTTGATATTGGTCCTAAGTCAGTTAAGTTGTTGCAAGACACTTTGGCAGGCGCTAAGACAGTTGTATGGAACGGACCAATGGGTGTGTTTGAAATGCCTAGTTTTGCTAAGGGAACATTAGCTATTGGTGAAGAATTAGTGACTGTCACTGAAAATGGTGGTACAACAATCGTTGGTGGTGGTGATTCAACAGCCGCTGTTCAACAATTAGGTGTTGCTGACAAATTGACACATATCTCAACTGGTGGTGGTGCTTCTCTTGAATACCTTGAAGGTAAGGAATTACCTGGTATTGCTGCTATTTCTGAAAAGTAATCTTTTGAATATACAAAAACAGGCTCACTTAATTGTGGGTCTGTTTTTTCATGATGTGATTACTATAGTTTTAGCGACAAAAAGTTTGACATCTCCTGTATAATAGGATTAAATATTAACAATCAAAGGAAGCTAACATGATTCGTATTTATAATACATTGTCACGTGAAAAAGAAATATTCAAAGCGATAACGCCTAAAAAAGTCAACATGTATGTTTGTGGACCGACAGTATATAACTATATTCATATTGGAAACGCGCGTTCAGCAATTGCATTTGATGTGGTACGTCGATACCTTGAATACCGTGGCTATGACGTCAAATATGTCTCGAATTTTACAGATGTTGATGATAAAATTATCAATCGCGCGCGTGAAGAAGGCGTTGATGAGATGACAATCGCTAACAAATATGCTACGGCGTTTGATGAAGATACATTGCCATTAAATATTCGCCCAGCGTCAGTACGATCCCGTGCAACCGAGGTTATTCCTGATATTATTACTTTTGTTCAAGATTTAGTCACTAAAGGCTATGCCTATGAAAGCCAAGGGGATGTCTATTTTCGTGCCAAAAAGTTTCATGGGTACGGTATTTTAGCACATCAAGATTTGGCTGAAATGGAAGCAAATGCTGCAGGTCGCTTGAATGATGAAGAAATGACTCGTAAAGAAGATCCAATTGATTTTGCTGTATGGAAAGCCAGCCATAGTGAAGAAGAAATTTCGTGGCAGTCGCCTTGGGGAAAAGGTCGTCCAGGCTGGCATATTGAATGCTCTGTGATGTCACAAAAGTATTTAGCCAATACCCTAGACATTCATGGCGGGGGTATTGACCTAGCTTTTCCACATCATACAAATGAAATGGCACAATCTGAGGCTCGTACGGGTCAGAAGTTTGTTAATTATTGGATGCACAATGGGTTTGTCAATGTTAACAATGAAAAAATGTCTAAATCATTAGGTAATTTCACAACATTACATGATATGTTAGCTAACTATGATGATCCAATGACAATTCGCTATTTTCTGGCAACAACGCAATATCGTCGACCAATTAATTATTCATCTGAGACTTTGGAACAAGCACGCGGGGCGCTAGATCGTATCCGAACAGGCTACCGTAATTTACTATTTCGCATGGATAATGCAGTTGTTGGATCCGATAGTACAATAGAGGATGAAATTAAGCAACATGTACGTGATTTTGAATTTGCTATGGACGATGATTTCAATACACCAAATGCATTGGCTTCTGTATTTGAGCTGGTAACGCTGGCAAATACTTATACTGACGAAAACGAAGTTAAAAAAGCAACTGCAGAATTACTATTAGAAAGTATATCGACAATGATGGGCATTTTTGGCGTGGATGGATTGGCTGATAGGTCGGAATTGACGACAGAACAAAAAAGTCTACTTGAAGCACGTGTTGTTGCACGTCAAATGCACAATTTCGAATTATCTGATCAGTTACGTAATCAATTACGAGATTTAGGAATTAGCGTAGAAGACACAGCAACTGGACAACGCTGGAAACATGAACGGTAACAATAGATAACTAAGGAAACCGGGAGAAAAAGCGAACGGAAGAGGGGGGATAGAGAGAAAGAGTAAGGGAAAGAAAAAGAGTGAGAGAAAGAGATTGACGGAGGGGGAGAAAGTTGGTATATTAGAAGATGTCTTAAGGGCAAGTCAGCGGCAGGGAAGCGCGAAAGAAGCGCTAACAAAAGTGTTGACAAGTGAAACAAGACGCAGTAAGATAGTATAGTTGTCAAATAGCGAAAGCGGTGCAGGGCGTCAGAGCGAGCGTAGCGAGGAGGAAACTTCTCAAAACAAAGGTGTTGACAAACGAAACCGAGCGTGGTATGATAATATAGTTGTCACAGCGACAACAAGTAGCACATTGAAAACTGAACAAAACTTTGAACAAACGAATCTGTTGTTGTTATTAGAAGTAATAACGAAACAAATTTGCGAAGTCAATTCGTAACAAACAATAAACGGATTACGTTATAGAGATATAGCGAAATATAGTCAGTTTAATCGAAGAGCAATCTTCAAATTTTCTAAATTGAGAGTTTGATCCTGGCTCAGGATGAACGCTGGCGGCGTGCCTAATACATGCAAGTCGAACGCACAGCGAAAGGTGCTTGCACCTTTCAAGTGAGTGGCGAACGGGTGAGTAACACGTGGACAACCTGCCTCAAGGCTGGGGATAACATTTGGAAACAGATGCTAATACCGAATAAAACTTAGTATCGCATGATACCAGGTTAAAAGGCGCTACGGCGTCACCTAGAGATGGATCCGCGGTGCATTAGTTAGTTGGTGGGGTAAAGGCCTACCAAGACAATGATGCATAGCCGAGTTGAGAGACTGATCGGCCACATTGGGACTGAGACACGGCCCAAACTCCTACGGGAGGCTGCAGTAGGGAATCTTCCACAATGGGCGAAAGCCTGATGGAGCAACGCCGCGTGTGTGATGAAGGCTTTCGGGTCGTAAAGCACTGTTGTATGGGAAGAAAAGTTAAGGTAGGGAATGACCTTAGCCTGACGGTACCATACCAGAAAGGGACGGCTAAATACGTGCCAGCAGCCGCGGTAATACGTATGTCCCGAGCGTTATCCGGATTTATTGGGCGTAAAGCGAGCGCAGACGGTTGGTTAAGTCTGATGTGAAAGCCCGGAGCTCAACTCCGGAAAGGCATTGGAAACTGGTTAACTTGAGTGCAGTAGAGGTAAGTGGAACTCCATGTGTAGCGGTGGAATGCGTAGATATATGGAAGAACACCAGCGGCGAAGGCGGCTTACTGGACTGTAACTGACGTTGAGGCTCGAAAGTGTGGGTAGCAAACAGGATTAGATACCCTGGTAGTCCACACCGTAAACGATGAACACTAGGTGTTAGGAGGTTTCCGCCTCTTAGTGCCGAAGCTAACGCATTAAGTGTTCCGCCTGGGGAGTACGACCGCAAGGTTGAAACTCAAAGGAATTGACGGGGACCCGCACAAGCGGTGGAGCATGTGGTTTAATTCGAAGCAACGCGAAGAACCTTACCAGGTCTTGACATCCTTTGAAGCTTTTAGAAATAGAAGTGTTCTCTTCGGAGACAAAGTGACAGGTGGTGCATGGTCGTCGTCAGCTCGTGTCGTGAGATGTTGGGTTAAGTCCCGCAACGAGCGCAACCCTTATTGTTAGTTGCCAGCATTCAGATGGGCACTCTAGCGAGACTGCCGGTGACAAACCGGAGGAAGGCGGGGACGACGTCAGATCATCATGCCCCTTATGACCTGGGCTACACACGTGCTACAATGGCGTATACAACGAGTTGCCAACCTGCGAAGGTGAGCTAATCTCTTAAAGTACGTCTCAGTTCGGACTGCAGTCTGCAACTCGACTGCACGAAGTCGGAATCGCTAGTAATCGCGGATCAGCACGCCGCGGTGAATACGTTCCCGGGTCTTGTACACACCGCCCGTCACACCATGGAAGTTTGTAATGCCCAAAGCCGGTGGCCTAACCGTAAGGAGGGAACCGTCTAAGGCAGGACAGATGACTGGGGTGAAGTCGTAACAAGGTAGCCGTAGGAGAACCTGCGGCTGGATCACCTCCTTTCTAAGGATAATCGGAAAACGACAGTGACTTCAGTGTCAAGTTCGTAACGTTCAAAGTTTTGTTTAGTTTTGAGTGTGGTACTGTTATAGGTATCATGGTCAAAGATGAACCTATGGGGAATTAGCTCAGCTGGGAGAGCACCTGCTTTGCAAGCAGGGGGTCAGCGGTTCGATCCCGCTATTCTCCATAGGCAACTGGCAGCAGTTGTCGTGGTTGTACATTGAAAACTGAATAGTAACAAATTCTTTTAATAATTTTTAATTATAAATTGAACCGAGAAACAACACAAAAAAGTTCTTTAAAAAGAACGGTTTAATCGCAGGTCTGAAAAACGACCAACTCATAAACTTGAACCACAACTTCGGTTGTATAGGTTAAGTTAATAAGGGCGCGTGGTGGATGCCTTGGCACTAGGAGCCGATGAAGGACGTAACTAACTACGATAAGCTTTGGTGAGCGGTAAGTACGCTATGACCCAGAGATTTCCGAATGGGGAAACCCAACTCGCAAAGAGTTGTCCATATCTGAATATATAGGATATGAGACGGAATACGCTGTGAACTGAAACATCTCATTAGCAGCAGGAGCAGAAAGAAAAATCGATTCCCTAAGTAGCGGCGAGCGAACGGGGAAGAGCCCAAACCAGAGTGCTTGCATTCTGGGGTTGTAGGACTGATATATAAGAGTTACAAAAGTGTTTTATAGCAGAACAAGTTGGGAAGCTTGGCTATAGAGGGTGATAGCCCCGTAAGCGAAATAAAGCACACTCTTTTCAGGATCCTGAGTACGGCCGGACACGTGAAATCCGGTCGGAATCTGCGGGGACCATCCCGTAAGGCTAAATACTCCCTAGTGACCGATAGTGAACCAGTACCGTGAGGGAAAGGTGAAAAGCACCCCGGAAGGGGAGTGAAATAGTTCCTGAAACCACGACGCCTACAAGAAGTCAGAGCCCGTTAATGGGTGATGGCGTGCCTTTTGTAGAATGAACCGGCGAGTTACGATATCGTGCAAGGTTAAGGAGAAAAGACCGGAGCCGTAGCGAAAGCGAGTGTGAATAGCGCGAATAGTACGATGTTGTAGACCCGAAACCAGGTGACCTACCCATGGTCAGGATGAAGGTGAGGTAAAACTTACTGGAGGTCCGAACCGGTGCATGTTAAAAAATGCTCGGATGAACTGTGGGTAGCGGTGAAATTCCAAACGAACTTGGAGATAGCTGGTTCTCTCCGAAATAGCTTTAGGGCTAGCCTCATTATAAGCATACTGGAGGTAGAGCACTGTTAAGCCTAGGGGCCCATCTCGGGTTACCAAAGTTTGATAAACTCCGAATGCCAGATATGTATGAATGGGAGTCAGACGATGAGTGATAAGATCCACCGTCGAAAGGGGAACAGCCCAGATCGCCAGTTAAGGTCCCTAAATATATGTTAAGTGGAAAACGATGTGATAGTGCATAGACAACTAGGATGTTGGCTTAGAAGCAGCCAACATTTAAAGAGTGCGTAATAGCTCACTAGTCGAGTGCCATTGCGCGGAAAATGTACCGGGGCTAAACATATTACCGAAACTGCGGGTGTGCGTAAGCACGCGATAGGAGAGCGTTGTAAGGGCAATGAAGGTAGACTGTAAGGACTACTGGAGCGCTTACAAGTGAGAATGCCGGTATGAGTAGCGAAAGACAGGTGAGAATCCTGTCCACCGAATGACTAAGGTTTCCTGGGGAAGGCTCGTCCTCCCAGGGTTAGTCGGGACCTAAGGCGAGGCTGAGAAGCGTAGTCGATGGATAACAGGTTGAGATTCCTGTACCAGTAGTAATGCGTTTGACCGATGGAGGGACGCAGGAGGCTATCAGAAGCGTACTGATGGATATGTACGTGCAAGCAGTAAGTTTTGATAAGAGTGAAATGCTTTTATCTACAAGAACAAGCTGTGATGCGGATCGAAATAAAGTAGAGAAGTCTGAGATGTCACACTGCCGAGAAAAGCTTCTAGGAAGTATTACACTGCCCGTACCGCAAACCGACACAGGTAGTCGAGTGGAGAACACTAAGGTGAGCGAGAGAACCCTCGTTAAGGAACTCGGCAAAATGACCCCGTAACTTCGGGAGAAGGGGTGCTCATGGTAAAACATGAGCCGCAGTGAATAGGCCCAGGCGACTGTTTATCAAAAACACAGGTTTCTGCAAAATCGTAAGATGAAGTATAGGGGCTGACGCCTGCCCGGTGCTGGAAGGTTAAAAGGAGTGCTTAGCTTCGGCGAAGGTACGAATTGAAGCCCCAGTAAACGGCGGCCGTAACTATAACGGTCCTAAGGTAGCGAAATTCCTTGTCGGGTAAGTTCCGACCCGCACGAAAGGCGTAACGATCTGGGCACTGTCTCAACGAGGGACTCGGTGAAATTTAAATACCCGTGAAGATGCGGGTTACCCGCGACAGGACGGAAAGACCCCATGGAGCTTTACTGTAGCTTGATATTGAATGTTTGTGCTGCTTGTACAGAATAGGTAGGAGACGTAGAAAATTGGACGCCAGTCTAGTTGGAGTCGAACGGTGGGATACTACCCTCGTTGTATGAACATTCTAACACTGGTCACTTAACGTGATCGTGGACAGTGTCTGGCGGGCAGTTTGACTGGGGCGGTCGCCTCCTAAAAGGTAACGGAGGCGCTCAAAGGTTTGCTCAGAATGGTTGGAAATCATTCGTAGCGTGTAAAGGCATAAGCAAGCTTGACTGTGAGAGCTACAACTCGAGCAGGTACGAAAGTAGGACTTAGTGATCCGGTGGTTCCGCATGGAAGGGCCATCGCTCAACGGATAAAAGCTACCCTGGGGATAACAGGCTCATCTCCCCAAGAGTCCACATCGACGGGGAGGTTTGGCACCTCGATGTCGGCTCATCGCATCCTGGGGCTGTAGTCGGTCCCAAGGGTTGGGCTGTTCGCCCATTAAAGCGGTACGCGAGCTGGGTTCAGAACGTCGTGAGACAGTTCGGTCCCTATCCGTCGCGGGCGCAGGAAATTTGAGAGGAGTTGCCCTTAGTACGAGAGGACCGGGGTGAACAAACCGCTGGTGTACCAGTTGTTCCGCCAGGAGCATTGCTGGGTAGCTATGTTTGGATGAGATAAACGCTGAAAGCATCTAAGTGTGAAACTCGCCTCGAGATGAGATTTCCCATCTATTTATAGAGTAAGACCCCTTAGAGATGATGAGGTAGATAGGCTAGAAGTGGACGTACAGTGATGTATGAAGCGGACTAGTACTAATCGGTCGAGGACTTAACCAAAGTCTAGTTTACAGGAATGTAGACACAAAGCAATTATGAGTGGTTTAATTAAAGGAAGAATTTGATACTATTTAGTTTTGAGTGAATAACTCAAAGGTGTCGTATTGATAGCATAGAGGACACACCTGTTCCCATCCCGAACACAGAAGTTAAGCTCTATCACGCCGAAAGTAGTTGCCGGATCGCTGGCTGCGAGGATAGGAAGATGCGGTGCCGTACATAGGTAGCGAAAGTTACAACAGAGAAGTAGAGAGTTAGGAAGATTTGGAGAGGTGTCCGAGTCTGGCCGAAGGAGCATGGTTGGAAACCATGTAAACAAGGAATTGTTTCGAGGGTTCGAATCCCTTCCTCTCCATTATGGACGCTTAGCTCAGCTGGGAGAGCACCTGCCTTACAAGCAGGGGTCACAGGTTCGATCCCTGTAGCGTCCATTGGCGAAAGTCAAGACCGGCACGCCGGGATAAAAGGATGCCGACTTAGCTCAGTTGGTAGAGCACCGCTCTTGTAAAGCGGGGGTCGAAGGTTCGAGTCCTTTAGTCGGCATGATTTCTGCGGAAGTAGTTCAGTGGTAGAACATCACCTTGCCATGGTGGGGGTCGCGGGTTCGAATCCCGTCTTCCGCTTCTATGCCGGCGTGGCGGAATAGGCAGACGCACAGGACTTAAAATCCTGCGATAGAGATATCGTACCGGTTCGATCCCGGTCGCCGGCATATATGCACCTATAGCGCAATTGGATAGAGCGTCTGACTACGAATCAGGAGGTTGCAGGTTCGACTCCTGCTAGGTGCATAGAGGTTGAAGGAATTCAAACTCTTTTTTAAGTTTAAAGGGGCAAAAGCTCTCGTAGAACTTTTCGGGACGTAGCTCAGCTTGGTAGAGCACCTGGTTTGGGACCAGGGGGTCGCAGGTTCGAATCCTGTCGTCCCGATTGGCAATAAAAGTTGTCAAAGAAGATCGCGGTGTAGCTCAGCTGGCTAGAGCGTCCGGTTCATACCCGGGAGGTCGAGGGTTCGATCCCCCCTGCCGCGATAGGCTCGATATAGGACCTTTAGCTCAGTTGGTTAGAGCAGACGGCTCATAACCGTCCGGTCGTTGGTTCGAGTCCAACAAGGTCCATGCAGGACTACTGTATTGAAACAATGGAGAATTACCCAAGTCTGGCTGAAGGGAACGGTCTTGAAAACCGTCAGGTCGAGAAATCGGCGCGTGGGTTCGAATCCCACATTCTCCTTAGGTAGAGATACCGATTAAAATTATCGCGGGATGGAGCAGTCTGGTAGCTCGTCGGGCCCATAACCCGAAGGTCGTAGGTTCAAATCCTGCTCCCGCAATTGGTCGCATGGTCTAGCTGGTTAGGACGCCTGCCTGTCACGCAGGAGATCGCGGGTTCGAGCCCCGCTGTGACCGTTTAGTATAAGCAGTACTAAGATGGCGCTGTAGCTCAGTTGGTAGAGCATACGATTGAAGCTCGTAGTGTCGGCGGTTCGATTCCGTCCAGCGCCATAGATACACAGAGTGTATCCGACAAAGGATCTGCGAATGTAGTTCAATGGTAGAATTCCAGCCTTCCAAGCTGGCTATGCGGGTTCGATTCCCGTCATTCGCTTTTATGCGGTATGCATAGAAAGAGGGCCTGTAGCTCAGTTGGTTAGAGCACTGTGTTGATAACGCAGGGGTCACAGGTTCGAGTCCTGTCAGGCCCATCAGATGAAGCAAGTCACGTGAGTGCCTTGCTTTTTTTGTCTTGGAAAATTGATACTTGCCTTTTGATATCTTTTTAGATACAATAAATTTATTAACTTACCATAATTAGGCGATCTAAGAAAGTTGTTGGTTGATGAAAAACAACAAGCTGAAACTCCAGTAAGTCACGATAGTTAGTGGGCAATGCCACTCGGTCGTCTCCGTTATCAGATGATGAGTGTTATATATTATGTTGATATATAAAAACTGGGTGGTACCACGGAATCGCGTTTTCGTCCCTTATCTTTTTTGATTAGGATGTGAACGCGTTTTTATATGAGTATAGTTAA
Organism: Leuconostoc carnosum; assembly: GCF_007954525.1. Classification (NCBI taxonomy): domain Bacteria; kingdom Bacillati; phylum Bacillota; class Bacilli; order Lactobacillales; family Lactobacillaceae; genus Leuconostoc; species Leuconostoc carnosum. The sequence goes on along the minus strand of NZ_CP042374.1, from coordinate 827,457 downwards.
CTGACCTCTATTGGTTTAAAAAGGAGATAATTATAATGTTGGATATGAAGTATTTACGAAAAAATGTTGATGAGGCTAAGAGACGATTAGGTGATCGTGGTGTGTCTGCTGATCAACTAGATGAGCTACTTGCCTTGGATCAATCAAGACGTGATGCGATCCAAAAAGTAGAAGGATTAAAAGCTGAACGTAACACTGCATCAGATAAAATTGCATATGCTAAGCGTAATAAAGAAGATGCTAGTGTAGCGATTGCAGCTATGCAACGCGTTAGCGCTGAAATTAAAGAATTAGATGCACAACAGGCTTACCTTGACGAACAGGTGCAAAATTTATCTGCTCATTTACCTAATTTAGCAGCCAAAGAAGTACCTATTGGCGAAGATGAAACAGCTAATGTGGAACAACGTGTTTGGGCACCAGCTGACTATCAAAGTCGACCACATGCAGTTGAGAAAACACCAGATTGGTTACAAGCGCACTATGATATAGGTGAGACACTAGGAATTCTAGATTTTGAACGTGGCGCCAAGGTATCTGGTGCTCGTTTCTTATATTATGTTGGTGATGGTGCCAGGTTAGAACGTGCAGTTTATAACTTTATGTTGGATGAGCATCGTAAAGAAGGCTATACTGAAATGATTACACCAATTGTGGTGAATGATTCAGCAATGTTTGGAACAGGGCAATACCCCAAATTTCAAGATGATGCATATCGTGTTGAAGGTCTAACTCAAACTTATATTCCAACAGCCGAAGTACCATTAACAAACTACTATTCAGGTGAAACTTTACCTGCTGAAGAGCTTCCAATTAAATTTACTGCGTTATCGCCATCGTTCCGTAAGGAAGCTGGTGCAGCAGGCAAGGACACACGCGGCTTGATTCGTTTACACCAGTTTAATAAAGTTGAAATGGTTAAATTTACAAAGCCTGAACAGTCATATACAGAATTAGAGGCTATGACAGCGAATGCGGAAAATATTTTGCAAAAACTTGGCTTGCCATATCATGTTATTATGCTATCAACTGGAGATATGGGATTTTCAGCAGCTAAAACATATGATGTAGAAGTTTGGATGCCACAGCAAAATGTTTATCGTGAAATTTCTTCAGTATCAAATACTGAAGATTTCCAAGCACGTCGCATGCACATTACTTATCGTGATGATAATGACAAATTGCAGCTTGTTCACACGTTAAATGGTTCAGGACTTGCTGTTGGACGTACTGTCGCAGCTATTTTAGAGAATTACCAAAATGAAGATGGAACTGTAACAATTCCTGAAGTTCTGCGCCCATATATGGGGGGGCAAGAACAACTTAGAGCAACACCACATCATTAATCTAGTGATGTCTCTAATCAATATATTTATTGATTAGGGATTTTTTTGTGTAGAAGTTTAACGGTGTTATTAAGAGATATAAAATAGTTAAGCATGAAAATTCAAGTTTTGTTATAATAGAACGTAGATTATTGTGCGACAGAACGCACAAATTTAGATTTTATAGGAGAAGCATACAAGCTATTTAATTTTGTGTGCTAAAAATCATGGCAAATCCAATAAGAAAATTAGTTGATAACTCAAAAAAACAACTAAAAAAATTAAATCAGATTGCTGACCAAGTAGACAGCTATGCTGATAGTATGGCTGCAATGACTGATGAACAATTGCAAGCCAAGACAGCAGAATTCAAGCAACACATTGCTGACGAAATTGAAGACATTCAAGATAAAAATAAAAAAAATAAAGTGTTGGCCAATATTTTGGATGACATTTTACCGGAAGTATTTGCGGTAGCTCGTGAAGGGGCAAAACGTGTTCTTGGTCTTTATCCATTCCGGGTTCAAGTTATGGGTTCGGCCGTTTTGCATGGTGGAAACCTTGCTGAAATGCGAACTGGTGAAGGAAAAACATTGACAGCTACTATGGCTGTTTACCTAAATGCGCTTCCGGGTCGTGGTGTTCACGTTGTTACGGTTAATGATTATTTGTCATCACGTGATGCTGAACAAATGGGGCAGCTGTATAATTGGCTTGGTCTATCAGTGGGCGTTAACGTGGGTGATGCACCAGCAGATGAAAAACGTGCTGCTTATGATGCCGATATTACATATTCAACCAACTTTAATATTGGATTTGATTATTTGCGTGATAACATGGTTCGTCGTGCTGATGAACGTGTCATGCAGCGTGGTTTAAACTTTGCCTTGATTGATGAAGCTGATTCGATTTTAATTGATACTGCAAGAACACCGCTGATTATTTCTGGTCCTGGTTCTGGTGTATCACAGTTGTACTCACGTGCTGATCGGTTTGTTAAAACATTGCAACGCGATGAAGATTATAAATTGGACGAAGAAGCTAAGACAACAATGTTGACCAATGAAGGTATTCATAAAGCTGAAGTTTTCTTTAATTTGAATAATCTATATGATGCAGATGATACGGCATTGACACATCATATTGACCAAGCATTACGTGCTAATTATAATTATCTTCAAGATAAAGACTATGTTGTTCAAGACGGTGAAGTTAAGTTAATTGATCAAGCGACAGGTCGTATTTCTGAAGGTACGCGTTTATCTGATGGGTTACACCAAGCCATTGAAGCAAAAGAAAACGTTGAAGTGCAAGAAGAAAATAAGTCTATGGCACAGATCACGTATCAGAATTTGTTCCGAATGTACAAAAAGCTGTCAGGTATGACAGGTACAGCAAAAACAGAAGAAGAAGAATTACGTGAAATTTATAACATGGAAGTTATCACAATTCCAACCAACAAACCGATTAAACGTGTTGATTATCCGGACCTGCTTTATCCATCTGCGCGTGCGAAATACAATGCTGTTGTGAAACTAATTCAAGAATTACATACTAAAGGGCAGCCAGTGTTAATTGGTACGGGTTCTGTCGAATCATCGGAACTATTGTCGAAAATTTTGATGGCTCAAAATGTGCCACATAATGTTTTGAATGCCAAAAATAACGCTAAAGAGGCAGAAATCATTGCCAATGCAGGACAACGTGGTGCTGTAACAGTGGCCACGAATATGGCTGGTCGTGGGACTGATATTAAATTAGGACCAGGTGTTGCTGATCTTGGTGGATTATCTGTCGTTGCTACCGAACGACATGAATCTCGCCGTATAGATAACCAGCTACGTGGGCGTGCGGGTCGTCAAGGTGATGATGGATTCTCACAATTCTTCTTATCATTAGAAGATGACTTAATGATTCGTTTCGGTGCTGATCGAGTACGTATCATTTGGCAACGTATGAATTTGGATGAAGACGAGACAGTGATTACTAATCGTCTGATTACACGATCTGTTGAGTCAGCACAAAAACGTGTTGAAGGAAACAATTATGATACACGAAAGAATGTTCTGCAATATGATGATGTTGTTCGTGAGCAACGTGAATTAATATATAAACAACGTAATATCGTTATTGATGAAGAGAAGTCATTGGAGTGGGTATTACTGCCAATGGTAAAGCGAACGATTGACCGTGTTGTGGATGCACATACAGCAAGTAAGAAAACAGATGAGTGGCAGTTAGAACCAATTGTAACTTTTGCTGGCAATGTCTTAGTTCATGCAGATAGTTTATCTGTTGAAACATTGAAAAGCTTGTCAAGAGATGATATTAAGGCTAAATTACTTGGTTTGGCAAAAGAAAATTATCGTGAAAAGAAAGCACAATTGTACGATCCAGATCAATTATTAGAATTTGAGAAAGTAGTTATTCTACGTGCGATTGACCAGCATTGGACAGATCATATTGATGCTTTGGACCGCTTGCGCCAAGGTGTTGGTTTACGTGGGTATGGGCAATTAAATCCATTAATTGAGTATCAAAATGAAGCCTTTACCAATTTTAATCGTATGATAGCTGATGTTGAATATGATGCCACACGTACGTTTATGAAGGCTGAAATTCGTCAAAATTTACGCTCATAAGCTGATAACATATTAAATATAACGAACCTTGTGTTCGTTTTTATTTTGAAGGGACACAATATAATGGAAATTATCGATGCCAAACATACTTTAGCCGATATCCAAGAAAACATCACAAGATTCCGTGAGACATTAGATTTAGAGGCGTTGACGGAAGAAATTGCTGATTTTGAAAATCAAATGACAGAGTCTGGATTCTGGGATGACAATGTTAAAGCTCAAAAAATAATTGAAGAAAATAATGTGTTAAAAAATCGACGTGATTCTTTTTTGAATTTGACTACTCAAGCAGAAGAAATTGAAGTTTTGATTGAAATGATTTCTGAAGACCCAGAAGATAGCGATATGGCAGCCGAATTGGAAGATAGTGTTGTTAAGGCTCAAAAAGATGTTGAAGCTTATAATTTAGAACAATTATTGACCGAACCTTATGACGCCAATAATGCTATCTTAGAAGTTCATCCAGGATCTGGTGGGACTGAGTCGACGGATTGGGGTGCTAACTTGTATCGTATGTATACACGTTGGGCACAACAACATGATTTTCAAGTGGAAGTGTTAGATTATCATGCCGGTGATGAGGCTGGCATTGATAGTGCGACCATTAAAATTACTGGGCATAATGCTTTTGGGTTTTTGCGGAGTGAGAAAGGTGTACATCGCTTTGTTCGCATTTCACCATTTGATTCAGCAGGACGCCGTCATACCAGCTTCGTGAGTGTTGATGTCATGCCAGAATTAGATGACACGATTGAAGTCGAAGTTCGTGACGATGATATCAAAATGGATGTCTTCCGTTCTGGTGGAGCAGGTGGTCAAAACGTCAACAAAGTATCAACCGGCGTACGGTTGACTCACGAACCGACAGGTATTGTTGTTTCATCAACTGTTGAAAGAACACAATATGGTAACCGTGATTATGCAATGCGTTTGTTGAAAGGGAAATTATATCAATTGGAACTAGAGAAACAGGAAGCCGAGCGTGCTGCCTTAACTGGTGAAAAGATGGAAAACGGTTGGGGATCGCAAATTCGTTCATATGTGTTGCATCCTTATCAGATGGTTAAAGATCATCGAACAAATTATGAAACCAACCAACCTCAACAAGTACTTGATGGTGATTTAGATCCATTTATTAATGCCTACTTACAGTGGCAACTCAGTTTGAAAAATCCAAATTAACTTGTAAAGTCGAAACAATGCGTTTCGACTTTTTGTATCATAAAACAAATTATTTCCTAATCATGGTCTAATGGGTTATAATATAAGTCAACATTAGACATCAATTGCCAAACTGGAGGGCACAACATGGATAACAATTATACAGCAAGTGCACAAAATGTATTAGTTTTGGCTCAGGAACAAGCAAAGTACTTTAAGCATCAAGCAGTTGGGACAGAACACCTATTACTTGCCTTAGCAATCGAAAAAGAAGGGATTGCTAGCAAAATATTAGGACAGTTCAATATTGCAGATGATGACATACGTGAAGAAATTGAGCACTTTACGGGCTATGGCATGACTTCACGCTATGATAAAAATAGTTACTTACCTTACTCACCTAAGGCAGCAGATATTTTACGACAAGCAGGTGAAGAGTCACAGGCTTTGGCACAACCAACAGTCGGGACAGAACATATTTTGCTCGCTTTACTACAAGACGAAAGTATTTTGTCATCACGAATTTTATTAGCGTTGGATGCTAATTTACAAGATATGCGACGTGCTGTTTTACGTAAATTAGGTATTACGGACGTCCGCAAGCAGATGAAACAACGTACGAAACAGCAACAGACTCAAGGAACACCGACTTTAGATGGGTTAGCGCGTGACCTGACACAAATAGCTAGCGAAGGCAATATGGATCCGATTATTGGACGTGCAAAAGAAGTACGTCGAGTGATTCAAATTTTATCACGCCGCACCAAAAATAATCCAGTGTTAATTGGAGAACCTGGTGTCGGTAAAACAGCGATTGCCGAAGGATTGGCACAAAAAATTATAGCTGGTGAGGTACCTAGTGCTCTACAAGGTAAGCGAGTAATGGCATTAGACATGGGATCATTAGTAGCTGGTACGAAGTATCGTGGTGAGTTTGAAGATCGTTTGAAAAAAATCATTGAAGAAATATATAATGATGGAAAAGTTATTTTATTTATTGATGAATTACACACTTTAATTGGTGCTGGTGGTGCTGAAGGCGCTATTGATGCGTCAAATATACTAAAGCCTGCTTTGGCACGTGGAGAATTACAAACATTAGGTGCGACAACTTTTGATGAGTATCAAAAGTATATTGAGTCAGATGCTGCATTAGAAAGGCGATTTGCTTCAGTGACAGTTGAAGAACCTTCACAAGAAGATGCTATTGCTATTTTAACTGGGATTCGGCCAAAATTTGAAGCACATCATCAAGTTCAAATTGATGATGAAGCGGTTAAAGCTGCTGTTAAATTGTCATCTCGTTACATCACAGATCGTTTTTTGCCGGATAAAGCGATTGATTTGATTGATGAAGCTGGGGCTAAAGTTCGTATTGATGCCTCTGATCAGCCCAAACCTATCAATAAAAAGGTAGCGCATTTAGAAGGAATTTCGGCTGCTAAAGATGCTGCTATTGCAGCGCTTGATTTTGAAGAGGCGGCACGTTTGAGAAAGCAAGAAGGCAAGTTGCAAACTCAAATTGCTCGAGCAGAGGCAAAAAAGGCTGCAAACGATGCTAATTCAGATCAACCACAATACAGCTTACATGTTACCGAGGAAGATATTGCTGAGGTAATCTCACAACAAACAGGCGTTCCGTTGACGCAGCTTGAAAAAAATGAGCAACAACGACTAGTTAATCTAGAGGATGTTTTAGGACGTCGAGTTGTTGGTCAAAAAGAGGCAGTTTCAGCCGTGGCACGTGCCATTCGTCGTGCGCGTTCTGGCTTAAAAGATCCCAATCGACCTATTGGAACATTTATGTTTTTAGGACCAACTGGGGTTGGTAAAACAGAATTAGCTAAGGCGCTAGCTGAGGCAATGTTTGGTAGTGAGGATAATATGGTCCGCATTGATATGTCAGAATATCAAGAGCGTTGGTCATCTTCACGTTTAATTGGTTCGGCACCTGGTTATGTTGGTTATGATGAGGGTGGACAATTGACTGAACAGGTACGTAATCACCCATATTCTGTTATTTTGTTAGATGAAGCGGAAAAAGCGCATCAAGATATCTTTAATCTCATGTTACAAGTATTTGATGATGGCTATTTGACAGATTCTAAGGGGAGAAAAGTTGATTTTAGAAATACAATCATTATTATGACTTCTAACTTAGGTGCAACACGCTTGCGTGATGAAAAATCTGTTGGATTTGGGGCTGTTGATTTAAAAAATGATAGTGAAGCAGTTGCTGAAAAGATTCGTGAAACATTAAAAGAAACATTCAGACCAGAATTTATTAACCGGTTAGACGAAACAATTGTGTTTAAATCATTAACCAAAGAAGAATTACATGAAATTGTGAAGTTGATGAGTCGTTCGGTATTACAACGTGTGGCAGAACAAGGGATTTCAGTGAAAATTACACCGGCAGCAATTGATGTTGTTGCGAGTGCAGGATTCGATCCGGAGTATGGTGCGCGTCCAATTCGTCGTGCGTTACAGACAAAAATCGAAGATGTATTGAGTGAAGAATTATTGCAAGGTAATATTACTACGGAAAGTGCAGTCACTATTGGCGCTAGAAATGGTGAAATTAAAGTTACTATTAAGCCCGTTAAAAAGGCATCTGCAAAATCATAATTAAAAGGCAATCACCCTGATATGAGGATGATTGCCTTTTGTGATAAAATAACGATAAGCCAACCAATGAACAGAAAGGGGACAAATGGCAGCTCGTGTGTGCGTTTGATTGTCAGATAAATTAAAGCAAGTATAGACGTTACAAACAAAGTTAGCGCAAATCCATTGAGATCATTAATCAAAGCTAAGTTAAGCAGTACTGGAATATCACCTGATCCCATCGCACGTCGAATAAAGACGAGCCATAGGCTGATTGATAGGATACTAAAAGTCATCAGAAGATGTTGTTTATCGTGTACGTGTATGATGAGATACACTAGCCAAGGGATAAGAAGGTAGGCATGAATACTTTTGTCATGCCAATCTTCTAGTGAAAAAAATAGTAAAAATAAGCCGGTGATCCAAAGTGGCGGATTGCTAAAAAGTAGAGTGCCTATAATCGTACCTAAGCATTCAAATATCGCAATATGGCAGCCAAAATATTGCTGACAGTATCGACATTTGCCTTTGAGCATGATTACCGAAATAATGGGTATAGTGTCGTACCATAATAGCATATGACCACAATGTAAACAAAATGATCTCTTGTGCAAGAGACTGATATGGTGGTTGATGCGATCGGCTAAGCACATAATTGTCGAAATAAGTGTTGCATTTAAAATAAAAATCAATGAAATAGTCATAAAGCATGATACGATGACTGTAAGAAAAATACACAAAGTGCATCACTAAATTCCTATTTAAATTAGACAATTAACTCTCTATTGACTTTTATTCTGATTCTGGTATTATATTTAACGTGCTTTTAAGTAATCTGTTCTGTGATCACATCACAACGTGCTGAACGGCGTTATAAAGGTAACTACCAACAGATTTCGAGTGAGCATTTTTGTTTAAAGACATTTATGACACACCTGGAACTGTGAAACTAGTAAAAATTTAAGGAGAATGTAGCATGCCTACAATTAATCAATTGGTTCGTAAGCCCCGCAAGTCACAGTTGACTAAGTCAAAGTCACCAGCTTTGAACTTCGGCTATAACTCAATGAAGAAGAAAGCAACAAATAACGTTGCACCACAAAAGCGTGGGGTAGCAACTCGTGTCGGAACAATGACACCAAAGAAGCCTAACTCAGCTTTGCGTAAGTACGCCCGTGTGCGTCTTTCAAACTTATATGAAGTGACAGCTTATATCCCAGGTATCGGCCACAACTTGCAAGAACACTCTGTTGTTTTGATTCGTGGTGGACGTGTTAAGGATTTGCCTGGTGTACGTTACCACGTTATCCGCGGTGCATTGGATACTGCGGGTGTTGATGGTCGTATGACATCACGCTCAAAGTACGGCACAAAGGCGCCAAAGAAGTAAGAAGGAGACTGACTAATGCCACGTAAAGGTTATACTAAGCGTCAGGAAGTTTTGCCTGACCCTATTTACAATTCAAAACTCGTTTCACGTTTGATCAACAAGTTGATGCTTGATGGTAAGCGCGGAACTGCTTCAACAATCCTATATGATGCTTTTGATCATATCAAGGAAGCTACTGGTAATGAACCATTGGAAGTTTTCGAACAAGCCATGGAAAATATCATGCCAGTATTGGAAGTTAAAGCTCGCCGTGTTGGTGGATCTAACTACCAAGTGCCAATCGAAGTGCGCCCTGACCGTCGTACAACATTGGGATTGCGTTGGTTGGTAAACTATTCACGTTTGCGTAACGAACACACAATGGACGAACGTTTAGCTAAGGAAATCATGGACGCCGCTAATGACACTGGCGCATCTGTTAAGAAGCGCGAAGATACACACAAGATGGCTGAAGCTAACCGTGCATTTGCTCACTATCGTTGGTAATATAAACAACACAGCTTACTGGCTGTGATAGTTGTTTATTCCTACCATGCAATAATAGTGTAAAATGACAGTAGATGGTACGACGCTGCCAGCGTTTACCGTCAAAAAGCGAACACAATTCTGTGTCGCTTTTTGTTGCATATAGAACAAAACCAGGAGATAACTCACAATGGCAAAACGTGAATACCCACTAGATCGTACACGTAATATTGGTATCATGGCCCACATTGATGCGGGTAAGACGACCACTACGGAACGTATCTTGTACTATACCGGTAAAATTCACAAAATTGGTGAAACACATGATGGTGCTTCACAAATGGATTTCATGGAACAAGAAAAAGAACGTGGAATCACGATTCAATCAGCCGCAACAACAGCTGTTTGGCATGGTTTCTTTGATCAATTCGCTAAGACACCTTACCGTGTTAATATTATCGATACACCAGGTCACGTGGACTTCACTATCGAAGTTGAACGTGCTCTGCGTGTGCTTGATGGTGCCGTAGCCGTACTTGATGGTGCTGCTGGTGTTGAACCTCAGACCGAAACTGTTTGGCGTCAAGCAACAACATATGACGTACCACGTATCGTGTTTGTTAACAAGATGGATAAGATGGGCGCTGATTTCCAAATGTCAGTTGACTCAATCCACGAACGTTTGCAAGTCAATGCGGAAGCTATTCAATGGCCTATTGGTGCAGAAGATGACTTCGAAGCTGTTATTGATTTAATCACAGAAGAAGCTTATTATCCAGTCGATGACTTGGGTGAAAAGTGGGAACCACGTGAAATTCCTGCAGAATTGAAAGATTTAGCAGACGAGAAGCATAATACATTGATTGAAGCAGTTGCTGATGTTGATGATGAATTGATGGAAAAGTATCTTGAAGGTGAAGAGATTTCAGTTGATGAATTGAAAGCTGCAATCCGTCGCGCGACTTTGGCATTACAGTTCTACCCAGTTCTTGCAGGTTCTGCCTACAAGGATAAGGGTGTTCAAATGATGTTGGATGCTGTTGTTGATTACCTACCAGGACCTTTGGATGTTAAACCATATATTGCTAATGATCCAAAAACTGGTGAAGAAGTTGATTTGATTGCTGATGATGACAAGTCGTTTGCTGCCTTGGCTTTCAAGATCATGACAGATCCATTCGTTGGCCGTCTAACATTTATGCGTGTTTATACAGGTACTTTGAAATCAGGATCATATGTACAAAATACATCATCTGATTCACGTGAACGTGTTGGTCGTTTGCTACAAATGCATGCGACATCACGTACTGAAATTGAAGAAGTATTTTCAGGTGATATTGCCGCAGCTATTGGTTTGAAAAACACAACAACTGGTGATTCTTTGACATCTGTTGATCATCAATTGGTACTTGAATCAATGGAATTCCCAGAACCTGTGATTGAATTAGCTATCGAACCAAAGACTAAGGCTGATCAAGATAAGTTGTCAAATGCTATCCAAAAGTTAGCGGAAGAAGATCCATCATTCCGTGCAACTACAAACCAAGAAACTGGTGATACTTTGATCGCTGGTATGGGTGAGTTGCAGTTGGATATTATGGTTGACCGTATGCGTCGTGAGTTTAACGTTGAAGCAACTGTTGGTGCACCACAAGTTGCTTACCGTGAAGCTTTCACAAAGACAGTTCAAGCACGTGGATTCTTCAAGCGTCAATCTGGTGGTAAAGGTCAATATGGTGATGTTTATATTGAATTCTCCCCAAATGAAGAAGGTGCAGGATTCGAATTCGATGACGCTATCGTTGGTGGTGTAGTTCCTCGTGAATATATTCCATCTGTTGAAGCTGGTTTGAAGGATGCATTGAATGCAGGTCCTTTGGCTGGATTCCCATTGGTTGATTTGAAGGCTAAGTTGTACGATGGTTCATATCACGATGTCGATTCTTCTGAAGCTGCCTTTAAGATTGCTGCATCTTTGGCATTGAAGGAAGCTGCTAAGACTGCTGGTGCTGTTATCCTTGAACCAATCATGGCTGTTGATATTGTTGCGCCTGAAGACAACCTTGGTGATGTTATGGGACACGTTTCAGCACGCCGTGGTATGATTGAAGGACAAGAATCACGTGGACCTGTTTTGGCTGTTAAAGCTAAGGTGCCTTTGTCAGAAATGTTTGGCTATGCAACTACTTTGCGTTCAGCTACACAAGGTCGTGGTACTTTCCAAATGGTATTCGATCACTATGAAGCCGTTCCTAAGAACATTCAAGAAGAAATCATCAAGAACAGTGGTGAAGAGAAATAATTAAAGTTTGATTTGTTGGCTATCTGTTTGATGACATATAATCAAGGATACTAACAGACAATAAAATTAATTTTAAACTGACTGATGGTTCAGTATAAACGGTGTCACTCTTATGAGTGACACCGTTTTAATTTAAATATTTTTGGAGAAATTATGAATAGACAATACAGTAAATTCCTGATACCCGGCATTATAGTGGTTGGCATGGTCTTGCGTTTACCATTTACTTCGATACCGCCGATTATTAGTGATATTGCTAAATCACAACATGTGTCGGTGGAACAATTGGGTATTTTGACAACAGTGCCATTGATTGCCTTTGCAGTATTTTCGTCAATTGTACCGAAAATAGCAGAAAAATTGGGATTAGAACGTGCTTTTGCATTGATGTTGCTGTTGATGACTATTGGATCATTAATGCGTATTGTTAATACACCTTTCTTGTATTTTGGTACGTTGTTGATTGGTATTGGCATTGCGCATATGAATGTTTTATTACCAAGTGTTGTACGAACTTATTTTCCGAGTAGAATTGGACCAGTAACATCAATATTTGTTTTTAGTATGGGTTTGGCAACTGCAGTCGGATCAAGTTTGGCGGCACCTATTACGCATGCCACGAATTGGCATGTTTTCGTGATTATTTTGACATTACTGTTAGGCTTAGCATTACTCGTTTGGTTGCCAAATGTTGTTTTTTCAAATAAAAATAAGGCTAAACGTGCGACATTAAAAAGTAGTACGTTACCATTAACAAGTACGCGCGTTTGGCAGAATAAGTATGCTTGGATGTTGTTGTTTTTTAGTGGTATGCAATCAGCTATGTTCTATGTGATAATGGCTTGGGGACCAACCATGGCCATACAAAGCGGCTTATCAGCTACAGTTGCTGGTCTGTTTGTCGGAATTAATGCCTTAATTGGCTTACCATTTGCTTTGATAGTACCAACAATTATAGCGCATTTCAATAGTAGACAGCGGCAGATATTTGTGGCAAGTTTCTCGACGATTGGTATCATTGGCTATGTCTTATTATTGGTACCACAAGATACTTTTGGTTACTGGCTGACCATTAATTTATTTATCGGTGTTAGCACTGCATCGCTTTTTCCTTATGTGATGGCAACATTTGGTTTAAAAACTAGTACACCAAGTCAAACAGCACAACTCTCTGGTATGGCACAAAGTGGCGGTTATTTAATTGCAGCATGTGGACCTGCTTTATTTGGTTATGGTTTTATTTGGTTTAACAGCTGGAAACCGCAGATTATAGTAATAACCGTGCTGTTTATTATAATGACTATCGTAATTATTTTGGTGGAAAAACAAGATAAAATATTAAAGTGAAAAAGCATGTAACGGATGAAGTTGCATGCTTTTCTTGTTACAATGTACTTATTGACTAAAAGTGAGGATTGGGCATTGACTAATACATCAACACCAATTATTGAGTTTAAAAACATTAGTTTATCATATGATGATAATGAAGTTTTGAAGAATATTGATTTGGAACTTGAAGCAGGTAAATTTTATACGTTATTAGGACCTTCAGGTTCAGGAAAAACGACTATCTTAAATTTGATTTCCGGTCAGTTAACTGCAACACACGGCAATATATTGTTTGAAGGCAATGTTATTAATGATGTGCCTGTTGAAAAACGTAATATGAATACGGTTTTTCAAGATTACGGATTGTTTCCAAATATGAATGTTTATGACAATGTGGCTTTCGGACCAAGTATTAAAGGTATGAATAAAGCCACGATTAAGACAAAAGTCACAGAAATGCTTGATTTAGTGAAATTAAGTCAGTTTGCTGATCGAGAAATTAATGAATTGTCCGGTGGTCAGCGTCAACGTGTAGCAATCGCACGTGCTTTAGCAAATGATCCAGAGATATTATTGTTAGATGAGCCATTATCGGCATTAGATTATAAGTTACGTAAGGATATGCAGTCTGAATTACGCGAAATTCAACAGCGTTTGGGGATTACTTTTGTTTTCGTAACACATGATCAAGAAGAAGCCTTGGCTATGTCGGATTGGATTTTCGTCATGAACGATGGTGTCATACAACAAAATGGTTCACCGGAAGATATTTATGACGAGCCGATTAACCATTTTGTTGCTGATTTTATTGGCGAATCAAATATCTTAGATGGTATTATGAAAGCCGATTATTTGGTGCATTTCGTAGGTAAAGATTTTGAAAATGTTGATGCTGGTATGCGACCAAACGAACGTGTTGAGGTTGTTCTACGTCCAGAAGATTTGGATTTGACGACAGTAGATCAGGCTAAGTTAATTGTAACAATTGAAGACCAGTCATTTCGAGGGGATTATTATGAAATCACCGCTATTGATGATGATGGTAATGAATGGCAAGTACAAGCTACTAATAAAGCAACCGTGGGCTCGCGGCTAGGCTTAACGTTTGATCCCGAAGATATTCATATTATGCGATTTAATGAATCTGAGGATGACTTTGATGCACGCTTGGAGAGTTATGATGATGATGCCGCGGAGTAAGAAACAACGTCAATTATTCTATCTAGTGCCATATGGTGCGTGGCTGCTGTTATTCGTAATTGTACCGCTGTGCCTACTTGTTGTTCAATCTTTAATGACTCAAAACGGGCATTTTACGCTGAATAACTATGCTATATATTTTTCCAGTGGTACGTATTTACGGATGACATTTAACTCAGTTTGGTTTGCTTTTTTAATTACAATTATCACCTTAATTATCAGTTATCCTACGGCTTATTTTTTGAATCAATTAAAGCAAAAACAATTCTGGTTACTTTTAATTATTTTACCTACTTGGATTAATTTGTTATTAAAGACGTATGCATTTATTGGTTTATTATCGAAAACAGGATCAGTAAATACTTTCTTGAATTTGTGGGGAATCGCGCCTAAACAGTTATTGTTTTCTGATTGGAGTTTTCTCTTAGTTGCGGCCTATATTGAAATCCCCTTTATGATTTTACCTATTTTTAATTCATTAGCTGAAATCAACCCACGATTAGAGCAAGCTAGTCGTGATTTAGGTGCAAATAAATGGCAGACGTTACGGTATGTAACTGTGCCGCTATCTATGACAGGTGTCAAAGCTGGGATTCAAGCAGTCTTTATCCCGAGTTTGTCATTATTTATGATCACACGTTTAATCGGTGGTAACCGTGTCATTACCTTGGGTACAGCCATTGAAGAACACTTTTTGGTCACGCAAAATTGGCACTTAGGTTCAACGATTGGTGTTATTTTGATTATTGCGATGGTCATTACGATGAGTATTACTCGTGATCGCGTCCGTAAGCATTCACGAAAGCGAGGCTGAGATAATGTATAAAAAAATTAAATGGTCTTACTTATATTTGTTATTCGTCTTTATATTGTTATATTTACCTATTTTCTTTCTGGTTGTCTATTCTTTCAACGCAGGGGATGTCATGCAAGGATGGGATGGCTTTTCACTTAAGCATTATAATGAATTATTTGCTGATACCCGCATATTAGAAATTATTGTTAACACCTTTTTGATTGCTTTGTTGTCATCACTTTTGGCAACGGTTATTGGCACAGCTGGTGCATTGTATATATATAATCAAACAAACGCGCTGACGAAAAATATTTTTCTGTCATTAAATAATATCTTATTGGTATCGCCGGATGTTATTATTGGTGCTTCTTTCTTAATTTTATTTACGGTAGTAGGATTTTCGCTTGGTTTTGTTTCAGTATTATTGGCACATATTGCCTTTAGTATTCCTATTGTAGTATTGATGGTCTTGCCACGACTGCAAGAAATGAACCAGTCATTAGTAATCGCTGCAAAAGATTTAGGTGCTGGTAATTGGCAAATGCTTTCGCGCGTTATTTTACCGGTCATCTCACCAGGCATATTAGCAGGATTTTTTATGGCTTTGACTTACTCATTAGATGACTTCGCTGTGACATTTTTCGTGACAGGTAATGGTTTCTCAACGTTATCAGTAGAAATTTACTCTCGTGCACGACAAGGTGTGAGCCTGGAAATTAACGCCTTGTCTGCGATGATGTTTTTGGTATCGTTAGCATTGGTGTTCATATATTATGTCATCTCGACACGTTTTGCAAAAAGTAAGAAACGTGGAACACGCCTCGTCTTACCTGCATCGGAGGGCTTATAATCATGAAGAAAATACTTGTTAGTGTTTTATCATTGTTTGTGTTGCTTATGATGTTGTTTGGCTTAAAAAATTATTTTTCTACACAAACAGGTTCTGGTGTATCATCAGGGAAGGTGTTGAATCTTTATAATTGGGGAGATTACATTGATCCAGCGTTACTTAAAAAGTTTACGCGCGAAACAGGTTATAAGGTAAGTTACGAAACATTTGATTCTAATGAAGCGATGTATACCAAAATCAAACAGGGTGGCACTTCTTATGACCTAACCATTCCTTCCGAATATATGCTAGAAAAAATGAAGAAAGAAAATTTGTTACTACCTCTAGACCACAGTCGATTAACTGGTTTAAAAAATTATGATGATCGCTTTCTCAATCAAATTTTTGATCGAGGTAACAAATATTCTTTACCATATTTCTGGGGAACATTGGGTATTCTGTATAATGATAAATTTGTCAATGCTAAAGATATTAAACATTGGGATGATTTGTGGTCGACAAAATTTAGAAATAAAATTATGCTGATTGATTCTGCCAGAGATGTTTTGGGATTTACTTTGATGACACAAAATAAATCTGTCAATACACGTTCAGCTGCTGACTTGGCTGCGGCACAGGGAAAACTAACGACATTAATGCCTAATGTTAAAGCTATTGTGGCCGATGAAATTAAAATGTACATGGCTCAAGAAGAGGCGGCAATTGCCATCACATATTCGGGTGAAGCTGCTGAAGCCATGTCGAATAATAGTCATTTGCATTATCTTGTGCCTAGCGAGGGCTCTAACTTATGGTTTGATAATATTGTCATGCCAAGAACAGCTAAACACAAGGATGCGGCCTATGCCTTTTTGAATTTTATGAACGATCCAAAAAATGCAGCGCAAAATGCTGAATACATTGGTTATGCGACACCTAATAAAAAAGCTTTCCAAATGTTACCAAAAGCAATTCGTACAGATCAACAATTTTATCCAAACGCTAAGGTTGTTGAGCGCCTGCAAGTGTATGATGATTTGGGACGAAAATGGACTGAGAAGTATAATGATGCTTTCTTAGAATTTAAGATGACACAACGCTAATAAATAAAATAGACAACGCTAACGTTGTTTTTTATTTGATACAACTTTTAAAATTGATTAGAAATATGGGCATAAGCGGTGATCATAAAAAGTCGAATTAAATCGTGCTAAAAGCCTTGCATTGTGATTGCTTTTTTGGTATTATATTTAAGTACGCTTTTGAGAAGGTCATTACATAAACCGCTCAAAATACTGGTGTATCAATATTTAGCGATGATGGTTAAGGTTGCGACACGCGCGGCCGCGTTGCCGAGGGCGCGCAAAACACAAGCAGTGTTGTCGGTTTTTAATCGGAGTTAGCTGATTTACAAAATCAACGAGGAGGCACGAAATAATGGCACAAAAGAAGATCCGTATCCGTTTGAAGGCATACGAACACCGTATCTTAGATCAATCAGCAGAAAAAATTGTTGAAACAGCTAAGCGTACGGGCGCAGGAATTGCTGGCCCTATCCCATTGCCAACTGAACGTACATTGTATACAGTTCTACGTTCACCACATAAGCACAAGGATAGCCGTGAACAATTTGAAATGCGCACGCACAAGCGTTTGATCGATATTGTGAACCCTACTGACAAGACAGTTGACGCATTGCGTAAACTTGAATTGCCATCAGGTGTTGCAATTGAAATCAAGTTATAATCTTAACGGATACATTTCAGACCTCACTGAGGCAAAATTAAGAAAATAATTAAGGAGATTAGTCATGACTAAAGGTATCTTAGGCCGTAAAGTCGGTATGACTCAGGTTTTCACTGAAACTGGTGAATTGATCGCCGTAACTGTTGTTGAAGCTACACCTAACACTGTTTTGCAAGTTAAAAATGCAGAAACAGATGGGTATAATGCATTACAACTTGGTTACCAAGATAAGCGCGCAGTTTTGTCAAACAAACCTGAACAAGGTCACGCTTCTAAAGCAAACACGACCCCTAAGCGCTACGTTCGTGAAATCCGCAATGCGGAAGGCGAATTTAACGCAGGGGATGAGATCAAGGTTGATACATTCGCAGCTGGTGATTACGTCGACGTAACCGGAATCACGAAGGGACATGGCTTCCAAGGTAACATCAAGAAAGATGGTCAGTCTCGTGGACCTATGGCTCACGGTTCTCGTTACCACCGTCGCCCAGGTTCAATGGGTGCTGTTATCAACCGTGTATTTAAGGGTAAGCTATTACCTGGACGCATGGGTAACAACAAGCGCACAATGCAAAATGTTGCTATCGTTCATGTTGACGTTGAAAATAACTTGTTGTTGTTGAAGGGTAACGTCCCTGGTGCAAACAAGTCACTTTTGACAGTTAAGTCAACTGTTAAAGTTAATGCAAAGCATCCTGAAGTTAAGATGGCTGGTGCCTCTGCATCTGCTGTTGCAACTGAAGAAGCTTAATATAATTTATATAGAAAGGAGAACAATCAATCATGACTAAAGTTGCTGTATTAAAGCAAGATGGTAGTCAAGCCACTGAAATCGAATTAAACGATACAGTTTTTGCTATCGAACCTAATAACGCCGTTATTACAGACGCCGTTTTGATGCAACGTGCATCAATGCGTCAAGGTACACATTCTGTTAAAAATCGTTCAGCGGTTTCTGGTGGTGGACGTAAGCCTTGGAAACAAAAGGGTACTGGTCGTGCACGTGCCGGTTCAATTCGCGAACCGCAATTCCGTGGCGGTGGTATTGTCTTCGGACCTACACCTCGCTCATATGCATACCGCATTAACCGTAAAGCATACCAATTGGCTTTGAAGTCAGTTTTGTCACAAAAGGTTTCTGATGGAAAGTTAGTTGTTGTCGATGCTTTGTCATTTGAGGCACCTAAGACACAAGACTTTAAAAAAGTTTTGACAAACTTGTCAGCTAGCACAAAAACATTAGTAGTTGTTGATGAAGATAACGAAAATGCAATCTTGTCAGCACGTAATTTGGCTAATGTTCAAGTTATGACAACAAAGGGTATTAACGTACTTGATGTTGTTAATGCAGATAAGCTGGTGATTGTTCAATCATCAATCGAAGAAATCCAAGGAGGTCTTGCCTAATGGATGCACGCGATATTATCCGTCGCCCTATCATCACTGAAGCATCAATGGCGCAAACTGAACGTAAGCGCTATGTCTTCGAAGTTGATGTCCGCGCTACAAAGCCTCAAATCAAGAAGGCTATTGAAGAAATTTTTGACGTTCAAGTTTCTGGCTTGAACACAGCAAATGTCCGTGGTAAGAAAAAGCGTCAGGGCCGTTATGTTGGTTACACACGTAAGTTGAAAAAGGCAACGGTAACGTTGTCAAAAAATTCAAAAGATATTCAAATTTTTAACGAAGGTTAATTCTAAATAGGAGGATAAGACATTGGCTATCAAGAAGTATAAGCCAACCTCTAACGGACGTCGTAATATGACGACTTCAGATTTTTCTGAAGTTACAAAATCAACGCCCGAAAAGAGTTTGTTGGCAAAAAAGTCAAAGACTGGAGCTCGTAATAATTCTGGTCGTATGACAGTGCGTCACCATGCTGGTGGGCACAAGCAAGCCTACCGTGTGGTAGATTTCAAGCGTATTAAAGATAACAAGACAGCTACTGTTAAAGCTATCGAATATGATCCAAATCGTACTGCCAATATTGCTTTGGTTGTGTATGAAGATGGTATTAAGTCATATATCTTGGCGCCAAAAGGACTTAAGGTTAACGATAAAGTACAATCTGGTCCTGATGCCGACATTAAGATCGGCAATGCCTTGCCATTAGGTATCATTCCTGAAGGTACTTTGATTCATAATATTGAATTAAAGCCTGGTAAAGGTGGTCAATTGGCTCGCTCAGCTGGAACGTCAGCACAAATCTTAGGTAAAGATGGAAAATATGTCATTGTACGTCTTACATCAGGTGAAGTTCGTTTGGTCCTAGCGACTAACCGTGCAACAATTGGTGAAGTCGGTAATGCTGAACATTCATTGATTAACTGGGGTAAAGCTGGACGTAACCGTTGGCGTGGAAAGCGTCCACATGTTCGTGGATCAGTAATGAACCCTAACGATCATCCGCATGGTGGTGGTGAAGGTAAAGCACCAGTTGGTCGTCCAAGTCCTATGTCACCATGGGGTAAGAAGACCGCTGGTAAGAAGACTCGCGATAATAAGAAGGCGTCAACAAAGCTTATCGTTCGCGGTCGTAAGAGTAAGTAAGGGAAAGGAGATAACTAATGGCTCGTAGTTTAAAAAAGGGACCATTTGCGGACCCACACTTGCTTAAGAAGATTGAGGCGCAAGTTGATTCTGAAAAGAAATCTGTAATCAAGACTTGGTCACGTCGTTCAACAATCTTCCCAAGCTTTATCGGTTTCACAATTGCCGTTTATGATGGTCGCAAGCATGTCCCAGTTTATGTCCAAGAAGACATGGTTGGGCACAAGTTGGGCGAATTTGTTCCAACTCGTACATTCAAAGGTCACAAGGCTGATGATAAAAAGACTGGTAAAAAATAAAGGAGGAAATTGAAAAATGGCTGAACAAGTTACTTCAGCTCGTGCGACAGCCAAGATCGTTCGCGTTGCCCCTCGTAAGGCACGCTTGGTTCTTGACACAATTCGTCGTAAGAGCGTTAACGAAGCATACGCAATTTTGAAGTTCCTACCTAACACTTCTACTGAAGATATTTACAAGGTTTTGAACTCAGCAGTTGCTAATGCTGAAAATAACTTCTCATTAGACCGAGAAGATCTTATTGTGAAGGAAGCCTTTGCTAACGAAGGACCTACGCTTAAGCGTTTCCGTCCTCGTGCCAAGGGTTCTGCTTCACCTATCAATAAGCGTACAAGCCACATTACAATTGTGGTTGCTGAGAAGGAGGCAAAGTAATGGGTCAAAAGATTAACCCTACTGGATTCCGTGTTGGCGTTATTCGCGACTGGGATGCAAAGTGGTTTGCTGACAAGGCTGATTATGCTAACCAACTTCACGAAGACTTGCGTATTCGTAAGTATATCGAAAAGAATTTAGCGGACGCCGCAGTTGATCGCATCGAAATTGAACGTAGCACAAAATCTCGTGTTGACGTTTCTGTTCACACAGCTAAGCCGGGCATGGTTATTGGTAAAGGTGGTTCCGAGGTTGAAAAGCTTCGTACACAACTTGCCAAATTGACTGATGTTGATGAAAAGGGACGTTCAAAACGTGTCTTTATCAATATTGTTGAAATCAAGAAACCTGATTTGTCTGCTCATTTAGTTGGACAACAAATTGCTGGTGATTTGGAACGCCGTGTTGCTTTCCGTCGCGCAATGCGTGGTGCTATTCAACGCACAACACGTTCAGGTGCTAAGGGTATCAAAGTAATGGTTTCTGGTCGTTTGAACGGCGCAGATATTGCTCGTATTGAACAATATACTGAAGGAACCGTGCCTTTGCATACTTTACGCGCAGATATTGATTATTCATGGGACGAAGCAATGACTGCTTACGGTAACTTGGGTATCAAAACTTGGATTTATCGTGGTGACATTTTACCACAAAAAAAGAACAGTAAGTAAGGAGGGAAGCAAACATGTTAGTACCAAAGCGTGTTAAATTCCGTCGTGTACACCGTGGTCACATGCGTGGCGAAGCAAAAGGTGGCAAGACGGTATCATTCGGTGAATATGGCTTGCAAGCAACAACTTCAAGTTGGATTACTAACCGTCAAATTGAAGCTGCCCGTACTGCAATGACACGTTATATGAAACGTGGTGGTAAGGTTTGGATTAAAATCTTCCCTCACAAATCATATACATCTAAAGGTGTCGGTGTTCGAATGGGTAACGGAAAAGGTGCACCTGAAGGTTGGGTTGAACCAGTTAAACGTGGTAAGGTAATGTTTGAAGTCGCAGGTGTTCCTGAAGCAACTGCGCGTGAAGCATTACGTTTAGCACAACACAAGTTGCCTGTACGTACAAAGATTATTGCTCGGGAGGCTGAATAATGGCTAAAGCAAGTGAGTTAAAAGAATTGTCACTTGCGGATTTGCAAAAGCACGAAGCCGAATTCAAGGAAGAATTATTCAACCTACGTTTTCAATTGGCTACTGGTCAACTTGAAAACACGGCACGTATTGCACAAGTTCGTAAGGACATTGCACGAGTTAAGACAATTATCCGTGCACAAGAATTGGCAAATGCCAATAAATAAGACGAAAGGAAGAAGCTGAAAAATGAGTGAAGAACGTAATGCTCGTAAGGTTTACCAAGGCCGTGTTGTATCAGATAAGATGGACAAAACAATTACTGTTGCTGTTGATACTTATGTGACTCATCCTGTTTATGGTAAGCGTGTTAAGTACACAAAGAAGTTTAAAGCCCATGATGAAAACAATAGCGCTAAGGATAACGATATTGTTCAAATCATGGAAACACGTCCTTTGTCTGCAACTAAGCACTTCCGTTTGGTTAAGATCGTTGAAGAGGCAGTTATTCTCTAATTCGTTCGATACTAAATCGTCGTAATTAATTGCTAACTAAGGAGGAAGAACCATGATTCAACAAGAGAGTCGTTTAAAAGTGGCTGACAACTCTGGCGCACGTGAAATCTTGACGATTAAAGTGCTCGGTGGTTCAGGCCGTAAGTTTGCTGGTGTAGGGGACGTTATTGTTGCTACAGTTAAGCAAGCTATCCCTGGTGGTAACGTAAAGAAGGGTGACGTCGTTAAGGCTGTTATCGTTCGTACTGTTTCTGACGTTCGTCGTACAGATGGTTCATACATCAACTTTGATGAAAATGCCGCTGTTATCGTTAAGGACGACAAGTCACCAGTTGGTACACGTATTTTTGGCCCTGTTGCACGTGAATTGCGTGACAGCAACTATATGCGTATCGTTTCATTGGCACCAGAAGTGCTCTAATACTGACAAGGAGGAGCCAAATCATGTTTGTAAAAACAGGTGATAAGGTTCGCGTCATTGCCGGCAAAGATAAGGGAAAAGAAGGCACAATCACTAAGACTGTTGCTGGAACAGAACGTGTCATTGTCGAAAACGTGAACATCGTTAAAAAGCATCAAAAGCCTTCTAACGAATACCCACAGGGTGGTGTTATCGATATCGAAGCACCAATCCACGTATCAAACGTGCAACTGCTTGACCCTTCAACAAATGAACCAACTAAAGTTGCGTTCAAAATTGAAGATGGCAAGAAAGTTCGCGTATCTAAAAAGTCTGGTAACGTACTAGGCTAATATTGAAAGGTGAAATCATTTTCATGGCTAACGCATTAAAAGAAAAATATGTTAATGAAGTTCAACCTGCTTTGATCGAAAAGTTTAACTTTAAATCATCAATGCAAGCACCAAAAATTGAGAAGATTGTTCTTAATATGGGTGTTGGTGATGCAGTTTCAAACTCAAAGAACTTGGATGAAGCGGTTGAAGAATTGAAGTTGATTGCTGGTCAACAGCCAGTAATTACAAAGGCAAAGAAGTCAATCGCTGGTTTCCGATTGCGTGAAGGTATGGCAATTGGAACTAAGGTTACATTACGTGGCGAACGTATGTATGAATTCTTAGACAAGTTGATCAATGTTTCATTGCCTCGTGTTCGTGATTTCCGTGGTGTATCATCAAAGGCCTTTGATGGTCGTGGTAATTACACTTTAGGTATTCGTGAACAATTGATTTTCCCAGAAATCGATTTCGACAAAGTAAACCGCGTACGTGGCTTGGACATTGTTGTTGTAACAACTGCCCAAAGCGATGAAGAAGGTCGCGAATTATTGGCACTTTTGGGTCTACCATTTGCCAAGTAATTAGTCGTTAAAAAACGCTTGTTACTCTTAATTAAAAAAGAGTGACGCGTTTTTAACTGTTATTGACGAAAATAGTCTATAATAGTTAAGAGCGTGTCATTTAACTATGTCTCGTTCAAAAATAAAAGGAGGATATCGATAGATGTCTATGACTGATCCAATTGCTGATTTATTGACACGTATTCGTAATGCCAATTTGGCACATCACGAAATCGTTGAAATTCCAGCATCAAAAATTAAAAAGAGCATTGCTGAAATTCTGAAATCAGAAGGTTTCATCCGCGATGTGGAATACATTGAAGATAACAAGCAAGGTGTTATCCGTGTATTTCTTAAGTACGGTGAAGACCGTAACCGCGTGATTACAGGAATTAAGCGTGTTTCAAAGCCAGGTTTACGTAAGTATACTAAGGCTGACGCACTACCAAAGGTTTTGAATGGTTTGGGAATTGCTATTATCTCAACTTCTGCAGGTGTTATCACTGATAAAGAAGCACGTTCAAAGCAAGTTGGTGGCGAAGTTCTCGCTTACGTTTGGTAATATATCTAAGAAAGGAGACTTACCATGAGCCGTATTGGAAATAAAGTAATTACATTACCAGCAGGTGTTGAAGTATCACATGAAGATAACACTGTCACTGTTAAAGGCCCTAAGGGAACATTATCACGTGAAATAGCATCACAAATTTCGATGTCTATCGAAGGCACTGAGGTTGCATTTTCACGTGCTAGTGACGACAGTAAGACAAGAGCTTTGCATGGTACAACGCGTGCAAACGTTGCTAACATGGTTGAAGGTGTATCTGAAGGATTCACTAAGACATTGAAGCTTGTTGGTGTTGGATACCGTGCTGCAAAGTCAGGATCAAAGTTGACTTTGTCAGTTGGGTACTCACACCCAGTTGTCTTTGAAGATCGCGAAGAGTTGACAGTTGAAGTGCCAGATGCATTGACTATCAAAATTTCAGGTATTTCAAAGCAAAAAGTTGGAGATTTAGCAGCTGAAATTCGTGCTGTTCGTTCACCAGAACCTTATAAAGGTAAAGGTATTCGTTACGAAGGTGAAGTTGTTCGTCGTAAGGAAGGTAAGACTGGAAAGTAAAAACCTATTTAGGTTCTTATTTAGACAGTGTTATTAACTTGTAAAACTAATAAATATATTAAAATGGTGAAAGCCATCAGAAAAGGAAAGCACAGCTATGATTTCAAAACCAGATAAAAATAAGCTCCGCGTAAAGCGCCACAAGCGTGTTCGTGGAAAGATTTCTGGTACTGCTGCTCGCCCACGTTTGAACGTATTTCGTTCTAATGCAAACATCTACGCGCAATTAATTGATGACGTAGAGGGTGTAACGCTAGCAAGTGCCTCAAGCCATGATACAGAAGTATCAGGTACAAAAACGCAACAAGCTACTAAAGTTGGTGAATTGATCGCTACACGTGGAAAAGCTGCAGGACTCGAAGATGTTATCTTTGATCGTGGTGGCTACTTGTACCACGGTCGTGTTCAAGCATTAGCAGAATCAGCCCGTGAAAACGGTTTGAAGTTCTAAGGAAAGGAGGAATATAAAATGGTTGAATTCGTTAACCCTAAGTCACTTGGTGAATTAGAAGAAAACGTTGTTTCTATTAACCGTGTCACAAAGGTTGTCAAAGGTGGTCGTCGTTTGCGTTTCGCAGCGTTGGTTGTCGTTGGTGATAAGCAAGGACATGTTGGTTTTGGTACTGGTAAGGCACAAGAAGTGCCTGAAGCTATTCGTAAAGCTGTTGAAGATGCTAAGCGTAAATTGATTACTGTTCCTACAGTTGTTACAACTATTCCTCATGACGTTCTTGGCGTATGGGGCGGCGGTAAAATTTTGATTAAGCCAGCCGAAGAAGGTTCTGGTGTTGCTGCTGGTGGTGCCGCTCGTTCTGTTATGGAACTAGCAGGTATTGCTGACGTGACTGCGAAGTCACTTGGCTCAGCTACACCTGTTAACGTTATCCGCGCAACTTTTGATGCTTTGACTAGTTTGAAAGATGCTGAAAAAGTAGCAGCTTTGCGTGGTGTTTCATTGGAACACTTAGCTGAATAAGGAGCGATAAAATGGCTGATTTAAAAATCACTTTGATTAAGAGTGCGGCTCATCGCTTACCAAAGCAGCGCGCAATTGTTAAGTCTCTTGGACTTGGACGCGTGTCTAGCTCAGTGGTGAAGCCTAATAACGAAGCTACTCGTGGTGCAATTTTTCATATTGCCCATCTTGTAAACGTTGAAGAAGTAAAGTAATAACTATATAAATAAGGAGGTACCGAAAGATGAATTTAAACGAATTACAAACTGCTGAAGGTTCACGCAAGTTGCGTAACCGTGTAGGTCGCGGTACGTCATCAGGAAACGGTAAAACGTCTGGACGTGGTCAAAAGGGTCAAAAGGCTCGTGGCAAAGTACGTTTGGGCTTTGAAGGTGGTCAAATGCCTTTGTACCGTCGTATTCCAAAACGTGGATTTACAAATATTTCACGTAAGGAATTCGCTGTTGTCAACTTGGACAAGTTGAATACATTTGCAGATGGCACAGAAGTAACACCAGCACTTTTGATTGAAAATGGTATTGTTAAGAATCAAAAGTCAGGAATTAAAATCTTGGCCGTTGGTCAACTTGATAAGAAGTTAAATATCAAGGCACATAAGTTCTCAGGCGCTGCAAAATCTGCTATTGAACAAGCTGGTGGATCAACTGAGGTAATTTAATGCTAAGCACGTTATTTAATGCAGTACGTGAAAAAGATATTCGTAAAAAGCTTGGATGGACTTTTTTAATTTTGTTTATTTACAGAATTGGAACACATATTACTGTGCCAGGTGTTGATCCAGCAGCTATGACGAATATGGCTAACTCCGGATTGATGAACATTCTGAATATCTTTTCGGGTGGCGGTCTGATGAATTACTCATTGTTTGCAATGGGTGTTTCACCGTACGTGACGGCACAAATTGTTGTGCAACTTTTGCAATTAGATATCGTGCCTCGCTTTGTTGAATGGAGTAAGCAGGGTGAAGTTGGTCGGCGAAAGTTGAACAACGCCACGCGTTGGCTAACACTTGTGCTTGCTTTTGTACAGTCTGTGGGTATTACAGCTGGATTTAATTCCTTGTCTGCCTACGGATTAGTCAGTGAAACAAATAATGTCATGTCATTTGCCGTGATCGGTTCGGTCATGACAATTGGAACATTTTTTGCAATGTGGCTGGGAGAAATGATTACTGAAAAAGGTCTAGGAAACGGTGTTTCTATGATTATTTTTGCTGGAATCATCGCTCAAGCACCTGAAGGTTTGTATGAAATTTTCAAAGAAAATATTTTACAAGCAGGTGCAAGTGATTTAACAAATGGTATTGTTTTCATGGTTGTTTTGATTGCCGCAATGATATTAGTTGTAGCAATTACTACTTGGTTTTATGAAGCTACACGTCGGTTGCAAATGCAATATACGCGTTCTGCAACTTCATATGGTAGTGAAGCATATTTACCACTAAAGGTTAATGTGTCAGGTGTTATCCCAGTAATTTTTGCTTCATCATTTATTAGTACGCCACAAACAATTATGTTAGCATTTCAAGATAAATATGCATCGGCTCAATGGTATCAAGTCATGCAACAAATATTTAGTATGACAACACTACCTGGTGCAATTCTCTATACTATATTAATCATCGTCTTTACGTATTTCTACGCTTTTGTGCAAGTTAACCCTGAGAAATTAGCGGAAAATCTGCAAAAGCAAGGCGCCTATATCGTTGGTGTTAGACCTGGTGATGAGACGAAATCTTTTGTTTCAAAATTACTATTGAATTTAAGCTTTGTTGGTTCAATATTCTTAGGTTTTGTAGCATTAGTACCACTAATCGCATCAGATATTTGGGGCTTAAATGAAAAAATTGGTTTAGGTGGCACTAGTTTGTTAATTGCAATTGGTGTTGCGTTGGACTTAATTCGTCAGATTGATGGTTTGATGCAAAAGAGAAATTATATTGGGTTTATAACCAAGGATCAGTTAGTAAATCGGGAGGCAACTAATGGCTAAAAATTTGATTTTATTAGGTTTGCCTGGTGCTGGTAAAGGCACACAAGCAGACTTCATCGTGAAAGATTATCCAAACGTACATATCTCTACCGGAGATATTTTCCGTGCAAACTTATCTAATGATACAGAACTAGGTAAGAAGGCACGTGAATATATGGATGCTGGAAACTTAGTTCCTGATGAAATTACAAACGCGATGGTTGCTGATCGTCTAAGTCAAGCAGACGTTGAAGAGAATGGTTTCATGTTAGATGGTTACCCACGTAATGAGGCACAAGCCGAGTTTTTGGATAACTATTTAGATAAAAAAAGCAATTCAGTTTCAGCTACGCTTTACTTTGAAGTTACTGATTCGTTATTGCGCGAACGTCTTTTGGGGCGAGGTCGTGCAGATGATACACCCGAAGTTATTGATAACCGTTTGGAAGTCAATAAAGCAGCTAACTTGCCATTAGTAGACTATTACAAAAAAGCAGGCGTGTTGCACACGATAGATGGCGGACGTGAACTGGCTGAAGTGTATCGTGATGTGAAAGGCGTTTTGGATAACTTATAAAAGTTTCTAAAATCACATTGAGAAGTATCAATATATTTGATATAATTTGATAGGCTAGGCGCTTATCGACAATGTTGAACATTATTAGCACAGGAGGTTAAGTGCATGGCCAATGATGTCATCGAAATTGAAGGTAAAGTGAAAGAAACTTTACCAAATGCGATGTTCCAAGTAGAACTCGAGAATGGTGCGGTTATTTTGGCACATGTTTCAGGTAAGATTCGTAAGAACTTTATCCGAATATTGCCAGGGGATCGTGTCACAGTAGAAATGTCACCATACGACTTAACAAAGGGTCGTATTACTTATCGTTTCCGTTAAGAAGTGATTTGGAATAATCAGTTAACCGAATAGGAGGAATGGATTATGAAAGTACGCCCATCAGTTAAAAAGATGTGTGATGCTTGCCGCGTTATCAAGCGTAATGGTCGCACGATGATTATATGCTCAGCTAACCCTAAGCATAAGCAACGCGCTGGAAAGTAATAATTTCTAAAGCAAGTATGGATTTAAATTAAGATTGTAAATAGACATAATTGTCGTTTTCAAAATATAAATAGGAGGTACATTGTTATGGCTCGTATTGCAGGTATTGATTTGCCACGTGACAAGCGTATTGTCATCGGCTTAACATACATCTACGGAATCGGTAATACTACTGCACAAAATATTTTAGCTGAAGCTGGTGTGTCTGAAGAGGTTCGTGTTCGTGATCTCTCAGCAGATCAAGAAGATGCTATCCGTGCAACAGTTGACAAGTTAAACTTGCAACTTGAAGGTGACTTGCGTCGTAAGATATCCTTGGATATTAAATCGTTGCAAGAAATTGCTTCATACCGTGGCATTCGTCATCGTAAGGGCTTGCCCGTTCGTGGACAAAACACGAAGAACAACGCCCGTACACGTAAAGGCCCAGCTAAGGCAATTACTGGTAAGAGAAAGTAATCTTTCTCTTGTTGTATCCTAATCGGTACGGCACATGATTATCGCAACCATAGTTGCGTAATGTTGGTTAATTTAATTAACCCGAGAAATTATACGAAAAGTATTGAATAGGAGGCCAATTTTATGGCAGGTCGTACAACGCGTAAGCGTCGTGTGAAGAAGAATATCGAAGCTGGTGTAGCTCATATTCACGCAACATTTAACAACACTATCGTCATGATTACTGATGTACAAGGTAACGCTGTTGCTTGGTCATCGGCTGGTGCACTTGGCTTCAAGGGAAGCCGTAAGTCAACACCATTCGCTGCTCAAATGGCAGCAGAAGCAGCAGCAAAAGGTGCCATGGAAATGAACATGCGCACTGTTGCGGTTACTGTTAAAGGACCAGGTTCTGGTCGTGAATCAGCTATCCGTGCTTTGGCCGCAGCTGGCTTGGAAGTAACATCAATTAAAGATGTTACACCAGTTCCCCACAACGGATCACGCCCACCAAAGCGTCGTCGTGTTTAATTGATTTTCATTGCTCTTGCTGTGAAAGAAGGGGTAAGAATTACAGATGATTGAATTTGAAAAGCCAAATATTCATAACATCGAAGAGGATGCCCGCTATGGCAAATTTGTTGTAGAGCCTCTTGAGCGTGGTTACGGTACAACGCTAGGTAACTCATTGCGTCGTATTTTGTTATCATCGCTTCCAGGCGCAGCCGTTAATACGGTGCAAATTGATGGCGTTGTCCACGAATTTTCAACAGTGGATGGCGTTGTCGAAGATGTCACACAAATAATTTTGAATTTGAAAAAAGTTGTGTTGGCGATTGATTCAGATGAGGAACGTGTTCTTGAAATTGATGTTCAAGGACCATCAGAAGTTACTGCAGCTGATTTACAAGCAGGTGCGGATGTAGAAGTTTTGAATCCTGATTTGCATATCGCTACTGTGGCAGCAGGAAAGTCTTTGCATATGACAGTTACGGCAGTTAAAGGTCGTGGCTATTCATCAGCAGACGAAAACAAGCAATTGCGTGAGGAAATGCCTATTGGCGTTTTGGCAGTTGATTCAATTTACACACCCATCGAACGTGTAAACTACCATGTAGAAAATACACGTGTTGGTTCACGTGATGATTATGATAAGCTGACTTTTGATATTTGGACTAATGGTTCAATTAAACCTAGCGATGCTTTGAGCCTTGGTTCTAAAATCTTGGCAGAACATTTGAACTTATTTATGGATATTTCTCCAGTTGCAGCTGAAGCCAATGTTATGGTTGAAGCAGAACCTGTTGCAGTAAGTGCATCAGATTCTGCACCAATTGAAGATTTAGACTTATCTGTTCGTTCATATAATTGTCTCAAACGGGCCGGTATCAACACTATTGTAGAGTTGACGGATCGCACCGAAGCTGACATGATGAAGGTGCGTAATCTCGGTCGGAAATCACTTGATGAAATCCAAGAAAAGCTCACAGAAATGAACTTAGGATTCCGCAAGGAAGATTAACACATGTCTTTAAACTACTAAAAAGGAGGATTCACCAATGCCATATCGTAAGTTGGGTCGTACATCTTCACAACGTAAAGCTTTATTGCGTGATTTGACTACTGATCTTTTGATCAATGGTCGTGTTACAACAACTGAAGCGCGCGCTAAAGAAGTTCGTAAGACTACAGATAAGATGATTACATTAGGTAAGCGTGGTGACTTGGCTGCTCGCCGTCAAGCTGCCGGTTTTGTCCGCAATGAAGTTGCTGACGTTATTGAAGACGGCGACAACGTGAAAGTTCAATCAGCTTTGCAAAAGTTGTTTGATGACGTTGCACCTCGTTTTGCCGAACGTAATGGTGGTTATACACGAATTCTCAAGACTGTCCAACGTCGTGGCGACGCCGCTCAATTGGTCATCTTGGAACTTGTTGATTAATTATTACATCTAAATATGATAATTCAAAAACCCTTTGGAAATATACCAAAGGGTTTTTATTTGTCGCGATTTAACAATAACTGACTAACGTGTTGAAGCTGGTCTTGTAATTTTGGATTAGGTAGTTGCTTAATCAAAGTATCTAATGATTGACTGTAGTCAGATAATAATAATGATAATTTTGACATAGCTTGACTATTATTAATGAGATCGTGTAATATAATCATCTCTTCATTGGTGATGTCATCACGTTTAGTTAGAAGTGCTTTAACTTCAGTGTTAATTTCTTCATCTTCTAAAGCAAATAATACGGGAGCGGTATAAATGCCATTACGAATATCTTGTCCAATGGGTTTTCCTAATGATAAATGTTCTGTGATAGATTCAAAATCAAGATAGTCATCTAATAGTTGAAAAGTTACTCCCATATTTTCACCAAGTTGGCTGACAATGCTTAGCATGTCGTCAGTGTAAGTATTCTCACTAATTGCACCAAAGCTGACACTCAGTCTAAAAAGTGCGGCCGTCTTACCCTGGATTTGTGATAAGTAGGAAGTGAAATTGGTATTGACGTCATAACGATTTTGCTTCTGAACCAGTTCACCAAAGAGAATCTCTTTTAAGGCAGCTAATGATAACTGGTTAGCTTTTGTATTATCAGCATTATTTAGCAATGAAAACATACCGGTGAGCAAGTAATCTCCAGCATATACAGCGGTGTCCTTACCAAACTGGCTTTGGATGCTTTCATGACCACGACGGAGTTTAGAATCATCAATAATGTCATCATGTATTAAGGTTGCCAAGTGGAGAAGTTCAACGCTGGCTCCAAGTGATACTGCGCGAGCATTGTATGGTTGGTTTGTTAGTTCTGAAAACAACAATGTCAGGGCGGGACGGACAAGTTTACCAGCATTTAATTGTAAGCGAATAGCATCGTCAATCTCAGTAAATCCGAGATGCCAGCTAGAAGACATTTCAACTAAAACAGCTTGTAAGGGTTCTTTTAATTCAGGAAATGTTTTCCAAATATTAGGTAAGGTAGGGGTTGACATGTTAATTTTCTCTGTTTCCTTTGCGTATAATTATTCATGTATACGTATTTATGTACAAAGTGCGAGAATTAACGTTTTCGCACTTTATTATTATATTATAACTTATTTATCTAGTTCATCGTAGACCGACTTTGCTTTACCGTACCAGAAACCACCAAATGTTCTTTGTAGTAGTGGGACAAGATAGAAATCTAAGCCAAAACCACGACCAGAGCCGTTCATAAGAGCTACACTTGATAGAATCAAGAACCAATGTGTCATATCAAAGCCATGTGTTGCCCAAGCAACAATGGTTAGCATAATTGAAACTGCTGCCAATGGCCAGGTTAGCAAACCAAGCAACAGACCGGCGCCAGTAATAATTTCAATAAAACTTGCTAGCCCATGTTGCCAGAACAAGTCATTAAGACCGCCGAGGTTACCTAGGGCAGCCAAAATCCAAAATAGGCCTAAGAATATACGTAGTGGTGTTGTCCATAGTACATTGCC
Source organism: Leuconostoc carnosum (assembly GCF_007954525.1). Lineage (NCBI taxonomy): Bacteria > Bacillati > Bacillota > Bacilli > Lactobacillales > Lactobacillaceae > Leuconostoc > Leuconostoc carnosum. The sequence goes on along the minus strand of NZ_CP042374.1, from coordinate 794,493 downwards.
TAGTCGAGAGACTGCACCCCAGAATGGATTACGACCATTATCTGTTCGGAAGAATTCATCCATCATATAATTGAAAATGGAATACATTGAACGGATTTGTGAGTAGAAGAAAAGATTGATACCATGTTTAGCTAAACTTGCAAAAAATCCAGAGAAGTTCATACCCATCAAACTAGCTACAGTGTAGTGTGAGCCAATTGATACGGCAAAACCATGGTATTTTACAGCTTCAGCAAAAGTTTTATGTTTACCGAAACCTAGGTCAGCTAAGATGTTGTATGATGCAGCGCGGGCAGAACTTTCAGCACCTTCTACAGTCTGTGGTACGGGGCCTGTTTTTTCATCAACATATGACAGTGTATCACCAGCAACGTAAATATCTTCAGATGGTGTATCATCTTCTAAAGTTGCACGCATATAATCATCAGCTTCAATACGACCACCACGGCCGTATTTGAAGCCCCAGTCAGAAATGAATGATTTAGCCTTTACACCAGCAGTCCAGATCAATGATTTAGTGGGTAATGTTGAACCATCTTTAAAAATAACACCATCTTCAGTTACCCCAGTAACCCTAGAATTCAAGCGAATGTCGACGCCATTATTTTCCATATATTTGAAAGCTTTATCGGCTAACTTACGGTCTTTTAACATGTTCAGAATTTGTGGACCGGCTTCAAGTAAAATAAGTTTAATTTCACTTTCGTCAAGCTTATAAGTTTGTGCCATAACTTTACGTTGTTCAATAAATTCGCCCATCAATTCTGCACCAGTAAACCCTGATCCAACGACAGCAATTGTTAACAACTGCTCACGTTTTTCGGGGTTTAATTCAGCAGCACCTTGACCAATGATATTTTCAATATGGTTACGGATCTCCAAAGATTCTTCCATTGACCATAATTCAAAACCATGTTCTTTTACGCCTGGGGTACCAAAATCATTAGATTGTCCACCAACAGATAAGAGTAACTTTTCATAGTCAATGTCGCCGTGGGTTGTTTTAACAATTTTTGCATCACGGTCAATACCGTTCACTTCGGCTGTTAGTAGTTTAACATTCCGGTCGTGGTAGAAGAGATGTTCCAAGTCTTCTTGTACGTGTTTTGGTTTCACACGTTGAGATGCAACCTCATGTAGCTCTGTCATATATGTAAAATAAGAATGTTTATCAATTAAGATAATATTGTATTCTTTGTGTGATTTTAATTTTTTTGACAAACTCTTTGCTGCAAAGACGCCACCGAAGCCGGCGCCAACAATGACAATATTTTTTTCTGCCATGACTATCTTCTTCCTTTTGTGAATCATTTAATATTATTGTGAAATATCTATTCAATTATAGCCCAATTATCTGTAATTTAAAAGGGTTTATGATAAAAGTTGTTTGTGAAATAATCAGAATAGGGCGTTAACTAAATATGAGCTAAATTACCGAACCTATGATAAAATAAGGAATAATGATTGAAGCAATTAAGATAAACAATTTAAAATATAGCTATCAAGGTAGCCAACAATTATTTGATGATTTCAATTTAACCATTCAAGTTGGACAATGGGTTGCGTTAGTTGGTCACAATGGTTCAGGGAAATCGACATTGGCGAAACTAATTTTAGGGCTCATTGTTGCCAATTCAGGGGATATTGATGTTTTTGGTGAAAGATTGAGTGTGGCAACAGTTAATCATGTGAGAGCACAAATTGGCATGGTTTTCCAGAACCCAGATAATCAATTTGTTGGTGCTACAGTAGCTGATGATGTGGCTTTTGGTTTGGAAAATATGCAAAAACCAAGTAGCGAGATGCCAAAACTAATTGATGAAGCCTTAGAAATTGTTGGTATGCAGGCGTTTAAGAATCGTGAACCACATATGTTGTCTGGTGGCCAAAAACAACGTGTAGCTCTAGCTAGCGTGCTGGCTTTGAATCCTAAAATAATCATATTAGATGAAGCAACTGCCATGTTAGATCCAGAAGGAAGAGACATGGTCATGCAGACGTTACAAAAATTGAAAGCGCGATTTGGTTCGGAGCTCACGCTAATTACGATTACGCATGACATGGATGAAGCGAGTTTAGCAGATCGTGTCGTTGTGATTAACGATGGTAAATTAATCCTTGACGGTGAGCCAGCTACCGTTTTTAGCGAACGAGACATTATGCACAGTAATGGGTTAGAGTTACCTTTTGCCGGTGAGTTGTTGGCAAAGTTAGATAAACGACCTAATAGCTATTTAGATGAAAGAGAATTAGTACAATGGCTATCACATTTGAAAAAGTAAATTTTAGTTATGGCGCTGGCACTAGCTTAGCGACTAGTATTTTACATGATATTACAATTGAAATGCCGACTGGACAAATTACTGCCATTGTTGGACAAACTGGATCGGGAAAGTCAACTTTAATTCAACATATTAACGGCTTGCTTAAGCCGACCAGTGGTCGTGTGATTGTCGATGGATTTGAATTATCTCATAATACGAAAGAAAAGCAATTGATAAGCCTGCGACAAAAAGTAGGCATGGTGTTTCAATTTCCAGAAAATCAATTATTTGCTAATACTGTCTTAGAAGATGTGATGTATGCACCAATGAATTTTGGTGTGAGTAAACAAGACGCCCAATTAGCGGCACAACAGGCTTTAACACGAGTAAATGTTAACGAAGCTTTGTGGGCGAAATCTCCTTTTGAATTATCAGGTGGTCAAATGCGTCGCGTCGCATTAGCTGGTACGCTAGCAAGTAATCCAAGTATTGTAGTAATGGACGAGCCAGCTGCTGGGTTGGATCCTAAAGGGCAAAATGATTTGTTAGATTTAGTACGAGAATTAAAAGAAATGGGCAAAACCGTTGTTTTTATTTCGCATCAAATGGATCATGTTGTGGCAGTTGCAGATCATGTGGTTGTCATGCATGAAGGCGAAATTGCTGCGCAGGAGTCACCAAAGTTGCTTTTTAATCGTGAATTATCTTGGTTTAATACGATGAAGCTTAGTTTGCCAAAAGCAGGTCAGTTTGCTGAAAAGTTACGCATGCAAGGTATGCTATTACCATACCGGCCTTTAACATTAGTCGAGTTATCTCAGCTTATTAATAAGGAGGTACAGTCATGAATAATATTATGATTGGCCGTTTTATTCCTGGAGATTCTTGGGTGCATCGATTGGATCCCAGAACTAAAATGATAGCAACATTTATTTATATTTTGGTGATGTTGTGGTCAAATAGCTGGCAGACATATGCTTGGTCAGCAGCATTTTTAATTTTGCTCATCAAACTAACACAGCAACCTTTCAGCCTTTACTGGAGTGGATTAAAACCAATATTTTGGTTAATCTTGTTTACAGTATTTTTACAGATTTTATTTACACCAGGTGAACCAGTATTATTTAAAGCTGGGCCTATCATTGTCACTTTGCCTGGTATTATTAACGCTGGTTATGTGATTGTTCGTTTTGTGTTAATTATCCTAATGTCCACAATTTTAACCTTAACAACACCACCAACAAGCATTGCTAATGCGCTAGAATCACTGTTGGGACCATTAAAAAAATTACGGGTGCCAGTGGCTGAGTTAGCATTGATGTTGTCGATTGCGCTACGTTTTGTTCCTTTATTAATGGATGAGACTCAAAAAATTATGAATGCACAGAAATCTCGTGGTATGAGTTTTTCAAATGGTGGACCGATCAAACGAGCTAAAGCTATTATCCCATTATTAATTCCTTTGTTTGTGGGGGCATTGCAACGTGCATTAGATTTAGCTAATGCGATGGAGGTACGTGGTTTTAAAGACGCGACACAGCGAACAAAATACCGTATTTTGCATTATCAGCAAGTTGATAGAATAGCTTTTTTGGGTTTAGGAAGTTTCGTAGCTATTTTTTTTGTGATTAAGTTCATATTTCATATTTAAAATGATTGATATTAATTAATAAGGGGAACGGATGGCCTTTGGCTATTTGATATTTAAAGACTATGCCAAGATATAAAGCGACCGTATCCTATGATGGATCAGATTTTTTTGGTTTTCAAGTACAAACAAAACATGGTGTTGAGTGTCAGCGTACTGTTCAGGGTGAATTGAATAAAGCAGTTAATCAAATGGCCAAGAATCCAATTGAACCGATTAAAGTGGTTGGTGCATCACGAACTGATACTGGTGTGCATGCTTTCGGACAAGTCGTGCATTTTGATTTGCCTTTTAATATTCATGAAATTGGTGTTCGTAAAGGTCTAAATACTTTATTACCACGAGATATATTGATTCAACATGTTGAAAAAGTATCTGATAATTTTCATGCGCGTTTTAATACACATGCAAAGCGTTATATTTATCGGGTATCCACACAAGATTATACTGATCCTTTCAAACGCAAATATACGGGTCACTTTCAGTGGCAATTAGATACAAAACGTATACAATTAGCATTACCTGATTTGATCGGTGAACACGATTTTGCCAGTTTTGCTGCGTCTGGGAATCAAACAGCAACAACAATTCGCACAATTACACGTGCTGATGTTGAAATTAAAGAAAGTGATCAAGAATTAGTGTTTACTTTTGAAGGTAATGCATTTTTATATAATCAGATTCGCATTATGGTTGGGGTCTTATTAGAAATTGGTAATGGTCGTCGTGATATTCATGATATTGTCCGTTTAATTGCTGTGAAAGATCGTGAACAAGCGAGATTTACCGCACCGGCTAGTGGCTTATATTTAGATGAAATATATTATGATTAAAAACAGGATTTACTCTAATAATAAAGGGTGTTAATACTAGTGAGATAATCAATTAAATTTGCTTAAACCCATTGACAATATACGTTTTTTTAGTTAAGATAGTAGACGGTATTGTTTACCTCACGATAAGCCCCGGAAACTTATTGTAAATGTATGGCAAGGAACGGCTATACTTGTAAACAACTAATCAAAGGAGCGCAAACATGCGTACAACATTTTTAGCAAAACCAGGTGAAATCGAAAAGAAGTGGTATATTATTGATGCCAAGGACGTCGTTTTGGGACGTTTGTCAACAGTAGTTGCTTCAATTTTGCGTGGTAAGAACAAGCCAACGTTTACACCAAACGTTGACATGGGTGATCATGTGATCATCATTAATGCAAGCGAAGTTAAATTGACAGGTAAGAAAGCTACTGATAAGATTTATTACCATCACTCAAACCACCCAGGTGGATTGAAGGCTCGCACAGCTGGAAACTATCGTGAATTCAACCCTGAAAAGTTGGTTGAATTATCAATTCATGGTATGTTACCAAAGAACACTTTGGGTCGTAAGCAAGGATTGAACTTGCATGTATACGCAGGTGCAGAACATGCAAATGCTGCACAAAAGCCCGAAGCACTTGACATCAACAAGTTGGTTTAAGAAAGGAGAATCTAAATTATGACTACAGCAGTACAATATGCCGGCACAGGTCGTCGTAAGAACTCAGTTGCTCGTGTGCGTTTGGTTCCAGGTAATGGCCAAATCACAATGAACGGCAAGTCAATCGAAGAATACATTCCTTTCGCTAACTTGCGTGAAGTTGTTTTGCAACCATTCAATGCTACTGATACATTAGGTAACTATGATGTATTAGTAAATGTTATTGGTGGTGGTTATTCTGGTCAAGCTGGTGCAACACGTCACGGTATCGCTCGTGCATTGTTGACAGTAGATCCTGATTTCCGTGCAGTCTTGAAGGCAGCAGGTTTGTTGACTCGTGACTCACGTATGAAGGAACGTAAGAAGCCAGGTTTGAAGAAGGCTCGTAAAGCTTCTCAATTCTCAAAGCGTTAATAATAATTATTCACGTTTTGTGGCAATCACAACGTTATTCAAAAAGCCCAATCTTCGGATTGGGCTTTTTTTAAATAATTCGAATAGCAAAGGGTTAATGTTTATTGATTAGGTTGAGAAGTGATCTATATTGTAGTTACTATATTTCTAAATTTTTCCGGTCTGCAAGCACCCAGCAAAATAAATAATTTATAAATCCAATGCAAGTGACAACACTAAAACTAATTAGCATTATAATCTGACTTTGATTCTTAGTCATTGGGATAACTAGTTGAACAAAAATAACGATACTGGAAACAGATGGTATTAGGGCTATGAATAAGCGGTAGGTTTTAGCTGCAGCAAAATGGCTCAGATGTTTTTCTCGTTCGTCGAAACTACTCATTTCCCTTTTTTTTGTATTATAGCCATCGTGTCCATATTTTTGATAAGCAAAACGTAGCAGACCAAAAACACTAGACCATATTAAGAAGATAAAAAATAAGCTCCCTGCGTTAATTTGTGATGACCCAGCTAGGGGTTTTGGCGATAAATTAATTATTTCGATAAGAGCGAGGGTTAACAAAATTGTAGTAATAATATTACCAACTTGCTCAAAAATTATTTTTTTCATGATTGAATTTCCTTCTCCTTGTCCAATTGAAATAATTTATCAATTGGTGTGTCTAATGCTTCTGAAAGTTGAAAGGCTAGCAGTAAAGAAGGTGTGTAGTTACCTTTTTCTAGAGATATAATCGTACGACGTGAGACACCAATTTTTTTAGCTAACTCTTCTTGTGTGAAAGCGCACGCTTTACGCTGCTGCTGTACAATATTTATAATGAACATAGTTATCATCCCTAATGTGAAATAAACTTCATAACTAGTTTATCATAGTATAATAAGTGTAGTCAACTTCGCTTATTATACGATTAACTTCGATTTCATGTTATATTTTAAATTTCTGTATTGAGTTGACACCCTTGGTAAATTCGGATAGACTTAACTATACGATTAACTCAATCTAGCGAGTATAAAAGCTGATCTGCCATTTATGGCTGTTCAGCTTTTCTTTATGTGGAGAGGTAAAGCAAGCATTATGGAAAAAGTATCTTTAAAAACAGCACTTGGCATTGTATCAGTCGCATTGGTCGCTTTTTCAGGTATCATGGCGGAAACAGCAATGAATGTGACGTTTCCAGTGTTAACAAAAGTTTTTAATACAAATTTAAATCTCATTCAATGGGTAACAACAGCTTATCTACTTGCAGTAACGGTTATGGTGACTACAAGTGCCTACTTGACCAAGCGGTTTAGCAGCCGAATGTTATGGTTGGTTAGTGTGTTTATTTTTATCATCGGCACATTAATTGCTGGGTTGGCCAACAATATTCCGGTGTTATTATTGGGACGTATTTTAGAAGGTATTTCTGCTGGTATTGCTATGCCACTAGTGTTTAACGTTGTTGTGGCGACTGTGCCACATGCCAAAATTGGTGTTTGGATGGGGTTAGCCGCATTAGTTGTTAGTTTGGCACCATCATTTGGGCCTACTTATGGGGGGGTATTAGTAGACACATTAGGCTGGCGATCCATCTTCTTTATTTTACTAATTGCACCCATATTGTCACTTATTTTAGGCTGGCGAACTGTTGTAGCTATCGAACGTTATCCTGTGAAACAAAAATTTGACGCGTTAGCATTTTCCTTGTTATCTATATTTTTGATAGTTACTTTACTAGTTGTGAACCAATTAGAACAGGGGCGTGTCAACTGGCTATTAGTTAGCATTATTATTGTCACACTAGTCGCTTTTATCTGGCGTGGGCGACACTCAAAACAAAGTTTTTTAGATTTAAAGTTATTTACTGAAGTGAAATTTGTTGCTTTATTATTGCCAATTTCATTATATATGTTTGTTATGTTGGGACTGAATTTAATTATTCCAACTTTCTTACAGGAAGTTTTGCATACATCTAGTTTTTTGGCAGGTTTTTCTTTATTACCTGGTTCACTGATTGGTGCTTTTTTAAACCCTATATTTGGTCGAGTATATGATTTAAAGGGTGCTAAACTACCCTTGTACGTAGGCAATTGGATTTTCACAATTGTTGTATTAATTATGGCTATTTGGACGCAACATTTGGCACTTATTTCGATTATTATGTTGTATATCGTGTTTATCATTGGTCGAAATATGGCTTTTACTGGGGCACAAACTGCAGCTCTAGTTGATGTACCAGCCTCAGAAAAGTCTGACGCAACAGCAATCATACAAACGTTACAGATGTTCATGGGGGCTTTAGGAACAACAGTTGGTGCTTTGTTACAAGCAAAACTGGGTGGACTGCATGGCTTTCAAATTTTTGGTTACTTATCAATTATCATAGCTATTCTGATTTTAGGGTTAATTATGTTATATTTTAATGCAAGCAAAAAGAACGCCTAGGCGTTCTTTTTCTATAGATAATCCATTCTTGGTTAAATAATATATTCTTTAAATAGCTCGCGTTCTAACTGCGATAATTCAACCGTGATTAAGCTACCATGTTCATCATAATCTTCTGTTATAAAAGTGTGATTTGCTGCTAACTTTGCTGAAATACCACCCTTATCAAAAGGTACATGGAGTTTGACTGTTGTAACATCTTTAAATATTTGTTGCTTAATCAATGTGATCAGTGCATCTTGTGAGGCAGTATCTAATGCTGAAATAGTAATTGCATTTTCACCCGATAATTCAGGATAAGTGAGTTCGGTTCGGTCTGCTTTATTATAGATAGTGATCATTGGGATGTCATGAATACCAACTTCAGCCAAGGTTGCTTCAGTAGTAGCCATCATCTCTTTATAATGGTCATCTGACACGTCGACAACTTGTAGTAGTAGATCAGCGCTGGCTGCTTCTTGCAGTGTTGATTTAAAGGCAGCGACTAAGTTATGGGGTAATTTAGAAACGAAGCCAACCGTATCACTTAATAAGAACTGCTTTTTATCTGGTAATGTAAGTTGACGTACGGTTGTGTTCAGCGTAGCAAAGAGCATATTTTTTTCAAACACTTGTTTGCTGGTGTCAGTATCGGCGCCAACGCCAAAACGTTTGAGCAAACGGTTCATTAATGTCGACTTGCCGGCATTTGTGTAGCCTACTAAGGCGACGTTAGCTAGGTCATTGCTATTACGACGTACAGTGCGTGTTGTGTCACTTTTTGTGAGTGAAGCCAGGTCTTGGCGAATATGAACCATTTGTGCGGTAATACGGCGACGAGATTCTTCCAACTTTGTTTCACCAGCACCACGTGATGTAAAGCCACCACCACCAGCACCTGTTTGTTGATCGAGACTAACCGACATGCTTGTGCGTAAACGTGGTAATTGGTATTGTAAGCGTGCTAATTGTACCTGTAATTTAGCTTCTTTAGTTTGTGCACGTTGTGCAAAAATATCTAAAATTAACCCAGTACGGTCAACGACTGTCACATTGGTCTCTTTTTCTAAGTTACGAATTTGTGAGGGGGATAATTCATCGTTGGCGATAATCATATCTACATCGTATGTTTTAACTGCTTCAGCCAATTCTTCAACTTTACCTTTACCAAAATACAATGCCGGATTAGGGCGTTCAAGCTTTTGTGTAAAAGTTTCAACTGGTTCTAGATTATTTGCTTTCGCTAGATTGCCTAATTCTTCTATTTCGTAGTTAAAACTACCGTTATTTGTTGTTAGACCCACCAAGAATACTTGGCGTGGGGCTTCTGTCGTTGAATGTTGCTCTGTCATATAAAAAATACCTCCAGTAAATTACGAGACTGGGGGCATTTTACGCGTCAAAGACAGCTAATTCCGAACCAATCTCAAGAAAATGTACACAAAAATAACTCAGTTATTTTTATCATACGGGATCTTAAAATTCATTCAACAAGTTACTGTACTTCCTTTATTAGATTATTGTTAGTGTAACAGTTTTTTGAAACATTGTCTATTAAAAAATTGTTGTATTGTCGTTGAAGTTCGTTAGTGTTGTACTATCAGGTGTTAGTTCTATCTGCATAACCGCACCATTAGTGACCGGTGTACTGGCAAAATCGTGGTGTCCTAGTTTTTCAGCGATTCCGCGAATTGTTGTACCGTGCGATACAATTAAGACATTATCACCATCGTTATGACGGTCTCTAATGTCAGCAAACCCATGTTGCACACGTTGTGTCCATTTGTCATCGGTTTCAGCAAAGCTAAATGGATCAGCTAGATGGAGTGTATCCATAGCATCAGGCATGCCATAGTTCTTAATTAATTCAGAATAAGATTCAAACGGCTCACTTTTAAAAGCATTGAGGGTTGTTGATACTACCTCGCTATCAATACCTTCAAATGATCCGAAAAATTGTTCACGGAAATCAGGTAATTGAGTTGGCTCTAGAGGTGAATCTACTGTGTTATTTTGTAAAATGTATCGTGCAGTATGGACAGCGCGAGTTAAATCGGATGAATAAGCACCGTCAAAGTGGAGGTTTGCCAACCGCAAACCTGCATCCAAGCCGTGTTGAATACCACGCTCTGTTAAAGGGGCGTCAGACCAGCCTTGAAAGCGGTGTAGAAAATTAAAATATGTTTCGCCATGGCGAACGATATAGAGGTTAATAGACATATTACTGGCGTGCTCCAAATTATACTTGGTTAAAATCACTATGTCGCAAATTATAAGTGATTAGTAGCTCAAGGTTATTGCAACACATTTCCTCCTAAAATTTATTAATTCCATTTTAACATTTAATGGTGTTAATTTCTTGAAAAGACAACTAAATAAAAAAACCGCCGAAGCGATTGATTATCTTGACGTGTTTTGAGACAAATCCTTTGTATTATGATCAGTGACATTTGTAATTTCGTCATCGTCAAAGACACCATTACTGTTAAGATCTTCTCGTGGTGTCGGTAACACTTGCACAATGAATTCAGAAATGTAGGCATTATCGTAATCTAAAGCTGTTATTTCAAAATTAGCAACTTTCATCATGTTTCCGGCTCTAAATTCAGGATCTTGATTTAAGATATAACCTGTCAATGTTACAGCATCATCGTCTTCTAATTCTTTAACATTTTGATTAAAGTATCGTTCAAAATCATAAAGCGTCATTTTACCAGATACTTTATAACGGTGATCACCGAGCTTTTCGATATAGTCATCGGACACATCATCAATTTCATCACGAACAGTACCGAATAATTCTTCATAGATATCTTTATCTGTAATTAAACCACTGGTACCACCATATTCGTCGACCACAATAGCAATCGGAGAGCGTTTAATAATCATTTCATCCATGACATCGTGTAAATCCATATTTTCAGGTACGGCTGGAATATCACGCATGATCTTAGAAACAGGATCATGATCATTGATTCGTGCTTGGCGAACCAAATCATAGTTGAAAACGTAGCCTAATACCTTATCTTTATCATTATCAGCAATGACTGGGAATCTTGAATAGCGTTCTTGCAGATATAAATTTAAGGCGTCAGATATTGGTGTTTTAACATCAACAGCAGTCATTGATGTCCGATCAATCATAATATCAACAGCTACCTTATCATTCATGGCAAAAGCACGTTGCATAAAGGTTAAATCTTCTTCATCTAATTCACCAGCGGCTGCTGCATTCTTAGATAAGGATAATATTTCAGTCTGTGAGTAAATATCTTCTTCACCGTCTGTTCGAAATCCAAGTAAGTGTGTAATAAAGTTAGACAAATGATCTAACGTCCAAATCAATGGAAATAGGGTAATATGGAAAAAACGAACGGGACGAACAATAATAAGTAGTACCTTAACAGGTGATTCAATAGCAATGTTTTTTGGTACTAAATCGGTGAATACAGCGTGAACCACAGTGAAGATAATCATTGCCGCAACCGATGAAACTGCGCGTGCATATTCTGCGGGGAGAATGTTAGAACCAAGAATGATTTGAGCGACTGTTTCTTCACCAACCCAACCTAAAATCAAACTTGTCAATGTAATTCCGACTTGTGCGGTTGACAGGTATTCGGTTAAATGTGTGACCATGTGAATGGCATTATCAATATTACGTGAGGGTTTGTCACGTGTATCTTTTAATGCACGTAAAGCACTAAGACGAACTTTAACCAAGGCATATTCTGTTAAAGTAAACAAAATAGCAAGTAACAGCACGACAACAATAATGAAAAAGTTGAAGAGCATAGACGGACCAGAATCCAAAATCGTAAACCTCTTTTCTAATATGTATACTATTGGGTATTATACCAGAAAATGAGATAAAAGATAAACCATAATAAAATTATAACTTTTAAAAAGCGAACATTTTTAAATTTTGAAATATTAAAGAAGAAAAAAAGCGAACGCAATTTCGCTATAAAAAGAATTGAATAAATATGTCTATAATAATAAAACGAACACTGACAACATTTTAACGAGTTTTATAATAAAGTGGCCACAAATAGAAATAAATGATACAAGATATAAAACATTGGTATAACAGTGTTTTTAAAGTTCGTATCGTAGATTCAAAATATTTTATATTAATTTTTTTATTAAACGCCGACTTTCCGCGTATCGTGGGAACAATTGTTTGTAAAGACTGATATTGTCCTTGTTTAATTCTGAAAAATAGGTAAACTAACAGATAGTAAATCAAAAAATAAATAAGCAACATAAATATAGAGGTAGTAGCATGGAAAAAGTGATAGTATATACGAAATACGACTGTGTACAGTGCAAAATGACTAAAAAGTTTTTAGAATCACAAGGCATTGCATTTAAAGAAATCAATATTGAAGAAGAAATAAAATATGTTGATGAGTTAAAAGCTGATGGGTTCCGTCAGACACCTGTAGTCTCAATTGAAGGCATGCCAAAGTTTTCTGGTTTCCGTCCGGATGTATTAAAAAAGATTTCAGCATAAACTGAAGCCAAAAAATATCGTGCGGTATGCAGGCGATATTTTTTTATTTTCACACGATACAGTATCTATAAAGAGATAGAGGACGAAAATTATGTCATTAAAAGACCTGAACCTAAATGAAGTGACTTATTTTGATTTGAATAATCAAATCAATATTCCTAAAAATGGCCAAATCCAACTTGAAAAAGATCAAGAAGCACTTGATGCTTTTTTGAGAGAGAATGTTCGACCAAATGTCATGAAGTTTGACTCATTGTCAGAACGTTTCGAATGGTTATTCGAGAATGATTTTTTGGAACGTGAATTTATAAAAAAGTATAATTTAGAGTTTATTGAGAAACTCTATGCTTATTTAAACGGCGAAAACTTTAAGTTTAAGTCTTTTATGGCGGCATTCAAGTTTTATAATCAGTACGCATTGAAAACTAATGACGGTCAATACTACATTGAAACGTACGTGGATCGTGTCGCTATGAATGCATTGTACTATGCTGACGGTGATGAAGTAGTTGCTTTACGTATAGCTGATGAAATGATTCACCAACGTTATCAACCAGCCACACCTAGTTTTTTGAATGCTGGCCGGGCACGTCGTGGTGAACTGGTGTCTTGTTTCATTATTCAAACTTCAGACGATATGAATTCAATCGGACGTACAATTAACTCTGCTTTACAATTGTCAAAGATGGGTGGGGGAGTTGGTATCACGCTGAGCAACGTTCGTGAAGGTGGCGCACCTGTGATGGGAATTGACAACGCCGCTGGTGGCGTTGTGCCAATTATGAAATTATTAGAAGATTCATTTACATTTTCATCACAAGTTGGGGCACGTCAAGGCGCTGGTGTGGCTTATTTATCAATATTCCATCCTGATATTATGCCTTTTTTGTCAACAAAGAAAGAGAATGCTGATGAAAAAATACGTGTCAAGACACTTTCTCTTGGTTTAACAGTGCCAGATAAGTTCTATGAACTTGTTAAAAATAATGAAAAGATGTATCTTTTCAGTCCAGCAGATGTTGAAGATGTCTATGGACAGCCATTTAATTATGTTGATATCACTGCTGAATATGACAAAATGGTGGCCAATGATAAAATTCGCAAGTATGAGTTGGACGCCCGTTCACTAGAAGAAGAAATTTCGAAATTACAACAAGAGTCGGGTTATCCTTATATTATTAATATCGATACGACCAATCGTGCCAACCCTATTTCTGGTAAGATTGTGTCGTCGAATTTATGTTCGGAAATTTTGCAGGTACAGGCACCATCAGACATTGATGATGATCAGCATTATACACGCTTAGGCTCAGATGTTAGTTGTAACTTAGGTTCAGTAAATATCGTGAATATGATGCATACTGATAATTTTGATCAATCAGTTGATGCTATGGTACGTGCGCTGACCTACGTTTCAGATACATCAAAGTTGGATGTTGTACCATCAATTGCTAAAGGTAATCATGAAAAGCATGCCATTGGTTTGGGTGCTATGGGACTGGCAGCATATTTTGCACAACATCAGATGTATTATGGTGATGAAGAAGCATTAGATTTCACATCAACATTTTTCATGACACTGAATTATTATTCCATCAAAGCATCAGTAAGGATTGCCAAAGAGCGTCATGAAACTTTCTTTGAATTTGATAAATCAGCCTACGCGGACGGATCATATTTTGATAAATATTTAGCTAAAGATTGGATACCAAAGACTACTAAGGTGATTCGAGAATTTGGTCAACATCATGTGCCAACAAAAAGTGACTGGCTTGAATTAAAAAATGATGTGATGACATATGGTATGTATCACGCTTATCGTCATGCCGTAGCACCGACAGGTTCGATATCTTATGTTAACGATACAACTGCGACACTATTGCCTATTGTTAATAAAATTGAAGAACGTCAAGAAGGTATGATTGGAAAGGTTTATTATCCAGCACCAGGATTGAGTAATGAAACGATGCCATATTATGTATCAGCTTATGATACTGATATGCGAAAGGTCATTGATGTTTATGCCACTGCTCAGGCGCATGTAGATCAGGGGATGTCGCTGACGCTATTTATGCGTTCGACATTACCAAGCGGTTTGTATGAATGGAAAAATGGTCGAACTGATAAAATGACAACCCGTGATCTAACTATCTTACGTAACTATGCGTTTCACAAGGATATTAAGTCATTGTATTATGTCCGCACATTTACTGATGATAACCAAGAGTCAGGTGTTAACGAGTGTGAGAGTTGCTCAATTTAGTTTTGAAAAGTAAATATGAAAACATACAGTTTATTGGAGATTTTCATACTTATTTGTGACAATTGTGTGATATGATTGGATAATTAAACAAAGGACATCGTATTAATGACAAAAATTAATGTCTTGTATGCTTCTACAGAGGGGAACACAATATCCTTTGTAGAAAAGCTCAAAAGTATTACAGAAGCTAATGGGGATGAGTTTAGTTCACGTCTTATTGGCGATGAAACGGATTATGCTAACGAGACAGAGCCATATATAGCGATTGTACCAACTTATCTCAATGGTGGAACGGGCACAGGACCTGAAGTAACCGAAATATTTACCAACGCTTTAGGTGACTATATTTCTTTTGGTCGTAATAGCGCTTATCTAAAAGGGATAGTTGGTTCTGGGAATCGCAATTTCAACGTACAATTTAATTTAACCGGATTACGATATGCCCAAAAATTTGGGGTACCTATGTTATTTGCTTATGAGTTACGTGGTAGCCAATTTGATGCGGAAAAAGTATATAATATCATAAAACCCTTATTTGGAGAATAACTGTGGAACATTCAAAAAACAACTCATATACAGCAATTAACTGGAATAATATTGAAGATGAACTAGACAAGGCAACTTGGGAAAAGTTGACACAACAATTTTGGCTAGATACACGTATTCCTATTTCAAATGATTTACGCATTTGGCGTGGAAACATGTCGCCACAAGAACGTCAAACGATGAACTTGGTGTTTGGTGGATTGACAACATTAGATACGTTGCAGTCACAAGATGGTATGTCACAGTTGAAATTAGATGCTGTCAATCAAAAAGAAGAAGCTGTTTTGAACAATATTCAATTTATGGAATCCGTTCATGCAAAATCATATTCATCAATTTTTGAAACATTAAACCAAAAATCTGAAATTGAAGCTATCTTTGATTGGGCTGATACTAATGAATTTCTACAATACAAAGCTAATCGTATTAACGATATTTATCAGACAGGTTCACCTTTACAAAAGAAAATTGCTTCAGTATTTTTGGAAACTTTTTTGTTTTATTCTGGCTTTTACACGCCATTGTATTTCTTAGGTCACAACAAAATGTTGAACGTGGCAGAGATTATTAAATTGATCATTCGCGATGAGTCAGTGCACGGCACATATATTGGTTATAAATTTCAAATTGGTTTTAATCGACTACCTGAAGCCGAACGCGATTCGTTACAAACATGGATGTATGATCTGCTTTATGAATTGTATGATAATGAAGAAAAGTATACACACGAACTTTATGATGATTTGGGATGGACTGAACAAGTCCTAACTTTCCTGCGTTACAATGCTAACAAGGCATTGATGAACTTAGGCCAAGAACCAATGTTTCCGGATGGGGCAGAAGATGTCAACCCAATTGTTATGAATGGAATCTCAACATCCACGGCTAATCATGATTTCTTTTCTGGTGTAGGAAATGGTTATTTGCTTGGGGCCGTTGAAGCCATGGAAGCAGACGATTATACAATTGGATTAGACAAAAAAGACGAGTAATTGTATTAGAATTTAACAGTAACATGTTAATTATTATGCTAAAAATAAAGGCTTGATTCCATTAAATTTGGAATCAAGCCTTTATTTTATAGTATAACTATGAGTTGCGTTATTAGATTTCATCGTGTTTGAAGAGTGTGATGTTGGATTTTAAAAAAGTTGCTAGCTTTGGGTATAGTGAGGCAGATAATATAACCCAAGCGTAAGCTAACAAAACAGCTGCAAAAGTATCACTCAAAAAATTGGCGTTGAAATATATGCGGCTCATAATTGTCATTAGGCCAATCACAACTATCAGCCAACGACTAATTAATTGTGTCAACGGTGAATTAATATTAGGAATGACTAATATCACGACAATAAAAATGACAACGAATAAACTAAATACATGGTTGCTAGGGAAAGATGGTCCGTTATCAGCAAGTAGGTGCCCGATTGGCCTGTCTCTGTTAACTATTATTTTTATGATCGTAGTGAATAGATTACCAAATAACAGTGTCAACACAGTCCAAATCGCTGGGATACGTAATTCTGCGATAATAAGCACACCGGCCAGAATGAGTGCGTAAACAATATCAACGATAGGATTTCCCAGAAAAGCGGCAATACTCATCATGACATCTCCAAAGGGTGTTTGGAACTGATTAAACAAATTGTGAATGGCATTATCAAGTGCAACAGGCAGCACAAAATTTAATTTAACAAGAGCGGCCAGTAATATAGCGATGATAAAGCTAATTATTGCGTAGCGACGCTGTTTATTTTTAGTGGCTATAATCATGATATTCTACTCCAAATTCGGATTTTAACCTTATTCTAGTATAATGAATGCTGGTCATATAAACAAGGTTATTGGTATAAAAATATTAGTATATCACAATTTCATAGTGGTAATGGTGATATTTTAATAAAAGAAGGGGTTGCCAGAGTATCGTAAATTTGATATGATAGTATAGTTGTTTGAGATATGGGAGTGTAGCGAAGTCTGGCTAAACGCGACGGACTGTAACTCCGTTCCTTCGGGTTCGTAGGTTCGAATCCTACCGCTCCCATAGCCGATATAATAGTTAACGGCTAAATAAATTAACTATTGCCCCTTCGCCAAGTGGTAAGGCAGTGGTTTTTGGTACCGCTATGCGCTGGTTCGAATCCAGCAGGGGCAATAATTAAGAGGATGCTAATGTGCATCCTTTTTTATTTATACACGTAACCAAATAAAAATACCGTTACTACAATTAGTTAGTAACGGTATTTTTATTTGGATTGAGATTACTTACTCAATGTCTTCTTAGAGATAACTTCTAAATTATCATCCAAATCATAAACTAGTGGTTGTCCATTAGCGATTTCAAGGTTTAAGATGTCATCATCCGAGATATGCTCGAGATGTTTTGCCAAAGCGCGCAATGAGTTACCATGTGCCGCGATAACAACATTTTTACCAGCTTTCAAATCCTTTGAGATATCTGATTCCCAGAAAGGTAACACACGTTCCAAAGTAATCTTCAAGTTTTCGCCTAATGGTAATTCACCTTCAGGAACATCAGCGTAACGACGATCGAAAGCAGGGTAAGTGTTACCTTGTACTTCAACTTCTTTATCATAGCTATCTAGTAGTGGAGGCAAAACGTCATACGAACGACGCCAGATGTGTACTTGTTCATCGCCCCATTTTTCAGCAGCTTCTGCTTTATTTTGACCTTGCAATGCACCATAGTGACGTTCATTTAAACGCCATGATTTAGCTTCAGGAATGAACAACTGACCAGCTTCTTCAAGTGCATAATGCAATGTTGTGATTGCACGTGTCAAAACAGATGTATATGCTTGATCGAATTGAATATCTTCAGCTGCCAACAATTGACCAGCTTCTTTAGCTTGGGCGACACCCTTATCAGATAATTTTGTGTCAATCCAACCGTTGAACAAGTTCAATGCATTCCATTCACTTTGACCGTGACGGATTAATACTAACTTAGACATGTGTGATAAACTCCTTAGTTTGTGTTTAATTTAACGATTCTATTATACCACGAATAGTGGACACAAAAAAACTCGCCGAAGCGAGTTTTGAAAGTTTTAGAACTTAATCTTACAACTTTGTGATGTTTGCAGCTTGCAAACCACGATCTGATGATTCAACTTCGAATTCAACAGCTTGACCTTCTTCAAGAGTCTTGAAGCCGTCACCTTGAATAGCTGAGAAATGTGCGAAGACATCTTCACCATTTTCGCGAGTTACGAAACCGTAACCCTTTTCGCCGTTAAACCACTTTACTGTGCCTTTTTCCATGATATGTTTCTCCTTTTGGTGTGCTCACCAATAATTTTTTGTTTGTAACTTAAATAATTGGTACTTGAGCGCCTTCCTAGAAAAACAAATCAAAATCAAAAACTTTTATTACTCATTTAGTATAACACATCTGAGAGAAGAAGCAAGGGAAAAAACAAAATACCGAAAAAATGCTGTTTATTAACTATTACAGAGAATAGCCCTCTATGACTATTTTATAGAAAATGATGATGGTTCTCAATATTTAGGTGGTAACTCATGGAATGACTACTGGTACCTTGACGACTTATTGGATTTACGCTATAATTATTGGGTTGTCAATATGACATATGCAGCTGTGGCGGAATTGGCAGACGCGCAGGATTAAGGATCCTGTGCCCGTTTAGGGCGTGCGGGTTCGACTCCCGCTAGCTGCATTTCAGCTGGGTTACTAACATGGATTGTTAGTAACTCAGTTTTTTTATTGTTAATGATAGACTCGGGAAGAAATAATCAACAAATTAATTGTTTTTCTACCATAATATCCTTTGTTATTTTAGTGTGTTAGGGTTTTGTGGTAAAATAGAAGCATTGGAGAACAAATATGTTACTTTTCAAACGAAAACA
Source organism: Leuconostoc carnosum (assembly GCF_007954525.1). Lineage (NCBI taxonomy): Bacteria > Bacillati > Bacillota > Bacilli > Lactobacillales > Lactobacillaceae > Leuconostoc > Leuconostoc carnosum. The sequence goes on along the minus strand of NZ_CP042374.1, from coordinate 775,064 downwards.
GCATGCTTCGAAAGAGGTAGAAGAGACAGTATCGCAAACAGCAATTGAAACGATACAGCAAGAAAATGACGACTTACTGGATAAGATTGAGGCTTTGAAACTTGATGTTTCTGAGCTAACGGCAGAAAATCAACGCTTAACTGAGCAATTGACACGCAGTAAATATCAACGTTCATTGATTAAAACAAGCATGGGCTTGGGTGTATTGGTTATTAGTTATGGCATATTAAATCTTATTAATGAAGACTCGCGTTATACTGCAATTTTTCTTTTGATTGAAGCAGCATTTATGTTTATGATGTTACGAGGAGATGATAAATAATTATGGTAAGAATTCATAAAGAACATCGTGTGCCGTTTGTTGTAGCAAATTGGAAAATTAATAAATTGCAGGCAGATGTTGCCGATTTCTTAAAGCAAGTTAATAGTGAAGTGCCGGATCAGAAAATCGTTGAAACAGGCATTGCAGCACAGGACTTGTTTTTAGCTAATATGGTGCGTGACACTGTTGACTCACCGATTCATGTTGTCGCTGAAAATGTACATTGGGAAGATAGTGGTGCCTATACAGGCGAAACTTCGCCTAAGGCACTTAAAGATATTGGTGCAGAGTACGTTTTAATTGGACACTTTGAACGCCGTAAATTCTTTAATGAAACGGATTCGACTGTTAATCTTAAGGTGACGGCAGCTTTACGTAACGGTTTACGTCCTATTATTGATGTTGATGAAGATATGAGAACTTATGCGCAATTCATGGATGCTGATCCTTCTGTTGCTCAAGTAGCGGCTGCTTTAGCTGGCGTATCCGTTGATCAGATTCGAAACGTTACAATTGCTTATGAACCAACATGGGCGATTGGATCAGGGGAGGCAGCTACAGCTGATCAAGCGCAAAAAGCAGCACATCTTATCCGTCAAACTTTAGCCAAACTGTATTCACCAGTTATTGCTGAGCAAGTTCGTGTATTGTATGGTGGATCAGTGACACCAGAAAATGCGCGCGAAATTATGTCGCAAGCAGATATTGATGGTGTATTAGTTGGTACGGCTGCTTTAGACCCTAAAAAGTTCCTACAGTTAGTTGAAATAGCACGAGACCCAAATGTACCAACTTTTGACACTGAAAATGTTTAAAATTAAGTGATTAAATTAAGAAATAGCTTGTTGAGAGAGCATTGTGATTATTTAGATGGTTACTTGCAAATATATATCAAAAGCGTATAATTAAATATAGTAATACTGTGAATAAATACGGAATTTTGCGAAATATTGTCCGCAATACCTTTATATTGGAGCAAACGTTGTCTGCGGAAACAGCGGCGATTGCTTTTTTTGTGCCTATACGAGGATAAATTCACTAGAATATTTGAATTTGTAATCAAACTGTAACAAACAAAACACAGCGAAAAACAAACGAGGTGATAAGTGTGGCAGGACATTTAGTAAAGTATGGTAAACATCGTACCCGTCGTTCATATGCTAGCATCAAAGAAGTTCTTGATGTGCCAAATTTGATTGAAATTCAAACGGCGTCATATCAATGGTTCTTAGACGATGGTATTAAGGAAATGTTTGGTGATATCATGCCAATCGATGACTTTCAAGGGACTTTGTCTTTGGAATATGTCGATTATCAATTGATGGAACCAAAATATAATATTGATGAGGCACGTGAACACGATGCCAACTATTCAGCGCCATTACACGTAACTTTGCGTTTGACAAACCATGAAACCGGTGAAATCAAGTCGCAAGACGTATTCTTTGGCGATTTTCCATTGATGACTGAACAGGGAACTTTCATCATTAATGGTGCAGAACGTGTTATTGTTTCACAGTTAGTGCGTTCCCCTGGTATTTATTATAATCAAGAAAATGATAAAAACGGACGACCACGTTACGGTACTACGGTTATTCCTAACCGTGGTGCATGGTTAGAATACGAAACCGATGCCAAAGGTATCGCCAATGTACGTATTGACCGCACACGTAAGTTGTTGATGACTGAATTAGTGCGTGCACTTGGTTTTGGTTCAGATTCAGATATTATTGATATTTTTTCAGATCAATATGATGCTTTGAACATGACTTTGGAAAAAGATGTGCATAAAGACATGTCTGATTCTCGTGTCGAAGAGGCTTTAAAGGATGTTTACGAACGTTTGCGTCCGGGCGAACCTAAGACAGCCGATTCATCACGTGCGTTGTTAGTCGCAAGGTTCTTTGATCCAAAACGTTATGATTTGGCATCTGTTGGTCGTTATAAAGTTAACAAAAAGTTGTCGTTAAAGACACGCTTATTGAATCAAACATTAGCTGAAACATTAGCTGATCCAGATTCAGGTGAAGTTATTGTTGAAAAGGGAACGTTGGTAGATAAGACAGTGATGTCAAAACTATCACCATTCTTGGATCGTGAAGATTTCAAGACAACAACATATACACCATCTGGTGATGCAGTTCTTGAAGAACCTGTAACACTTCAGAAAATCAAGATTGAATCACCTGCAAACCCAGAAAAGACATTAGTATTGATTGGCAATGGTCATATTGATGCTGATGACCGTACAGTACGTCCTGCAGATATTTTGGCAGGTATGAACTACTTCTTGAACTTACAAGAAGGTATCGGTAACGTTGATGATATCGATCATTTAGGTAATCGTCGTATCCGTTCTGTTGGGGAATTATTACAAAATCAATTCCGTATCGGATTAACACGTATGGAACGTGTTGTTCGTGAACGTATGTCAATTCAAGATGCCAACACGGTGACACCACAACAATTAATTAACATTCGTCCAGTTGTTGCTGCTGTTAAGGAATTCTTTGGTTCATCACAATTGTCACAGTTCATGGATCAAACTAACCCATTGGGTGAAATGAACCACAAGCGCCGTTTGTCAGCTCTTGGACCGGGTGGTCTTACGCGTGATCGTGCCGGCGTTGAAGTTCGAGATGTTCACTATACACATTATGGTCGTATTGACCCAATTGAGACGCCAGAAGGTCCAAACATCGGGTTAATTAACTCCTTGGCAACATATGGTCGTATCAACAAGTATGGCTTTATCGAAACGCCATACCGACGTGTTGATTGGACAACGCATAAAGTTACCGAAAAAATTGATTATTTGACTGCTGATGAGGAAGATAACTTCATTGTTGCACAAGCTAACTCACCCTTAAATGATGATGGTAGCTTTGTTCACGAGACAGTTATGGCTCGTTTCGGTGAAGAAAACATCGAGACACCAATTGACCGTATTGACTACATGGACGTTTCGCCAAAGCAGGTTGTTTCAGTTGGTACTGCTGCAATTCCTTTCTTGGAAAACGATGATTCGAACCGTGCGTTAATGGGTGCCAACATGCAACGTCAAGCTGTTCCACTGCTTGATCCACATGCACCACTTGTTGGTACTGGTATTGAATATAAAGCAGCCCATGATTCGGGTGTTGCTATGATATCACGTGCAGCCGGTATGGTTGAATATGTTGATGGTCATCAAATTCGTGTTCGTCGTGAAGATGGTCAATTAGATACATATGAATTGATGAAATTCCGTCGTTCGAACGGTGGTAAAAACTATAACCAAAAGCCAATTGTTCATGAAGGTGAACATATTGAAGCTGATGAAGTTTTGGCAGATGGTCCTTCAATGGAACAAGGTGAATTAGCCTTGGGACAAAACCCATTAATTGCCTTTATGACATGGCAGGGTTATAACTTCGAAGATGCCATTGTTTTGAATGAACGTTTGGTTCGTGAAGATGTTTATACGTCAATTCACATAGAAGAATACGATTCAGAAGCTCGAGATACAAAACTTGGACCGGAAGAAATGACACGTGAAATTCCTAATACTGGTGAAGATCAGTTGAAGGATTTGGATGCTGATGGGATTATCCGCATCGGAGCCGAAGTTCATGATGGCGACATTTTGGTTGGTAAGGTAACACCAAAGGGTGTGACAGAATTATCAGCTGAAGAACGTTTGTTACATGCTATCTTTGGTGAAAAAGCACGTGAAGTACGTGATACGTCACTACGTGTACCTCATGGCGGCGGCGGTGTAGTTCAGAATGTTCGTATTTATACACCTGAAAATGGTGATGAACTTGCACCAGGCGTGAATATGATGGTCCGTGTTTATATTGCACAAAAGCGTAAGATTCAAGTTGGTGATAAAATGGCTGGTCGTCATGGTAACAAGGGAACTGTTTCCGTTGTTGTTCCTGAAGAAGATATGCCATATATGCCTGATGGTACACCAATTGATATCTTGTTGTCACCCATGGGTGTGCCTTCACGTATGAATATTGGTCAAGTACTTGAATTACACCTAGGTTTTGCCGCTAAAAAACTTGGCATTCATGTTGCATCACCTGTCTTTGATGGTGCATCTGATGATGAGATTGAAGCAGCTTTGCGTGAAGCTGGTTTGCCACAAGATGGTAAGTCTGTTGTCTATGATGGTCGCACCGGTGAAGCATTTGATAAGCGCGTTGGTGTGGGTGTCATGCATTATATGAAGTTAGCTCACATGGTTGACGATAAAATTCATGCACGTTCAATCGGACCTTACTCACTTGTTACACAACAGCCTTTGGGTGGTAAAGCACAATTCGGTGGACAGCGTTTCGGTGAAATGGAAGTTTGGGCACTTGAAGCTTATGGTGCAGCATATACATTGCAAGAAATTCTGACTTATAAGTCAGATGATGTTGCTGGTCGTGTGAAGGTTTATGAATCAATTATTAAGGGTGAACCAATTCCACGTCCTGGTGTACCAGAATCTTTCCGTGTGTTGGTTAAAGAATTACAAGCACTTGGATTGGATATGCAAGTATTAGATGGTGCTGGTAGTGAAGTTGAACTTCGTCAAATGGACGAAGATGACTCTATATTACCTGTTGATGCACTTGAAAAGTTAGCACGTACAAATCCTGACTTGTTAAATAAAGAAGATGAAGAAGTTGCTGCAGCATTTTCGAAGGTTGAAACCCAAGACAAATCTGAAGTAAATAACGAATTGTAATGAAACAATAAAACGTGTCGTGTAAATCACTGCACGTTTGTTATAAGATGTTGTCAATCGATTGATTGAGAATGGCTTATAGCAGACGTGCAGTGGATAAAATATACAACCGTTATATTAATAAATAATGAAAGGTAACAGCAAATAGATGGCAATCGATGTTAATAAGTTCGAAAGTATGCAAATCGGTTTGGCTTCTCCTGATAAGATTCGTTCATGGTCTTATGGTGAAGTAAAGAAGCCAGAAACGATTAACTATCGAACACTTAAGCCAGAAAAAGATGGCTTGTTCGATGAACGCATCTTCGGACCTACAAAAGATTATGAATGTGCCTGCGGTAAGTATAAGCGAATCCGTTATAAGGGGATTGTTTGTGACCGTTGTGGTGTTGAAGTGACATCATCAAAAGTTCGTCGTGAACGTATGGGGCACATCGAATTAGCTGCACCTGTTACACACATTTGGTACTTCAAGGGTATTCCATCACGTATGGGTCTTGTCTTAGACATGTCACCCCGTTCACTTGAAGAAATTATTTACTTTGCTTCATACGTTGTCATTGAACCAGGTGACGCGCCTGTAGAAAAGAAACAATTACTCACAGAACGTGAATATCGTGAATTGAAGCGCGAATTTGGTGCTAGTTTTAAAGCTGGCATGGGTGCTGAAGCGATTAAAGATTTGTTAGCCAATGTTGATTTGGCTGGTGAAGCAGATCAACTAAAGCGTGAATTACAAGAAGCAACGGGTCAAAAACGTGTACGTGCAGTACGTCGTTTGGATATCATTGAAGCTTTCTTACAATCAGATAATAAACCACAGTGGATGGTTATGGACGTTGTTCCAGTTATTCCACCAGATTTACGCCCTATGGTGCAATTGGAAGGTGGTCGTTTTGCCACTTCTGATTTAAATGATTTGTATCGTCGTGTGATCAACCGTAATAATCGTTTAAAGCGTTTGCTTGACTTAAATGCTCCTGGCATTATCGTGCAAAATGAAAAGCGTATGTTGCAAGAAGCTGTTGATGCATTGATTGATAACGGTCGTCGTGGTCGTCCAGTGGCTGGTCCTGGTAACCGCCCACTAAAGTCACTTTCTCACATGTTGAAGGGTAAGCAAGGTCGCTTCCGTCAAAACTTGTTGGGTAAGCGTGTTGATTATTCAGGACGTTCAGTTATCGATGTTGGTCCTTTCTTGAAGATGAACCAAATGGGATTGCCACGTCCAATGGCAATTGAATTATTCCGTCCATTTATCATGAAAGAATTAACAACACGAAAGTTAGCTGGAAATGTCAAATCTGCTAAGCGTAAGATTGACAAGGCTGATGAAGATGTTATGGATGTATTGGAAGATGTTATCAAAGAACATCCAGTTCTTTTGAACCGTGCACCTACGCTTCACCGTTTGGGAATTCAAGCTTTCGAACCTGTTCTTGTATCAGGAAAAGCAATGCGTCTACATCCATTGGTTACTGAAGCCTATAACGCTGATTTCGATGGTGATCAGATGGCCATCCACGTACCTTTGTCAGATGAAGCACAAGCAGAAGCACGTTTGTTAATGCTTGCGGCGGGACATATTTTGGCACCAAAAGATGGTAAACCAATTGTTGCCCCATCACAGGATATGGTTATTGGAAACTATTACTTAACGACAGAAGAAGTTGGTCGTGAAGGTGAAGGAATGATTTTTTCTTCAGTTGAAGAAGCTAAAATTGCCTTTGCAAGTAAAGTCGTACATTATCATACACGTGTCGGCATTCAAACGTCAGCATTCCCTTCAGCAAAGCCATTCACTTCTGAACAGCGTGAAAAAATATTGGTAACATCAGTTGGTAAGTTGATCTTTAATGAGATTTTACCGGTTGATTTTCCATATATTAATGAACCTTCAGAAGAAAATTTCAAGGGTATTGATGATCAATTCTTCATGGCACCAGGTGAAGACATTAATGAATTTTTGTCAGATGCACCAATTATTGGCGCATTCAAAAAAGGATTCTTGTCAGACGTTATTGCTGAAGTTTATAAGCGTTATAAGGTAACAGAGACATCTTTGTTACTTGACCGTATGAAAGATTTGGGTTACGACAAGTCAACCGAATCAGGTCTAACAGTTTCAATGAACGATGTGACTGAGTTAACTGAAAAGCCTGCTATTTTGGAAGATGCACATAAGCAAGTTGCTACAGTGACAAAACAATTCCGTCGTGGACTGATTACAGATACTGAACGTTATCAACGTGTAACTGAGATTTGGACTAAAGCTAAGGATATTATTCAAGATAAGTTGATTGAATCCTTTGAACCAACGAACCCTATCTTTATGATGCAGGATTCAGGTGCTCGAGGAAACATCTCTAACTTCGTTCAGCTAGCTGGTATGCGTGGATTGATGGCTGGACCTGGTGGTAAGATTATCGAATTGCCAGTTACAGCTAACTTCCGTGAAGGATTGACAGTGATGGAAATGTTTATTTCTACTCACGGTGCTCGTAAAGGGATGTCCGATACGGCTTTGAAGACTGCCAATTCTGGTTACTTGACTCGTCGATTGGTTGATGTTGCGCAAGATGTTATTGTTCGTGAATGGGACAATGATGCTGACCGTGGTGTGCCGGTTCAAGCAATTATGGATGGTACATCAGTTGTTGAACCACTTTATGATCGTATTTTGGGACGTTATGCAATGAAATCTGTTTTTGATCCAGAAACAGGTGAGAAAATTGTGTCACGTAACGAAATGATAGATGAAGATATTGCCAAGCAGATTGTTGCTGCAGGTATCGAGAAGGTAACTATTCGTTCTGTCTTTACTTCAACGACTGAGCATGGTGTTTCAGTGCTTGACTATGGTCGTAACTTGGCTACTGGAGAAGAAGTTGAAGTCGGTGAAGCAGTTGGAACAGTTGCTGCACAATCGATTGGTGAACCAGGTACTCAGTTGACCATGCGTAACTTCCACACAGGTGGTGTTGCCGGTGGTAATGATATTACACAAGGTTTGCCACGTGTGCAAGAAATTGTTGAAGCACGTATTCCTAAAGGACGTGCTGAAATTTCTGAAGTGACGGGAACTGTTACTTCAATTGAGGAAAATCCAGCTGAACGTACGAAGGCTATCACAATTGAAGGTGAAACAGATACACGAACATATACTCTACCATTAGTAGCGCGTATGAGATTTGCCGAAGGTGATGACATTCAACGTGGTGAGGCAATTAACGAAGGACCTGTTGATCCTAAGGAGCTATTGTCTGTCACAGATACGTTGACAACTGAATCATATATGTTGACCGAAATACAAAAGGTTTATCGATTGCAAGGTATTGAAGTGTCTGATAAGCATATCGAAGTTATGATTCGTCAAATGTTGCGTAAGATTCGCGTAATGGATCCAGGTGACACGAGTCTTTTGCCAGGTATGTTGATGGATATTGCTGACTTCAAACGAGCAAATGAAACAGCTTTGTTTGATGGTCTTGTACCAGCTACAGCACGTCCTGTATTACTTGGTATTACAAAGGCGGCTCTGGAAACAAATTCATTCTTGTCAGCTGCGTCATTCCAAGAAACAACACGTGTCTTGACTGATGCTGCTATTCGTGGCAAGAACGATCCATTAGTTGGATTGAAAGAGAACGTTATTATTGGTAAGATTATTCCTGCTGGAACTGGTATGGCCGAATATCGTAAGATTAAGACTAAGGTAGTTGGGGATGTTATTTCACAACTTGAAAATGAAACAGAACCTACACCAGATATTCCAAAATTGGATGATGTTGTTAAAACATTTGAAGAATAATAATGTTAGTAAAATAGATTTTATTAAACTATCGTTTAATATATGATGAGATGTCAGTTGTGTTTGATACCAAACACAACTGACATTTTTATATGAAATTATTACTTTAGAAACCAATTATGCCAAAAAAAGACCAATTATGCCAAATTTATAGGCATAATTGGTCTTTTAATTTATACTAAAATAGTTCTGCAGAACAAGTATGGAAAATTATACACGCGTTCAAATTCTCGCGTATAATGGAACTATGCATAAATTACAATACGAACAAATGAATGGATTATCGTTAGCTTATATCGGCGATGCAATCTACGAACTCGAAGTACGTCAACACTTGATTTCACTAGGATTAACCAAGGTGAACGAATTACAAAAGCGAAGCAAGCATTATGTTTCGGCTAAAGCTCATGCTGCGTTGTTTGAATTAATGGGAATAGATGATGTATTAACTGAAACGGAATTAATTTATTTTAAACGTGGACGCAATGCAAAATCACATACGAAAGCAAAAAATACGGATGTGATTACATATCGCATATCTACAGGCGTAGAAGCGTTGTTTGGTTTTTTGTATCTATCACAGCAACAAGAACGTGTCAGCGAATTAATGACTTGGATATTTAATCAGGTGGAATCAGGGAGAACAAGTGAATGAAACAGGAACAGAATAAACCCAACCAAACAGAATTTGTCTTTGGTCACTATGCTAGTGTTGAAACACTAAAGGGTACCCAGGAAATTAACAAAGTCTGGTTACAGACCGGGCTACAGGATAAAATACGGAATGAAGTGACACAACTAGCTAAGAAAAAGGGATTGGTCATTCAACAAGCACCTAAATCGAAACTTGATGAGCTCACCGATGGTGGTAATCATCAAGGTGTTGTTTTAAGTGTCGCAGCGTTTGAATACGCCAGTATCGACGATCTATTTGATAATGCAAAGCGTCATAATGAGGAACCATTTTTCTTAATTTTGGATGGTATTGAAGATCCACATAATTTAGGATCTATAATACGTACCGCAGATGCAGCTGGTGTTCATGGTATTATTATTCCAAAACGTCGGGCTGTACAATTGACCGCAACAGTAGCGAAAATTTCCACTGGTGCAATTGAACATGTACCGGTAGTCCGTGTTACTAATTTAGTAAACACAGTCAGTGAGTTGAAGGATCGAGGTGTTTGGGTTTTTGGTACCGATGTAGCTGGAGAAGATTATCGACGGTTAGATGCCAAAGGCGCAACGGCACTTGTCATTGGTAACGAGGGTAAGGGCCTGTCACCTTTATTAAAAAAGAAAGTTGATGGTATGTTGACCATTCCAATGGTTGGTCATGTCCAAAGTTTAAATGCTAGTGTGGCAGCGAGTTTGTTGATATATCAAGGATTTAGTTCACGTCATCCATTATAAGAATAGTGTTTGGTGATAGTTTTGTTGCACTTTGACTATGGCTAAGCATATTTATAACGGAGAATAAATGTGAGAAAAGATAGATTAGTTGCAGTAGTACGTGCTGCACAAAATGGACATGACATTGCTTATAATGTCTTAGTTCACCATTTACGCGGAGCAATTTTTGATGTGCATCGACGAAAAGTTAGTAGTCGAATGACTGCAGATGATTGGTACTCAGATGCGTTGACAGTATTAACGAAATGTGTTGATAAATTTGATACAGTAACACCGCGAGCCAAATTTTCGACTTACTTTATTACTGCATTGTCCAACCACGCAATTGATTTAGTCCGGTCATATTACACTGCAAAAGCAAATTTTGAAAAAAGTATGGTGTCGGAAGCTAACGATGAGACTGGTAATTTATTTAATAGTGGAACAGATACTTATAACCCAGAGCATATTTATGTTTTACGTGATATGCTTAAAACAACACAGATTGCGAATTCACCAGAGTTTAGAGAAGTTGTTTTACAACTTTTGGGTGTTAGTGATACACAACCAGTGATAACCTCACGGCGTTTTGAACAAATGCAATATCGTTTTAAAAAAGCAATGCAATCAGCAATAACCACATGATAATCATTTTTTTAGTCGACAAATTGTGTTTCGCTTACCACTCTGTGATATAATATACATGGTATAAAACCATAAACCAAAGGAGAATTAGACATATGTCTTTAATTACTGATATTATCGCACGCGAAGTCCTTGACTCACGTGGAAACCCTACACTTGAAGCTGAAGTCATCACAGAATTGGGTGGTTTCGGTCGCGGTATGGTACCTTCTGGTGCTTCAACTGGCGAACATGAAGCTGTTGAATTGCGTGATGGTGACAAGTCACGTTTCGGCGGTAAGGGGACAACAAAGGCTGTTGCCAATGTTAACGATGCTATCGCTAAGGCTTTGGTTGGTAAGTTCGATGTAACTGACCAACGTGCAATCGATCAAGCTATGATCGAACTCGACGGTACAGAAAACAAAGGTAAGTTAGGCGCAAATGCTATTTTGGCTGTATCAATTGCTGCTGCTCGCGCAGCTGCTGATGAATTAGGTGTGCCTTTGTTCTCATACTTGGGTGGTGCAAATTCATACGTATTGCCAACACCTATGATGAACGTTATCAATGGTGGTGCTCACTCAGCTAACAAGGTTGATTTCCAAGAATTCATGATTATGCCTGTTGGTGCGCCAACAGTTAAAGAAGCAATTCGTTACGGTGCAGAAACTTTCCATGCTTTGAAGAAGTTGTTAGAAGCTGATGGTAAGGCGACATCAGTTGGTGATGAAGGTGGATTTGCACCTGATTTCGCTGATAACGAAGAACCTTTGAAGTATTTGATTCGCGCTATCGAATCTGCAGGTTATAAGCCAGGTCAAGATATCGCTATTGCTGTCGATGTTGCTTCATCAGAATTGTATGATGCTGCCTCAAAGACATATAAGTTGCGTTGGTCAACAGGTGATGAATTCACAACGCCTGAATTTATCAAATATCTTGAAGATTTGGCAGACCGTTACCCAATTATTTCAATCGAAGATCCTATCGATGAAAACGAGTGGGAAGATTGGGCTACAATCACTGCTGAATTGGGAAAGAAAGTTCAATTGGTTGGTGATGACTTCTTTGTTACTAACACACAGTACCTTGAAAAGGGTATCAACATGGGCGCTGCTAACTCAATTTTGATCAAGGTAAACCAAATTGGTACTTTGACAGAAACTTTCGAAGCTATTGAAATGGCTAAAGAAGCTGGTTACACTGCTATCGTGTCACACCGTTCAGGTGAAACAGAAGATACAACAATTTCTGATTTGGTTGTTGCTACAAATGCTGGTCAAATTAAGACGGGTTCATTGTCACGTACTGATCGTATTGCAAAGTACAACCAATTGATTCGTATTGAAGAATTGTTGGATACAACTGCCAAGTATAAGGGAATTCATTCATTCTACAACTTGTCAGCTGCTGCACGTGAATCAATTCAAAGTAAGTAATATCATTTAAAAATCATCTCCTAATTAGAGGTGATTTTTTAGTACATAAAATAAGGAAGTATAGCCATGGACAGTATTGTTTCTGAGAATAACGCAACAGGAGTTGACCGTACATTAAGACGCTGTGAGTGGGTAAGTTCAACTCATACTTCAGATATGATGATTATTTATCATGATACGGAGTGGGGGTTCCCAGTTCATGATGATGTCAAATTATTTGAATTATTAACATTAGAAATTTTTCAAGCAGGTTTAAGTTGGGAAATTTCACTAAAAAAACGATCAGGCTTAAATGCTGTGTTTTATAAATTTGATATTGACCAAGTTACTCAAATGATGGATGATGATATTATCAGGTTGAAACAAGATACACGCATTATTCGCAATAGTTTAAAGATTGCCGCAACGATTAATAATGCGCAGGCTATAAAACGTGTTCAGCAAACATTTGGTAGCTTTTCGCAGTATCTGTGGTCATTTACAGATAATCGTGTCATTAATCACCACGTCCAGCATGCTAGTGATGTATTAGCACAAGATGATCATTCAAAAAAAGTCGCTAAAGATATGAAACAACGAGGCTTTAAGTTTACAGGTCCAGTGACAATATATTCTTTTTTACAAGCTATGGGTGTGATCAACGACCATGAGCAACACTGTGATTTTAACCCAGATAATGATGCATTAAACTGACAAGAAGGACAAGTATTGACTGTTAAATAGAATATGATAAAGAGGGGATGTATTTATGGCAAAATTAGAAGGAATCATTTTGTTGAATTCGGGTGTTGCTGAATTACAGATTGTTGATCATGGCGGCCATAAGATTGAATCCGTAAGGCGTGAATATAGTGATAATGATTTTGAATTATCCAAATTTTCTACTGAGGTCATGCAACGCGCATTAGCACAATTACAACGTTTTCAACAATTATTACGTGATTATGGCGTTAAAGATGTCCGCCTGTTTGGTAGTGAAAGTCTTTCTAAAATGCCTAATGCGGTTTATTTTGTTGATCAAGTTGAAAATGTTACTGGGCTAGATTTACGCTGGTTGAATGCCAATCAGGAAAATTATTACCGCCAACTAGCTTTACGCGTTCATAATCAAAAATTTTTAAATAAAGCGAATACATTTGTTTTAGGTGTTAGCTCGACACGAATTGATTTGTCATATTTTGAACAACAACAATTTAAGTTTTCTCAACATGCATCAATCGGACCCGTACGTTTAACGCAATCTATACTTGAAATGACTTCAGGTATTACGCAATTATTAACTTTTGCTTCAGAATTTATCAATAGTAAATTAGATGATTTTTGGCACATGCTGCCACCTTTCAAACAGGTTGAAACTTTGGTTGTTCTTGGCACAAGCATGTTAAATACTGTGTTTAATGATGCTAAAAAAACAACGGTCGTCGATAAAAAAAATCTCCAAGTTCTAGTGACTGATTTTAATTATATGAATGATCAAGAAATTTCAGATAAGTATGATTTGGACACTAAAGATATTTGGATGATTTATATGGAAGCCGTCTTGGTCTTAGAAATTATGTCACACATTGGGTCAGAATATATACAGATTAGTGATTTGACGGTTATAGATGGCTTAGTTACTAAAGATACTACAGCGCAAGAGGATATTATTACAGCTGCACGAGGCATTGCGGATCGATATATGGTCGAAGAAAAGCATCGTGAGATTGTTTTAGAATATGCTTGGCGTTTATTTGACCGTTTAAAAAAGATTCATCGTTTGGATACGCGTGATCGATTGCTATTGGGCGTAGCAGCCTTGACCCATGATGTTGGTAGTTTTATCAATTCTCAACGTCATTACCAATATTCAGAAGAAATTTTGGAAGGGATTGATTTTCATGGGCTATCCACGACCGAACAACATATGATTGCGGCCATCGCACGATATCATAGTGCTGAAACACCAGACAATGCGTTACGAGCCATTCAAGAATTTTCACCAAAGCAACGTATTCGTATTGCTAAAATGGCATCGTTATTGCGATTGGCTGATGCCTTGGATGATAGTCGTCTGCAAAAGATAGAAAAACTAACAGTATCGATTCAAAATGATCATATTACGGTTATCGGGCATACAGCATTGGATTTACAATTGGAAATTTATATTTTTTCTCAAAAAGCATATTTTTTTGAAGCAGTGTTTGGCTTACCCATTGTACTAAAAAGACAAGAGAAAAGGAGCAATGCGTGATGACAAATGAACTGAAACAACCTAAGTATTATGTGAATCGTGAGTTGAGTTGGTTGGCTTTCAATGATCGCGTGTTAGAAGAAGCTAGAGACACTCAAAATCCGCTACTAGAACGCGCAAAATTTTTAGCTATTACACAAAAAAATATGGATGAGTGGTTTATGGTTCGCGTTGCTAGTCTCCAACAACAAGTTTTGGTTGGTCATAATAACCCAGATGCATCAGGCTTATTACCAAATGATCAACTGAGTATGATATCTGCCGCTGCTAGAGAACAAATAAAAAATCAGTATCAAGTTTTAAATCGTAGTATTATTCCTGCGTTAAAAAAGCAAGGTTTTGAGTTGAAACACGCTGATAATTTGGCAGATAGTCAATATGCATTTTTAAAACGGTTTTTTGAGGAAGAATTGTTACCCATTTTGACACCAATGGCAATTGATAGTACACGACCATTCCCATTTTTGGCAAATGATACCCTTAATATTGGTGTACGTTTGAAACATGAAACTGACAAATCAGAAAAATATACTGCAGTGTTACAAGTACCAACAACTTCAGGTAGGGTCATTGCCTTACCTGAAAAAAACCAAGTGATTCTTGTTGAAGAAGTGGTGCAGATCTTTTTAGATGCTGTTTTCCCAGGTTATGATATTAAGGAAACGACAGTCTTTCATATTTTACGTGATATGGAGCTAGATGTGGCTGATGATGAAGATACACCAAACATCTTACAGGAAGTACAAAGTAAGTTACAAGAACGTGAGCGTGGTCGTGTTATTCGTGTCATTGTTAATACCAATACGAGCAAAACGTTAATGTCAAAAATCATAAAAGCACTGGATGTTTCTGATGAACGTGTTTATGAAGTAAACGGCGCCATTGATTTAACATTTTTAAGTGCATGGTTAAAATTAATTGATGCACCGTATTTGGAGTTTTCAAAGTTTAAGGGCTATGAAAGTTCTGAATTATCTCCGGATAATATGTTTGTTAGTATTAAACAGCAAGATTACTTATTGCATCACCCCTATGACACGTTTAAACCGGTAGTGACATTTATTCAAACTGCTGCATGTGACGATGATGTCTTGGCAATTAAAATGGTGTTATATCGTGTGTCTGGTAATTCTCCAATTATCCGTGCTTTAGCAGACGCTGCCCAGCGTGGTAAGCAAGTAACTGTTTTAGTGGAAATCAAGGCGCGATTTGATGAAGAAAATAACGTTCATTGGGCGCGTGAATTGGAGCAAAAAGGTGTGCACGTCGTATATGGTTTACGCGGGTTAAAAGTCCATGCTAAAATGGCGTTAGTCGTACGACGAGAGGATGATGCTATTGTTCGTTATGTGCACCTTGCCACTGGTAATTATAATGATGTGACAGCTAATTTTTATACTGATTTGGGACTATTAACTCGGGATAGTGAATTAGGGATGGACGTCTCTTCAATTTTCAATATATTAACTGGTTATTCTGATCAAGAGTATTTTCATCAATTGCATATGTCGCCTAATGGTATTCGAGAGTTTATCTATGACAAAATTGATGGGGAAATTGCCAATGCTAATGCTGGTAAATCAGCAGGCATCAAGATGAAATTTAATTCGTTATCCGATGAACAAATGATTCGTCATTTATATAAAGCTAGTCAAGCGGGTGTGCCAATCGAGTTACTTGTTCGTGGGATTACAATGTTGAAAGTAAATATTCCAGGTGTTAGTGACACAATTACTGTGCATTCAATTGTTGGTCGCTTTTTGGAACACAGTCGCATTTATAGTTTTAATAATGATGATAACCCCGAAGTTTATTTATCGTCAGCAGACCTAATGACACGTAATTTGGACCGTCGTGTTGAGTTACTTTTCCCACTTAAAGACACAGCGTTACGCCAGCGTGTGTTATCAATTTTTCAAACAATGTGGCAAGATAATGTTAAAACACGTGTTTTGCAGTCTGATGGTCATTTTGAAAAAATCGATCGCCGTGGTTTATCAACAATGAACGCACAAGAAATATTTATTGCCGAATCATTGAGTGTACAAGCCGACGTGAAACGTCAAGAAAAATCAGCACAGGCACAGCGAAAATTTGAACCAATTAATAATCCATTTTTAGGAGGTGAAGCATGACAATATTAGCAGTAATTGATTTAGGATCAAATTCTGTTCGAATGACAATTAGTCAGTTTCATCAAGATGGTCATTACGAAGTATTGGAACGATATCAAGAAATGGTTCGTTTATCAAAGGATATGGGGGATGATAAAATTCTTCAACCAGAGGCAATAGAGCGAACTTTAAACGCTTTAAAAGAATTTAAAAAGGCGCTTGGTAGTTATGCAAAAGAAAAAATCACCGTCCGTGCTGTAGCTACCGCTGCAGTACGTCAAGCAACTAATCAAAGTGAATTTTTAACAGCATTTGAAGAAATAATGGCAATGCCATTAGAGGTATTAACAGGTGAGCAGGAAGCGCACTACGATTATGTTGGTATTATTAACACACTAGATATTGTGGATGCTTTAATTTTAGATACGGGTGGTGCCTCTGCTGAATTAATTTTGGTGCGTAATCGTCAAGCGGTTCACGAAGTTAGTTTACCGGTAGGTGCTGTCACGATCAGTGAGTCATTTTTAGAGAAAGATGTCGTTAGTGCGGCTGCTTTATTTAAAGCAACAATTGCATTGCGACAAATGCTTGATAATGTGTCTTGGTTGAGGCAAGTTGCTCATATACCAGTAGTTGCACTTGGTGGCAGTAACCGTACATTAGCAAAAATTTCTCGCCGCCAAAACAAAGTGTTAGATTTACCAATTCATGGTTATCGGCTCAGCAAACAAGATGCAACGCAAATCTATCAAAATATATTAAGTAAAAACTTAGAGGCACGTAAAAAAATTGGCGGGTTAGCCAAGGAACGTGGCGACATTATTGTTGGTGGATTATTGCCCTTGATTGAATTACTAATATTATTAGGTGGTCAACAGGTGATCTTTTCACAAGCTGGTCTGCGTGAAGGTATTTTATTTGAGACCATTAAACAAGAGACCGGTCATGATGTCGTGGCACCAGAACCTGCAGCTATGACGATAGATTAAAAAAGCTAGACAGTATGTTAATTGTCTAGCTTTTTTATTTTCAACTGACAGGTATTTCAAAGAAGATTGTCTCACCAACCATGAAGGTTAAAGAACCAGAGAAGTGATTAGTTAAGGTGGTTTTAAATTGTGACAAGTCATCTTCCGAAACAGCAACAACTGAATGGACCATGGTGTCGTATTGTGTTTCAATGATTGGATAATTGTTTGTTTCAAGCCAGTAATTTAGTGTTTCAGAATGCCGATACGGTGCTGTAATGGTAACTTTTAAACGAGTTAGACGTTCGACGAATCCAGCAGATTTTAGACCGTCAGCAGTCGTTCCAGAGTAGGCACGAATGAGACCACCAGCACCTAATTTAATACCGCCAAAGTAACGTGTGACAATAGCAACTACATCATGTAAATGGTTTTTCTGTAAAACTTCTAACATGGGAACACCTGCTGTGCCACTCGGTTCTCCGTTATCACTGTACCGTTGGATTTGATCATTGTCACCTAGCATATAGGCAAAAACATTATGGTTAGCTTTATAATGCGCTTTATTAATACGCTCAATAAAAAGGCGTGCATCTTCTTCTGAAGTTATTCGGGCAACATTAAGTATGAAACGGGACTTTTTAATGTTTTGTTCCCATGTATAATTTTGTGGTGCAATAGTTAAGTATTGATTCATATAGGTTATTATACCGTATTAGTTTCAGAAAGTGAGTTGATCATTTGTCTAAAGCATACAAAAAAGCTGTCAAGCGTTAGCGTGACAGCTTTTTATATGATCTACCCGGGAGTCGAACCCGGATTTCAAGAACCGGAATCTTGCGTGCGATCCATTACACTAGCAGATCATAACTATTCAATTATAGCTTATTTAATAGTATTTTTAAAGAATATTTTTTTCATAGTTGTGATTTGTGAACAATTCTTATCATTAACGTAGAATATGATATGGAAGAATATTACGGCAGGCAACTTGTACAACCAAAAATAAAAAATGTGCCAGCTTATGTATCAGTAGCGGCGACGTTTAATAATCACATTTGTCAACGCTGCGGGCAAACTGATATTGAAAAACTACCAAACTATCATTTTTATTGCCGTGCTTGTTTAGCTTTAGGACGCGTTAGTTCGCGTGATGTTTTGTTATCTTTGCCAGAGCCGAATCTCTTTGATGGTCACGATATTTTAAGTTGGTCAGGAAAACTAACTGCGAAACAACAAGAAGTTAGTAATGAACTTATCGCGACATTAAAAGAAAAAAATGAACATTTAGTTTGGGCAGTTACGGGTGCAGGAAAGACTGAAATGTTGTTTCCGGTGATACACAAAGCGTTGACGCAACGATATCGTGTTGGGATTGTTTCACCTAGGGTCGACGTGATTATCGAATTAGCGCCACGATTACAGGCTGCCTTTTCAAAAACTGATATGGTCGTGTTACACGGAGAACAAACACAAGACTATCGCTATACACCTTTGGTTTTAGCAACAACACATCAGATGTTACGTTTTAAATCTGCTTTTGATTTGTTAATTGTTGATGAAGTTGATAGCTTTCCTTACGCAGGCGATAAAATGTTATCTTATGCGGTGCAACAAGCTAAAAAGGCTACTGGAACGTTGATTTTTCTAACAGCGACACCTACAAAACAATTACAAAAACGTGTTCGGAGAGGTTCATTAAAAACATCTTACTTACCGTTGAGGTATCATCAACATTTGTTACCGGTAATAAAAACAACATTAGTTGGTAATTGGCGACGAAAGATACCGAAGCAGTTGGTCAAACAACTGACTCATTTTCAACGTACAGAACAACGTTTTTTAATATTTGTGCCGAAAGTAGCTGATTTAAAAAAAGTGTATGATCAGATTAACAAGCATGTGCCACATTTAAAAGGCGACTATGTTCATGCGGCAGATAGTAGACGACAAGAAAAAGTGCAAGCTATGCGAGATTATCAGTTGCAATATCTTGTCACCACAACGATTTTGGAACGAGGTGTCACTTTTCCAGGCATTGATGTGTTAATTTTAGGCGCTGATGATACGACTTTTAGTGAAAATGCTTTAGTTCAAATTGCCGGACGCGTTGGGCGTAAAAATGATCGGCCAACGGGATTGGTACGAGCTTACGTGCAACATATTAGCTTAAATGTGGTAGCTGCTCAAAGGCAAATTAAACAAATGAATCATCGAGGTAAGAAATTAGGAGGACGAAAATGATATGCCAACTATGTCAGACGTTCATTAAACAAACACCGTCGTTATTGCAAACGTTTGGTATGATAAGATGGCAACCAAACAAGCTGTGTCAGGCTTGTCAATCGGAATTTGTGTCTATTAGTTGTGCTTGTTCAGGTTGTGGTCGTCAGCAGAATAATGAGTCATTGTGTTTTGATTGTCAACGCTGGGAAAAACAAGGTAAAATCTTATTACAACATACTTCGTTATATCAGTATAATGATGCAATGCGTGATTTTATGCAACGATACAAATTTAATGGTGATTACAGTTTGCGTCAGATATTTAATCATGAATTAATCCAGTACGTGAATAATATGGCTATAGATCTAGTTGTAGTTATTCCCATTAGTGAGTACACCATGATGACACGAGGATTTAATCAGACAGTTGGTCTATTTGAAGGTGTGACGTTGAGTGACTTACTAAAAGTCAAAGCTAAAAATAAAAGTCACCAGTCACAATTTAATAGGAAAGGTCGCATGATGCGGACACAACCATTTACAGTGAGCAAATCATTACCACTACACAACAAAAGAGTGTTGCTTGTAGATGATGTCTATACAACAGGGAACACATTGTATCATGCAGCAGACTTATTGTACGATTTAGGTGCGAAAAATGTGAAAAGTCTATCGTTAGCACGTTAAATTATGAAAAAATGTTTATTTTTACAGAAAACGCTTACACATATGGTATAATTAGTGTAGTAACTTAATTGGAGGAATTATTATGTTAGATTTTAATGTACGTGGCGAAAACATCGCGGTAACTGATTCACTTCGTGAATATGTCGAAAAGCGTTTAACTAAGTTAAACCGCTATATTGAAGAAACAGCAAATGCTAATATAAATTTGCGTACGTATCAATCAAATAACTCCGGTAAGGCTGAAGTTACAATTGTACTGCCTTACGTTGTATTGCGTGCTGAAGATACTAATCCAGATTTGTATACAGCTATTGATGCTGTATCTGAAAAATTGGAACGTCAAATTCGTAAGTACAAGACTAAGATTAACCGTAAGTCACGTGAAACTGGCTTTAAGGGTATTGATTCCAATGATGAAATTCCAGCAACAGATGTTGATGATGATAGCTTACAAATTGTACGTAGGAAGCAAGTTGATTTAAAACCTATGTCACCAGAAGAAGCAGCGTTACAAATGGATTTGTTGGAACATAATTTCTTTATTTTCAAAGATGCAGAATCCAATACAGATTCAGTTATTTATAAGCGTGCAGATGGTAAATATGGTCTGTTAGAGACTGAATAATTTTAATATTAAACTAAAGCTAAACAAGGGTTTAGCTTTTTTATTATTCAAATATTTTAAAGGTTCAGCGACGATACTTGTCCTAGAAGACATAAGTTGTCATAAAAAGTCATAAAACTTTATAAAGTCGCCCAAAAATGCTTTTTTTATCGTTATGCTATTTATATTAGATAGAAGAGGTTTTTTTTATGTTTAGTTGGCAATTGCTATTAAAAGACAAGAGACAATTAGTAAAGTGGTTATTCGTTATTTTAGTACCGACGCTGCTTGTGGCGGGGTTCATAGGTGCAACAAGTCATATGGCACAACATGCAAGTAAGTTACAAGTCGCTGTGGTTAACCAGGATCAATCTGCAAAATATCAGGGTAAAACACAAAATGTTGGGAAAAACTTTGCAGAGGTGCTCCAAAAGAGTAAAACATTAAGTTTTGTGACTTATTCAACACCAGAAAAAGCTAATGATGCTTTGCACACAGGCCGTGTTAGTGGTGTTGTGATTTTACCAAAAAGCCTAACACAGGATGTATCTGAATTCAAAAAGACTGGAAAAAGTGTGACAATAAAGCAAATAATTGCCAGTGGGCAAAGTCAATTTGCTTCGCAGTACGTGCAACATGAATTGGATAACGTGCTTAATCGTGAAAATGCACGTTTAATGATGGGCGTTAGTAATGATTCTGTTTTAAAAAATCTCACAACACAAAGTCAAAATTTGTCACAGGAATCCAGCGACTTGCAGCTGAATCTGCAAGCTATTGGTAACGGAATAGACACGGATAATGCTGAAGAGCTACAAGAAAAAGCAACTGATGTCGCTAATAAAATGGCTAACTATTCTGCACAAATGAATGATGCGGTTCAGGCCAATGACACAGCTAAAATTCAAGAAATGGCTGTGGCAATGAATGATTTGTCATATACAATGCAAACTTCTGTGGTTGGTGGTATTGGTAACATTGCAGCAAGTCTAAACACTACAAAAGCATTGAGTGATAAATCTGGCATTATCCAAAGTAGTGCCAAAACGCTGAAAAAGGGTCAAACTAGTATAGCTGATAAACTTCAGAAAATGTCAGGCGAGCAAGCAGATAATAAAGAGACATCACCATTGACGCAACTACTAGTTTTTGATCGACAAGATGTACAACCTATTCGTCAGAGTGGCCAAACAATATTACCTAACATCTTGGTGATTGGTGTGACACTATTGGCCATTTTATTTGGTTTATTATTGCCAATGAAGCCGGTTAAACAAGAAGCGTTAGCACTTGAACAATGGTGGGAAAATTTTCAAGTGGCTGGGTTATTAAATGCTGTGGCTGTTGCTTTGATGGTAGCAAGTGGTATTTTTTGGCACGTGTCTCTTTTTAATTTTTGGGTGATTGTCGGTATTACTATTGTTGCTTCATGGGCAATGATGAGTATCATTTGGTATTTAAAAGAGTGGTTAGGGCAGCTTGGCTGGTGGTTAGGTACTACAATTTTAACGCTGCAAACAATTTTCGCAGTGACAACGGTGCCACAATCAATGACGACTGGTATTTTTAATTATTTTTATAATATATGGCCATTGAGCGCATTGAACCATGTTGTGCGACAATTGATATTTGGTGGTAATATACAACAAAATGTGATTATTTTAGTAATTTGGTTTTTGGCTATCACAATATTATTGGTGACATATTATCGCATGAAGCAACGTCAGAATTTTAAGGCAATGATGGCTGACGAAGCTTGATGGCTGAGAAATCAATCAGCCACGCTAATTATGAGAATTTTAATGCTTTTTTAAGCTCATTAAAGGGTGTAAACTAGAGTTATGGTAACGAAGCCGAGTAAAAGTGAAGAAACATATGCCAAAATTTTAGAAGCGGCAACTGTGCAATTTTTATTGAATGGCTATGCACAAACGACGACACGTGAAATCGCTAAAGCACTAAAAATCACGCAACCTGCGATTTATCATCATTTTGGTGATAAAGAGACTTTGTTTGTTGAGGTGATTAAGCGCGTAGGAAACCAAGTTATGACTGATATGATGGCTATTTTGGACCAAACATATCCACAACCTGTTGACCAGCTAGTGGCGTTAACCGAGGTGATTATAACACGTCATCCACGCGATGTATTTTCACTAATACATGGTAGCTTTGATACGTTATCGCCACAACATCAGCAGGAATTAGGCATGGTTTTTGGTCGTAATTATGTCATGCCCATTGCACAGTTTTTCAGTCAAGAAGTGGTGCCTTTGCGGGAAGGTATTGATTCAAAAATGGCTAGTTCGTTTTTTATTACGAGTCTATCACCACTATTTAGCGATTTTCATGCGCTCAATGGTACAACAACAATGCATGAAAGAATTCAACAATTATTAGATCTCATTCTTTATGGTCTACTCAATCGTTGAGTTTTACCTGCTTAAATGTTATGCTAAAATAAGAAATTTACGGAGGCAGCTCATGGCTAGTCATAAAGTATCGCTTGCGTGTACAGTATGTGGATCACGTAATTACACAGTTGCATTGTCAAAAGATCGTACAGAACGTTTAGCAGTTAGTAAGTTTTGCTCATTCTGTGGCAAACATACATTGCACCAACAAACAAAATAAAGGTTACAAATATGCTCAATTATTTTAGAAACGTCGCAGCTGAAATGAAAAAAGTGACATGGTTGTCACAACAACAAGCTTCAAAAGAAGCGGTAACTGTTATTACCGTTTCTGTTATCTTTGCTGTTTTCTTAGGTGGCATGGATTGGCTTTTGCAAAGTGGCTTTAATTTTGTTATGAAATAATAGCGAAATTACAAAAAGTATAGTATACTAAAGACAACTAGAAGGACTTCTCGGCGAAGTTCTTTTTTCTATTGAAATGAATGGAGGAAATGTGTATATTATACACAACTAAATTTTATGTCTGAAAATAATGAAACACCCGAAGAAACTGTTGAAGAAACGGCATCAAATACAGATAACATTGAAAAGTCATGGTTTGTTGTTCATACTTATTCAGGATATGAACACAAAGTTAAGGCCAATTTAGAATCACGTACACAAACAATGGGGATGTCAGAACAAATTTTCCGTATTTTGGTACCAGAACAAGAAGTCACGACCATTCAAGATGGTGAAGCCAAGACATCAGTGGAAAATGATTTTCCAGGTTATGTGTTAGTTGAAATGGCTACGCCACATGATTATAATATGACAGATGAGGCATGGTATGTTGTCCGTAACACGCCTGGTGTCACTGGATTCTTGGGTTCTCACGGTGCTGGTTCAAAGCCAAACTCACTATTACCTGAAGAAGTCGATTTGTTGATGAAGCGTATGGGCATGGTTACACGTGAAGTTGTTGACTTAGATGTCGCAGTAGGTCAAATTGTTAAAATTATTGCTGGTCCATTTTCTGGTATGGAAGGGACAGTGACTGTTGTCGATACAGAAAAGCAAACGCTTGAAGCAACAGTTGAAGTCTTTGGTCGTGAAACACCGACAGAATTAGACTTTGCTGATGTTGAAACTGTGTTAGATCAAGCCTAAATTTAACTATTGCATTTTGAATATTTTTTTAATATAATTATAGAGTATGTCATCGACATGCGTGGGAGCAGCACTAAAGCTGCGTCTACCACAACACGAGGAGGAAAAAATCGTGGCTAAAAAAGTTACAACAGTAGTTAAACTACAAATTGCCGCTGCTAAAGCAACACCAGCTCCACCAGTTGGTCCAGCTTTGGGACAAGCCGGCATTAATATCGCGCAATTCACAAAGGAATTTAACGCGCGTACTGCAGATCAAGCAGGTTCAGTCATTCCGGTTGAAATCACTGTTTTTGATGACCGTTCATTCGAATTCGTTACAAAAACACCACCCGCTGCTGATCAATTACGTAAGCTTGTTGGTAAGGGTTCAGGTGAACCTAATACTAAGAAGGTTGGAAACGTTACTTTGGATCAAATCCGTGCAATTGCTGAAAACAAAATGGCAGATTTAAATGCTAATGATGTAACAGCAGCTATGCGTATGATCGAAGGTACAGCACGTTCAATGGGTGTTACCGTTGATGGTGTTGACTTGACTGTTGAAGGTACAGCAATCAAGGAGGACGCAGAATAATGACTAAAAAGCATGGTAAAAAGTATATTGAAGCATTATCAAAAGTAGAAGCTGAAAAGAACTACGCTTTGAATGATGCTGTTTCATTGATTAAAGAAATGGACTACGCTAAATTTGATGCTTCAGTTGAAGTTGTCTTTAATTTAAACGTTGATACACGTCAAGCTGATCAACAATTGCGTGGTGCTATTGTTTTGCCAAATGGTACTGGTAAAGATAAGAAGGTTATTGTCTTTGCACAAGGCGACAAAGCTAAGGAAGCGGAAGCTGCTGGAGCTGATGTTGTCGGTGCGGCTGATCTTGTTGCTCAAATTCAAGGCGGTTGGTTAGACTTTGATACAGCTATTGCAACACCTGATATGATGGCTCAAGTAGGCCGTGTTGCCCGTATCTTAGGTCCTAAGGGTATGATGCCTAACCCTAAGACTGGCACAGTAACAATGGATGTTACTAAGGCTGTCTCAGATGCCAAGGGTGGACAAGTAACATACCGTACAGACCGTGATGGTAACGTTGCTGTTCCTGTGGGTCGTGTGTCATTTGATGTTGCTAAGTTAACTGAAAATGTTCAAACAATTGCTAACACAGTTCTTAAGTCACGTCCGGCTGCTGTTAAAGGTGCCTACGTACAACATGCTTCAATTTCATCAACATTTGGTCCAGCTGTTGCTTTGGACTTGAATGCTTTATAAGATTTGACGATATTTGTTTTATCTGATATACTTACTAAGTAAATTAAATCATTTTGCCTAAGACTCAGGAGGTAGTAATACCTTAATATTTATCCTGCCGAGGAAGTTTAAAAACTTTTCCCGTGTGTCTGTTGGCTCACGGGATTTCTTTTGCAAAATAATTATATAAAGAAAGGAGAACATATATCATGAGTGAAAAGACTATTGCAGTTAAAGCACAAAAAGTTGAAGAAGTTGCTGAACAATTCAAGAATGCTGCCTCAGCCGTTGTTGTTGATGCTCGTGGATTGACAGTTGCTCAATCTACAGAGCTACGTCATCAATTGCGTGAAGAAGGCGTTTTACTTGAAGTAATCAAAAACAAGATTTTGACACGTGCCGCTGAAAAAGCCGGATTTGCTGAATTAAATGACCTTTTTGCTGGTCCTTCAGCTGTCGCTTTCTCAGAAGAAGATGCTATTGCACCTTCACGTATTTTGAAGAAGTTTGCTGACGCCAACGAGAAGTTGGAAATTAAAGGTGGTGTTGTTGATGGCAATATTGCCAACATAGCCGACATTAATAAGTATGCTTCTTTGCCATCACGCGAAGGCTTGCTTGGTCAGTTGATGGCCGAATTCCAATTCTCAATCCGTTCATTTGCATATGCTGTTAAGGCTGTGCAAGAGAAGTTGGAAGAAGGCGAAGAACCTGCTGTTGAAGCAGTTTCAGATGCTGAATAATTTTTAAAAACAAATACAAACAAAAAACAATTTGGAGGATTTAATCATGGCTTTTGATAAAGACGCGATTATCGCATCATTAAAGGATGCAACAATCTTGGATTTGGCTGATTTGGTTTCAGCAATCGAAGAAGAATTTAACGTTTCAGCCGCAGCTCCTGTAGCCGCAGCTGGTGCAGCAGACGGCGCAGCCGCTGCAAAGACAGACTTCGACGTAGAATTGACTTCAGCAGGTACTGCTAAGGTTAAGGTTATCAAGGCAGTTCGTGAAGCAACTGGTCTTGGTTTGAAGGAAGCTAAGGGATTAGTTGATGATGCACCTTCAATCATTAAAGAAGGTCTTGATGAAGCTGCTGCCAATGAATTGAAGGCAACTTTGGAAGAAACAGGCGCTTCTGTAACTTTGAAGTAATTCATCATATTAAAAGAGGTGCTTAGGTACTTCTTTTTTTGTACATAAATTTAAGGAGTTCTCATGGTAGAATCTAAAGCAAAAATTGATGGTGAAATGTATTTCACTTCAAATCCTAATTCTGATCATCATTATCAAAACTTTGATTTTGAATTATTGGGTCAAACATTACATTTTATAACAGATAGTGGTGTTTTTTCAAAATCAACTGTTGATTTTGGTACACGAACAATGCTAGAAGCTTTGCCTAATACAAAACTAATTGAAGGGAAAGTATTAGATTTAGGTACTGGGTATGGTCCTGTGGGGATTGCTGTGGCAAAAACATTTGATCGAGAAGTTGATATGACGGATGTTAATGAGCGGGCTCTGGATTTAGCAAGGAAGAATGCAGAACGTAACGGCGTTAGTTCATTAGTGAATATTTTCCAATCTGATGTTTATGCTAATGTTCAGGATAAGTATGCTTTGATATTAGCCAATCCACCCATTCGAGCTGGAAAAAATGTTGTTACTGCGATGTTACAAGATGCGATGCACCACCTTTTACCAGGTGGTAAACTAATTGCTGTCTTGCAGAAGAAGCAAGGGGCACCATCAGCACAAAAAAATATGGCTTCAGCATTTGGTAATGCTAAAGTGATTCATAAAAACAAAGGATACTATATTTTGGAGAGCACATATGGCGACTAGCCCAACATTTAGCGATGAACAAGTTGATTATTTTATGCAAGAAGCTTTGAATGAGGCTAAATTGGCGGATGCAGAAGGTGAGGTGCCTATCGGTGCAGTTGTTGTGTATGATAATCAGGTGATTGCACGCGCGCATAACCATCGAGAGACGAACCAATTGGCAACGGCGCATGCTGAACTATTGGTTATTGAATTAGCCAATCAAGCTTTACATTCCTGGCGATTGGAAAACACGGCTTTATTTGTAACGTTGGAACCTTGTGTAATGTGTGCCGGTGCGATTATTAATGCCCGAATCCCGGCTGTTTATTATGGTGCAGACGATACTAAGGGTGGTGCGACACGGTCATTGTATAAATTATTAGAAGATGAACGGTTAAATCATCGTGTAGACGTTCACGTGGGCATTCGTAGTGAAGAATCTGGTAAGCTGTTGAAAAATTTCTTTGCTAAAATTCGAGCTAAACGACAACGTGTAAAAAGCGATGAAGCAAATAGTCAGCAAAAATTGTGAAATTGTATTATAATAATCAACATAACGTAAAGAGGTCAATACTACATGAAAAATCCCAATTCTTGGCGCACGGATCAAGATTATTTGAATATTGTTGATGATTTATTACAGTGTGATGAAGTACAGCAGTTGGCGCAATACACGCAACATCATTTTTCTAATCGTTTACGACACTCAGTTTCAGTTTCATATCAATCATATACTATTGCTAAAAAAATTGGGGCAGATGCAACCGCTACAGCACGTGCGGGACTTTTGCACGATTTATTTTATTATGATTGGCGTGTTACAAAGTTTGAAGAAGGTTCGCATGCTTATGTGCACCCACGTATTGCTTTAGAAAACGCGCAAAAAATTACACACATTAATGACAAAGAAGCAGATATCATTGTTAAGCACATGTTTGGTGCTACAATAGCACTACCAAAATATCGCGAAAGTTGGATTGTCTCATTAGTAGATGATTTTGCGGCGGTAAATGAGTATATGATACCAAAGGCTTATTTAACTTATTTTGCATGGCATACTAAATGGGTGAAAAAGGTCGCTGAAGTATTTGCGTAAATGCCAAAAATTAGATATAATAGTAAAGCAGGCAAGCGTCGGCTCCCGAACTGGGTCAGGACAGGAATGTAGCAGCCCTAAGGTTGTTCGAAGTTGTGCTTGTGTACATATTTGACCGCTTTGCGGTCTTTTTTTGTAAAGATTAGTGGTTAAAACAAGTTAGGATAAACTACAAAATCTGTATATGACATATTAATATTTTTTTGTTAGTTGGAGGTGATAACATTGGCATATCAAGCATTATACCGGGTTTATCGACCACGCACATTTGATGATATGGTTGGTCAAGAGGTTATTACACAAACACTTAAAAATGCCATTGAAACACATCAAACAGGGCATGCATATTTATTTTCTGGACCACGCGGGACGGGTAAAACATCTGCTGCTAAAATTTTTGCGCGTGAAGTTAATGGTATTGATGCGGCTACTGATGATTCACAAATTCCTGATATCATTGAATTTGATGCGGCATCCAATAGTCGAGTAGAAGATATACGCGATATTTTAACAAATGTCGATTACGCACCACTTGAAGCAGCATTTAAAATTTATATTATTGATGAAGTGCATATGTTATCTAACAGTGCATTTAATGCTTTGTTGAAAACACTAGAAGAACCACCAGTTAATGTGAAATTTATTTTAGCCACGACGGAGCCACAAAAAGTACCAGTGACAATTTTGTCGCGTACACAACGGTTTGAATTTAAGCGTATTGGTAGTTCAACTATTCAAAAACGTTTAGCAGAAATATTGACAAAGCAGAATGTTAAGTATGAAGAAGGCGCATTGCGTATTATTGCAAATGTTGCTGAAGGTGGCATGCGTGATGCATTATCAATTTTAGATCAAGTCATTGCTTTTGGTGCAGATATTGTGACGATTGATAATGCTTTGCAGGTAACTGGTTCAACAACTACGAAACGCTTGTTAACTTATTTGCAGCAAGTTAGTGGCTTTGATACACAAGCCAGTCTGAAAACATTACATGATATCTTACTAGAAGGCAAAGATGCACAACGGTTTGTTGCTGATGTGCTTGGTTTATTGCGTGATGTCATGTTAGCTGACGTGGCACCAGAATTAATTAAATCAACGATTGCGTTAACAGAACTTCAAGCTTTAACACAGCAATTAGGTACATCACGGATTCAAAAAATGATGATGACGTTAGATGATATTCAAAAGCAGTTAATGCAAACAATGCAGAGTGACATTTATTTGGAATTATTAACTGTAAAATTAAGTATGAATCCAACACAAAGTAGTACAATAGATAATGAACCTATACCATCAAGCCATCAAGCTGTCAAAGAAGTACAACAGGTAGATCGCAAACCTGAACAACAAGTTGAGAAAGTATCTACAACAAGTTCGGCAGATAAGCGTACTGTAAGCGAAGAAAAAATATCTGAACCGGTACCTATTAACGATAATAGTAACGGCAACGTACAAACACAAACATCTTCTCAAAAATTAATTGCTAGAACAGGTCAACAAGCTGTATTTGCCGTTTTAAAGTCAGCTAAGCGAGAATCATTAACGCGTATTAAAGAGAATTGGGCAACGTTAATTGGCCAATTTGATGTCACACAGCAAGCAATGTTGACCATTGCGGAACCGGTAGCTGCGAGTGATGAAGCTGTTGTATTGGCTTTTGATTATCCAGCGCTATTGGTCCAAGCTTTGCAAGATACAACTTTGCAGAGTCAGTTAAATAGCGCTTTACGTGATCAATCATTACCCGCTGAAATGGTACTGATTTCGCAGGATGATTGGCATCAAGAACGTGCTGCGTATGTTAAACAGCTGAAAGCTGGCACAGTTCCGGATGTTAAATTGGCAGATGTCGCGCGAGTTAGCGGTCCTTTGCAAAAAGAAGCGACATTGTCAGATGTAAAATTATCAGATAAAATTACGAGTGAACCAACAATTGTAGCAGAAGCAAAAAAATTATTTGGTGATGATATCGTGACTGTAGTAGATTAATGAAAGGATTGGCCATCATAGCCGTTTTAAATTTATGGATTATCCAGAACCTATTGCAAAATTAATCGATAATTATACCAAATTACCAGGCATTGGTGTGAAAACAGCTACACGCTTAGCCTTTTATACCTTAGGTATGGATGAAACCGATGTTTTTGATTTTTCAAAGGCCCTCACGAGTGCTAAACAAGATCTGACATTTTGTGAAATCTGTGGCAATATTACAGAAAAAAATGTTAACCCATGTGTGATTTGCCAGGATGATTCGCGTGACCAATCCACGATTTTTGTGGTTGAAAACTCACGCGATGTCATGGCCATGGAAAATACTCGTGACTATCATGGTTTGTACCATGTCTTGAATGGTATTATTTCACCAAGTGCAGGAACAGGCCCAGAAGACATTAATTTACCTAGTCTTATCCGACGTTTATCAGAGCATCAAGAAATTAATGAAGTGATTGTTGGGACCAATGTCAATGCTGAAGGTGAGGCGACTGCCATGTATTTAGCACGCCTGCTGAAGCCTGCTGGGTTAAAAGTGACAAGGTTAGCACATGGACTAGCTGTTGGTTCTGATATTGACTACGCTGATCAATTAACGTTAATTAAGGCTGTGCAAGGACGAACAGAATTATGATATTTGGTAAAAAGAAATATAATTTACGTCGAGAATATGACCAATCCCTAGTCTTTCAAATCGATAAAGCAAAAATTGACTGGGATACAGCACAAAATTCAGAAGAAGCTTTGCTAGATGGACAAGTCAATGTGCGTTTGATTCAGGCACAAACAGCACTAGCAAAAGCTAAATTCAATTATTTATATCGGGAGGCACGGCGCCGAAAAACAGTTGGGCATATGCAGACGCATGTGTTGAAAAGTGACCGTCTTTAATATAGTTATAACAACAAATAGGACAGAACATGAAAAAACCACTATTTATTACATTTGAAGGGCCTGAGGGTGCTGGTAAAACAAGTGTTTTACAAGCATTGATTGAAGAGTTGAAACCGATATTAGGTGATGATTTGGTAACGACGCGGGAACCAGGTGGTAATCCGATATCGGAAGCCATTCGCGATATTTTGCAGCCGACTGAAGATAATGGTATGGATGGCCGTACAGAGGCACTATTATATACTGCTGCGCGGCGCCAACATCTTGTTGAAGTTATATTACCAGCCTTGGAAAAAAATAAAGTTGTTATTTCAGACCGCTATGTTGATAGTTCATTGGCTTATCAAGGTGGTGGCCGTGGGTTAGGTGTAGAAAATATTTGGCAGATTAACCAATTTGCCATTGATGGGTTATTACCAGATTTGACTATTTATCTTGATGTACCTTCTGAACTTGGTTTAGCACGTGTGAAAGCAAATAGGCAGTCTAAAATAGACCGTTTGGATAAAGAAGCGTTGTCTTTTCATCAAACGGTTCGCCAAACATATTTAAAACTACAACGAGAATTTTCTGATAGAATTAAAATAATTGATGCGACACAATCTTTAGAAAAGGTAATTGATGATACGCATGCGTTGATATTCAATGCATTAGATATACCTAAGGAGTAAATGATGAAACTTATTACAGCTATTGTTCAAGATAAAGATACATCAAAATTAAGCAATGCTTTCGTGAAAGCAAACGTTCGTGCGACACGCTTATCAACTTCCGGTGGCTTTCTGCGTTCGGGAAATACGACATTTTTAATTGCGATTGAAGATGACCGTATGCAAGATGTATTAGATATAATTCAAAAAGTATCACAAAAACGTAAACAGTTTATGGTACCACCAGTCAGTCTGGATGCTGGTGCTGATCATGTCGGGGCTTACCCAATAGAAGTTGAAGTCGGTGGTGCTACTGTATTCACACAAAATATTGAATCATTTCATCAATTCTAATGGCACCAGATTTTTTTAAAACATCACAAACCACTTATCCAACTCAAGTGGCACATTTTGATGAGCTTATAGCTAACAATCAATTAAGCCATTTATATTTATTTGTGGGACCGAGCCAGCCGAAAAAACTGGCTTTTTCACGTTATTTAGCTTGGCAAATTGTTGGGGATAGCGGCCTTAATGCTATCAGAATTGAAAAAAATGAGCATCCTGATGTTAAAATAACACAACCTAGTTTACCGAAAAGTGGACATGGGACAAGACGTGTTTGGAAAGTTGAACAAATTCGTAATTTAACGCCAGACTTTGTGACAACAACACAGGAAAGTCAACGTAAAGTCTTCGTGTTTGATGCTGTTGAAACACTTAGTGGCGCATCGGGCAATGCTTTGTTGAAGTTTATTGAAGAACCAGCTGGTCCACAATTGATCGTGATGCTTGCAGAAAACGTTAACGATGTTTTGAAAACAATTCAATCACGAGCACAAATTGTTCATCTACTACCGGAAATACCAATTGATGATAGTGATGATATAGTCGATAATGATTGGCGAAAAAAAACACAGTTACTATTGTTTAAGTGGTTTGAGTTAATGATGCAGCGACGTATTGAGTCTTTTGCATATGTTCAGTTACAATTGATTGATCAGTTGAAAGAAGAAAAACAACAAGAATTATTTTTGGAATGGTTACATCAACTGTCCCGTGATACTGTTGTTTTTGGACAAGTACCAGATGAGCAGCTCATGTTTCCAAAACTAGTGGGTCTATATAAAACATTGCTTCAACATTATACCAATCAACAGCTCGTTCAAGCCAGTGATGCGATTTTTTCAGATGATCATTTACGGAAAATTAATGTGTCGTTACAGACACGATTAGAGAAGATAGTATTGGATACAACACTTGCGTTAGGAGAATGATGTGCAACAACAAAAAAGTTTTCAACAACGTGAAACAGGGACGTTGTTTTTAGTACCAACACCTATTGGTAATTTACAAGATATGTCGCCACGAGCAGTGGAAACGTTGCGTACTGTTGATTTGATTGCAGCTGAAGATACACGTCATACACAACAGTTACTCAATTATTTTGGTATTAATACGAAACAGACTAGTTTTCATGAACATAATTGGCAGGCTAAAATTCCTGGATTAATTGCTGACCTGCAAAATGGTAAAAGTCTTGCGCAAGTCAGTGATGCTGGCATGCCCTCTATTTCTGACCCAGGCAAAGAATTGGTAGCAGCAGCGGTTGAAAATGAGTTAACAGTTGTGCCGATTCCTGGAGCAACTGCTGGTGTCACAGCTCTAATTGCTAGTGGGCTGGTACCACAACCATTTTATTTCTACGGCTTTTTACAACGTAAAAACAGTGAACAACTCGTAGAATTACAACAGTTATCCACAATGCGTGATACCGTTATTTTTTATGAAGCACCACATCGATTAAAGAAAACCTTGGAAAATATTCAAAAAGTCATGGGGAATGATCGTCAGGTTGTGTTAGCTCGTGAATTAACAAAGCGATATGAAGAGTTTTTGCGTGGTAGTGTTGAAGAACTTGCTGTATGGGCCAAAAATAATGAAATTCGTGGTGAATTCGTTGTTATGATTGCAGGTACTACTGAAGAAATATTACCTGAAGCGCCAGAGGATGAAATATTTTTGTCTGTACAAGAAGCAGTAGAGGAATTGATCGCTAAGGGATTAAAACCAAATGCTGCAATTAAGCAAATCGCTAAAACACGTGGCTTAGCGCGACAAGCCGTTTATGCTGATTATCATGGTTTAAGTTAAGCTGTTACAAAGCTTATTTGGGGATGCTTGGAAAGGGATAACATGCAGACATACGAAATTCAACGACAAGTAGAGTATTATGAAGCGGATACAACTGGCAAACTATCATTACCTATGATTCTAAATTGGGCAGTTTTAGCTTCAAAGAATCAGAGTGACGATCTTGGCGTTGGACAAGACTTCCATTTGGAACGCGGGTTAGGTTGGGTTATCTTACAATACGAAGTCAATATTTTACGTCGTCCAAAAATTAATGAGAACATTAAAATACAAACTTGTGCTGCTAAATACAATCCGTTTTTTGTACGACGACCATTTTTGTTTTTGGATAAAAATGATCAAGAAATTATACGTGTCGATTCTATTTGGGCAATGATAGATATTGAGAATCGTAAGATGGCTCGTTTACCGCAAGATATTATCGAGAAATATCAAGCTGAAAAAGTAAAAAAAATTCCACGTATTCCAAATCCAGCACAAATTGGGCATGATGAGCCTTTTGAAGAAAATGATTATCATGTGCGGTTTCTTGATATTGATGCCAATAAGCATGTTAATAATTCTAAGTATTTTGAGTGGATGCAAGATGTAATCGCACCTGACTATCTATTAACGCACGAAATGACCTATATCAATTTGAAATTTGAAAATGAGGTTCGTTTAGGACATAATATTAAATCTCAAGTAAATCTTGGTGATAATTATAGTAAACATCGTATCATGGTTGGCGATGTTGTTA
Source organism: Leuconostoc carnosum (assembly GCF_007954525.1). NCBI lineage: Bacteria > Bacillati > Bacillota > Bacilli > Lactobacillales > Lactobacillaceae > Leuconostoc > Leuconostoc carnosum. The sequence goes on along the minus strand of NZ_CP042374.1, from coordinate 739,744 downwards.
GTGCTGAAGCTGAATTTGAGTGGCGTGATAATACAGCTACTTGAATAAGTTACGTTAAACATAGTTAATTTTTGATATAATAGTGGTTAGAGGAAAGAATAATGTCAGTATTAGTATTAGGTGGCGCCGGTTATATCGGGTCACACATGGTCAAAACGTTAGTTGAAGCTGGACGTGATGTGGTTGTGGTTGATGCACTTTTCACTGGACATCGTGCAGCGGTTAATCCTAAGGCAAAATTTTATCAAGTTGATATTCGTGATAAAGATGCTTTATCAGCGGTTTTTGATCAGGAAAATATCGAACAGGTTGTTCATTTTGCAGCATTTTCTATTGTGCCTGAATCAGTTGCTAATCCATTAAAATATTTTGATAATAATACGAGTGGTATGATAACATTGCTTGAAGTTATGAATGATCATAATGTCAAGCAAATTGTCTTCTCTTCTACTGCAGCAACTTATGGTAATCCAGTTAATATTCCGATTAAGGAAACAGACCCACAAAATCCCATTAACCCTTATGGTGAATCAAAGTTAATGATGGAAAAAATTATGGCTTGGTCTGATTTAGCTGATGGCATTAAATGGGTAGCTTTGCGTTACTTTAACGTTGCTGGTGCAGCTGAAGATGCATCAATTGGTGAGGATCACACACCAGAGACGCATTTGGTACCTATTATTTTGCAAGCAGCGTTGGGTCAACGTGACTATATTGAAATGTTTGGCGATGACTATAATACACCTGACGGCTTCAATGTGCGTGATTACGTTCATGTGCTTGACTTGGCTGATGCACATTTGCGGGCCTTAAAATACTTAGCTGATGGTAACGATTCTAATCAATTCAATTTAGGTTCTGCCACAGGATTTTCTGTTAAAGAAATGGTTGAATCAGCGCGTACTGCCACAGGTGTAGCCATTCCATCTAGGATTGGTCCACGTCGTGCTGGTGATCCAGATATATTGATTGCTAATTCAGATAAGGCACGTGATATTCTTGGGTGGGCACCGAAGTATGATAATGTTCAAGATATTATCAAAACAGCTTGGAATTGGCATCAAAGTCATCCTAAAGGATATGACGATAAGAACTAATCAACTTTATTGAGGGTTTGCGTATAAAGTATTGTATATCTTATTAATCTATGGTATGATATTTTTTGTTGTGAAAGCAGCAAAATGGACAGCTAGCTCAGTTGGTAGAGCAACGGACTCTTAATCCGTGGGTCCAGGGTTCGAGCCCCTGGCTGTCCATCACAAGCGATATAATATTATATCGCTTTTTTTATTGATTAAATTATAATATTGTTGATAGTAGTTACTGACGTTAACTGCTAGCATTTTTTATTTAGTGACTAATTCGTGATAGAATAAAGAAAATAGCAGGGGGAATAGAAATGATGCGTAAGGGTTGGGTTATTTTTTTGGGTTTATTAATAGTTGCTGTTGGGGTAATGTATGGTTTGAATCAATCATCAAAAAATCGTTCAGACCGTAGTGTAACACAAAATAATATACCAAAAAAACAAATAGCAGCGCAAAAACAATTACCAAAAGGTGCTAAAGTTAACGATTGGCAATTAAAATTAGTTAACAAGCAACACCCCATCACAACTGAAATGACTTTTAGTAAGGTTACGGTTGATGATAAACAAATGGATATTCGCATTGAGAAACCACTAGCAGCATTTCGTGAAGCTGCTAAGCAAGCAGGCTATGCAACGACACTCGTGTCAGCATACCGGTCAATTGATTACCAAACAAAAGTTTATCAAAATTCAATTACTCAAAATGAAGCTAACGGCATGGATAAATCAGCCGCAACCAAGTTAACGCAGTCTGTCATTCAGACACCAGGGTCTTCTGAACATCATACTGGTTTAGCAGTAGATTTAGCTGGTAACGATGCTATAGCTAAATACCCTGGGCTGATGGCACAGATGGATGAATTCAAATCACAGCAGTGGCTCATTAAGCATGCACCAGAGTTTGGTTTTGTACTTCGCTATCCTAAAGACATGCAATCAATTAAGCAAACCGGCATTGATTATGAGTCTTGGCATTTTCGATATGTAGGTAGAACAAATGCTAAATATATGACAGATCATCATTTGACATTGGAAGCTTATGTGAAGCAATTACAGACAGTTCGCAAGTAGTTTGTTTTCGATATGTGAGACGATTAATTTCTGAAAACCAGACTAATTTTTGATATACTAGGTAAGTACTTAATCCAAAGAAATCAGGAGAGATGAATGATTGTATTATCGGGCACGATTGGTGCCGGCAAAACAAGTTTAACTAAAATGTTAGCAGATCACCTCGGTTCAAAGGCGTTTTATGAGAGTGTAAGCGACAATCCTATCTTGCCATTATTCTACGAAAACCCCAAAAAATATGGTTTTTTATTACAAATTTATTTTTTGAATAAGCGCTTGTCACAAATTAAAACAGCACAAAAAACTGGTAAAAACAATATTTTAGATCGCTCAATTTATGAAGATGCGTTATTATTTCAATTAACAGCAGATCTTAATCGTGCGACGCAAACAGAAGTTGATATTTATAAGTCACTTGTGGATAATATGATGTCAGAAATGGATGGGGTAGCTGATATTAAAAACCCAGACCTGTTAATTCATGTGCGGGTTAGTTTTGAAACGATGTTATCACGTATTAAAATAAGAGGGCGTTCATTTGAACAAATCGATGAGAACCCTGAACTATTCGACTATTATCAAGAGTTGAATCGCCGTTATGATGCTTGGTTTGACGCTTATGATCGTTCACCAAAGATTCAAATTGATGGTGATCGCTTTGATTTTGTTGAAGATGAGCTGTCACGTGATAAAGTTTTGGATATGATTGATACGAAACTAGCAGGAATTTAATCCAAACCAACTAAGCAGGTATTATGATGACATCTTGCTTTCTGCTAACAAGGAGATTAGTTTATGACAAAATATGGTTTTATCGGAACAGGTAATATGGCAAAAGCTATGATTCAAGGCTTATTGAAAAGTGGGGTTCAAGCAACTGATATTTTAGTTTCTTCACCGCGTTCGGCAAGTAAGCTTGCTGATACATGGGGCGTGTTAGCGTTGTCACCACAAGCCCTTATTGACGAGAGTAACGTGGTTGTTTTAGCATTTTTACCTAACCAACTAACCCGCATTACCAACGAGTTGCATTTTGATCAACAATTAATTATTTCTGTCTTAGCAGGTATTTCTCTATCAGAATTGCAAGAAGCCACGCATTCAACTGAAATTGTCCGTACACTACCTAATGTCAATGTCGCAATTAATCAAGGACTGATAGCATTTGCATCTGGGCAATTAATGGCGCCCAATGCACAACTTTTTGGACAGTTTACTGAGAAGTTGGGAGAAAGTACAGATTTATCTGAAGATCAGTTTACTATTTTCTCTGCTATAGCGGGTTCTGGACCAGCTTTTGTATTTAAATATATTAAAGCATTGTCACAAGCCGGAATAAACAACGGGTTATCAGAAGAGGTAGCCACTAATATTGCAACGAAAACAGTGTTGGGTTCTGCTATGATGTTAGCATCATCGGATGCTACAGCACAAGAATTGGAAGATAAAGTGGCTTCACCAGGTGGCTCGACACGCGCTGGTTTAGATGATCTAGATGCTGAAAATTTTGATGATGCTGTTAAGCATGCTATTAAGGCAACGATGCAACACAAGCATTTATAATTTTCTGACTAATCGACAATTAAATCTGGCAGTGATTTGTTAATTAAAATGACCTGAATCTCATTATATGTTGAGATCCAGGTCATTTTAATTATATATTAAGCCCAATCGCCAGAACGGAATACAGGGATAATATCACCATCTTGAGTGATACCATCAATTGACATGTCAGCAGAGCCAATCATGAAATCAACGTGAACATCTGAAATATTCCAGCCGCGAGACGCGAGATCTTTGGGATTGGTTGTTTTACCATCAATAATATTTGAGGCATAGGCGGCACCAATAGCTAGGTGATCTGAAGCATTTTCATCAAATAATGTGTTATAAAATAAAACATGACCTTGTGAAATTGGGGAAGGATCTGGGACCAATGATACTTCGCCAAGTGATTTAGCACCGTCGTCGGTGTTAATAATTTGGTTTAACACATCTAATCCTTTAGTTGCAGATGCATTGACGATTTTACCATCTTTGAAATCTAATGTGATATTCTCAATGAGATTACCTTGATAAGAGAGCGGTAAAGTAGCTGCAACATGACCATTAATGTTGCGATTATCAGGTGCAGTAAAAACTTCTTCAGTTGGCATATTTGGTATAAAAGTGTTGCCTGCTTTATCGGACGAGATAGCAGCCTCCCAAATATGTCCAGTGGCTAAACCAATTGTGAAATCTGATTGACTATTTTTATAGTGTAATGCTTTAAAGTTTTGCGAAGTTAGCCAGTCTGCTTTTTCTTGCAAAGTTGTAATATGAGCTTGCCAATTTTCAAGTGCATCTGAATTATCATCAATACGCACATCTTTTAATATTTCTTCCCATAACCGTTGAACAGCAGCTTCGCCATGCAAATCTGGAAACACTTTTTCAGCCCAAGCGCGTCCAGCAGCAGCGACAACTAGCCATGAAATGTCGTCTTTCATAGTTGCCTCACGAACACGACTTAGCGCTTTTTGTTTCGTTTTTAAGTAAGTAGATAGTCGTTTGGAATCAACAGTGGCTAATCCATCTGGATCTTGTGAGAGTAAAGAAATGCGTGAGGCAAAATTATCCATGAGTGTATTAGCTTTGTCTATCTCATATTTAGGGACATATTCTAATCGTTCAATGGGCGCGTGAGATAAGAAGTCTTTGTCAATTTGCTGATCTGACCACTCAACAACGACCTCCCTTGCGCCGGCTGCATAAGCTGCGTTAACGACTTTACGTGCGAAATAAGCTTCATCAACAGCGGCATATAAAATAATTGTTTGCCCAGGTTGGACGTTAACGCCACGTTTAATAATGAGTTGGGCGTACTGATTTAATTTGGTTTCAAGTGACATGATTATAATGTATGGTAGTTACAAGGTCAAATAACTAACCAATTTAGCCTCCATAATATTTGTTGTGTTTCATTATTATCTCATTTAAAATTACTATCTTCAATAGAAACTTATTGTTTTTTCATTATTTGTGATATAAGTTTAATATAAATTCCAGGACATTATAGCGCTAATTTCCTATAATTTTTGTATAATAGAAGTATGACAAACAACGCACACACGCCATCAAAAAAAATTAAATCTAAAAAATCTTTAACATGGTTTAGTTCTTTTCTTATCATAGTAGGAATTATAAGTTCTTTTTCTGTCTGGATCTTTACTAAGCCAGCTGTTGTGAATTCTGACGCGACACCTGCTGGATTTTCAATGCAGGGAGTGGCTATTAATCAGCCATCAAGCTATGTTGATTATTCTAATTTAGCTAATAACGGGATTAATTTTGCTTATATAGCTGCCACGACTGGTGATTCATTTACCGAAGATAATTATCAAACTAGTTATAAACGTGCGGAAGCAGCTAGTTTAAAAGTGGGTACGCTGCAAACATATGATTCAACGACAGATGCGTCCACACAAGCGCAATATTTGATTAATCATGTGGGCAATCAAGTAGGACAGCTACCAATTGCTATTTCTGTGGCTTCAAGGCAAGTATCGACGCGATCAGACAAGGAGCGTTTAGCTGAATTGATTACAATTCTTAATGACCATTACAATAAATCAGCGATTATTTACACAACGCCGGACGTGCAAAAAAGATTGAGCACCGTTATTTCGAAGACGAAGTACTGGCTTGTTGAAGATAATCTCAAGAATACAGCAAAGGAGAATCAATTTATTCAATATAGTGAAGATCACACCATTGGTACAGGGTTGAAAGCCATTAAAATGCCAACAAGCGTGTTTAACGGCACGAGAAAGCAATTTGAGGACATAAAATGATTAAATTAGGTGTTATTGGTACAAGCTGGATTACAAAAATGTTCATTGAGGCGGCACAAAAAACAACAGCATATGAATTATCAAAAATTTATTCTCGTACAATTGAACGTGGGGAAAATTTTTTAAGTACGTTATCTACTAATGACGTCTCAATTGTGACCACGTTAAGTGACTTATACACTAACATTGACGCTGTCTATATTGCTTCTCCAAATGCTTTACATTTTGAACAGGCTAAGGCAGCTATTGAAGCAGGGATAAATGTTATTGTAGAAAAACCGGCTTTCAGTAATCCAACAGAGTTTGCAATTATTGAAGAGCTACTGGCGTCACATCCCGATGTCCGTTTCTTTGAAGCGGCGCGACATGTGCACCAATCTAACTTTAAAATTATTGAACAAACAATGGGTGAACTCACCCAATTGCAAGGAGCAACATTTGTTTACCAAAAGTATTCTTCGCGTTATGATGCTTATTTAGCCGGTGACGAGCCAAATGTTCTAACACGCGAATTTAGTGGTGGTGCGTTGTATGATTTGGGCGTTTATCCATTGTATGCGGCTATCTCTTTGTTTGGCACACCGCGAGCTGTACAATATTTACCAACTTTACTTAGAAACGGTGCTGATGGTAAGGGAACAGCTAACTTGTTTTTCGATGATTATAACGTGACACTTCTTTTTGGTAAAAGTGCTAATTCTTATTTACCCAGTGAAATTTATGGTTTGAAAGAAACCATTGTGATATCAAATATTGCAGAACTTGAAGAAGTTAAGTATTATGATGGTGAGGGGAATGCTGACACTATTAGTGAAAAAGTGGCTGATAATCCAATGATTAAAGAAGCACAGGATTTTGCTGATATAATTAATGATCCAGTAGCACAGCATGAACATTATAATCAATGGTTCCAGTTAGCAAAACAGGTCAATCAAACACTTTTTGACTTGCGTCAGTCAGCTGGTATCGTTTTCCCAGCTGATGAACTGCAAAATTAGCAACGACATATTTTAATGGCATCGCCATTTCAGAAAGAATTTTAATGACAATTAAACCAGAACTACTAGAAAAATTTAACGCACAATTCGATGAACCAACACCTATTCAAAATGCGGTTTGGAATCGTTTAGCCAAAGGTGACAGTATTTTTGGCTTGGCACCAACGGGAACCGGCAAGACGCTAGCTTTTATTTTACCAATTCTGTCGCGTATAGATGCGACAAGTAAGCGTACACAGGTTTTAATTTTAGCGCCCAGTCAAGAATTAGCCATGCAAACGACAGCAGTAGCTCGTGAGTGGGGTGCTTATGTTGGTGTCTCTGTTACTAGCTTAATCGGTGGTGCTAATGGGCGCCGTCAGGCTGATAAGTTAAAAAAAGATAAGCCACATATTGTTGTCGGTACATTAGGTCGCGTGTTAACAATGATTGATGGTCATGTCTTGAAACTAAATGACCTTAAAACAGTTATTTTCGACGAAGCTGATGCCATGATGAATGATGAACGCCATGAAAGTTTAGAACAATTGGCTGCTCAACTACCACAGCCGATACAATTAGGTTTGTTTTCAGCAACCTCGGGTGCTGATTTGAAATATGTAGCAGAAACATTTTCGCAAACTGTTCATCCAATTTCGGTTGGCACTGACGCACCGACTGCAATTACGCATGAATTTCAGTATGTTGATCAAAAAGCAAAAGCTGCTGTATTGGTACAGCTAGCACGTCAACATCAACAAGCACTTGTATTTTTCAATACGATTAGTGGGTTAGTTAACATGCAGGCTACATTACGCCATGCGCATGTGAGTGTGATGAGTATTGGTAGTAACGACAAGCGTCAAGTTCAGCGCGCGGATGCCCTACGTTTGTTCAAACAAGGAGAGGTTGACCTTTTGTTAGTGACCGACGTAGCTGCTCGTGGATTAGATATTGAAGATTTGCCATTGGTTGTCAATGCACAATTACCAGAACGTAAAAAAACATATGTCCATCGTACAGGTCGTACTGGTCGTATGGGTAAAGCTGGGCGGGTGTTGAACTTGGGAAATGATCATGATATTCGTGATTTAAAGCGTGAATTAGGTGATGATTTCCATTTGGTTAAAGCAGCCAATCAGTATTTGGATCAAAAGCAAACTAAAGTTAAAGATGAATCAATATCTCAAACGCCAAAAAAAGAACCTCGGCTAGCGCACAAAGTAGTTGAGGTAGCGCCATCAGCAAGCAAAATTCAAGCTACAAGTACACAGCATGTGACTAAAAATCAGAAACCATCACTTAAAGCAGCAATTGATGCTGTGCCTGAAAAGCCAAAGAAGAAAAAGCGTTTGAAAGATTCAAAAAATAAAGGTAAACCTAAATGGGCAAAAAAGCATGACGAAAAATGATGTGTAAGCATCATTTTTTTATTTGATGTAGAAAATAATTTAACACCGCGGCCAAAAAGTAATATACTGGAAATATATTAAATGACAGGGATGTATAATGAAAAAAGCTTATATTTATGTATTCATTTCAACTTTTTTGTTTAGTTCAATGGAGATTGCGCTAAAATTAGCGGGCAGTGAATTTAATGGTACGCAAATTAATTTTTTGCGTTTTGGCATAGGTGGCTTGGTCTTGTTACCCTTGGCCATACATCGGATGCAACAACGACATATTCGTATCATAGGACGTGATTTGCGAATGTTTTTACTGACCGGCTTAGTTGGTGTTGTTATTAGTATGAGTTTATACCAAATTGCTGTTGAAATTGATAAGGCATCAACGGTTGCGGTATTATTTAGTTCTAATCCTATTTTTGCGCTATTGTTCAGCTACGTCATTTTACATGAAACGCTGAGTCGAACAAACTTGTTAGCAGTTATTATTTCTATGATAGGTTTAGTGATTATTGTTAATCCAATACATTTGACTAATCCTCTAGGTATTGCATTATCGTTAGGTAGTGCTTTGACGTTTGGCTTGTATGCTATTATTACACGACGATATTCAATGCAACGTGGCTATGATGGATTGGCAATGACTTGCTTTTCATTTATTGCTGGTGCATTAGAATTACTTGTTATTATTGGTATATCACATATTCATGTAGTTGCTCAGGTCATGAGCGGTTCAGTGGCGTTACGTAATTTCTCTAATGTGCCCATTATTCAAGGCATAAACGCAGACGATATTTGGATGTTGCTTTATATTGCGGTCGGTATTACGGCAGCGGGTTATGTATTGTACGCATTAGCGATGGAAGCAGGGGATGTTTCTACGGCTTCGTTAATTTTCTTCATCAAGCCAGCTTTAGCACCAATACTAGCTTTAATTATTTTACAAGAACAGATACTGTTGAATACTATCATTGGTGTTGTAGTTATTGTTACCGGGTCAACAGTAATGTTTATTGGCAATCGATTTGCTGACAAACAAAACACAAGACCTTACCAAACTGCCAAAGAGTGAGTTTTGGCGTAATTATTATTTAAAAAAAGCAGACAATTTATAAATTGTCTGCTTTTTTAAATTAGTTTTCTGGGGAAATTGTATAAGCTGGTGATGTTTTGGGCTTTTTTTCTGAATGCTTTTTCCATAAAGAAGCTAATACAGATCCTGAGACATTGTGCCATACTGAGAATATGACCGCAGCAATAGCTGAAGCAGGTTCAAAAAATGAAATAGCTAATGTCGAAGCTAAGGCAGAATCTTGCATACCGACTTCAAAGGTAATGGCTTTTTGTTGTGGTATATCCATTTTCATCAATTTTGAGAACAAAAATCCTAATGAATAACCTAATAAATTGTGTAAAATAACAACGGGAATCAAAATTAATGTTGAAACTGCCAAAATAGTATGTGAATTAGCAGAAAGAACGGCTAAAATAATGACTAAAATAGCAATTTGAGAAATCAAAGGCATGACCTCAATAATCTTTTGAACATGCTGCTTAAAAATAGTATGAACAATGACACCTAATACAATTGGGATGATCACAATTTCAAATGCCGAAAAGAACATTGACGAAAATGGTACTTTAACCCATCTGCCAGCTAATAATTTTAACAGTGTTGGAATCATCACGGGTGCTAGTAGCGTTGATAATAGTCCAATAGAAACATCTAGGGCCACATCACCACCAGACAAAAACGACATCACATTGGAAGACGTACCAGATGGTGCTGATCCAACAAGAATGACACCAACAGCTGCAGCACCAGTTAAGCCAAACAAATGTACAAGCATAAATGCGATCAATGGCATGATCACGTAATGCGCAACCGTTCCTAGAATAACTTGCAGTGGATTTTTTGCAACACGTTTAAAATCAGTCGGTGCTAGTGTGATACCCATGCCGAATAAAACAATCATTAATAAAATAGAAACTGCTGACAAGTGACCAATTTTTGTGGTAGCTAATAATGTGCCTGGGTTTGGCATGAAAATAGCTAGTAAAGTAACTAAAATCACGAACAAAGTAAAGTAGTTTGTTAGAAAATTTGAAACGCGTTTCAATTTAATCATATTTTTCTCCTAATAATAGTATATTTAATGGTACTGAGTTGTTATGCATGTATGCCAAGCGCCATTTTTGCATAGCGACTCATGTTGTTGACAGACCAAGCTGGTTCCCATACTAATTCCACACACACTTGGTTAATTTCCTCCAAAGGCATTAGTGCATTAATAATCATTTTTTCCAGGACAGCAGTTAACGGACAGCCCATAGTGGTTAGGGTAAGTTTCACAGTGAGATTGCCATCGGAAGCCATGGTTAAGCCATATACTAAACCTAAATTAACAATATCACAGCGCAATTCGGGATCAATGACTTGTGATAGAGCTGATAATATACGATCTTCCAGATTTTCTGTTGTATTCTCCATAGTGTGATCCTCATCAGTTAATTGTTATAGTTTAGGAAACAGCTCATCGGCACCTTTCAGAACAGCGCCTGTATTAGCTGAAGTCACCAAAGCTTGGTAACGTGCTAGCCAGCCATTACGAATTTTTGGCATGAATGGTGTCAGGGATTGGCGACGTACATCTAATTCTTGTTCATCAACATGTAAATCGATTGTGCGATTGACTAAATCAATGGTAATTTTGTCACCATCGTGAACAAGTGCAATTGGCCCACCTTCAGCGGCTTCTGGGCTAATGTGGCCCACCGAAATACCACGTGAAGCACCAGAAAAACGGCCATCAGTTACTAGTGCAACTTCTTTACCAAGTCCCATACCAGTGATAGCAGATGTTGGTCCTAACATTTCAGGCATACCTGGTCCACCTTTTGGTCCTTCATAACGGATGACCAAAACCTGACCAGCATGAATTTTTCCAGAATCAATTGCTTCTACGGCTTCTTGTTCTGAATTAAAGACGATGGCTTCACCAGTGAAAGTTTTGATACTGGGGTCAACACCACCGGCTTTGATAACGGAACCTTTGGGCGCAATATTACCGTATAAAATTGATAAACCACCTTCTTTTGAGTAGGGGTTAACATCAAATTTACGAATAATTTCATCATTGAGTATTGGGTGATTGGCTACGTTTTCACGCAATGTTTTACCAGTAACAGTCATGCGATCCGGATGTAAAATGTTACCCATACGAATTAATTCGTTAACGATGGCGGGCACACCGCCAGCATTATGAACATCTTCCATTGCCCATTTTGAAGATGGGGCAATTTTTGATAAGTAAGGGACCTTTTCGGCTATTTTGTTGATATCTGACTGATCATATGGAATACCAGCTTCATGAGCGATTGATAAAATATGTAGTACAGTATTGGTTGATCCACCCATTGCCATATCCAGTGCCATCGCATCATCCAAAGATTCTTTTGAGATAAGATCGCGAGGTCGGACATTATCACGTACCATACGCATGAGGTTTTTAGCCCCTTCACGCACTAACTCGCGTCGTTCATCAGATATTGCCAAAGCTGTACCGTTAAAGGGTTGGGCAATACCCATGACTTCCATTAAGGTATTCATTGAATTCGCAGTAAACATGCCTGCACATGAACCGCAAGTGGGGCAAGCGTTTTGTTCTAGCTGTAAAAATTCTTCTTGAGACATCAGGCCAGATTTAAAAGTGCCCACTGCTTCAAACATAGAAGACAATGTTGTTGCTTTGCCATGAGCATCTAAACCAGCCTTCATTGGGCCACCAGAAACAAAAACTGAAGGGACATTACAACGTAATGAAGCCATAATCATACCTGGTGTTATTTTGTCACAGTTTGGCATGAAGAAAACACCATCAAACCAGTGAGCAGTAATAACAGTTTCAGCTGAATCAGCAATTAGTTCACGCGATGGTAAAGAGTAGCGCATACCTAGATGCCCCATGGCGATACCGTCGTCCACACCAATTGTGTTAAATTCAAACGGAATGCCACCAGCATCGCGAATGGCTTGTTTTGCTACCTCTGCTAATTCACGTAGGTGAACGTGACCCGGGACAATTTCTATATAAGAATTGCAAATTGCAATAAAGGGTTTCTTCATATCTTCGGGATCTTTAACCTGCCCAGTAGCATAAAGTAGTGAACGTGCCGGTGCTTGATGTATACCCATTTTGATATGATCTGATCTTTTTTTGATATCATCTGAGTTGACGTTAAAAGAAAAAGTGTCTGCCATGTGTATATTCTCCTTATTTTCTAATTTTTAATAGATGGTTTAATTATATAGACCTTCGTAAGACAGTCAATGAGATATTCCAATATTATATTGATTTAATTTTTGTTTGCTATTTAAGTCGGTTAATTTATGATAAAATTCTTGACAACTTTTAATATTAGAACTATAATTACTTCATGTTTATTTTTATTTGATTTTTAACGAGGCCATTATGAAAAATGTAAAAAACAACCAAATCATTCTCAGTCTACTTATTATTTGTTAATAGGTAGGCATATTTGGAGTGAATGTCTACTATATATTTAGTAGACAGTTGGGAAATAATCAAAAATCACCCTAGCTGTAGTGACAGCTAGGGTGATTTTTTTTTATAGATAGAAGGGGAAATAATGATTGATGTTGAAAAATTTATTGGGACAAGGAAAAAACTGAAAATTTCTCAAGTGGCCTTATCAAAGGGGGTTTGTACACAAGCAACATTATCGAAGTTTGAAAATCATCAACAGATTCCGGCAATTGACATCATGGTCACGCTATGTGAAAGACTTGGTTTAACATTAAATGATATTTTTCCAGTTCAAATTAAGCAACAGAAAAGTAAAGATGTCTTATCTAATGTTATCATAGCTATGGGCTATCAAAATATTGAACGGTTTAGGCAGGACACTCAGGAGATTGTACCGAGCAAATTAGGTAAGGCAGAAAGCAATAGTTATCAACTAACACAGTATTTTGCAGCTGTGATGTGGCAGCAGGATACTGATCAGGCACAAAAAATCATTACTAAAATAGATATTCCAGCGCTACCATCAACGCAAAAATATGCTTTTTATGCTATTACACTACATTATTACTTAATGATAAATGAACGTGGCGATGCACAAAAGATGTTTGAAGATTTGGCAAAACATCGTGAAGTGATTATATCGGGGCAGTATTCTATTTTTCAATTAATGACATTTTATTTATTAGCTCAGTATCAAATGGCTGTTAAAAAGCATACGGAAGCTATGGCTTGGGCTGCAATTGGTATTGATATAGCAAGTAAGAATGACCGTACTTACTTCCTAGAAAATCTATTCTGGTTACTAGTTGAAGCAGGAGATATCTGGCATAATCAAAGTTTTATCGTTAATGAAATGATTGAAAATGCGCGTGTGATTGCTAAAATGCATGGTAATCAAGAGATTTTAGACAAAGTTAGTCAACGTAAAAAGGGGAAAAAATGACAACGTTAAAAATAGTTAATTTACATGTTTCAGTAGAAGGTAAGGAAATTTTAAAGGGATTGAATTTAACAGTTAGGACAGGTGAATTTCATGCTATTATGGGTCCAAACGGTACTGGAAAATCAACCTTATCACAAACAATTATGGGACATCCGGCTTATGAAGTGACATCAGGACATATTTATATGGATGATCAAGACTTAGCTGAATTAAGTGTTGATGCACGTGCACGCGCTGGTTTGTTTCTGGCCATGCAATATCCTTCTGAAATTCAAGGCGTGACAAATGCTGAATTTATGCGAGCGGCTATCAATGCACGTCGTCCTGAAGATGATCCAATTAATGTGATGGATTTTATTAATAAGCTAGATGAAAAACGTGAGTTTCTTTCGATGTCTGAAGAAATGGCTGAACGTTATCTCAACGAGGGCTTTTCTGGTGGTGAAAAAAAGCGTAATGAAGTCTTACAAATGATGATGATTGAACCTAAAATTGCGATTTTAGATGAAATTGATTCAGGATTAGATATTGATGCATTGAAAGTTGTGTCTCGAGGGGTTAATGAGATGCGTTCAGATGATTTTGGTACATTGATGATTACACATTATCAACGATTATTGACTTATATTGTGCCGGATTTTGTTCATGTGATGATGGATGGTCGTATTGTGAAAACAGGTGGTGCAGAGTTAGCACAAAAATTAGAGTCAGAAGGATATGCTGGTCTCCGTAATGAATTAGGTATAGATGCGCATTTGACGGATGAAGATGCTAACTCATATTTTGTGGAGGGTTAATATGAATAAGACGGTAGAATTAGATATGCCGATTTTTCCTAAGGTACGTTATTCGGGTTGGCATTTAGATGAAATTGAACCATCTTTAGCTGAAGTAAAGGAACGCCACTATATTAATGATCAGGCATTTGGTATCGAAGTGAACGGTCAAGCAACAGCTTACCAACACGTACCAGATGCTTTAACAGCACAAGGTGTGCGTGTTATGAGTATGTTAAAAGCGCAAGCACTTTGCCCAGAATTATTATCGCAATATGTTGGTCAAGTGATTCCAGCGACAACTGATCGTTTAGTAGCACAAAATTTTCATTATTTTAATACCGGAATTTTTGTTTATATTCCAGATGATACACAAGTAGATGATGTTTTGCAGCTAGCTCTTAATCATGTGGCAACTCAAGGTCAAGACATGATGGCTCGTATTGTAATATATGTCGGTCGCCGTGTGAAATTATCAATTTTTCAACAAATGCATACGCTGGGTGAAGTAAAATCCAAAGCTTCGGTGGTTATTGAAATCATTGCAGCAACAAGTGCACAGGTAACCTATGCTAACGTTGATGCCTTTTCTGATGTGACAACAGCCTATATCAATCGGCAGGCGCTAGTTACTGAACATGCTACAGTTAACTGGGAAAATGCATCATTTAATGATGGCAATGTTATCACGCAATTGGAAAGTCATTTACGTGCCGAAGGTGCCACATCGCATGCAGAGGTGATTGCATTATCCTCTAAAAAACAGGTGCAAGGCATCATGACAACGGTTGAAAATAGTGGTCGCCATTCAGTGGGGCATATCTTTCAACGTGGTGTGATTTTGAATCGCTCGAAACTTGTTTTTAATGGTATAGGCAGAATTATTAAGGGTGCAAAAGGTGCTGATGCGCAGCAAGAATCACGTGTATTAATGTTATCACGACGCGCACGTGGCGACGCGAACCCCTTATTATTAATCGATGAAAATGATGTCACTGCTGGGCATGCGGCTTCTGTTGGACAAATTGATGAAAACCAAATGTATTATTTAATGAGTCGCGGTATTAGTAAAAAAATAGCCCGAAAACTTGTTATTCGTGGTTTTATGGGTGAAGTCTTGGCTAAGATGCCAACAAAATTTGCTCAACAGTTAATTATTGATGAAATTGAAAGAAAGTTACAAGATGAAAATGAAACAAGCTGATTTTCCGATATTAAATCAAACAATCAATGGTCAACGTATGATTTATTTAGACAATGCTGCGACATCGCAAAAGCCAAAACAAGTCATTGACGCAATGACACACTATTATCAAGTGGATAATGCTAATGTCCATCGCGGTATTTATGATTTATCGGAACGGGCGACAGCCGCTTATGAAGCTAGCCGTGACAAAGTACAAGCATTTATTCATGCCAAGTATCGTAAAGAAATTGTTTTTACACGTGGTACGACAGAGTCCATCAATTGGCTAGCTAGTACATATGGTGTCGCACATGTAACCGCAGATGATGACATCGTGATTTCTTATATGGAACACCATTCAAATATTGTCCCTTGGCAACAATTAGCTCAGAAAACGGGTGCTAAATTAAAATATGTTAATTTAAATTCTGATGGGACGCTTGACATGTCTGATTTGGCTCAAAAAATAACCGATCAGACTAAAATTGTGTCAATCGCGCATGCTTCAAATGTTTTAGGCGTGGTCAATCCCATTCAGGAAATTGCCAACATTGCGCATCAACATGGAGCAATCATGATTGCGGATGGTGCCCAATCTGCTCCGCATATGGTAGTTGACGTGCAAGCATTAGGTGTTGATTTTTTTGCTTTTTCAGGTCACAAAATGATGGGTCCAACCGGCATCGGTGTTTTATATGGTCGACTATCTTTACTGGAACAAATGACACCGGCACAATTTGGTGGTGAAATGATTGAACGCGTTAGTCTTACGGGAGCCACATTCAAGCCAGTACCTTGGCGATTTGAAGCTGGGACACCGAATATTGCCGGCGCTATTGGTTTAGGAGCAGCAATTGATTATTTAACGGCATATGGTATGACACAAATTGAAAATGATGAACGTCAACTTGTTGCCTATGCTTTGCCCAAATTATTGGCTATATCCGGGTTAACTGTTTATGGACCACAAGATTCTGCCTATCATACAGGTGTTATTGCCTTTAATTTAGCTGGTATTCATGCGCATGATTTGGCGACAGCATTGGATCAAGAAGGTATTGAAGTACGTGCAGGGCATCATTGTGCACAACCATTAATGACTAAGTTGAATCTTTCCGCGACAGCCCGGATAAGTGTATATAGCTACAATACAATGACTGAAATTGATCGATTAATCTCAGTGCTTGAGCAAATTAAGGAGTATTTTAGTCATGAGTTTGCATAATTTAGACAATTTATATCGTCAGTCTGTAATGGCCTACGCTAAACATCCACGCCACTATCGACCAGTAGCAACAACAGACTGCAATCAAGCCACAAAATACAATCCAACCTGTGGTGATACAATAACAATATCGGTTGAGTTATCAGGGGATTTGATAACAGATATTCATTTTTATGGTGATGGTTGTGCAATTTCGAAAGCATCTGCGTCGATGATGACTGATCTTGTCATCGGTAAAGATAAAGCCGAAATTCAACAACTAATGGATAATTTCTTAAAAATGACCATGGGCGAGCAAGTAGATACTGACACGTTAGGGGAGGCACAACTACTAGCTGGGGTGACTAAATTTCCAACGCGAATTAAATGTGCGACATTGCCTTGGCATACGTTGCAAGCGTTACTATTTTCAAAAGAGGAGGCAAAATAACTATGGCAAATAATCGTGAAGAAGCTATTGAAGAGACAAAGGCAGTTATTGGTGCTGGTAAAGCTTACGAGTTAGGTTTTCAAGATGATTACCAAGCTGTTTTTTCTACTGGTAAAGGTATAAACGAAGATATTGTTCGTCAGATTTCAGCACATAAAAATGAACCAGAATGGATGTTGGATTATCGTTTGAAAGCATATCAAACTTATTTAGATATGCCAATGCACACTTGGGGGCCTGATTTAAGTGAGATTGATTTCGATGGTATCTATTACTATAATAAACCAACTAACGAAAAGTACCGAGATTGGGATGATGTACCAACTGAATTAAAAGAAACGTTTGAGCGTTTAGGCGTACCAGAAGCTGAACGTAAGTGGTTGGCAGGGTCTTCAGCACAATATGAATCTGAAGTAGTCTATCATCGCATGAAAGAAGAATTTGCTAAAACTGGTATTATCTTTACAGATACAGATACAGCTATTCAAGAATACCCAGAGTTAATCAAGGCGTATTTTGGTTCATTAGTTAAGCCCACTAATAACAAACTAGCTGCTTTAAATGCCGCAGTATGGTCTGGTGGCACATTTATTTATGTACCCAAAGGCGTCCACGTAACAACACCCATTCAATCGTATTTTAGAATTAATACTGAGAATGAGGGGCAATTTGAGCGGACATTAATCATTGTTGATGAGGGCGCGCATGTGGATTATGTCGAGGGTTGTTCGGCGCCTATGTACTCAGGGGATGCGTTACATGCTGCTGTCGTTGAAGTTATCGTGAAAAAAGATGCCTATTGTCGTTATACGACGATTCAAAACTGGTCTAATAATGTGTATTCATTAGAAACTAAGCGAGCTGCTGCACATGAAAATGCGACAATGGAATGGGTTGATGGTAATTTTGGTTCTAAGACCACTATGAAATACCCTTCAGTTTATTTAGAAGGCGAAGGGGCACGTGGCACAATGCTGTCCATTGCTGTAGCTGGAGAAGGGGTACAATTAGACTCTGGTGCACAAATGATTCACAATGCGCCAAATACATCTTCTTCCATTGTGTCAAAATCGATTGCTCATGATGGTGGTCGGACAGATTATCGTGGGACAGTTAAATTTGGGCGTGAGTCGGACGGTTCATTTGCTCATGTGGAATGTGACACTATTTTAGTAGATGATAAATCATCGGCAGACACGATTCCTTATAACACGATTTTAAATGGTAATGTTTCAATGGAGCATGAAGCTAAAGTTTCTCGTGTGTCAGAAGAACAATTGTATTATTTAATGACTCGTGGTATTTCGGCTAACACAGCTACAGAAATGATTATCATGGGCTTTATTGAACCGTTTACAAAAGAGCTACCGATGGAATATGCTGTTGAACTTAACCGATTGATGAAATTTGAAATGGTGGGTTCAGTTGGATGAATGAAAAAAGTAAAATTGAAGCAGATATATTAGAAGTCTTATCAACAGTTATAGATCCAGAATTACAGATTGATATTGTTAATTTGGGACTGGTCAACCACGTGGCAATTAGCGAATCTGGACGTGTTGAGGTGAATATGACGCTGACGACAATGGGTTGTCCGTTGTTAAGTGTATTGGAGTCGCTAATTGATGATGCACTAAAAATTTTACCTGAAGTGACTGAAACACATGTATCCTTAACATGGCAACCGGCTTGGACATTTGATCGGATGTCTCGCTACGCCAAAGTATCACTTGGTTTGATCTGAAAATATATACATTTGGAATATTTTTAAGTTAGGCTTGCAGTTTTTGATTATCCGAAGTACTATATTGTTATTAAATAAAAGGAAGAAAATCACATGAAGAGCATGAATAACAATAATATGAATATTAATAACACAGCCCTTCTCCTCAACTTGCTTAGACAGCATCTAACAAGTTGAGCTTTTTAGCTGGTTGTTAGATGAGTAATTATCTAATGGCTAGCGCATAAAGGATGTGAGTGAATCCCGGACTAGTCATTAGTGACTGGTTCGGGATTTTTATTTTAAGGAGAAATTATGACTAATCAAGTAACTTTTTATGATACAACAATGCGTGACGGTGAACAAACAATTGGTGTGAACTTCTCAATTGATGAAAAAATTGCAATCGCACGCGCATTGGATGAATACGGCGTTGCAGCCATCGAAGCAGGTTTTCCAGCTGCTTCGGATAAAGACTTTCAAGAAGTACAAAAAATCGCTGAAGTAGTCGAACATGCACAAGTTGTTGGTTTGGCACGTATGATACGATCAGATATTGATGCTGTTATTGCTGCTACGCGATCAGCTCGTCATCCTATGGCGCATGTCTTTATTGCAACCTCACCAATACATCGTGAGTTTAAGTTGAAAATGTCAAAAGACGATATTATTAAGAAAATTACAGAAGATATTACTTATACAAAATCAAAGATTAATGACATTGTTTTTTCACCTGAAGATGCAACGCGCACTGAACCTGACTTCTTAGTTCGTTCAGTACAAGCAGCTATTGATGCTGGCGCAACAATTATTAATATTCCAGATACAGTTGGTTATGCAACACCTGATGAATATGGTGCAATTTTTGAAAATTTGAAAAATAATATTATTGGATTTGATGATATTATTTGGTCAACACATGCACACAATGATTTGGGCATGGCAACGGCTAATACTTTAGCAGGTATTTCTCACGGTGCTATGCAGGTTCAAAGTACTGTCAATGGTATTGGTGAACGCGCTGGAAATGTTGACATGATTGAAGTCGCGGCAGCAATGCGCGTGCGTCATGAAAAGTTCGATAAAGATACAGACGTTATATTAGAAAAATCAAAGGAATTGTCAACGCTTGTTGCTACAGCAACTGATATACCTGTCGCTGTGAATAAGCCAATTATGGGCGGTAATGCTTTTGCTCACGAATCAGGTATTCACCAAGATGGTTTCTTGAAAAACCGTGCAACTTATGAAATTTTGCGTCCAGAGATGGTTGGTGCGTCATCGTCATTGCCTTTGGGAAAATTATCTGGTTCTCATGCAGTTATGACTAAGTTGAATCATATGGGTTATAACGTGACTCGTGATGACATGAAACAAATTTTCCCCATATTCAAATCTATGGCTGAAAATACGAATATGATGACCGAAGCTGATATGAAAGCCACAATGGTGCAAGCTGGAAAGAAAATGGTGGTGACACAATGAACGATATCAAAAAAATAGCTGTTCTAAAAGGAGACTATATTGGGCCAGAAATTATGGCAGCTGGACTGGCTGTTCTAAAAGCAGCTACAGATTCTCAACAATTTAAATATGAATTGATTGATCTACCTTTTGGTGGTGATGGTATTGACCGTGCTGGTGATCCATTACCACAGTCAACTATTGATCAAGCAAAACAAGCAGATGCTATATTGCTGAGTGCTATTGGCGGTCCTAAGTGGGATCAAGCACCTAGAAGACCAGAACAAGGGTTGTTAGAAATTCGTGCTGCGTTGAATCTTTTTGCAAATATTCGACCAACCAAAATAACAGATAGACAAGTCGACCGTTCACCTCTAAAAAAGGCATATGTCACAGGGACTGATTTTGTGATTGTACGTGAGTTGACATCGGGTGCTTATTTTGGAAAACCACGTGAACTACAAGCGCATCAAGCTATTGACACGATGTACTATAACGAATCTGAAGTTGTACGCATCATGCATGAAGGTTTTAAAATGGCTCAAAAGCGTCGTCATCATGTAACGATTGTTGATAAATCAAACGTATTAGCAACTTCAAAATTTTGGCGTAATATTGCAAAAGAGATTGCACCACAATATCCAGATGTGATGGTCGATTATTATTATGTTGATGCAATGACAATGGCAATTATGTCTAAACCAACGGCTTTTGATGTCATTATTACACCGAACCTATTTGGCGATATTTTAAGTGATGAAGCGGCACAAATCACTGGTTCAATTGGACAAATTCCATCAATGTCGGTTGGTAGCGAGGGACCTAACTTATATGAGCCAATTCATGGTTCAGCACCAGATATTGCTGGTAAAGGGATTGCCAACCCGATTTCGATGGTGAATACAGTAGCGATGATGTTGTCTGAGAGTTTTGGTGAAAAAGCCATTGCCGAAAAGATTTATCGGGCGGTAGATGCGGTTATTGATCAGGGCGATGTCACACCAGATATGGGTGGCGACTTATCAACAGAAGCAGTTACTCAGAAGATGATTATGCACATACAAAGTGACGAAACGGTGACTATATCATGAGTAAAACATTATTTGATAAAATTTGGAATACACATGTCATTGCCGGTCAAATAGGAGAGCCTCAGTTATTGTATGTTGATTTACATCTGATTCATGAAGTGACATCGCCACAACCATTTGATGGGTTACGTAGCACGAATCGTCGTGTACGGCGACCAGATTTAACATTTGCAACGATGGATCACAATGTGCCAACTAAAGATATTTTTAATATTCAAGACCAAATGTCACGGTTACAAATGGATACCTTGGCAAAGAACACAAAAGAATTCGATATTCCATTAGCAGCAATTGGGGATGATAAGCAAGGTATTGTGCATGTTGTTGGTCCAGAGCGTGGATTAACACAACCAGCTAAGATAATCGTATGTGGTGATTCTCATACGGCAACACACGGTGCTTTTGGTGCAATTGCCTTTGGTATTGGTACATCAGAAGTTGAACACGTTTTAGCAACACAAAGTATTTGGCAAATGAAACCTAAAACAATGGGGATTAAAATTACTGGTCAGCTACCAAAAAATATTTATGCTAAAGACATTATTATGGGTATTATCGCTAAGCATGGTGTGTCGTTTGGTGTTGGTTATGCGATTGAATTTTATGGTGAAGTCGTTGAAAAGTTGTCGATGGAAGCACGTATGACGATGTGCAACATGTCGATTGAAGCGGGTTCAAAAACTGGTATGGTAAGACCTGATCAAACGACATTTGATTATTTAAAAGGACGAGAACAAGCACCCAAGCGATTTGATGATGCGGTGGCTTATTGGTCACAATTTTATACAGACGATGAATCAGAGTTCGATGAGCGCATGACATTTGATGTCTCGGAGCTAAAGCCAATGGTGACATGGGGAACAAATCCGGGGATGGCATTAAGTATGGCACAACGCCTACCGGGCATTCAAGATGAAAATGATCAAAAAGCATATGATTATATTGGCTTACATCCTAGTATGAAACCAGAAGATATTCCGCTTGATTATATATTTATCGGATCATGTACAAATAGTCGTTATGAAGATTTAGAAATTGCTGCAAATATGATGGCGGGTAAACATTTGGCACCAAATATCACTGCTTGGATTGTACCAGGTAGTCGTGCTATTCGTAATCAGGCAATAAAAAATGGTTTAGCAAAAATATTTATTGATGCCGGTTGTGAATGGCGTGAACCTGGTTGTTCAGCATGTTTGGCTATGAATCCTGATAAAATCCCAGCTGGGAAGCATGTAGCTTCAACGTCGAATCGTAACTTTATTGGTCGACAAGGCGCTGGCTCAAGGACGCATCTAGCATCACCAGCCATGGTAGCAGCTGCAGGTATTGCTGGACATTTTGTTGATATTAGTTCAGAAGATTTTGTTTAAGGGGGCAATATGGAAGCGTTTATTAGAGAAACAGGCAAAGCAGTTGTTATTCCAAATGACAATATTAATACAGATATTATCCTACCCAAACAATTCTTGAAAAATATTCTCAAAACAGGATTTGGTAAAGATCTATTCTACGACTGGCGTTACAACGATGATGGCTCAATTAATGAATCCTTTGAGTTGAATAAACCAGAGCACAAGGGTGTCTCAATTTTAATTACAGGCAGTGATTTTGGTTCTGGATCTTCTCGTGAACACGCAGTCTGGGCACTAACAGATTATGGTTTTCGAGCCGTCATTGGGGGTGGCTTTTCAGATATTTTTTATATGAATGCCACAAAGAATGGTCTGCTACCTATCGTATTACCTGAATCAGAACGGTCAGTTTTACGACAGGTTAAGTCAAATGAACAAATCAGTATTGATTTGCCAGCCCAAACAGTGACTTACAACGATAATACATATCATTTTGAAATTAATTCACAGTGGAAAGAAAAGTTTATCAATGGTGAAGATGACATTGATAACACGATGAAATTTGAAAAACTTATTTCCAAATATGAACAGCAACGGGTGGATTTTGGTTAGGAGAAAATAAATGGATCGTTCATTAAACTTACAACGACGTATGGATGCAACACGTGAAACAAAAACCTTTTATGGTATTTTTGCTATGATTGCAGCTGGTATGATCTTAGATGGTGCAGATGTTTACCTTGCCAGTGCTGTTAACAGTGCTGTTGTATCACAACATTTTGCGACACTAGCACAAGGGTCTATATTTCTTTCAGCAGGTTTTTTGGGATTATTTATAGGATCAATCCTTTCAGGATTTGTAGGTGATTTTCTTGGTCGTAAACAAGCATATCAAATGAACTTACTACTATTTGGATCAATAACTTTAATAGCAGCTTTTTCACCTAACATTTGGTTCTTAATTGGCTTACGCTTTCTGGCAGCCATTGGGTTAGGTGCTGAAATTGTTACCGGTTTTTCATTAATTAATGAATTTGCACCGATACGTCATCGTGGTCGGTGGAGTGGTACGGTCTCAGTTATCGCTAATTTATCTGCACCCTTAACTTTGTTAGTTGCTGCGGTTATTATTCCGAATTTTTCTTGGCGAGCAATGTTTATTATTATCGGCGGATTAGCTTTAATTTTATGGTTTGTTCGTCGGCATTTTCCTGAATCACCAAGATGGTTAATTGCACGTGGTCATTACGACGAAGCAGAACAGATTATTAAAACTTTAGAGACTAGTGGCAGTCAGCAATACGTTGAACAACCAGTTGCACAGTCACAAGTAAAAGCACATATTGGTCGTGGTTTATTGGTAGCAACAGTAGCAGTTAGTGCAGTTAATTTGGTACAATATACATTTACCTCTTGGATGCCAACATTGCTCATGAAACAAGGTATTGCGGTAGCACACTCTTTAACTTTTTCATCAGTCATGTTAGCTGGGGCACCAATTGGCGCTTTAATAGGGGCATTGTTAGTTGACGTTGTTGGTCGTAAGAAAGTGATTATAACTGCTTTTCTAATGACAGCCATATTTGGATTATTATATTCAAAGCAAACAACGAGTGGCGCAATACTAATTATTGGGTTCTTATTGGTTATGATGATTTATACTTTGATGGCATCGGTTGTTGGCGTTTATATGTCAGAGCTATTTCCTACGTACTATCGGTTCCGAGGTACAGGTTATGCCAATGGTGTCGCTAAAATTTTAACCGTATTAACACCATATTTCGTCGCATGGGCCATGATGGCATTCAATGCTAGTTTAATTTTTTATTTCATCGCAACAATAGCCGTGATTGCCGCAATTGTAGTAGCAGCATACGGACCAGAAACAAAACAAAAAGCAATTTATTAAAAGGATGGTATTTTAAGATGACACAAGTAGACACAAAGACAGTACGTTGGCAAGGTAACGCACAGCCTGAGGCAATTGATATTCTAAAAGCAGATGGCGGCATGATTGTTAGCCCAACAAAAGTTGGTTATATTATCATGACTTCTGATGATAAAGGACTAGAACGTAAATTTGCTGCTAAAAATCGTAAGCGTAACAAGCCAGGTGTTGTTTTGTGTGGCTCACTAGATCAAGTTAAACAATTGGCACAAATGACACCAGAAATAGAAGCAATGTACCAGAAACATTGGGATGAAGACATCCTTTTAGGTTGCATCTTACCTTGGCAAGAAGAGGCCAAAAATGCAATTCCAAATGACGGGACAAAAGATTTAATGATGGATCAACGTGAAACAAGTTGTTTTGTTATTAAATTTGGTAAGCCAAGTGAACAAATTGCTAAAACCATGTGGGAAGAATATGGTAAGTTTTCTTTTGCTAGTTCAGCCAACCCATCTGGTAAGGGAAATCGTGGGCTAGTTACTGGTATTGGTGAGCAAATTGAAGATGCCGCTGATCTAATTATTGAAGCAGATGATTATGTTGCGTCAATTCAACCAGATAAGACAGCTGAAACACGCTACGAACAAGGTGTGATGGTGTCAATGGTGGATGAATCAGGTCAACTTGTACCACAACAAAACGGTGCAGTAGGTGTTCAACCAGCACCAGTTGTTATTCGTAAAGGGTTGGATGTTGATAAAATAATGAAGATTATGAGTGACATTTTCTCAACTTGGGATTACCGTCATGGCTATTATTATTAAGAATTTAATGCATTAATGATTAAAAAATGTTTTAAAAACGTCAAAATGGTGGTATTATATGAACAAACAGATGACAAAAATAGAAATAATTCGACTTATTCTACTTAACTAATGTTTAGTGGGCTATTTAAGGCGATCTCTACTAAACATCTATGATAAAAGGTGTAGTAGGTAGAGAGTATGTTGATAAAACACACGTTAACTACCAAAGGTTAACGTGTGTTTTATTTTACAAAAATTGTGATTTGAAACTATGATGAGATCATTCTATTAGCAGAAAGAGGAAAATATATGATGTTGAATACGGCAAAAAGAACAAAATTTAGTACAGATGTTATTCGCTATGGTAGTTTCATTATTTTAATTTTTGTGGGTGGCACATTACTATTGATGTCTGGTGCCTCAAAATATCCAGAGATGATTGGCATGGCCTATTTATCCTTTACTTTTGGTTTGAGACATGCCTTTGACGTCGATCATATTGCGGCTATTGATAATATGACACGTAAGATGTTAAATGATGGTAAAAATACACGTGGTGTCGGCTTTAGTTTTTCATTTGGACATTCAATGGTTGTTGTATTAATGGCTTTAGTGACAGTTTTGTTTGTTGAATGGGCTAAAGATTCAATGCCAATCTTTGAACAAATTGGTGGGATTTTTGGTACCATGATTGCGGCAGTGATGTTGTTGATGTTGACTATTGTTAATAGCTTCATCATGCGTAGCATTTGGTTGAATTTTAAACATATGCAAGGAAATGGACGACAAACACCAGATAATGATTTTGTTAATGAATCAAAAATATATAAATTGTTTTTAAAGTTATTGAAAATGATCAAACATAATTGGCAAGTTGCTATTGTTGGCTTTTTGTTTGGTTTAGGGTTTGATACGGCGACACAAATTGCGGTTTTGGCTACGTCAGCAACAGCAGCTAATGCTGGAATTCCTTGGTATACGACCTTATCTTTCCCATTGCTGTTTACTGCTGGTATGTGCTTAATGGATACCGTTGATGGCTTCTTTATGAGTACGACATATACTTGGATAGTATCATCTTCATACCGTAAGGTTTACTATAATATGATTTTGACAGGAATTTCTATTATGGCTGCCGGATTTATTAGTTTTGTTGATTTTATTCAATCATTCAGTGTGATGTTTAACTGGAATAATGGCTTGACAGCTTGGGCACAGGGCTTAGATTTCAATCAATTGGGATTGGTGTTGGTCGGTATATTTGCTGTAACTTGGGCAATCGCATTGTCATTGTGGCACATCTTTAATTTGTCAGAAAAAGAAGTAGCAGGCTAAACGATTAATACTTAATTGATATTGATATTAACGTCAATCTAAAAAAGCGGCAGTCCTCTGCTGTTTTTTTATTGTTATTTATTAACATTAGAATACAGCGTCTTTTGTTTAAGGAGATAGGTAGTAATTATTTTTTAAACTACTACTATCATTTGTTTAGTGTGTCATCTGATCTTATTTAATTTCCTGTTAATCATTTTTTATTACAATATAGTTAATAGCACGGTATAATGGAGATATGAAAATGGCAAAAGCAATTAAAATTTTATTAATCGAAGATGATGTGAACTTAGCTGATAATATTGTTGGGTTCTTACAGGATTTTGTAGATGTTAATGTGGTCACAAATGGCTTGGATGGTGAGTTTGAGGGACAAGAATCACCATATGATTTAATTATTTCTGATTTAATGTTGCCAGGTGAAAATGGTTTGGAAATTATTAAGCATTTGAGGGAAAAGGGTATCGAGACACCTATTTTGATTTTGACAGCCAAAAGCTCATTGGATGATAAAATTGAAGGCTTCAATGTGGGGGCCGATGACTACCTAACGAAGCCTTTTCACCGTGAAGAATTATTAGTCCGAGTTAAAGCTTTACTACGTCGTACAGGTGTTTATTCAGAAGATAATATGATTGTCGTTGGTGATGTGTTGATTAATTTAGAAAATCGTGGTGTTCAAGTTCATGGGCAGACGGTTAAGTTAGTCGGAAAAGAATTTGATATTTTAACTTATTTGGCACAAAACAAAAATATTATTGTCACACGTGATCAAATATTTGATCGTGTATGGGGGATTGATTCTGATACAACAATCAATGTGGTAAATATTTATTTGAACAATTTGCGACGTAAGTTAGAAGCGGTCGGACAAAATCATTTGATTAAAACGTTGCGTAATATTGGCTTTATTTTAGAGGTAGACAATGCCTAAAGTCATTAATAAACAACAACAAATTCGCGGTTTTCTGTTATTAATTGCGAGTTTTTTTATTATATTTTCTGTTTTGGGCAGTGTCATTTATTTATCTTATATTAGAACAGTGTTTCAAAATTCTGATAATGCCATTAAGCAACAAATTAAACAATTTGATCTTGCTGGTGCATTGGAACATTCATCTGCTACAAATAAAAATACACCTTTGATGTTACAAACAAATACACGTGCCGACGTTTGGACATATAATAGCCAGAAAAAACTGCTCATTGATACGCGGTTGCCTGAGTCGATGCAAGATATGTATCGTAGACAATTTAAATATCGTAAAGAACTCATGTCTCCTAAGATTAAGATGATATTGATGGATGGAAATTATTATCGTATCGTTGGGGTCAAATTCATTGATAATGCGACCAATAACAATGGTCAGCCAGTCAAATATGGCTTGATTACTGTCAATGTATCAGAAACAATTAATAATTTAAATCACTTTAAAAGGGTACTTTTGTGGTCGATTGGTATATTTGGTTTACTCGCTATCATGATTTCCTATTGGATTAGTATCATGAATATGAAACCGATTTTAAAAGCATGGCAGCAACAGCAAGACTTTGTGAATAATGCTGCTCATGAGTTACGAACGCCCATGGCAGTTATACAAGGTAAACTAGAGAATATGCTCATGAAACCAGATTCAACAGTGCGTGAGCAATCGAATGCTATTATTTTATCTTTGTCAGAAATACGGCGGTTGACATCATTAACCAATAATATGTTAACTTTAGCTAAATCTGGTTCCAACATGACGCGATTAGAAAAGGAAGGGACTAATATTTCTGATTTTTTGTCAGAAATTGTTTCACCTTATCAAGAAATGGCAGAATTTGAAGCAAAAAAAGTTTTATTATCAGTGGAAGTTGATCAACAAGTCTTTATTGATCGTAAACGTATACACCAACTGATGGTTTTGCTGATTGATAATGCGATGAAATATTCGGACGAAGACGCCGTGGTAGCCATTTCAGCTACTATCGAGAAAAAGAAACTTGTCCTTACTGTTGCAGATACAGGTCGCGGTATCAGTGAAGAAGCTAAAAAGCATGTGTTTGATCGCTTTTATCGAGAAGATAAGACTGGCAACCGTGAAACTGGTGGTACAGGATTGGGCCTTTCCATTGCAGAATGGGTTGTACATGCGCATAATGGTAAAATTATTGTGTTAGATAATAAGCCAAAGGGAACAATCTTTAAGGTAACGCTGCCACTTTAATATTCAGTAAATTTTGCTTAGATATACTACAATTAAGGACTAGGAGGCCAATGATATGAAACACTCTCTTATAACAGTAGCTGTTATTTCAGCACTGGTTGGTGGTGGCGTGGTTTATTCCGGAACGCAAGACAATTCGTGGTTTCAAAAACCAACTGCTATTACAAAAACATCGAATTTATCTGGTCAAGCTACAATTGCAAAAACGGCTTATACGAGTAATGACACGTCTACAACAGCGTATAATAAAGTTAAAAATGCTGTGCTGACTGTACAAAACTTACAAAAATCATCCGGCCAACAAAGAGATGCATGGTCAACTATGTTCGGTTCAGATTCTCAAAATAATAGTAACTCCTCGGAATTACAAACCGCATCTGAGGGTTCTGGTGTTGTTTATAAAATAAAAGATGGCTATGCTTACATTATTACAAACAATCACGTTGTTGCCGATTCTGACGCTTTGCAATTAATTACGGCGAGTGGCAAAAAGGTGAAAGCGACGATTGTGGGGACAGATCCGCAAAAAGATCTGGCTTTAATCAAAGCGCAAACAGATGTGATTAAGACGGCAGCGACATTTGGTTCAGTGAAACAGTTACAATCTGGGCAACAGGTTTTGGCTATCGGGTCACCTTTAGGCTCTGATTATGCGACATCGATGACAAGCGGCATCGTTTCAGCTGCACGCCGGACACTAACCGCTGAAGAGACAGGGGCAGCCACTGCAACCGCAATTCAGACTGATGCTGCCATTAATCCTGGTAACTCTGGTGGTCCGTTAGTTAATCTATCTGGTCAAGTAGTGGGAATCAATTCATCAAAAATAGCTGCATCAACGGATGGTACAAGCGTGGAAGGCATGGGATTTGCTATTCCAGCAGATATTGTTCAAGCATTTATTGATAAAACTGAAAAGTAATAATAAACGATAAAAAGCCAAGAATCTCAAAATGAGTGCTTGGCTTTTTATGTTATAGCAAATTTAACTATTGTTATTGTATTATTTTCGGTTGAATTTTTGAATGTGAAAGAAATCTAGTAAAAACGTTAAAATAGGTAGACCAACAATTAAGCCCCATACGCCAAATAATTTCTCCATGATGATTAAGTTTAATAAAATGACTAGAATTGGCATATGTGTTTTGTTGGACATAAAGTGTGGATGTAAAAAATATGATTCGAACAAGTGAACTAAGAGGACTGTGACTAAAATGGTAATAACAGTATGCCAATTACCAATCATAAATGCCGTGATGGTTAATGGTATCAGTGAGATTATTACTCCGAAAACAGGAATTAATCCTAAAATAAAAATTAAAATGGTGAAACCGAGTAAATACGGAAATTGGAGAAAAGTCAGTACAACAACCATGATTAGTGTATTGATCACACAAATCAGTAATTGTACTTGGAATAATTGACCTAATATTAAGATAAAACGGTGTATGATGATGTAAAATTCACCAAAAAACTTTTTAAAAGGACTATTTAAAAAGTTTTTAGCCCATATCCTTAATTGAGGATAGGTCATGCTAAATATAAAACTAAATAATAATGCTAAAATCAGTTCATATAGAACATGCCCAACTTGATTGAGTTGAGAAAAGCCTTGCGAGATTAATTGATGTGTATTAAGTGAGTCAGTGTATGGTTGGATATTTTTATAGACGTCTTGTAATAAGCCTGTGGATTGCCAATCCAAATGTGTGACTAATTTAATCATACTGTCTATTTGATTAATGACAGTCGTTGCCCCATGTTTAGCAGCTAAAATAACGACTACGATAAATAGCATATAAACGAGTGCAATCGATAATGAACGCGATAACTTTAGTAGGCGCTCAAGATGTTTGGCTGCTTGTAGAGCTAAGTATGAGAAAATAATCGTTAACAGTAAAAGCGGCATGAATTGTTTTAAACAAAAAATAAGTAAAACAATAACTATTAAGACAAAATAACGATATAACACTTTTTGCTTCAATGAAGATAATAAATTCATATAATTCCTCCCAATTATCTTGCTTTTATTATTGTATACTATAATTTGGTTAAACGCTAAGCACTGTTAGTTAAATAATCCAGTTGAATATATTTAATGCCAGTAATATTATAAAACCAGTGCAATAGAATCAAAAAATGACAACCATATTTGGTTGCCATTTTAATTTTTACAAAGTATTTTGATACCAGTCAAGTATTTGTTGTGGTGATATACGTTCACCGTGACCAATTCTCGATACTTCTTGACCATCTTGGAACAAAACAAATGATGGGATACCACGCATATTGTATTTAGTTGCTATGTCAATGTTTGCATCACGATCAGCGTCTACCCAACCAGCTGTTTGAGTGATGGTGTCTTTGATATTTTGGACAAAAGGTTTAATCGCACGGCAGTCACCGCACCAATCGGCTGACAAGAAGAGAACATGTCGGCCAGCCGATTGAATAACTTTTTCGATACTAGCATCAGTATTTTGTTTTGATTGATACATGGGTTTACCTCATTCAAATTAATGATTGAATTATAGCATATATTATAAAATCCAGTTTGAATTTTGTTTTGATTAATTACAAGGAGTAAGTAATTTTTACGATTATTAAAGGATATTATGAGAATAGTAAAAATAAAATTTGAAAATAATGTTGACATTGATGGAAATAATAGTTATAGTAATTACAACATAAACATTGAAAAGATAAGTACATGATAAAGTCTTAACAAGAGAGCCTGTGTTTGGTGTGAGCGGGTAAGATGGCATGATGGAAAATGGTCTTGGAGTTTTCAAGGATACGAGCAAGCGGGTACTCATATGTATCGCGCGGTAAGTTGAATTCGGTGGTGCTCGTTAACGCACAACGTATAACCTAGTAGTAGTTACAGATCTTCTCGACGATTACTATGAGGCGTACGTTTTGAGGTGTAGGACATTAGCCCTACACGAACACCGGGTGGTAACACGTTACTTAGCGTCCCGCAGTCTTTAGGTAGACTGCGGGATTTTTTTGTTTAAAAAGTGGTGTGTGTGAGTTTATTTTATGAAGAAAGGGTGGAAACTATGAGTGTTATATTACAAAATGGTCTATTAAAACGTGATGCCTTTATGTTTGGAGAATATCAATTATTGCAACCAACATTAAATATTTTAATAGTTAATTTAATGCCAAATAGGTTACAAACTGAAAAGCAGTTTATAGGCTTATTAATGAAATTATCTGTTAATGTACGTCTTACCTTTGCTGTGCCAGCTACACATCAGATTAAACATGAAACTGAGCAAATTGTTCAAAATTACGTGACGTTGGCAGATATTTGGGATAGACATTTTGATGGCTTAATTGTCACTGGGGCACCGGTTGATCGAACCAAATTTGAAAAAATTGATTATTGGCAAGAATTTAAACGATTACTGGCTTGGCGAAAAACTCATGTTAAAGAGAGCCTATTTGCTTGTTGGGCAGTGTACGGTGCGGGTTATGCGGAAAGAAATTTTCCAGTACGCCATATCACTTCCAAAATTTCAGGTGTGTACCGTACAAATGATATTTTGAATAGGCGTAGTACTTTAACAACTGGCTTAAATCATATCACGATGCCACATTCGCGCTACTTTACTATTCCAAATCAAGGGTTACCACGTCGCTTAAAAGTGGCAGGGGATAACAAGTTAGGTGCATTTGTCTTGCGAGATGAACTGCTGCACTCAACCTATGTGACCGGTCATTTGGAATATGATACTGAAACATTAGCGGAAGAGTATCAACGTGATTTAGCAAAAGGTATCGTGACAAGAGAACCAGAGAATTACTTGATCGATGGTCAGCCGAGAAATAATTGGGCGGCTGATGCGGATAAATTTTTTGTGAATTGGGGCAAAATGTTACTAGCCAGCACGAAAAATTCATCAGTAATTAATCTCATACCCGCATTGAATTAAGTAAATAATTTGAAAGAAAATATCATGATAAAAAATATTAATACAATTTTAGCCCAAGGGGGTAATGCAACCGATGATGTTAAAACCGGTGCGATCTCAAATCCACTATATTTTTCTACAGCATATCGCCACCCGGGGTTAGGTCAGTCTTCAGGGTTTGATTATGCACGGTTAAACACGCCAACAAGACAGTTATTAGAAGAACAATTAGCTGTTTTAGAGCAAGGCGTTCAAGGGTTTGCCACAAGTTCAGGTATGGCAGCGATTGATTTAGTTTTCTCTGCTCTGATAAAAACTGGCGATCATTTCATCACTAGTAACGACCTGTATGGTGGTACATATCGCTATTTTGATGATATCGTGGTCACA
This sequence comes from Leuconostoc carnosum, assembly GCF_007954525.1. Lineage (NCBI taxonomy): Bacteria > Bacillati > Bacillota > Bacilli > Lactobacillales > Lactobacillaceae > Leuconostoc > Leuconostoc carnosum. The sequence continues at coordinate 706,075 of NZ_CP042374.1, read as the reverse complement.
AGTGCTGTGCAATATGATGTTTGGAATGGTCAAGATGATATTTTAAAACAAATTAAACCAGAAACTAAACTGATATGGCTAGAAACACCATCAAATCCTACCATGAAAATAATTGATATCAAACAATTAAGTCAGAAAGTCAAAGCACAGTATCCTGAAATTATAATTGCCGTTGATAATACATTTTTGACACCAATATTTCAACAGCCACTCTTATTGGGTGCAGATATCGTTGTACATTCTGCGACAAAATATTTAGGTGGTCATAATGATATTTTGGCTGGTGCGGTAATTGCTGGTAGTGATGAATTATCAAGTTTATTGGAAACAAAATTAGTCACACGTGGTCAAGTATTGGATCCATTTAGTTCATGGTTACTCATTCGCAGTTTAAAAACTTTGCACTTGCGTATGGCGTGCCATAATGAAAATGGTCATTATATCGCTGATAAGTTGCGAGATGTTACAGGTGTTGAAAAGGTCTTGTATGCCGGTATTGGTGGTATGATAAGCTTTTACTTAGATAAAGATTATGATGTTGATGCTTTCCTAAAAGGCCTTAAAATTGCTTCGTTTGCTGAGAGCCTGGGTGGCCCAGAAACTTTGATTACAATCCCAGCCGTACAAACGCATCATGATATGGCACTTGACCAGCGTGAAGCACTGGGTATAACTGATCAATTGGTACGTATCAGTGTTGGCCTTGAAGATAAAGATGACATATTAGATGATCTTAAACAAGCTATTGGGGGTGCTAAATTATGAGCGATTGGACAGATCTTATTCAAGCAACAACGGTACATGATCCTTTATCTGGTGCCATTAATACGCCTATTCAGTTGAGCTCAACATTTAATCAAAAATCGTGGGATGAGTTTGGTCAGTTCGACTATGCAAGATCAGGAAATCCAACGCGTGAAGCGGGTGAACAAGCGATTGCCAAGCTCGAACATGGACAATATGGGTATTTGTACAGTACCGGTATGGCGGCTATTAGTGGTGTTTTGTTCACTTTATCGGTTGGAGATCACATTGTAGTCAGCAAGAAAGTCTATGGTGGTACTTTCCGTGTTGTAGAAGATATTTTACCACGTTGGGGTATCACCCATGATTTTGTTGATTTTAGTGATTTAGAAGCGGTTGAACATGCCATTCAACCGAATACAAAAGCGCTATATATTGAAACACCATCAAATCCAGTATTGAGCATTACCGATATCAAGGGTGTTGTTGCCATCGCAAAACGTCATCAGTTGATAACTATTGCTGATAATACATTTTTATCACCATTTTTACAAAAACCGTTAGATTTGGGTGTTGATGTTGTCGTTCATTCAGCCACCAAGTTTTTGGCGGGACATTCAGATATTTTAGCGGGCGCAGTTGTGACGAATAATCAGACTTTGGCAGATAAAATTTATTTTATTCAAAATGCCGTTGGTGCAACGCTTGGTGTGTTAGATACATGGTTATTGCTCCGTGGCATCAAAACATTGGGTGTACGTATGACGCATTCTAGTCAGTCAGCACAAAAAATAGCGGATTATCTATTGCAACATGATAAAGTGACACGAGTCTTATATCCTGGGTTGGCAAGACATCCAGGTCACAATATTCATGCGATACAAGCTAAAAGTGGTGGCGCAGTGTTGAGTTTCGATGTCGGTTCTGAAGATAACGCAAGAAAAGTCGTATCAGCATTAACTATTCCAGCATTTTCAGTGAGTCTCGGTGCGGTAGAATCAATTATTAGTTATCCACCAAAAATGAGTCACGCTGAATTAAATCCAGAAGAATTAGCTAATACAGGTATTACGCCAGGATTGTTAAGGTTTTCGGTTGGATTAGAAGATGTTGCTGATTTGATTGCTGATTTAGAGCATGCTTTAACATTAATTTAAAAAAAGAGGAGTTTATTAAATGACAATTGCAGGTAAGTTAAACTATTGTTTTGATCAAGTGGGTTCATATTTACGACCTGAAAATTTGAAACAGGCACGTGCAGCCTATGATGAGGGTAAAATTACCCATGAGGAGCTATTAGCAGTTCAACACACTGAAATTAAAAAGCTGGTTGATAAACAAGTGGCAGTGGGATTGCAAGCTGTAACAGACGGCGAATTTAATCGTTCATGGTGGCACTTAGATTTCTTGGGTCAACTTGGTGGGTTTGAGTTTTATGATCAAGAAGACTCGTACAAATTTCATGGCGAAAAAACACGTTCAACTAATATTCGATTAAATGGTAAAGTACATGCAAATTTAGAACATCCGTTTTTTAAAGACTTCCAGTACTTGCAATCGATTGTGCCAGAAGGTGTGGAACCTAAGCAAACGATACCATCACCTAGCTTAATTATTAATCGTGACCATCGGTCTGACTTGTGGTCTGAATACTATGCGACATGGGAAGACTTTTTGGACGATTTAGCATTAGCTTATCATGATACGTTACAACATTTTTATGATCTTGGTGCGCGTTACATACAGCTTGATGACACAACTTGGGGCTATTTGATTGCACAACTTAACGCTAATGCAGATAATGCGGCAGCACGTGCACAATTTGAAAAAACAGCTCAAGATGATGTATATGTTATTAACAAAGCCTTAGCTGGATTACCATCTGACTTAAAATTATCGACTCATGTTTGTCGTGGAAATTTTAAATCAACTTATTTGTTTGAAGGTGGATATGAAGCAGTGGCTAAGTATTTAGGTCAATTGAATTATGATGCGTTCTTTTTAGAGTATGATAATGACCGTTCGGGTGGCTTTGAACCGTTAAAAGATATCTATAACGGTCGAAATAATGTGGCAATTGTACTGGGCTTATTAACCTCTAAATCGGCTGACTTGGCAAAAGTTGATGATGTGGTGGCACGTATTAACGAAGCAGCAAAGTTTGTGCCTAAAAGTCAATTAGCACTTTCGACACAGTGTGGCTTTTCTTCTACTGAAGAAGGCAATATTTTGACAATTCCAGACCAATGGAAAAAGTTGGCGTTGATCAAACGTATTGCAGATGAACAGTTTGTATAGGGATTAATTTATGTCAAAAAAAATATGGGTCAGTGTTATTGCTATCATTGTAATAATTATTGGTATCGTTGGTTATACTGTTAAGGGTTATAGTCAAAAATCAAATGTTATTACATTAGGATCGGTAACGAGTGATGCGGATATTTGGCGTCATCTGGCAAAAAGTGATGAAGCTAAGAAATTAAATTTAAATATTCAAGTTAAAGAATTTACTGATGGGTTAACTCTAAATAAAGCAACTGCAGAAGGTCAAGTTGATGTTAATGCTTTTCAATCTTATAGCTATTTTCAAGCATTTAACAAAGATTCAAAAGATGGTAAACTAGCGGCTTTGGGCACGACATATTTGGAACCACTGGGTATTTATTCGACTAAATATAGAAGTGTTAGAGATATTCCTGATGGTGCCACTATTGCTATTGCCAGAGACTTAGCAGACGAGGCGCGTGGATTGAAATTATTAGAAGATGCAGGATTAATTGCGCTAGATAAAGATGTTGGTGCTCTAGATGGATTAGAAAAAATAAAGTCAAATTCACATCATTTTAAATTTAAAGAAATTGATGACACAACTGGTGGCCGTTTATTACATGATAATGGTGTTGATGCAGTGTTGATTTCAAATTCTGTTTCCCAAGCGGCAGGTTTAAATGTTTTAAAAGATGCAATTTATTATGAACATATTAACAATCACACCAGTTCTAATGTTAATATAATAGTAACCGCGGCTAAGAATAAAAATAACAAAACATATAAAAAACTGGTGACGCTGTACCGCGCAAAAGCATCCCAGCAGTATATTGACAAAAAGTATCATGGTACGAAGACAGAAGTCATCAAACCAATATCTTATCTTAAAGGAGAATAATTATGTCAGAAACAGTTGTTGAAAGTTTTACATTGGACCATACAAAAGTAAAGGCACCTTACGTGCGAGTAATTGAAACACAAGAAGGTCCAAATGGTGGTAGCATCACTAACTACGATTTGCGTTTAACACAACCTAATGAAACATCTATTGAGACGGGTGGTCTACATACATTAGAGCATTTATTTGCAGGGCTTGTTCGCGATGAAATTGACGGTATTATTGACATGTCACCATTTGGTTGCCGTACAGGTTTTCACGTTATTTCATGGATTAATTATGATTCTGAAACATTAGCAAAAGTATTCAAGAAAGTTCTTGAGAAAATTGTTAGCGATGAAGTGACAGAAATACCAGCAGCTGAAATTGAGAGTTGCGGTAATTTCAAGGATCATAGTTTACATTCAGCTAAAGAATGGGCAAAAATTATTTTGGCACAAGGCATTTCTAGTGATGCATTTGAACGTAAAATTGTCTAAAAATGATAGTTAATTGACAATTTGATGAGTTTATAATATGATGTTTATAACTAAGAAGAGATAAGTATTGATATAGCGTTAAACAGAGAGCTTATGGTTGGTGAAAATGAGCAACGCGACATCAAGAAAATGGTCTTGGAGTTATCGTTGTTGTGAGTTAATTATCAAGATACAAGCAATAACCGGGAGCGCCCGTTACAGCGACATCAATTCTCAATATTGTGTTAGTATAGCAATTTGATGATTGATAATGAGGTGTATCTACTCAAGTAGTGCATGAACCCCGGGTGGTAACACGAGATGTCGTCCCGCAGTCTAAATTTAGACTGCGGTTTTTTATTGTTTCTAAATAGTGGTATCAGTAAATAAAAAGGAGGCAATAATGCGCATTCAATACCGTCAAGTATATTACTTACATATGAATAAGGTGATGACTGCTGTGTTTTTACATGGTAGTAGTGCTCAAGTTGGCAATTGATCCAATTTTAAATTATATTGCTTACAACACAAAATAATAATAAATTTAAGGACAGTAATTATGACGACAAATACATTACAAAAAATTGGTTTTCAACATGTTGGCTCATTTTTGAGGCCAGTTGAATTAAAGCAAGCACGAGAAAGATTTGCGGCCGGAGGTTTAACACAGCAGGAATTGACCGCTGTTGAAGATATTGCAATTATTGATTTAGTTAAAAAGCAAGCGGCTGCAGGTTTGGACGTTGTTACTGACGGTGAGTTCCGTCGGTCATATTGGCATTTGGATAATTTCTGGGGTTTTGGAGGCATCGAGCATTTTAATTATGGGGAAGGCTATTTCTTTGCTCATGAAGAAACACGAGATGATTCAGCGCGTTTGTCAGGGAAATTAAGTTTCAATGCTGAAACACATCCGTTTATTCAACACTTCAAGTTTTTGAAAACTATTGCTGATGAAGCTGGAGTAGAAGCTAAAATTACAATTCCCGCGCCTTCACAATTCTACGCTGAGTTAGTGCGTGGCGTGAATGCTGAAACAATCTCAAAGTTTTATGAATCGAATGAGGCACTTTATGAAGATATCAAACGTGTTTATCATGAAGAAATTCTAGCTTTATATGAAGCTGGTGCTCGTACAGTACAATTAGATGACTGTACTTGGGGTATGCTTGTTGATTCACAATTTTGGACAACAATGGCCGGTGCTGGATTTGATATTGATGAAATGAAACAAGTATATTTGGAGTTGAATAATGGCGCTATTGAAAATTTACCAACAGATTTAACGATTAATACACATATTTGCCGTGGTAATTATCATTCTGATTGGGCTGCAACTGGTGGTTATGATAAAGTGGCCGATGAACTATTTGGTCACGAGAATGTATCAAATTATTTCTTGGAATATGATTCAGAACGCGCAGGTAGTTTTGAACCGTTAGCGAAAGTATCAGGTAACAAGCGTGTCGTATTGGGATTAATCACAACCAAAAATGGTGAATTAGAAGATAAGCAAACTATTATTGATCGTATCCATGAAGCGACACAATACTTACCATTAGATCGTCTCTGGCTATCAACACAATGTGGCTTTGCATCGACTGAAGAAGGAAATGTATTAACAGAACAACAGCAATGGGAAAAAATAAGGTTAGTAAAAGAAATCCTAGATGAGATCTGGGGTTAACAAATGACGGGAGACCGTCGTACATAATTTTAAAAAGGAGCAAATGCAATATGCAGAAAATAACACCACGACGATTTTTTGAAATTACGCGAGCGCTCAGTACATTGCTCGGAACAGGATTGGTTTATTGTCGAATGTCTACTTGTCACCCGATACTTTGAAGTCACCAATTTGAGAATAGGAAATGGATAAAACATGACAAAATTAGATAAGCAATATGCATTCGAAACACGCCAACTTCATGCAGGGCAAGAAAATCCCGATTCTGCAACGGGCGCCCGAGCAGTACCAATTTACCAAACAGCATCGTATGTTTTTAAAGATACTAAAGAGGCCGCTGGCCGTTTTGCACTGACAGATGCTGGAAATATTTATGGCCGGTTGACCAATCCAACCAATGCAATTTTTGAAACGCGTGTGGCATCACTAGAAAATGGTGCAGCAGCCATCTCGTTAGCTTCTGGAGCTGCTGCAGTAACAGCTGCAATTTTAAATATTGCCGGTAGTGGGGATCATATTGTTGCAGCATCAACTTTATATGGTGGTACAGTTGAACTATTTTCAGAAACCTTGAAAAAACTAGGTATTGAAACAACATTTGTTGATCCTGATGAGCCTCAAAACTTTGAAGACGCTATTCAAGATAATACCAAAGTTATTTTCTTTGAAAGTTTAGGGAACCCTAAACTTAATATTATAGATTTTGAAGCTGTGGCAGCTATAGCTAAGAAACACGGTATTATTTCAATTGTTGATTCGACTTTTGCAACACCATTTTTAACACGACCACTTGATTATGGGATTGATGTTGTCGTCCACTCTGCAACCAAATTTATTGGTGGTCATGGTACTACCTTAGGCGGGGTGGTTGTTGAAAAGGGTGATTTTGACTATGCTGCTTCTGGTCGCTATCCTGATTTCACACAGCCAACGCCATCTTACAATGGGTTAGTATGGGCAGATTTAGGTGCAGGCGCATTTGTTACAAAAATTCGAGCAGAATATTTACGTGATACAGGTGCTACGTTATCACCTCAGTCAGCCTTTTACTTAATTCAAGGTCTAGAAACACTATCTTTGCGTGTTGAAAGTCATGTTGAAAATACACGAAAAATTGTCGCCTTTTTAAATCAGCATGACAAAGTAGCCTGGGTGAGCTACCCTGAGCTACCAACGTCACCCTACAAGCCGCTGGCTGATAAGTATTTTGAAAAAGGTGTGGGTTCTATTTTCACCTTTGGATTGAAACAAGGCGAAGAGGGTGCCAAAACATTGATTAATCATTTAGATATTTTCTCGTTGCTCGCCAATGTTGGTGATGCTAAATCCTTGATTATTCATCCAAAATCAACAACGCACGCCCAGTTAAGTGACGAACAATTGGCGTTGGCTGGTATCACACCAGATTTGATTCGCTTGTCAATTGGTATTGAAAATGTTGATGATTTAATTACAGCATTGCAAGAGGGGTTAGCAACGGTTTAAAAGTTTGAGATAATTTACTAGATTGACTACAAGCGCTAAAAACGGCAGTCACGTTTGTAATATGGTATTATAAAGTATTAAGCAATTAACAGTGCAAGCATGGAGAGACGAAGATGGGTAAAAAGACAATTATTGGTGCTGTAGTGGCGGTGTTAGTCATTGGTGGAATTGTGATGGCTGTGCAAAATAGGCAGTCACCTGATAAGGCAATTTTGCGGATCGCAACGCAGAATAATATTTCAACATTAGATCCTAATTATGCTGACGATATAGGGGCTAATTGGGCTGAAGTTCAAACGTTAGAAGGCCTTTACACAACTGATGAAAACGGTAAAATTATTGCTGGTGCTGCTAAAGAAATCGTTAAACCAACACAAAATGACACAACTTATACAATTCATTTAAAGAACGGTCAAAAATGGTCAGATGGTAGTGATTTAACAGCACAGGACTTCGTAGCATCTGTTAAGCGACAAGTTGATCCAAAAACAAAATCAACACGTGCAAATCATTTTAAGGATATTGCAGGCTATGACGAGGTATATAATCACAAGGGAAGTCTGGATAAATTAGGTATTGAAGCTGTGGATAAACAGACAGTTAAGATCAAGTTATCACATCCAGTACCTTACTTTAATTTTATTTTAGCTAATCAACTATATCCCATTAATCCTGACAAAGTGAAGGAATATGGCAAAAAGTACGGACAAACTGCAGCTACTACTGTATCAAATGGTGCCTACACGATCAAAAAATGGAACCAGTCATCAACAACTTGGGAATTTGCTAAAAATAAGCATTACCGTGATGCCAAAAATGTACATTATAATACAATTAAAGCCACACAAATTAGTGATGCAACACTAGCTGCTAAACAATTCCAAACGAAAAATGTTGATGAAGCAGCAATTTCAGGTAGTGTATTATCTGATATTAAAAAGACAAATGCTGACGAAATTAAGCAAACAGCTGCAGGTCGTGTTGCGTTTATTGTATGGAATGCCAAGGATAAAATAGCAAGTAATACAAACCTAAAAAAGGCGATTAGTTTGTCGATTAATCGTCAGGAATTAGCTAAAGAAGCATTAGGGGATGGCTCGACAGCCGCTAAGTCAATTGTGCCAAGTGGTGAAGTTGAAATTGCTGGTAAAGATTTGAATGATGGGCTATCGTTACCGTATAATCAATCTGAGGCACGGGTATATTTCAAAAAAGCGCAAGCAGAATTAGGTCAGCAAAAAATTGAAATCACATTGAATACAGCTGATACTGATTCTTATAAGGCAGTAGGTACCTTTTTGAAGCAGAGCATTGAATCCACATTACCAAATGTGGTCATTAATTTACATCGTTTACCTTTAAATGCTGAAATTGCTGCTTTCAATAATCACAATTTTCAGGCAGGTACGTTATCTTGGTCAACGGATTATGATGATCCTATTGACTTCTTAGATATTCCTTATTCGAAGGGAGCCATCAACTTTACAAATTGGGAAAATAAGGCGTATGATAAAGTTTACGAACAAATTAACCGCCATAATGAGGCAAATGACGCACGATACAAGTTACAACGAGAAGCAGCTAGAATTAATAATGAAGAAAATGGTGTGACACCATTGTACCAAGCATCAAACGTCCATTTGCAAAGCAAAACGGTTAAAAATCTTCATTACCCATTGGTTGGTTATCAAAATTATAAATATGCCAAATAATGATGACATATAATTATTTTAGTTACGACTAGGATTAATTAGTTTAAAATAAGGATATAAAAATGGTTAAAAAAATTGGTATTCCATCTAATAATGTATTGCATGCTAACCCACGGTTCGGCACAAACTACGTTGATTATATGCAGAAAAATTACATTGACGGTGTAGCAAATGCTGGTGCATTACCCATCATATTGCCCATTGGTGACACTAAGTTAGCAGAAGATTATATCAACACAGTTGATGCCTTATTGCTTGCTGGTGGACAAGATGTTTCACCTGAGTATTTTGGTGAAGAGCCACATTTGAAATTAGCTGAGATTGATCATGGACGAGATGATTTTGAGTTGGCGTTAGTTAGAGAAGCTATTCGTCAAGAAAAGCCCATTTTTGGTATTTGCCGTGGTTTGCAGGTAATTAATGTCGCATTGGGTGGTACATTGTATCAGGATTTACCAAGCCAGTATGCGGGTATGACAGTAAAACATAATCAATATCCAACGAAATGGTACATGCCAACGCATCACTTAGTGTGGCAAGGGCATAGTTGGTTAGATGGTGTAGTGGATGAAACGGCTTTGGTTAACTCATTTCATCATCAAGCTGTCAAGGATTTAGCAGAAGGGTTAACGTTAGATGCCACAAGTACAGATGGCGTGATTGAAGCTTTTTCGGATGAATTACGTCACCTTTATGCCGTACAATGGCATCCTGAAATGTTGCTGATGGCGCACCCAGAAACCCAGAAACTATTTAATGCTTTTGTGGCTAAGATTTAAATATGTCATGTTATTCATAATGGTTCGTATTGTTACAGAGTCGTCATATAGACGTCTTTTTTATTATGATAAAGTAGCGTACAATATGTTGAGTAATAAATAATTGTATTGAGAGAAATGATATGTTTGAAAATATCAAACGCATCTTAATTGGAAAGCCACTAAAAACACTTGATGAGGGTGGTCAATCTTTGTCTAAAACTAAAGCATTGGCATTATTATCGTCAGATGCTTTGTCATCAGTGGCTTATGGTACTGAATCTATCACAACTGCTTTGTTTATAGCAGGAGCGGCAGCATTATGGCTACAAATTCCCATTGCTTTATTGGTGTTAGTATTACTGGCGGCTATTGTAATGAGTTATCGGCAAATTATCCACGCTTATCCTTCTGGTGGCGGGGCGTATGCTGTTGCAAGTGAAAATTGGGGGCCAAAAGCGGGGTTAGTTGCTGGTGGATCATTATTAGTTGATTATATGTTAACGGTGGCTGTTTCAGCTTCAGCAGCTGCAGATGCTGTCACAGCAGCATTTCCTGCGATTTTACCATTTACGGTGCCACTATCTATTGTGGTTGTTATTCTGTTAACAGGGATGAATTTGCGTGGCTTACGTGAAAGTGCTAATTTTTTGATGTTTCCTGTTTATTTTTTCATCTGCGTATTGATCGTGATGATTTTATGGGGATTATTTCAAGCAGTGACGGGCCAATTACCTTATCAAGCAACGACTAGAATTGGCACAAGCTTTTCTGGTTTATCGTTTGTCTTATTCATGCGGGCATTCTCTAGTGGTTCATCATCCCTGACAGGTGTCGAAGCGATTTCAAATGCTGTACCAAACTTCAAAGCACCAAAAGAGAAGCATGCAGCGGCAACGCTTGCAGCAATGGCTTTAATATTAGCAGTGTTTTTTGGTGGTATTACATTTTTGAGTTATTGGTATGGTATTAAACCAAATGTACATTCAACTGTGTTATCGCAAATTGCTGCGAAAACATTTGGTGGCTATGGTGTTGGCTTTTATATTGTCCAATTGGCAACAGCATTGATTTTGGCCGTTGCTGCTAATACTGGCTTTTCAGCATTTCCCATGTTGGCTTTGAATTTAGCCCGTGATAAATATTTACCACATTTGTACATGGATCGTGGTGATCGTCTCGGCTATTCGAACGGTATTTTATCTTTGGCGCTGGGTGCTGCTATTTTAATAGTTATTTTCCATGGGTCAACGGATGCTTTAATTCCACTATATGCCGTTGGTGTGTTTGTGCCATTTACTTTGTCTCAATCGGGAATGATTATTCATTGGTGGCGTAAAAAGCCCCAAAACTGGCTGTTTAAAGCCTTTATTAATTTTGTTGGGGCATTTATTTCAGCTGTGTTGGTTATCACGCTATTTGCCACACGTATTGAACATGTCTGGCCGTACCTATTGATTATGCCAACAGTTTTATATGTATTCTTGAGAATCAGGCATCATTACATTAGCATTGCACGTCAGTTGAAACTCTCTTATGCTAATAATGATAATGCTGTGCGCCACCACTATGATGGGGCAACGGTTATTGTGTTAGTTTCTAATATTACAAAAGTGACTACGGAAGCGATTGATTACGCACAATCCATTGGTGATTATGTTGTCGCCATGCACGTTAGCTTTGATGTTAATCCCAAAAAAGAATTGAAAACGGCAACACAATTTAAGAATGATTTTCCGGATGTTCGCTATGTTGATATTCATTCATCTTATCGTTCAATTGTGAAACCAGCATTGAGTTTCGTTGACGCTGTCGTCAAACAATCACAAAAGCGGAATCATTCAGTGACTGTCTTAGTGCCACAATTTGTTCCTAAGAAACCTTGGCAAAATATTTTGCACAACCAAAATTCATTACGTTTACGTGCAGCTTTTGCTGCAAGAGAAGATATATCAGTTTCAACATACTATTACCATTTGTCAGAGTGAACTTTGCTGTGTCGGTTGAACAACCCTTTGGGTTGTGTATATAAATGAATTAATTTGAAAGGAATCACACATAGATTTTGTGAAAACATCTGTGTGAACTATGATAATGTCACAAGATATGAAATTAATTTTATTTTTTGTTTGGGTGGTCATTGCAATGCTAATCTCTACAATTGGGTTAGTGATGATTATGCGTTGGTACCATCGCGAGGTTAATAAAGTTAAAGCCAGTAAACGAAATGAAAAATTAACACAGGATAAAGAGTAACAGTCATGTTGATGTCAAGTGTTTAATGTGAAATCAATTCAAAAACCAGCAGATGTTTTCCAAAAGACATCTGCTGGTTTTTAATTATTATCATTGTTAAAATGTTTCTGTATCAATTTGACTTAATTTTTCAGACCAATTAACATTAGGGTATTTTTTTGATAAAGCGGTAGCTAGAACTCGTTTGGCTAGATTACCATTTCTGGTAAAGATTGGGCCATGAAAGTACGAACCATAGACATTTCGATAAATGACACCTTCAGTTTTATCTAAGCCGTTGTTACCATTACCGGAAATGACAGTGCCTAACGCACGTTCACTTTTACCTAAGAAAGTGCGACCTTGATGATTTTCAAAGCCATGATAGGTTTCTCCAGTATCATTGTTTTTAATAACAATATTACCTGTGAGTCGTTTACCATTTAAAATAGTGATTTTGTCATCGTGCATGTTAGTTGTATAGTGATCCATGACCCCGATACCATCAACTTTGGTGCCATCTGCCATAATCATGTAATGCCCTAACAGCTGGAAACCACCACATACTGCCAATAGTGGGCCATCGTTTTCAATGTATGTCTTGATTTGTTCAGCTTTTGTTTTTAAATCATGAGCGACAATTGTTTCTTCGTAATCTTGTCCGCCACCAAATAAAACAAAATTATATGTCTCAGGGTCAAAATGATCATTAAGGGAGACTAAGTGGTAATCGACTGTAACCCCAATTTGTTTAGCATAGTAGGTCAGGGCGATGATGTTACCGTAGTCGCCATAAGTGTTCATCAAATTACCATACAAGTGAGCGACAGAAATATCATAATTAGCCATCAGAAACCTCCCTTGATATAACCAGCAGCTTTTAATTGCTCACGCAATTGGAGCATAGCTGTGTAAGTTGCAGCGATGTAAACTTTTTTTGTTGGGAGCGCTTTAATTGCAGCAACAATTTTAGTTAAATCTTCATAAACGGCTTGTTCAGCAAAACCAGCCATCTTCAAACGTACGCGTAGATCTTGGTAGCGTTCACCACCAGTAGCAACGGCTTTAATGTTAGTATGGTGCAGCTTTTCAAATTCAGCATCCCATATCCAACTGGTATCAATACCGTCAGCATAGTTGGCATTTAACAGTGCTAATAGTGAAAATTCATCTGTTTCGGTTAGCATCATATCGATGACTGAATTTGCCCCAACAGGATTTTTGATTAACACAATGGTGACATCTTTGCCATCAACGTTGATAGCTTCTTGACGGCCAAATATCTGAGCGTTAGATTCAAATGCTTTTTTGATTTGTGCGGGCGTAACACCAAACTCCCGTCCCACAGAAAAAGCCGTTAAAGCGTTATATATATTATACAATCCACCAATTTCAATCCGTAAAGGGGTATTATCAATGCTGAATTGTGAATATTTCGGCGTTAATTGATCAACACTTGTCACTTGGTATTTCAGTTCTGGACGTGCAAACTGGTCTGTAGTACTAAAATATTTACCCAGGTTAGCGTAGGTAATAAAATCATAGTGTAGAACAGAATGATCCGTCGGTGATAGAATACCGTCGGTATTAATAGGGGCAACTGCAGGCTTAAAGTCTGTCGGGTTGATATGATTAAAGCCAAAGTAGCGACGGGTATTGGTAAAGTCACCACGTGTAAAAATCGGCGAGTCACCATTAGCTAAAACGAGCGCATCAGGTGCGTTTTTAATACCAGCAATGATTTTATCATAAGTCGTGTAGATTTCACCATAGCGATCAAGTTGATCCCGAAAAATATTTGTTAAGACAAACATTTTTGGGTGGATAGCATTTGTAATTTTTTCGACATTGGCTTCATCAACTTCAAGCACAGCAAGTGGCTTTTTGCCATTAGGTGATGATTTGACTTTGGTAGTTACTAAAGTACCGGTAATACCTTGGATCATATTGGATCCAGAAGGATTAGTAATTACCTCATAACCACCAGCTTGTAAAACACGTGTAATTAATGCTGTCGTTAACGTCTTACCATTTGTGCCAGTGACGATAATTAAGTCAAAGTCTTGTTGTATTGTTTTTAAAATATCTGGGTCAATAGCCACAGCTAGTTTACCAGGTAAACTTGTCCCACCGCGATGCAAAATGTGTCGCAAAACCCAATAAGAACTTTTGGCTGTGGCGCGTGCCAGTGAACTTTTAAGTGTCATAATATCCCCACTTTCATGTCTATCATTTTACCATGAACTAGGGTAGGGTTGGTGTTTTTGGTTAAAAATTAACTCGACCAATGGGTACAAACTTAAAACGGTTTGATGATTTGTCAAGAATTTTGAGTCAATAAAATAAAGGCAGGATATATATGGCGTTATTTTGGAATACAAAAAAGCAGGATTCGCTTTTTTGTTGCCTTAAAAATTGCTATAATAAATGATAGTAGCGTCTAAGTTAACATCAGACACAATTGATGTGGTACGAAAATAAAAGCTCGGTGCATGAGTGCTGAGGATAAATCTAAATTGATAAAAAGGGAGATATTGCGTTTTCGGTTATTTGTAGTTAGAATATTGCCGTTTTGATCAAGTATCATAGCTTAAAATCTGCATGTTTCTAGTTTTTATAAATGATTGTTGACACACTAAAAATATGGCACAATTATTCTTTGAATACGGCGCAATGAGTTCAGGAAAATCGATTGAGATTTTAAAAGTTGCACATAATTATGAATCGCAAGGGCGCAAAGTATTATTGATGACGCCAATTGTTGATACGCGTGCTGGGGTGGGGATTGTTGCTAGTCGTATGGGACTGTCACGGCAGGCGGTTGCGGTTAAACCTGAGGCCGATTTATATCAGCTGATCAAAAGCATGAAAGATGATAATTTAGCCGTTGTCTTAATTGACGAGGCACAATTTCTTGCTGCTGAACAGGTTGATCAATTGGCTCATGTTGTTGACAATTTACACATTCCAGTTATGACTTTTGGTTTAAAACAAGATGCCTTCAACCATCTGTTTGAAGGCTCTAAACGATTGATTGAGCTAGCTGATAAATTAGAAGAAATGAAAACAATTTGTTCCTTTTGTGGTAAAAAGGCAACCACACAGCTACGCATTGTTGATGGTAAACCGCAGCGTGAAGGGGCGCAAGTGTTTATTGGTGGCGATGAAGCCTATATTCCAACCTGTCGTCGGCATTGGTTCAATCCAGATTTAGCTAAAATAGCTGATATGTTTCCTGTTAAATAAATATACCTAAGAGACTGTTAGTCTCGTACATAAAATAATCATATGTTTTAAGCTTAAGCGCATTAAGTTTAAAACATACACTGGAGAGTAAAAAATGGATCCAATATTTCAATCCTTACAAACTGTTATCGACCGCTATGATGAACTAAATGAACAGCTGGCTGACCCAGAAGTAATGAATGATAGTCAGCATTATACGCAGTTATCTAAAGAAGCTGGGGAAATGCGTGAGACTGTTGAGGTTTATACACATTATAAGCAAGTGGTGCAAGACATTGCAGATGCTGAAGACCTTTTAGATGACGATGAAATGGCACCTTTGGCCAAAGAAGATCTTAATACGTTGAGACCAGAAAAAGAACAACTTGAAAGTCAATTAAAAATTTTGATGATACCAAAAGACCCCAATGATGATAAAAACATTATTATGGAAATTCGCGGCGCAGCCGGTGGTGATGAATCGTCACTGTTCGCCGCTGACCTATTAGATATGTATCGGCGATACGCTGAACGACAAAATTGGGTGTTGAGCATTATCGATGAAAGTACGACTGAAGTAGGTGGCTATAAAGAAGTTGCTGTCATGATTACTGGTGACAATGTGTACTCTAAATTGAAGTTTGAGTCTGGTGCGCATCGTGTGCAACGTGTACCGTCGACGGAAACGCAAGGACGTGTGCATACTTCAACAGCAACAGTTGGTGTGATGCCCGAATTTCAAGATATTGACTTTGAATTAAATGAGTCCGATTTAGATGAAGAATTTTTCCGTTCAGGTGGCGCCGGCGGACAAAATGTTAACAAAGTGTCGACAGCTGTACGTTTAATTCATAAACCTACAGGTATCATGGTTAAAATGCAAGAAGAGCGTACGCAAATAAAAAACCGTGATAAGGCACGCAAATTATTGGCTAGCCGTGTTTACGATTATTATGCGCAACAAAATGAAGCTGAATATGCCGAAAAACGTAAGTCAGCCGTTGGTACGGGTGACCGTTCTGAACGTATTAGAACGTATAATTATCCACAAAATCGTGTAACTGATCATCGGATAGGCTTAACTTTGAATAAACTTGATCGTATTATGAATGGTGAGTTAGGTGAAGTCGTTGATGCATTGGTTATTGCTGACCAAACAGCGAAGTTATCTGAACTGAATAAAGCCTAAATATGACTGAAAAACATTTTGATATACCAAAACAATTTAAATCAGTTGGTCGTGGTGAACCAATTAAGAAAATCACGCTTGATAAATTAACTGCCCCTAAATGGTACGACTGGGATGATATTAGGGTACCCAAAAGTCCTGCTAATGTTAAAATTTCATTACTTGAAGGTCGTAAATGGGCGATTAGTGAATTAGTTGGTGTTGGCGTGCCAGAAGATGATGCTAAAGACAATGTTGACTTTTTGTTAAGTGGTGCATTAAATATTAATTATGCTTACTTACGTGCTAATATAACACGCACGATGCCCACTGGATTAGCTGCAGTTTGGCCGAGTTGGGTTGCAAAATTAATTGATAATCAACCACCACAATATATTTTAGGACATGCACCTTTTTATGGTCGTGAATTTATGGTTGATGATCGTGTCTTAATACCGCGACCGGAGACAGAACAATTAGTTGAATGGATTTTAAAAGATGCTTCGTCTACCGTTGGTAATCCAGTGTCAGTATTAGATATTGGTACTGGTTCTGGGGCTATTATAGAGACTTTGATGCTAGAAAACCCACGTGTCAGAGGCTTTGCTGCCGATATTTCATCAAATGCACTGTCAGTTGCTGAAATGAATGCTCAGCGCTTTGGCTTAAATAATGTGCATATGGTTGAAAGCGATGTATTCAGTGCGATTGCTAATTTAGAATTTGATATTATTGTTAGTAATCCACCTTATATCGCAACAACTGATGAAAATGAGATGGATAGTAGCGTTATCACGTATGAACCACATATGGCTTTATTTGCCGATCACAATGGATTAGCTATTTATGAAAAAATTGCGCTTGGTCTGGATAAGCATCTAACAAATCATGGTCGAGCTTATTTTGAAATAGGATATAAACAAGGACAGCAAGTGGTCGATATCTTAAAATCAGCCATGCCTGATGCTGAAATCACGCTTAAAAAAGATTTTGCAGGATTAGACCGTATGATTCGTGTAGTGAAAGGAGTATAGCATTGGTTTTCTAATAGATTATTGATGCGTAAGTTGATAATGAAAACAGAGCGATTAACAAATCAAGAAACACAACGCGCGGGTGATTTATTAAAGGCAGGTGAAGTTGTTGCTTTTCCTACTGAAACTGTATACGGTCTTGGGGCGGATGCAACAAATGACGAGGCTGTTAAAAAAGTATTCATAGCAAAGGGACGTCCGTCAGATAATCCTCTAATTATGACAGTTGCTGATATAGCGCAATTAGACCCTTTTGTCACTATTTCCGACATGGCTCAACTATTGATGGCGCATTTCTGGCCTGGTTCACTGACCATTATTTTGCCAATTAAGCCAGGTAAAGTATCCATGTTAGTGACTGGTGGTTTGCAAACAGTGGCTTTCCGTTTACCAGATAATGACGTGGCACGAGCAGTTATTCGTGCAGCAGGGGTACCAATAGTTGGACCTAGTGCGAATACATCAGGTAAGCCATCACCAACAACTGCAGCACATGTTTGGCATGATATGCAAGGTAAAATTGCCGGTATTGTTGATGATGGTCCGACTCAAATTGGTGTTGAATCAACTGTGATTGATATGTCAGCTACGACGCCAACTATTTTACGTCCTGGGGCTGTCACACAGCAACAATTAGAAGCTGTGTTAAACATGCCAGTGGTTGATGCCACAAGCACCAAATCAGTTGCTAGCAATGTGACACCAAAAGCACCTGGTATGAAATATCGCCATTATGCACCAGATAAAAATGTTGTCATGTTTGACCGTTTAGACGCTTTAGATCTAAAAAATGAGTTACAAAAAAATGATGTTGTCATGGCGCAAGAACCAACACTTTCAGCCATGCAATTATCTTTAGATCAGAGTTGGTCGTTGGGTGAAACGCTTGAAAGCGCAACAGAACAGTTGTTTTCAGGGTTGCGTTTTTATGATGATGAAATACAAGTAGCTACAATATATGTCGAAAAAATGTCACCGATTGGTTTAGGTAAAGCTTATAATAACCGCTTGGCGAAATCGGCGGGTAATCAAGAATTTAGTGTTTAAAAAGAAGTGAGTTAATCACTTCTTTTTTAGTTGCTAGTTAGTAGAGTGATTGCTTTTTTGCAGACTCAGGATTTGATGAGGAGGTTGTTGGTTAACTTGAGTAGAAAATGAGTGAATAGTGTTTATTTCGTTTTTTAATTTACAGAAAACAATTTTTGATTTTGATGAAAACGTTTACATTTAAAATGCCGTCAGATGGGCATTTACGGGCTATTGCCTGATATAACAAGGATTTGCATGATATTTTACTTGATATTTTGTAAGCGCTTTGATAAACTAATAACAGAAGCTGATTAACAGCTAAAAAGGAGAATTTAATTATGACACAATCAAAAGACTTTAATATTGTAGCAGAAACAGGTATCCATGCACGTCCAGCAACATTGTTGGTACAAGCAGCTTCAAAGTTCACATCAGATGTTACTTTGTCATATCAAGGCAAGGATGTTAACTTGAAGTCAATCATGGGTGTCATGTCATTAGGTGTTGGCCAAGGCGCCGATGTGACAATTAAGGCAGAAGGCGACGACGAAGAAGCAGCAATTAAGGCTATTGTCGAAACCATGGAAAAAGAAGGACTCGCAAAATAACAATGACTAAGAACTTCAAAGGAATCGCGGCAAGTAATGGCGTAGCAATTGCAAAAGCCTATTTGTTAGTTGATCCAGAATTGTCTTTTGAAAAGACAGTAATTAAAGATGTGACGGCTGAACAAGCACGTGTCGACGATGCTTTGAAAGCTTCTAGTAAAGATGTTGAAATTATTAAAACGAAAGCTGAGCAAAACTTAGGTGCTGATGAGGCGCAAGTTTTCGAGGCACATTTGATGATTTTATCAGATCCTGAAATGTCTGGCGCATTTAAACAAAAAATCGCTGATGAAAAGGTCAATGCTGAGCAAGCTGTTAAAGAAGTAACAGACACATACGTTAGTATGTTTGAAGCAATGACTGACAATGCTTATATGCAAGAACGTGCGGCAGATATTCGTGATGTGACGAAACGTGTGATGTCACATTTGCTCAATGTTTCATTGCCAAACCCAGCATTGATCAATGAACCAGTAATTTTGGTGTCTAAGGATCTGACGCCTTCTGATACGGCACAACTTGATCGCCAATTCGTTAAGGGAATCTTGACTGATATGGGTGGTCGTACGGCTCATGCTTCGATTATGGCACGAACATTAGAAATACCAGCAGTTGTTGGTACTGATGTTGCTACAAAAGAAGTGGCAAGTGGTGTGACGGTTATTGTTGACGGTTTAACAGGAGACGTTATCGTCGATCCTTCTGCTGAAACGTTAGCAATTTATGAGCAGAAGGCAACAGATTATTTAGCACAACGTGCTGAGTGGGCATTGTTAAAAGACCAACAGTCTGTCAGTGCAGATGGTAAGCACTTTACTGTCGGTGCTAACATTGGTGCGCCCAAAGATATGGCTGCTGTTCTGAATAATGGTGCTGAGGGTGTTGGTTTGTATCGAACAGAATTCTTGTATATGGAATCTGATCACCTCCCAACAGAAGATGAACAATTTGAAGCTTACAAATCTGTTGTTGAGCAGATGGATGGTAAGCCAGTAACTGTCCGTACGATGGACATTGGTGGCGATAAGCACCTTGATTACTGGAAATTACCTGAAGAAGAAAACCCTTTCTTGGGTTATCGTGCGATTCGTATTTCACTAGATCAAACGGACATTTTCCGTACGCAGTTGCGTGCCTTGATTCGTGCATCAGCTTTCGGTGATTTGTGGATCATGTTCCCAATGATTGCGACATTGGCTGAATTCCGTGATGCCAAGAAGATATACCTTGATGAACGTGCTAAGCTTGAAGCAGCTGGTGTCGTGATGGGTGATATCAAGTTAGGTATTATGATTGAAATTCCAGCTGCGGCAGTTTTGGCAGATAAATTCGCCAAAGAAGTTGATTTCTTCTCAATCGGAACTAATGATTTGATTGCTTATACAATGGCAGCTGATCGTGGTAACGATCGCGTGGCGTATTTGTATCAACCATATAACCCATCGATTTTACGTTTAATTAATAATGTGATTAAGGCAGCACACGACGAAGGTAAATTCGTTGCCATGTGTGGTGAGATGGCTGGTGATCCAATCGCCGTGCCACTACTTGTTGGTATGGGATTGGATGAATTTTCAATGAGTGCACCATCTATTTTGCAAACACGATCATTGATGAAGAAGCTGAATACGGCTGACATGAAGTTGTTGGCTGAAAAGGCTTTGGATGCTGAAACTAATGATGAAGTTATTGCATTAGTTGAAGCCACCGTTAAATAAAACCAATTAATTTTAATAAGATATATTTGATCCACTTTAATAGTTAAAGTGGATTTTTTTATGGTAAAAATTTTTTAACCAAATCAGTAGATATTCGTTATATTTCATGAAATGAGAGGGGGATGAAAATAGATCATTATGAATAAATGTTAGTTGATATAGCACATGAGATTATTGGTTTTTTGATTAATCAGAATATGCAAAAGCAAGATGCAGAAGATATTGTGCAGGATATATTTGTTAAATGGATTCAAACAGATCTGGTGTTACCACTTGATAAACTAAGACCGTGGTTATATCGAGTTGCATATCCAGAGCGAAATATAACTTTTGGATTCAATGGAGAAAAAAGTCAAGAGCTAATAGCAGGAGATGTTATTTTTAAAAAAATTCAAATACACAAAGTATTGTACAGAATAAGATAACCAAACAGAAAGAGCCCACTTTTTTTAATACGAAAAGTAGCGCAACATATACCAAAAATAGAACAGTTAATTTTTCACCTACGCATGAAGCTAAAACATTAATCAGTATGAACAATACTCTGGGTGAAGTGGCTATAACATTTGATAAACGTTATACTTACGATGATATAAGGACTATGTTGCCTAATAATGTCATGATTAATTATTATTGACTAGGCTATCATAGTTCGGAAATACAATTTTCACCTTATAATATTGGCAGGTGTTATTGTGACAGGAAGAACAAAAAATTTGGCTAAATTAGACAATTTGCCTTAAGTTTACGCTACTAACGTTGGTGTTATAACACCAATTATGCCTTATCAAGAACCGCTTAAATAACAAGTACTTGCACAACCACCGTAAGGTGGTCTTTTTTGTGTTAAAATATAACTTATGAAGATTTTAGCATTTGATACAAGTAACCAACCACTGACCGTGAGTTTGGCGGAAAATAATCAGGTTTTACATGTCTTTTCGACTAATGAGGCACGCAACCATTCCATTCAGCTGTTGCCCGCAATTAAAGAGACATTGGCAACTGAAAATTGGGCTTTACAAGATATTGATCGTATTGTCGTGGCACAAGGTCCTGGGTCGTTTACAGGGTTACGTATTGGCGTGACTGTTGCTAAAGTGTTGGCTGATACGCTTAATACTGAAATTGTTGGCGTTTCAAGTTTAGCTGTCTTGGCTGCGCAAGTTACTAGCACACAACTCGTAGTGCCACTTTTTAATGCACGAAATGATAATGTGTTTGCCGGTGTTTACTTAAATGGACAAAATGTGTTGGCAGATGAGCATCAACCAATTGCTAATTTGTTTACTTGGTTACAAAGTCGGAGTGAAAAGATAACGTTTATCGGTGATACCGATATATTTTTAGAAACGATACAAACAACTTTTGGCACGCAAGCAACAATAGTAAGCTCAGCGGAAAGTTTACCAGATGGATATGGTATCGTGAAGCTTGGGCAACAAGCGCAACCAGTGATTGATGTGGCAAACTTTAACCCAGAATACTTACGTAAAACGCAAGCTGAATTAAATTGGATTACAGCACATCCGGGTGAGGATAAACCTGAAAATTATGTTTTTGAAGTTTAATCATCATAAAAAATTGCCATTAATGTTGCCAAAATTTGAACAAAAGGTAATTGACACAAAAGGATATTCGTTTACATTACGTCGTGCCACCAGTCAAGATATTGACACTTTAATTAAAATTGAAGAGGCAGTTTATGATGGTCAAGCACCCTGGTTATTACGAGATTTTTTGAGTGAATTATCGCGACCGCATATCCGTCTTTATCTAGTAGCAGAACGCAATGCACAGATTGTCGCTTTTGCTGGCGGAGCATATCGTCGTGACACACAGGATATTCATATTACTAATATCGCGGTGCTACCGATTTGGCAAAATATTGGTTTGGGATCGACCATTATGACAGAAATTAGACTATTTGCTGAACAAATTGGTGTGATGACGATGACATTAGAAGCCAGAGCATCAAATAGTGGTGCGATTGCACTGTACCAGCGTTTAGGCTATGAACAAACAGGTATTAAAAAAGGGTATTATCTTGGAGACCATGAAGATGCGGTTTCAATGGCAAGAACAATTGACAATCAGAATAGCAACAATTAAAGACTTAGCTCATATTTTTGACATTGCTGACGTGGCATTTAACCCGTCACCATGGCCAAAAAGTGTCTTTGAACACGAATTAAATAGTCCACGTAGTCGATATTTTGTGACGGTTGGTGGTTTTGTGGGCGTAACGCAAATTTTAGATGAAGTTGAAATCGGTAGTGTTGCGGTTCATCCAGACTACCAACAACAAGGCATTGCACAAGCATTGTTAAAGAAGGTGTTGACTATGCCCGATGTGACGCGTTTTTTGTTAGAGGTAGATGCGACTAATACAGCAGCTATTGCGTTATATCGGAAGTTGGGATTTGAAGTTTATCATCACCGAAAAAAGTATTATAGAAATGGTCATGATGCGCTTATGATGGCCAAAAATGTGTGATGAAACGACGCCTTTAAGGAGTGATGTTATGACCAGCCAATTTATTCGTGGTTTTGCTGAAGATCAACAAAAACAAGAAGCATTATCAATTGATCCCAACATATTGTTATCACATCATTTAATGATTATTGGTGCCACAGGTAGTGGGAAATCAACATCGCTTTTGTCACTGATTAGCGCCATGCAAACTCTCAAACAAACAAATGTTGTTTTTGATGCAACAGGTGAATTTAGTGATATTCCTAACGCTGTACACTATAAACTTGGCGAAAATGCTAATTTAGATTTTGCTAATTTAACAGTTTCAGAAGTGGCTAGCTTACTTAATATTCACACGCCAATGTTGATCGAAAAACTTGCTCAAGCAATCGAATCACTTAAAATACAGAAAAATATTGTTAAAGAAACCGGCATTCTGAATAAAGTCAATAAAAGTATTAAGACGTTTGACAATGAGCGACGACAACTCAGAAGTTATGCGACAGACTATGATGCATTGTTGATTACTGAACAAATTATTCAAGAATTTAGTGTGCCGTATAGTGATGCGCAAGCCGACTATCAATTGTTGGGACAAGAATTAGATACATTGGCAATTCGTCAGTTGTGGTCAGAAATTTTAAATGTAAAAAATGTGCTTAATGCGCCAGATTTTAAACGTCTTTTTAATCTTCATCAATCTCGGTTATTGTCAGCTCACTTAACGACTCAAACTGATTTGTTTTATGTGCTCAAATTATTTTCTGAAAAAGATAGCCAAAATAAGACACTAGTTATTGATGTGAGTGCCATTCCTGCTGATAGTGCCACGAGTCGGCTCATATTATCAATTTTATTAAAGCAATTAATCACTTTACGCACGACTAGTCAACAACGGCTGCCAATTACAATTTATCTTGATGAGGCGCATCGGTACATGCCGGAGGCGTATCAGTCGCTCACTGACTCTGGTATTTTTAAAGTCCTGAGAGAGGGCAGAAAATATGGTATTTATGCTGTCGTTTCAACACAATCACCGTTAGATATACCAGCACAATTGAGAGGCCAATTTGGGAGTTTGTTAGTACACCAGTTAAATGATAGTGAAGAGCTGACGGCTTTGATCAGTAATCATAAGTTTAATCAAGCACGTGTACGTGATTTAGAGATCGGTGCTGGCTTCTTGAAGTTATTTAATCATGAGCCTGTGGCAGTAAATATTAGTGCGTCACATATAAAACATGAAACGCAATCACCAAGATTTCGTTAGGATTATTTTTTTGACAGCTTGAGTTTGGATTTCACTGTAGTCACGAGAACAAATTCGCACCAGTTTGGTATGCATCGTTCAAAGTAAAAGCCACAAAGCTAATTGTTAATTAAAAGAGATTACAGTATTTTAAAAACGTATTTTTCTAATGGAAGGAGCATGTGATAACGATTGCGAGTCGTTTAATCACATATTTATAAAATGACCAAAATTATATCCTTTGAATCAAGTGCAGATGAGACGAGCGTTGCTATCGTTGAAGACGGACACATTGTATTGAGCAATTCAGTTGCCACACAAATCAATTCACATCAACGTTTTGGTGGGATTGTACCAGAAGTTGCGAGTCGCCACCATATTGAATGGATTACACGCGTCTTAGATGATGCGCTATCATTAGCAGAGACGAAACCCGAAGATTTGGATGCTGTCGCTGTAACTTATGGCCCTGGATTAGTTGGTTCACTGTTAGTTGGGTTAATGGGGGCTAAAACTTTTGCATTGGCTCATAATCTGCCCATTATACCTGTCAACCATTTAGCTGGACATATTGCAGCAGCTAACTTCAATGCACCCATCATTTATCCGGCACTCGCCTTGATGGTTTCTGGTGGACACACTGAATTGGTGCTCATGCGTGAAGAAAATCATTTTGAAGTGCTTGGTGAAACGCGTGACGATGCTGCAGGAGAAAGTTTCGATAAAGTCGGTCGATTATTAAAATTACCTTACCCAGCAGGTAAAACAATTGATGACATGGCGCATAGAGGTCAAGCAACAATTAAATTTCCAACTGCTATGGCACATGAAGATAATTATGATTTTAGTTTTTCAGGCTTGAAAAGTGCGGTAATAAATTATGTGCATCACGCTGACCAAAAAGGTGACACCATCAATCAAGATGACTTAGCAACAAGTTTTCAAAATGCTGTTGTCGATGCTTTAATTGGCCGGACACGTCGCGCATTACAAAATTTTCCAGTTAGAAGTTTTGTTTTGGCTGGTGGTGTTGCAGCAAATAGTCAGCTACGAGATGAATTAAAGATACTATTAGAAGATTTTTCACAAACAGCATTTATTCCAGTACCGTTACAATATACAGGTGATAATGGGGCAATGATTGGCGCTGCAGGTTATTGGAATTTCAAGCAAAATATTTTTGCTGATTTAGACTTGAATACAGACCCAGGACTAGATTTTGAATTATTAAAACCATGACAAGATTGTGAATTTATCACTATCTTTTGTCAATGTACGTAGTTATATGATATAATAGTTATGCAAAAGTTCACAAAGTGAACTGATAAAATGACTTAACCTATGTAAAATTCATCTATTGGAGAATATCATGACACCACAACCTAAAATTCCTCGTGCTACGGCAAAGCGTTTGCCGATTTATTTTCGTTATTTAACTTTTTTGCATGATGCTGGCACAAATCGTATTTCGTCATCAGAACTTAGTGATGCAATTAAATTCGATGCAGCAACTATTCGTCGCGATTTTTCATATTTTGGTGCGTTGGGTAAACGCGGCTATGGCTATGATGTTAAAGCCTTGCTTGATTTTTTTGCCAATGTGTTAGATCAAGATAGTTTGATTAATGTCGCTTTAATTGGTGCTGGTAACTTGGGACAAGCACTACTGAACTTTAATTTCCATCAATCATCAAATATGCGTATATCGGCAGCGTTCGATGTTGATGAATCACGCGCTGGCACGATTTTATCTGGTGTACCTATTTATGATATGTCAGATTTGAAAGAACAAATCACAGCACAACGGATTAACATCGCTATCCTGACAGTACCACAAGGTGTGGCACAGGAAATTACAGACCAGCTGATAGATGCAGGAATTAAAGGGATTTTGAACTTTACACCACTACGTGTCACAGTGCCATCTGATGTACGTGTGCAAAACGTTGATTTGACCAATGAATTACAAACATTAGTTTATTTCATTGATAATTATGGTTCAATTACGACAGGATTATAAAAATGGCTGTTTTAGATTTAAATGACAAACAAAAAGTAATCGCATATCAGAAATTTGTTCGTGAGGATCCACGCGGTCAAGTAACCCAAGATCCTCTGTGGGGTGATTTGAAAGCTAATTGGGGACATGTTTATGTCTACCATGAAACAGATGGTCAGATTGATGCTGTGCTGACTGTTCTAACTGTTGAAGCAGTTCCAGGCAAACTATTAGGCTACGCTGGACGTGGCCCAATTGCTGATATCAATGATATTGGATTAATTAAAGCAATGATCCATGAAGCATTAGCGGCATTGCCAGATAATGTTTTTCTTATTCGTTTAGACCCAGAAGTGGCTTATAGCGATGGGTTAAATGAGGCATACAAGTCTGCTGGGTTTGTCACACGTAACCGTGATGTTGAACATATGCATGGTAATATTCAACCACGTAAAAATATTGTATTATATTATGATGGTCGTGGCGAAGGTGCTTCCCCGATTAACACTGAAGATGAGCTTATGCTACATTTTAAGCGCGATTATCGTAATCAAATTCGTCGTGCTGCTAAAGATGGGGTGACGGTAACGAATGGCGATAGTGAAGCTGATGTGCGTGCTTTCTTTGAAACATATGTTTTAATGGCAGCAGCGCAACATATTACGCATCGCCCGATTGATTACTTTTTACAGATGCAACAATTATGGCAAGGAACTGGCCTATTTAAAGTTTTCTTAGCTCATTTTGAAGGGCAAGTCATTGCGAGTGGTATTGGTTTTAGTTATGGTGACGAGATTTGGTATATGTATGCTGGTTCAAATCGTGACTATGCCAAGCATTATGCACCTTACGCTGTACAATGGGAAATGCTAAAGTGGGGTCTGTCACTTGGTAAAGTTGAGTACGATTTCGGGGGCGTGGGAGACTTTGTACCTGAGGATGGTCTGTATAAATTTAAACACGGCTTTGCATATCATGACCCACATGCCGAATATATTGGTGAATTAGATTGGGTTATTGATGAAGCAGGGTACCAAGAGTATTTGAAACAATTTAGTTGATAAGCCGCCAAGTGGCGGCTTTCTTATTTAAATTATGATATAATTGGTAAATTAATCGGAGTAATAATGTTAAAATTAAAATCTTTGTGGACAAAATATGAGTCTGTTTGGTTGTATATTATATTTGGTGTTTTGACGACAATTGTCAATATCATTGTTTTTTTTGTGTTATATAACTTATTACATACAAGCCATACAATTGCCTATGTGGTTGCGTGGTTCTGGGCAGTATTATTTGCTTATTTAACGAATCGGGTATGGGTTTTTCACTCAAATAATAGTTCAGCATTGGCTATTATAAGAGAGATTTGGCAATTTTATCTTGCACGTCTATTAACAGGTATTATTGGCTATTTTATTTTGAGCTTTGGTGTCGATCTGTTACAACAAGATGCCAATATTTGGAATATCATACAAAATATATTTGTAATCGTATCTAATTTTGTATTGAGTAAATTGCTTATTTTTAAAAAAAGGAGTCATGAATGACAATTAAACTAATTGCCTCCGATATGGACGGCACATTTTTGACGGAAAATGATATCTATAGTCAGGGTCGATTTGAGCGTATTTTAGATAACCTACGGACAAGGGAGATTCGATTTGTAGCAGCCTCTGGACGACAAGTTAAAAATTTACAGGAGTTGTTCTTGCCAACAATTGATAAAGGCTATGAAATGGATTTTGTTGGCTCAAATGGGGCAATGGTTGCCACACTTCAAGAGCAGCTATATTCAGTTCATTTGTCGTTTGATCAGTTGCAAAAAGTAATTGATTGGAATGCTAGGAATCCTGAGTCAGCTGAAAATATTATTATTATGACAGGTGAAGAAGCAACATATGTTTCTAACCATGCCACCGGTCCTGTAGCTGAAATGGTTTTTCAGTTTTATCCAAATGTTAAACAAGTTGAAAAGTTGATGTTAGTGGATGATCGTATTCTAGAAGTGACTTTTGTGTGGCCAAATAATGAGGTGCAACAACATGTTGCTGCACTACGTGAGGTTTTTGGTGCTGAATTGCATGCTACGGGTTCTGGATTTGGCTCAGTTGATGTCTTAGGTAAAGGCGTTGATAAGGCAACTGGTTTACAAGTATTACAAGATTATTATGATGTGTTAGATGATGAGGTCATGACTTTTGGAGACAATAGTAATGATTTAGAAATGTTAAAAAAATACAAAAATGGTTTCGTGATGCCAAATGCTGAGGATTTTA
This sequence comes from Leuconostoc carnosum, assembly GCF_007954525.1. NCBI lineage: Bacteria > Bacillati > Bacillota > Bacilli > Lactobacillales > Lactobacillaceae > Leuconostoc > Leuconostoc carnosum. The sequence goes on along the minus strand of NZ_CP042374.1, from coordinate 677,045 downwards.
TGCTGGCTGCAATTCCTAATAAAGCATTAAATACGAATGTGAATGATGGTGTACTCGAAACGATTGAAATGTATTTGGGCATTTAAATTCATAATTAGATCAAAAAAAAATAAGACGTTAGTCTTATTTTTTTTGATCTGGTGAGGCAAAACGATTGACGCTGATAGCAACCAAAACACCAATAAATGTGTCAACAATTCGATCAATAACATATAATACGGTAGCTCCAGCGGGGATGTTAAGCGATATCATGAGTAGTGCAGCTAGTGCACCAATGACACCACTGTTAAAATTAAAACCATCCAAGAAAACAATTGCGATAATAACGAGTAGAGGCAATAATAGGATAGATACCCAAGCTGCATTATGTGTATGGACATGAACTAAGAAATATAACAGTGCCAAAAGGCCGCCAACGGTGTTCGAGATTAACCGAATTTTCGCAAAACTTAGTGTTTTATCCCAACTTTCACGTAACGCAAAAACGGAAGCTAGGGCTGCAACGAAAGGAGGACGCTTTAAAAAGTAGAAAGCTGTAATGATAATCATGACAGCTAACCCGGTCTTTAACGTGCGTAATCCCACACGAAATTTCCCAAATTGCATAAAACCCTCCTTAATATTCTTATTAGTTTATCATAAATATATGGTAAAATCTATGTATATTAGATTAAAGGAATGTGCAGAAATAAATGTCAAAGCGATATTTAGATATTTTAGTGCACAGGTGCGGGATATGATATCAAATTCAACGATCGATTTATTAAAGCAACATATGTCCATCCGTGCATTCACAGATGAACCAGTATCAGACGAAATGGTTGAAACTATTTTTACAGCTGCTTATGCTGGACCAAATTTTAGTAACTTGCAGCCAGTGACGTTTATTGAAATCACGGATCAACAATTTAAAGCTGATATTAGTGCACAGGTTGGTATGTCTTATATTGAAACAGCCACACGATTTTTCGTTGTTACTGTTGATTTTAACAAAGATTTAATTGGACTCGATGATGAAACACGTCGTCAAGCTGAAGCAAGACTATCTAATTATTCAATGCTAGAGGGTGGTGTGGTTTCTGCTGGTGTGGCATTGGCTCGTGCGCAAGTCGCAGCTGAGTCATTAGGATTAGGTTGCGTGACGATGGCTGGTGCGGTCGGTTCTTTTGAATTATATGAGGAACGATTACACTTACCAAAATTTGTTAAGGCTGTTATGGGATTTTCTGTTGGTTATCCGGCACAAAATCCAGGCATTAAGCCTAAACTATCATTGCCAGGTATTTTGATGACAGATAAGTATGATCAAAAGCAAATGGAACAAGCGGTGAAAACCTATGATGACGTCATGGTTAAATACTATGATAAACGGGGTGCAGATAATTCTTGGATTCGTAATAATGCTAAAGTATTAACACGCCAAGAGAATTTAACACCATTATCAAATTATCCAGTAAGAAAAGGGTTTAATTTAAGATAAGCCCTTTTCTTTTTTGTGGTAAAATGAAAGCGCATACATAATTTATTGAAAAGTAATGTATGAGTAACTAAAGGAGAAATAGCATCATGACTATTTTAATGTTAAAACCTGAATTACATCATAAAATTTGGGGTGGCACACAATTAAAACAATTTAACTATCAACTAGATTCTGACCACGTTGGGGAGGCGTGGGTGATTGCTGCACATCAAAACGGTGTGTCCACAATTACTAATGGCTCTTACCAAGGGCAAACACTATCTCAGTTGTGGCAAGAACACCCAGAATTATTTGGGGGTCACGATGCAGATGAAAAATTTCCTTTGCTAGTTAAAATACTAGATGCTAATGAGAATTTATCAATTCAGGTTCATCCTAATGACAAACAGTCGTCGGAAAATTTCGGTAAAACTGAGAGTTGGTATATCTTGGATGCCAAGCCGGGTGCGCAACTTTATTATGGACATCATGCCCAAGATGCTAAGGAACTGACTGAATTAGTTGACCAGCGCGATTGGGACAAACTATTACGTACATTGCCCGTGAAACGTGGTGATTTCTTCTACGTCCCAGCAGGGACATTCCACGCCCTAGGTTCTGGTATTTTAGCCTTAGAAATACAGCAGAGTTCAGATACGACGTATCGTTTTTATGATTTTGATCGTTTAGATAAAAAAACAAATCAGCCGCGTCCGTTACAAATTGAAGAAGCGCTTGCTGTTACAAAAGTGCCACATGTCGATCCAATTTTAAATCAACGCACGCGAATTCAAGATAATACAATTATAACGCGCTTACTCACGTCACCAAAATTTACAATTGACCGCCTGTCTATCCGTGGTGAAAGTCATTTCAACCAGCACCATAAGTATGAATTGTTCAATGTCATTGATGGTGATCTGAGTTTGACTGATGGTCAAGCAACTTATCAATTGAAAAAAGGTGATAATTTTATTATGTTAAAAGACACTGGTAACTACATGATAACAGGTGATGGTGAAATCATTGTTAGCTTTGTAACGCCAAAAAGTTATCAAAAACAAGAACTCGCTTACCTAGATAACTAAAAATATGACGTCGTTTTCAGAAAAAGTCATATGCTTTTTGTTCAATAATGAAAGCGTTTACTTTTATATGAAAACAGTGTATACTAATATTTGGAAAGAGATAATTTGGAAATTGTCTTGTAAGCGTTTACATTTTGGTGTTAATTAGCTATAATCAATAAGTAAACAATTTATTGAAAAGGAGATTATCGATGGTTAATCTTATTGTTGCCAGTCATGGTGACTTCGCCAAGGGCATTTTGATGTCAGGTTCAATGATTTTTGGAGAACAAGAAAACGTTGAAGTTGTCACATTCCAGCCTACCGAAGGACCCGATGATTTGGATAAGCATTATCAGGAAGCATTGGCAAAATTTGGTAATGATGATGATACATTATTTCTAGTTGATCTTTGGGGTGGCTCACCGTTTAATCGCGCTAGCTTGATTCAACAGCAGAATCCTGAACATACAGCTATTATCGCGGGGTTGAACTTGCCGATGCTGATTGAGGCTTATGGTGGACGGCTTGGTATGAATACTGCAGCGGACTTAGCTAAGTATTTAGTGCCAGTTGCTAAAGATGGTGTGAAGTCAATTCCTGAAGCTGAAGAAGCTGCGTCTAAAGCAGTTAAACCAGGTGCTTCAACAGCTGGGTTAAAGGCAGGTCATATTAATATTAAGTTGGCCCGCTTGGACACTCGTTTGTTGCATGGCCAAGTGGCCACTGCTTGGACGCCTGATTCAAAGGCAAATCGTATTATCGTAGTTTCTGATGCAGTTGCTCACGATGAGCTACGTAAAAACTTAATTCAACAAGCGGCACCAAATGGTGTCAGAGCTAACATTGTTCCAATTAGTAAAATGATTGAAGTAGCAAAAGATGATCGCTTCGGTAGTGTGGATGCCTTCTTATTATTTGAAACAGTTGGGGATGTCTTGGCTGTAGTTAAGGGTGGTGTACCAATTAAGTCATTAAACGTTGGTTCCATGGCACATTCAGAAGGTAAGACGATGGTTAATCGTGTGCTTTCAATGGATAAAGCTGATGTTGCTGCATTCGAAGAGTTACGCGATTTAGGTGTCACATTTGATGTACGTAAAGTACCTAGTGACAATAAGGCTAACTTGTTTGAATTAATCAAGAAAGCTAATGTTCGTTAATCTTGTAGAACATTTATATGAAAGGTGTTTAAACTATGTCTATAATTGCAATAGTTTTAGTCGTAATCATTGCATTCTTTGCTGGTATGGAGGGTATTTTAGATCAGTTTCAAATCCACCAACCATTGGTTTCGGCAACATTGATTGGGATGGCTACTGGCCATTTGACCGCAGGAATTATGCTAGGTGGGTCATTACAAATGATTGCGCTTGGTTGGGCTAACATCGGTGCGGCTGTCGCACCAGATATCGCGTTAGCTTCGGTAGCTTCGGCTATTATCATGGTTAAGAGTGATAACTTTACGTCAACAGGTATTGGTGTTGCCGTTGCTTCAGCTATTCCATTAGCTGTTGCCGGTTTGTTTTTAACAATGATTGTTCGTACAATCGCTGTTGGGTTGACCCATGGTGCCGATGCTGCTGCTAAAGAGGGTAAGTATCAAACAATTGAACGTTTGCACTTGTTTGGCTTACTGCTACAAGGTTTACGTATTGCGATTCCTGCAGGCTTGTTGATTGCGATTCCTGCAGCGGCTGTTCAATCAGCATTAGGTGCTATGCCTGATTGGTTGACTGGTGGTATGACCATTGGTGGTGGTATGGTTGTTGCAGTTGGATATGCAATGGTTATTAACATGATGGCAACGCGTGAAGTATGGCCTTTCTTCGCCATTGGTTTTGCTCTAGCAGCTGTTAGTGAATTAACATTAATTGCGTTAGGTGCTATCGGTCTTGCACTTGCTTTGATTTACATTAATCTATCAAAGATGGGTGGCAATAGCGGTGGTGGTGGTTCAAATGGTGGCGACTCGGGTGATCCGGTCGGTAGCATTTTGAACCAGTATTAGGAAGGGGCAATATGATGGCTGAAAAAGTTGAACTTACACGTAATGATCGCTTGTCTGTCGCATGGCGTTCTCAATTCCTACAAGGTTCGTGGAACTATGAACGTATGCAAAACATTGGTTGGGCCTATTCTTTAATCCCAGCTATTAAAAAATTATATACAACAAAAGAAGATCGCGCCTCTGCTTTAAAGCGCCACTTGGAATTCTTTAATACACATCCTTATGTGGCTTCACCTATTATTGGTGTGACGTTGGCTTTGGAAGAAGAACGTGCCAATGGTGCCGCAATTGATGATACTGCCATTCAAGGTGTTAAGATTGGTATGATGGGTCCATTGGCTGGTATTGGTGATCCAGTCTTCTGGTTCACTGTTCGTCCCATTCTTGGTGCCTTGGGAGCCTCATTAGCGCTATCTGGCAATATCTTAGGACCAGTTTTGTTCTTTGTTTTGTGGAACTTAATTCGTATGTCATTTATCTGGTATACGCAAGAATTTGGTTACCGTGCCGGATCTGCTATCACGCAAGATCTTTCAGGTGGTTTATTGAAAGATATCACCAAAGGTGCGTCAATTCTTGGTATGTTTATCTTAGCAGTCCTAGTTGAGCGTTGGGTTTCAATTAAGTTTGCCGTTGAATTACCGGCTAAAAGGTTAGCCGAAGGCGCTTATATTAAGTTTCCTAATGGCTCAGTGACTGGTGGTAAATTACAACAAATTTTAGGTGACCAAGCTTCTGGATTGTCTTTGACAAGAATGGAACCTAATACATTGCAAGCTAACTTAGACAGTTTGATTCCTGGTTTAATGGGATTGTTGCTGACATTCTTGGCTATGTGGTTGCTTAAGAAAAATGTATCACCTATTGTAATGATTATTGGTATCTTTATTTTTGGAATTCTTATGCGTGTGCTACACATTATGTAATATAATAATTATATGGGAAAAAAGCGCCCGTCTGAATAGACGAGCGCCTTTGTACATAGAAAACAACATACTCATTTCTGCCATTAAGTGATGAGTGAAAGGTGGGGAGTAAGGTATGGTACAATCACTTAATAGCAGTGTTGAATTAACAACCCAAGGTATTTCATTTTTGGGAATTGGCGCTCGATATGGTAAATTTCTGATTGGCGATAAGGCATTTGAATTTTTTAATGATAATAATGTGTCTGATTACATTCAAATTCCTTGGGCAAATGTTAATATTGTTTATGTTAACGTTTCAAATAAAAAAATAGGTCGTCGTTTTCGTGTTGTGACAGATCGAGGTAATTTTGATTTTTCTGCCAAAGCAGCAGGAAAAATCTTAAAAACTATGCGTGAACATATCGGGGATGATAAAATCTTGAGAAATCCAACAATTTGGCAACGTGTCAAAGCAATTTTTTCTAAGAAACGAAAGATGGGTAGTTAATGAAGTATTTACAAAGGCATCAAGTTTTACGTTATTTGACCATCGTTGCAGCCCTGGAATTAGTAGCGGTAAGTATTAACTTCTTTTATGCACCAGCTAAAGTAGCTGCAGGTGGCGCAACAGGATTGGCAATTTTAACCAATCAATTATTTGGCTTTGATCGTGCAATTGTTGTTTTAGTTGTGAATGTCTTGATGATTATTTTGGCAGCTGTTTTTTTGGATCGTGGGACGACAGCACGCATCGCTTTTGGTAGTTTCGTGTTACCTATACTATTAAAAATAACACCAAGTGGCCAAGTATTAACTGATCGCACATTTGCAGTCTTAGTGGGGGGGACAATTTTTGCCGTTGGTTTAGCTTTACTATATCGCGTTGATGCCTCGAGTGGTGGTACGGCAGTACCACCAATGATTTTAAAAAAATATTTTCGAATTGCACCGGCATTTTCGTTACTTGTCATTGACACTGTTGTCTCATTGGGAAACATAGCGACTGGCGGCATTGAACCACTTTTGTTGGCCTTATTCTCATTAATGATTACAGCTGTTATTATGAATTATATTGAGACAGGGTTAGATCGACGCAAAATGGTGTATATCACAAGTAATAACAATATTGAGGGCATTAAAAACTATCTTTCTCATAATGAAACGAGTTTTACTTCGCTAGATGTGCGGGGTGGATATACTGGTGATGGTCGTGAAATGCTGATGGTTATTTTAGACAATCAAGATTACAATCACCTTTTACGTGGGGTGCATTTAGTTGATCCGCAAGCCTTTATGATAGCTTATGATATTAGTGAGGCTCATGGTGGTACCTTTATTTAATTGAATATAAAAGCACGAGTAAATCTTCAATTATCAGTAAGATTCGCGAGCAAATGACGCATTGCAGGTGCGTCTTTTTTTATTGACAATAAAAGGTAAAGTGATATACTTAAAGGTGTAGTTAGCACTCAATATAAAAGAGTGCTAAAATCAAAATCAAATCGGAGGTATTGTCTCATGTTGAAGCCATTAGGTGATCGTGTGATTATTGAAGTAACAGAAGCTGCGGAACAAACAGTTGGTGGTATTGTGTTAGCAAGTAATGCTAAGGACAAGCCTGTAACAGGTAAAGTTGTTGCTGTGGGCACAGGTTACGTGTTAAATGATGGTAAAATCCGTGAACTATCAATTGAAGTTGGTGATGAAGTTTTGTTTGATAAGTATGCAGGTCAAGAAGTATCATTTGAAGGAACTGATTATTTAGCGCTTCATGAAAAAGATGTTGTAGCAGTGGTTGAATAAATAATTAATCAATTTTGTGTTTTAAAAAGAATGATAGATGAATATTAATTATCTATCATGATATAAAAATTAAGCATACTAAAGAGGTATTTTACAAATGGCTAAGGAATTAAAGTTTTCAGAAGATGCACGTTCAAAGATGAAGGCAGGTGTCGATAAATTAGCTGACACAGTTAAGACAACGATTGGTCCTAAGGGGCGTAATGTTGTTTTGGAACAATCTTATGGTGCACCAACAATTACTAATGATGGTGTGACAATTGCTAAGGCAATTGAATTAGAAGATCATTTTGAAAATATGGGGGCAAAGTTAGTAGCTGAAGTTGCTTCAAAGACTAATGATATTGCTGGTGATGGAACGACAACGGCTACGGTTTTGGCACAAGCTATTGTTTCAGAAGGCTTGAAGAATGTGACTGCCGGTGCTAACCCAGTTGGTATTCGTACAGGAATTGAAAAAGCAACGGCTGCTGCTGTAGCTAAGTTGCATGAACTATCACATACAGTAAATACCAAGGCTGAAATCGCTCAAATTGCTTCTATTTCTGCTGCTAATGAAGAAGTTGGTCAATTGATTGCTGAGGCAATGGACAAAGTTGGTAATGATGGTGTGATTACCATTGAAGAGTCAAAGGGTATTGAAACAACGTTGGATGTTGTTGAGGGTATGCAATTCGATCGTGGTTATATGTCACAATACATGGTGACTGATAATGACAAGATGGAAGCTAACTTGGACAATCCTTACATTTTGATTACTGATAAGAAGATTGGTAACATTCAAGATATTTTACCTGTTTTGCAAAGCGTTGTTGAACAAGGTCGTGCATTGTTGATTATCGCTGATGACATTACTGGTGAGGCTTTGCCAACATTAGTTTTGAACAAAATGCGTGGTACATTTAATGTTGTTGCTGTTAAGGCACCAGGGTTTGGTGACCGTCGTAAAGCACAATTAGAAGACATTGCTATTTTGACAGGTGGTACAGTAATTACCGAAGACCTTGGTTTGAATTTGAAGGATGTTACAATTGAACAGCTTGGCCAAGCTTCAAAGGTTAACATTACAAAAGATAACACAACTATTGTTGAGGGTTCTGGCGACAAAGGTGCTGTTACTGCACGTGTTGATACAATTAAGCAACAAATTGCTGAAACAACTTCTGACTTTGATCGTGAAAAGTTGCAAGAACGTTTGGCTAAGTTGGCCGGTGGTGTGGCTGTCGTTAATGTTGGTGCTGCAACTGAAACTGAGTTAAAGGAACGCAAGTATCGTATTGAAGACGCCTTGAATGCCACACGTGCTGCTGTTGAAGAAGGTTTCGTTTCTGGTGGTGGTACGGCATTGGTTAATGTTATTTCAGCTGTTGAAGCCTTGTCAGAAACAGGTGACGTACAAACAGGTATCAATACTGTCATTAAAGCCTTAGAATCACCTGTTCGTCAAATCGCTGAAAATGCTGGTTTGGAAGGTTCTGTGATTGTTAACAAGTTGAAGGAACAAGAAGTAGGTGTTGGGTACAATGTTGCCACGGGTGAATGGGTAGATATGATTGCTGCTGGTATTGTTGACCCAACAAAGGTCACACGTTCAGCGCTTCAAAATGCTGCTTCAGTTTCAGCTTTGTTACTAACAACAGAAGCTGTAGTTGCAGAATTGCCTAAGGACGAAGCTGCGCCAGCTATGCCACAAGGTGGTATGCCAGGTATGATGTAAGCAGAATTAAAATAATTAATATCGTGTTTCAAAAAACCTCAATCCGAGGTTTTTTATTTTGAGATAAAAGGTCTAGCAGACAGAGTTGCTAGGCCTTTTAAAATAAACTATACTATTAGCAATATCTATATAAAATTATTTTGGAGAATTTATGATTATTTATTACTCGCTTTCCGGGCACACTAAAGCAGTTGCAACACAAATTTCTGAAAAAACAGGTGACCGTCTTTATGAAATTGAATTAGATAAACCGTATAAAAACAATCCACTGATGATGGTACGTTTTACGAAAGAAAAAATGACTGGCGTGATACCCATGGTAAAGAAAATTGATATGATTGATGACATCATTTATCTGGGCTATCCTATTTGGGGGAAGGACATGTCATTGGCTATGCAAGGATTTTTGAAGGCCAATGACTTATCTGGTAAAACCATTAAACCTTTTATTACTAGTGACACCAGTGAGCTGGAAATAAGTTTAAGCACATTAAAAAAATTAGCACCGCATGCAAGCATTGATGCTAATTTTAAACCAGAAAATATTGAGTAAGCGACTGTTATATTTTTACTATCTAAATTATTAAGCCAATGCACCCATTGGATCCCAAGGTGCCAGTAATTTTGGTTGATTATTATCGTAAATGTCAACTAATTCATCACTTAAGTACGACTTGTTAACAACAATTTGATAAGCGAATTCACTCATCCATTCATCTGACATGGTGAAGTAACCATCTTTACCAGCCTTTTCACCCCATGAATTTTCAACTTTCCATTTTGTGGGTTGCTCATTTTCGTTTAAATCAACGCCAGTCAAAACCATGGCATGAGTCATGAGACTATCACCATAATCTAAACGTTGTGCTTTAGTCATTTTGGAATTGACTTGGAATAAGTCATCAGTTGAGAAGATACCATCGGCCATTAATCCGTTGTTACGATCGACTTGTGGTCCCATATCAACACCAAACCAAACTGATTTACCATCTTTTAGTTGGGCAATGGCTAGTGATTTCATGGTCTCTATTGTGACGTTTAAGTGTTTGACTTGACGTCCACCGACAACGTTACCGAGTAATTCAACGTTATATGTGGCATTATACGGTTTATCAGCTGTGGGCGCATTAATAATTGACACATAATCAGATAATTCCCAACCAACGAATTTTTCAAAATAAGTTTGTGGCGTTAAGTTTTTGACTATTTGATATTGATTGTCTTTATCACGGTATTCAAAGTTAAATTCTACTGGTGGTTCGCCAAAAGTAATAGTGAGTACGCGGTAAATATTTGCTAATAATGCTTTACGAGTGGCGTCAATTGTTTCCTCACTTGCTTTGTGCGCCACTAAATCGCGTAGAATTGTTGCATCATGGCGTAACAAGGTATTAAATGTCGTGTTGAATTCACGTGATGCGGAAGAGGCAGCAGATTCTGGATAAACAGATTGAGGAACAACGCCATATTTTTCAATGATAGCAACAATCATATCCCATTGCCCACCATCTTGTTGTGGGGTTGTCATCAAGAAGGCAACTTTTCTTGAATCAAGTGGCTCTTGCGCAGTGTCCAAGACATTTTGATAAAAGTAGTTGGCCTTTTCAAATTTGTCCCAGAAGAAGGTATAACTTTGAGATAGTTGGAAATCACTAGGTAATTGGAATAAATCTTTCATATCATGACGCATTGTGTTGAGGGCGGCAAACATCCAGCAACGACCGGATTGTTTTTGATTGGCAACTTTACCAGTATCAAGATCAATTGAAAAAGTTGGGGTATTGGCATTTAGAATTTCGTGGTTGAAACTGGCATTATGGATGCCGTTTTTAATTGTCGCACGCTGGGCAATGGTTGTTAGTGGTGATTGTGCCGCTTGCTTGAAATCAGCAATTTCTTGTTTTGTAATTTCTGAAGACATAATGAACTCCTTTTCATATGATTATAATATAGCGCTTTTGAGTTATTGCTTCAAGTAGAAGGTATATTGAGTTAAACAAAGAATATGATATGATATTTAGCGGAGGGATGATAGTATAATGACTTTTTATTCGGCTGATTATTTAGCAAAACATTCGAGTATCAATGATACGATAGGCATCTCATTGATGGTTATAGCCTTTATTTTGATGGCGGTAGGGGCAGTGGCGTTTATGCGTAACCGTATGCAAACGCGATATCGCGAATTAAGTATTATTGCGCTGCTATTTTTTTTATTTTTAGCTGGTGCGCGATACACAGATTATGAGCAAGCAAAATCGCTAGATAACCAACGAACGCAAATGTCTAGTTTTGGCAAACAATTTGCTAAGGCACAGGGTATATCTACGAAGCAACTATTTTTTAACACGAAGACAGTCAGCGACGGTATGTTAGTTAAAATTGCCAAAAAATATTATCGTTTAACTATGAGTACAGACCAACAATCTTATAATCTCACACGTGTTTATCTAGTGAATTCAGAAGTGAAGGTTATCAAATGAGTATTTATTTACCAATCCTAACAAAATTAGCCATTGGGTTGTTAGCTTTAATTGTTCAAATTAACATCATGGGAAAAGGCAATTTAGCACCAACAAGCGCCTTAGATCAAGTGCAAAACTATGTACTTGGTGGCATTATTGGTGCAGTAATCTATTCCGACACAATTACAGTCTATCAATTTACCATTGTACTAATTATATGGACAATGCTTGTCATGACGGTTAATTTTTTGAAAGAACACAATCGTTTTATTAAATATTTGATAGATGGCCAGCCAAGGGTGGTCGTTGAACGTGGTGCAGTTAATATCAAAAATGTTCTGTCAGCTGGCCTATCTGCTAATGATTTAATGTTTAAACTACGTGCCGAAGGTGTGTACGATCTGTCTCAAGTTAAGCGTGCCATGTTGGAGCAAAACGGACAATTGAACGTCATCTTAGACGGTGAAGAAAACATGAAGTATCCAATTATTTTTGATGGACAAGCAAACACTGATGTTCTGGAAATTATTGGACATGATGAAGATTGGTTATTAAATGAACTTAACAACCAAGGATTTGCACGTTTTAGTGATATTTTTGTCGGTGAGTATCTTGAAGGTCGAGTCCGCTTAACACCTTATGAACGTCAAAAAAATAATTGATAACAACTGATTGTCACACAAAATAATAAATGATCAAAGGATTTTTAATAATGACACCAAAACAATTTTTAGATTTAGTTGAAATTCGTGTAGTTATCCCGAGTATTGCGCCACTTCTTTTTGGTTTGGTATATAGTCAATGGCAATATGCGCGCTTAAATTGGGTAAATTCAATACTCCTAATTATCGCTACTGTTAGTGTGCATTTGGCCGTTAATACATTTAATCGCTACGAAGATAATAAGCGTCAAAAAGCAAATCAATTTTTGCGAGAATCGGCTGCGGGCGATGTTATTACTGACAAACAAGTATTACATGTTGCTGAATTACTAGCAGTTATTGCTGTTGTTGCTGGTATATCAGTTGCATTGCTAACAGATTATAAGACGTGGATTATTGGTATCATTAGCTTTTTAATTGGTTATTTTTATTCGGCAGGACCAAAGCCGATTACAAATACACCATTTGGTGAAGTGGTATCTGGCATTACCATGGGTTATCTCATTTTTGTGGCGCAAGTTTATGTTAATACTCGTATGACACTGTTTCCGTCTGTTTTATTTCAATGGTTTGTTGTGAGTTTACCACTAGTTATTTTCATTTCAGAAATTATGTTTGCAAATAATATTGCTGATTATGCAGAAGATGAAGAAAATAAGCGACATACTTTGGTTCACTACCTTGGTATTACGCTAGCCAAAAGACTTTATATAATGTGGGTAGTACTGGCATTTATCATATTAATGGTAGCAACTGTTATCAATTGGCTACCGATCACTAGCTATGCGTTGATTGTATTGTTACCAATCTTGCTTAAAAATGCACGTGATTTTGTGAATCATCCGATTAAAGAGGAAACTTTTATTTTAGCGATTAAAAACTTAGTCATCCTTATGCTTGGTATGACAGTTGTTGTGCTAGTGGGTATTGGGTTGTAACAAATAAAAAAAGTCAATGATGAGTTAATCACCATTGACTTTTTTATTTGAAACGATTCAGATTCTCAATACTTCGTACCTCAAACTTCTTTCTTTCAAGATGTTTGATTAAACGTGTCAATTGTTCACTGTCTGCTTGTAAAGATAATGTAAATAAAACCGTTAAGGGTTCATTATCAGATTGAATAGTGAGTAGTGATTCAATATTTGAATAACGGGTGATGATTTTTGAAATTTTACTGAGATCACCTTGAGCATTGTGTGTAGAAACGGCAATTGTGACACCGCCAGAACGTACTGACCAGCTTTGTGATAAGAGATCCATTAATTTATCATGAGTGAAAATACCATAAAACTCGTGGTTTTCATCAAGTACAGCAATAAAAGGTAAATCACGAATCGCAAAAAAAACTTCGTAGAATTTGCTGGTTGTGTAAATGAATTTGGTGGAGTTACGCATGATAGCAGTAGCTGGCAAATTCATATCACCACCTTTAGCAATATGTTCGAATACGTGTTGTTTATAAATGTTACCACGGAATAAGCGACCAGATTCATCAAGAATGGGCATTGTCCGAGTATGTGCACTTTTTGAGTCATTGAAAATATCATAAACTTCTTGAATTGTTGTATTTTCAGTAACAGTTGTTAGTTGTGATTTAGGGATTACTAGAGATTTTTGAAACATAATCGTGTCCTAGTCTAATTTTATTATCATGAAATAGCCATATTATATGATAACACAAAATGGTTGTCTGTGCGTGGTATACTAAGAAGAGTGAATTTATAACTTATAGAAAGATAATTTAAAAAATGAAGTTTATTTTTGGTTTGGGTAACATAGGGTCAGAGTATGATCAAACGCGGCACAATATCGGATTTATGGCGCTAGATGCATTTGCACAAGCAAATAATGCCAAATTTTCGCCAAGTAAGCAATTTGCTACGACAGCTAAAATTAATATAGCAGGGGAGCCAGTGATGCTGGTGAAACCAACGACTTACATGAATGATTCTGGTAAAGCTGTTCGTGCAATATTGGATTATTATCAAGGCGATATTGCGGATATATTAGTATTGGTTGACGATATGGACATGTCGCTTGGGAAATTACGTTTTCGCGCAAAAGGTTCAGCTGGTGGACATAATGGGTTAAAAAGCATTATAGCGCATACAAGTTCGCAATCGTTTTTACGGTTGAAATTTGGTTTAGGACATCCAGATCACGAGCAACGCGTGGTGATCAACTATGTATTAGGTCACTTTTCAAAAGTAGAAACGCAAGTAGTTGATGATATGTTAGATCGTAGTACACAGGCAATTTCGGATTGGATAGCTGGTGCAGCTACAACTGAATTGAGTAATAAATATAATGGGTAAATGAGTTTAGTTAATTATTTAGGTCAGACTGATACAATTAAAAATTTGAATCAACAGGCAACTGCGCAATCAGCACAGTTGCTTTTAGGCGTCAATGGTACAGCTCGCGCAGCTAGTATTGCGGCTATGTTTAAAGTACAGCCACGTCAAATGTTGGTTATAACTGATACACAGGCACATGCTGAGCAACTGTACAGTGATTTGACCTCTTTGGTAGGAGATGCGGTTTATCATTTTCCGGCGGAAGAATCCGTAGCCACTGAAATGGCTATTAGTTCACCAGAATTAAGGCGGCAACGTGTACAAACATTAATTGCTTTATTAGCTAATCAGCCAATGCTGGTTGTGACTAATTTAACAGGGATTGAGCAATTATTGCCAGCACCGATGACATTGCGTGAGGCGCAACTCAAGGTGCATGTTGGGCAAAATTATAATTTGAATCAAATCAAAAATACGTTAATGATGATGGGTTATACACCAGTTAAATTGGTCCAAACACCTGGTGAATTTGCACAACGTGGGTCAATTATGGATATTTACCCATTAACTTTAGAAGATCCAATTCGGCTGGATTTCTTTGATGATGAACTTGATCAGTTAAAAAGTTTTGATGTTGCAACACAAAAAAGTATTCAGACGTTAGATGAGATGGCCATCGAACCAGCAACTGATTTTGTTGTCTCGGAAGCAAATTATGATCGAGCTAAATTGGCTATTGAAACGGCATTTAGTCAATATCGTAGCCAATTGCAGGGTGTTGAAAAGAAGCATGCCACAGATGGTTTTAACCTGACACAGCATGTGTTAAATGAAAGACAACGTGGTAGTGAACTACTACCCTATGCGAAACATTTTTTTGATGGACAAATAACGATCTTTGATTATTTAAATGATGATGCTTTAATTGTTCTTGACGAATACACACGAATAACAGAAACAAGTCTACAACAGTTAACGCGTGATCAAGAATGGATTGATAATCAAACGACTAGTTACCAATTATTACCAAATCAAACGTGGCGAGCTGATTTAAATGACCTATTAGGGCACAATACACGCCCAACATTGTATCTTGCTAACTTTCAACGTGGGCTGAATCGCGTTAAATTTACAAATATTGTAGAAGTCACTACACGACCAGCCAATCAATATTATGGTCAACTGTCAGCACTTAAAAATGATTTGGATTATGCCCAAAATGCTGGAACGACAGTCATTTTGCTCATTAATGATGCTAAAAGGCGACGAGATTTTAGTGCATCGTTAGCCGATCTAACAATACCAATCAGTGAAACCAAAAATATACTACCGCATCAAGTACAATTAACAGCAGGTAATTTAACAGCGGGATTTGAATGGCCACAACTACATCTGACAGTGCTAACAGAACACGAATTGTTTGCTCAAGCCAGAAGATCAGCACCAAAAACACGTAAAATTGCTAACGCGGAGCGCTTAAAATCGTACAATGAGTTAAACGTTGGCGATTATGTTGTGCATATTAATCACGGTATTGGCCGTTACGAAGGGCTACAGACTATTGCGGTTGATGGTGGCAAGCAAGATTATCTGTCTATTGCCTACCAAAAAAATGCCAAGATTTTTATTCCAGTCACACAGCTTAATTTAATTCAAAAATACGTTGGGGCTTCGGATACAGCTAAAGCACCTAAATTAAATAAATTAGGTGGTAGTGAATGGGCAAAGACCAAACGACAAGTTGCTGCCAAAATTGAAGACATTGCTGACGACTTGTTAGCATTATACGCGAAACGTGAAGCGCAACAAGGATATGCTTTTCCGCCTGATGATACGAATCAACTGAAGTTTGATACAGCTTTTGGATATCCTGAAACGCCAGATCAAATCCGCTCAATTGAAGAAATAAAAGTCGATATGCAAAAGCCACGACCAATGGATCGACTATTAGTTGGGGATGTTGGTTTTGGGAAAACAGAAGTAGCCTTACGTGCCGTGTTTAAAGCGGCAAATGAGGGGAAACAAGTCGCTTTCTTAGCCCCAACTACTATTCTTGTGCAGCAACATTATGAGACGATACTCGCGCGTTTTAGTGATTTTCCAGACATTAAAATTGGTGTTTTAAGTCGTTTTCAAACACCATCTCAAAATAAAGCAGTGATTAAACAGCTTAATAAACATGAGATTGACGTCGTTGTTGGGACACATCGTTTGCTCAGTAAAGACGTTGATTTTTCTGATTTAGGCCTCTTGATTATTGATGAAGAACAACGATTTGGTGTGAAACATAAAGAGCGTCTTAAACAGTTACGATCTAGTGTCGATGTGCTGACGTTAACGGCTACACCAATCCCACGAACATTGAATATGGCAATGGTCGGCGCGCGTGATTTGTCAATTATTGAAACACCACCTGCCAATCGTTATCCGATTCAGACATATGTCATGGAAGCTGATTGGACGATTGTGCGCGATGCTATTGAAAAAGAATTAGCCCGCAATGGACAAGTTTTTTACCTGCACAATCGCGTAGCAGACTTGGATCGTGTGGCCAGCCAAATTACTGATTTAGTACCATCAGCACGTGTGGCAGCTATTCATGGGCAAATGTCTGAAAGTCAACTAGAAAGTATTTTATATGATTTTTTAAATGGGGACTACGATGTCTTGGTGACCACTACTATTATTGAAACAGGGGTTGATATTCCTAATGCCAATACGTTAATTGTGGAAAATGCTGACCATATGGGCTTAGCACAATTATATCAATTGCGTGGGCGAGTTGGCCGTTCAGCTCGATTGGCCTATGCTTACTTCACTTATCCCTTTATGCGTACACCAAGTGAAGAAGCAGAGAAACGCTTAGAAGCAATTCGCGATTTTACTGAACTCGGTTCAGGTTTCCGCATTGCAATGCGTGACTTAAGCATTCGTGGTGCTGGTGATATACTTGGTAAACAACAACACGGATTTATTGATTCCGTGGGCTATGATATGTATACTAAAATGCTTAAAGAGGCTGTGGCAGAGAAACAGGGTAATGCACCGAAAGATCAGTTACAAGAGACAGATGCTGAATTAATTCTTGGTGTGTTGGCTTATCTACCGGACGAGTATGTCTCAGATAATGCGCAAAAAATTGAGTTATATACACGTATTCGTCAAGCAAAAACAGATGATAACTTTGAAGAAATTGAGTCTGATATGTTGGACCGCTATGGTGAAATGCCTGATGAAGTTGCTCGTTTACTACTAGTAGGTCAGATTAAGCAACTTGCTGATCAAGCACAAGTGACTAATATTCGGCGACAAAGGAACCAAGTAACCATTCAATTTAGTGATCAGGCTACACAACAATTATCAGGAGAAGCTATTTTTGAAACTTTGGTTGATGTGCCTTTGAAAGCTGCTGTTCGTACGGAAGCTGGGGATTTACAGGTTATTTTAACTGTTAACGATGTTGCTGAAAGCAGTATCTGGTTAAATGTGCTGCGCGAATTCCTAGTAGTGGTTGTCAATCGCGACATGCCACAAGACAAAAATGAATAAGACAATACACTATAAAAATTAATAATTAAGGAAAGAAAAATGCGACTAGATAAATATTTGAAGATATCTCGATTGATTAAACGCCGGACGGTGGCTAAAGAAATAGCTGATCAAGGGCGCATTTCAATTAATGGTAAGGTAGCTAAATCATCATCAGATGTATCGACCAATGATGAATTAGAAGTACGCTTTGGTAATAAAACGCTAACGGTTAAAGTTTTAAAAATTGTGGAAACCACAAAAAAGGAAGCTTCTGCTGATATGTATGAAGTTTTGCATGAATCGTATGCGCAAGATTTCCGACAGCAAGATAATTAATTTGTTTAAATATTAGTAAATATTGTTGAAAAGTTCATAAGAACGTGCCAAACTAGTAATAAGTGAATCCTATGTCGACTTATAATAGCAGACAATTGAATAAGCAGCATGTGACGCCTGAAATTAAAACCATTATTCAAAACTCTGAGTCTGCTAATTTGCAGGCTAAGCGTTATTATAAAAAGGCGCACGCGCGACGTGAAAAACGAATTCTACTTTTTGGTGCGTTCATAGCAACTATTTTTGCCGTGCAACTTTTAGTTAGCCAGGTAAAACTACACACAGTTAATGTGACGCTAACCTCTACACAAGATCGTTTAACGGCAGTAGAAAAAACAAATACACAACTCAAATCTAATACAAAGCGAATAAAAGATCCAACTTATTTGCAGCAAATTTTACGTGATAAGTATGGTTACACTAAGCAAGGAGAGATTGTCTATAATCTACCAGTTGACAATAATTAAGCACCTATAAGGGTGCTTTTTCTATCATGATTGAAAAAATTCAGCAACAATTAAATAAATATCAGTGGGATGCAACTTTGGTTGTAGCTGTTTCAGGTGGTGTTGACTCAGTCGTTTTGTTACATGCATTAAGACAACATTTGCCTAAAGCTAAGCTTATAGTAGCACATGTGAACTATCATCTGCGCGAAGAGAGCGATGGAGATGCCGCCTTTGTACAAGCGCTAGCTAAAAAATATGAAGCAACGTTTGAGTCGATTGACTGGTTAGATATTCCTGAAAAGGCCATTGAAAGCCAGGCTCGTACATTACGTTATAATTTTTTTAAACAATTAACAAGAAAATATCAGACACAAACGGTTGTGGTTGCTCATCATGGTGACGATCAAGCAGAAACGGTGTTACTCAAGCTCATTCGTGGCGGTAAATTGTCGCAATTAACTGGGATGCATGTGTATAATCAACAAGTAGTTCGTCCATTTCTGTCGATAACTAAACAAGAAATCATAAGTTATGCACAACAGTATCAGCTGAGTTGGCGAGAAGATTTTACAAATAGTGACACAAGCTATACACCGCGTAACTACTTACGTCATGAGATTTTACCAGCATTTAAAAAAATCAATCCAGAAGCTGTTGCACACATTAATGATTTTGCACAACAACTCCAACGGCAAAATGATTTGATTGCTGAACAAACTAAAATTTATGTGCAAACAATCAGTCATGACTGGACGAAAATTCCAGAAAGGTGGCTTGAGCCAGCAATTGTTGATTTTATTCAACAGCAAGGCGTATATCGTTTAAAGCAAGCGCAGATCATGCAAATCATGCAGCTACTAAAAAATCAGCAAAAACCTGTTGGTAGACTACAATTATCAAAAAATATTGAATTTGTTAAAGAATATCAACAGTTATATGTTAAAAATGCAACAGAAATGACAATTACATCTCAAGTTTTGTCGCCAATTATGTTAAAATTAAATCAATGGCAAATTTTTGCAAACTATGCGGTTAAATGGACAGATTCTAAACCGGATAATGATGTGGCAAGTTTCTCATTTAAACTCGCAAAACCAGTGCCGCATTTGTACTTGCGTCCGGTAGCGACTAGTGATAAACTTGCACTCATAGATGGTCATAAGAAACTACGGCGGTTAGCTATTGACGAAAAATTGTCAATAGCTGAGCGACAAGACATGATGGTCTTAACAACGACTGATGATATCATTGTCGCAGTAAAAATCCGTGATCATTGGCGTGTAAGCGCAGAGTTTACCAGCAAACAAGATGCGAAACTAAATTTAAATTGGTTAGCATGGCGAATTGAGGAAAAGTAGTGGATAACGATATACAAGAAGTATTGTTTGATCAGGACAGCATACACCATGCAGCTGTTCGCTTGGGCAAACAGATTACGAAAGATTATGCTGGTGAAGAACCAGTTGTGTTGTCAGTGTTAAAAGGAGCTTATCTCTGGACAGCTGACTTATTGCGCGAAGTTGATTTGTACGTTAAATTAGAATTTATTAAAATTTCTAGTTATCATGGTGGTGTCAGCAGTACAAATTCAATTTCATTAGTGACTGATATTCATTCAGATGTTCAAGGACGTGATGTCATCATTTTAGAAGATATTGTAGATACTGGACAGTCTTTGCTATTTTTGAAAAAATTATTGGCTGAACGTGGCGCAAAATCAATTCAAGTTGCGACATTATTAGACAAAAAAGAAGGTCGCAAAGTTGAGATTAAAGCTGACTATATTGGCTTTGATGTTCGTAATGAATTTGTTGTTGGTTATGGATTAGATTATAAAGAAATGTATCGTAATTTGCCGTACGTCGGTATTTTGAAAAAAGAAGTTTATTCTGATTAACTTCTAGAATTGAGGAAGCTTAATGAACAATAATCAAAAAGGTGGCTTCTTAAGAAGTTCTGTATTCTATATTTTCATTTTTCTTGCTGTTGTAGGTATGATTTATGGCTTGTTTGGTAATGACAAGTCTACAACGAAAACCTTGACATCAAGCGAATTTATGAAAGCATTGAATGATAAGGATTTGAAGTCAGTCACAGTGCAGCCAAGTAATGGTATTTATAACATTACAGGTGAGTATAGAAAACCGCAAAAGGTTAAGTCGGATAAAGGGTTTAGTGTATTAAAGCAAACACAAACTGCTACACGATACACATCAACATTACTACCTAATGATGCGTCATTGCAGTCAGTGACACAAAATGCAAGAACAACCAATACAGATTTGGTGACGAAACAGCAAGAGTCATCTGGATTTTGGGTTAACTTGCTGGTATCGCTTATTCCAGTAATTTTGATTGTGGCCGTATTCTACGTCATGATGAATCAAGCTGGCGGTGGTAAGGGTGGTCAAGGTGGCATGATGAGCTTTGGTAAGTCCAAAGCTAAGCCATCTGATCCAAAAGATAACAAAGTACGCTTTGCTGATGTTGCTGGTGCAGAAGAAGAAAAGCAAGAATTAGTTGAAGTGGTTGAATTTTTGAAGTCACCAAAGAAGTTTGTAAGCTTAGGTGCACGTATTCCAAAAGGTGTATTGCTTGAGGGACCTCCGGGAACTGGTAAAACATTGTTAGCCAAAGCTGTTGCTGGTGAGGCCAGTGTCCCATTTTTCTCAATGTCTGGTTCAGATTTCGTTGAGATGTTTGTTGGTGTGGGTGCTTCACGTGTCCGTGACTTGTTCGAAAATGCTAAAAAATCAGCACCTGCTATTATCTTCATTGATGAAATTGATGCTGTTGGTCGTCGTCGTGGTACAGGCATGGGCGGTGGAAATGATGAACGTGAGCAAACTTTGAACCAGATCTTGATTGAAATGGACGGTTTTGAAGGTTCAGAAGGGGTTATTATTTTAGCCTCAACAAACCGTTCTGATGTTTTGGATCCAGCCTTGCTACGTTCTGGTCGTTTTGATCGTAAAATTTTGATTGGCGCACCTGATGTTAAGGGACGTGAAGCAATTTTGAATGTTCATGCTAAGAACAAGCCATTAGCAGATAATGTTGATTTGAAAGCTATTGCGCAACAAACACCAGGCTATGTTGGTGCAGACTTAGAGAACTTGCTAAACGAAGCTGCATTGTTAGCAGCCCGTCGTAACAAGAAAAAGGTTGATGCTGCTGATATTGATGAAGCCGAAGACCGTATTTTCCAAGGACCGGCTAAAACAAATCGTGGTATGTCCAAACAAGAACGTCGTGTGACGGCTTATCATGAAGCTGGACACGCATTGGTTGGCTTAGTTCGTTCAGAAGCTTCAATTGTCCGTAAGGTAACGATTGTGCCACGTGGTCGTATCGGCGGTTATGCGTTGATGACACCTAAAAATGACCGTTTTAATCTACGTTACTCAGAAGCTAAAGAACAATTAGCCGGATTAATGGGTGGTCGCGCGTCTGAAATCTTCACATTTAATGAAGCTAGTTCAGGTGCTTCAAACGATTTCCAACAAGCGACAGGATTGGCACGCCAAATGGTGACTGCCTTTGGTATGTCGGATAAGTTAGGTATGGTTCAATTGGAAGGTAATGCCAGTGTTGGCTATGCTGAACAAGCTGGTAATCGTAACTATTCTGATGAAACAGCACGTTTGATTGATGAAGAAGTGCGTCGCTTATCTCAAGAAGCATTTGACGATGCGAAGGCTATCATTGCTGAAAATAAAGATAAGTTAGCTGCAATTGCAGAGGCGTTACTTGAAGTCGAAACACTTGATGAAAAGCAAATTCGTGATATCTATGAAACAGGTAACTTTACACGTAAAGATATCCAAGAAGATGATGAATTAGCTACTGCGAAGTCTTTTGAAGAGGCTAAAGCAGCAGTTGATGCTAAAGATTCAGAAGCAGAAACGCGTTATAACCATGATGATTCAGAAGAAAAAAATGATGACTCAAAGGATGATAGTTCAGAAGCAGAACCATCAAGTGATGATAAGTCAGATGATGACAAGAACGACAAAAATCAGTAAAATAGAAGTTGACGGTAACGTCAACTTTTTTATTGCAGTTAAAAATAACTAACAAATACAAAAAAATAGAGAGATAATCTAACTATGTCAGATCAATTTATTAAAGCGATTACCAAGAATAAGTATTTTCGCGCCTATGCTTTAAATGGCACAGAATTTGTGAAAGAAGCTGCTACAATACATGAAACATCACGTTTAGCATCAGTTGTGTTAGGTCGAGGTATGCTTGCCACAGCTTTGACAGCGCAATCCGTTCTAAAAGGTGAAGAACGGATGTCGATTCAAATTAACGGTCGTGGTCCGATCGGTAACGTTGTTGTGGAAGTCGATGCAAAGGGTAGTATACGTGGCTATGTGACTAATCCAAAAATTGAGCCAATCTTAGATAATGACGGTCGGTTAGACATTCCTGCTGCAGTTGGTACGAATGGTTTTTTGCAAATTACTAAGTTTGCGCCTTATTCAGATCCATACATTGGTCAGAGTCAACTGGTTTCTGGTGAAATAGGGGATGATTTTACGTATTATTTAGCACAGTCTGAACAGATACCTTCTGTCGTCGGTGTGTCGGTTTATATGAATGCTGACGATACGGTGGAGGTTGCTGGCGGATTTCTAGTTCAGGCATTACCAGATGCTACTGATGAGGCAATCAATCAGTTAGAAATGGCATTGAAAAATATGCCGTCTCTCTCAGATATGCTAGTAGATGGCTATACACCACTAGCAGTATTAGAAGCCATTTTTGGTCAAGGTGAAGTCGATATTATACAAGTTGCGGGTGTCGGTTTAGCTGCTGAACCAACTAAAGAGGCATATCATAAAATGTTAACTACCTTACCAGTCAAAGAGGTACAAGCCATGATTGATGAAGATGATGGTGCTGAAGTTGTGGGTAAGTTCTCAGGAAAACGTTACTTTTTCACGCCAGATGAGTTACGTGAAATCATTTCTGAAATTAATGAAAACAATGCTGACTAACCTTTGAGCTTATGACAATTTTTTGGTATAGTTAATATTAGTGAAAACTTTTAAAATCGGTCAGTATATACTGGAATAAAATGGAGGAAACGTGTTCGTGGACGCTTAAAACTAATTAATTTTTAGGAAGAATGCGCACCGGAACACTTTAAACATATGGTAGAAGAAAAAGCCCTCAATGATCAAATGTTAGCACGTCGCCAAAAACTAGCAACAATTGTTGATGATTTACATTTGGATCCGTTTGGTAAGCGTTTTGAACGTACTGCCAAGGCACAAGATTTGCATGATTTATATGATAACAACACACTCGAAGAACTCGAATCTGCACAACATGAAGTGATTATTGCAGGTCGTATGGTTGCTAAACGTGGTGCTGGTAAAATTATTTTTGCTGATTTTCGTGATGTTTCTGGTAAAATTCAAGTCTATGCTAAGCGTGATGATTTAGGTGAAAATTATCCTATTATTAAGCGCGCAGATTTAGGTGATTTTCTTGGCATTCAAGGCATTGTTATGAAGACAGAAGCCGGTGAATTGACAATTTTGGTAACAAAGTTGACTCATTTGACCAAAGCTTTACGTCCAATGCCGGATAAGTTTCATGGTATTGCTGACGTTGAAACGCGTTATCGTAAACGCTATTTGGATTTAATTGCTAATGAAGATTCATTTAAAAAATTCCAATTGCGTTCAAAAATTATTTCAGCTATTCGTGCCTACATGGATTCACAAGATTTTATGGAAGTTGAAACACCCATTTTGCAAACTGAAGCAGGAGGTGCTGCTGCACGCCCCTTCATTACACACCACAACGCTTTGAACATTGATATGTATATGCGTATTGCTACTGAATTATATTTGAAGCGTCTAGTTGTTGGTGGTTTTGAACGTGTTTATGAAATCGGACGTATTTTCCGTAACGAAGGTATGGATCCAAAGCACAATCCAGAGTTCACAACAATGGAGTCATACGCTGCTTATATGGACTTTACAGACGTGATGAATGAAACTGAGGGCATCTTCAAAGCAGCTGCAGCTGTTGTGTCAGATGACTTGAAAATCACTTATCAAGGAACAGAAATTGACCTTGGTGTAAAGTTTGCACGCAAACACCTCGTTGATTTGATTAAGGAACAGACTGGTGTTGATTTCTGGAAAGAAATGACTGTTGCGGAAGCGCAAAAGTTAGCTGATGACAAACACGTAAAGTACGAGAAGTACTGGGGTGTTGGTCACATCATTAATGCTTTCTTTGAAGAGTTTGTTGAAGATACCTTGATTCAACCTACTTTTGTCTATGGTCACCCAGTCGAAGTTTCACCTTTGGCTAAGAAAAACGCTGATGACCCACGTTTTACTGATCGTTTTGAATTATTTATTTTAGGTGCTGAATATGGTAACGCCTTTACTGAATTAAATGATCCAATTGACCAACGTGCACGATTTGAAGCACAAGTGGCTGAACGTGAAAACGGTAATGATGAAGCCGAAAATATTGATGAAGACTTCATTGAGGCATTGGAATATGGTATGCCGCCTACAGGTGGTTTGGGGATTGGTATTGACCGCTTGATTATGCTCTTGACAGACTCTGATACAATTCGTGATGTTTTGTTGTTCCCGACAATGCGTTAAATTAATAAAAAAGCTTGACATGATGACCAATTATTAGATATAATAATTAAGTTGTGTTAAGCAATTATTCCGACTTAGCTCAGTTGGTAGAGCACCTGACTGTTAATCAGGTTGTCGTCGGTTCGAGCCCGACAGTCGGAGTTTTATGAGAAGCAAATCTTATTAGATTTGCTTTTTTTGTGACTTGAAAAGTGTTGACAAATAAGAATGAAACTGGCATAATTAAATAGTTGTGTTAAGCAATTATTCCGACTTAGCTCAGTTGGTAGAGCACCTGACTGTTAATCAGGTTGTCGTCGGTTCGAGCCCGACAGTCGGAGTTATCAGATAACTCATTATAGTTATCATCTTGCCGATGTAGCTCAGTTGGTAGAGCACGGGTATCGTAAACCTGGGGTCGGAGGTTCGATTCCTCTCGTCGGCACTAAACTAAAAATAATAAAAATGCTAGTCAACAAATAATTGACTAGCATTTTTATTTTGATCAATTATCTTATTTTTTAAATTGCACGGTAAATGTCAGGATAATTGTTAGCAGGAGGACAGTAATTATTAATTCAAGAATGATGCTTTTTAAGAAATTGAAAAATGGTATGTTTGTTGTCTAATAACCTGTTAATATAGAAAGGTATCATTAAATTTAGTTAAAGAGGTAAACATGGGGACGAATCAAAATCTTAATCGCACCATGACGTTAATTCCGGCTATTTCAACTGTTGTGGGAACAGTCATTGGTGCAGGCGTGTTCTATAAAGCCTCAAGTGTCGCTAATGCGACAGGTTCAACGAGCATGTCATTATTTGTGTGGTTAGTGGGTGGCTTGATTAGTTTGGCTGCAGGTTTGACAGGTGCTGAATTGGCTGCGGCATTACCACAAACAGGCGGTATGTTGGTATATATCGAACGCGCCTACGGTAAATTAGCGAGTTATGTATTAGGTTGGGCACAAATTATTATTTATTTCCCGGCTAGTTTAGCAGCTAAAGGCATTATCTTTGGAACGCAGGTAGCTAATCTCTTTCACTGGGGATATGTGGCTATTATTCCTTCCGGAATTGCCGCACTGGTGTCAGTTGCAGCTATTAATATGTTGGGTTCAAAAATCGCTGGTCAATTCCAAGCCATTACGTTATTTTTCAAGCTGATTCCATTGTCATTGATTATTATTTTTGGGCTATTACAGCCAGGTGGTGTTGATGTGAGCATTTTTCCAGTGGTTCCAGGTCATGCGGTTGGTGGTTGGGCTTCGGCTATGGGTGCTGGATTATTGGCAACCATGTATGCCTATGATGGTTGGATTCATGTCGGTAATATTGCTGGTGAAATGAAAAATCCAACCCGCGACCTGCCTCGCGCAATTGCTGGTGGATTACTGGGTATCATGTCAATTTATTTGCTTGTTAATTATGCTTTTTTACATGCTTTACCTTTTAATGCGATTCAAGGGAATGCCAATACTGCGATGGATGCTGCACAACAAATTTTTGGTGGCTTCGGTGGGAAGTTGATTACAATTGGTATCTTAATTTCTATTTATGGCACCTTGAATGGTTATACAATGACTGGTATGCGCCTACCATATGCCATGGCTTTGGAAAATAACTTGCCATTCTCAAACCAGTTAGTGAAGTTGAACCGTTTCCAAGTGCCCTATGTTGCTGGCACTTTCCAACTTGTCTTAGCGATTGGCTTAATGTTTATGGGTGGCTTTGATATGCTGACGGACATGCTAGTTTTCGTTATTTGGTTGTTCTACACTTTGGTTTTTGTCGCGGTCATTAAGCTACGCCACACAGAGCCTGATCTTAAACGACCTTACCGTGTACCTCTGTATCCGATCGTGCCTATTATTGCGATTTTAGGTGGTTTATTCATTATTGTGATGACACTTATGACAGAATGGCAATTAGCATTGACTGGTGTCGCTGCGACACTTGCAGGATTACCATTGTACTTCATCATGCAAAAACGTCAAAAATAAATGACCAAAAAACGACTGTTTTGTGATCAGTCGTTTTTTATTTCTATATAATTATCTAATACTTTTATTCACACAAAACGATACAGATACTTTATGCCATTGATATCATAAAATTTAATTGGTTAAAACAAACTTTGTTATAATAAGAATAATTATGTACTTTTAAAAAAGATGGGGGATTGACTAAGCATGTCAAAAATTAAATTCCATATTGCATCACAGACAGAACTTGTCTTGGATCAAACAGCCCAATTAGGGGATGTTGTTGATTTAACTGATGAACAGAACATCGACACCAGCGTGATTAATGGAAAAATAGCTGAGATTCTCGATGAAAAGTTAGCACAAGCTAAGGAAGATTGGGAATCACAGCAAGATAAACAAACCAAGGCAGAATTAGCGAACCAATTACAGCAGCAAAAACAGCAGTTTCAAGAAAATATTAATGATAAAGCCACACGGATTGTTGAATTAGAAACACAGCTTAAAAGCATTGCCCAACAAAATGAAGTTGAGCTTAAATCACAATTGGTCCAAAAAGACTTAGATTTACAAGCTACCATTACTCAAAAAGAATCGGAAATTGTGGCACTTGAAACCAAGATTGCATCAATTAAACAACAGAACCAATCTGAGTTGGAAACGCAGTTATTGAAAAAAGATGCTGCAACACAAGGTGAATTAGCGGAACGTGATCAGAAATTGTCAGAGCTAACGTCTCAATTGCAATTAAAAGATCAAGAAAAGCAGTTACAGCTCGCTAATATCCAAAGTCAATATGAAGCCCAATTAAAAACAGCAAACGAACAGGTAGAATTTTATAAGGATTTTAAGGCACGCCAATCAACTAAAGAAATTGGTGAAAGTTTGGAACAATATGCCATGACTGAATTCAATAAAATCCGTCCATATGCCTTTCCTAATGCCTATTTTGAAAAAGATAATACATTATCAGAAACGAACTCAAAGGGCGACTTTATTTTCCGTGATTATCAAGAAGATATGGAATTTATCAGTATTATGTTTGATATGAAGAATGAGGCTGACACGACAGCAGCAAAACATAAGAATACCGACTTTTTCAAAGAATTAGATAAAGACCGCCGTGAGAAAAAGACTGAGTACGCGGTCCTTGTTTCAATGCTTGAAGCTGATAGCGACTTATATAATACAGGCATTGTCCAAGTTAATGACTATGAAAAAATGTATGTTATTCGTCCGCAATTCTTCATTCAATTTATCGGCGTGTTGCGTAACGCTGCACTGAATACTGTTGAATATAAGCAAGAATTGGAACAAGTTCGCGAGCAAAATATTGATATCACACATTTTGAAAGTGATCTAACCAATTTTAAGAACGCTTTTGGTAAAAACTACCAGAGCGCATCAAAGAATTTCAAAAATGCTATTGACGAGATTGATAAATCGATTGCACGCATGGAAGCTGTTAAACGGTCATTAACAACGTATGAGAATCAATTACGTTTAGCTAATAATAAGTTGGATGATGTGAGTGTTAAGAAGCTAACACGTGGCAATCCGACGATGAAGGCGAAGTTTGAGGGTGTAGGGTAATAACATAAAAAGCAACATAATGTTGCTTTTTACGTTATTGTGTTTTGAGATAATTAAGCTATGAAAATATATGAATTAATTAAAGAGAAACGTGAAAATAAAGGACTTACTCAAGAAAATGTCGCGCAAGTTTTGAACGTTACTAGGCAAGCCGTTCAAAATTGGGAAAAAAATAAGCGGGCAATACCCAATGAGTTATTAGCTGAATATTTTAATTTGTTGGAATTAAATGCTCATGAAATTCTCTCAGTATTTGATTTTTTAGAAAGTAATAATTTAATAATGACTGCCATTGACTACTCTAGCGATGGTATCATTAAATTTGAAAAAAACGAGAGAAATACTATTTTGTCCAATTATCCAACACTTTATTTAGGAGTTGGACAAAAGTTGAATCAATACTCGGGACAGACTAAGCAATTAGTCTATGTCGGTGAAGCAAGTTCTATTGTACGTAGAACAATGGAGCATCTAAGATCATCTGATGATAAGTTAAATGCTATTAAAAGTGATTCTGATGGGGAAAAAGAAAAACTTTACATCATTGGACATACAAAATTTAATAAATCTGCAACACTTGAACTTGAGCAAATGTTTATGAATTACTTGTTGGGTGATAAAAAGTTTGAAAAAATATACAATGGTCGTAATAATGGACTATCGATTGACTTCTATGGTCGCGAAGCCTATAGAACAGGAATATTTCCTGAAATATGGGAACGTTTATATAAACAAAAGGTTGTTTCAAGTATTCGTGATATACGTAATTCAGCACTGTTTGCTAATAGTCCATTTAAGTCTTTAAGTCGACAACAGGAGCAAGCAAAAAACGAAATAGGACTTGTCATTGCAGAAACACTTGTGAATGGCGCAAATAATAAAGTTATCAAGATTCAAGGATTAGCCGGTTCAGGTAAAACGGTTCTAATGTCTCAACTTTTTTATGATATTTGGCGTAATCCATACCCGGTTTTAAATGATGATTTGAAGACACAACATACATCAAAAACGGTTTTATTAGTACGTCATGAACAGCAACGGCGAACCTATGAGCAAATTGCAAAAAAGCTCAATATGGGTAGTGATGTTGTTATGGACGTACCAAGATTTATTAATGAAGGGAAAATGGTTGATGTTCTCCTTGTAGATGAAGCCCATCTCTTGTGGAGTGGTAACTATGGTCGAGTTAATAAAAATCAGTGGAAACCCGACTTGATCGCTTTGCATGAGTTAGCTAGAACATTAGTCGTAGTCTATGATCCAAAACAAGTTATATCAGCGCGAAGTAAGGTAGAGAATAATGTGGATTTGTTTAACTTACTTAATGGACTGGATACCAAAACAGTCTACTTAGATGATCAGTGGCGTATACAAGCTAATCAAGAAACACAAAAATGGATTAAAGACTTAGCACATTTTGAAAAAAATTCACTAGTTACTATTCCTGATGATGAAGCATATGACATTAAATTTTTTGATGAGGCTAAAGCATTTAAAGAAGCAATTAAAATTAAAAACCAAGACGATGGCTTAAGTAGAATAGTAGCAACATATGATTGGCAGTACTCGCAAAAATCAAGACCGAAAGATGGAAAATATTGGACGGTAAACTTTGGTACTGAAGTAATGCCATGGAACTTAGAATTATCTGAAGTGCAAGAGGCTCAGAAAAAGCAAATACCTTGGCAAGAAATTAATGAAAGTATTGGTGAAGTTGGGAGTGATTTCACTGTGCAAGGAATTGATTTAAACTATGTTGGTGTGATTTTGGGACCCTCCATTATATGGAACGAAAAATCAAATTCTCTAGACATTAATGCAGATTTTTCATATGATCATCTTAAAATTCGAAAAGAAAATGGAAACTATAATACAATTGAAAACAAGGCATTTTTAAAAAACGTAGTCAATATTCTATTAACACGAGGTGTTCATGGTACTTATATATATGCTGTAAATAACGAACTACGTCAAAAATTACAGTCTTTGAATAAATAAAGACCAAGAATTCATAAAAGAATTATTTTTAAGTTTATAATCACAGTATTATTGATATCAATGTGGTTATTCGGTCAATTACCACTATTACATCTTTTGAAATTATTTTAATTATAAAAAGCCAAACGAGTTTGGCTTTTTTATGTGCTTATATTGACTCAAAACAGCAATTCATCACTCATGATAATCACCATACCAAGCCTTAATTTCAGGTACGAGCTGTAATAGTTTTAATCCTTTATCTGTAAAATGATAGGCAATTTGTGGCGGAATAGTGGGTAAATGTTCCCGTGTAATAATGCCGTTTGATTCAAGTGCCTTTATCCTTGTAGCAAGGATTCTAGGATTAATAGTAGGGATATGGTTTTTCATCATGCCGTAATGATTATAACCGTTATGGATTGCTTCTAGAATTTCAATGGTAAATTTTCCTTTAACGACATCAATTGTGTCTTGAACTGGACAGGTAGTTGGCATAGTATACTTTTTTTCCCTTATTGTGAATAATATCACTTCTGTTTATTATAGTTAATATATCATAAGAAGGGGCATAAACCAATGACAGAGAAAAGTATTATTCAAGTTAAAAACTTATCTAAGCGATATGACAACAATAACCAAATTTTAGAGGGGATTGATTTAGAAATTTTTGAATCGACTTTCACCGTGATTATGGGACCTTCAGGTGCGGGCAAGTCAACGCTATTACAAAACATATCAACTATGGATCAGCCGACAAGTGGGCAAGTGGTTTTTGAAGCACAAGATTTAACCAAACTTTCTGATAAAGCTTTATCAAGATTTAGACGCAAAGAAATTGGTTTTATTTTTCAATCATTTAACCTGATTGAACATTTGAGCGTGTTAGAAAATGTGTGTCTGCCAGGATTCCTATTGAAATCAAAATCTAAAAAGCAAGTGATACAACGTGCCAAAGATTTGCTTACTGGATTGGGATTAGGAGACCATGCTAATCAAGCAATTAATCATTTATCGGGTGGACAAAAGCAACGTGTGGCGATTGCTAGAAGTCTGATTAATCAACCGAAAATTCTTTTTGCAGATGAACCAACAGGGGCCTTGGACTCAACTTCTGGTATAGAAGTACTAGATAATCTCACTTTAAATAATCAAAACGGGCAAACAATTGTCATGGTCACGCATGATCTAAAGGCAGCACTTCGTGCTGATAGAATTTTATTCATAAAAGATGGGCAGATTTATGGTGACCGTATTTTTACACCTTATGACGCTAGCCAACTCAAAGCTAGGCGATCAGAAGTTGAAGCTTGGCTACTAGAGATGGGGTGGTAAAATGCAAAAAATTGTCAAGTCATTAATTTTAGGACAAAAAGCCTTTATGGTGACAATTGCTATTCTAACCCTTTTATCAAGTTTAACGATGATTACAGTCTTAACAGCTTATCAAGCAAATGTTTCGCAGTATCAAACAGCATACCGCACTCATAAGTTACCTGATATCCTTGTCAAACAAGATACGCAACAAGATGTGGCAGCTGATTTAAAAGGTCTTAAGAATGTAAAAAATGTTTCATCTGTACCTAATATTATCACGCAAGTTGAAGGCAAAGATAAGCAAAATATTGCTTTACTGCTCTCAGATGATACCACGCGTGTCAATGTACAGGCACCGTCAGACCATGAGGTTATACTTGCGTCATACCTAGAATCAACTGGTAATTTTAAACGTGGTGATACGATTCATATTGGGAATAAAAACTTGATTGTGAAAGGTTTTTATGAAGATCAGCTACTTGGTAGCCCGCTTTTTAAGTATAAGCAGGGCATTGTATCACAAACGACTTTCAATACCTTGGTAGCCCAAAAAGGTAGCCAAATGACTCAGATGGCCTTTGTTGACCTAGTAAAAAAACCTAAAAATGCAGATAATCTGCTATCAGATTATCATAATCGACTAAAAGCAGATTTGATTTATGATAAAGCTTACATTCAGAAAGCCTACACGATGTTGCCTACTATTGTGGCTTTGGTTATTATTTTAGCTGCCATTTTTTTGTTTGGAATTTGTCAGTTTGTGATACGCTTTGCACTTGTTTCTGGCATAGCCAAGGATCGTAAAAAAATTGCGACATTCAAAACGTTAGGTATGAGTGGTCGTCAAGTCAAGTTGGCTTATGTGTCTGCTTTTTTATTAAGTAATATGGCTGGGCTATTTGTTGCTATATTGGCGAGTTTCTGGACAAGTAATGTAGCATTTATATTTTTCTGGCACTTAAATGGCTTTACAAGTGTTAAACATATACCACTTAATATTGTTGTAGTGCTTGCTATCACTTTGCTGATGTTAGGTCTCTCCATGATAATTATCTTATTATCACTTAAAGAGACTGGTAATATTTCGCCAGCATCAGCTTTTCAAGATGGGCAAAGTAAATCCAAGCAAGGTAAATTTAATTTTGATTTGACTAAAAATTCGCTACCTCTTCAAATAGGGATTGCGTTTAAAGATTATGTTCAAAAAATTGGACATTATATGACTTTTACGCTTGTGATAGGACTTTTTGTATTTTTGAGTTTAATGATTGCAACCCTAAATCAAGGCTTTAAAGGTCATGTTGACAGCCTTTTTGGATTACCAAAGGTTGATGTTGTCATGCGCACGCCAGATCACACAATACGAGGTGAAGCGTTGCAACAAATCAATACTCTGACATCAATTAAATCAAGTGGTTATATTCAAGAAACTAAGATTGTCCTAAAAGATGAAGTGATACCTGTACACCGGTACAGTACAATACCATATGAAATGAAGGTATTATCAGGGCACACGCCCAAAAACCAGCAAGAGTTGTTGCTATCAAGTAACCTCATAAAGACATTAAAACTTAAAGTTGGACAAAAAGTTCATATTAAAACACAATTATCTGATAACACTGAGATGACAATTGTGGGGACTTATCAGACCATTAATAATCTAGGGAAAGAAGCGTACAGTTTGGTTGATTTAGATTTACCAATGAACAATACTTATATTAACCTGAAAAGTACAGATCAAAAAGATAAGCTATTGACCGGGTTTCACCGAGATAAGGTCCAACTGACAGATACAAGCGCAAGTTCAAAAAGTTTAATCACAACAATCCAAACTGCAGTCAAATTGTTAGCTAGTATTATTTCAATTTTGACACTCGTTATTTCTGGTTTGTTTGTTTATCTCGTAAGCTACTTGACGATTGAAACGGAAAAACGGCAGTTAGCCTTGAAAAAAATGTTAGGGTTTACCAACGTCCAGCTGAAAGTGCAGTATTTATTTAGAGCAGGATTTGCACTTGCTCTGGGTATTGGATTGAGCCTGATTCTTGATAGATTTATCGGGTCATTTTTATTGAATGGTCTTGTTGATTTAGGTGGATTAACACAATTTACTGTTCAGTTGCCGTTATCATATGATATTGCCATTATTTTACTACTTGTTGTGGAAAGTAGCCTAATTGTTATATCTGCAAGCCGTCGTATCACAAAAATTAAAATTGGGTACTTTTTATGAAATTATTCAATAGTATTTTTTTAAAAATTGCACTGAGTATGGGACTAATCATGTACTTGGCGTATGCTGTCCCAACTGGAAAATATGCGAATTTTTATTTGATTGGCGTTAGTGCCTTTACAGCGGTATTTCTACCCATTTTCACGCTTATCAGTACTTATTTAGAACAAAAAGGCTTTAGGTTAACTGGTTCGATGTTCCTCAGTAAGTTAACAAAATTGGTATGGCAGAGCCTTTACAATCTTCTAGTTCTAGGTCTGCTAGTTAAAGGCAATGTTATCGATCCCAATAATCTCAAAATGGTTGGTGGTTTAATTGGGGCTGTTTGTTTAACTTCTTTAGCATCACAGGGCTTACAATATCTGGCAATTACGCTAAGTAATCATGATAAAGGTAATCGATTTGCTAATATCTTTTTTGCTTTAAGCTTGAATGTGATTATCAGTGCATTGGCTGCATTAGGATACAAGAATGTACAGGTATTTTTCGTTATTATGGGGCTACTGCTGGGTGTCATTGGGGTACTCATTAGTTTGATAACAGATATTTGGGGATTACTTCCGTCTAAAGGTGGGATTGGTTTATATCTAGGGACGTTTAATCCCGTACACAAGTCACATATTGCAATTTTAAAGGATTTTATTGACAAGCGACAGTTAGACAAAGTTTATATTCATCCAACAGTTATTCCTAAGATGCACCAGTATCTTTTAGATAAGGGAATGATTAAGATTGTTGATCAACGTGCTGGTAAACGTTACTATGAAAAATCTGCGACAGCTGATCCGCTTGTTAATTTTTTTCCAACCGGTCAAGTTTTTTACGAGGCAGAAAATCGTGTATTCATGTTAAAAGCTGCAATAAAAGAAGCTGGGCTAGAGAATAAGGTAGAGATATTATTTGAACCTAATCTTTATCGAACAGATGGATTTTACGCCATTATTAAAGCTATCAAAAAACGCCATTCTCACATTCAGTTACATGACTATTAGGAACGGATGAAGGTGGTATGTTGTTACATGATATCTATGACGAAACTCGGATTAAGCCATTTGTGAAATTATGGCGAGATAATATATCTGGCACTGCCATACGAAAAGGGGAGAAGGGCATGACAACGCCCAAGATAACAGAAATGCTGAATTTGTTGGATCATTTGAGAGAAGGTCAAAATGAACAATTATTTGGCAAAACAGTACAGTTAGTTAATAATCGTTTGGAGGTTGCTGATGACTGAATCAAGTATCATTTTTCTTGGTAACTCGCATAATATTTTCACATGTTATACACTCACCTTAACCGCTTATCACAAAAGCGGTTTTTTTGATCCCCTAAATTGCTAAAATAAAGCCAATATGAGAAGGGAGATTACAATGTTAGAAATTAAAGGATTAAATGTATCATACGGGAAAAAGCTTGCTTTGACAGTGCCGAATTTAACCATTAATAAGGGTGAAATTATTGGTGTGATGGGACAATCAGGATCAGGGAAATCGACGTTAGTGAATAGTTGTTTAGGATTAGTTCCTTTTAAGGGGCAAGTCACACTTAATACTGATGATGTCGGCATATTGATGCAGGAGCAATATTATATTGATACTATGACAAATCAGAAAATTATGGAAGGATTATTGAACACAAGCATCAAGAAAGATAAGAAGTTAGTTGAATTAATTGATTTTTTTAATTTCAGGTCACAATTATCTCACCATTTTAAAAATATATCTGGCGGGCAAAAGCAACGTATGAGCCTAATCATGGTACTTTATCAAGAACCAGAATTACTGTTTTTGGATGAAATGACAACTGGTCTTGATTTTGAAAGCCGACAGGCACTCATCAAGCAATTGAAAGTATATTTTAAAGAACATCAAACAACCGTTATCATGGTGACACACTATGCCAAAGAAATCGAACAGCTAGCTGATAAGCTCTTAATTATCGATAATGGACAAGTAATTGCCTTTGATGCACCTAAAAATCTATTTAAGCAATATGTCGGCTATTCAGCATTTATTGTTGGCAACAACGTCGACAAAAATATTAAGGTACAGCAGCCTGAAGAAGAGTATTCAGTCGCAAGACAACTTATTGACGATGGGGATGATTTTAGGCGGACACAAGGTGATATTGAATTAGTTTATACGGAAGTTATGAAGGGACAACGCGCATGATTCAAAAAAGAAAATTAGTCTTTGAATTTCAAAATTTATTAGGCAATATGATAACGTTATTCTTTGGATTTGCATTTGCACCAATGATGGCGTTAGTTTTTGGGAGTAGCTATGACAATGTACCACAAGCATTAAATCAGCTTTATCTCAGCTTTTTTTCTACAATACCGCTGTCAATGGTATTTGTCGGGTTCAGTTCACTATTTTCGCAAGAAGTGGAACATGGCTTTACGTTACGCGCTGAACTTTTTGGTTATTCACGTGTATCGCAAGCGCTACATAAATTTATTGCCCTAACAGGATTTGTTTTGTTATCAAGCATCATTTACTCATGGATTTTTCTATCTCATTTTAATTTGCCATTACCTAGCCCATCAATTATGGTGCAGATGGCTATTTTTCAGATTTTAAGTACGGCAGTCTATTTCATGATTATATTTTTATTAACAATGATTTTGAAGAAGTTTTCACAGGTTTATGGGATTTCTATGATTAGCTATTTTGCCATCATGATTATTTCGGGTATTATGGGCAATATGAATGTGGGTAAATTAGGTAATTACTTGCCAATTAAACTATTTATAACTGATTATACAAAGCATCTCAATGACACGGATTATATATCTGGTAAAATAGGTCTATATCTACTTATTTTATTAGGTATTCTTGGTGTGATTATGAAAGTGGTTGTGGGTAATAAAAATGGAAATAAACATCAATATTGATGATGAACTAGAAGAAGTTAAAGTTGTCATCGCAGGTCGCAATATTGAAGAACTGGCAGATATTGCTCAGTACCTCAAAGCTAAAAATACATTTTCTCGGCAACTTGCGATCAAAACAGCCGATAATATCAGGGTGGTCGACAAGGGAAATATCATGCTAATGGAGAGTTTTGGCAATGATTTGACATTTACTCTCAAAAATAACCAGAAGTTAACGACCAGAAAGACACTAAAAAAGTTTTTAGCAGAAAATCAAAAGTTTAATTTTGTTCAAATTTCTAAATCGGCAGCCATGAATTTGTCATATTTGTCAAAGATGGAAGCGGCATTCTCTGGAAATTACTATGCCTTTTTGACAAATGACACACGGGTTACAGTGTCTAGACGGTTCATCAAAGGTATTTTAAACAGATTAGAAGGGAGAGCAGAAGATGAAACATTTTAAAGCAGTTTTGGTATATCTACTAGTAGGTATTGGTGTTGGATCATTTATTTCACTACTATCGTTTACGTTAAACCACGATACACCATCAATGACGCAGTTTATCTTGTTGATGATGATGAGTGCCATTATGGGCCTATTATCTCTCATATTTGAGTATGATAAAATCACGTTTATTACGCAACTTGTGAGTCATTTTCTTTTAGAAATGCTAACTTATTGTATTTTTATTTGGCTGACTTTTGGAAATGTTATTATTGCAATTGTTAATCTACCAACATTTCTGATTACCTATGTCATTATTTTTATCTATTTTAGAAAACAGGGACGAGATAATGCGCGCCGTATTAATCAAGTATTAACCGAAAGGAATCGCAAAAAATAACTTCAAATATATCGTATAAAATAATTATTTAAGCAGTATTCTCGCAAAAGATTTGTTATACTTAATACGCATTTATCAAAATCAATAACTCATTTATTGGACTGGTTCGTAAACTGCCCAGGATAAAAAACCAAGTAACCTTGAAAGGTAGGAGAGATAATGCGAAAACAAAAAGTGATCATCGATGCTGACCCAGGCATTGATGATAGTCTGGCATTACTTGTGGCTTTACGGTCACCAAAACTTGATGTGATTGGCATTAGTATTGTTGAAGGGAATGTACCCACAATAATTGGTGTTCAAAATGCATTAAAAGTATTACGAGAAGCCAATCGATTGGATATCCCGGTTTTTGCGGGTGCAGAAGTACCATTAAAGCATGAATATGTGAGTGCACAAGACACACATGGTGAAGATGGTTTGGGCCAAAGTCAACTTGAACGAGTGACTGACGTGAAACCGAGCCAACGCGATGCACAAGCAGGTTATGCGAAGCTATTGTCTGAAAATGAAGATGTTTGGTTTTTAGCACTTGGACCACTGACTAATGTGGCCATAGCACTTCAGCAGCAACCAGATATCTGGCAACAGGTATCACGTTTAATTGTGATGGGTGGTGCTGATCAGACTAATGGCAATACATCCCCTGTGGCAGAGTATAATTTTTGGGTTGATCCTGACGCAGCTGATTACGTGTTTCAAAATAGTCCATTGAACATTGAACTAGTCCCACTAGATGTTACACGCAAACTCGAATTCACGCCAAATATGTTGCAGATGATGCAATATTTGGATGCAGAAAAGGCTAAATTTGTTGCCCAAATTATGCCATTTTATTTTGATTTTCATTGGCAACAGGAACATGTTTTAGGCGCAGTCATCAATGATCCGTTAGTGATTATCTACGCATTGCATCCTGAACTTGTACGTTCTGTTAATAAATATGTGACTGTAGTGACGGACGGAATTGCTCTTGGTCAAAGCATTGTAGATCGTGCGGATTTTTGGAAAAAGCAACCTAATGCAACGATTTTGCAGGCTGTGGATGCTAAATCTGCAATGGCACATATTATTAGTGGTCTATTGGCTAGCAATGTTGCTGACATTGAAAATGAGTTAGATAATATTGCGACAAACTTGGAGCGATTATCATGACAAAACATTTCTCAGCACAAAAAATTGCGTTAATTGCATTATTTATTGTTATTAACATTGTTGGTGGGCATCTTGCCTTATATGCACATTTGCCAATTTACTTAGATACAATTGGTACCTTGCTTGGAAGTGCCTTCTTCGGACCCATTGGTGGCCTATTTACTGGTATTCTAACGGCATTAATTAATGGGACGACGGGGGACCTTTTTTCCATTTACTATATGCCTAGTCAAATAGCGACAGCATTAGTATCTGGATTTGTTTATAAAAAAATGCGACCAACGAATTTTAAAAATATTTGGTGGGTCGCGCTGATTATTTCTATACCAGCTACAATTGTAAGTACCATTATCACAGTACTTTTGTTTCATGGTATCACATCATCTGGATCAAGTATGATTGTTCAGGTCTTACATGGTTTTGGTTTGAACCAAGCACTGTCAGTTTTCTTGGTACAAGTGGGTACGGATTACTTAGATCGAGTGATTGGTGTGTATGTGGTTGCCATTGTTTACCAGACATTGATGTCACGAATTAAATTAACATAATATTATTTATTTTTAAAAATTAAGATGGCGTGTCCTTGGAATGTTAACCAACATTTTAAGGACATGCCATCTTTTTATTTAACAATCTTTTTTGATTTATGGTCTGCCACGGTATAGATAATTCCCATTAAAATTAATATAAAAGCTATAACGCAAAATATGAAAGTACCCGGTGTATGGAATATTGAATAAACTAAAAGTAGGGAACCAACTAAAGTGACAACATAGCCACGAAACGGTTTAATCATCAGTGCAAATTTTGAATTTTTATAAGTTTTACTACTAGCGAAGGCAATGATCATTATTAGCAGCATAGAGTATGACATATTATGGTTTATCCTTATTTTATATAGTTTGTGATTATCGCCATTATTGAAGTTCTAAAAATGCTATGTTTTCTCTGGTTGAATAATTTATTTTTCATGCTCGCGAAGCCAGGGCCGATCACTCACTTCATTGTCTGTTAGTACGCGATGTAAGGTTTTTTGAGCCTCTGGTACGAACATTTTAGGTTCAGGTGAAACGTTCACAAATTGTAAATCTATGGTTTCTGTCCCGTCCTTTTTTAGTATGCCACCAAGTTGTCTGACTTCAAAACCGACACCAATAGTTTCCTGTGCATCGCCCCATGAATTTTTTGCTGTCAAGTTTGTGGATAGCCCCAACATGCGGACCACTTCAACATCTAAACCAGTTTCTTCTTTAAACTCTCTAACAACTGCTTGCATTGGTGAATCACCATATTCCAAGTAACCCCCTGGAAAACACCAACCGACATCGGAGTCCCAACGTTTTTCAAGTAAGATTGCGTCATGCTTTTCATTCCATAAGACACCATAGGCTGATACAAAAATCATCCCCTCGTGACCAACTTTTTCACGCATACGCGCAATATAATTTTTTCTAACTACCATTTTACCCCCATACCGACACTTTATGAATTGTATATTTAATCTCTCATCGCGTATTAATTCTGAGTTACTGCTAACTCAAATAATAAACTTTGTGCTAAAACACACAAAATTAAAAATCATATTCTTATCATACACGACTTTTATCTCAGATGCACGTGAGAATCTCTTATTATTATAATTTTCTAGAATAGGGAATTTTTATTGTCATTGATTTTGTTAATATATTATAATCCCGGTGAATTCAGTAGGATTAATAGTATAGCCGCATCACTACTCATTCCTGAATGATTGATAATCTGTTAAAATGAAAGATAAGACTGTCAGAAAGATAATTAAAATAACTTATGCCAAACTATCTCATTTTAACTGAAAAGCCATCCGCGGCAGCTAATTTTACCAAAGCACTTGGCGGTAAGACTGGTTCATTTAACGACTTTACTTACAAAATAACCAACTTGCGTGGTCATGTGATGACTCTAAAAGATCCCGAGGAAATGGTTGCTGAAGATTTGAAAAAGCAATACAAGTCTTGGTTAGTGAAGCATTTACCATGGAACTTGTCTGATTTTTCTTGGGCACGGACGTATATTCGTCAACGTCATATGCGTACGGGTAAAATTGAATCTACAAAAAAAATAATTGATGACCTAAAAAAAGAATCAAAATTAGGATACGATGCGATTGTGATTGCAACTGACACAGACCCTTCTGGAGAGGGTGAGTTACTTGCCTGGGAAGCCTTGGATGCAATTAGTTGGCATGGTCAAGTTTTGCGTGCAAACTTTATGGACGAGTCAGCTTCTGGCATTCAAAAGGCCATGTATCAACTACGGGATGTTTCAGATAAACTAGCTGATGGTGAGTATGTCAAGGGTGAAAGCCGCAACCGGTGGGATTTTGCTTCAATGCAGTTGACTCGAATTGCTACTACTGCGGCTAAGAAACAGGGGTTCAAGGTCGTAGCGCGTGAAGGTCGGTTGAAGTCCGTCATTGTTTGGCGTATTTATCAACAACTTGAGGCGATTAAAAATTATGTCAAAGCACCATATTTTGAAGTGAAATTTAAAGATCCAGCGGCACATGTTTTTGGCAGAGTAACACCACAAGGGGATGTTATACCGTGGCGTTTTACGACGAAAGAACAAGCCAAAATTGATCTCAATCAGTATCACGACAGCGAAGTTATCAATGAAAAACATCAAACACGGACGCAAGCGCCAGGAAAGTTGTTAGATTTGGCGGGGTTGGCTTCGATATTAGCACCTCGTGGCTTT
Source organism: Leuconostoc carnosum (assembly GCF_007954525.1). Classification (NCBI taxonomy): domain Bacteria; kingdom Bacillati; phylum Bacillota; class Bacilli; order Lactobacillales; family Lactobacillaceae; genus Leuconostoc; species Leuconostoc carnosum. Next base: position 634,993 of record NZ_CP042374.1, on the reverse strand, counting down.
TCTTCAAAGGAAGTGTTGAGTACTTATCAAAAAATGTATGAAGCACAAATTGTTTCCTATCCACGTACAGAAGACAAGACGGTGACCCCGGAGCAATTTAATGAACTACTGCCGTTGATTGACCAGATTGCGGACATTGTCGGTGTCGACAAAACACTGCTAACACACCGTTCCCCACGTGCAACACATGTCAAATCGCAAGGTGCACACGGGGCCAACCGACCTGGTGAAAATTTACCACAAACAACACAATCTTTAGTGAAATTTGGTGCTAGTGGACCAGCAATTTATGAAGTTTTGGCGAAAAACTATTTAGCCATGTTAGCAGAAGATTATGTGTATGATCATGTGACGGCTAATTTAAAAGATTATCCTGAATTTAAAACGGCATTTAATCGACCACTTAAGATGAATTTTAAGTTAGTGTATGATTCACAAAAAGCTATTAAAATTGAAGATACTGAAGAAGAAAATTCAACTGCTGCACAATTAGGACCGCAGGCGAAGCCGTATTTGCATGAAGGAGCGAATCCAAAGCCACAAACACCAACAACTAAATGGATTATGGCATTTTTGGAAAAACATAATGTTGGTACGGGTGCAACGCGCGTGTCTACATTATCTGAGATGTCTCGTGGGACTAAAGCCATGTTAACTGAAAAGCGTGGTAAATTGGGATTGACAGAAACTGGGCAGGTGTCTGCTATCATGGTGAAAGATACCTGGATTGCCTCGCCTAAAATTACAAAACGTTTATTTGAGATGATGACCCAAGTTGGTCGATTTGAAATGACGATGGCACAAGTATTGGATTCAGTGACGAAAGTGGTTGAACATGATATGCCAATTATGTTAGCCAATGCAGAGCAACTGGAAACCCTGCTTGGTAAGCCAAAACAAGTGCCAAAGAAAAAAGTAACAGAAAAAATGACTGGTATATTCAAAGGCGAAGAAATTACTTTTGCTAAAGAATGGAGTGGGCATGTTTTTACTGATGATGAACTAACCAAAATGTTAAACGGTGCCGAAATTAGTTTTCAAGCAAAGTCTAAACGTGGAAAAATCTACACGGCGACTGGTAAACTAGCCAAACAAACATTTAAAGGTAGCACATTTTATGGGTTTAAACTTAATCCGAAATCTTAATTAAATCAACATAAAAAGCATGTCAGTGTGATATCTCTCACACTGACATGCTTTTTAGTTTTCCTGTCGTCGATCAGGTAAAAACAGGGCCGAGAATGCCCCAATAAATAAGGCAATCATAAATATTATAAAAATGTAATCCACTGTGATATGCCGATCTAACAGAAAACCAACTAATAACGGGCCAATGATTGCACCTAATCGGCCAATACCTTGTGCGAAACCAGTCATTGTACCACGATGTTCAGGTAAATATTGGCCGGGTGTTAAGGCAATAATAGTGCCATATGCACCAAGATTAAAGAATGAGAGTAAACTACCAAATAGTAGCGTTGTAAATGTGTTATGTGCTTGTCCGAATGCAAACGCGCTGATACCAGTACCTAACATGTAAGCGATAAATACCCAACGTACACGTATTTTACCCATCAACCAGGCTGCCAAAAAATACCCTGGTAATTGCGCAAGCGTGATGATGACTGTATAACCGAATCCAGTCACTAAAGTATTACCACGCGTGGCTAAAATAGTTGGTAGCCACATAAACATACCGTAATAACTAAACATCACCATTAACCAAGTTAACCACAATAGCGCGGTTTGATAATTGAAAGTAGATTTAAGACTTTGGACAAGCGTTGGAGTGTAAGCAGCTATAGGGTGGGCATCAGTCAATTTACTACGTATGACCAAGGCAAAACCAACTGGTAATGCTGTCAGAATAAGCAAGCCACGCCAGCCAAGACTGTCAGCAAACAAAAAAGCTAACAAGGATGCAATTAACCAACCAACAGCCCAGAAACTATCAGCTAAAATGAGCAAACGAGATTGCAACGTACCTTTAAAGTGATCAGCGAGAAAGGTCGCTGCCACAGGTAATTCACCACCTAGACCTAAGCCAACGAAAAAACGAATGACTAAGAACCAAGTATAGTTTGGTGAAAAAGCCAAAGCTAGATTACCGAGAGAAAATAATAATAAACTAGCAGTTAAGGCGTTCTTACGACCAAATTTATCAGCAGCTTTACCGAAACCAACCGCACCAATAGCCATACCAACCGCACTAATGGCAGATAAAAATCCAGTTTGTGTCGCTGCCAAATGCCATTCAGATTGCACAAGTGGCATGATAAAAGAGAGTAAGGCGACGTCCAAGGCGTCAAATAGCCAGGCTGTGCCAATGATGAGCAATGTTTTTCGAGCAAAAGATGAGAACATAAAAAAACTCCTTTTAAGTATATAATACCTTTATTGGAGTTAAGAATAACATGCTATTAATTAAAAGTCAAATATACTTTAATTCATATAATTTCGCTGGCCGTCCCTTACCAACGACGGTAACATGCCCAGTTTCTGAAAAGAGATGATCATGTGTTTTTCGGAAATTTGAATTATCAATCGTTAATTCCGAAACACCGAGAAAATTAGCATAAATTTTACGTGCATTTTTGAGTGTGAAAGTAGGCCCTAGAATACGTAAAATTGAGGGTGCATAGTCTAGTTTATTACGGACACGTGTTATGGCTGTTCGTATGACTAGTTCATGGTCAAAAGCCAATTGTGGTTGTCGATTACCTGTGGTGCGTTCCTGATAGAACAAATCTGATGGCATGTCAGGTAATGTGACAACAAAATCAGGATGATTTAAAGTAAAAATGGTGTCCGTACTATTCATTGGTACCCAAGCCACATCTGTGGCACCAACACCGGCGGTCAAAGTAGGTAGATTGGGTAGAAAAGTCATATATGCAAGCGCAAGTTGTCTGTCAGTTGATGTCCGATTGACTGATGAAAAAGTAGCTAACTGTTCAGTATGATAATTGTCGAGTTGAATACCAATTTTGTCTGAGATTAATCGTAAAGCAGCGGTATCAGCATCCTCAGTAGCACGTAGAAAGGTTTCTGGTAAGCTCCAAAAGTTTTTGAAGGGTTCATCTGCTTTTTTAGTCAGTAATAACACAACTTTTTCGGATGTAAAATCGTAACTCCAAATCACATTAGTGACGGTTACAATGGGGCGTGAAATAATTTCTGACATCTTGTAATATACCTCCTGAACTTATTATATCCTAGTTTATAGCTAAAAAAAGCTTAGGCATGATTAGTACAGTGCATAAGCTTTTGATTATTTGACCCTTAGTTGTTTAATTCACCATCAGCAATCGCAGCGAGGGTATCTCGAGAAGGAATAAAAAAGAGTTGGCCGGATAAGATATCTGAAAAGCTCAACAAGAAATCTGATTGTGCTAACATGTTTTCAAGCATGCCTTTGGTAACCGACCAGTAGCGGGAATAGCCCATAAAGTAGGTACCAGTTTTATCTGAAGCAGGCTCTGAAAAAGGCACATTCATCCGAATGATTTTTTGTTCCTCTCCATTCTTTTCAAATTTTGAAGCAACATTATGGGCGTTTTTAAATTTGTCTTTATCTTCTAGTTCAAGATCAGTAAATTTTTCTCGTCCAATTGCTTTTTCTTGTGCCTCAGTTTTTAAATGTTGCCAAAAATCCATATTATGTAACCATTTTTGCGCAAAAGCGTAAGACCCATTGATGAACGATTTATCTTCATCCCCGACAAGTGCATACTGTGCCGCATCTTCAACTGCTGGGGCTTCCGTACCATCTATAAAGCCAATAATGGCACGACCTTCAAAATAGCGAAAGCCTTTTGTTTCGTCGACTACGGTGGTAAAATCTTTCAAAAAACGCCTAAATTGTGTTTGTGCTTCATAAACAACAGCTTCGTTACTGGCACGAATATGGAAAAAGAGGTCACCCTCAGTCGCCGGCATGCTGTATTTGGGACCATTTAATGTTTTGTAAGTTTCTAATTCATTTGGTTTAGCTGCGTTGGGAAATAGATAATCCCATGCTGCATTACTAAAACCAAAGGCAACTTTTAATCCGGATTCAGTTGCTAAATGTGAATCACGAATTTTCAACGATCTAATGATAGCCTGTGAGCGATCAGCAAACGCCTGAATCGCTTTTTGTTCGGCTAATTGATTGGTTCTGTTTAACTTTAAAACAGTGAATTGTACATGTTCGCCAATATCACGCCAAACGTCTTGTGCTTTTGCTGAATCAATTGTCATTTTGTGTCCTCCATAACTGTTATCCTTCTTTCATAGTACACCAGAATGACTTCTTTATCAAGAATGATTCTAATTTAAATACAAGCACAACAAAAAAACCGTCACTAATAATTTGGTACACTCCCTTAAAAAGAGACAGTTTAAATAATAAAACTGTTTTATAAAGGGAGTTTTTGTATGTCCAAAAATAAGGTTCATTATCTTAAAAAATTAGAGATTATTTCGAAAATTAACACTCAAGGTTTAACAGTCAGATCAGTTAGTCATGATTATAATATCTCAGTTTCGACTATCAAAGATTGGCTTCGATTATATGATAGTTTTGGTATTTCAGGGCTTGTTCCTGGTACTAGTATTAAGTATCCAAACGAAATAAAAATGAAGGCAATAGAAGATATTTTGGTCAATCATTTATCGAAGGCAGATGTGCTGAAAAAGTATAAAATAACACAAAACTCGGTTTTAAATCATTGGATAAAACGTTATAATAACGACAAAACCCTCAAACAAAGAGGTGTTGGAGTTAGAAAAATGAATAAAGGTCGTATAACAACTTTTATTGAGAGAATAGCCATCGTTAAGGAAATCATTGCCTCAGATTTCAATTATCAGGCGTTGTCTGAACAGTCTGGTGTGTCATATCAACAGTCTTATTCATGGACACAAAAATACAAAGCCCATGGTGAACAAGGATTGCAAGATCGACGTGGCAAGTCTAGAAGCAGTGACCAGCAACTGACTGAAACCGAACAGCTAAAAATAGAAAATAAAGCACTCAAAGCCAAAAATGAGCTATTAGAAATCGAGAATCAACTCGCAAAAAAATTATTGGAGTTCGAGAAAGACGTTACACGTTCTCTTTAGCTAGAAACGAACAACTTTATCGCGCAATTTTCGAACTCCATAATCAAAAACAATTCAGTGTTACGCAACTATGTCAAGCTGCCAACGTAAGCCGTAGCGGTTATTATAAGTGGATTAAGAGTGTCCCATCTCAACGTGAAAAGCAGGCCATTGAGATAGGACAAGAAATTAAACGGATATTCAAAGCATCAGATAGCACATTCGGTGTTATCCGTATTCAATGTGCATTGAAACGTGAACTAGGTTTAAGCATTAACCACAAAACGATTCGGAGAGCCCTCCATATTATGAATCTTAAATCAGAAATTAGGCGTGTTAAACCGAAATATAATTGGACACAGTCTAATGCTGTGTACACAAAAGAAAACATTATTGGCCGTAATTTTGTCGCTAACAAGGCCAATGAAAAGTGGTTCACAGACATTAGCTATTTGAAGTATGGTAATCAACAGAAAGCCTACATTAGTGCCGTAATAGATGCCTATGATAAAAGCATTGTGTCATATGTAATTAGTAAAGAAAATAATAATCAACTCGTCATTGACACTATACAGAAAGCTTTTGAAAATAATCCAAAAGCAAAACCAATTATCCATAGTGATCGTGGCTTTCAATACACCTCACAAAGTTATCACAATTTACGATTAAAGCATCAATTTAGTAGTAGTATGTCACGACCAAGCAAATGCCTTGATAATCAACCGATTGAATCATTTTGGGGAACATTTAAAAGTGAATATTATTATCGAAGACAATTTGAAAGTTATCCTAGTCTACACACAGGCATTGATTCATACATTGATTATTATTCTAACAAGCGATATGTCCCAAAATTTGGTGGTCTTACACCGCTAGAATATCGCAAAATTGCATAAAAAAAGCTATCCAAAGATAGCTAATATTTTTATTATTTACTATGTCTACTTGACAGGTAGTGGTTCATTTATTTAGTAACGGTTTTTTGTTTAATTAAATGTTAAATTGCCATCTTTCTTGGACCCAAGCAGCTTCCCAGAAGCGCCATTCCATTTCCAAGCTTAACAAGAATGTTTGTGCAACATGTTCTTGTTGTTGTGGGGTTAGTTTAGCAACTTCGCGATCTAATGCTTCAAAGCGCCAAATAGTATAACTTTTACTATCATCATTTGGGGCATAGAGTTCAATCCATTCTTTTAGTGGATTTTGCTCATTGTTAGCACCAGCTGCGACCAATTCACGACCCATTACTTCATAACTCCAAGCGCAGGGTAACAATGCAGCTAATGTATCAGCGTAGGTACCTCGATAAGCAGATTCATACATATGATTCACATAAAGAAGTGTTTCAGGACCACGACGCCAATTTTCGACTTGGTGTCCAGTAATGCCTAACATCACCTCATGTGCCTTTGATTCATTACCAATAAATTGGGCAACATCAAGTAGTTTTGCAATATCTTCATGATTATCAGTTTGTGTGACTGCTAAGGCAGTAATCGTGAGATAATCTTTTAAATAATGTTCGTCTTGTTCGACATAATAATTTAACACATCATCGGGCACATTACCTTCAGCAATAGCTTTCAGAAAAGGATGTACCATAATGGCGTCCATTGCAGGTTGCGCGCGTGTTAGTAGGTCTTGTGAAAATGACATTAAAATTCTCCTTAGTACCAGTTCGGGATTAAAAGTAGTTGAAAAGCAATCAAGATGATAATTAATATTAACCAATCGCGTTTGGCAATTGAGACAACTTGTAGATGCGTGCGCGGTGCACCTTCAGTGAAACCGTGACTAACCATACCTTCAGCTAGATTTTGTGACCAGCGAATTGCTGATAAAATCGCTTTAAAATACAATTGTGCTTGCCAAATGTGCAAAGTTTGACCACGCATTTGCGAAGCAACACGGATAGTTTTAATTTGTTGGTTAACTGCTGGCATAAAGTTAAGAACACCAACTAGCGCATAGACAAATGTGGCGCTTAACTTAGCTTTTTGTTCGAGCGTTGCTAAGAAGACATCACGTTCCTCAGTTAACTTGAGGGTAAATAGACCACCTAACCAAAGATAAGCAAACACACGTGTTAGCATAACCCAAGCCATATGTACATGGTCACCAGTACCAAAGTACATCAGCGAGAACCATGAACCAAAACCAGGTAGCAAAGGTAAGATGAATAACCATAGCCATTGTTTCCAGCTTAATTTCAAGAACAGATAAAGAAATGCACTCACACCAATGATAATCAGATTGATGGTGACACTTTTGATAAAAGTTAGCTCCAAGGCAATCACCATGACGATGGCGAATTTCATTAATGGATTCATACTTCACCTCCAACATAACTTAATTGTTCATTTTCAAAATGCAAATGAAAATCAAACCAATCTGTGACAGCTTGTAATTGGTGACTAATCACTAATACAGTTTGATGTTGACGGGTGGTAAAGTCGGCAATGATGTTTAACAAACATTGCTGTGAGTCATTATCTAATCCTGCTAATGGTTCGTCAAATAATAGGGTAGGTGTACCAACAATGAGCATCAATAAGACTTGCAGTTTCTTCTGTTGTCCACCAGATAGTTGATAGACAACATGTTGACGTAGGTCAACTAAATTGAGCTGTGTTAATATCTCTGTTATTGTTTCATCTGTCCAAATCTCAGGATGATTACTAAATTGTTGTGCCTGAATTAATTCTTCAGACATTGTCATAGCAACAAATTGTTGTTCTGCATTTTGAAAAACTAAGGCAATATCACGGACATGTTGTGCAATTTTCCGCTTAGCAATATCTTGTTGATTGTAGGTAATTAAACCACTATATGGATATAGCTTAACTAAAGTGGAAAAAAGTGTTGATTTACCAACACCATTTGGGCCGGTAATTAAAATACGTTTTTCTTTTGGAATAGCCAACGATGTGGTGCGTAACAATTGACGGGTACCATTTTTTAAGGCAACTTTTTTGAGTTCAATGATGTGTTCCTGTTCATCCGGTAATGCAGTTTTAATTTGAGTTTGAACTGGTACTTCATGTAATATTTTGGTCCGCTCAGCCTCGTCTGCTTGATGGAGATGACCATGGTTCATGACGAAGACATCATCAATCATGTCAGTGTAACCACTCCAATCATGATCAGTTATTAGAATTGTTTTCCCTTGTTGTTGATAATGCTTAATGGCTTGAATGAGTTGTAAACGGGCAACAGGGTCAACATTGGCAAACGGTTCATCTAAAAGCAAATACTCACTGTCCATTGCCAAAGCAGCGGCTAGGGCAATTTTTTGTTTTTCACCACCAGATAATGTTGACAAGTCATGATGCGTGAAATCAGTCATACCAACGGTTTCTAATACTTTTTCAATGCGATCTGTCATGTCTGTTGGCGTGACTTGTAAATTTTCTAAACTAAAGCGTAATTCTTCAAATGGTGTTTGCATCACAAATTGACGGGTAGGATTTTGAAATAAATAGCCAAGACGTGCGACACGTTGAAAAGGAACAATATCATTGATATCATAGCCATCAAGAGTCAGTTTACCATCTAAAGTACCTCCACTAAAGGTCGGATAAAGACCAGAAAGAAGTTTTAACAAGGTCGATTTACCACTACCACTAGGACCAACTAATAGATTAAAACTGTTAGGTTTTAATTTGAGGGAGACGTGAGAAAGCACCTTACCAGTAGGATAAGAAAAGTGAACGTCTTCAACAATTAAATTAGTCACGACGTAGGACACCAGCCTTCTCAATCAATTTTTGAATAGCAACAACAAGGACACCACCAAAGAAAAGAAGAGAAATAAAGCGTGTGATGAATAGTGCAACGAGTAGACCAAAGCTATATGATGTGTAACCATCTCTAAATAGTGACCAGACAAAAGTCACGATAGTTCCTGTTACAGCTGAAGCGAAAATCGCTTGCCAGCGCCAATTCTTGTAGCCTAAAATGGCAAATCCAGCTTCACTACCAACACCTTGTACTAATCCTGAGAGTAGTGTTGCCACACCCCATTGACCGCCAAGTAACATTTCAACTGCTGCAGCAAAAACTTCGCCAAGCACACCAGCACCGGCTTGTTTGATTAAGATACTGGCTAATGGTGCGGCCATCATCCAACCACCCAGCAAAAGGTTATTTGCAAAAGGTTCTAGGCCCATAGGGGTAAGGGCTGCTGAAAGGATATTATAAACTGGACCAAGAACCCAGAAAATAAAACCGATAAATACGGCAACGAACGCTAGTAACAAGACATCGCGTAATGCCCAGCGTGTTGATTTTGACTTTGAAATAGTTTGCATAATTAATATGCCTCCAGAATTTTTTTTGTAGCTTTTATCACATTTCTGGTCCAAATAGAATTGAGTCACAGTTTTTGCTTATGAATTAGTGGAAACAAAAAACTCTCGAGTCATTAATGAGCCGAGAGTTTGCTTATCTTTCTACTAAAAAAGCAATTCTCCCTTCGCTGGTGCTAGCCAGATCAGGTTCAATGGGTATCTCTCAGCCAAAGGGCACCCCAGATTGTTGAATATTAAACTACATACTAAATTTAACATAATTGTGTGCTTTACGCAAACAATTATGAGAATAACTAACATGAGAATATTAAACGAATATTTAAAAAATAACAGGTGATTATTTGATAAAAATTAGCTACAAAAAAAGCGATCAATCAGATCGCTAAGTTATTGCCCCTGCTGGATTCGAACCAGCGCGTAGTGGCACCAGAAGCCACCGCCTTACCGCTTGGCCAAGGGGCAATTACTCTAACTATTTTACATACTTTTACTTTGTATTGCAAGTACAATTTTTATCTTTGTCAGAAAATGTTTTTTCGTTTATACTATTAAAAAAAGCCTAAGGGGGAACACCATGCAGTACGCAACATACGAGAATACCGTTGAAAAACTCAAAAAGCATGACATTACCTTACATGATATTGCGGTCATCGCCTATGATAGTGAAGCTTCTTATGTACCTAATCTGACAATAGTCCAAGTTGAAGAGGCACTCGTTAGCATATTGCATAAGCGGGTTGTTCAGCATCAAATATGGGTTGCTTTAGAATTAGATCGTCTAGCTGAAGCACACTTATTGGAATCACCTTTGCAAGATTTAATCGATAACGATGATGCTTTGTTTGGGGTTGATGAGACGCTTGGTACAGCTATTGCTATGTCGTTTGACACGATTGGCGTCACTAATTATGGTTACATTGATAAGATAAAAGTCGGATTGGTTGGCGAACTAGACCGTAAAGGGAAGACAACATCTGCTGTGACAACCTTTGCTGATGACATTGTTGGCGCTTTAGCGGCTGCAGCTGCTTCTAAAGTGGCGCATAAATATGCGACCAATATTGTAGCTTCTGATAAACACTTGGCGAAATAATATTTCGCTTTTTTTATTTTAAATATATTTATTTGCAAAATCGGTCTATACCAATTATAATAAGGTTAATAAATCAGGAGGAATGTGTCGTGGATGCGTATCATTTGTAGCCATTGGCATACGTGAAATAATGGCAAAATTACTCAAAAATATTAATCTTTATACGGGTTACAAGCATATGCCGGATGCATTTATGCGGTTTACAGATAGTATTCAAGAAGTTGGTTATATGGTCGACTTTGTGGCACAAAATGATGATGAAATCGTCAAAGAGGCAACCGGTAAGTTAATTGTGCCAGGTTTTATTGACGTTCATAAGCATGGTGGCTATGGGTTAGATACAATGGATGGTGATGCTGATGCGCTCGATGAAATGGTCAATAAAATGGTCACCGAAGGTATTACATCACTATTTCCAACGACTATGACACAATCACCGCAACGTATTGAACGTGCCTTATCAACTATTAATCAAGTAGCAAAAACAAATCCAGTTATTCAGGGGATTCATCTTGAAGGTCCATTTATTAATAAAACATTTATGGGTGCGCAACCTGAAGCATACATTATCAATCCAGACACCGCACTATTAAAAAAGTGGTACGAATTATCAGGTGAACGTATTCGTTTGGTTACTTATACCCCTGAAAATGGTGGATTACCTGATTTTGAAACATTCATGTTGGCACACCAAATTGTGCCTTCGATTGGTCATTCTAATGCCACACGTGATCAATTACGCCATTCACGCGCCACGCACATGACACATTTGTATAATGCGCAACGCCCGCTACACCATCGAGAACCAGGTGTGACGGGGCATGGTATGATTGAAGAATCAATTACTGGTGAACTAATTGCGGATGGTTTCCATGTCGTACCAGAAATGTTAGAAATTGCCTTTAGATTAAAGGGTGCGCACAGATTAGATTTAGTGACAGATTCAATGCGTGCTGAAGGACTGGGAAACGGTATTTCTGAATTGGGTGGACAAAAAGTTACGGTTAAAGATAAGCAGGCGCGCTTGGATAATGGTCATTTAGCCGGATCAGTTTTGTCATACGATGATGCCTTTAGTAATATTCAGAAATTTACATCTGCAAGTATTCAAGATGCAGTACAAATGAGTTCAGTTAATCAGGCACAGGAATTTGGTTTAACTCAGAAAGGTCATCTGGCAGCTGGGAAAGATGCTGATTTTAATATTTTTGACGAGGAAAGGATGCACTTAGTGGCAACATATTCATATGGTCGCCGCTTTGCACGAGAAAGTTAATGGGAAAACCAATAATACCACGCTATATTCAAATTCATAATCAAATCAAGTCGCGTGTTGAGGCGGGTGAATGGCAAGCACAGGAGCGTTTACCAGCTGAGCGTGAGTTAGCAGATGAGTTTGATGTATCACGTATGACCTTACGTCAAGCTATTCAAACATTGGTTGATGAGGGACTGTTAGAACGAAAAGTAGGGTCTGGTACCTACGTGGCTGAACAAAAAGTATCCGAGCGTGTGCTGGGTATCACAAGTTTTACTGAGTTAATGGCAAGCACAGGGCGTGTGGCCAAGACAAAGACGGTAAGCTACAAAATTACGTCACCATCAGCATCAGAAATGATGCATCTGAAACTCTTTGAAAATGATGAAGTTTTAGTGATGGAACGGTTGCGAATGGGCGATGATGAACCAATTTTGTTAGAGCGAACGACATTACCAGTTAAATTAATTGAAGATTTTTCAAAAAATGAATTGACTGAATCGCTCTATGCGACGCTTGAAAGAGCAAACATTGTTCCAGGTCGGGCAACACAAACAATTTCTGCTGGTTTAGCTAACGAACGTTTATCTGAACTTTTGCAAATTAAACGCGGGGATGCCATTTTGACTGTCCGTCAAGTGTCATTTGCCGAAAATACTGAGTTACCGTTTGAATATGTGCGTTCGTACTATGTTGGCGAACGTTTTGAATTTACGTTGACGCGATAAAATAGATGACAAAAAACGATGGTGTGATTAACCATCGTTTTTTTGTCATCTATGATTATTTGTGACTGAACTTTTTGGCTAGGATGTCACCAACGACTTGTACAATTAATACAAATACCAAAACAAGTAGCGTTGCTAACCAAGTGGTATCGTTCGCATAGCGTTGGTAACCATAAGATAAGGCCATAGTACCAAGACCACCAGCACCAATGGCACCTGCCATGGCTGTTAAACCAATCAAACTAATCAGAGTAACAGTTGACACACGGATAATTTCAGAACGGCCTTCACGCAAATAGACACCGAAGACAATGTCCCAAAAGGATGAACCAATGGCTTGAGCAGCCTCGACAATACCACCATCAACTTCTGCCAAAGCCACTTGGATTTGACGAGCATAGAATGGGAAGACACCTAATGATAACGGTACGAGGGCTGCAGTGCTACCAATTTGTGTACCAACAATTAGTTTTGTTAGAGGTGCAATGGCGGCTAGTAAAATAATAAAAGGGACCGCACGGAACGTAGAAACAACTTTATCAAGAATCCAAAAAACTGTTCGATTGGGAGAAATACCGTTAGATGATGTAATAATCAGACCCATACCAAAAATCAGTCCCAATATACCACCAAAAAGTGCTGATCCAAAAGTCATATAAAATGTTTGGCCGATGGCAGTTAGCCAACCAGTATCACCAGTCCATCCTTGGTAAACAACATTTGGAAATGTATCTGCAAACCATTTACTCATAATTATTTGCCTCCTTTAATAACTTCAATGACAACATGATGGTCGGCCAACGTTGCGATGGCTGACTTAACTTGCTCAGCAGTACCAGCTAAAATAATTAACAATGAGCCTACAGGTGTGTCCTGTAAAATTTCAATATTACCGTACAAAATGTTAGCTGTTACTTGGAAATCTCGGAATAAACCAGTAATTAAAGGCTCATCGGTTGTGTCACCCACATAAGATAATCGTACAAATAATTCATTGGGCTTCAAATTTGTGACCAATGGTTGTGCACTAATCGTTGCGATGGCTTTATCAATATTTGTGGCAGTTTCAATAAATTCTTTGGTTAGTTGTTCATTAGGTTGTGCGAAAATATCAAGTAATGAGCCGCGTTCAATAATCTCACCATCCTGCATGACGGCAACTTTATTGGCGATTTCTTTAACGGCTTGCATTTCGTGTGTAATCAAAACAATTGTTAATCCAAATTCTTTGTTCAATTTTTTAAGCAAGGCTAAAATTTGATTAGTTGTTTTTGGATCTAAAGCAGATGTTGCTTCATCGGAAATTAAAATTTCAGGGTCATTTGCTAAAGCACGTGCAATAGCAACGCGCTGCTTTTGTCCACCAGAAAGTTGTGAAGGATATTGTTCGGCACGATCTGATAAATCAACAAGTGCTAGTAAGTCACGGACTTTTTCAGCTTTTTCTTTTGCTGGTAATTCACTGTTTTGTAGTGCAAAAGCGACGTTTTCTGTGACAGTACGTTCATTGAGCAAATTAAAATGCTGGAAAATCATGCCAATTTTACGACGACGATTACGTAGGTCGTTATTGGTAATGCGTGTTTTTTTAGCACCTTCACTATCAGCTTGGAAAAAAGTTTCATCATTTACAACAACAGAACCACTGGTTGGTTCTTGTAAGAGGTTAATGACACGAACAAGGGTTGATTTACCAGCACCTGAATAGCCCACGATACCGTAAACATCACCACGTTCGACGTGTACTGAGACATTTTTAACGGCTTCAATGGTGCGTTTCTTTTGATGGAAAGTCACATTAATATTATCAAGTGCAATAATGGGATTACTCATAATTCATAACTCCTAATCAGTTCTTTAATCACGTCTATATGTTGATTATAGTCAGTTAGACGAATATTTTCGTTTGGGGCATGGTCTAAGGCATGGCTATAGCCAATACCTAAACTAGCAATAGGGGCTTGTAGGGCCTCATGGATATAAAACATAGGACCAGTTCCGGGAGAAGTTGGTATCACTATTGGTTGGGCTTTGTAATAATATGCAGTGACATCAATAACACGTAAAATTTCAGAATCAGACATGTCACTACGATAACCAGGTTGCCCCAGCGTCTTGGTTACTACTATATCTGACAAACCTTGTTCTTGCAAATGATCTTTGATTCGCTGTAAAGTAACATCTGGATCCATATTAGGCACCAGACGAGCTTCGGCTTTAGCGGTGGCTGTAGCTGGTAAAACGGTTTTAACGCCAGCACTATTATAACCCGATTGAATGCCTTCAATGTTGATTGTTGGCTTGAAATAAAGGGTTTCTTTTAAATCATCACCGTTACGATCAGTATATAGTGGGACTTTAATACCATGTTGCGTAATTAGTGAGTCGCGTGTTAGTGGTAACGCTGCAACGAGTTGTTTTTCGCGCGCGTTTGGTATGGCAATGTCATCATAGAAGTGAGGAACAGCAATGTTACCATGATGATCAAATAAGGACGCAATAGCTTGTGATAAACGCAGTGATGCTGAATCAACAATAGCAGATAACGACGAATGTAAATCATTATTTGCTGTTTTAGCGGTCATGTCAAAGGTAACAATGCCTTTATTACCGCCGAAAATCTCAATTTCCTCATTCACATTTTTACCGCCTGATTCCCAAATAACCAAGTCAGCACTTAAATGATGATGATGTTTAGCCAGGTAGTCGTCTAGATGGCGTGATGAAGTTTCTTCAGATCCTTCGACAATAAAGGTAATGTTTATCGGTAATTGATTATTATGTTCAGTTAAATATTCCGCAATAGCTGACAACCTTGCCGTTAAATTACCTTTATCATCATCAACACCACGGCCATACAACTTACCATTTTTTTCTGTTAGGGTCCAAGCATCTGTTGCCCACAAATCTAGTGGTTCAGCAGGTTGTACATCATAATGATTATAAATCACAAGCTGCTTGGCATTTGGTACTGTGCTCTGGAAAGTTGCTAGGATGAATGGTGCAAAATAAGTATCGTCATAAATGACATCAGCACCTAATCCACGAAAAGCATCAGCTATGAGATGTGCTGCTTCGGGTAAATAGGCTTCTTTTGCAGAGACACTTGGTATAGCAACCAATTCACGTAATAATTCAATATACTGTTTGCGTATTTCCATGGCTGACTTCCTTTTCAAAAATAGTAATTGTTGCAGTATGTACATGACAGATTATACTATCATGTGTTGATATAAAAATTAAAAACTTACTTTTTATAGTCCCATACAGTAATTTGTGATGAACCATAAAGTTTTTTAACAAGATCTTTTGTTTCTTTTGTCTGGAAAGCTTTTACAACATCTTTATAAACGGCTTTATCTTTGTCTTTCTTATTAGCGGCAATAAAGTTGAAGTACTTTTCCGTGTCTTTATTCAGGCCTTCAATATAAATGGCTGAATCAAGGTCTAACTTAGCAGATTTAGCAAAGTTTGTATTGATAACTGCCGCACCGACTTTGGGATCCTTTAGTGATGAAGGTGTTTGTGAAGCGTCTACTGGTGTGACTTTTAAGTTTTTAGGATTAGAGGTGATATCTTTTGGTGTAGCTGTGTTGGTATCTTTAATTTTAAGTAAGCCTGCATCAGCTAAAAGATGAATGCCACGATCTTCGTTGGTAGTATCATTGGCAACTGTAATTTGATCACCGGATTTAATTTCTGATATCTTTTTATGCTGGTTTGAATAAATACGTAATGGGGTAGTCCAAGTATCACCAATTGATACAATATCTGTTTTGTATTGTTTGTTCCAGTTTTCTAAGAATGGGTAGTTTTGGAAAGCGTTTAAATCAATATCGCCATCTGCTAGCGCCTTGTTAGGTTGCAAATAATCTGTGAATTTTTTCGTTTTTAGTGTAATGCCATACTTATCTTTAGCTGTTTTAGTAACAGAATCCCAGATTTCATCTTCGCTTTTACTACCAGACATCACACCAACTGTAACAGTTTTATTATCTGCTGACTTTGATGTACCAAAACTCACATAAGCAACAGCGGCGACCACAACAACTGCAACACCAGCAATAATCCAATTTGTTCTTTTACTCATAAATTTTCTCCTTTTTTACATATAAATATGTCATTTAGTAACTTACTTACTAAAATCAGTATCCCAAGCAGCTAACTCAACACCCTTGTATTCTTTTTGGATGGTATCTTTAGTTGCTTTTGTTTGATAGGCTTTGACGACATTTTTCAATATAGCTTTATCTTTATCTTTTTTGTTAGCAGCAATGATATTGACCCATTGATGTGAATCCTTGTTAATTGGTTCGACATAGATGGCTTTCTTATAGTCTAAGCCTGCTGTATCAGCGTATGTACCATTAACAACAGCACCTTCTACATCTGATAATGAGCGTGCTGTTTGGTCAGCAGCTAGTTCTTTAATTTTCAGTTGCTTAGGGTTTTTGGTAATATCTTTGGCGGTAGCTGTCTGTAAGCCAGACTTTAAATCAATTAATCCTGCTGCCTTTAAGACATACAATGAACGACTTTCGTTTGAAGTGTCATTCGGTACTGCAATTGTGTCACCTTTTTTGTATTCTGATAATTTTTTGTGGGTATTTGAATACAAACGAATGGGTGAGATAACTGTGTCACCGATAGCAACAATGTCGTCACCAGTGGATTTGTTTGATGCATTTAAGAAAGAGTAATGTTGAAAAGCGTTCAAATCAATATCACCATCAGCTAGTGCTTTGTTTGGTTGAGTATAATCTGAAAATTCCTTGAACTTCAGGGTGATACCATACTTATCTTTGGCTGTATTAGCAACAGTTTTCCAAATTTCGGCATCTTGTTTTGAACCTGACATAATGCCTACTTTAACAACTTTATCATCTGATTTTGATGAATTGCGACCTAAAGTAGCATATGCAATGCCACCAATGACGATAACAGCAATACCGCCGATAAGCCATTTACTTGTTTTACTCATTACTATAATCTCCTATACATGTGTCTGTTGTTTAGATTTTAGAAATACGATTAAACAGTAACCAATGCTTTGGTGAGGGACGTGTCATAATTAATAGAAAACAAAAAAACCGCCCTGTATTTAACATACAGAAGCGGCTAAAAAGCGCGTTACCATTCTGAGTTTTAGCCTGTTATTACTAACGGGCTGCTCACTAACCATCGGGTGTCGGGATATGATCCTAACCGAATGGTGTGCCCAGTAACGAGGGCCAAACCGTTGTCAGCTAAATGGTAAACCAATTCGCTAACACCAATCACAGGTCATTTTCGCAGTTGCACGCACACTAATTTTCATCGACCATTAGTTTTCTAAGCTTTGTTTAACTACTACTTTTCTGTTCAACTTGTTTATTTCTAAAATCGTTATCTTTAATCATACTAATCAGCACGTTATTTGTCAACACTTTTATTTTGAATGATCATGGATAATAAAGAAAATAGTAATCAGAACTACACTAGAAACCACCAAGGTTAGTTCTTTAAAGTAGTTTGTTAGAAAAGCGGATATCAGTGCGCCAAATAAAAAAGCGAGGATAATTAATGAAAATAAGCCAGCATTTTGGCGTGCTTTGGGTTCTCTAGTATAGAAGAAAGTAACCAAATTAGCACCAACACTACGTAAATTACCAGTTGACATCACGCTAGTGAATGGGAGACCTTGAACTTTTGGAAAGGCGTCTAATTGAATAGCTAAGAAAAAAGATAATAACGTAATAAAAGCAGTTCCAGATAGGTGATTACTTAATAATACCACCATAATAATACCTATTGATTCCACCAGCAGGCTATGTTGTTGTGTGGATAACAGTCCAGGTTTAAAGTTGTGTTTCAAAACACTGTTAAAAGCCGCACCTAATAGAAAGAATACAATCGGTATGATAAAATCCAAAGCATCAAGAAATTGTCCTCTAGCTAAAAAAATGCCAGCTTGAATAATATTACCGGTTTGCAAGCTAGCGAAACGGTCGGCGTGGTATTGAAAGGTATAAGCATCGACAAATCCTGCATTAGTAGCTAGTAATAAAGCTATAGGTAGTCGCTCGTGAATGGGGTGTACAGTACAAATTTCTGACATATTAAAGCACGTAAGCACTTAGTATATGACAATGGTATTAGTCATGAATAGTGCGGTTCCTTCCAAAATTTTTTTACTTTTTTATTTTACGCTAATTCGAGTCTATTTTGGTAATTATAATTAACGATAGCCATTTTTGGGGTTTGGTACTCGTATTTTTTATGTAAAAAATCATCTATATTACTGCTTGCGCGGGTGCAAGTGCTTTGGTACAATGAAGTTATGATAATTCCTGAGGGAGTAACTGGCGGTTTTTTCCGCGATAATACCGTCAAAGCAAGTAAGGCTAAAGGCCTTACTTATATCGAACGACAGTTCCGGTACTATCTTAAATAGTGAGACTCATGTAAATGGCTGGTGCGTAATCGTTTCAGCCCATTTATGTGAGCTTTTTTATTTGAAGTGAGACACAGGAGTAAAGCCGCAACAGGCGTAGGAGGAATTTTATGGCAGACAAGCCATTATACAATCAAGATAATGCGACAGTATTGTCAGATTTACAGACAGAGGCACAGTCTGGACTAACAAGTTCGGAAGCAGCAAATCGTTTAGAAAAGAATGGTCCTAACCAACTAAACGAAGCAAAATCAACTTCATTGTTTGAAAAATTTATCAATCAATTTAAAGATTTTATGATTATTATTTTATTGGTTGCTGCTTTAGTAGCGGCATTTACCGGTGAATTAGTTGATGCTGTTTTTATTTTAGCTATTGTTATTATTAATGCCGTATTTGGTGTTTTTCAAGAAGCTAAGGCTGAAAATGCTATTAATGCGCTGAAGGAAATGTCAACACCAAATGCTAACGTTGTTCGTGATGGCAAAGACATGTCGGTAAAGTCAACAGAGTTAGTTGCTGGTGACATTGTAAGCTTGGAGGCGGGAGATATTGTTCCAGCTGACCTACGTTTTATTAAAACAGTTTCCTTACAAATTGAAGAAGCTTCCTTAACTGGTGAATCCGTTCCGGTAGATAAGGTATCTGACGTGTTGTCCGATACAGATTTGCCATTAGGTGATCGAACTAATCTTGGTTTCATGAATACAAACGTGACTTATGGTCGTGGTATTGGTGTGGTAACAGGCACTGGTATGCACACAGAAATTGGTCATATCGCTGGTATGCTTGAAAAAGCCGATGATACAAAGACACCACTACAAGAAGATTTGATGAAATTAGGTCGTGTCCTTACTTATTTGATCTTAGGTATTGCCGCTGTGACATTTGTTGTCGGTATTCTTCGTGGTAAAGAGACAATTATTGATATGTTGTTAACATCAATATCTCTTGCTGTTGCCGCTATTCCTGAAGGTTTGCCAGCTATTGTGACAATCACATTGGCACTTGGTACAACACGCATGGCTGCGCGTAATGCGTTAATTCGTAAGTTGCCAGCTGTTGAGACACTTGGTTCAACTGAAATTATTGGTTCAGATAAGACAGGTACATTGACACAGAATAAGATGACTGTGGAAAAACTTGTTGTTAATGCTGAAGTATCTGATGCGGCTACAACCGAAGAGTTAACAGGGACGTATGCCCGGTTGGCTGATATACTAGCTTTAAATAATGACACCAAACGTACAGATAATGGTTATGTTGGTGATCCAACAGAAACTGCTCTAATTGCGTTTAATGAAAACCATAAACGTGATATTGATAAGTTATTTACTGATATGCCACGTTTATCAGAAATTCCCTTTGATTCAGAGCGTAAACTAATGTCAACAGTGCATCCTGCACCAGAAGGCTATATCATTACGGTTAAAGGTGCGCCGGATGAATTATTGAAACGTGCAACGCAAATTGAAATGAATGGTGAAGTTGTCACATTGTCAGAAGATATTCGAGCTAAATTGTTGTCAATTAACTCGGATTTAGCAACGCAGGCTTTACGTGTGTTGGGATTTGCTTATAAGCTAAGTGATAAAGTACCTATTCCTGATGACATGACATCTGAACTTGTTGAAAATAACTTGATTTTTACTGGTTTCGTTGGCATGATTGACCCAGAACGTCCAGAAGTGGCACAAGCTGTCGCTGAAGCTAAGGCAGCCGGTATTCGTCCGATGATGATTACAGGAGATCACCGTGACACAGCCGCAGCAATTGCGATGCGTTTAGGTATTTTGGATGAAGCAGACAAAGAGACAGCTGTTATATCTGGTTCTGATTTAGACAACATGACAGACGAAGAGTTTGCTGCAAATGTGCACAAGTATAATGTTTATGCACGTGTTGCACCAGAACACAAAGTTAAGATTGTTAATGCTTGGAAAAACAAAGGCAAGGTTGTGGCGATGACTGGTGATGGTGTGAATGATGCGCCTGCACTAAAAGCAGCTGATATTGGTATTGCTATGGGAATCACTGGAACCGAAGTGTCTAAGGGTGCTTCTGATATGGTGCTAGCGGATGATAACTTTGCTACCATTGTTCACGCCGTTGAAGAAGGACGTAAGGTTTTTGCTAACATCCAAAAAGCGTTGCAATACTTGCTAGCATCTAACTTGGCTGAAGTCATTTCTATCTTTGTCATGACATTATTAGGTTGGAACATTTTAGCACCAATCATGATTTTGTGGATTAATTTGGTGACTGATACTTTGCCAGCTATTGCATTAGGTATTGAGCCAGCTGAAAAAGGTGTTATGTCCCACCAACCACGTGGTCGTACTGCTAGTTTCTTATCTGGTGGTGTTGGGCCTGCAATTATGTGGCAAGGTGTATTGCAAGCGGTTATCGTTTTGTCAGTTTACGGTTTTGCTTTGGCCTATCCCGTACACGCGGGTGATCATTTGGCGCACCAAGATGCGTTGACAATGTCATTTATGACACTTGGTTTGATGCAAATGTTTAATGCCATTAACGTTAAATCAGTTTATGGCTCAATGCTTGGTCCGCAAGCATTTAAAAATAAGAGTTTCAACTGGGCTTTGTTGGGATCATTGTTAGTGATGTCTGCAGTTGTGGTCATTCCTGCGTTGAACCCGCTCTTTCACGTATCTCATTTGGATACCTACCAATGGGCAATTGTATTATTTGCAGGTATTAGTATCATTTTGATCGTTGAATTGGTAAAATTGATACAACGTACAATTTTCAAAAAAGGACATAAGAATATTGCCAAAATTTAATCCAAAACAAGCACAAGCTTACATGAAAACTTTGCAGGTTGTGTTAACAAATACAGAAGAAACAGCCACACATGTGGAACCATTTTTTACAAAATTGGATGATGCTAAAACAGCAGATAAGATTTCAGAAATACCTGCTGCTGAATTTGCAGAAATCAAAGCAGAATTTGAAGATGCAGTAGAAAATTATCGTCACAATGCTGAGCAGTTAAACCAAGCTGTCGCGCCTGTTCGGTTATTGGGAACGCACAAATCACTGGCTGCTGCTTACACATACTACGCTGATGCAACAGAATTAATGGCAGATGCTGTTATTGTATCTGAACAAAAGATTGATGATGCCAAGTATGAAAAATCTGAAGAAGAACAAGGTCTATACCTTGGAAAAATTCAAACAGCAGTGTCAAAAATTATGAATTCACACATGTAAACACGAAAATAAACTATAAATAAAAGAGCAACCAGATTTAATCTGGTTGCTCTTTTATTTTGCATCTTCTGGGTTAACACCATAAACTTCTATATGGAAGCCTGTAATATTTAGCCCACTAACTTCACGAGCTGCTTTAAAAAGCGGCTCAACATCAAAATTATCAGCATCAATAATTTCTTTAGTCACATTATTAATAATGTGATAATGTGGTTCACCATAGAAATCATAATGCCTTTTTTCATCTTGATGTGTATCAATCACAATGACGATACCATCATCGACAAATTTATCAAGGGTATTATAAATCGTGGCTAAACTAATATCCGTTAAATCAGAATGAATCATCTCTGCTGTTGGATGCGTTTTGTGTGTCATTAAATATTTTAAAATTGATAAACGCTGGAAAGTGATTTTAAAACCGTGACTTTGCAGTATCTCGCGAGCATTTTTATCATCCATGGCACACCTCCTAATGCTTAATATTATACCATGTAATCTGGAATATTTCTAATTAACTTGATTTATGACTTAAAGTTTGGTATAAATAAGACTAGAATAATTCTAAAGGGGGAGAAGATGGACAAGCAAAGTTTAATGCAACGAAACAATATTATTCGTGCAGCGGTTATGGGGGCTAATGATGGTATTTTGTCTGTTTCTGGTATTGTTTTAGGTGTAGCGGGTGCCACAAGTCATACTGATACAATTTTGTTAGCAGGTTTTGCAGGTATGTTGGCTGGTACGGTTTCAATGGCGATGGGTGAGTATGTTTCTGTTAGTTCGCAACATGATGCGCAAGAACGTGTACGTCGAGAACAAATGGCTGCGCTGGCAAATGATTATGATAGTGAATTTATTTTTGTGAAAGAAAAATATGAAACGGCAGGCATCTCAACGCAATTAGCGCAACAGGCCACACAAGAAATGATGGCACAAGATCCATTAGTTACGACTGTACGAGAGCGTTATAATTTTACGTTGGATCATGAATTAAGTGCCAAAGGTGCAGCATTTGCTTCGTTAGTGAGTTTTCCAGTGGGGTCTATTTTACCAATGGTCGCCATCTCTATGACACCCACCAGTTTGCGTGAAATTACTACTTTCTTAGCGGTTATTGTTGCTTTAACGTTGACGGGTTATGCATCTGCTGTATTAAATGGTGCGAACAAAACGCGGGCGTCAGTTCGTAATGTCATTGCGGGTGTCTTTACAATGGCTATCACATTTGCGATAGGATCGTTGTTTAGATAAAGAGGGGGAATGAGTGTTGAACTCATTGTTAACAAAGAATGGATATAAAAATTAGACAAAATAATAAATCAAAAAAAGAACACATGACAATGGATGAAAAGCTAAATGCTGTTCGTGCCGGTGTGTTAGGTTCAAATGATGGTATTTTAACAGTTGTTGGTGTGTTGTTTTCTGTTGCTGCAGCTACAACAAATAGTTTTGCAATTTTTATTGCTGGCTTAGCTGATTTATTAGCCTGTGCCTTATCAATGGCCTCTGGTGAATACGCATCAGTTAGCTCGCAATCAGATAGTGAGAAAGTTGTTGTTGAACAAGAACGAGAGCTATTGAAAACAGACTTTGCTAGTGAACATAAAACAGTTGAAAATTTTTACGTTGATCGTGGTGTGACACGTCATACAGCAGAACTTATTGCAGATGAACTACTATCAAAAAGTCCATTAGAAACAATGCTTAGCGTTAAATACGATATTACGTTAGGACATTATTTGAATCCTTGGTCTGCTGCTTGGGCATCATTATTTAGTGCGGCGCTCGGTGGTATATTTCCGTTAGCTGCTTTGATTTTGTCACCAGTGCGTTATCAATTCATAGCCACAATTGGCGCTACGGTTGTAGCAGTAGCTTTAACAGGCTTTTTAAGTGCTTCAATGTCAAATGGTTTAGTAAAACGAGCAATGCTACGCAATGTTATCATTGGTTTGGTAACAATTATGATCCACTATGGCGTTGGAAAAATATTTTAAACACAATTCCAACAATATTTAGTCAATCTTTGGCATAATAGAGGTATGATTAATCAAGCAAAACAATATTGGCGGGTATTAGATACGCGTTTTAAACTGTCAACATTAGGTGAAATGTTCTCACGATCCCAAGTTGGATATGTGGGACCTACTTTTGCTTATTATGTGATTTTGACGGTTTTCCCAATTGTGATATCTGCGGGTATTATTATTTCAATTACTAATGTCAGCCAAACGAGCTTAATTACGGCAGTAGAAAATGTATTGCCAAGTAACATTGAAACGGTATTATTGCCAATTTTAAAATCAGTTTTGTCATCACAGAGCACATCGTTACTGTCGTTGTCTGTTTTGTTTACATTGTGGACCGTTTCGCGTGTGATTGCTGTTTTTAGAAAATCCTTTAATATGATTTCAGATGTTGATGAACGGATTAGTGATCTATTAACTCGGCTCTGGTCTTTTATTTGGTTATTGGTTATCATTGCCGTATTTGTTGCGTTAATGATTGGTAGTAATATTTTGACACTTGTTATTCAAGTTTTGCCAAATAACGATTTGACCCATTTTTTGCAACATCAATCACGATGGTTTATCTGGATTGGTATGTGGGTTGCGTTGGTGATGTTGAATTATTTTTTACCAACAAAGGCAGGGAGAGCACCAGTACGCTTTGTTTTGGTTGGCAGCATAATTGAGCTGATCATGTTAAATTTACTGAATATTGGATTTACATGGTACGCCAAAATTGGTATTAGACAATACGATTTTTACCAATCAATGAGTTCAATTATCGTATTATTGATTTGGTTAAATCTTATTGCGACGATTTTAGTAGCAGGCTTCGTTTTGATTAAGTGGATAACACTTATTCAACTTGATGATGAGACACGTTTGAGAATACCTAAAAAAAGTTGAGAGAGTAATTTAAATGTTTGAAGCGAGTGATTTTGAGATTTTTGATGAACAGACGTTAGCCGGACGCATGGCATTAATTCGCGATGTGATTGATCCAAAATTTGAGCAATTTGCTGAAATTGCTTTGCCTATTTTGAATCAGGATGGGCAAAGTTGGTTTGCTCATATTGCTAAGCATCTTCGTCGTACAACTTATGCTCCGGATAATACGTGGGTAGCTTTTGCACCAAATAAACGCGGCTATAAAATGATGCCGCATTTTGAATTAGGTATATGGGCAGATCATATATATTTATACTTAGCTGTTGAAGAGAACATGAAACCCAAGCAAACAGCGCCAATAGTTAGTAAATTAACAGCTGTTAGCCCAATGATTGCTAATTTACCAGAGCAATTTGTGATTAGTCAAGACCACATGGTGAATCAGAACGTGCCTTTATCGGCTTATGAAGCGACTGTATCGCGTTTTGAAAATGTGAAACACAGTGAGGTTTTAATTGGAATCAAAATTATGCGTGGTGATGCATACTTAGGGACATCAGCTGTTACAGAAAAGTTGATTTCAGCATTAAAAACCTTACTGCCAATTTATGAAAAATTAAAATAAAAACAGTCATTGCTGGTACTCAAGCAATGACTGTTTTTACTTGTAGATAAGCAACATCGACAAGGCAAGTAATAAAACATAGCCCATGTGTTGCCAATTACCAATTTTAGCTTTTACAAATTGTAAAACAAAGGCTAGTAGGCTAAATAGGATGATAAAGATAGTACTCAAGGCAACAGTGTGGCTAAATAAGGTTACCCAGAACAAACCTAATGTCAAAATACTGAGTTTACGACCATCAGGATTAGGCATCAAAATAGGTGTGAAATAGAAACCAAAACCTAAAAACATAGGTACGAGTTGCCATAAAAAGCGCTGTGTCAGAAAGCTGTTTTGTATGTAAAAGATGGCGACAGGAATAGTAAATGTTGCGAGTACACTAAGCAATAATAAGCCCATCCAGTTTTGTAAACCAAGCCATGACTGCTGAATGACAATCAAGAAAATACTCAAAATGAGTAACAAAAAGAATATTTCTTGGCGTGTTTGAATCAGTGAACTAAAGGTAAATAAAATACTTAAACCAAAGAATAAGTAGCTAAGTAAACTACGAAAATTCTGAGTGAGCATCAATGTCACACCAATGGCTATGGTTAACGTATAGCCGAATAAGGGTAAGACTTGTGATGTAATTGAAGATCCAAGTAAGGCCTTGGTGTGCAGTAAAGGTTGACGCCACCAAATGATGTTTAAGCTAATGACGATAACAATGAGTGGTACCCATCGTCGCCAATCAAATAAACCAGCGGGCGTAAAACTTTCATAGCTACGTTTTGCTTGTGGATTTGATGTCAGACGGTCTGGCATTGGGCGACCGTCAGGTAATTGATATGATTTTTGTTGATAATTACTTTCCATAAGTAATATTGTACCTCATAAATAAATGAATGTTGCATTTTTTCTTTAGCTCTGCTATTCTTAAAGTACAATTTAAAAACAGCTATCAAGAGCAGGCGAGTGATACAGCACGATGACCCTGCACCAACCGGTTTTAAAGTGACCGACAAAGTGTTTATAAGAAGATAATAGCCATTAATGATTATGGCGTGTTTTATTCTGATAAGCCTCTGTCACACTTTAACCAAGGTGGTCCATCTGTATAGATAGTCGTCACGTTAGCGCGTACCGACTATTTGTTGGTTCGCGCTTTTAATTTGCGACAATCTAGCTTTTTTATTTTGAAATTTTAGGAGGATCATGTCAATCATGACAAAATTTTTTACTTCAGAATCAGTTTCAGCTGGGCATCCTGATAAGATAGCGGATCAAATAGCTGATGCTATTTTGGATGCTGTTTTAGAACAAGATCCACATGCGCGTTCAGCAGTAGAGGTGACTACTTCTACTGGCGATGTGTCAATATTTGGTGAATTATCAACAACAGCTTACGTTAATATTCGTCAAATCGCTACTAATACTATCCGTGAAATTGGTTATAATCAAGCTGATTTAGGTTTTATGGCGGATTCAGTTAACGTTTCAAATAGAATTGTTGAACAGTCAGGTGATATTGCTCAAGCTGTTGATAATGCTGATGATGACCCAGACCAGCTAGGCGCTGGTGATCAGGGAATGGTATTTGGTTATGCGACGAATGAGACGGATTCTTATATTCCGTTAACTTTGGCGTTGTCACATCGTTTAATGCGTAAAATTCGTGATGTTCGTGAAGATGGAACATTAGCTTATTTGCGTCCTGATGCTAAGGGTGAAGTCAGCGTGGAACTTGATGATAACAACAAAGTTAAGCGTATTGCTGCTGTTGTTTTGTCAACACAACATGATGAAGAAGTAACCTTAGAGCAATTACGTGCTGATGTCCGTGAGTTTGTAATTGATAAAGTATTGCCACAAGACCTAGTTGACGAAAATACTATCTATTATATTAACCCTTCTGGTCGTTTTGTCTTAGGTGGTCCGCAAGCCGATTCTGGATTGACAGGTCGTAAAATTATTGTCGATACTTACGGTGGTGCAGCGCATCATGGTGGTGGTGCTTTTTCTGGTAAAGATGCAACTAAAGTTGATCGTTCAGCTGCTTATTTTGCACGTTATGTGGCAAAGAATTTAGTCGCTGCTGGTGTAGCCGATAAACTGGAATTACAGGTTGCCTACGCTATTGGGGTTGCTCAACCAGTTTCATTAAATGTTGATACTTTTGGTACAAGTAAAATAGATGAAAATAAAATCAACGATATTGTTGCTGAATTGTTTGATTTTCGTCCATTGGCCATTATTAATCAGTTAAACTTGCGTCGTCCAATTTATAAGCAAACAGCTGCCTTTGGACACTTTGGTCGTACAGATATCGATTTACCTTGGGAAGCGTTAGATCAAGTAGATAAAATCAAAGCACTGTTTTAATTTTTGATTCGTGCAATATGTTAAAATAAGATATGGCTAAAAAGCAATCCACAATACAATTTTTACTTTTAGGTATGGCAATTGGTGAAAGTATGACACAACTTTCTAATAGCCAACAGACCATTTTACTCAATGATTCTAGGTCATTTCAGAGTGAATTGCATTGGGGCACGCAGACTAGTTTATCTTTAACAACTGTTGCCAGTTTAGCACGTGGGTATCAGTTAGTTGATGTGATGAATCATTTTCAAAATTGGTACAAGAAGAGACAATTCGCACCAGAAAAAACATTACAACGAATCGATGCCATTACAAAACGTGCGATTGATAATTATATCAAAAATCATGATGCACTCTCATCTGGTATTTTAGAAGATACGGCTGATAGTGAAAATATTTTAGCTAGAATGTTACCAGTTGCGCTCTACTTACACCATGAATATGGGGTATCGTTTATTAATGATGAAGTGGCCATGCTTACCTTGCACCGTATTGCCGGGTTAACACACAATGACGAGGGTGCACTGGTAAGTGTTGGTATGTTGAGTCTGATTGTGAGTCAGATATTAGATGGACAAGAGTTACAAGATGCTGTGGAAAATGGATTGGCGTTTGGTTTCGAATATTATTCAAGACATAAAGTATTTGAATCAGAGCTCAAAGCGTTTGAAAAGTTAAATTTACCAGATTTTGCTAATATTGAATTCGGCAGTGTAGGCCTTGATGGGCGTAGTTCAAGTGCACTAGAAGCAATTATCTGGGCTTTACTTAATAGTCATAATTATAAGCAGGCCATTCAGAATGCATTTTTTCATGGGCATGCTAACAATGTTGTGCCTGCGGTTGTAAGTGCAATTGCGGCTATTGTTTATCGTGATGAGTGGTTTGTCGATACGAGTCAACATTTAACATCGCGCAAATTAATTATGAGTGTCATTAATCAGGCAGAAAGATTAGGCAGATTTAATTAGAGAATATAAAAACACGGTATGGTAGTGATTACACTGCCATACCGTGTTTTTATAGCCAGAAAGGGTATTCTTGATGATTAACTGTGAACTCATAGGTACCAATACCTAAATTTTCACCATCAATTTGGCTGGGTTGAATATTGCGCACATGTATTTGTGCATTGGGTAATAATTTGATGTGATGAACAGTATGAAATTTAAGATGGCTACCATCTTTTTTGAGTGCAGCAAACATACGCAAAAATTTAAAGAATGACATTTTTTCGGCAATAACAATATCCAATTGTGTTTCGTGTAAGTCTGCACCGGGCAAAATAGCAATGCCACCACCAAAGTACGGTTGATTAGTCAACGCGACTAAGAATGCGCTGGGTATCTGAATATATTGATCACCATTAATAATGGTCATTTGGAAAGCCTCTTGATGTGTAAAAGCTGATAGGATTGCCGGTAAATAACTCATACTACCTAAGCCAATAGCATTGAGATAATGCTTTAATTTACCGTTATTTGTAAGAGACACAACAGCAGCATCTAAGCCAATACCGAGACTATTGATAAAATACTTTGTTGTTTGTCGCGGAATATCACCATCAATCCGACCAATTGTCAAAATTTGAGATTGATGGATCGATTTTAAATGGTGTAAAGCTTCAGAGGCTGAACCGATGTGGGCACCACGAGCAAAATCATTGCCAGAACCAGTTGGAATATAGGCGAGAGGAATCGCCACTGCACGAGAGGCTTGTAGTAAGCCATTTAGCGTCTCATGTAAAGAACCGTCACCACCAATTACTAGAATGACTGCTTTATTGTCCTGAAGGGTCTTCGCAAAGTGCTTCGCCAATTTTACGGCATGTCCACGATACTTTGTATCATGCCAAGCAACAATATTTGGCATTTTTTTGACATCATTTATAATATTTGATTGTTCCCCGCCACCTGCACAAGGATTGTTAATCACGTAAAAGTTAGGCATATTCTGCTATTTCTTTCAATAAAAATTAGTTTCATTGTAACAAAAAAGCCCGTTAAGGGCTATCATAAATATTATTTAACCTAAGAAATGACGAAGTTGTGCCATACGGTTAATCAAAGCAGTAATAGCAATTGAAGAACCTTCTTTGATTTGAACAACTTGAAGTGCAATTTCTGCGTGTTGTTGTTGTTCGCGTGTTTTAGGACCGATTTCAAGATTGAAAATATCTTTCATGATCATAATATCGCGTGCCACATCTGCCCAAGCTGAGCTGTGTGTTTTTAAAATTTCTAAAGCGTCAAGGTTAACATAGTTGGCGAGTTCACGGAAGTCGTCTGCCATACTTGGATAATGTCGGACAAATGTCTCTAAGTGACTTGGTTTTAAGTTTTTCAATGCACGACCAAAACCAATAAATTCGGGTGGGACACCAATTGAATAAAAAGCACCAGTAAAGTTAATCGCACGTGGTAACTCAATACCATCTACTGAACGTGAATAGCCAAGAACACCAACGTGTTGACGGCGGTCACGTCGTTTAGGAAATGCTTTGAAAATTGGCTGCATGTCTGGTACGAGTTGATCAAGCGTGTGTGCATAAAATTCTGCAGATTCTTCAGCGATTTCTGTCAATATTTTTTGATCAGCTGCTGAAATTTTTAATGGTTCAACCACAGGCAATTGTGCTTTTAATTCAGTAATGGCTGCTGTAACTTCTTCAAGCGGGAAATCATAACGGAAGGCTGATTGCACAGTAGCTGTACGAACGCCGGGGAATTCTTTAAGGTAGCGTTGAATACGCTTTGGCGACAAACCACCACGGAAAATAGCAGATCCAGTACCAGAAATAGGGTATATCTCAATGTTTTCTTCTTGGGCAAATTCATGCAAACGTGCAATAGCAAGTTTATTACCGGTAATTGAACTCATGAAACCAGCTGTTAGAGCTGAATCAGAACCAGCCAAGAAGACACGTAGATATTTTGGTCGGAAGCCAAAATGTTCTTCATGTAACTTCAAGTAAGTTTTTAGAATTTCAGGGGCGTGTAATTGTGTATTGAAGTCTTCGAACAAAGGAATCATTTCGATGTAAGGATTATTTTTATCTGACTTCGTAAACTCTACTGACTTGAATTTAGCTAATTTTTCGAACAAAATTTGCATTTCAATGAGTTGGTCAGCGCGCTGAGTCATTGGTAAGATAGTTTCAAATAATGGTCGTTGATCAAATCCTAAGTCATGTGAAAAATCTTCTGAACTTAGAATTGCTGTCATGGCTTGCATCAAATTGTAGCCTTTTTCTTCCCAAATATTTGGGAAACGGAAAGTAAGAAACTTATCTCTTCCGATTTGATGTGATTTAAAATAGTCATATTCTGTGCTAAATAAACGATCTATAACGGCAGCATCTGCGTGCTTACCTTCCCAATCCCACATATATTCGTCAACATCAAGCTCACTGAAATTCTCGAAGGCCTCGTTCATTTCGCGATAGGCGCTAATAAAGGGTTGTTGTGAAGAATCCCAGAACGGCGCATTAGCGTTATCTGGGTGCTGTGTACCCATAATTGAAGGTATTTTTCGTTGTGCCATGATAGCTCCTTAATCTTGTACTTATACTATTCTAACATAAGCGTTAAAAATAAAAAAAGTAGATTCTAGGTTTTAACCGAATATTATGTTCGATTTTCCATGAACGTTCGTTAATTTAACATATCACGCTATGATAAATTTTAAAAATAAAAAACCACTGACCAACGCTATAATTAATTTAGCGGGAAAGTGGTTTTTTATTTATATCATAATGAGCATTGGTAAAATCATTGGTTTACGAGCGGTTTCCTTGAAAAGGAAACGCGAAAGGTCATCAATGACTGCTTGACGAATATCAGCTTCGCTAGCATTAGCATTATTCATCACGCGGCGCATTGTACTAAATATGATACGGCGTCCTTCGTTAATGAGGTCACCTGACTCACGCATGTAGACAAAACCACGTGATAAGATATCAGGTCCAGATAAAATTTCTTTTTTCTTGAGGTTAATTGTCGCCGTGACAACAACTAAACCATCTTGTGATAGCTTTTGACGATCATGTAAGACAACCGATCCAATGTCGCCAATACCTGAACCATCAATATAAGTATCATCACCAGGAAAATGACCAGCAACACGAGCATTTTCACCATCTAGTGCTAAGACATCACCATTACCTAAAATAAAAGTATGATCTTCTGGAATGTCTAATTCATGAGCCAGTGACGCATGAACTTTTAACATACGATATTCACCGTGAACTGGCATGAAATATTTTGGTTTCATTAAAGCAAGCATCAACTTTTCTTCTTCTTGGCCACCATGACCAGAAGTATGAATGTTGTTAACTTTACCGTAGATGACGTTAGCACCGCCTTCTTCAAGTTTGTTAATCACAGCATTGACTGAAGCTGTGTTACCAGGAATTGGAGAAGAGGAGAAGATGACATTATCTTTTGGCTTCAGGCGAATTTGTTTATGGGTACCTTCGGCAATTCTTGCAAGGGCAGCCATCGGTTCACCTTGAGAACCAGTTGATAAGATCAAAAGTTCGTCATCTGGAATATGTTTGATTTCAGATTGTTCAACAAGCATATCATCTGGTATTTCCAAGTAGCCAAGGGCACGGCCATTTGTTACAGCTGATTCCATTGAACGGCCAAATACAGCGATTTTACGTCCGTGTGAAATTGCTGCATCTGTTGCCATACGCACACGGTTCATATTTGACGCAAATGTTGCAAATATGATACGACCATGTTCGATTTTATCAAAAATACGATTAACAGATTTCGCAACCCACGCCTCTGATTTAGTCCATTCTGGTCGTTCAGCGTTGGTTGAATCACTCATCATAAGTAATACACCATTTTCACCGATACGTGCCATTGACCAAAGGTTAGGTGGTTGCTTTGTTGTTGGTGTCAGGTCAAATTTAAAGTCACCAGTTTCCACAATTGTACCAACTGGTGTATGAACTGCAACACCAAAAACATCAGGTATTGAATGGGTGGTGCGGAAGAATTCGACAGATAGTTTGTCAAATTCTAAGACAGTACCATCTGTAATTTCGTGTAGTTCAACACGATTAAGCATCTGCTTTTCTTCAAGTTTATTCTTGATTAAAGCCATGGCTAATGGGCCAGCATACACTGGAACATTAACTGCTTGTAAAAAGTAGGCGATTGCACCGATATGGTCTTCGTGTCCGTGGGTGATAACCAGTGCCTTCACGCGATCAATATTATCGACTAAATAAGTATAGTCAGGAATGACGTAGTCGATACCAAGTAAGTCGTCTTCCGGGAACTTAATACCCGCGTCGACAACGATAATTTCATCTTGATATTCAATACCGTACGTATTCTTACCGATCTCGCCTAAACCGCCTAGCGCATAGACTGCGACTTCGTTAGATTTAATATCTACAGAATATGTCATAGTTAGAATGTTGTAATTTCGAAGCTAGGGTTGGCTTTTTCGTAAGTTAAAGCCTTGTCACTTAATTCTTCGATGAACTCCACATTATAAGTTGTGTTGCTTTCAATAATTTCCCGTGCTTGTGGCATACTTTCTGCGGACAAGTAAAGTGAAACAGTTGTTTCACGCTTGGGGTTACGTTCAGGGTGTGCTTGATAATAAACTTTGTAAATCATATTGCCTCCAATAGTAGTAATTTTAATTTGTCACGGACGAAAACCTATATAATAGTGTACCACATAGCGCATTAAAACGGGAGAAATGTCTGATTATGGACTTGAAAAAGGCATAAAATATTGTTAAATTGATATCAAAGGATATGTATATGACAGTTAAATCAATAACAGTGTTCATGGGAGCACAGTGTGGAAATAATGTAAAATATGGTGACATCGCTGAAGAAGTTGGTCAAATGATCGCTGAAAAGCATCTGCGTTTGGTTTATGGTGGTGGTCGAGCCGGATTAATGGGACTGACTGC
This sequence comes from Leuconostoc carnosum, assembly GCF_007954525.1. Taxonomy (NCBI): domain Bacteria; kingdom Bacillati; phylum Bacillota; class Bacilli; order Lactobacillales; family Lactobacillaceae; genus Leuconostoc; species Leuconostoc carnosum. The sequence goes on along the minus strand of NZ_CP042374.1, from coordinate 601,020 downwards.
ACGTAGTGCGATGACATATGATGGTGAAGTTTTAGGTATTTCACCAAGAAATTTGGCTGAAGATTCGATTGAAGCTGATGAAATTACTACGCTTATTAAGGTGGATACGATGTCTGAGCGTAAGCAACTACTAATGGATAATGCCGATGCTTTTATTGTATTACCTGGTGGATTTGGGACGCTAGAAGAGCTAGCTCAAGTTATTAGTTGGAACCGCATTGGATTGCACGCCAAGCCATTAATTTTGTTAAATATTGATGGTTTTTATGATGGTTTATGGCAGTGGATAATAGATAGTGTCCATCATGGATTTGTAGATGACCATGATTTGGAATATATTCAAATATTTACCACAACAAAAGCGGCATTAGATTACATTGATCAATTTTAGATGTTATCTTTTGCTTAACAATCATAAGGTATATTGAGAATAGAAAGGGCGTTAACTGATGGCTCATTTGGAGCTGATGGCAGAATTTATTAATATTTATATGTCTGCATTGAAAAATTTAGAAAAATTAATTTCACAGCCAACAAGTGAGTTCGGCGTGTCATTTGAACAATGGCTGATTATGTCTTCGGTAGCGGCAAGTTCAGTACCTTTAACAATGACTGAAATTGCGACAGAACGTGGTGTGACTAAAGGTGCGATTGCACGCCAATTAAAGCCGCTTTTTGAACGAGACTATCTCAAACAGTCGCATGATGACCAGGATCGCCGTCGTGTCTTATTATCTTTAACAGTGGAAGGGCAACGAGTCGAAAAAATTGTGACGCAACGTGTGGGTGCGCGATTTGATAAGTGGTTAGATATATATGGACTGGATGAAGGGCGTGATTTATTAAAGACATTTCACCGTTTAAATCAATTGATTATCCAACCAGAACTTAATAAAGGAAAAGATTGAGGGATATCAGCTTTTGTGGTATGATTTAAAATAGTCTGAAAACGGTAATTAGTGCCGTTTTCTGTTATAATAAACTATATTATTAATAAAAGAGGATACTAATCATGGCAATTGGCATGAACAACTTGAAGAATGGTTTGACTATTGAATACTCAAACTCAATTTGGCGTGTTTTGGACTTTCAACACGTTAAACCTGGAAAAGGTGGCGCTTTCGTTCGCTCGAAGTTAAAGAACTTGCGCACTGGCGCAGTTAACGAAGTGACGTTCCGTCCTGGTGACAAGTTTGAACAAGCTGATATTACAACACGTCCCATGTCATATTTATTTGCCGAAAATGATGGTCGTGTTTTCATGGATGTTGAAACATACGAACAAGTTAATTTACCAGACGATAAGATTACTTCAGCATTGAAGTTCTTATTGGAAGGTATGGAAGTTAAGATTACTATGTATGGTAATGAAATTTTAGGTGCTGAATTACCATCAACAGTGACTTTGAAAGTGACTGAAACACAACCAGGTATTAAGGGTGCAACAGCTACTGGTTCAGGAAAGCCTGCAACTGTTGAAACTGGTGCAACAATTACTGTGCCTGACTTCATTAATGAAGGCGAAACAATTATTGTTAACACAGAAGATGGTTCATACAAAGGTCGCGCCTAATAATTATTCCCTAGCCTAAAGTGTGAGCATGCCATTTTTTAATAACAATTATCAAAAAAATAAAATGTCAACATGTCGCATGATTCTGTGGCAGGGGAGCATAGGTGGAAAGTTCCCCAGTGGAACTTTTTATTTTACTAAAGAATACTTTCGAGGATGGAATAATGGCCAGAGAAATCAAGCATAACAAGCAAAATACAAAAAATATTATTTTGGCAACAGAAAGTCAGGTTGTGGGAACAACACAAGTCACGCCAGAAGTGATTGAAGTGATCGCACAAATTGCTACACAAGAAGTGCCGGGTGTTTATTCAATGCGTGGTAAACTATCTGATCGTTTCACTAGTGCTTTTGGTTCAAATGCTCGAGGTAAAGGGGTTGAATTGACGCAAACCGAAGATGGTTTGATGATTGATGCCTATGTCTTTTTACAATACGGTGTGGCCGTTCCTAAAGTTGCGCTTGCGATTCAAAATGCTATCCGATCACAAATTGCATCGACAGCAGATCTTAGTATTGCGCAAACTAATGTGCACGTCAGCGGCATTATTCCTGAAAAAGTACCCAGTGAAATTGACCCTAATAACTTGTTTGGTAAAACAGAAACGACTGAGGTGGTCGATTAATGGCTAATTTAACACGGCATGAGGCACGCCAAGCAGCGTTCCAAATTTTATTTGCCCTTGAAAAAGACCCACAAAACAATAACATTGATGATTTATATGATATTGTTTTAGAAGGGAAAGATTTTGATGACTATTTACCACGATTAATTAATGGTGTGTTGGGTACAAAATCTGAATTGGATGAACAAATTACAGCGCATTTAGCTGATGGATGGGCAATTAACCGTATTAACAAAGCAGATTTGGTTATTTTACGTTTAGCGATTTATGAATTAACGAATCAATTGGTACCTTATAAAGTGGCGATTGATGAAGCCTTGATTTTAGCTAAAACTTTTGCTGACGAAGACGATCGTAAGTTTGTTAACGGTATGTTGAAAAACTTTGTTTTAGTTGATGGATCAACAACTGAATGATAAATTAAAAGCCGCCAAGCGGCTTTTTTCTTATGTTATACTTAAAAGTGTTGTCATTATATTACTAGGCAACAGTATTTATTGAATAATCTAAATAACAAAAAATGAAACCGAAGAAAACGGAGGAATGCGTAAAGCTACGGATGTATTAATATATAGAAATACTAATATCTAGCATTACGTGTAAACATAACATGGCAATTTATGATTTAACAAAAACACCAGCTGATAGCTATGATTCACATACGCATTTGAATGATGATAAACTTTTTCATGACGTGCCCGCCTATATTGGCCGTGCAAATGAATTTCGTGTGATGGAGATGAATATTGTTGGGTATGATGCATTGGCTAACGAGCGTGCCTTAACCATTGCACAAGCACATGACAATATTTATGCTGTACTTGGTTTTCAACCAGAAGATACAACGGCATTTGATAGCGCAGCGGCTGAAAAATTAGAAATGCAGTTACAACAAGAAAAGGTTGTAGGTGTTGGTGAAACTGGGTTGGATTATTATTGGGAGACAGTAGCTCACGATGTGCAAAAAGAAGCTTTTAAAAAGCATCTGGCCTTAGCAAAAAAATATGATTTGCCAGTAATTATTCATAATCGTGACGCCTTTTCTGATGTATATGACATGCTAAAAGCAAGTGGTGTACATAAAGGTGTTATGCACAGCTTTTCAGGTACACCGGAGCAAGCTTTGGCATTTGTAGCGTTAGGCATGCACATCTCATTTAGTGGGGTTGTCACTTTTAAAAAAGCTGATGATGTCCGCCAAGCAGCTCAAGCAGTTCCTTTGGAACGTCTTTTGGTCGAAACGGATGCGCCATATCTAACGCCAACACCATTCCGTGGTAAAGATAATGAACCTGCATTTGTTAAATATGTTGTTGATTCTTTAGCTGAAACGTTGAATTTATCACCTAAAGAGATGTCAGATATCACACGCACCAATGCGCATCGCTTATTTTTAAATCATGACTAAACTATTACCAGAAATCAATGAAGTGGTCATTGTTGAAGGCCATTCAGACACACAAAATTTAGCTCGAGCAGTTGTTGCAGATACTATTGAAACTGGTGGTAGTGCGGTCAATGCATCAGCATTAGAGCGAATTAAATTGGCTGAAAAAAAGCGTGGCGTAATTATTTTAACTGATCCTGATTTTAACGGGCAACGTATTCGTGAACTTGTAACCAAAGTGGTACCAACTGCAAAACAAGCATTTATTACGCAAAATCAAGGTCGGGCAGCGAAGGATAATCCACATCAGACATTGGGTGTGGAACATGCTTCACCAGCAGATTTGCAAGCAGCGTTAGCGCAGCTAGTTACCCCTAAAAAAAGTGCAATGAGCGATATTGATAAGGCTTTTTTGTTGCAGCAAGGGCTGTTGGCAGGTGCTAATGCTCGGCAACGTCGTCAATTGGTTGGCGATGTTTTACATATTGGTTACGCCAATGGCAAGCAATTTTTGCGGCGAACACAACAATTTGGTATTACTAAATTACAAATTTTGACCGTACTGAAAGGAAATGATTAGATGGCAGATGTAATCGATATCGCTAATCCAATAAGGACACAAGCAATTTTAAATAAATACGGGTTGCATGCAAAAAAGAAATTAGGTCAGAATTTTTTGACTGATTTGAACATACTTCATGGTATTGTTGATACAGCTGAAATTACTAATGATGATTTTGTGCTTGAAATCGGACCGGGTATTGGATCATTGACAGAACAGTTAGCACGTGCAGCCAAAAAAGTTGTTGCACTTGAGATTGATTCACAAATGGTAGCGGTATTATCAGATACTTTACAACCATATGATAATGTCAAAGTAATTGAAAACGACGTGTTAAAAGTTGACTTGAATGAGTTGATTGCTGCTGAATTTGGACAAAATGCCACTGTTAAAGTAGTAGCTAATTTACCGTATTATATTACGACACCCATTCTGATGCAGCTTTTACGAGCCAATATTTCTTGGGATAATATTGTCGTCATGATGCAACGTGAAGTGGCTGATCGCCTCAATGCAAAGCCTGGAACGAAAGAATATGGCGTATTAACGCTGACATTACAATATTTTGCTCAAGCACAGTTAGCAATGAAGGTCGCCGCAGTATCATTTAATCCTGCACCAAATGTTGATTCGGCTGTTGTTAAGTTGACGCCATTAACACCTGAAATTGTCGTGGATCAACCAGAACGTTTATTTGGTGTAATTAAGGGTAGTTTCTCTCATCGTCGTAAGAGCTTGTGGAATAATATGTTACAGACATATGGTAAGGATGCTGCGACTAAAGAAAAAATCACAACGGCACTCGAATCAGCAGGTATTTCACCGGCAATTCGCGCGGAACGTTTGGAATTGGCAGAATTTACAACGCTATACTTAGCTTTGAGGGCACAAGGGTTAACCAAATAACCGTATAATTTTGCATTTTTTTATTTAAATATACACTATACCTTGATTTTAAGGCTTATTTATGTTATAATTAAATAAGTTTTTCACGAAAGGTGGTATAAAAATGCCAAGTAGTTTACAAGACATTAAGACCAAGCTTGATGCTCATGTTGGAGAAGAAGTCACTGTCGTGGCACAAGCGGGTCGCAAGAAAATAACGGAACGTAGCGGTGTACTTCGTTCCACATTTCCTTCACTATTCGTAGTGGAATTAGATGAAGACGCCAATTTTGAACGTGCTTCGTATAGCTATACTGATGTATTGACAAATAATATTGATATTACCTTTGCTGATTAAGTAAGATTGCCCTATTGGGCTTTTTTTGTGACTATGAGATAATCTATTTATGAATAAACAAACTCTTTATGCTATTTTGACAATTGCACTAGTGCCGATCGGTATTTTACTCATTTTTATGAGAATGACAGTTGAAATGCCACCACCAGCACACACACCAGTTAAAATTGTAACCGATAATACTGCTTATCAACAAATAGCTGAATCGCTTACTCATAAGAATGGACACGTTGTCGTCGTCAATGGGGCGCTGACGACAACAACTGATAAACAGAATTTCCAAGCAGCTGAAGTAGTAATCACTGACAGTCATAAAAGTCAGTTACTCACACAGCGGCGTAAAATGAAATTACATTCTAAACTTTTGATCGCTAGTGATGTTTTAGATAATCAAAACTACACAAATTACTGGCTCAGCCCAGATGTCATTTTACAAACAATCACGCGCTTAACTAATTTATTAAGTGATATGGATCCACAATATCGTAATAGTTATGTTAAAAATAGCGAAAAAATGAGTCAAGAGACACAACTTTTAGCTGATGAAATTGAAATATTAAAAACCAAAAAGAATGTTAATTATGTAGCAACGAATCAGGCGCAACAACTTTTCATGTCTCAACTTGGTTATAAATCAGTGGTATCTAATTTAGAATCGCTATCTGATGATGATTTTAATCACCTTGAAAAGGAACTTAAGTCTGGCAAAATACAGTTCATTTTAAGAGCCAGTCAAGATCAAACCGAGCATGATAGACGATTGGTAAAATTAGCAGATAATGCTAAAATACCAGTAATTACTTTTAATCAAGTATTACCGCATGATCAGAAGGTCTGGCAGTGGCAAATGGAGCTGGTTAAACAATTAGAAAATGCTGTTACAATAGGAAGTGGTAGAGTATGAGTATTATCAAAACAAAAGATTTTGGCATACGCTATGGCGAAAAAATTGTGTTGTCGCACGCCAATATTGACGTGCCCATAGGACGTTTTTTTGCTGTTTTGGGTGAAAATGGTGCAGGGAAAACGAGCTTCGTCAAGGCACTAATTGGTCAAAATCAACAAATTAGTGGTGACTTACAAGTTAATGCACAACGAATTGGTTTTGTACCGCAGTTTAGAGAAATTACGCGAGATTATCCACTCACTGTTTCAGAATTTGTTGGGCTTAATTATAATCAGGGTTGGCATTTGTGGACCAATAGTTCCGAAAAAGAAGCCATTCAAGATGCCTTAAAGCGAATGGATTTATTAGACATACAGAATAAACGCTTAGGCCTAGCTTCTGGTGGCCAAAAGCAGCGTGCCTTTGTTGCGCAAGCACTTGTTCAAAATCCAGATCTGTTAATCTTAGATGAATCAACAGCAAGTCTTGATCATGAGCATAAAGTACAGTTATTACGTATTGTGAAACAATTACAAGAAACAGAAAATTTGACCATCTTATTTATTACTCATGAACTTAAATTGGTTTCGGAATTTGCCGATGGTTATTTATTGTTTGAAAATGGGGAAGCTACGCAAGGCGAAGCTAGTCAGTTGCAATCTTTGACAACACGTTTGACATATAGTCACTTTGAAGACGAGGTACATCATGTTTAGTTATAGTTTTATGCAGAATGCGTTTATAGCTGGTACGATTGTTAGCATTGTTGCAGGTATCGTTGGCACTTTCGTTGTGGCCCGAAATTACGCCTTTTTAACGCACAGTTTGAGTGAAATTGGTTTTGCCGGCGCAGCATTTGGATTGTTTGCTGGTTGGCCAGCACTGCTTGGTATGATGATAGCCACTAGTGGTGCTTCTATCGCTATAGGGGCATTGGAGTCAGGTTATACAAAACGTGATAATGTAACGAGTGCTATTTCAGCATTAGCTATTGGTCTTGGTATTTTATTTTTAGCATTAGGGCATACAAGTACGACCGCTGCAACTGGTATTTTGTTTGGTTCAGTGTTGGGCATTAGTCGTGACGATTTGTGGCTATTGGTGGCGTTAGCCATACTTGTTGTGGCTGTTTTATTGGTTAACTATCGATCATTACGGCAGTTAGCTTTTGATGAAACGGGTATTTTCTTGCAAAATTGGCGTCAAAAATCAGTACGTTATATCTTTTTGGTGATGATTGCACTATCAGTTAGTATTTCATCACAATTAGTTGGGTCACTGTTAATTTTTGTTTTAGTTACGCTACCAGCTGCAAGTGCAAGGTACTATACGACGACGGTTATCAAATTAATGGGGTTAGCTATTGTTTTAGCTTTGTTTGGTACATGGGCTGGATTGACTTTAGCCTATCTAACGAATTTACCAACGAGTTTCTTTATTGCTATTATTGAAGTTATTATTTATTTAATATCTGTGTGGCAATTTCAAAAAAACGCTTAAATACCGAACATTTAGGTTCGAATACTGTTATAATTAAATTTAAATATGACTACTTATAAAGGAGAATACGTGCTAAATATGTTTTTGGCATGTTATATAATATGAAAACACGTCGTTCTGATCGTCTTGTTGATATGGCGCGCTATATGCTTGAGCGCCCACGTACACTAATATCTTTATCTTACTTCGCTAAGCGTTATGATTCAGCGAAATCTTCTATTTCTGAGGATTTATCTATTTTAAAACGTACATTTCATGAACGAGGCACTGGTTTATTAGAAACAGTACCAGGTGCAGCAGGTGGTACGCGTTTTACGCCATATATGACTGAAGAAGAAGCTAAAGAATTTATTGAAGGAATTCGTCAGGAAGTTAATGACGAAACACGTGTGTTGCCTGGTGGATATGTTTATTTATCTGATTTATTGGGCCGTCCGGATGTCTTGCGCCAAGCTGGACGCTTAATTGCAACACAATATTTACATGATAATATTGATGCTGTGATGACTGCTGCAACAAAAGGTGTCCCATTAGCTCAAGCAGTTGCTGAACAGCTAAATGTGCCATTTGTCATTGTCCGCGATGATGCCAAAGTAACGGAAGGACCAACTGTATCGGTCAATTATCTAACGGGTTCATCGAAACGTGTTGAAAAAATGGAATTGTCAAGACGCTCATTACGTACCGGTTCTCGTGTTTTAATTGTGGATGATTTTATGAAAGCTGGCGGCACAATACAAGGCATGCAAACGTTGGTCAGTGAATTTGATGGCACTGTGGTTGGAACAGCTGTTTTTGCCGAAGGACGTTCTACAACAAGGTTACTTGATCGGTTTACATCACTATTGCACGTTGATACTAATTTGAAAAATGGTGAACCAATTTTAGTGACTGCAGGAAACTATCTAGAAGAAATTTATAAACATGAGGCATAATTTTTCATGATTGATGAAGTAAATGTTTTAGTATTGGCAGCGGGACATGGTTCTCGTATGAAATCAGTGACACCTAAAGTGTTACATCAGGTAGCTGGTAAAACAATGATCGATTGGGTATTAGATGCAGTCGAACCATTATCCACACGCAGACCGATTACTGTAATTGGTGTGGGTGCAGAAAGTGTTCAAAATCACGTAGGCAAACGCAGTGATTTTGTGCTTCAGTCAGAACAGTTGGGAACTGGTCATGCTGTTCAACAGGCAGAAGAACAATTAGTTGCTAGTGAAGGTGTTACCTTGATTATGTCTGGTGATACACCTATGTTTCGCACTGAAACACTAGCAGAATTTATTGCTGAACACAAAAGGTCCAATAATACAGTGACTGTACTAACAGCGATTGCTGATGATCCAACTGGGTATGGTCGAATTGTTCGTGCAGATGATGATACAGTATTAAAAATTGTAGAACAAAAAGATGCCAGTGTAACTGAACGAAGAATTCGTGAAATCAACACTGGGGTTTATATATTTGATAATAAGTTGTTATTTAAGGCTTTAGCAGAAGTTAAAAATGATAATGCGCAGGGTGAGTACTATTTACCAGACACATTGAATATCTTGCGCCAGGCAAATCAGCAAATTGGTGCGCACACATTACAAGATTTTACAGAATCCTTGGGAGTTAATGACCGTGTAGCATTGGCAACAGCTAATCATGTGATGCGGGAAAGAATCAATCATAAGTTAATGCTTGCTGGTGTTGAATTATTGGATCCATTACATACTTATATTGATGCTAATGTTGTGATCGGACAAGATACAGTTGTTGAAGGTGGCGTGACTATTTTAGGACACACTAAAATTGGTGAGAATAGTGTGATTACACAAGGATCAAGAATTTCAGATAGTCTTATAGGTAACATGACAACGATCACATCATCACATATGGAAGCTGCCATAGTAGCCGATCATGTGACTATTGGACCTTTTGCGCATTTACGTCCAGATGCTGAGTTAGGTAATTACGTTCATGTTGGTAATTTTGTTGAGGTTAAGCAGGCTAAATTAGCGGCTAATACAAAGGCTGGTCATTTGACATATATTGGCAATGCTACGATTGGCGAAGATGTCAATATCGGTGCTGGTACCATATTTGTTAATTATGACGGTGTAAATAAATCAAATACAACGGTTGGCGATCGTGCATTTATTGGTTCTAATACAAAACTGGTAGCACCTGTTCATATTGCGCCTGAGTCCATTACGGCTGCAGGTTCGACGATTACTAATGATGTGCCAGAACATGCAATGGGCATTGCAAGGACACGCCAAACGAATAAAGATGATTTTTGGAAACGTATGCCACATAAAAAATGATGTCAATCTCGACTAATAACAGCACGTTGCTACCAGTTATTTGGTAGCAACGTGCTGTTATAGTTTTTGTATTTTGATGCCAGGTAATATATAGTAAATCATACTTAGAATTCACTGATAAGGACAATTTTATGCAAATTACAGGCGAAAAGGCTCTAACAAATATCTCAGAAAATGGTTACTATAGTGCGATTTATGTTCTTGAGGATGGGACAGAAATTGCATTAGATGAGTTATTTGACGGCTTAGATGAACATATACAAGCTGATACTTTTATGCACCTTGAAGTACAAATTAATGGCGGTATAGAAGAAGATGGGACAACGTTAAGTTTAGAAACTAATGTTATTAATTTGCCATTACGTTATACGAACCAATTAAAAAAGCTTATCTTGACCGAAAAAGAAGACAATGACGTTTATTTATACATGATTGTAGAAAATCCAAATGTCAGTCAGTCGCGATTGAAAATTAGTTTAGCTAGTTCAGTGGCTGCTTATCTTGATGAATCAGATAGCGTCAAAAGTAAAATTTCAAATTGGTTTGATGAACAGCTAGCACATATTGTGACGGTACAACAAGAATTAGAAAAAGAAGAAACCGCAACGGAAACAAAAGAATAAACATTGGGTTTAGTCAATATATTCAATTTTTCCAGTGGTACGTGTTATTTGATTGCCGCTGATGGCGGTAAAATCTAAAACATGCCGTGTGGTTGAGTTTTTTACGCTATTTAATACACCTAGGTCATAGGTATCAATAACATATTCGGCAATGGCTTGTCGAGTATCACCATGAAAGTTAGGTATGTAAAGATCTGCCATAACGGTATGTGTTGGGTTGGCTGTACGTCGAATACTATGTTTTTCAAGTTTTGTTAGTTTAATCATATAGTTATTATATCAGCTTTGTGTTAGTGATAGCATCATGTTGATCAATCAAATGATATATATTTGAATAGTTTTTTTCTTAATTATATGCTATACTTGTTTTATGCGATGAGTCGAAGCGCTTGAAAAATTAGCGCCGAAGGCGGCCTGCCGTGTTTAATCACAAATCTCGTATAGATGCAGGTGTTAATGGTGGTTGTGGAACCGCCGTTTTCTCACCATGACTAACAGTGCTTGCACTGCGGTGACGCGACTTTGTTGTTGGCGTGACAACCAATAACCGCCCGTAGAAGCGTATTCTACATGCCAAACTAGCACCTAACTTTTGTTAGGTGCTTTTTAGTGCTGACAAACAAATTATCGTATCATATCATAGAGGTAAATACTATGATGGATACATTTGATGTCATAAAAAATAAATTAGCTGATTATAAGATATTGATAGCTATAGTTTTCGTGATTTTAGTTAGCGGGATTTTTCTTTTAGTGCACACTAGAACAGAAGATACCCCAGTAGCAGCTTATAGTGCCAAGGCTGTGAGTAGTGGTAGCGATGCGGTTAGCAGCACGTCATCTACTGTTAAATCAACTACTGCGATTATGGTTGATATTAAAGGGGCTGTTAAGACACCTGGTGTTTATGATATTATTGATAACCCACGCGTGCAAACTTTGATTGCTAGATCAGGTGGTGTAACTGCACAAGCAGACATAAACCAAGTCAACTTAGCGCAAAAATTGACTGATGGTCAAATGATTTACATACCGGTGAAAGGTGAGCGTTTACCAAATCATTCAACAGCCAATACACCAAATACTAATAGTAATCAGACTCAGGTTAATTTAAACACGGCCACAATTGAGGAATTACAAACTTTAGAGGGTGTTGGCGCAAAAAAAGCTGAACAAATTATTGCTTACCGTGACGAACATGGTGGTTTTAAATCGATTGAAGAAATTAAACAAGTTGCTGGGGTTGGCGATAAACGTTTCGAAGCCATCCAAGATAAAATAACAGTCTAATGCCAGGACGTCATTTATTACTAGTTAGTTTGACGATTGCTGCTATTGGGGCAGTTATTTATCGTATCAATGCCATAACGATAACATTGATGTTGATTTGTGTACTCTTATTAATGATTAATTTTAATCGTTACTTGTTCATTTTGTTATTGAGCTTGGCTGTGCCATTCACGCTATATTTTATATATGATGCGCATGATTTAAAACAACAAATCAGTCAAGTACATCCAGATAAACAACAAATTAATGGCATTATTTTCCCAGATAGCGTCAATATAGATGGGGATAAATTAAAAACAGATGCGCATCTTGAAAACGGTCAAGTTGTCCGATTATATTACACGTTAACTTCTGAAACAGAAAAAAATAATTGGCTATGTGAAACACAAGTTATACGGTTTAGTGCTAGTGCCAAAGTTTCTCGAATAAAACCAGCAACGAATTTCAATCAATTTGATGCTCAAAAATATTATGAAACTAAGCATATAACACATCAAGCGAATGTTGAATTTTTGCATTGTGATAGCGGACAAGCAAAAAATTGGTACCAAAAAATCCGATATCAACTGCATATATGGCATGCGATGAGTTTACAAAATGCTGAAAAATTACCGCAACCTTTAAGTGACTATGCCCAGGCATTAATTTTGGGAAAAACGCCACAAACGCTGTATGAAAATAATCCTGGTGTCCAGGTATTGGGGCTTATACATTTATTTAGTGTTTCTGGCTTTCATGTTTCATACTTATTGATGCTATTAATGGCTGGTTTTAAACGATTGTATATACCAAAAGAAATTGCTTCAGGTATTGGGGCACTGGCATTAATTATGTATTTCATTTTTGCCGGTGAGCCAGCAGTATTGGTTAGAGCACTAATTGCTGGATTACTACTCATGTTTCAGCAAGCGAGCCATTGTAAAATAAAATCATTCAATATTTGGGCACTGAGTTTATTAGGTAGTTTAATCTATGCACCGGGTATTTTATTAACTTTAGGCGGACAATTATCATTTGCTCTGACTTTTTGTTTATTATTTACACAAAAACTTAATTTTTGGCAGGTCAATTTATTATTGAGTGTTGTCAGCTTTCCCTTAATTGTTGTGCAACAATATCATTGGCACCTCTTGCAAACATGCGCTAACTTTGCGGCAATACCGGTGTTTGGTACACTGATTGTACCATGTGTGATGATCGGTTACTTTGGTCAATCAGTTACTGGGGTGGTTTATTGGATGAATGCAACGATTGCTAGCTTTGCCAAAACACTAGATTGGCTGGCAACTTGGCCGGGGGATCTAATTGTAGGTAAAATACCTTGGTTATTTGTTTTGTTATTACTCATAGCAGGCTTGTTGTGTTTTGTAAGAGAAAAGAAAGTCGCCCTTTATGCACGAGTATTATGGCCTATTATATTTGCAATAACTTTGATTTGGACACATTTTCCAGTACATGGTGAACTGACGACATTTGATATTGGGCAGGGGGATGCTGCATTGATTCGAACACCATTTAATCGTACGGTAACACTTATTGATACAGGTGGAAAGGTGACTTTTGGTCAGCAAAAAAATTGGCAGAAGCAACGTTTTACACAAACAAATGGTGAAGCTGTGATAGTTAATTATTTACATAGCTGTGGTATTTCGCGAGTGGACCACTTGGTTTTAACTCATCAGGATTTTGACCACATCGGTGACGCTAAAATTATTTTACAGCAAATGTCAGTTAAATATGTGATTGTGCCTGCAGGTATGATGAAAAAAGAGGCGTATATGCGAGAAATACAACCCTATTTGAAAAAAGCGCAAGTTATTGAAGCAATCGCTGGAACAAAAGTACCCAAATTACCATTACAGATTTTACATCCATTTGTTGCTGGTGAAGCTGATAATGAAAACTCTATTGCTTTGTTTGGTAAGATAGGTGGTAAGCAACTATTTACTGCTGGCGATTTAGATCAAGGTGGTGAGGTTGCAATAGCCAACCATTATCCAAATCTGGTTGTTGATTTAATTAAATTTGGGCACCACGGCTCTAAAACATCGACTAATCCAGAAATTATGAAACGTTGGCACCCACAGATCGGAATTGTTTCGGCTGGCCGGCATAATCGTTACAATCACCCCAGTGAGGAAACATTAAAGACTGCTCAAGATAATCAGATTCTTGTCTATAATACACAGGCGCATGGTATGATAAAATATAGTTATTTCAGAGAAAAGGGTCATTTTAAGGTCAAATTAACTGATGAATTTACAACAACTACAGCAGAACATTGATAATAATGCTTTGGCAAATTTTTATGTTGTCATGGGTGATGAAGAAGCATTGATTCAACGCGCACAATCTGCTTTTAAACAGCTTATTTCGGTTGCTGATCAAGATATGAATTATTCACAATTCAATCTCACCAATCAGTCATTAGATGATGTGATAAGCGATGCAATGTCAATGCCTTTTTTTGGTGATCGGCGGGTCATCATAGTTCAAAATCCTGAGTTTTTAACACCAAAGGGGAAATTAACTGAGCATACTCAAGCACAATTTTTGCAGTTACTAGAACGTCCTGTTGCTGAAAATGTTGTGGTATTGTTCATTAATGATTTGAAAGTTGACAAACGTAAAAAAATTACAAAACAGTTACTTAAAGTGGCAGAACATATTGAATTACCTGCCTTAACTGACAAACAAGCGCAACAAGCAATTATGCAACAATTGAATCAACGTGCCTATAAAATTGATCAAGATGCATTGCAGGAATTAACGTTAAGGACCAACGCTCATTTTACAACTATGCAAAATGAATTACCAAAGTTAATTGCTTATACGGTGGCGAGTAAAAGAATTAATTTAGCAGCTGTAACTGGTTTAGTGCCAAAAACATTGACTGCTAATGTTTTTGATTTAGTAGATGCGGTGATGACCAGAAAAATTAAGTCAGCACTCATGATTTATCGTGATTTATTACAAAATGGGGAAGTGGCTTTACGTATTAATGCAGTTTTGACTGGACAATTTCGTTTGTTGATTCAAGTAGCGGGTCTTTCGGGTACTGAACAAGAAATTGGTAGGCAACTCGGAGTGCACCCATATCGAGTCAAATTAGCAAAGCAAGCATTAAAAAAATATACAGCTAAAGCTTTACGTTCCGGGTATTTAGGCATGGTTGACATCGAAGTTCAGTTAAAATCAACGGCACAAGACCCAGAATTACTTTTTGAACGTTTTATATTAAATGATACGAGTAGTACTAGTGATTATGATAAAAAAGCATCTGTGAAGTGAAAAACTTCTCAGGTGCTTTTTTTATCATTCGAGTATAAATAAAAACACGTAGATTATTTAAAAATCTACGTGTTTTTTATTGATTACTTAACGTACTTAGCTAGGCGTGACTTTTCACGTGAAGCCTTGTTCTTCTTAATCAAACCTTTTGAGTAGGCGTGATCAATAGCTGAAGAAGCAGTCTTGTACAATTCTGCCAAGTTGTCTTCACCAGCAGCTGCAGCTTTTTCAAAACGCTTAACAGCTGTACGGTAGGCACTGGCTTGAGGTTCATTACGGTCGTGTTGCTTCTTAGCAAGACGAACACGTTGAATAGCTGATTCAATAACAGGCATATGTCTTTTCTCCTTAAATTTGATACGAGGTTTTCATGTAATCCGAGGATTAACGACGCAAACCTAAGCGTTGGATCAATTCACGATAACGTTGAATATCAGTGTTGCGGAGGTAACGTAACAAGTTACGACGGCTACCAATCTTCTTCATCAATCCACGTTGTGAGTGGAAATCATGCTTGTGAGCTGCCATGTGTGTGTTCAGTTCGTTAATATCAGCAGTTAAAACTGCGATTTGTACTTCAGCTGAACCAGTATCGCCTTCGTGGCGAGCATATTCCGTGATGATTTCGTTCTTACGTTCTTGTGTAAGGGCCATAATCATATCCACCTTTCTAAAATGTCGCCGAGAACTGTGTAAAGCGACGGTGAGACGCTAAACAAAGTGGTCGGTCGTGTTGTTTCTACAACAGGATTAATTATACGCGATTATCATTAAAATGCAAGAGGAGAGATGTAGGGAGTTATGGTAAAATGATTAAGTATAACAAAAAGTTTTAGTTGCAGTAGTAATTAAGAGAACTGAAACACATTTAAAGGAGTAAGTAAATGTCTGAAACAACCATTTCCAAAGAAGAAGTTGCTCATGTTGCTAGTTTAGCTAAGTTAGCATTTAATGACGCTGAACTTGAGCAATTTACAACGCAATTGAGCGATATCTTAAATATCTTTAATACACTTAGTGAAGTGGATACTGACAATGTCGAACCAACTTATTCAGTGACAGAAAATATTAATCATTTACGTGATGATATTGCCGATAATTGGCACCAAAAAGAGGCATTACTGAGCAATGCACCATCATCAGCTGCCGACTTAATTAAGGTACCAGCAATTTTGGATGGTGAGGGAAAGTAATCATGACAATTAATTTTTTTGATAATGACTTGAATTCACTGCACGATCAATTAGTGAATAAAGAAATAACAGTTACTGAGTTAACACAAGCTGCATTAGATAATATTGAAAAGACAGATGATCAGTTGAATGCATTTATCATGACAAATGCACAAGAAGCTATGAAAAAGGCCAGTGAGATTGACGAAAAAGGTGAGTTTGCGCATATTTTGTCTGGTTTACCGGTAGCTTTAAAAGATAATTTGTCAACCAAAGGCATCCCAACGACTGGTGCATCACATATTTTGGAAGGTTTCAAGCCAGTTTATGACGCAACAGTTGTTGATAAGCTACAAAATGCGGGTGCGATTTCTGTGGGTAAGGCTAACATGGATGAATTTGCTATGGGTGGTTCTACAGAGACGTCTTATTACAAGCAAACGACTAATGCCTGGAATCATACTAAGGTGCCTGGTGGTTCATCTGGTGGTTCAGCGGCTGCTGTGGCTGGAGGACTAGTTCCATTTGCATTAGGATCAGATACTGGTGGTTCAATCCGACAACCTGCAGCATTTAATGGTATTGTTGGTTTAAAACCAACATATGGTCGCGTTTCCCGTTGGGGGCTCTTTGCTATGGCTTCTTCATTAGATCAAATCGGACCATTTACACGGACTGTAAAAGACAATGCTTTAGTATTAAATACGATTGCTGGTTTTGATGCCAAAGATTCAACGTCATCTAATCGTGATGTACCAGATTTCACTTCTAAGTTATCGGGAAATGTTAAAGGCCTTAAAATTGCCGTACCGAAAGAATATTTTGGCGAAGGTATTGATCCTAAAGTTGCCGCAACGGTGAAAGCTGCTATCGCACAATTAGAGGCGTTAGGTGCCATAGTTGATGAAGTGACTTTACCACATACAAAATATGGTGTGGCTGCTTACTATATTATTATGTCATCCGAAGCCTCATCGAACTTACAACGTTATGATGGTGTGCGTTATGGTTTCCGTGCTGATAATGTTAAAACACTGGAAGATTTGTACGTTAAAACACGATCAGAAGGTTTTGGAGACGAAGTTAAGCGTCGTATTATGTTAGGAACTTTCTCACTGTCGGCAGGTGCATATGATGCTTTCTTTAAGAAAGCAGCTAAAATCCGTACTTTACTCATTGAGGACTTCAATAAAGTCTTTGAAGATTATGATGTCATTGTGGGACCAACTGCACCAACAGTGGCATATGGTTTGGGTGAAGAAATTGATGACCCAACAGCGATGTACTTGGCAGACGTATTAACGATTCCGGTGAACTTAGCTGGATTGCCAGGCTTATCAGTCAATGCCGGATTTGTCGATGGCTTACCAGTTGGCTTGCAAATTATTGGCAAGCCATTTGATGAACAAACAGTTTATCAAACTGGTTTTGCTTACGAACAAGCGAGTCGTCTTTTTGAAAAAAAGCCAGATATTGCTAAAGCATATTAAAAAGGAGGGACACATTAATGGGAACTGGAAATTTTGAAACAACAATTGGGCTTGAAGTCCATGTTGAGATGCAAACAAATTCAAAACTGTTGTCACCTTCACCGGTACATTATGGTGATGAGCCGAATGAAAACACGAACGTCATTGATTTTGGTTATCCTGGTGTTTTGCCCGTAGCCAACAAAGGGGCGTTGGAATATGGTATGCGGGTGGCATTAGCTTTGAATGCGACAGTATCACCTTTTATTCGTTGGGATCGTAAAAATTATTTTTATCCTGATAATCCGAAATCATATCAAACAACACAATCACAAACACCAATTGGAACCAATGGACACTTGGATGTGACATTGACCGATGGCACAATCAAACGTGTACGGATTAAAGAAATGCACGTGGAAGAAGATGCGGGTAAAAATACCCATGGTGATGATGGCTATTCATATGTTGATTTGAATCGTCAAGGTACTCCCTTGATTGAAATTGTATCAGAACCAGATATTGCTTCACCTGATGAGGCGTATGCTTACTTAGAACAATTACGCCAAGCTATTTTGTTTACAGGTGTGTCTGAAGCTAAGATGCAAGAAGGACAAATGCGTGCTGATGTCAATATTTCAATTCGTCCTTATGGTTCGAGTGAATATGGTACGAAGGTAGAAATGAAGAATATTAATTCATTTACCTATGTCCGTAATGCTTTAATTTTTGAAGAACAACGTCAAGCAGAAGTATTACGTTCAGGTGGCGTTATTCAACAAGAGACGCGTCGTTACAACGAACCAACAAAGTCAACAATGTTGATGCGTGTGAAAGAGGGGGCTGATGACTATCGTTATTTCCCCGAACCCGATTTAGCACCCGTTGTGATTGACCAACAATGGATTGATGAAGTGGCAGCCGAGTTGCCAAAATCAGCTAGTCAACGTCAAAAAGATTATGTTGATACGCTTGGGATTGCGCCATATGATGCCGAAGTCTTAACACAGACTTTGGCAATGGCTGATTTTTATGATGCCACAGTGGCTGATGGTGCCGATGCTAAGCGCGCAGCCAATTACCTCATTGGGGATGTTAATGCCTACATGAACAAGCATCAAGTCGAACTACAAGAGACAAAATTAACACCAGAACATCTATCAGGAATGATTAAATTAATTGAATCTGGCACAATTTCAACGAAGCAAGCTAAGCAAGTCTTTGAAGCAATCATGACGGGTGAAGAACCTGAAGCTTTTGCTAAGAAAAATGGCTTAGTACAGATTAGTGATCCAACAGTTTTGCTTGGCTGGATCACAGAAGTCTTGGATAATAATCCACAGTCAATTGAAGACTTTAAGGGCGGTAAAGACCGTGCAACTGGTTATTTGATCGGGCAATTGATGAAAATGTCCAAAGGTCAAGCCAACCCTGGTGTTATGAATAAGCTGCTGTTAGAAGAACTCGCAAAACGATAATAATTTTTAATCAGGCTTTGGCCTGTGTACATAGTATGATGAAAGGATAGTGTGCACGGAAACGTGTTGGACAGTGTAATGATTTTAGTGAACAAATAGTTTTTCTAATTATCAATTAGAAAAACTATTTGTTCACTAGTATCTTGCAGACAGCTGTCAGTTCACACTTTAAAATGAAAGCACGAATTATTTATAATCCAACGTCAGGGCGCGAAACGATCAAACGTGAAATGTTAGATATATTACAAGTATACGAACAAGCAGGTTATGAGACGTCCGCTTTTGCTACTACACCAGAACCAATGTCTGCAGCAAAAGAAGCAGCGCGAGCAGCAAAGGTAGGGTTTGATTTGATTGTAGCCGCAGGTGGTGATGGTACAATCAATGAAGTTGTTAATGGATTAGCCCCATTAACTAAAAGACCCATGATGGCTGTTATTCCAGCTGGTACAACCAATGATTATGCCCGTGCTTTAAAATTGCCACGAGATGAACCGTTAGAAGCTGCAAAGGTCATTTTTCAACATGAGACGATCAAGATGGATATTGGTCAAGTGAGCAATCATGATGAAACAAAATATTTTATGAATATTGCAGCGTTGGGAACGATTAGTGAAGTAACTTACACTGTACCTTCTTTAATGAAATCTTTGTATGGCTACGTTGCATATCTAGTGAAGGGTGCAGAATTAATTACGCGTATTAAGCCAGTTAATGCCAAGGTAACGTACGATGATGGCGAATATTCTGGTAAAATATCAATGATTTTTTTGGCGCTAACGAACTCAGTGGGCGGTTTTGAGTCAATCGTGCCTGATGCTAAATTAGATGATGGTAAATTTACACTGTTAATTATTAAAGAGTCGAACTTGGCGCAAATTTTACAAATGATTGCTCAAATGTTAAATGGTGGCAAGCATATTGATAATTCACAAATGATTTACAAAAAAACGAGTAAAGTAGAAATCACACCACTTGATGATGATCAATTGAAAGTCAACTTAGATGGTGAGTATGGTGGTGATGCGCCAATGGTATTTAATGATCTTCAGCAGCATATTGAATTTGTTGCTAATCGATCAGGGATGCCTGAAGCAGCTACTATTTCTACTCAGAAAGCACAACAGTTTGTAAAAGATGTTGAAAAGCTAAATACGAACTAATATTTTAAGTGGGTGTCGAAAAACCCTGAAAGGAAAGTAGTATCACATTAAGTTATTATTGTGATACGCAAAAAATTATGGCAAAAGCTAATCGTGTATACAAAGAGAAGGCGCCAGTAGTTAAAAATCAAGAGGTTGAAGCTACTGTCGTGGATATAACCTATCAAGGCATGGGGGTTATCAAAATTGATAACTTTCCCATCTTTGTGGTAGATGCAATTCCTGGTGAAATAGTTAGAGTTGGTATTACAAAAGTATTGAAGAGTTATGCTTTTGGACGTGTATCAAAGCGTATACAATCATCACCTAACCGTGCCGAAAATGTGAATCAAGATGCTATTGCAACTGGTATTGCACCACTAGCTAACTTGAAATACGACGCACAATTAATTTTTAAACAGGAACAGGTTGTGCAATTATTTAAGAAAGTTAATATCGATGTTGATGTAAATGCAACAATTGGTATGGAAAATCCATATAGGTATCGAAATAAGGCACAAGTACCAGTAAAAATGATAAATGGTCGTTTGGAAACTGGTTTTTACCGTCGTGGATCACATAAACTGGTACCAATTGAAGATTTTTATATTCAAGATGAAAAAGTTGATGAAGCAGTGACTGTGACACGAGATATTTTACGAGATTTAGGTATTTCAGCTTATGATGAGACGACTAAAAAAGGTGTTATCCGTCATATTATGGCACGCCGTGGATACTATTCACATGAATTAATGGTAGTTATTGTGACACATAGTAAAAAGTTACCAGAAGCAGAGGCAATTGCTACACAGTTACAGGCAAAACTCCCTGAATTAAAGAGCTTTATCCACAACATTAATCATGAAGGCAATAACGTGATTATGGGTGAACAAAACGAGACTATTTGGGGTGCTAATGAAATCCATGACCAATTAATGGGCAAAGATTTTGTTATCGGACCTAATTCGTTTTATCAAGTTAATCCACAAACCATGGCAGTATTGTATTCATTAGCAGCCGAAAAAGCTAATTTGAAGCCAACTGATATTGTGGTGGATGCTTATTCTGGTATTGGAACAATTACTTTATCAATCGCTGACCAGGTGAAGAAAGTTTATGGTGTTGAGGTTGTAGCAGATGCTGTAGCTGATGCCAAAAAGAATGCTAAGAATAATCATGTTGATAATGTTGAATTTGTCACAGCAGATGCACCCGAACAAATGGAAAAATGGGCAACAGAAGGTCTAAAACCAAATGTTGTTTTTGTTGATCCACCACGAAAGGGATTGACAGCAGAACTGATTTCAGCAGTGAGTGCAATGAAACCTGAGACTTTTGTTTATATTAGTTGTAATCCAGCGACATTAGCACGTGATGCGGTTCAAATTTTGGACGAAGGATTTGAAATTGATGGTCCTGTACAACCTATTGACCAATTCCCTCAAACAACGCATGTTGAAGCTATTACAGTATTTAAGCGTGTTAACAAGTAGTCATGTTTTGGGACTTATTGTGTAACAACTTAAATAAATATTTGACAAATATAGGTTAACTCTGTATTATATATTAGGGCTCCCATTTATTGGGACAGACGTTAAAAGCTCCCAAGGTAATCTTGGGGGCTTTTCTATTTTATTTTTACCCCTGAAACGTTGTGCGCGCATCGCGCTAAATCATGAGGAGGCATCATGACAGATAAACAAGTCAAATACATTTTCGTTACCGGTGGCGTTGTGTCATCTCTTGGCAAAGGGATTGTAGCAGCATCACTTGGTCGTTTGCTTAAGAATCGTGGCTTAAAGCTCGCAATTCAAAAGTTGGATCCTTATATTAATATTGATCCAGGTACGATGTCACCTTACCAACACGGTGAAACTTTTGTGACAGGTGATGGCCTGGAAACAGATTTGGATATGGGACATTACGAGCGGTTCATGGATATCAATACTAACATGTATTCCAATGTGACTACTGGTCGTATTTATTCTGAGGTTCTAGCAAAAGAACGTCGTGGTGATTATAATGGTGGTACAGTTCAAGTCATTCCGCATATCACTGATGCTATCAAAGATAAGATGAAAAAAGCTGCGGAATCAACAGATGCTGATGTGGTTATTGTTGAAGTTGGTGGTACTGTTGGTGATATTGAAAGTTTGCCATTTATTGAAGCATTACGCCAAATGAAATCAGATTTAGGCAGTGAAAATGTTTTTTATATTCATACGAGCTTGATTGTTTACTTAACAGCTGCTGGTGAAGCTAAAACAAAGCCAACACAACATTCGGTGGCGCAGTTACGATCATTAGGTATTCAACCTGATATGATTGTTCTACGGACATCAGAACCACTTGAAGACAGTTTGAAAAAGAAGATCTCAACATTTACAGATGTTAAGGCAGATGCCGTAGTCGAATCTCGTGATGTCGAAACATTATATGAAATTCCTTTGAATTTACAGGCGCAGGGAATGGATGATGTTGTTCTAAATAAACTACAAGTTGATGCACCAAAAGCTGATATGGATAATTGGGCTAAGATGGTTGAAAATATCAAACACCCTCAGCAATCAGTTAATATCGCGATAGTTGGTAAATATACTGACTTGCCAGACGCTTATATTTCGGTAAATGAAGCTTTGAAACATGCTGGTTATGCGAAGAAAGCTGATGTTCATATTAAGCACATTAAGTCCGAAACTGTAACATCAGAAAATGTTGAAGAGTTGTTGGCGGACGTTGATGGTATTATGATTCCTGGTGGCTTTGGTCCCCGCGGTACGGAAGGTAAAATTGCAGCTATCCGCTATGCTCGTGAGTCAAATATTCCATTCCTAGGTGTTTGCTTGGGCATGCAGTTAGCATCAGTTGAATTTGCACGTCATGTTTTGGGTTATCAAGATGCAAACTCAACTGAATTAGATCCAAAAACAACTGCACCCATTATTGATTTGATGAAAGATCAAGAAAATATTGAAGACTTGGGTGGCACATTACGTCTTGGCTTGTATCCTGCTAAGTTGGTGCCAAACACATTGACGGCTAAGGCTTATGATGATGTTGATGAGATTCAACAACGTCATCGTCATCGCTACGAATTCAATACACGTTATCGTGCGGAATTTGAACAAGCAGGTATGATATTTGCAGCGACATCACCAGATGATCGTTTGATGGAAGTGATTGAATATTCGAAAAATGATTTCTTTGTAGCAGCACAGTACCATCCAGAATTCTTATCACGCCCTGAACGACCAGAAGGTTTGTATCGTGATTTTGTAGCAGCAGCACTGCAACAAAGCAAAGGTTAATACGTGACCAAATGTTTAAATCATGATATTAGTAGAATGATAAGTAGGAACACGCGAACGCGTGTTTTTATTTTGCCAAAAAGTATACAAGGCTTGGTATAATAAAACTATGTTAGCAAATCCCTCGAAACACATCGAACAAAAACTCACGTTACTGCCAGCAGAACCTGGGTCATATCAAATGAAGGATAAAAACGATAAAATTATTTATGTTGGTAAAGCTAAAAATCTAAAGAATCGTGTACGTTCTTACTTCAAGCAAGATCATGATGGCAAGACAGCCGAGCTAGTCCAAAATATTGTTGATTTTGATTTTATTGTTACTAATTCTGATAAAGAAGCTTTTTTGTTAGAAAATGAGCTGATTAAAAAGTATAAGCCATATTACAATATTCGACTAAAATATGGTACAGGCTATCCTTATATTAAAATTAGCAAAGAACGTGATCCAAAAATGTCGCTAGTCAATGAAGTGAAAAAAGATGGCGGCTTTTATTTTGGTCCGTATCCAAACGTTTACGCTGCACAAGAAACCTTGCGTTTTTTAGAAAAAAATTATCCTTTACGTCGTTGTAATGGTTATCAAGGACGCCCTTGTTTATATTACAATATGGGCCAGTGTTTAGGACCATGTTGGCGCGAAGTGTCGGCCAGCGATTATCAAACACAAATTGAGCGGATTAAGCGCTTTTTAGACGGGGATACTGCCACTGTTAAACGTTCAATAAATGAAAAAATGAAAATTGCTGCAGAAACATTAGAATTTGAACGTGCTGCTGATTTGAGAGATCAATTGAAATATATTGATGAAACTGTTGAAAGTCAACGTGTGTTGTCTAAAGATACAACGCCACGTGATTTATTCAATTATTATTTGGATAAAGGTTGGATGACTGTTGAAGTATTCTTCTTACGTCAAGCTCGATTAATTCGCCAATTCAAGCGTACTTTTTCTGTTGTTGGCGAAGCTGAAGAAGAAGTCCTCAGCTTTATCCAACAATTTTATTTACAGCGTAATATTCAAAAACCACGTGAGGTTCTCGTACCTAAAGGCATTGATACCATAGCATTATCCGAGGTGTTATCAGTACCTGTACGGACACCGATTAGAGGAGAAAAACGTGATTTATTAGATTTAGCAGGTAAGAATGCTAGAATTGCATTGGAAGAAAAATTTCGATTAATGCAATTAAACGAGAAAAAAACAACCGGCGCAATGGCTGAAATTACAAATGCTTTAAATCTACCATTGGGGCATCGCATTGAAGCATTTGATCATTCGCATACGCAAGGCGTTGAGATTGTTAGCGCAATGGTTGTTTTCGATGATGGTGTACCGAATAAGGATTTATATCGAAAATATAAAATTAAGTCAGTTGATCATGCTGATGAATGGTCAGAAACACAAGAAGTTATCCGTCGACGTTATGGTCGCCTGCTTAAAGAGGGTGGCACGATGCCTGATTTGATTCTGATGGATGGTGGTGAGATACAATTACATGCTGCCAAAGAAGTACTAGAAGATGAATTAGGCATGACAAATGTGCCAATCGCAGCGATGGTTAAAAATGACAAACACAAGACGGCTGATTTAATTGATGGTAAAACTGAGCAAATTGTAACGTTAGATAAGCAATCAGAAGGTTTCTTTTTAGTTCAGCGTGTGCAAGAAGAAGTGCACCGATTTGCGATTAATTTTCATCGGCAATTGCGTAGTAAGAATTCACTGGCTTCACGTTTAGATACAATTGACGGTGTTGGACCAAAAACACGGCAAAAGCTATTACGTGAATTTGGGTCATTACCAAAAATTGCAGCAGCGAGTGTGAAAGAATTAGAAGCCATTGGGATTAATGAAAAACTAGCACGTGTGATCCATATGAGTTTACAAACCGGATCAGGACTCAAGGCTGAAATATAGCAGTTATTCGCACTAAAGTTTGTTTTATGTTAAACTAGAGTGTTAATTATCGCAAGCTCATGAATTATAGGCAGACAAGGAGAAAAGGCACGAGTTGGGAAAAATCAATGTTCCGTATTGAATAGTTTAATGACTATTTACTGAGATTAGGAACCTCTTAATGACTTTTCTTGCGTGCTCTAAATAATATGGCATTTGTAGATCAAGCAGAAATTGAAGTAAAAGCTGGAAAAGGTGGCGACGGCATCGTTTCGTTTCGTCACGAAAAATTCGAACCAATGGGTGGTCCCTTTGGCGGTGATGGTGGTCACGGTGGATCCATTATTTTTAAAGTTGATGAAGGATTACGTACCTTGATGGACTTTCGTTATAATCGCCATTTTAAAGCACAACCAGGTGGTAATGGTGGCACAAAGGGGATGACTGGTGCCTCGTCTGACGACCGTTATATTAAAGTGCCACAAGGCACGACAGTAAGTAACATTGATACGGGTGCAGTTTTAGGTGATTTATTAGAGAATGGGCAAGAACTCGTTGTAGCTCGTGGCGGTCGTGGCGGTCGTGGTAATATTCATTTTGCGACGTCGGCTAACCCCGCGCCTGAACTTTCTGAAAACGGAGAACCAGGCGAGCTACGTAATTTGAAATTAGAACTGAAAGTACTGGCTGATGTTGGATTAGTTGGATTTCCATCAGCTGGAAAGTCTACTTTATTGTCAGTTGTTTCAAATGCAAAACCAAAGATAGCAGCTTATCATTTTACAACTTTAGCACCAAATATTGGTATGGTACGTTTAGATGATGGGCGAGACTTCGTCATGGCTGACTTACCAGGATTGATCGAAGGTGCTTCTGAAGGCATTGGCTTAGGTTTCCGATTTTTACGACATGTGGAACGAACAAAGGTTATTTTACATTTAGTTGATATGTCAGGTATTGAAGGAACAGATCCTTATACACAATATCGTAAAATCTTAACAGAATTACAACAATATGATGAAACCATTCTTAATCGTCCACAAATTGTGGTACCAACAAAAATGGATATGCCAGATTCAGCTGAGAATTTGACTGAGTTTAGAGAAAAAGTAGCAGCTGATTCAGGCTTATTAGAGACACCAACTATTCTGCCGATTTCTGCACTAACACGTGATCATGTGAAAGAATTAATGACTTTAACAGCGGAAATGCTTGAAAAAGCACCATCTCCTGAAAGTTATCGTCCAGCAATTGAAGTTGATGAGACAGAAAAGACTTATGACTTTAAGCCAGAAAAGCATGATTTCACAATTAATTGGTCAGCAGAGGATGAACAGTGGGTCGTTGGCGGTGATGAAGTTGAGAAGCTATTCTTGATGACTAATATCCAGCGTGATGCTACAATTATGCGTTTTGGACGTCAATTACGTCATATGGGCGTTGATGATGCCTTACGTAAGGCTGGCGCTAAAGATGGTGATGATGTTCGTATTAATGATTCTGACTTTGTTTTTGAGTTCAGTGACTAATTAAAAAATTAATAGATGATAGATAACCAGTTATTTATGAGCTGGTTTTTTTGTGCCAAAATAACATTGTGAAGCTACAAACGTTGATATAAAGATAAGCTTCACAATCTTTCACTCACAATTTGTTATATAAAAGTGCTATGATATGGTTATTAACAAATGATGGAGGAAACGAGTGTCACCACGCTGGTTATCTTGTGATATTTAACTATTGGTATATTTTGTTGGATCACATCGTAAATTTTAACGGCGCAGCGCTCACTCTCAAGTAATATGTCAGAACAAAAATATGGTTCAGATCTCGTTGTCGATAGTCTAACAAATCAAGGCGTTAATTTACTTTTTGGTATTCCAGGTGCTAAAATTGATCGTTTATTTGAAACGTTGGAACATCCATCTGCAGGTCAGAAAGTACCAAAATTAATTGTGACGCGTCATGAACAAAATGCAGCCTTCATGGCGCAAGCATTTGCTAGAATCACTGGAAAAACTGGTGTAGTGGTCGTTACTTCTGGCCCTGGTGTTGGTAATTTGGTTACAGGATTAATGACAGCTAATGCTGAAAGTGATCCTGTGGTTGCCATTGGTGGTCAAGTACAGCGTAAAGATTTATATCGCTTGACTCACCAATCAACAAATTCAGTAGCACTATTTAATTCAATTACTAAGTACAGTTCAGAAATTCAAGATCCTAATAATATATCTGAAATTATAGCTAATGCATTCGCTACCGCTAATGGCGCTAAAAAAGGCGCTGCTTTTGTGTCATTACCACAAGATGTTGACGACGCGCCAGTATCAATTAATGCGTTACCAAAAGTACATCAAGCCAAGTCAGGTCCTGCTGCACTAGCGGATTTATCATGGTTAGCAGAGCAAATACGTCAGGCTAAACTACCAGTGTTGCTTGTTGGGTCACGTGGATCCGATGATACCACTGTAGCGGCATTACATCAGTTACTTGAACAAACAACCTTACCTGTTGTGGAAACGTTCCAGGGTGCTGGCGTGATTTCACGTGAGTTGGAAGCTGACACTTTCTTTGGTCGGATTGGTCTATTTCGAAATCAAGTTGGTGATCGATTATTGCAACAATCTGACCTAGTAATTACAATCGGTTATGATGCTATCGAATATGAACCACGTAACTGGAATAAAGAAAATGTTCTTAATATTGTTGCTTTAGATACAACTCATGTACAAATTGATAATAATTTTGTACCGCAACGCCAATTGATTGGTGATTTAGCGCAAAGTTTGTCTATTCTGACAGACAATATCAAAGGATATGTTTTGCCAGAAGACAGTCAAGCAACTCTGAAATTATTGAAGGCTGATTTGCGTGCTTCTGATGAGCCAACTTATACGCCTGCAGAAGGAAATTTGAATCATCCATTGGACGTTATTCAATCAATCCAAAATCATGTTACTGATGATATGACAGTTTCCACAGATATTGGCTCACACTATATTTGGATGGCACGTCATTTTAAATCTTACGTTCCTCGTCATTTCTTAATTTCTAATGGTATGCAAACATTGGGCGTTGGGTTACCATGGGCGATGACTGCTGCGATGGTACGGCCAAATGTTAAATCTGTTTCGGTTTCTGGTGATGGTGGTTTCTTCTTTTCAGCTATGGAACTGGAAACGGCAGTACGTTTGAATTTAAATACAGTGCACATTGTTTGGAATGATAATGCCCATTATGACATGGTCAAATTCCAAGAAGAGATGAAGTATGACGGTCAATCCGCTGGTGTTGATTTTGGTAATATCGATATTGTTAAATATGCGGATAGTTTTGGTGCTAAAGGGTTACGCGTGACGACACCAGATGAACTAGATGCCGTATTGGATGAAGCTTTTGCCACGCAAGGTCCAGTAGTTGTTGATATTCCGGTTGACTATTCTCATAACTATGAATTAGGTTCACAATTAATTCAACCTGAAGGATAAGAATGACTAAGCTCATGTTTTACATTTTTATCAGAAGATTGTAAATAAAAAAGCAAGCTCACTTACGAGCTTGCTTTTTTATTTGTGGTTAATTTTTACTTGTGAATTCGTTAGCTAAGATGCCCATCATTAGACTATCATGGTAGCGGCCTTCGGCAAAAAAATGCTGACGGAGGATCCCTTCTTCAATAAAACCAACTTTTTTATAGATATGAATAGCTGCGCTGTTATCAACATCAACATAAAGGTAAACTTTGTGCATATTTAGCACTTTAAAAGCATAGTCGATACCAGATTTCATAGCTAATTGTGCATAACCATGGCCTTGGTAATCTGAATTAATGATAATTTGTATTTCAGTATGTCGATGCAACGGATCAATATCAACAAGTTCAACGACGCCAATAAATTGTTCATCATTTTCCACAACGAAACGGCGTTCTGTTTGATCTAATATATGTCTTTCATATAATATTTGCAATTCATCAAAAGAGGTATAGGCTTCTTGAAACCATAGTGCCATCACTTTTCGTGAGTTTTCTTGTTGATAAATATAAGGTAAATCTCCTTTTTCAAGTGGTCTGATTTTCATAGTTTACCTTTTAAACTGCAACTGGTGCTTTAATACCAGGTTCACTGTCGTAGTCCAAGACTTTGATATCTGCCATGGTGTAATCAAAAATTGATTTAACCTCGGGATTTAGCCATAATTTAGGCAAGTCATGCATAGGACGTGAAATTTGTTCTTTAATCTGATCAACATGATTGCTGTAGATGTGTGTATCACCGATAGTATGAATGAAATCACCAACTTCGTAACCTGTTTGTGCTGCAACCATGTGTAGTAACAGTGAATATGAAGCGATATTAAATGGGACACCAAGGAAAAAGTCGCCTGAACGTTGATATAATTGCAGGCTAATTTTACCATCAGCCACATAAAATTGGCTTAATACATGACATGAAGGCAAAGGTGCTTGTGGTGTTGTTTCAGGATTCCATGCTGTTAAAATCAAACGTCGTGAGTCTGGTGTGGTTTTAATCTGTTCGATCAAACGACTGACTTGATCAATGGTTGTATGATCAGCCGTGAAACTTTTAGTCTCCCAACGACGCCATAATTTACCATAGACATCCCCAATGTAACCAAATGCTTCCATAAAGTCATCATCGTTTAAAATTTTATCAATAAAAATTTCTTTTTGCTGTTGATATATTGTTGCAAATTGTTCATCTGCTTGCGCACGGTGGCTAAAATTGGTCATATCGGGACCATCATATTGGTCAGAATTAACCCAATTCTTAAAAGCCCATTCATCCCAAATATGGTTTTTGTGTTGCAATAAGAAGCGGATATTGTTATCTCCACGTAAAAACCATAGTAATTCTGATTTAATCAAACCAAAATAAACTTTTTTAGTTGTTAAAAGTGGAAAGCCTTCTTGTAGATTAAAGCGCATCTGCGACCCAAATAAAGAGTAAGTGCCCGTACCGGTACGATCAGTTTTAAGGGTACCTTCATTGAGAATTTTCTGGGCGAGATTAAGATATTGCTGTTCATTTTTAGACATGTGTTTGACAGAGTCCTGTTGGTGATGAAATTTCAATCATTATCATATGATGACCGTTAAATATTAAATTTCAAACAGACATGGACGTTGTTCCTTTCAATTATTCGCTTAACTTAAATATTAACGAATAATTGGCAAACAAGCAAATTTATAAGTATTTAAAAATGATAAAACATTTGTTATTTTTTGATTCGTTTTGATGAGTTACGACCAATTATTCATGTGAGATAAATTGGTTTAAATCAATTTGTTTAGCCGTTTCTGAGGAAAAGGGGACTTGTTGTAAGGGCACATTTTTCCTTGATAATAGTTCTTCAGCAAAAGGGTCGTTACGGTAGTTACGCATAAAATTGATTTTTGTTACACCAGCTTGTAATAGTAGTTTTGTACAGTGAATGCAAGGGACATCAGTCACATATACCGTGGCACCATTAACAACGATCCCCATTTGAGCAGCTTGCATCAAAGCATTTTGTTCAGCGTGGACAGCACGAATGCAGTGACCATCAACAATGAGGTCGCCGACTTCGGTACAATGTGGTGTACCAGCAACTGAGCCGTTGTAACCACTTGCAATGATCCGATTATTTTTGACAATGACAGCGCCAACATGCAGTCGTGTACATGTTGATCGTGTTGATAATATGGCGGATTGGGCAATGAAATATTGATCCCAACTCATACGTTTATCCAACATAGTAAACTCCAATGGATTTATTTGTTAAAATGAATATAACACAAATTGATAACTAACGAAGGAGATTTTTAATGACAGAAATTCTTGATGGGGCGGCAGTTGCTAAATTAACAAACGTCCAAACGGCTGAGCGTGTCGCACAATTAGATAAGCCAGTGACACTAGCTGTGATATATGATCCTAAAAATGATGGTAGTCGCTTGTATGTTGGGATGAAATCAAAAAAAGCATCAGCGCTCGGTATCCAAACACGTGATATTCCAACCGATGCTAATGCAACAACGCAAAGTATCATCTCGTTAGTTGAACAATTAAATGCTGACGATACTATCTCAGGTATTCTTGTACAGAGCCCCTTAGCCAAAGGTGTTAAGGAGCGTGAGGTGTTTTCAGCTGTTGCACCACATAAAGATGCTGACGGATTAGGTGCAACTGTTCAGGGAATGCTATTCGGTGATGCGCCATCGGATTATACAGTTGCTGCAACACCACAGGGTGTGATGTCACTATTAAAGCACTATGACATTGAGCTTGCTGGTAAAAAGGCACTAGTCATTGGCCGTTCACAATTATTCGGTCGACCAATGTTTGCTTTGTTAACCAATGCCGATGCGACAGTCACTTTGGCTCACCGCTATACATCGTCAGAAACACTCAAATCTTATCTAAAAATGGCAGATATTGTCGTTGTTGGCGTTGGTATACCAGAATTTATTCAAGGAACTGATTTGAAGCAAGGCGTAACAGTCATTGATGTTGGGATGAATTACGTGGATGGTAAGGCGGTTGGCGATGTTGACTTTCAATCGGTTCAAGGTATCGCTGACTTCATTACACCTGTTCCAGGTGGTGTCGGACCAATGACAATCGCAACATTATTAGAAAATACGGTTACTTTAGCAGAAAACTATTCAGCCAAAAATAGTTGAGAATGATAAAACCATCTATTAACTGCCCAGATTATGAGTTAATCTGATAATGGTAGCGGATAGATGGTTTCTTTAATTAATTTTTTTAGTAGCATTTTTATGAATAAATAAAATTTTGTACTGTTTGGGCAACAGTCTCATTACCGACAAAATATAATGTATCGCCTTTCTCAATGACCGCATAGGGACCAGGTGAGATAATCAGTTCTTCATTATGCAGTAGAGCAACAAGTGTGGCTCCTGTACTGTGCCACAAGGATAATTCTCCGATTGATTGACCAATTTTGGGGCTATCATGAGTTAATGTCAGTTCATAAGGGCTGAGAGGATTATGTTGTTGCACACGTTGTGTTTGGTCAAACAGTTTTGCTAATGATGATTCGAGTGATTTAAGTTCAATTTTTTGGTTGTTGATTAACTGGTTAATTTCAGCATGAGTAGTTTGAATATCTGACGTTTCTTGCGCTTGGTTGAGAAAAGTTTTAGCTTTCTGACGTGATAAAATTTCAACGCCACTGCCATGAATTGGTTTAACGATTTGCAAATCGGCTAAAAGACTAATTGCTTTACGTGCAGTTTCAGACGAAACACCAAATGTTGCCGATAAAGTTGACCGGGCATGCAATTTACTGCCAACAGTATATTCATTATCGGCTATTTTTTGTGCAATTTGATAAGCAATTTTTCGATATCTTGGTTCTCTAATTGTTGGCATAGCGTGCTCCCAATAGTTGAAAGTTTGACAAAAGTGATATTTTGTGACAAAATAAAATACATCACTTACAGGCAACTTTATTAAAAATATAAGTTGTCACTTAGTAGTTGTTACCTTGAAGTATAAGGTAAATCGTAGGCAGAGTCAATGGAGAAAACAGAAGTCAGTGTATCTCATGATGCTGTACTTGATAATTGGAGGATTTAATGGATAAGGTAGAGATTAAACATCTCACTAAAATATTTGGTAAGCGACCAAAAGCTGCACTTAAGATGGTGAAGCAAAATAAAAGTAAAAATGAGATTGTTGAGAAGACAGGCAGTACTGTCGGTGTTTATGATATTAACATGACCATCGAAGATGGCGAAATTTTCGTCATCATGGGACTTTCCGGTTCAGGAAAATCAACATTAATTCGATTATTGAATCGTTTAATTGAACCTACTGACGGTCAACTGTTTATTGATGCTCAAGAGATTACAAAATTTAATAAGAAACAAATGTTAGATATTCGCCGCCAGAAAATGAGTATGGTGTTTCAAAATTTCGCACTTTTCCCACATCGTACAATTCTAGAGAACACAGAATATGGTTTGGAAATACAAGGGGTTGATAAGGCTGAGCGCCGTAAACGTGCTGAGAAGGCGCTAGACAACGCGCAATTACTAAGCTTTAAGGATCAGTATCCTAGCCAGTTATCGGGTGGTATGCAGCAACGAGTTGGCTTAGCACGTGCGTTAACCAATGATCCTGATATTTTATTGATGGATGAAGCCTTTTCTGCTTTAGATCCGTTAGTTCGTGGCGAAATGCAAGACGAACTGCTCGAGTTACAAGCTAACGTTCAAAAAACAATTATTTTTATTACACATGATTTAAATGAAGCATTACATCTGGGCGACCATATCGCTATTATGAAAGATGGTCAGCTACAACAGGTTGGTACTGGTGAAGAAATTTTGACAAACCCCGCTAATGAGTATGTTAAAACATTTATTGGTGGCGTTGATCGTTCTAAGGTTTTGACTGCTGAAAGTATTATGATTCCAGCATTGACAACAAACATTGATGTTGATGGACCAACAGTTGCTTTGCGTAAAATGTCTGATGAAGAAGTTTCTGGGTTGGTAGCTGTTAGTCGTAGTCGTCAATTATTAGGTTATTTGTCTTCAGATGAGGCAGTTTCGGCACGCCATGATAAAAGACCTTTGTCTGAAGTAGTAGTAGATATGCCAACCGTACAATTAGATACTTTAGTAGTAGATATTATGCCAATTATCTATGATGCACAGACACCTGTTGCTGTTGTTGATAATAACCATCATGTTCGTGGTGTTATCATCCGTGGTGGTGTGTTAGAAGCATTAGCTGGTGCGGAAGGAGATGATGGAAATGCTTAATTTACCAAAAATCCCACTAGAAAGTTGGGTAACTGATGCTGTTAATTGGTTGACACAGCATTTAGCTGCTTTATTTAATTTCATGCAGTCAGTTGGTAAAATTGTGATGGATAATATGACGGCAGGTTTAATAGCTATTCCTATGCCGTTAATGATTGCGGGTATTACATTAATTGCTATTTTGACAACATCGAAGAAATTCGGTTTTCCACTTTTTACTTTAGTCGGGTTGTCATTGATTGCTAACCAAGATTTGTGGAATGATTTGATGAATACCGTTACTTTGGTAATTATGGCATCGGTCATTTCGTTAATTATCGGTATTCCATTGGGTATTTTGACTGCCAAGTCTGCAAAAACGGCTGCAGTTGTTAAACCAATTCTTGATTTTATGCAGACAATGCCTGGTTTTGTATACTTGATTCCAGCTGTTGCATTCTTTGGTATTGGTGTTGTACCTGGGGTCTTCGCCTCAATAATATTTGCTTTACCACCTATGGTACGTATGACAGATTTGGGTATCCGTCAAGTACCTACTGCTTTAGTTGAAGCAGCTGATTCTTTTGGCTCAACAACTTGGCAAAAATTGATTAAGTTAGAATTACCAAGTGCAAGAAATACTATTTTAGCTGGTGCCAATCAAACTATTATGTTGGCCTTATCGATGGTGGTAACAGCATCGATGATTGGTGCGCCTGGATTAGGACGTGGTGTGTTGTCTGCTGTACAGCATGCTGATGTGGGATCTGGTTTCGTTAATGGTTTAGGATTGGTTATTTTAGCTATTATCATTGACCGTTTCACACAGAAATTGAATACAACATCAGGTCAAAAAACAGTCGCTAAACCATGGCGTCGCTGGGCTATATTAGCTGCAGTAGTTGTTATGATTGGTGGTGGTGTTGTGAACTCACTGACTTCCAATAAAACTACTGGACAAAAAGTCAATATCGGCTATGTGGAATGGGATTCGGAAGTGGCATCTACTAATGTTGTAGCAGAATCATTACGTCAGCATGGTTACGATGTTACAATTACACCGCTAGATAATGCTGTTTTATGGCAATCAGTAGCTAATGGCCAGGTAGATGCTTCAGTAAGTGCATGGCTACCCGTAACACATAAAACCTTATACGATAAGTATAAGAAAGATTTGAAGGTACTAGGACCAAACTTACGCGGAGCTAAAACAGGGCTTGTTGTGCCAGATTATATGAAAGCTAACTCTATTGAAGATCTGACTAATCAAGCTGGCAAAACAATTACTGGTATTGAACCAGGGGCTGGTGCTATGGCTAGTGCCCAAAAGACTATTGATAGTTATTCAAATCTGAAAGGATGGAACCTATTAGGATCATCATCTGGAGCTATGACAACAGCGTTAGATAAGGCATATAAAAATAAGCAAGATATTATCGTGACCGGTTGGTCACCTCATTGGATGTTTAGTAAGTATCATTTGAAATACTTAGAAGATCCGAAGGGAACAATGGGTAAAGGTGAAAACATCAATACTTTTGTTCGTAAGGGGCTTAAAAGTGACAATCCAAAGTTGGAAAAAATATTTGATCGATTCCACTGGACTAAATCAGATATGGAGAGTGTGATGCTAGAAATTCAAAATGGCAAATCACCTAAACAAGCAGCAGCTGACTGGATAAAAGCAAATAAAAAATCAGTTGATAGTTGGTATAAATAATTTATAGAATCCAAAAAGGACCGTTAGATAAAGTTTCTAACGGTCCTTTTTGCATCTACTTAAACGTTATGATCTTGCGCAATAATCCAGTTCGTTAGTTCTGGATCGTTGATACGCGTCTGGTGTTGTTTTAAATATTGACGGTATAGTGTTGCTATGCGTTTCCTAAAAATCAATGTATTTGGTGCGGTGAGGGTATCATTCAGTAATTGATAAGACCGAATTGCGCAACTCATAAAATGTAACTCATCAGCTATTTGAACAGAGTTAAGCCCGTGAGATTCATGGAAAAGATGTTGCCGCATTGCAAATCCAAGTGCTTGTTGAAAACGGTTAAGGTTGTTGGGATCAATATGATTATCAGCGCCAATATCAAGCATTGTCTGCTTAAAACTGTCAATAGCTTGTTCAGGTGCTTTGTTTGTCAGTTCAAATCGTTGAAACGCTGTGCCATCATTAGTAACATTTTCTTCATAACGATACCACTTAGGATTGGTTAGAAAAAAAGGTATTTTAGCCATGAGTATTTTCTGCCTTTTAATTGATTAGTTCTTTTGTTTTTTTAGATTTTTGAACAATTGTGACATAATTTTGTCATCACTATAAGATAGCACATTTTTGGCGTAAATATTTTGTCCAAACCAAGCGAGGAGAATCATTGCGATAAACGAGATAACCAGTGATATAATCGCGGCTGGCCACGTTTCAACTTTGGTTACTAATCGAACAGGCATCATACTTTGTGAGATGAAAGGCACATAACTCAAGATTTTGATAGCAATATTATTCGGCATGTTTGTCATAACAAAACTAAACATGTAACCCACCATAGCTAAGAATGTAATTGGTTGTATTGCTTGTTGGACTTGGGCATTATCATTAATGAGTGATGCAATGAGTGATGTTAAGACGAGATAGAGTGCCACGGCAATTAAAATATATAGTGTGGCAAAAAGTGCAAAGCCAATTGTTACACCTGAAAAGGAGCTGGAGAGGTTTTCAACAATAGCATTATCTTTGAATCCAAGGTAAGCTAACAGGCCACTAATAATATAAATTAACATATGAGTGGTAGCGAGTCCAAAAATACCAATTATTTTACCAAAATATTGAACACGTGCTGATGTAGCTGCTAACAGTGTTTCCATAATACGTGAAGATTTTTCGTTGGCAATTTCTGTGGCAATCATCGACGTATACCACATGACAATAACTGTGGTAATTATTCCAATAGACACGGCAACACCATAATTCGCCATATCAGAATTTTCAGCATTTGTTGACTTGTTGTCTGATTGCTTGACAACAGTTTTTAAATCATAAGGCTTTATTAACTCGGCTGTTTGTGCGCTGGTCAAACCGTAGGTAGTGGCTTTTTGTTGACGTGAGAGGTCACCTAAAATGTGATTAATAGCCTCTTTATTGATTGCGTTACTTTTTGGATGTGTGGTTAAAGTTGCCTTATCATTATCGACAACCAATACACCATCTAATTTTTCGTTGGTTAACGATTGATTAGCGGTCTTGTTATCGGTTGTTTTTGATACATTAATATTGAGTGATTTTTCTGATTGAGTAAAAACTTGTCGTACTTCTGAGGGTGCGATGACCGCTATTGTCGGCGTTGTGTTACCTTGCATTTTGGTAATACCATAGGTAATACCGCCAATAATTGCTGCAAAAAGTAAAGGGGATAGTACAAGCAGCCAGTAACCACGGCTTTTGAAATGGTTTCGAAAAGTTTGTTTAATAACAATACGGAGTTGATTACTCATGATAGGGCGACCTCCTGGCGGAAAATATCATCAAGGGTTGGTGGTTGTTGTGAGAATGCGGGAATATAGCCATTACGTGTCACATAATCAAATAATTGATGACCCGTTGCTTCGTCACTTAGCGTGATGTCAAAACCTGCACCTTGCTGAGTCACTGTGATGACACCGGGAAAATTGGTTAACTCATCTTGTGTAAATGGTCCTTCAATATAGACTTTAGTGCGACCAAATTGTTCACGAATCTCTTGAACGCCACCTTGTAGTACAACTTGACCTTTTTTTAGCATAGTTAAGTTATCTGAAATTTTCGTGACGTTGTTCATATCATGACTTGAAAAAATAATCATTGCGCCATTGTCTTTCATTCTTACAATCTCGTCCATCATAATACTTGTATTAACAGGATCTAGCCCTGAAAAAGGCTCATCTAAAATGAGTAATTTAGGTGTAAAAATGAGTGAGGCAATCATTTGTACTTTTTGGGCATTACCTTTGGAAAGCGTCTGTACCTTGTCGGTCGCTTTACCCACAACATTTAAACGTTGCAACCAGTCCGTCAGAGCGACCTTTGCCTCGGCGCGTGGCATGCCGTGAAGTTCAGCAAAATACAAAATTTGTTCTTCAATGGTTAGTTTTTGGTACAAACCACGTTCTTCTGGTAGAAAACCAATTTTTTGTTTATCTGCTTGAGTGATAGGATGACCATCCCAAGTAATCTCACCAGATGTCGGCTTGATGAAATTTAAAATCATACGGAAGGTGGTTGTTTTACCCGCACCGTTTTGACCTATCAAACCCATAACTTTACCAGGCTCGAGTACCATATTCATATTTTTTACGGCGATGTTATCGCCAAATTTCTTGTTGAGGTGATTGAGTTCAAGCATTTAATTTCTCCTTATAATAGTTTGTTTAGCAGCCATCTGAGACCGTATGTTAAACTTAGAAGTAACAATAACGGTGCTGAAAGATACCAACCATATGTTGGGAAGTAGCCACATCCTACGACGAATATGAGATAAAATATCACAAGTAATATTTTCAAAGTGAGTGCGTCAGCTCGTTGACGAATATATTGGACCCGCTCATCAGTATTTTTAATTTTCTGACTGTGTACCCAATTTGGGTTTGATAAATATATAATACTCATCAATTTAGCTGCAAGTGCACCGCTGAATAGACCACTGTATAAACCTGAGGCAAATGAGCCGATAATATGACCAAAGAAATAGTAAATCGGAAAACTGGCAACGAATAGTATCACTGCAAAAATAATAAAACTAATTGCTAAAAAATTAGTTTGCAATTTGACTAAGTCGATATATTCTTGATCACTCAAACCCGGTTTTGGTGCTCCAAATAATGTTTTAAGCATGTTAATCTCTCTCTTTAAAAATAAAAACCTCTTCGATTGGTAATCCAAAATACTGAGCAATATCATGGGCTAAAAATAATGATGCATTGTACTTTCCTTTCTCTAGTGAAATGATTGTTTGCCTAGTAACTTCTAGAACATCAGCAAGCTGAGCCTGTGTCATGTGACGTGACTTTCTCAGTTCTTGAATACGGTTCTTCATTGCATACAGCCTCGGTTTTTATGAATTATTATTCTCTTAAAGTATAGCAAGCTTTACTTTTTTTGTAAAGTTTGTTTTACTTTTATTTTGATTTGCATTTT
Source organism: Leuconostoc carnosum (assembly GCF_007954525.1). Lineage (NCBI taxonomy): Bacteria > Bacillati > Bacillota > Bacilli > Lactobacillales > Lactobacillaceae > Leuconostoc > Leuconostoc carnosum. The sequence goes on along the minus strand of NZ_CP042374.1, from coordinate 561,300 downwards.
AAAAGGAAAAGAACTATAACAGAGGTATAGAAAAGGGGTCAATAAAATGGCAGATGAACATTATGCAACATTAGATCTTCCAATGAACGAAGTTTTTGATTGGAGCGAGGACAAAACCCCATTACGCGATGCTTTGTGGAACCATTATATGGACGAAAGCAATAAAAATACGTTGTCAACATTGGAACATATGAAGGCTTATAAAACAATGAGCGATGATGATCTAAAGGTTGCTGCTGGCAAAGTTTTGCAGTAGTAATGGTTGGTGAGTGACTGTTGCTTTATCAGTATGATAATTTTTATAAAAAGCGAGCTTTATGAATTCATATTCAAAAAGTTCGCTTTTTATAGTTGTTTACAAGTTTATATTGTCGATATTTTACGTTATAATGGTTATAGAAAGAAAAAGGCGAATAATATATGGATTATAATACAGTATTTGATTACGAAGACGTACAATTAATCCCTCAAAAGGGTATTTTACATTCTCGTTCCGAAGCAGATACGCGTGTCACACTTGGTGACTATGAGTTCAAATTACCAGTTGTGCCGGCAAATATGCAGACGGTCATTGATGAATCATTGGCACAACAGTTGGCAGCCAATGGCTATTTTTATGTGATGCATCGTTTTGAACCACAAAAACGTTTACCATTTGTAAAAATGATGAATCAAAAGCAGCTCATTACTTCCATTTCTGTAGGTATTAAAGCCGATGAATATCAATTTATCGATGAATTGCAATCGCAACAAGCACACGTTGATTATATTACAATTGATGTGGCTCATGGACATTCTGATGATGTGATGCATATGATTAGATATATTAAAAATCAATTGCCCGATGTCTTTGTAATTGCTGGGAATGTAGCAACGCCAGAAGCGGTCCGTGATTTGGAAGAGGCTGGTGCTGATGCAACGAAAGTTGGTGTTGGGCCGGGTAAAGCATGTATTACTAAGCTGAAAACAGGGTTTGGGACTGGTGGTTGGCAGTTATCTGCCTTACGACTATGTGCAAAAGTTGCTAAAAAACCTATTATTACTGATGGTGGTATTCGATATAATGGTGATATTGCCAAATCTATACGATTTGGTGCGACTATGTGTATGATTGGGTCTATGCTTGCTGGACATGATGAAACACCAGGAGATATTGTGGAAATGGATGGTCGGAAATTTAAAACTTATTTTGGTTCGGCCTCACAATTTCAAAAGGGGGAACACAAACATGTTGAAGGAAAAAAGCTATTTGTTCCTTATCGTGGTCGTATTTATGGTACATTGCAGGAGATGAAAGAAGACTTACAGTCAGCGATTTCCTACGCTGGCGGACGAGAATTATCTGATTTAAAGCATGTGGATTATGTCATCGTTAAAAATTCAATTATGAATGGTGATAGTTATTAATTTTTATTAGCAAGATGTTGACGCGGAGGTGTTTTTTCTGTATACTTATATCTTGTTATGGCGCTATGGTCAAGTGGTTAAGACGTCGGCTTCTCAGGCCGAAATCGAGGGTTCGACTCCCTCTAGCGCTATTTAGCATTTCATGGCGTTGCATAAGGTTGCAAAAACCTTGATGTAGCGCTTTTTCTTATGAAAAACGTTGCACTGTATTTCATAGCATTTCACACAAAATGGGAAACATTTTAAATACGTAAGTAAGCAGTGTAACGGCGTTTAAGCCGTTTTTTATTTGCAGAAAAGGGCAACAAATAACACATAAACTAAAATGTGGTGCATATTAATAAATAAATATAAATACACGATATATAGTTGATATAATAGTTATATCAAAATAATGAGGTGCTGACATGCAAATAGTGACGTATGATATAGACAAAAAAGAAGTGAAACATTTTTTACAACAGTTACCAAAAATTGCAATCGTTGCACATATTAATTTAGCTAATCAACAGTTATCTAGTCGTACACTGTCAGACATGCCAGTAAATAGTAATAACAGGAATACAACACTTGATATGCTTGATCGCACCATGGAAGCACGTAACGTTATCAGTAGAGTTATTGAAGCATTAGAGCACATGCCACATGATAGTTATAAAAACATTATCAAATTGCGATACTTGTATGAGTTGAGTTATGAAAATATTGGGGATCAATTAGCTATATCAAGTAGACATGTTATCAGACTGATACAAGATAAAGCTTTGAAAAAGTTTGCGCTTGCCTATGGTATGTTTGATTAAATATTAGGTTAGCGATCGAAACGGATATTACTTTTCCTGTTAGTTTTTGATAAAGCGTACTTATAACGAGGAGCAGATATGCCAACAACATGGACAAATCGTGAAATATTACAGTATTATTTTAGGGGGATGATAGACCTAAAGATTAAATACCTGGACAATTCAGAAATTAATAACGAATATAGGCGTGAGAATGAGACGTTTATACGAGCAGTTAAAACAACTCTGGATGACTTTAGTAGTCAACTTACGCCAGAGTTAAGAGCAATGTATGTTAGCAAGTACAAAGAGAATAAGCCATTTATAGAGTTCTACAATGTGGTGGCTCCCACAGGTTACATCATGGCATTAAACAAACAACTTAATCAGCTAGTCAACAAGATAGAACGTCCCAAAGAGCGATTATACGCATGATGGGGGCGCTATGGTGTCACAAAAAGGAAAACGTAGTATAGCTGAAGCTTTCAATAAATGTCCCAGAAAATGAATTTGAGAAAGTACTAAAAACAACTTTTTAAGAAAGTCACAAATAGATCACTGCGATGGGTATTTATTAAATAAATATGATAAGTTTATGTTTAATGACATATCGGTATAAATTAATGGGGGAATCTGTAATTATGAGTGATAGTAATGTTAAGTATGGGATTTTTGAGAAACATAGTTGGAAGGATGTTCTGTGGAATATTGGGAACCGAACAGCAGGTCTTACACGTCGCTATTATTTTTATCAGGAACATGACGGAGAACGAACATTATTGTCTAAAAAAGCATTGTTAACCTTATTATCAACAAATGAGGATATGAAAAATTATATTTCAAAAGATGAACGGTATAAACAATACATAATCTCCTGATAATATTGTGATGAGCGAGAATGGTGAATTTTTTGCTGGTTTAATTAATATGGACTATATTAAAAAAATTGTTAATTATTTGAATTCAAGAGTTGAAAGTACCAAAGAGTTATAATCACAGATAGCTATACTTTAAATAAGTTGTAGTCGACTAATGATCACGTTCTTCAAGAATAGAGCGTAGTTTTGTATTTTTCATCTGTTTTGGTTATGGAAATCAAAAATATTCCCGCCCATATGCAGTTGGAGGAAGCGTCACAAGGTGGCGTCCTCATTTATTGCGAATGACGAAATCAAAAATTTTCAAAGTGGCTAATTTTAAAAAAAAAAGCGTTGATATACAAGCATTCTTAACAGAAAATAGGTGTTTAGGGGTACCACAAACATTGCTGTAATTTACTGATTCTGATGCCATTTCTATTATTTTTGGGATGACTCTATATTATGCATAATGCACTTTATAAAAAATTATTGTGTCTGCGTTAGCAATATTTTAAAAGCGGGGTGTGTTTAGGGGGGGGGCTTTTTACGGTAGTTTAGATGTAAAGTGTCTTAAAGCCTTGTAGCAGTAGTGTTATATAGCCCCCTTTTTAGAATGTCATAGTCTATAAACGTTGATATAACAGCGTTTTAGTGTTTGATGTCCATAATCAATAATGCCTATATATCAACGTTTTAAGGGGTACCCCCTATATAAAAAAGTTTTGAAAATTGAACATTTTTGTAAGGCAACGATATGTGTGTGCTCTCTATTCTGGTAACAAGGGCGGGGGTGTTAAAATAGTTGGCTATGTTTTGAAGTATAAGAATTTTGATCAGAGTGGATAAAATAATCTCATCCCCATGTATTGATTGATACGCACACATTAAAGCAGAATAGGGTCAAAATTGCTCATTAAACATAAAGTAGTGTCTTTTAATATAAATAACTAACAACGCTTAAAACGGCTAATAAAGCGTTAAAATAGACACAATAAAACCACGACCTAGATTTAAACTAGATCGTGGTTTTTTGTTTACTTATAAGTTGTTACGGGGATGAGATAGTAATGTTAAATGTTCAAGAAACCTTAACATTACTTAACATGCAAAGTTACAAAAACCTTAGCAAAACATAGCATGTAACTCCAACATTTTCCAACATGAATGCAAGATTTGCAAGCATGAAAAAGTCAATAAATGTCAACAAAAGTCAACCTTTATAGGCGTTTAACCTTTGTCATGAATGGCTATACAAGGCGTTACAAACGTTGTAACAGCGTGTAACCTTTGTTACAAAAAAGGTTACATTGAGCGTTGCAACCTGTTACGTGTTTTATGCAACCTTTTTGTTTTTCAATTAGTGAAGAAATACTGCAAAGTTACTCAAGATGTAACAACATGAGTCAAATAATTGACAGGAGTTACTTTCTATTAGATTAATTAAGATGTTCATTATGGTAAAATTGTGTAAATTACAGAATGGAATTAATCAAAGCCATGCATATTTTTATAACGATTACTGTATCTTTTATCGTTTTAACAATTTTAATTTTTTGTTTAGTCAAGAGTTTGACACGGTTTTTAGCTAAACAAGCAGTTAATATTAGAAAAATCACTCAATATCAATTATTAACGGCAATTAAAGCTTATGACCCAAAAATGGCTGACATCATATACAAACATCTCAAGGAAGAATGGCGTTCACTAGACGTTGACCAAAATCAGTAAACATCAAAGTTCCATTTGAAGCTTCATCTTTTGAAAATTCGGGAATTTTGTTTAGATCTTCTTTAATTAAATTATACTGATCAGCTAATTCACCACTATCAAACCATTGGTCAGTTTTCGTCTTAATAATACCATCTATTTCTAATTCACTTATTTCAGCGTGCTTTTGGATATATTCTCCATTTGAAATACCTATAATATCAGTAGCAGTATCTAACTTACCGTTTGCTTCAGTTTTTTGATAAAAATTAAGGTAAGGAAAGCCAGTTTTGTAATATTTATTTGAAGCTAAAGTGTTTAGTAGTATTGCTTCATCATTACTCATATTTGCTAAAACAGATTTAAATTTGGGCGAAATTGTAGAATTTTTTGTTTTGTCAAGTGTATTGGTTAGTAACTGTGCAAACATTTCTCGGAGTACATCATTATCTAATCTACCAGCTGAGCTTTGCAATGTTGAATATGCTAGTCCGAGATTTGAGGAGTCATAGTTTTCAATATCTATATTTTTAGCTTTCTCCTCAAATGACTTTTGGTATGTTTCTACTTCGGATTGAGTTCTAATTCCCAACTTAATTAGTGGATGAAACATCCAATAAAGTAAGCCACCAAATCCCTTTCCTACTGCATGTGCAGAAGGGTTAAGCAATTCTTCTTTGGTTGTTTCTGGTAGGGCATCTGATAACACTCTTAGTTCATCTGGATTCATGTTTCTCTCCTTAAACTTTTTAGCGTGAACGCTTGGCACGTATGTACCACTTCCCGAGTGCATTTTTACTTATATAGTATTAGAGCAGAGTAGCAAAAAAAGGAATCAGTATACTGGACTTCAATAATTTCGTGACCATCTGCTTCCAATTCAGTTAAAGTAGCGTTTAATCTTTCAACGAAATTTTTAGCAGTCCAAAAACCAGTTATAATTTGTGTTTTCATATTTCATCCCCGTAAAGCTTTTAACGTGGTTCTGCACGTAATATTTACGCATTCTGTGAGTGCATTTCTTATTTAATGGTTAGTTAGTCATTAATTTCAATATCAGGACGCCGTTTAACGATAATTTTTTTATCTAAGGTAATTGAGACACCTTGGGCAAAAATACCGCTGTCTGCTACTGTTACCTCGTTTTCGCTGACTTTTAACACTATAAATGGTCCACCCCTAAAATTATCAGATGTATCTCCAATGGCTATATTGCCCTGGTCATTGTCCATGACTACTGTATTTTCAGGTGTAACTAGTTGCCAACCATAAGCTACTGTTTGTGTTTTTAATTTTTTTGTATTTTTCGTCATATTTCATCCCCGTAAAGCTTTTAACGTGGTTCTGCACGTATTTCACTATGTGATTTTTTTATTTGCGTATTTGTATTATTACTTACTAATTAAAAATTTTTTCTAAATTACTTTTATTAATTTTCGAAAGTGTCTTTTTTTTACGAGATGCTGGGTGAATTGGTGAGCCATCGTTATTATATCCGAACCAATAAAGTTTATCTTCATATTTATTAAGTAAGTCTTTCAGATCATTTTTGTATTCTTTCAATTTACCATAGTTCCAAGGGACTCCTGCACCCCAGTCTAGTAATACATAGTCCGCCTCCTTCATAGCACTTTTTAGTTGACTAAGAGTTTTACTGCCGATAAGCCCGTTTACCTTAGGCGCTGTCATGCTTGCTTTTATATGTTTTACTAAAATATTGGTAGTAGGAGTTCTTTTAACGAATAAATTTATTTTAGTTAGAGTTTTAATTTGATGATTTTTCTCTTCAATTTTTTCTTCTAATTTATATAATTCTGTTCGGCGTGTAGTTTCTAAAGGGTTATTTAACTTTTCGTTTGCATTTTTTATTTCCAAACCTTTGTAATTTTCTAATCCACGAGGATTCATGCCAATAGAAAGTATTTGTATTCCGCTATCATGCCGCCTAATGACTGATTTTGAATAGTCAGAACAAATAACTTCCTCAACGTTGACGTTCATACCATATTTTCTTAGCTATCTATGCTCATTTGTTTCACATGTATCTGTCATTTTATATTTCCTTTTATATATTCTTCAAAACAGCACTCTCAAGTGACATAGGAATACCAAAGTATGCCATGAAGTCATAAAGCTTGCTGTATCTATCAGTGTTCTCATCAAAGTAAAAGTCAGCCAGCATTTTAAACGCATAAGCATTAGCGCTTATTTCAGCATCATTCTTGGCCAAAGGGGAGAACGCATATGTCTTGTGTTGCTCGCCAGTTAGAATGTGCTGTAACTCGTGAAATTTACGAAATGGGGATGAAAATTTAGTCTTGAAGTTGGGATTAATCACAATCATGTGACGTGAGGGTCAGGCAACATCAGGATCATGTTTGCGCCCAGGCACCTCAACAACCGTTATTTGTTTGTTAGGGGGACGTTCAGCATTATATTTAACGACAACATCTTCAAAATATTCCAGTGGGGAACTATAATCTAAGTATTCATACATCTATTTATCATCCTCACGCATTGTTTTCAGCATGGCGAGAATGTCTTGCGTTTTGTTTTCATCCCAAATTGTGCTTTTAACGTAGTGCAGCACGTAATACACTCTTTATTTTTTAATCTAATTGTTCAAAACATTGCGTTAGTTGGTCAATATCAGATTGATGACTAGCTATTATGTCAGTGAGATTCTTGGCGTCTAATGGTACAGTTAAAGAGAGATTAACAGGCAATTTATGCATGTGTAAACCTTGCAATACTAGAGACATAGCTAATTCTGCTTGGAAACCGCCATGTGAACCGAATACAATCGTACTTACGGGTTTACCTTGCCACTCTGTATACAATGTGTCGAGTGCATTTTTTAATACTGCAGGGTAGCCCCAATTATATTGAGGATACACAATAATGAAGCCATCATATTGATTGACAGTAGATTGCCATGTTTTTGTGGATTCTAATTGATAGTTATTTTTGGCAGGTATTTCTGGTTCATCTAACCAAGGTAAATTTATTTCAGCAAGGTTAATCAATTTTGTGTTTACGCTGTCACTGTTAATTTGTGATTGAATAAGGGTAGCAATTTTTAGTGTTGTGCTGTTAGAACGATTGCTTCCGATAATAATTCCTATTTTTTTCATTTGTTTATTATTTCCTTAATTCTTTCAAACAGCATTATCAAGTGGTATAAGTATATCAAAGTAAAAGTTAGTCAATATTTTAAACACGTTGTCTGTTTTGCCTTATAAATTATAATATCTAAAGCATCAGCAATCGCCATACGTGGGGTATTAATCATTTTAGTCGTTGATCAGTAGCAGATCTATACCATGGCTTAAGCGTTATTAGAGTACTAAGCAAAAAATAAAATTTGGCTTTGCCATTATACATAGCTATATACATTAGGCACTAATAAAAATCATAAAGAGCCCTTTATCTATAAATATCATACCAGACAAGCAAGTCTATTTAAAGACAAGTAAGTGCAAAAGTTGACCACTTTCAGAGAAAAAACTATTATTATCATAAAAAGTTTATGGCATCATAATAAGTTATAGCCAGTCGCTTTTTTTATCCAAAATGTTACAATTAAATCATGATTATACTCGCTGATAATGTTAATGTACTGCCTGGTGTTGGACCAAAAAGGTTAGAGGCTTTACATGAATTAGACATTTTTACAATTGAAGATTTGATTAGTTATTTTCCCTTTCGTTATGAAGATTTAGGAGAACGTCTACCTTCAGAAACACTAGATGGTGAGAAGGTGACTTTTAAAGGAATTGTGAGTACACCACCAGTAGTCTCACGCTTCGGCAAAAAAAATCAAACGCGTTTTGGATTACTAATTGATCATGAAAATGTGCGGGTTACTTTTTTTAATCAACCTTGGATTGCTCAAAATATTGACGTAGGACAAGAGGCTGCGATTTACGGCACTTATAATGCGGCTAAAGCAGCGTTGACTGGCATGAAAATGATCAATGCGAGTGCAGATGCGTTGGATCCAATTTATCCTGCATCAAAACAAGTGAGTGGCAAAACAATACGTCATCTGGTTGAATTAGCTTGGGCTGACGTACGTGGCACGGTTGACTCATTAGTTCCTGAAAATATACGGACTAAGTATCGCCTACTCGATCGTAATCAACAAATAGAAAACATGCATTTTCCTCCTGATATGCCAGCAGCAAAAGCAGCGCGGCGTAGTAGTGCTTTTGAGGAATTTTTTGTATTTCAAATGCGATTGCAACTTTTAAAGTTAGCTGATCAAAATTTTGCTGGTGAGGCTGTGAACTATGACAGTGAGGCATTGCGGGCGTTTGAAAACCAATTACCCTATACCTTGACATCGGCACAACATAAAGTGATCGATGAAATTTTACAAGATCAAAAACGGCCACGACATATGAACCGCTTATTACAAGGGGATGTTGGTTCAGGGAAAACAGTTGTCGCTGCAATGGCAATGTATGCGGCGGTGACAGGCGGATTACAAGCAGTGATGATGGCACCAACAGAAATATTGGCACAACAGCATGCCATAAATTTATCTCAACTGTTTGATAACGCTGGGTTATCACTACGCATTGAATTATTAACCAGTGGTTTGAAAGTGACGGCTCGTCGGCAATTATTAGCTGACTTAGTCAGTGGTGAAATTGATATTATCGTTGGCACACATGCTTTATTACAACCCGACGTTGCCTTTCATCATTTAGGTTTAGCAGTCATTGATGAGCAACATCGTTTCGGCGTTAATCAACGTGCTAAATTACGTGAAAACGGCGTAAATCCAGATATTTTGGCGATGACAGCAACGCCAATCCCACGTACCTTATCGATTACTGCTTATGGTGAAATGGATGTTTCAGTCATTGATCAACTACCAAGCGGTCGTAAAACAATTCAAACAACTCGTCTGAGCCATAATCAATTAGATCAAGCAATTAGTTTTGTTAAAACGCAGATTGACGATGGCGCGCAGGCATACATTGTGACACCGCTAATTGAAGAGTCCGAAACACTAGATGTTCAAAATGCAACTGCCATGTATGAGACAATGCAATTAGAATTTCCGCAATATAGTATAGGTTTATTGCATGGTCGACTATCGAACGAAGAAAAAAAGGTCTTAATGGCTGATTTCAAAGCCAATCGTATTCAAATTTTAGTTGCGACAACAGTCATTGAAGTCGGGGTTGATGTACCAAATGCTAGTATTATGCTGATTTTAGATGCGGATCGTTTTGGTTTAGCGCAGTTGCATCAATTACGTGGTCGTGTTGGTCGTGGCACACGACAATCTTATACGATGCTAATTGCTGACCCTAAGACAGATTATGGCACAGCACGCTTGGATGCAATGGTTGAGACAACAGATGGTTTTGTGTTAGCTCAACGTGATTTGGAATTAAGAGGTTCTGGGGATATTTTAGGGACAAAGCAATCTGGTGTACCGGAATTTGCAGTGGGTGATCCAATTAAAGATTTAACTATGATGGAAATTGCGCAACAAGAGGCAATTACGTTAGTCAGCCAAGATGACTGGGATCAACACCCTGATAATCAAGCATTAGTTGATTATTTATCTCGGACAATGGCGCGTTATCGGCATTTTGATTAAACACTGAAAATAAGTATGAAATAATGAGGAGATGTGTCATAAAATATGGCCAAAATAGTAGACACACCAATGATGGTGCAATATCATGAAATTAAGGCACAATACCCTGATGCATTTGTTTTTTATCGTTTAGGTGATTTTTATGAACTTTTTGAAGATGATGCGATATTAGGGGCTAAAATACTTGAATTAACACTGACAGCACGTAATAAAAATTCAGAAAACCCCGTGCCAATGGCGGGTATACCGCATCATGCTGCGCAAAATTATATTGATATTTTAGTAGATCAAGGTCATAAAGTTGCTATTGTTGAGCAAATGGAAGATCCTGCCGTTGCTAAGGGTATGGTGAAGCGAGATGTTGTTCAGCTGATTACGCCAGGCACAAAAATGCTTGGCGGTGCGGGTGCTGATAAAGAAAACAACTATCTAGCTGCTCTTAGACCAAACGGTAATGATTTGGCAATGGCTTATATTGATCTATCTACAGGCGAATTAAAAGCAACAACTATCGGTAACTTTAATGATGTGATTGATGAATTAAGTTCGTTGGAAGTTAAAGAAGTTGTGTTACGTAAAGATGACGAGCTTACCATAAAACATCAAGTTGCTAATCAACTTGGGGAACGTGGTCTAGTAATTTCTTGGCAGTCAGATGTGACAGCAAATGCAACAGTTAGTTTTTTGACACAACCCTTAACAAGCATTGCTGAAACTGAAACGACAGCAATGTTACTTAATTATATTTTTGATACGCAGCGCCGTAATTTGGATCACATTGTGCCTGCTACGAGTTATGAGCGACTAACTTATTTGAAATTTAACCAAGACACACGTTCTAATTTAGACTTAATTGAAAATACGCGTACGAAAAAACGTGCAGGTTCACTGCTAGGATTAATTGATGAGACGAAGACAGCTATGGGTGGTCGGCTACTGAAACAGTGGCTACTAAAACCATTACGTGAGCAACAGGAGATTGAAAAGCGACTTGACTTGGTACAGGCGTTTCAAAATGATTTTTTTACACGTGGTGCTTTGCAAGATGATTTGAAATCAGTATATGATTTGGAACGATTAGCAGCTCGTGCGGCTATGGGTACGATGAATGCACGAGAACTTGTGCAACTCAAAAAATCATTATTAGCTATTCCAAGCATTAAAACCACTTTATCAGCAACAGAAGGAGTACTTTACGATGCTGGTGACAAGCTTGATAGCATGGTTGATTTGGCAGGGTTGATAGATGAAGCTATTGTTGATGACCCACCGGTGAGTGTCCGTGAAGGTAATATTATTAACGACGGATTCGATGAAAAGATAGATACATATCGCAGAGTTTTGACTGACAATCAAAAATGGCTAGCCCAATTAGAAACTGATGAGCGTAAAGTTACCGGTATTAGTTCATTGAAAGTCGGGTATAATAAAAATTTTGGTTATTTTATTGAAGTGACTAAAGCTAACATTAATAAATTAGAACCAGATCGTTATGAGCGACGACAGACACTTACAAATGCAGAACGCTTTGTCACGCCAGAATTAAAAGCGCATGAACGTTTGATTATTGAGGCACAAGCTAAACGAACAGAAAGAGAATATGAATTATTTGTAACGATTCGTGAACGACTAAAGGCAAATATTAGTCGTATTCAAAAGCTGGCAAGGTTAGTTGCGCGCTTGGATGTTTTAGCTTCACTAGCTGATGTCGCTGACAATCGCCGTTTCGTACGTCCTACCTTTACTAGTCATAACATGATAGCCATATCTCAAGGAAGACATCCTGTGGTAGAAGCATTGCTCGGTTCAGGTGAGTTTGTGGCAAATGATGTGATGTTAGATGAAGACAATGCCATGCAACTGATTACTGGTCCTAATATGGCTGGAAAATCAACTTATATGCGTGAATTAGCCTTAATTGTTATCTTGGCACAAATGGGCAGTTTTGTACCAGCAGAACAAGCTGAATTACCTATTTTTGATCAAATATTTACGCGAATTGGTGCTAATGATGATATTGCTATGGGACAGTCAACTTTTATGGTTGAAATGGCAGAAGCTAACCTAGCTTTGCGAGAAGCAACAGCACATTCGCTTATTTTATTTGACGAATTAGGGCGTGGTACGGCAACTTATGACGGTATGGCACTGGCGCAAGCAATTATCGAATTTTTAGATGCGCATATTCATGCCAAAACACTGTTTTCAACACATTATCATGAATTAACTGCATTAGCTGACCGGCATGATAGCATTACCAACGTTCATGTTGGTGCAGTAGAAGATGATAACGGGGAATTGCATTTTCTACATCAAATTCAAGAAGGACCAGCTGATAAATCTTATGGTATTCATGTTGCGGCACTGGCTGGCTTGCCACGCGAACTCATTAACAATGCTACGACCATTCTTTCTCATTTAGAAAGTGATGATGTCGTTACTGATCACCAGCTTGTCCAACAATCAGTGACGTCAGAAAAACATGACGAATCACAACAAGTTGAATTGTTCAATGTTGATGCTGTTGATTCAGAGACAGAAAAAGTATTAGAACACTTAGATAAATTAGATATTTTAAACATGACACCTGTAGATGCCATGAATGCACTAAATGACTTAAAAAAGTTAAGAAAAAAATAGAAGGAGACGCGTTTGTGGGTGTGATAATTAATTAGCCTTTAAATATTAAATTTGTTAGTTTAAGGCAATGACTCCACTGGCGTTCAAAAAACAATGAGCAAAATTCATGAGCTATCAAATTTATTGGCTAACCAAATTGCGGCTGGTGAAGTTATTGAACGACCAGCCAGCGTTGTTAAAGAATTAGTTGAAAATGCGATTGATTCAGGCGCAACACAAATTGACGTCGTCGTTGAGAATGCCGGCGAGGCGCTTATTCGTGTTGTTGATAATGGTACAGGTATTGATCCTGAAGATGTCCCGCTAGCTTTTACACGCCACGCAACAAGCAAAATAACAGATCGTCATGATTTGTTTAATGTTCTGTCTTTAGGTTTTCGTGGTGAAGCATTACCATCGATTGCAGCAATTGCCGACGTTACTTTAAATACGACAACTATTGAGGCACCAGCCGGTGTCATGTATCACATTAAAGGTGGCAATCAAGTCAGTTCAGTGCCAGCTAATGGGCATCGTGGAACTGTGATTTCGGTACGCGATTTATTTTATAATACACCGGCACGATTGAAATATTTAAAGCGACCACAAACAGAGTTATCACATATTGCTGACATTATGAATCGGTTGGCACTGTCATATACAAACATTGCTTTCACTGTCATTGCTGATGGGCGTGAATTACTAAAAACAGCAGGAAACGGTAACCAGCAACAAGTTATTGCGGCTATTTATGGTCGTGAAAGTGCGCAAAAAATGCTAGCAATTGCTGGTGAAGACGACGATTTTAATATTACTGGCTATATATCTTTACCAGAGCTAACACGTGGTTCACGAGAATATTTGACCATTTTAATTAATGGCCGTTTTATTAAAAACTTTACTATCTCTAATGCTGTGATACGTGGTTACGGTTCAAAATTAATGGTTGGTCGGTTCCCAATGGGCGTGATTAACATTAATACCGATCCTCTTTTGGTCGATGTGAATGTACATCCCCAAAAATCAGAAGTTCGCCTATCTAAGGAAGTTGAGTTATCTGAATTAATTATCGGTAGTATCAAGTCGCGTTTAGCGGAAGAAAATTTAATACCTGATGCTTATGAAAATTTGTATGGCCCATCAAGAGCAATACAATCGACCACGTCAAAACCCACCCAGCAGGCGCCTTGGTTAGAAAAAAGTGAGTCCAAAGAACAAACAGTGATGCCACAAAACACTATTAATTCGGGTCAAGAGATTGAACCTATTAGTATCAGTGATCGACATGATTTATTAAATGATCAAGTTAATGATTTCGCTAATCGGTATGCTCATGAGTCTGCATTATCAGTTTTTGGGCAACAATCAACAGTGCCTCAACCTCAAGTATCTGAGGATCTTGTAACATACCAAGCGCCACGGACGAAAAATCAATCACAACAAGAGGCACTTGATATCGCACCAAACACAGCTAGTGGTTTTCCAGCATTGGACTATATTGGTCAAATGCATGGGACATTTTTGTTTGCACAAAGTGAAACAGGCTTATACTTAATCGATCAGCATGCTGCACAAGAGCGAATTAAATATGAGTACTATAGGCGTGTTATAGGCGAAGTAGGAACTGACAAACAACGGTTGTTGGTTCCAATCACGTTGACCTACTCGGCAGCTGATATGTTAAAAATTGCTGATCATGAACAAGAATTACAAGCTGTTGGGTTAGAACTAGAGCCTTTTGGACCAACGAGTGTGATCATACGTGAACACCCAACATGGTTTAAAGCTGGTCAAGAAAAGGAAACAGTATTAGAAATGGTTGATTGGCTTCTAAGGGCTGGACATCTCACGGTAGCTGAATTTCGTGAACGCACAGCCATCATGATGAGTTGTAAAAGGTCAGTTCGAGCCAATATGCATTTGTCTGAAGAACAAGCACGAACTTTATTACAATCACTTGCTATGACTGAAAATCCTTATAATTGCCCTCATGGACGCCCAGTATTAACACAGTTTACACTAACAGAAATGGAAAAAATGTTTAAACGTATTCAAGACTCTCATGAAAATTGGGAAGAATATGATAATCATCCGTACTAAAATATCTGATCAATTTAAGAATCCATCACAGCGCATGATTGCGCCGTACATAACTAGGAGAAAAACATGAACAACAATGATATTATTATTCGTCTGCGCTACGCGCTTGATATCCAAAATACTGACATGATCAAAATATTTCATTTGGGTGGTATTGAGATTGATGAGGCACAGCTCCATGAGTTATTAACTAAGCAAGAGGAAGGCGATAAGCGTGATAAAAAGATAACGACTCATGATTTAGAAGCGTTCATGAATGGGTTGATTATTTCACAGCGTGGGGAAAAAATTGGGCCAGATTTAAAACCAATTCAACCAACTTTTGATATTAATAAAGAAGATGATATTAATAATGTCATCATGAAAAAGTTGAAAATTGCAATGTCTTATACAAGTGATGATTATATGAGCTTTTTGGAATCAGCTGGTATCAGTATATCTAAGAATGAATTAAGTGCTGTTTTGCGTCGACCAGATCATCGTAATTATAAGCCAGCCGGTGATCGCTACTTGCGTAATATTTTAAAGGGGATGGTTATTGAATACCGTCCAAATGATGTCAAAAAGACAGCTAAAAAATAGACCTTGTAAACGGTTTCATGTATAATGAAGTTAGTTTAGATCAAGGAGAAACCATGATAGAACGAACATTTATGATGATTAAACCGGATGGGGTACAACGTGGTAAAGTTGGTGAAATCATTCGTCGTATTGAGAATAAAGGGTATCGCATTGTTGATATTAAAATGGTACGGCCTACAGAAATATTACTTGATGCGCATTATGCAGAACATGTTGGTAAATCTTTTTATCCGAGTTTGGTAGCGTATATGACGTCAGGACCAGTGATTGCTATGATTGGTGAAGGAACTAATATCGTGGCTGGTTGGCGGATGTTAATGGGAGCTACTAACCCAACTGATGCTGCACCGGGTACTATTCGTGGTGATTTAGGACGTGAGTGGCAGAGTGATGCCATCATGAATCTTGTCCATGGTTCTGATAGTGTGACTACCGCTAAACGGGAAATAGAACTTTGGTTTTCATAATCATTATTAACGCGCTTAATGTCAGTAATTTATACTGATATTAAGCTTTTTT
Organism: Leuconostoc carnosum; assembly: GCF_007954525.1. NCBI lineage: Bacteria > Bacillati > Bacillota > Bacilli > Lactobacillales > Lactobacillaceae > Leuconostoc > Leuconostoc carnosum. Next base: position 545,104 of record NZ_CP042374.1, on the reverse strand, counting down.
GTTGCAATTAGGCGGTATAGGTAAAAGTTTGGTAAAATAAAAGATATAGACACGGAGTTGAAAAATGCAATTAGACAATATAACAATATTTGAAAAGCAATCGTTAGCCCCCTATGCTTATACGCAAGCTGGTGGTGTAGTAGATTATTTAGCGATTCCTCAATCTTTAACTGAATTGAAAAAGTTATTACACTGGGCAAAAGATGAACAATTAGCCGTGCATGTTTTTGGCAGACTTTCCAACCTCGTTGTGCGTGATGGCGGTGTCCGGGGCTTATCAATTTTACTTCATGAATTACACAGTATTACAACTGAAGGGCATAATATTGTAGCTGAAACGGGGGCTGATTTGATTTTAGTGGCTGAAGTCGCTATGGAGCATAGCCTTACTGGTTTAGAGTGGGGTGCGGGGATACCTGGCTCGGTTGGCGGTGCAGTTTTTATGAATGCTGGCGCCTATGGTGGACAAACAGATATGGTAGTGACTTCAGTGACAGCGGTTATGCCAGATGGTCAGTTACAGACTTTTCCACGTGATATGTTGGCATTTGGTTACCGACAATCTGTATTTCAAACGAATGGTGGCATTATTGTCAGTGCGACATTTGATTTACATCCAGATGATAAACAAGCGATTCAACAGCGTATGGATGTTAATAATTTTAAACGTGCTGATAAGCAACCTTTGAATTATCCCTCTAATGGTTCTGTTTTCAAACGACCAGAGGGTTACTTTGCTGGTAAATTAATTATGGATTCTCATTTGCAAGGTGTTCGTGTTGGTGGTGTTGAAGTTTCTAAGAAACATGCTGGATTTATGGTGAATGTTGCCAATGGTACAGGAAATGATTATGAAGATCTTATTCATTATGTTCAAAAAACAGTTCAAGATAAATTTGGTGTCTTACTTGAAACTGAAGTTCGCATCATAGGAGAACGATAATAACAATGGCAATACTCGAATTAATTTTTATTTTAATTGTATCAGTTACAATTTCTAATGTTGTTTCACATTTTGCGACAGATATTCCTGCTAGCTTGTTTCAAATTGTCATTGGTCTATTCTTGTCCTTAGCATTTGGTGTATACATTGAGGTTGACTCGCATTGGTTTATGTTACTTTTTGTAGCGCCATTACTATATAATGATGCTTGGCGTTTTCCCAAACGAGAACTTTGGGAGTTACGTGGACCAATCCTGGGCAATGCGATTGTATTAGTGCTATTGACAACATTAGTCGGTGGTTTCTTGATGCACTTGTTAATCCCACAATTGCCAAGATCTGTGGCATTAGCATTGGCTGCAGTCGTATCACCAACAGATCCAGTAGCTGTGCAAGCCATTGCTAAACGCGTCAAGCTACCTGAAAATGTGATGCATATTGTTGCTGGGGAAAGTTTGATTAATGATGCCAGTGGGCTAGTCAGTTTTAATACCGCAATTAAAGCAACGGTAGCTGGGACTTTTTTACTTAGTCAAGCTATTGGTAATTTCTTTTGGATGACTTTAATTGGATTGAGTGTTGGGTTAGTTATCGGGGGAATCTCAGTCTGGCTACGTGATGTTTTTCATCGTGTTGGGCTAAATGATGCGGTTTTCCACACTGTCATAACGTTATTGACACCATTTTTAATTTATTGGACAGCTGAAGAATTTTTTCACGCGTCTGGTGTAATTGCCGTTGTTGCTGGTGGTGTTTTAACTAAAGTTCTAAGTGACCAGCGATTTGATGCACGTAATCCCGAAATTTCGGTAACTGGCGTCAGAACTTGGGAAATCTTTGCTTATCTGCTTAATGGTTCTGTTTTTGTTTTGTTAGGCATTGAATTACCACCTGCTATGGAAGGTGTTGTTCAAAATTCACAAATTCACACGGGGCAAGCGATTTTTTATGGTATTGTCACGTGGTTCATTGTGTTTGTTATTCGAACATTATGGGCATATTCGAATCAAGTTTTGATGTACTTTAAAGACAGATCACATCATCCATTATTTAAAACAGCGGTGACATCTGGTTTAACGGGTGTTCGTGGTGCGGTAACAATGGCGGCAGTATTGACTGTTCCGAGTGTCATTGATGATGGGACAGCCTTTCCGCAACGAAGCTTACTAGTTTTTGTTGCAGCAGTTGTTGTAATTATTAGTCTGTTGGTGGCTACGATTATGTTGCCAATTGTGACTAATGAGCGTTCAGCACATGATTTTACACAACCATCTATATCAGATGCTGAAGAAGAAACGACAAAGCATGCCTCACATGTTGATATGACTGAAGCTCAAGCACGTATTTTTTCTATTCAAGTTAGTATACAGATTTTGCGTGAAAATCAGCGGGATAATAACCGTGTGATTATCTATGAATTAATTACACGTAAACAAGCGACTATCGCACAAATTCGCCGACAGTCTAAAGATGATAGGTTAATGTTTACGCCGGTTGACGACGCAGAATTGCGTCGCATAGCTTTAGAGGCACAGCGTGATCGGTTACAACAATTGCTTGTGGCAGAGGAAATTTCACCCCTTGCCTTTTCAACACAAACACGTCGATTGGAAGTATTAGATCGTGCTATAGAGTCCAATACACATTTCCATGTGTCTCCAAAATGGGCTAGAATATTGATGCAGCGTGTGATACGTGCGATTCGTATTTGGTTTTCAGATGAAACCAGTGAAGCATTTAAGGAAGAAACTTCCTTAGCCATTAAAGAAACAGCTAAGGCTGCGATTAATGCTTTGTCAGAACATATGGTAAAGCATAGTGGTGATACTGTATCTCAACGTTTAGACAGACAAAACGCGTATAATTTAATTGTGACCTATCGTTACCGCATCGAAAATGAGAAACGTCCAGATACAGCTCTGCAACGTGAAATAGATGAGCGAATGCGTATGGAACTTGAAATTAAGGCACTTAATGCACAGCGAGAAACAATTCAAAATTTGTATGAACAAGGAAGAATTAAGCGACAAGCTGGTATTAACATTAGGCAGTTTATCAACTATGCGGAAACAGCAGCATTAGCAGGAAAAGACGAAGAGTAACAAGACAGTGTTACTACCGTTTGTGAAAATACCAAAGGAATAATTATGCTATCGTACTTTACAATGAATAATTTAATGCATGTGGTAGATATTGCTATTATCTGGTTTTTGCTTTATAAAATCATCCAATTTGTCGAGGGAACTCGAGCGTTACAAATATTATTTGGCGTCGGGGCGGTTATTTTAGTTAAAGTAGTGAGCTGGTATTTAGGATTAACTACTTTGTCATGGGTCATGGATCAGCTGATTACATGGGCGCCAATTGCGCTAGTTGTCATTTTCCAACAAGAAATTCGCCGTGGTCTAGAATCATTGGGTCGCCGACTTATTGTGAGACGAACGAGAATTGATAATGCCGCCGAACACCAACTGATTAAAAGTTTGGATAGTTCACTTCAGTATATGTCAAAACGTCGTATCGGTGCTTTGATTACAATTCAACGTGACACAAATTTAGATGAATACATTAAAACAGGAATTAAGCTAGATGCTTATATCACTGGTCAATTATTAATCAATACTTTTATTCCAAATACCCCATTACATGATGGTGCGGTGATTATTCGTAAAGACCGTATTGCAGTAGCCGCAGCTTATCTCCCACTATCTGAAAGTACACGTATTCCGAAAGAGTTAGGGACTAGGCACCGTGCTGCAGTGGGAATTTCGGAATCAAGTGATGCGATTACCGTTGTTGTATCCGAAGAGACTGGTGAAATTTCTATTACACAGAGCGGTGATCTTCTACGCCAGATGGATCAGGAAAGCTATCTTAATTTCTTTGAACGTCAATTTTTACCAGATAAAGCAGAAACACCAAAAAATCGGTGGTGGCATAGAAGGAGGGTAGAAAAATGAAGCAATTTGGTCAATCTAAAATTGTAAACTTAGTGATCTCATTAATTATTGCAATTCTACTCTCAACCTATGTTTTAAGTACAAAATCAACAGTTTCGACAACAAATGGATCGAATAATTTTTCAACACTAGTACCTGAAAAAAAGGCGACGTTAAATGTAGGGCTTAATTTGCAATTTGATAAAGATAAGTATGTTGTGATTAACGCACCTGAAACAGTTAAGGTAGGCATTGAAGGTTCTGTGGCATTGGTGTCGGCAGCACAAAGTCGCAATGACATTCAGGCTAGTGCAGATTTACGTGGTTTAACTCCAGGTAAACACACTGTTGATGTAGCTTTACGTGGTGTTAATGCTTCATTGACTTCAACGATTAACCCACAAAAAATAACCGTCACAATTGCTGAAAAAACATCACGAACATTCCCTATTAAAGTGAACTATGCTAGCAGCAAAATTGCTAGTGGTTATACAGCTAGTGAACCAACAGCTGATCCAAAAGCAATTACAGTTACCGGACCTAAAGCAAATATTGATGCAGTCACTTCAATAGTAGCTCAACTTGATTTACAGAGTGGGACGAAAGAAACATTGACACAAGCAGTCAAACTCGTGGCAGTGGACAAAAATGGTGAGGCAGTTGAAGTGAAACTAAATCACGATTCAGCTAACGTAACGCTAAACATAGCACCCGAAGATTCGAAAAAAGTGACATTAACGGCCAATGTTGTTAATGGTGATAGTGATGATTATCGTATTTCATTTGACCCTAAAACTGTGACGGCCTATGGTTCATCTGATATACTTAATGCTATGGACAGTATTAAGGTGCCAGTAGATGTTGCAAATATTAATGACAAAGAAACAATTAAAGTAGCACTACCAAATATTGATGGTATCGTACATTACAATACTGCTAACGTATCGGCAACAGTTACGCCAAGAAATGATAATAATACGTCAAGTACTAGCTCTTCTAGTACATCATCGTCGTCAACAAGTTCAGCAGATACTAGTGAAAACGATCAGGATCAAACATCTAGTAGTGAAGAATCATCTAGTAGTAATTAAAAAGACAGGATAAGATAATGTCAGACATTAAATTAAAATATTTTGGAACAGATGGTGTACGTGGAATTGCAAACCAGACGTTGACACCGGAATTAGCCTTTCGTTTAGGTCGTACCGGTGGCACGATTTTAACACGGCACATGACTAATGATAAAAATCCAGTTGTGATTGTTGGACGAGATACTAGAATATCAGGTGACATGTTGCAGCAAGCTATTGTTGCTGGCTTTTTATCAGTTGGTATTGATGTTTTACGTTTAGGTGTCATTTCAACACCTGCTGTTGCTTTTTTGGTACAAGATCTTGAAGCAGATGCTGGGGTGCAAATCACAGCTTCACATAATCCGGCAGCAGATAACGGGATTAAGTTTTTTGGTAATGATGGCTTTAAATTGTCAGATGAACTCGAATATGAAATTGAGCAGCTACTTGATGCAGATGAAGATACGTTGTCACGACCTAGCGCAGAAGGATTGGGTGTTGCCAACAATTACACAGAAGGAACGTTAAAGTATCTAGAATTTTTGCAAAGAACAATCCCAAATGATTTGGGTGGTATGCGAGTCGCACTTGATGGTGCCAATGGTGCCACGAGTGCTTTATTACCACGGTTGTTTGCTGATTTGAATACTGATTTTGTAACAATGGGAACAGAACCTAATGGTTTAAACATTAATAATGGTGTTGGTTCAACGCATCCTGAAGCATTAGCTGAGTTGGTGAAAACAAGTGACGTACAAGTTGGATTAGCATTTGATGGTGACGGTGACCGCCTGATTGCTGTTGATGAAAATGGTAGCATTGTTGATGGCGATAAAATTATGTTCATTATCGGTAAGTTTATGAATGAGCAAGGTCGTTTGAAACATAATACGATCGTTTCTACGGTGATGAGTAATATTGGCTTTTATAAGGCAGTGGCAGCGCATGGTATGACAAGCGTGCAAACAGCAGTTGGTGATCGCTATGTGATGGAAGAGATGATCAAGTCTGATTATAATCTTGGTGGTGAACAATCTGGTCATATTATCTTCCGAGATTGGGCAACGACAGGGGATGGCTTGCTAACAGCCTTACAACTGCTGTATGTTATGAAAGAAACTGGTACAAAATTGTCTGAATTGGCAAGCGATGTAGAAGTTTATCCGCAAAAGCTCAGTAACATACCAGTAGCAGATAAAGTTGCAATTCAGCGTGACCCAGATGTGATTGCTAAAATTGCAGAAGTTGAGTCGGAAATGGCAGGAGATGGACGTGTGTTGGTCCGTGCCTCAGGTACCGAGTCACTACTACGTGTTATGGCTGAAGCACCAACAGAAGAACTTGTCAATCAATATGTTAATGATATTGTTGATGTTGTTCGTGACAAAGCCGGCTTATAAATTAAGTAAGGTACCAAGTTAATTATAAACATGGTACTTTTTTTGATATAATAAACTATATAACTATGCTTAAAAAAGGAAAAAACCGTGTCACAAGACAGTTTTAAAGAATACTTACTATCAGAATTTAATATCAAATTTAACGATGAGACGCTCCTAATAGAAGCGCTAACTCAGCGTAATTATTTGAATGAACATAAAGATGAGCCCGGTCGTGATTACCAAAGGTTAGAATTTTTAGGTGACTCGGTCATGCAAGTGTCGGTAGCGGAATATCTATTTAAACGGTATCCTAACTGGCATGAGGGTCAACTAACAGAAATGCGAATTGCTATGGTGCAAACACGTTCTTTCGCACACTTTGCCAGGCAAGTTCGTCTAAATGAAGCGATTCGTTTAGGTAAAGGCGAAGAAATGTCTGGTGCGCGTGATCGTGATTCACTGTTAGAAGACATCTGGGAAGCGTTTATTGGTGCTTTGTATTTAGACCAAGATGCGGATGTGGTACGCAGATTTTTAGATAAAACTTTATTTGCGGCTATTGACACTGATTTTTTTGATCGCTTCATTGACTTTAAAAGTCGCTTACAAGAGAAATTGCAAGAAAATGGCTCAGTAGACATTGATTATCACACAGAAAATGAACAACAATTATCGGATAATACACAGTTATTTGAATCTAGTATATCCGTTGATGATCGTGAGTTGGCGCGTGGTGTGGGAAAGTCAATCAAAGATTCAGAAAAGGCTGCGGCGCGCGCAGCACTAAAAATATTGGAAGAAAAATAACCTATGAAACTTAAATCACTTGAAATCAGTGGCTTTAAGTCTTTTGCTGATAAAACAGTTATTGAATTTATGCCTGGTATGACAGGTATTGTGGGACCAAATGGTTCTGGTAAATCAAATATTATTGAGGCCGTTCAGTGGGTTATGGGTGAACAGAGCGCCAAGGACCTGCGTGGTACGCGCATGTCTGACATTATTTTTGGTGGTACACGGAAACGCGGAGCATTGAACCGTGCTGAAGTGGCCATGACCTTTGACAATTCGGATCATTATGTTAAATCAGAGTTTAATGAGGTCAGAATTTCACGAAAATTGTATCGTTCAGGTGAAAGTAGCTATCAAATTAATGGTGTCGATAGTCGTTTACGCGATATTCATGAATTGTTTATGGATACTGGTTTAGGACGCGAAAGTTTCTCGATTATTTCCCAAGGACGTGTAGAAAGTATTTTCAATGCTAAGCCGGAAAATCGTCGTGGCATTATTGAAGAAGTCGCTGGTGTTTATAAATACAAACAAAACAAAGAAAAAGCGCAAAAAGAATTATCACAAACAAGTGATAATTTAGCGCGTGTGGCAGATATTATTCATGAAATATCAGGTCGTTTGGAGCCATTGGCAGAGCAATCTGCACAAGCAACCGATTATTTATCTCAAAAAGAGCGTTTTGATATTTTAGATAAATTACGTTTAGCTTTGACAAAGCAATATTTGGAAGATCAAGTTCAGCAAGTACTACGTGAAGTAGAAAAACAAGATCACATTGTTAACCAAAGTAAATCAGCTTTAGATATTTTGAATCAATCACTCTCAGAAAAAAGGCAAGAACGTACCAGTACCCAACTAGCGCGTGATAAATTACAGCAAGATATTTTACATATGACCCAAGATAAGGAACGTTTAATTGGGGCAGAAAATCTTAGCAGCCAACAAATTGAGATATTGCAACGTGATATTGTGCATAATAAAGCACAATTAGACGACTTTTCCACACGACTAGGAACAATTGCTGCACAGCGTCAAACGCTGAAATCAAAGCAAGAAGATCTCGTATCGGAAAAACAAGTTTTACAGCAGCAAATTGATAATTTTGATGAGAAAAAGTACTTACAATCTCAAAGTACCTTACAATCACAAATCGTCCAAAATCGTCATGCCTATATTCAAACTATGCAAGACATTGCTGCTTTACATAATGCTTTACAAACTAATGACAAATTAAAACAGCAATTAGAACAGCGTATTCAAACCACGCAAAAACGGTTGATAAGTGAACAAGACAAGCTGCAAGATTTGAAAGAGCAACTAGAAATTTATCAACCAAAAAAACTAAAAACGTTTGATACTGATCATTTAGAAAAACAAGTACGACAGTTACAACAGCAATTAGAACAAGCGAGTGCCACGTACAAAACAGATGAAAAAAGATGGTATGAAGCATTAAACCAACTTAATAAGACACAAAGTCAACGTGATGCACGTAATACATTAGACGAATATGTGGGATTTTATCAGGGTGTACGCGTATTGATGAAACCAGATATTCGTCAGAATTATGCAGGTATCAAAGGTGTGATTGCCGAATTGATGACAGTACCAGCACAGTACACACTTGCTATTGAAACAGTACTAGGTGGTGCATTGCAGCAAGTAGTTGTTGATAACACGCATACAGCTAAACAAGTTATTCATTATTTAACGCAAAATCGTGCGGGTCGTGTCACAATTTTACCCATGGACACAATTAAAGGACGTCATTTGAACCTTATTGATGCTGTTAAAAAGCATGAAGGTTTTGTGGGAGTGGCTTCAGAACTTGTGACTATGCCGACAGAAATGACTGCGATTAAAGCTAATTTGCTTGGTGGGACAATCCTTGCAAAAGACTTATCTGCAGCGACTGAAATTGCAAAACTAGGACAATATCATTTCCGAGTTGTTAGTCTAGACGGTCAGCTTGTTAATGTGGGTGGTTCAATGACAGGTGGTGCAAATCAGAGACGTGGTGCAACTATTTTAGGTCGTCAATCAGAATTATTATCACTAAATGACCGTGTAGATGTTTTAACGCAACAAGCGCAAGTGTTAGAATCAAGCTTAAAATCCCAACGTGTTGATAATGAAAAGACTAGAAATACTTTGCAAGATGCTAGAAACAATCTAGCATCTGTACAAAACGAAACTGAACAAGTTGATTACACGTTGTCACGTCAACAAGATGAAATTAAACAGCAACAACATGTAATTCAAGCATTAGAATATGAATTAAAAGATCTCGAAAGCCAACAAACTGATAATAATCAGCAATTAGTTGCGCAACAACAACAACTGGATAAATCCCAGAGCGTAAAAGCGCAACAAGAAGTAGAAGCAAAGGAATTGCAACAAGCATTATCGCAAGCTTCAACGCAATCACAGTCAAATCAAGAACAACGAGCTACAGTGCAGACACAGTTTGCTACGGTTCAAGCACAGGTTGATAGTTTAGTTAGTCAATTGCAACTATTAGATTCGCAACGTGATGATTTACTGCAACAACAGAAAACAGTATTCGAAGCATTGAAAACATTGCAACAGCAATTTGAAACGGTAAAGCATAAGACCGATAATGACATTAAAGTTGCTACGCTCAGTCAACAGCTTACAGATGCGCAAGTAGATTTTGAGCAACAAACACATGATATTGAAGTGTTAACATCAGCAGTGACAGCTTTGGAATCGCAGTTTGTGTCACAACAAGAAAAATTGCGTCATAATATTAGTTTACAAAGTCAAACGGCAGCTCAACTTGCACGATTACAAACGCAGTTGGATAATATTCAAAAACAATTATTGACGCAATATGATATTGTAGACGTAACAGATGTTCTAGATGCTAATGACAGCAGAGACTTGACTGAAATAGAATCTCAATTGCAATTATTGAAACGCAGTTTGGATGAAATTGGTTCAGTTAATTTGGGCGCAATTGCTGAATATGAAGAAGTGCAGACACGTTTTGAGTTCTTGACACAACAGCGTGATGATTTGGATACAGCACGACAGACATTATTGCAAACAATAAATGAAATGGATCAAGAAGTACAAATACGTTTTAAAAAAACATTTGATGCGGTGGCAGAACATTTTTCAAATATTTATTCACAAATGTTTGGTGGTGGCCGCGCAGAGATTCGTTTAACAGATCCAGAACACTTATTAACAACTGGGATTGATATTACTGCTCAGCCTCCTGGGAAAAAGTTTCAGCAAATGAGTTTACTCTCAGGTGGGGAAAAAGCTTTAACTGCTATTACTTTGTTGTTTGCTATTTTGCACGTACGACCGGTACCGTTTGTGATTTTAGATGAAGCAGAAGCAGCGTTAGATGAAGCAAATGTTGCACGTTTTGCGCGATATTTACATGATTTTGCTGGTGATACGCAATTTATTGTGATTACTCATCGTAAGGGCACAATGATGAATGCTAATTTATTATATGGTGTGACAATGCAAGAAGCGGGCGTATCAAAGATGGTTGCCGTTGACTTGGATAAAGCCACAGGAAGTGTAGGTTAAACATGGGATTATTTGATATTTTTCGCAAAAAGAAAACTGTGGTCGATAGTGAAGCAACTGAAACTTCTGTTGAATCAGAAGCCACCACTGAGTCAACGACTTCAGAATTAGAAACATCGGAAACGCAACCGACTCATGATTCAGAAATTGCGGTAGAAACACTTGACAGTCAAGCTGAGAGTACGTCACAATCAACAGAAACAGAAACAGAAACAGAAACAGAAACAGAAACAGAAACAGAAACAGAAACAGAAACAGAAACAGAAACAGAAACAGAAACAGAAACAGAAACAGAAACAGAAACAGAAACAGAAACAGAACAGCAAGTTTATAATAAAGGGTTAGAAAAATCTCGTACAGGTTTTGCAGCACGATTAAATAAATTTTTAGCTAATTTTCGTTCTGTTGATGAAGACTTCTTTGAAGATCTAGAAGAAACATTAGTCGGTGCCGATGTTGGTTTTGATATGGCGATTAAAATTTCTGATGAGTTGCGCGAGGAAGTTAAACTACAACATGCCAAACGTAAAGAAGATGTCCGTGATGTAATCATCAAAAAAGTTGTTGATATGTATGAAGCAGATGGTATTAATGAAGATGCCACAATGCATTTTAATACCAACGGGACCACGGTTATTTTATTGGTAGGTGTCAATGGTGTTGGTAAGACGACCACTATTGGTAAGTTATCGACAAAATATCAGCAACAAGGGAAGTCTGTTTTGCTAGCTGCGGCCGATACATTCCGTGCTGGCGCCACAAAACAATTACAAGAATGGGGTGATCGGGCACATGTGCCGGTCGTTGTTGGTAAAGAGAAAGCTGATCCGGCTTCAGTTGTGTTCGAAGCTGTTGCTAAAGCGCGTGATGAACATTATGATGTTTTGTTTGTGGATACCGCAGGACGTTTGCAAAACAATGTGAACTTAATGCAGGAATTAGAAAAAATGAAACGTATCATTCAGCGTGAAATTCCAGATGCACCACACGAAGTTCTGCTTGTACTAGATGCGACAACAGGACAGAATGCTTTACAACAAGCCAAGTTATTTAAAGATTCATCTGATGTTACTGGCATTGTCTTAACCAAAATGGATGGTACAGCGAAGGGCGGTATTGTATTTGCTATTCGTAATGAGATGCATTTACCTGTTAAATGGATTGGTTTTGGTGAAAAGGCAAGTGACTTACGTGAATTTATGCCGGAAGAATTTGTTTATGGCTTATTTAAGGACTTAGTTGAATGAAGTTTGAAAAAAAGAACTATATTAATGCCTTATTTGGTTTTTATGGCGAACTATTGACAACAAAACAACGTGATTATTTACAGTATTATTTTGAAGATGATTATTCAATTGTTGAAATTGCTGAGGTTGAAACTATTAGCCGTCAGGCAGTTTCAGACAATATTAAGCGTGCCATTGAACAGCTTGAAAAGTATGAATATGTTTTGCATTTGATGAAAGATTTTCAAGCGCGATCAGCCATTGAAAATCAGGTACGAGATTACATTGAAATGCATTATAATGAAGATATACAGTTAAAACAACTCGTGTCACAATTAATGGCACATGAAATTGAAGATTAACAAACTACTCTAAAAAGGGGAAGTGTGACATCATGATTTGTGATAACACACACTGATATTATGGCATTTGAAAACCTAACTGCACGCCTGTCTAAGGCAATGAAGAATTTAACAGGCCGTGGTCGCGTGAGCGAAGAAGACTTACGTGCAACAATGCGTGAAATTCGTTTAGCGCTACTTGAAGCCGATGTAAATTATGATACAGTCAAAAAATTTGTAGCCAATGTACGTGAAAAAGCGAGTGGCGCAGATATTTTAACTGGTTTGAATCCCGCCCAACAAATTGTTAAAATTGTTAATGATGAATTGACAATTACAATGGGAGAAGAAGCGGTACCATTAAATAAGTCGCCTAAAATTCCCACTATTATTATGATGGCAGGGTTACAAGGTGCTGGTAAGACAACAACGGTAGCAAAATTAGCTTATAAGTTAAAACAAGAACAAAATGCACGACCGTTGTTGATTGCTGCCGATATTTATCGACCAGCAGCGATTGATCAATTAGAAATACTAGGTCGTGATCTTGATATGCCTGTTTTTCAAATGGGAACGGATGTTAATCCGCGAGAGATTGTTCGCCAAGGTTTAGCCAAAGCTGCTGAAAATAAAAATGATTATGTGTTTATTGATACTGCTGGTCGCTTACAAATTGATCAAGAGTTAATGCAAGAACTAAAAGACATTGTTGAGATTGCGCATCCAGATGAAATTTTGTTAACTGTTGATGCGATGACAGGGCAAAATGCTGCTGAAACGGCCAAAGGTTTCTCCGAGGCGCTTGATTTAACTGGTGTTGTATTGACTAAATTAGATGGTGACACACGTGGTGGTGCGGCACTGTCAATTCGTGATGTGACAGGGAAACCAATTAAGTTTGTCGGTCAGGGTGAAAAACCAACTGACTTAGACGTCTTTTATCCAGAACGTATGGCTTCACGTATCTTGGGTATGGGTGATGTGCTAACTTTGATTGAAAAAGCGCAACGCGATTTTGATGAAGAAGCACAAGCTAAGCAACTTGAAAAAATGCGACAAAATACGTTTGATTTCAATGATTTTGTGGCACAACTTAAACAAGTCCAAAGTATGGGGCCCATGGAAGATTTGCTTAAAATGATTCCAGGTATGGCTAATAATCCAGCATTGGCGAATGTTAATATTGATGCCAAACAGTTTGCTCATTTAGAAGCTATTGTTAGCTCAATGACACCAGCTGAACGTGAAAATCCAGATTTAATCAATCCTTCAAGACGACGTCGATTGGCAGCGGGAGCTGGCCGTCCTATTGTTGAGGTAAATCGCATGATTAAGCAATTTGAACAGATGCGTAAAATGATGAATCAAGCGACAAATGGTAACTTTGGCGGTATTGATAAAATGATGGGTGGCGCTGGTATGGATATGTCATCTATGATGGGTGGTGCCGGAGGTGGGATGCCATCTGGTAACTTCGGTCAAAAAGTCCAAAATTTTGCAATGAAACAAGCAGCACGTCGTTTACAAAAAGCTAAGAAAAAGCGCGGTAAGAAGTGATGAACCGCTTAGAGTGGGTATTGCCCATATTTGTATTTGTGGTGATGTTGGGTTCAAATATCATCAATGCCGATCACCTAACGATATCATTATTTTTGATTGCCGTAATTGTAGCAGCAATTCCAAGTGTGATCGTGTTTGGTTTAATTAAATTTTTGGAGTGGTGGGTTTTCCACTAGACCATAGCTACCGTTTTTCTAGTTGATATGATACGAACAAATTGATTTGAAATTGAAGGAGAAATATGTCAATTAAATTGATTGCATCTGATCTGGATGCTACTTTTCTAAAGAATGATAAGACTTTTAATGAAGTGTTGTTTCAAGAAGTACTTGATAAATTACATGCACAGGGTGGTCAATTTGTCGTCGCAACAGGTAATCATGTTCAGAAAGTACGTGAATATTTTAAAAATTTTGACGGACAGTATCAGATGATTGCAAATAACGGGGCAGAAGTTATTTTAAATGGTGAGTTGACACATGTCTGGGCAGTACCAGAGAATGTGCCAGCAGTTGTTGATCAATTAGCAAATAAATATGTTAATCACTTGCAATTAGGTGTATCTTTTGTTGCGGCTCACAAAGCTTTTGCGATTATTAAACGTCCTAATGATGAACAGCTCGAATTTTCAAAAAAATATTTTGAAAATTTGGTTTTAATTGACTCAGTCGATGAAATTAATGAACCTATTTTAAAGATATCTCTCGTTTTGCCTAGTTTAGAATATGAATTTATGCGCGAAGTAAAAGCAATGCTTGGTAATAAAATTCATGTGACAACATCAGGCTATGGCGCTATTGATATTGTCAATCCTAATGTTAACAAAGCAAATGCGCTATCGTACATTGCTGATACATTGCAGATAGCATCATCTGAAATTATGGCCTTTGGTGATGGTTTAAATGATTTAGAAATGTTAGAGTATGTTGGGCAACCTGTTGCCATGACGAATTCGGACGAAGAACTATTTAAACATGATTTCGAACTTAGTGTAACAGACAATGATAATGATGGTGTTTTGAAGACAATTCTTGAAAAATTATAACACGCCTTGTGGCGTGTTTTTTATTACCACAAAATTAGCTATATAATTGTGATTATCAATGAGATGATTATTTCCGCAAACATGTGGAAAACATTTATCTAGAAATGTAAGCGCTTTCCTGATACACTTTGGGTAGTATAAGGAGGAATAAAAATGTCTAACGGTTTATCGAAAGAATTTCTTTGGGGTGGCGCTGTTGCAGCTCACCAATTAGAAGGTGGTTGGCAAGAAGGTGGCAAGGGACTGAGCGTGGCTGATGTCATGACAGTGGGTAAGCCAGGTCAAGAACGTGGCATTACAGATGGTATTATTTCAGGAGAGTACTATCCTAACCACGAAGCAATCGATTTTTATCATCATTATAAAGAAGATATTGCACTCTTGAAAGAGATGGGATTTAAATGTTTCCGGACATCTATTGCCTGGACAAGAATATATCCTACAGGGGAAGAAAGTGAACCAAATGAAGCAGGATTAAAATTTTACGATGATTTGTTTGATGAACTTTTGGCAAATGACATTGAGCCAGTTATTACATTATCGCATTTCGAATTGCCTTATCATTTAGTGACTGAATATGGTGGATTCCGTAATCGACAGGTGATTGATTTATTTGTTAAATTCGCTGAGACTTGTTTCAAACGTTATCAAGATAAAGTTAAATATTGGATGACTTTTAATGAAATTAATAACCAAGCAAATTATGATAGTGATTTCTTGGTATTTACTAATTCTGGTCTGCGATTTAAACCAGGTGAAAACCGAGAGGAGGGTATGTACCAAGCGGCACATAATGAGTTGGTAGCTAGTGCACGGGCGGTTAAATTAGGTCATGATATTAATCCTGATTTTCAGATTGGCTGCATGATTGCCATGGGACCAGTATATCCTGCAACAATGAATCCTGATGATGTTTTGGCGGCTCAGAAAGCGATGGAAAAAAATTATTTCTTTGCTGATGTGCATGTTAATGGCGTTTATCCAGACTTTTTAACAAAATATTGGGCACGTAAGGGATTTAATATTAATATAACGGCAGAAGATGAGGCCGATTTAAAATCAGGGACAGTCGATTATATTGGTTTTAGTTACTATATGTCACATGCTGTTAAGAAAGATAGTGAAATAGCATTTGATGATATGACGCCACAAAATAGTCAAGTACGTAATACCTACTTAGAGGCAAGTGATTGGGGGTGGCAAATTGATCCAAAAGGGTTACGCTATGCATTAAATTGGTTTACTGATAAATACCATCTGCCTTTATTTATTGTTGAAAATGGGTTTGGTGCTTATGATAAAGTCGCAGAAGATGGGGCCGTGCATGATGATTATCGTATTGACTATCTACGTGAGCATATTCGTCAAATGAAGTTAGCTGTTGTAGAAGACGGTGTTGATTTGATTGGATATACACCTTGGGGCTGCATTGATTTGGTATCAGCTGGAACAGGAGAAATGGATAAGCGTTATGGCTTTATCTATGTCGATAAAAATAATAAAAATGAAGGAACACTAAAACGTAGCAAAAAAGACTCGTTTGATTGGTTTAAAGAAGTTATCGCATCCAATGGTGAAAACTTAGATTAGAAAGGAAACGATTATGAAGAAAGCATTAATTATTTGCGCAGCTGGTATGTCATCGTCAATGATGGCTAAAAAAACAACAGATTATTTTAAAGAACAAAATGTTGACATTGAAATGGACGCGATTACAGCTACAGAAGGGGAAGAGGCTATTCGAGACGGAAATTTTGACTTATTTCTAATTAGTCCACAGACAACGATGTATCTTGATAATTTTCAAAAAATTGGTCAAGAGGTTGGTAAACCAGTTGTTTCGATACCATTTAACGCTTATATTCCGATTCCGACAGGAATTGAAAAAATGGCAAAATTAGTTGAGGACAATATTTAATAGTGTCAAGTGTAGGTTGTATGAGGTGTAATAAATGAAAGAAAAAGAAAGTGAGTTACTACGTTATTTATTAAATAATCAAGAACGCTTTGTGACCGGTGACGAATTAGCTAATATTTTGTCATTATCTTCAAGAACTATTCGAAATTACATCAAAATACTCAAAACAAAACTAAATTCACATGGTGCAACATTTGAAGCTAAACCTAGTTTTGGTTATCGACTACACATTTCACATCCTGTGACATTTGATCTATTCTTAAATAAGAATTACCAATTATCCCAATGGCAAGCCGACGATTCTGATGAAATTGATATTTCGGACCGTCAAAAATATGTTCTTAATAAACTGGTCATTGAAGATCAAACCATTCTAATTGATGATTTGGCTGAACGATTATTTGTTACGTCTGCAACGTTGTCCAAAGACTTATCCATGATTAGAAAAGAATTGATACCATATGATTTAACAATCGAAAACAAACCGAATAAAGGCCTTTTATCCAAGGCTTAGAACGTGATCGACGTCATTTCATTTTGAATTATTTTTTCAGCCACAGTGGTAATTCATTTCAGCATTATATGGCTAATAAATCTTTTTTTAAAAAAATAAGTTTTGATGAAATAACCATTATTGTCCTTGATGAGTGTCGGGAAGCTGATATTCATTTAACAGATTTTACGATTCAAAATATTGTTTTATACATCGCACTTAGCGTACAGCGGATGGCTGGTGGATTTGAATTACAAACCATTCAACTTGATGATAATGCAGAGACTAAAGGTGTGCATGCTGTGGCTGCAAAAATAATTCATCGTATTGAAACGAGTTATCATTTGCAAGTACCAGCAAGTGAAGTTGCTTACTTAACAATTCAATTATTGTCCAAGGGGAGAAACATTCAAACAACTAGTGATGAATCACTGCCCAAGGATCTTCATGACGTGCTACAACAAATTGAATTGGAAACTGGGTATCCTGTATCTCAAGATTATGAATTACGAAAAAATTTGATTGAACATTTAAAGCCTATGATAATTAGACTTGAGCAGGGATTGCAGTTAAAAAATCCATTATTACAAGAAATTAAAACGAAATATGCCAATTATTTTTCAGACATCAAACGCTATGTTGCTTTATCGACTTATTTGTCTAAATTTGAAATAAGTGATGATGAAATTGCTTATTTGGCACTACATCTTATGGCAACAGCAGAAAAATATCGAGATTTGAATAAGCCAAGAGTTTTGATTATTTGCGCCACTGGTTATGGATCAGCGCAGCTGCTAAATAATCGTGTTGAAAAAGAGTTTGATAATGATTTCAACATTGTTGGTATCAAGGGCTACTATGAAGTTAATGACGCAGTACTAAAGGACGTTGATTTGATTATCAGTGCTATTGATTTATCGACACAATTTTTTAAAATGCCGGTGATTCAAGTCAGTGTTTTCCTAAATGAAATTGATATACAGAAATTACATCAATTTTTAAATGGCTTACGTCATCATGACAGTTCACATAGTTTGAGAACTAATGATGACTCAGATACTAATAGTAGTGAGAAATCAAATTATTTTGACCAATTTACATCTAGTTCGCGGTTTAAAATTTGGCATACACCAACTAACCGAGCGGAAGTTTTGGACCAATTAAGCGATATGCTATTAACGGATGAATCTGGCGAGTTTAAAAAAGAATTACTTGAACAAATTACGCAACGTGAATCCCTTAGTGCAATAACATTTAGTGACGTAATTGCGGTGCCACATCCAGCAACAGCAATCAGTCGCATTCCTAAAATTGCTATTGGCGTTATACCGGATGGCTTAAAGTGGTCTAATGATTATTCCCATATAAAACTTGTGTTTTTGTTATCACCGTCGTATTGGCATAATCAAGGACTGACCGAGATGACACAAACTATTGTTAAACTAGTAGAAAATCCACAACAACAATCAGACTTACTCTCCGCAAAGGGATTTTCTGATTTTCGACAAAAATTTATGTTGTTGATGAAAAGAGGTAAAAATATATGAACTCAGAAGAAATTCAAGTCATTGCATTTGAAATCATTTTACACAGTGGTAATTCACGTACAAATATACACGAAGCTTTTGCGGCTATGCGACACAAAGATTTTGAGTTATCTGAGAAGAAGTTAAAGATGTCGAATGATGAATTAATGTTGGCACATAAATCACAAACAAAATTACTCCAAAACTATGCTGCTGGCACTAAAATTGATATGGAAATTATTTTAGTTCATGCACAGGATCATCTCATGACTACAATGACTTTACGTGAAATGGCTATTGAAATGCAAAATCTATACAAGGAGGTAAAAGCTATTGAAGACAGCAGTCCATCAAGCGAAAAAAACATTACAGCCTAAAGAAAAAATATTAGCGGATAAAATTGAGAAAAACCGTAGAGATATGAGCCTTAAAAGTATGCAGTTTAATCGATTTATGCTGATTCGTTATTCAACGGCTTTCTTTTTCTTTGTTAACCTGTATTGGGCATTATTGATGCGGCAAACTTGGGTAATTATCATACCGTTAACAATTATGTTTGTTTCTGGGTTTGCCATCGTTGAACAAATAAAATTATTTGGTAACCATACCAACCGATTAATTTATTCAAAAGCATTTTTCACTGTACAATTAATTGTCAATATTTTTTTGATGATTAGTATCATAACACCCTTGTTTACACCATTATTTCAATTTGTAAATGACACGAATCAAAATCGATATATTGTTCTATTAATTTTGTTACTCGGTACTGGTTTGACACTGTTAGTTCGTAGGCGATTAGTTTTAATTGCAAGTAACCAAGATAAGTATTATTCGCGCTTGGTAGCTTATCAAGTGCTGTTTAAAAATAGCAAGGAGATGAAGTAGTTATGGAAAATGGACGTTTGTTTAACCTTCTACAAAAAACACTGCTTAAGCCGATGACAAAAGTGGCACAATATAGAATTGTGCGTGCCATTATGGCGGCAGGAATGGCTTCCATTCCGTTTACCATTGTAGGATCTATGATACTGGTTTTAAATATATTACCAACAGTATTTTCACCCCTAAGCAGTTTTTTCAATGCCACATTTTTTAGATTTAGTGATCTTTATATGATTGCTAATACGGCAACTATGGGTATTTTAGCAATGTACTTTAGTTTGGCTATTGGCTTTGAATTGACACGTATTATTCAGACAGAAGACAAGCTGAAAGTTGCACCACTGAATGGCGCTTTTCTGTCATTATTTGCTTTCTTCATGTGTTTACCTGAATTGGTGATGAAAGATGGTAAAATTGTTTTACTTAACGTCATGAATGATAAAGAGAAAGTCATTAATGGCTTCAGAATGACTGCTACAATTGATAGAATTGGAACGAGTGGTATTTTTACAGCGATTATTATGGCAGTTTTGGCAGTCTGGTTATATAGTTTCTGTGTGAGACATAATTGGACGATAAAAATGCCTGATGCTGTTCCTGAAGGCGTATCACGTTCCTTTACGGCTTTAATCCCAACATTTGTTATTGCCTTTGTTGTGTTAGCTATCAATGGTGGTTTGGTGTTACTTGGCACAGATATCTTTAAGATGATTGCTATCCCATTTGGTTTTGTTACGAGCATGACCAGTACTTGGTTGGGTATCATGGTGATTGAATTCTTAATCCATGCACTTTGGATTGTTGGTATTCATGGGGCAAATATTATTTCAGCATTTATTACACCCATTTTCTTAGCTAATATGGTGTCAAACTCACAGGGTGCTAATATACCTTTTGCCGGTGAGTTTAATAATTCATTTGCTATTTTAGGCGGTTCTGGTGCCACGTTGGGCTTGTGTCTGTTTATTGCATTACTGGCACGTTCAGAACAATTAAAAGTACTAGGCCGCGCTTCAATTGTACCGTCGCTGTTTAATATTAATGAACCATTAATATTTGGTTTACCTATTGTCTACAATCCTTATCTGGCTATTCCGTTTTTCTTAGCACCAATGGCTACGGCATCAGTTGCTTATGCAGCAATTAACTTTCACCTTATTCGCCCAATTGTTACGCAAGCACCTTGGCCATCACCAGTTGGTATTGGCGCTTTCCTTAGTACCGTCGATTGGCGTGCTGCGATATTGGCAGTACTTTGTGTGATCATTGCCTTCATAATTTATCTGCCATTTATTAAAATATATGACACAAAACTATATAATGATGAGCAGGGTGTGACTCAGTCTTAAATTCAACTTCTGCATTGTTAACTTGACAAATTATTTGTTACAATGTCCTGAAGGAGAGATAGTAGATGATTAAAAAAGATGGACATACGCATACACGCTATTCACACCATGGATCTGATGAACCATTGGAGAAATATATTGAACGTGCAATTGCATTGGGTTTCACAGAATACGTTGTCACAGAGCATGCACCGTTACCAACAAAATTTTTAGACAATTTTATTGGACCAGCTGGGGCACATGAAAGTTCAGCGATGCTATCCACAGAATTAGCAGACTATAAATTAGCAGTTGCACGTGTTCAATTAAAATACGCTAATCAGATCAAAATCAAAAGTGGATTTGAAATTGATTATCTACAAGGATATGAAAAAGAAATAGTCCAATTTATCATGTCACAAGTTGATTGGATAGATGAAATCGTTTTATCGGTTCATTTTTTACCAACTATGGATGGCTTACTGGCACCGATTGATTATGAGGCGGATACATTGGCTACTTATTTCCCGGAGATTAATGACAATCCACAAATTGTTTTTAAAAACTATTTTAAGGCAATACAACAAAGCTTAAATTTTGCTGAGACATTACCTGACGCATTTGTTGTTAGAATTGGGCACATCACATTGATTCGGAAGTACCAAAAATATTTCAATTTACCAGCATTTGATACTAGTAATCAAGCATATATTAACGAACTTTTATTACAAATTAAACAAAACCATTTTCAGCTGGATTTCAATACAGCAGGTATTAGCAAACCTTACAATGGAGAGGCTTATCCAACACCAGATATTGTTGAAAAAGCACAGCGCCTTGGTATTGAATTTGTTTATGGTTCGGATGCGCATCAAGTGAGTGCAGTTGGACAATTTTATGATATTGCAGAATCAATTGTTTCCAATGTTTAAAATAAGTATTGACATATAAAATAATGGGTGTATGATTAGTTTAATCTAATAAAAAACAGAACTGAAGTTGGACAAGTAATCAAAACCACATAGTACAGGAAGCGCTTAAGCTAACGCATTGAGATGAGCGCCTGTGTATTTGATGAAACACACCAATGAGTTGGATAATTAAAATTTATTCCGGAGATTCCCGATATCGAGTGCACCTGTGTTAGCAGGTGATTGAGCAGGTAAATGTAAGTTTATCTGAAAACAAGGTGGGAACACGTGAAAACGTCCTTTCAAATTATTAATTTAATTTGTGAGGACGTTTTTTTATTTGTTTTTAATGAGAAAAGGAAGGGATATATGAGCGAAAAAATGTTAGCAGCAGGATCGCGTGACGAATTTGGTGAGCGTTTAGTACAAAAACAACAAATCTCACAGATCATTAGTCAAACACTGAACGAAAAAGATTTTACCGCCATCAGCACACCGTTAATTGAACGTGAAAGCACCTTTGAACAATATCATCGTCGCAATATTTTTCATTTATATGACCAAATTGGTGAGAACTTAGTCTTACGTCCAGATTTAACATTGCCTATTGCGCGTTTCTTAGCTGCAAATCGGAGGCAAAGTCAAGTGACACAGCTTTATTATATAGGAGATGTTTTTCGTCAAACAGATCATTTATCTGGTGCTTATAATCAAGAAACGCAGGCAGGCATTGAACTAATTGGTGATGCGACATTCAATGCTGAAATGCAGGCATTAGATACGATGCTAAATTTTGCAGAACAATTTGGTATTGCAGAAGTACAAGTGGTTTTAAGTGATGCACGCTGGATTGATACTATTTTAAAGCAGTTGACAATGTCAGAGCAACAACGTCATGGGTTAAAAGAGGCTATTGAAGCTAAAAATCTAACAGCATTTGAAAAATTACGTGAAACAATTCCTGATTTTCCTGAAACATTGAAGCGTTGGCCATTGGCGTTTGGCGAAGATGGTGAAGATGTGATGTGGCAATTACAATACATTCCAGCAGCCAAAAAAATTATTGATAATTGGTTGCGACTTGCTGAATTTGTACACCAATATTATCCTGAAGTCACAGTAACAGTTGATTTAGCCGCTTCGTCTCCACAACCTTATTATACAGGTGCTATTATGCGTGGCTTTATTCCAAGCTTAGGCCGATATTTATTTAGTGGTGGTCGCTATGATCGCTTGTTAGAAAATTTTCAGAACGAAACGTTGCCAGCAGTTGGTATGGGTCTAGATATCGAAACAATTTTAAAAAAGTGGCGCATGGCACCAACAGACGATATCACAAGAGAACCAATTATCGTTGTGTTAGGTAAAGGCCGCATTGCCAAGGATGCTCAGAAATTATTGAAATTAGCAGGTATTGATACCTCACCACTAGATAAGCCTGAACGTAAATTAATCTTTTCAAGTCCTGATGGTGTCTATCGTTTCATTTTAGTTAAACCAACTGATGTGATTAAGTATTTAGATCGTGGTATTGGGGATATTGGTATTGTTGGTTCTGACACAATGGCTGAACAGGACCAAAATCATTATGATATGTTAGATTTAGAAACTGGTCAAGCGACCTTTGTAGTCGCAGCACCACCAAAATTTAATTTAAATGCAACACAAAGAAAACGCATAGCCACAAAATATCCGACTGTAACGACACAATATTTTTCAAAACGAGGGGAAGATGTGGAAATTATCAAATTAGAAGGCTCAGTTGAGCTTGGACCATTAACTAATTTATCTGATGCGATTGTCGATATCACTGAAACAGGTAATACGTTGCGTGAAAACAATTTAGTAATTTATGATAAAGTCGCTAAAGTATCGACCCATTTAATCATTCGTTCGGGCGCGCTCTTACAGTTTCAAACAGAGTTAAAAAGAGTTATTGAAAATATGATGACTATTTTAGGAGAAAAACAAAATGAAAATTATCCAAAATGAAACGCTTGATCAGATTAAAGCACGTATTCGACAACAAACGGAAAAAACCACGAATCCAATGATTGAATCGCAAGTTGCAGCAATCATTCAACAAGTTCGAGAGTTAGGTGATGAGGCATTAAAAGCGTATAGTAAAAAGTTTGATGGTGTGGTAATTGAAAACCTCAAGGTATCAGAAACAGCCATTGATGAGGCGTTTAAGACAGTTGATCCAAAAGTTATTGCTGCTTTAGAACAAGCTGCTGAAAATATTAGTAGTTTCCACCAATTAGAAGTGCAAAAATCATTTGAAGATACACCAAGAGCAGGTGTTTTACGCGGGACAAAAGTGACACCATTAGCAGCAGTGGGACTTTATGTACCAGGTGGTACGGCTGCTTATCCTTCCTCTGTCCTAATGAATGCTATTCCAGCTAAAATTGCAGGTGTTAAAAATATTATTATGGTGACACCACCACAAAAAGATGGTTTGAGTCCAACAGTTTTGGCAGCAGCTAAAATTGCAGGTGTCGATCATATTTATCAAGTAGGCGGTGCGCAGGCTATTGCTGCCTTAGCTTATGGTACCGCATCAATTCCGCGTGTGGATAAAATCACTGGTCCGGGTAATGCTTACGTGGCAACTGCCAAGCGTGCGGTCTATGGTCAGGTAGCAATTGATATGATTGCTGGACCATCTGAAATTGGTATTTTGGCTGATGAATCGGCGAATGCTAAGGATGTGGCTGCTGATTTATTATCACAAGCAGAGCATGATAAAAAAGCACGTGCCATTTTGATTACAAATTCGGAAAAATTGGCGCGATCCGTTTCAGATCAAGTTGAAAAGCAATTACAGACCTTACCGCGTGAAGATATTGCTAGAGCTGCAATTGAAGAAAATGGTTTTATTTATTTAGTTGACACAGTGACTGAAATGATTGATTTAATGAATGATGTTGCGCCCGAACATTTAGAAATTCAATTAAAAAATGCCTATGATTATGTGGATCAAATTCAAAATGCAGGTTCTGTTTTTCTAGGACGCTACGCTTCAGAGCCATTGGGTGATTACTTGGCAGGTCCAAATCATATTTTACCCACTGGTGGCACAGCTCGATTTAGTTCGGCATTAGGCGTTTGGGATTTCCAAAAGCGTATTCAGTACTTGCAATATTCACAAGAAGCTTTAGCTGATGATGCGAGCAACGTTGCAGTTTTGGCACGAGCTGAGGGCTTAGAAGCCCATGCTAGGGCAATTGAAAGTCGGGAGAATTAATCATGGTAAGATCAGCAACGATTAAACGTGACACACTTGAAACGAAAATTAATTTAACGCTTAATCTTGATGAACAAACGACTAGTGAGATTGATACCGGAATTGGTTATCTTGATCATATGCTGACCTTATTCGCAAAACATGGACGTTTTGGTCTGCAAGTTAATGTGAAAGGTGACTTAAATGTTGATTCACATCATACCACTGAAGATATTGGTATTGCATTAGGGGATGCTTTTACTCAGGCGCTGGGAGACAAGGTCAGCATCGAACGTTATGGGGCGCAATTTGTCCCAATGGATGAAACTTTAACACGTGCAGTAGTTGATTTATCAGGACGTGCTTATCTCGTTTTTATAGCTGAATTATCTGCACCAACTTTGGGTACTTTTGAAACTGAAGTGGTGGAAGACTTTTGGCAAGGGTTTTCTGATCAGGCTAAAGCCAATGTTCACATCGAAGTACTTTATGGTCGCAACACGCATCATAAAATTGAAAGTATGTTTAAAGCCATGGGAAGAGCAATGCGTCAAGCAGTGACACTGAATCCAGATATTCATGGTGTTAATTCCACTAAGGGTGTCATTTAGTTAATAAAGACACATTGGATGCTTAATATGTTAAGCAGAAAGAAAGGTGACTGTATGTCAATTGTAATTGTTGATTATGGTGCGGGTAATGTACGTAACGTCATTAAAGCAATGGCCTATGTTGGTTTATCAGCTAAATTAACACAAAATCCAACAGATATTTTATCAGCTGATGGCATAGTAATTCCTGGTGTTGGGGCATTTAAGTCAGCAATGGATCAAATTAATGATTATCAATTACTAAAACCTATACAACAAGCAGCTAAAAAAGGAATACCCATACTGGGAGTTTGTCTTGGCATGCAATTATTATTTGATTCATCGACAGAATTTGGGCAAACGACAGGATTCGGATTAATTCCTGGGACAGTCGAGCAATTGCCCAAAAATACGCCATTTAAGGTGCCACAAATGGGTTGGAACCAGAATAATGTGTCCATCAATAATGTTATGACATCAGGTATAAAAGATGAATATACTTATTTTGTACACTCATATTATGCTAAAACTGAAGCTAAATATATTGCTGCCAGCGTTGACTATGGGGTTATTGTGCCTAGTCTTGTGATCAAGGACAACATTATTGGTGCTCAGTTTCACCCAGAAAAATCTGGGGATGTCGGGTTACGTGTTTGGCAAGCTTTTGCTACGTTAGTTCAAGAAAAGGTGGCATCATCATGATTATTCCAGCAATAGATTTATTAGACGGGCAATCTGTTCGTTTGTTAAAGGGTGATTTTAATGCAGTGACGAAAATTAACTTAAATCCCGTGGCACAGGCCCAAGAAATTAATCGTGCTGGATTAAGCGCACTGCACGTGGTTGACCTAAACGGGTCAAAAGATGGGGCAGCAAGGAATTTTGAAACAATTTTAGCTCTGCGAAAAGAGTTTGTTGGTTTCATGGAAGTTGGAGGTGGTATTCGCACGCTAGAACAAATTGAAACATACTATCGTGCTGGTATTGATCGTGTGATTCTAGGTTCCGTGGCATTGAAAAATCCAGTTTTAGTAAAAGAGGCAGTAGCAAAATATGGTGATTTTATTGCTGTTGGTATTGATGGCGATAATGGCCGTGTGGCAACAGAAGGCTGGCTAGATCAATCGGATGTGACATTTGAGGCATTACTTGATGCCATGCTCACTATTGGTGTTAAAAATTTTATTGTCACAGATGTTGCCCGAGATGGTACATTACAAGGGCCAAATTTGTCAATGTTATCTGAATTACAGCATCAATTCTCAAAAGCCAATATCATTGCTAGTGGTGGTATTGCGCAAGTGAGTGATTTAGCTGACTTACATGATATTGGTATTCAAGATGTTATTGTTGGTAAAGCGCTAGCCACAGGAAATATTAAACTTGCAGAGTTAGTGGAAATGGAGGACTAGTGTATGGCATTAGCAAAACGCATCGTCCCCGCTTTAGATGTTAAAAATGGTCGCGTTGTGAAAGGTATTAATTTTTTGAACTTACAGGATGTTGGTGATCCAGTTGAAATTGCCAAAGCCTATCAAGATGCAGGTGCTGATGAACTCGTATTCTTAGATATTTCCGCAACCCTAGAAGGTCGTACAACAATGATTGATATGATCGAACGTGTGTCATCAGTCGTATTTATGCCATTGACTGCAGGCGGTGGTGTAACTGACCTAAATGGTATACGACAAATTATTAAAGCTGGTGCTGATAAGGTATTTTTAAATTCAGCAGCTGTCAAACAACCCAAATTAATTTTGCAAGGTGCGGAAGTTTTTGGTTCACAAGCAATTGTTGGTGCCATTGACGCAAAGTGGGACGAACCAGCTGGTATTTATCGTGTCTATATTGCGGGTGGGACAAAGCCTACAGACTTAAATGCATTAACGTGGGCACAAACCATGGTAGATTATGGTGCTGGTGAATTACTAGTGACAAGTATGGATGCTGATGGGACGAAAGATGGCTATGATGTTAAGCTTTATCAAGCATTAAATGATGTTGTGAAGGTGCCAATTGTAGCTAGTGGTGGTGCTGGTAAAATCCAAGATTTCACTGAAGTATTTCAGGATGGGCATGTAGATGCAGCCTTGGCTGCATCAGTATTTCATTACAATGAAATTGCTATACCATTTTTAAAACAACAATTATATGATGAAGGGATACCAATGAGAAGATGATGGAACAGACACCAAACTTTAATAAGGCCAGTCAAAACCATTTAGTTCCAGCCATTATCACTGATGTGGCTACCGGTACTTTTCTGATGCTAGGTTATATGAACGAAGAGAGTTATCAACTGACAAAGTCAACGCAAGAAACTTGGTTTTGGTCGCGAGAAAGAGCTGAACTTTGGCATAAGGGCGCAACAAGTGGGAACACACAACAAGTGGTATCAATGACTTTGGATTGTGATTTAGATACATTGTTGATACAAGTCAAACCTAATGGCCCAGCTTGTCATACTGGTGCTTATTCTTGTTTTTTTAATACAATCACAGGGCAAAATTTCACCAATAACAACCAAGCATTGGTCAAAAATCAGTGGACAACTGGTGGTTTTCCAATAAATTATCCCACATCATTACAAGAAAAATAAAATGAATTAGGAGGTCATATGCTCACCAAATAAGATATGGTGTAGTATAAAAAATATGCAACAAACAATTGAAGCACTTTATAAGCAAGCATTAGAACGTAAAGATAATCCGCAAGAGGGTTCTTATACAAATTACCTATATGACAAAGGATTAGATAAAATTCTGAAAAAAGTGGGGGAGGAAGCGACAGAAGTTATTGTCGGTGCTAAAAACACTAATGATGAATTAATTTATGAAACAGCTGATTTATTTTTCCATTTAATGGTATTATTAGTTGAAAAGGGTGTGTCCTTTGATGATATTAAGGATGAACTTGGTTCACGCCAAGGGCAACAATCAATATTGCATGAACGTGAAAACTGGCGTTAAAGAGAATGATAATGCTATTACGTGAAAATCCACTGTGCATAGGAAAGGCAACATGATGAAAGAATCGATTAAAAATCTGGCAGCATATGAAGCAGAAATACCAGCAGAAGTTGTAAAAGCCAAATATGGGTTACAACACTTAGCACGCTTATCAGCAAATGAGTCAGTGTATGGACCATCTCCAAAAGTAGCACAAGCCATCAAAGCGACCTCTGATGATATTTTAGGTTATTACCCTGATGGACAAGCTACTTTATTGCGGCAAGCAGTCGCCGAATTAGATGATGTTGATCCAGAAAATTTGGTTTTCGGTGTTGGTGCGGATGAGCTGATTCAATTATTAACGCGGACAATCCTGACACCCGGCACAAACATGATTGTGCCAGATCCGACTTTTGGAGAATATGCCTTACATGCACAAATTGAGCAAGCAGAGACTAAAAAAGTACCTGTTAATGTTAAATCAGGGCATGTTGATTTTAAGGCTATGCTCGCAGCGGTTGATGATAAAACAGCGATGGTTTGGCTCGCTAACCCAAATAACCCCACGGGTGTATTTGAACCAGTAGCAGATATCCTTGCCTTTCTAGATAAACTGCCAAAGTCCGTTGTATTAGTTGTGGATGAAGCTTATTATAACTTTGCAGACGAATCAGATGCAACAGTGGCTCAATATGTTAAAGATTATGCTAACTTAGTTGTTTTACGTACTTTATCAAAAGCCTATGGTTTGGCGAACTTACGCGTTGGTTATGGTATCATGACAGATCCATTGTATCCTGTCATGCAGGCAGTTAGACTGCCTTATAACCTCAACACTTATCAAATAATTGGTGGTACTGCTGCTGTTAAAGACCAAGCATACTTATCTGAAGTTGTTGCCAAGGTGCAGTCAGAGAGAATTAAGTTTCAAAAGTTTTTGCATCATAATGATGTGACGTTTTATGACTCACAAACTAACTTTATTTGGATTAAAGTTGGTGACACTAAAAAAGTTGGTGCTTATTTGTTGTCAAAAGGCTACCAAGTCAATGACAGGTTAAATAAAGAATGGATTCGCATAGCTTTAGGAACGCCAGAAGACAATGAGGGTATGCGACAGGCGCTACTGGATGTTATTGAATAATAGAATTGTATTAAAGGATAATTAATATCCTTTTTATTTTGTTATAAAAATATAATTGATAGTATTTTTGCCGTTTTTTTATATCATAATTTTACTGTGTATGTTAAAATAAAAAAGTAAAAGGCGTTTATTTATTTATTGTTCGCATTTTGCTAAAAATAAAATATATAATCTCAGAGGGACACTCACGGATAGGCGCAAACAAGTCATTGTTGATTAATCATCTCAGGACTTTCTCCGACAAACCTATCCCGTCTGAAAGCAGCTGGGGATGTACTAGGAGAAAGATATGTCTGGTGTAATTGTTGTTGGCTCACAATGGGGCGACGAAGGTAAGGGAAAGATAGTTGATTTTTTTGCGGAAAATGCTGATGCAGTTGTCCGCTATCAAGGTGGTAATAATGCTGGGCACACAATCTGGCATGGTGATACAAAGTTTGAATTATCAGCTTTGCCATCTGGTATTTTAACGCAAGGTCAGTTGGCTATTATTGGTAACGGTGTTGTTGTTAACCCTGAAGCACTACTAGCCGAAATCACTGAGGTTGAATCCAAGGGGATTTCAATTGATAATTTGCGTATATCCAACCGTGCACACGTGATCTTGCCGTACCACATTGCCCTTGATAAAGCAGCAGAATCATCATCAAATAATCGTATTGGGACAACCAAAAAAGGTATTGGACCAGCTTACACGGATAAAATTTCACGTGTTGGCATTCGTATGGCTGATTTGATTGATCCAGAAGTATTTGCTAAATTACTAAAAGAATATTTACCTTTTAAAAATGCGCAATTAACAAAATTATATGGCGAAGAAGCCTTGAATTATGATGATATATTCAACACCTATGTTGAATATGGGCGTCAACTGGCACCGTATGTTACTGATACATCATATTTGCTTGGTCAATTAATGGGTGATAAGAAACGAGTTGTTTTCGAAGGTGCTCAAGGTATTATGTTGGATGTTGATCATGGAACCTATCCTTACGTTACCAGCTCAAATCCAACTGCTGGTGGTGTCATGAATGGCGCAGGTGTGGGACCTAAACAGATTCAGGATGTTGTTGGTGTCATTAAAGCTTATACATCACGTGTTGGTGAGGGGCCTTTCCCAACAGAATTACATGATGATATTGCGGACCACATTCGCGAAGTTGGTCATGAATACGGTGTTGTGACGAAGCGCCCACGTCGTATTGGCTGGTTAGATGCTGTGGCTTTACGCCATGCTGTACAAGTTTCTGGGTTGACTAAGTTAGCTATTAATTCACTGGATGTTTTGTCTGGTTTGAAAGAATTAAAGATTGCAACATCATATACTTATAAAGGTGAAGAAATACATCATTTTCCAGCATCTGATACATGGTTTGAAGGTTTAGACATTAATTGTGAAACTTTACCTGGTTGGGATGAAGATATTACAGGTGTACAAACTTTTGAAGCATTACCAGTAAATGCTCAAAATTATCTTAAGCGTATTTCAGAATTATTGTCAGTCGACTTACTAAGTTTTGCTGTGGGACCAAAACCCGAAGAAACACATTTATTAAGCGAAGTTTGGGAATGATATTTGTTAATAGGGATTGTTTAAAGTGAGTAGTAATATGAAAATAAAGGCTGCAGACTTACTATTTGTTCGCAATCAACATGATGATTTGGATGAAGCGATTGCTGCAGCAACTGGTGATTACATTCATGTTGGCATTGCGCTAGACAATTATTCTGTTATTCATGCAAGTGGTCGTTATGGTGTTGTGATACAATCTTTAACTGAATTTATAGAAAATTCTGGACATGCTGACATCTATCGTCCAATGACCAACCAAGTTGATCGTGTGATTTCTCAAGTACAAGCATTTGAAGGATTACCGTATAATTTTTCATTTTATCCAGATGGTCCGGGGCTTTATTGTTCTCAATTAGTAGCTCTAGCTTTTAAGGGTGTGATTACATTTAATGAACAACCCATGCAGTTTGGTGATGGGCAACATGATATATCAGATTTTTGGTTAAACTATTATTTCAAATTAGGGCTTGCTGTACCTTTAAATCAACCTGGTACAAATCCTACTGATATGTCACATTCTGATCAATTAGAATATATTGGTCGAATATAAAAAAGCACGTTCTTAGAACGTGCTTTTTTTAAGCTTTAACATAGTCATTTTCAGAAATAACAATGTCGCCGGTTTCGGTATTCACATCTGCAAATAGTGTTGTACTTTCAGGGTGTGCGAGATAGTGGTCAGCCAAAGTATCGGCAATTTTATCTTGTAATACACGACGTAATGGTCGGGCACCAAGAGCGGGATTATAACCAAGTGCAGCTAATTTGATTTTAGCAGCATCACTGACGGTGACGTTTAAATTATTATCGGCCAAATTAGCATTCATATCAGCCAACATTAAATCAACAATTGTTAAGAGATGTTCTTGAGATAGCTGTTGAAATTCAATAATATCGTCGAAACGATTGAGAAATTCAGGTCGGAAATAGTTTTCTAGGCGTTGTAATAATCGACTTTTGGGGTCAGCTTGATTGAAACCTACTGGTGTGTTACCGGTATCTGTTGAACCAGCATTGGATGTCATAATAATTACTGTATCCTTAAAGCTGACAATATGACCTTGAGCATCTGTTAAACGACCATCATCCAAGATCTGTAAAAACATATTCATGACATCTGGATGTGCCTTTTCAATTTCATCAATCAAGACTAATGAATAAGGATGACGGCGAACTTGCTCAGTTAATTGACCGGCTTCTTCATAGCCAATGTAACCAGCTGGGGCACCAATCATTTTAGAAACAGAATGCTTTTCCATGTATTCTGACATGTCAAATCGAATTAAGGCATCTTTGCTACCAAACATTTCTTTAGCAAGTTGTTTAGCTAGCTCAGTTTTACCGACACCGGTTGGGCCGACAAATAAAAACGAACCTATTGGTCGACCTGATTTTGTTAAACCAATGCGATTTCGGCGAATAGCCTTGCTGACTGTTTGAACAGCTGAATCTTGACCAATCACATGTTTTGATAACTGTTTATCGAGATCTTGTAATTGGTTGACTTCATTTTCTTTCAAATCTCCAACTGGAATATCAGTTTTGTCTTCGATGATTTTCAGAATATCTTTTTCAGTGACGGGTTGTGGTTTAAACATTTCAGGATGAGCTTCAACTTGTGCTTTTTGAGACTCAAGTTGGTTTGTTTGATCCCGCCAGTAGCTGGCTTTTTCGAAATCTTCTTTATCGATGGCTTCTTGCTTTAACTGCTCAGCATTATCAATCTTAGTTTGAATAGATTTAGGATCAGCGATTGTCATTGTTAGGTTTTTACGTGAGCCGGCTTCATCAATCAAATCAATCGCCTTATCAGGTAAAAATCTTTCAGGAATGTAGCGATCAGAAAGTTCAACAGCGGATTGAATAGCGTCTTCTGTGAAGACGACGTGATGATAGTTTTCGTATCGCTTTTGGATACCTTTTAAAATCGTAACGGTTTCTTTCTTAGAAGGCTCTTCCACTTGTACAGGTTGAAAACGCCGTGCAATAGCACCGTCTTTTTCAATTTTACGGTACTCGTTGAGTGTTGTAGCACCAATAAGTTGGAATTCGCCTCGAGCCAATGCTGGTTTTAAGATATTACCGGCATCCATACCACCTTCCGCATTCCCGGCACCCATGATTTCATGAACTTCGTCAATGAATAGAATGACAGTATCATTGCTGCTAACTTCTTTCATCAATTGGCGCATACGTGCTTCGAATTGACCACGCATTGAAGTACCTTGCACGAGCGCTGACATATCTAAACGAATGACGTCTTTTGATTGTAACTTTTCTGGGACTTTATTGGCAACAATTGCTTGGGCCAAGCCTTCAACAACGGCTGTTTTACCAACACCAGGTTCTCCGATTAAGACAGGATTATTTTTGGTGCGGCGATTAAGAATTTCAATTGTCCGTGCGACTTCTTTATCACGTCCAATCACTGGATCAAGCTTACCTTCACGCGCCTGTTGTGTTAGGTTAATACCATACTCTTCCAAAAATGTTGGCCGTTTATTATTTTTGTTTTTGTTATTTTTTTGCTGTGGTCCAGTGGTATTTTGACCACCATTTTGTGCGTCTTGCATTTGTTCATTCATTGCGCGCATCATGTCATCAAAATTAATATTGTTAAAGCCAAAGGGGTCTTGTGCTGCCATAATTATCAGTAGTTTTTGTAGTGGTTAAATCATGTTGAAGATCGATATATTAGAGTGATTTAACACTACAAGAACATTTCCTTTCTATATATTATGTATTAATTATAACAGTTCAACATTAAATTGCAATTAAAGTTAGCACTCTGATAGTTTGAGTGCTAACTTTAATTATTGTATACTAGAAGTGAGGTGTATTATGGATTATAAACAACTATTAAATGATTTGCGTGATGGTAAAATTGATGAGATTAACATGACGCCAGAGGCATTTCCGGAATTTCAAAAAGTTTGGCGGGAATTTCCATCACAGAATCGTATTCGTGGTATAGCGGGTAAGCAGGGTCAAGTCAAGTATGTTCGTGTAAATTAATTAGTCAAAAAATGTGTTTCTATGCTACAATACTATCAGTTAAACATAAAATAAAATTGCGCATATTTTACATTCTAAGTATAAAAGGGGCAGCATTGTGGCATTTTCATTTGGACAACGTAACGTCGGTATCGATCTTGGTACGGCCAGTACATATGTATATATAGAGGGACGTGGTATCGTATTGCGTGAACCATCTGTAGTTGCACGTAATACAGAGACAAACGAAGTTGTAGCCGTTGGTTCTGAAGCAAAAGATATGTTGGGTCGCACACCAGCTAGTATTGCTGCAATTCGTCCAATGCGTGACGGTGTGATTGCCGACTATGATACAACAGTAGCAATGATCCGATACTACCTACAAAAAGCACTTGGTGGGCGTATTGGAAAACCATATGTGACAATTGGTGTACCATCAGGTGTCACAGCGGTTGAACGTCGTGCAGTTATTGATGCGGCTCGTGTTGCAGGTGCACGCGATGCGTATGTGATTGAAGAACCTTTTGCTGCAGCTGTTGGTGCAGGGCTACCAGTGATGGATCCAACAGGATCAATGGTTGTTGATATGGGTGGTGGAACGACTGATGTGGCCACTATTTCATTGGGTGGTATTGTGTCTAGTCGATCAATACGTATTGCTGGTGATAAACTAGATGAATCAATTGCTAATTTTGTACGTAATAAGTACAATGTGACAATTGGTGAACCAACTGCTAGTCGATTGAAGGTCGAGATTGGCGCTGCTTCTTTGGAATTAGCTAGAACTTTGCCAAATGCTTCCGTGCGCGGACGTGACCTGTTGACTGGTTTGCCAAAAACAATTGATGTGACTGCCGAAGATGTGGCAACTGCTATTCAGGAACCAGTTCAAGAAATTGTTGCTGCAATAAGAGAAACGTTGGAATCAACACAACCAGAATTAGCTGCTGATGTAATTGATCATGGTATGGTCTTAACAGGTGGTGGTGCATTACTTCGTGATATGGATAAAATTATTCAAGAAGCAACTAAAGTACCTGTTTTGATTGCTAATGAACCATTAGATGCCGTTGCAATTGGTACTGGTGAAGCACTAAAATCAATTGATGTTATGCGTCAAAACTAAATATAAGATGAGCTTAATTGAACACTAGCGTGGCGCTTGCGCTACGCTTTTATTTTTAAAACAAGGGGACAACAAAATGCGTAAAATATTTTCATCACGCACCGTTGTAACAATTATTATTGCCGTCATTGTGATTGTAGGGTTAATTGCGGGATCGAACTGGTGGGCGAAAAGAACGAATACACCACCATTTATACAACGCTTTGGTAATGATTTAGCTGGTGGCGTAAGCCGAGTGATTGCTATGCCGACAAATGCTGTTGGACGAACAGCTAATAGTATCGGGAATTTATTGGATACTTTTTCGGAAAATCGTGATTTGAAATCAAAAATTGATGAGTATGCGCAAAACAAAGTACGTTTGCAAACTATTGAAGAAGAAAATGCGTCACTTAAAAAGCAACTTAAGTTACAAGCAACGTTAACTGATTACAAAACAGTTTCTGCTGTGACGATTAGTCGTTCACCAACAACATGGCAATCACAGCTAGTTATTAATAAAGGATTAAATTCTGGGCTGAAAAAAGGCATGCCAGTGCTAGCTGGAGCAGGAATTATTGGTCGTATTAGTGAAGTAAATACCACGAACGCTAAAGTGGCTTTGATTTCTGATACGAGTGAAGAAGCTAATCGTTTTGCTATTACGATTAAAGGTGACGATGGCGATGTTAATGGTATTGTGACTAATTTTAATAGGGAAAAAAATCAGTTGATCATGGGCCAAGTTACCTCTGATAACAAAATTAAAAAGGGTGATTTGGTAAAAACTTCGGGTCTAGGTGGCATCATTCCAGCAGGCATATTTGTAGGAACAGTTACTAGCGTGACGAAAGATGATTATGGTCTATCTAAGCAAATCAATATTGAACCAGCAGCAGACTTAGGTAATATTACAACAGTTGTTGTTGCGGTATCAGAGATTGGAGCGCAATAGATGGCATTTTGGCAGTTAACACGCTTACGTGTTGTATATCCAATTGTATTATTGTTTTTATTATTTGTTGATGGTAGTTTAATGTCTGGAATGGGTGGTATATTTACTGCGTTTCCATGGCATATACTACCTGTATTAACCCTAGGATGGTTATTTTACGCTGTACAATTTGATGCTGAAACAGATATGCCATTCTGGTTATATGTCATCTTAATTGGCGTGCTGTTTGATATGTATTATACTGGTATTTTTGGGACATATACATTAGCATTTGTTAGTTCAGTGGCTGTCATGATGCAGCTTCATAAAGTATTAGATGAGCGCCTATTAAGTGGATTATTTATGTTTTTAGTTGGTCTGATTGTTTATCTGTTGGTCACTTATGTGGCAGGTTTTATTACAGGTGTATCAAGTGTTGGTTTAACGGCATTTATGTTATTTGAAGTGATGCCGACGGTTATTTTAAACGTAATGATTGCCGCAGTCGGTTATTATCCTGTTTGGTCGCTATTTCAATTTTTGAGATAGTTCTTGACAAATAACTTGAAAAGAATATAATAAGAAATATATTAAAAAACGTTGAGTAGAAGAGTAGGTTAATGTATCCTTCAGAGAGTTTGTGGTTAGTGCGAGCAAACGGTTATATTAAACGAAACACATCTGCGAGTGTGTGATTGAATTGAGTAGGTCATATCGGGAATGCCCGTTACCGCATACAGTCTTTTGACTGACTGAGATGTAACTAGTGATAGTTATATAATCAAGAGGTGGCACCGCGGAAAAACGCCCTCTAAATACGACTGTATTTAGAGGGCGTTTTCTTATTTTGGGTGGAAAGACTGACAGAGTGGTTTTGTGTGAGCAAAATCAAAATCTGAGGTGGTATCACGCTCAAGCGTCCTCTTGTAATTAATTTTGCAGGAGGATTTTTTTAATCAAAAAAATGAAATTAATGTTGTCAGTTAGAAGGAGATAAAGATGAATTATTTGATGGAAATATTGCCAAGCTTATTAGCCGGCTTGAAAATGACACTAGGTGTATTTTTCCTAACCATTATTGGCTCGGTGCCCTTAGGAATTATTGTTTCATTAGGCATGAAGTCACCTTATTTTACGATTCGTTGGATTATTAATGGCTATATTTGGATTATGCGTGGAACGCCACTATTATTACAGCTGATTTTCGTTTATTATGGTTTGGGTATGATAGGCATCACGTTTCCAAGATTTGAAGCAGCAGTGATTGCTTTTATTATTAACTATGCCGCTTATTTAGCAGAAATTTTCCGTGGTGGACTACAGTCAATGCCACGTGGACAATATGATGCTGCAAAAGTGCTTGGTTTTAATAAATTTCAAACTTTTTTCAAGATTATCCTGCCACAGGTGATTAAAATTATTGTGCCATCGTTTGGAAATGAAGTGATTAATTTAGTTAAAGATACGTCATTAGTCTATGTAATTGGCTTAGGAGATATTCTGCGTGCGGGAAACATTGCAGCGAGTCGTGATGTGACATTATTACCATATTTGTTGGTTGGCTTGATTTATTTACTCATGACAGCAATTGTCACAGTGGCATTGCGCCGTAGCGAAAAACGTTTAAATATTTGGAGATAAGCTATGTTAGAAATTAAAAAATTAACCAAAAAATATGATACGAATACAATTTTTAGAGATTTGAATTTAACGGTTAACGATGGCGAGGTGTTAAGCATTGTTGGCCCATCAGGTATTGGTAAAACAACCTTAATTAAAATTTTAGCCGGGTTAGAAACAGCTAATTCTGGTCATATTATGCTTAATGGTGATGAGCTGCCAGTAGACGGCACACGCTTTGATGCTAAAGTTGGTTTGATTTTTCAAGACTTTAACCTTTTTCCGCAATATACTGTGATAGAAAATATTACACTAGCACCCATTAATGTTAGAAAAACAGATAAAGTTGTAGCACGGCAACAAGCAAACAATATTTTGACGACTTTAGGTATGCTGGACAAAGCTGATTTATATCCATATCAATTATCTGGTGGACAAAAACAACGCGTGGCTATTGCCCGTGCATTGGCTATGAATCCGCAAATATTAGCTTATGATGAACCAACCAGTGGTTTGGATGAAGTGGCTACCAAGCAAGTCGG
The DNA here is from genome assembly GCF_007954525.1 of Leuconostoc carnosum. Taxonomy (NCBI): domain Bacteria; kingdom Bacillati; phylum Bacillota; class Bacilli; order Lactobacillales; family Lactobacillaceae; genus Leuconostoc; species Leuconostoc carnosum. The sequence continues at coordinate 506,487 of NZ_CP042374.1, read as the reverse complement.
TGACATCGTGCAAACGTTAAAAGGGCAAGGGGTGACACAACTCATTATCACTCACGATCAAACTTTTGCAGAGATGGTGTCAGATCGCGTGTTTGATTTTGCAACGGAGGTACAACGTTAATGGTAACAAAGAAAAAGAAAATTATAGTTAATACAATTGTCGCTCTCATATTCTTTGCATTGATTGGTTGGGTTGCAATTGGACTAAATGAAAATTCAAAGAAGACATCACAAAATAATCAAACAACATCTCAAGTTGATGAGTGGAATCGTATTAAAAAGACAAAACAAATTACAATTGGTCTAGATGATACCTTTGTACCGATGGGATTTCGTGATAAAAATGGAAAACTTATAGGATTTGATGTTGACTTAGCAAATGCGGTATTTAAAACAATGGGTATCACGGTTAAATGGCAACCAATTGATTGGTCAATGAAAGAAACAGAATTAAACACAGGAAACATCGATGCCATTTGGAATGGCTATACTAAGACAGCTGCACGAGAAAAGCAGGTCGCTTTTTCTGAAACTTACCACAATGCGACACAAGTACTTGTAACGCTCAAAAAGAATAATATTAATCATTTTACTGATATGAAAGATAAAGTTCTTGGTGATCAAACAGCATCAAGTGGTGATGAAGGCTTTAGTAAGTATCCAAAGGTATTAAAGCAGTATGTAAAAGACCAAAAAGTCGTTGGTTACGATACGTTTGATAAAGCGTTTAATGATTTGAATGCTGGACGTATTGATGGTTTATTAATTGATGAAGACTATGCAAGGTATTATGTTGCCCACCAGCCAAATCCAAAAAATTATACAATAACGGTTGGTGACTTTCCGGTTGACCAAACTGGTGTCGGTTTCCGAAAATCGGACAATGGATTGCGTCGTGCTGTTAACAAAACATTGGCCGCATTTAAGGCTGACGGTCGTATGAATGAGATAGAAGATAAGTGGTTTTCAAAGTAATTGAATACGTTTTAATAAGCAATTAAGGTTGTCTGGTGACAATGCTAATTGCTTTTTTGTGCTTAATTATATAATTGATTATTTGATATAAAATAATGTAAAAAATGGTAAACTAGTAGTATTATGAAAATAGTAGATAGGGAGTGACATGCTAGAAAATTCCGTTCTAATCGTTTTATGGCTTATTTTGTTAGGTAATACAGCTGTTGCTATAATTGCTGTTTTCAGTCAAAAACGTGATATTGCAACAATTTGGGCATGGTTGTTAGTGTTAATATTGATGCCTGTTGTAGGCTTCTTTATTTTCTTTCTGGTGGGTAGCCGCATATCTAATAAAAAAATCTTTCGTTTACGCACACAAGAACAACGTGGGTTAGAACAAATTGCAGAAAATCAGCGTCAGCAATTAGAAGCAATTGAACAGTTATTACCAATTCCTGATTCAGCATCTGAACTAGTGAATTTATTTCTAACATCAGATGATGCAGTCCTAACACGTGGTAATGAAATTAATATTTACAGTAATGGTAAAGATAAATTTGCAGCACTATTTGACGACATTAAAAAAGCTACTAGCCACATCCATTTAGAATATTTTACAATTTATGATGATGAGATTGGCAATCAACTCGTTGATTTATTAACACAAAAAGCTGGTCAAGGTGTTGAAGTACGTGTGATTTTTGATCAATATGGCTCGCGTGGTCAACATCATGACATGTATAAAAGATTACGTGATGCTGGTGGTGTGGCAGAACCATTTTTAATGCGCCATTTTCAATTATTGACTATACGATTTAACTTTCGAAATCACCGTAAAATAGCTATTATTGATGGTAATGTGGGTTATATTGGTGGTTTCAACGTTGGAGACCAATATTTAAGCAAGTTTAAAAAATTTGGTCATTGGCGTGATACACATATTCGGATTCACGGTGACGCCGTACTATCATTACAGAGCCGTTTTTTAATGGATTGGAATGCTACTGCACCAGCTCAAGAATTACTCACTCAAACAGTTGATTATTTTCCAGAAATTACAGAATTACCTGGTCGTGCAATGGTTCAAATTGTTTCAAGTGGACCTGATAATGATTTAAAGCAAATTAAACAAGGTTTTATGCGCATGTTCGCTTCTGCACGCGAAGAAATTACAATTGAAACACCATACTTCATACCAGATGCAGCTATTCTAGAAACCTTACAAATGGCTATTATGTCAGGTGTACGCGTCAGACTAGCAATCCCAAACAAACCGGATCATCCGCTTGTCTATCGAGCAACACAATATTATGCTAGAGAATTAATCGAACTCGGAGCGGAAGTTTATCGATATGATGGTGGATTTTTACATAGTAAAGTTGTCATAATTGACCATGAAATTAGTACCGTTGGTTCAGCTAACATGGATATTCGCTCATTTGCTTTGAATTTTGAAGCAAATGCATTTATTTATGACCCAGATATTGCTGTACAATTAGAAAATTTATTTGAGAACGATATGCAACACGCTACATTATTAACAATTGAAGATTTCGAAAGGCAATCATTTTGGATGACTTGTTTACAAAAATTTAGTCGTCTATTCTCACCAATTTTATGAAAAAAATACAACTTAAATCTGGCGTGAACCTTGTCGTTCTGCCAACAACACAATTTAAAACATTGCACATTGCAGTTGATTTTGCAGCGCCGTTGCAGACAGATAGTGTATCTTCGCGTTCTTTATTATCTTATTTAACTGCAGTGAGCTCTAAAATTTATCGAAATCAACAAGCTGTTGCGCAAAAGACGATTGATTTATATGGTGCACAGTATGAAACTGATGTTATGCGCTTTGGACAAACACATCATGTGAGATATAGTATGCAGTTACCTGCACCGGTTTATCTTGAAAATACATCGTATTTACTCCATGATGCTTTTTCATTTTTAAGAGAAATGATTTTCAATCCATTAGCTGATGGGGCACAATTTGATCAAGAAACTTTTGAAAAAGAGCGACAGAGTTTGGTTAATGAATTGTCAAGTTTAATGGATGATAAGCGACGCTACGCTGTGACTAAGCTGCGTCAGTTAACTTATACCACGCCTGAGATGCGGGTATTATCATCAGGTGTTGTAGCAGATGTTGCGAAATTAACTGCTAGCGATGTATACGATGCATATCAGGATATGATTAACCATGATACAATGAACATTATCGTTTTCGGCGATATTGATGAAATGCAAGTATTGTCAGAGTTAGAATATTGGCCGCTTAAGCAACGTGAACCACGTCAATTGAAGCCATTTTATCGGCAACCGGTTCATACTTCAGTGGATGAATTATCTGAAAAACAACCAGATATTAACCAAGCCATTTTAACTTTAGGTTATCACTTGAACTTATCACCTGACGATCCTAGACGTTTTGTCGCCTTGGTTTTCAATACCTTGTTCGGTGGCTCACCCTTATCAAAGTTATTTACCAACGTACGTGAGAAAGAGTCATTGGCTTATAGTATTTATTCACGCTGGCAAAATGATACTGGTTTTATTACGGTAGCTGCTGGATTGGATAAAGCTAAAATTGCTCAAACAGAAAGCATGATTGCAGAACAAATTGCAGATATTCAAAATGGCAATTTTAGTGAAGAAACATTAGCAGCGATTAAAACGAGTCTGATTAATGATTATCTCAGCCAACAAGACTCACCAGCAAGTGAAATTGAACTTGTATTTTCACGTTTGCTAACACAACGTGAAACCCCAGTAGCACAATGGGTAGCTGAGGTTTCTGCTGTTACACCTGTTCAAGTTGCTGAACTCGCTCAACAATTAACGCTGCAAAGCCGGTTTATATTGCTGCCCAAAGGTTAATATGATAGAAAAAAATTATAAACAATTTAAAGAAAAAGTGATTACTGAAACACTAGCTAATGGGTTGAAAGTGATCATGATACCAAAACGAAATTATCACAAAACATTTGCTGTTATTACTACGCCATTTGGCTCCTTGGATCGTCAATTTCAAATTAATGACGAAGCACCCATCACGGTACCTGCTGGTACGGCACATTTTTTAGAGCATAAACTTTTTGAAAAAGAGCATAGTGATGCTTTTACACGTTTTGGCGAGTTGGGAGCAGATGCGAATGCATTTACTAATGCTTTCCAGACGAGTTATTTGTTCTCGACAACACAAAATTTGAAATTAGCTGTGACACATTTATTAGATTTTGTGCAGACACCGTATTTTAGTGACCAAACAATTGCTAAAGAGCAAGGGATTATTGGTCAAGAAATTCAAATGTATGATGATGATGCGAATTGGGCAGTGTATATGGGTTTGTTGCAACTATTGTATCCTGATTCGCCGTTGGCTGAGGATATTGCTGGTACGAAGCAATCAATTTCAAAAATCACGCCCCAACTGCTTTATAGTATTCATCGAGCATTTTATCAACCAAATCAGTTGACTTTACAATTAGTTGGTTGTTTTGACCCAGTTGAGGCATTGTCAGTCATTCGGGCTAATCAAGAGAGTAAACAATTTGAAAATGTTGCCGTGACACGTTTTGAAGCGCCAATTACTGTGTCTAGAAAAAAAGAAGTCATTCAATCATTTGATGTATCTCGACCCAAGATTGCTTTAGGTATTCGGTTAGAAGGTACGCAATTAACTGGTTCAGAAGCCACGAAGTTCATTTTAGCAACTGACATTCTAGCTGATATGTTATTTGGAGAGCAGACAGACTGGTACCAAAACCTGTATAATAAAGGTATCATTGATACGGAATTTACAACCTCTTTTGATTTACTTCATGGTTATCAATTTGTTAGTTTTTTCTCTGAAACAACTGAGTATGAGCTATTAACGAAAGCAATTTCAAATCAAATGGCTAGCTATGAAGATGTATTGTCACGCCAAGAAGAGACATTTGAAGCCTTACGTCGCGCGACATTGGGAGAAGGTATTCAACGTCTTAATTCTCTAGAAAGTATTGCTTTACGTGGGGATGATACATTATTTGGTACGAATTTGTTTGATAAAGTGATGTTATTACAAGAGTTAACGTATAATGATATATTAGAGAGCGCTAAAAAAATATACCAAAATGCGACTTTAAAACGTTTTATTTTGAAAAAATAATAATAGGAAAATCATGAACGAAACTTTAATAAATCAAATTGGGGAACAGCTAAAAGCTGCTCGGCTGAATCAAAATTTAACATTAGATGATATCCAAGCAACGACTAAAATACAAGTACGTTATCTGGATGCTATTGAAAATAATAATCTCAGCATTTTGCCGGGAGATTTTTACGTGCGTGCCTTTATTCGTCAATATGCACTAGCTGTAGGTTTGAATCCCGAAGATTTACTTGGTGAAGTAGCACCTGAATCTATTTCTCGAAGTCATGATTTGAGTCGTGCGCATCGTGATAATGATGGGATTGTGCGTGCAGGAATTGATCATCGTCAAACCGCGAAGTCGCGAATATCAGGTATGATGCCCACAATTTGGCTAGGCATTTTAGTCGTTGTGGTATTGATCATGATTTGGTTTGTTTTAACGCACATAGGTATTGGTAGTCAAAATTCGAGTAACGATACTGACAATGTATCAGTATCGACGTCGACTGTGCCAAGTTCGTCTTCTGCACGCGAATCCTCCTCTAGTGCATCATCATCTCGTAAACCAGCGAAGAAGGCAGCCACTAAATTAGATTTAGGAACCCCAGAACAAAATGCAGCATTACAAACTACAATTTATAATCTATCAGGTCAAGAAAGCAAAAAACACACTGTTAAAATTACAGCAAGAGGTACAGGGACTAATGTTAAGGTTAGTGTTGGCGCAAATGTCTTATTAGATGAAAATGTTACAACTGATCAAACAATTAGTATTCCGGCAGATAGTGAAGCAGTCAATGTTCAATTTACCAATGTGGTTAATGCAACAATGACATTTGATGGGCAAAAGGTCACCGTACTTGACACGGCAACCCCGTTTTGGAATGTGCTTTTTAACTTAGATAAGTGAGAAAAAAAGAATGAATCTACCTAATAAATTAACAGTTTTTCGTATCGTTTTAATACCCGTTTTTATTTTAGTATTATCTGTACCACATAATTGGGCTACACTCCTTTTTTCTGGTGAGGCAATTCCTGTGAATTGGATTATAGCGGCGATTGTATTTGCCATTGCTTCAATTACTGATTTTTTAGACGGGCAAATTGCTCGGCGCCAACATTTAGTGACTAATTTTGGTAAATTTGCAGATCCTTTAGCAGATAAGCTGTTAGTGATGACTGCCTTAATTTTTCTAACCAGCTTTAACGTTGTATCTGCTTGGATGACTGCAGTAATTATTATTCGAGAATTAGCCGTTACTGGTCTTCGTACACTTATTGTTGAAAATAATGGTAAAGTACTTGCAGCACAAATGCCTGGTAAAATTAAAACATTTTCACAAATGTTTGCTATCTTTTTCTTGTACTTAAAAGATATGCCATTTGCTGCTATTCATTTGCCAATTGGTCATATTTTAATTTGGATTGCTGTTATTTTTACTGTTTATTCAGGTCTTGATTATTTTTGGAAGAATCGCGATGTTTTTTCTGATGGGATGTAAAAGTGTCTTGCGTTGATTTTTCGTATCATCTATACAGAGAGCAAGTAGTGCGAACAATTGTTCGATAAATGCTTGCTTTTTATAGTAGAAACAGGTAAACTGATTGAGTAAGATAAAAGGAGTTAGCCGCAAATGGTAACGAAAAAAACGACTAAAAAAGAAGACAAAGAAAACCAAGCTAAGGGTCGCAAAGCAGCACTTGATGAGGCACTGAAGAAAATCGAAAAAAACTTTGGGAAAGGGTCTGTGATGTTGTTGGGTGAAAACGCAACAACGCAAGTGGACACTTACCCATCAGGATCAGTTAAATTAGATGTTGCACTTGGTGTTGGTGGTTATCCAAAGGGTCGTATTATTGAGATATATGGACCAGAATCATCAGGTAAAACGACACTGGCATTGCATGCTGTCGCTGAAGTACAAAAAGCTGGTGGCACAGCAGCGTATATTGATGCTGAAAACGCTTTAGATGTTAAATATGCTGAAGCATTGGGCATTCATAAAGATGAATTATTGTTATCACAGCCAGATACTGGTGAACAAGGATTGGAAATTGCCGATGCTTTGGTACAATCTGGAGCAGTTGATATTATCGTTATTGATTCAGTTGCAGCATTGGTGCCTAGGGCTGAAATTGAAGGCGAGATGGGTGATGCCCATGTCGGATTACAAGCTCGTTTAATGAGTCAAGCGTTACGTAAATTAGCCGGTACATTAAATCGTACAGGAACGATTGCTATCTTTATTAACCAAATCCGTGAAAAGATTGGGGTGATGTTTGGTAATCCTGAAACAACACCTGGTGGTCGTGCGCTAAAGTTTTATTCAACGATTCGTTTAGAAGTACGTCGATCAACACAAATTAAAGATGGTACAGATGTTACAGGAAACTTAACTAAGGTCAAAGTTGTTAAAAATAAGGTAGCACCACCATTTAAAGTTGCTGAAGTCGATATTATGTACGGAAAAGGAATTTCACAAACTGGGGAAATTCTTGATTTAGGTGCTGATACAGAAATTATCCGTAAAGCTGGGGCATTCTACTATTATGATGATGTCAAAATAGGGCAAGGACGTGAAAAGGCGAAGGAATTTTTGGATAGTCCTGAAAATGCCGAGATGCGTCAAGAAATTTATGCTAAAGTACGTGATATTTTTGGTATCGGTGATGGTAGTACAACTGAAGTCGCACCAGAAACAGAAGAATCAGTGGATGAACCAGATACATTGGATTTGGGGAATAATGATGATTTGACTGACGAACCAATTGTATAAATCCTGTAAAGGTAAGGAGAAGTGCTAGGGCATTTCTCCTTTTTTTGTTACAATGCAATTAAGAAAACAAATGGAGGATGGCACTTTAATACGTTAAAGTGTATACATGTCATGACAAGTATTTTAGTGGTGGATGATGAATTAGCGATTGCAACGTTGTTAAAGTATAATCTAGAGCAAAATGGATTTGACGTCACTTTAGCCGAAACAGGTGATCAAGCCTACGAACTTGCTTCTAAACAGGCATTTGATGCTATTCTATTAGATTTGATGCTACCAGTGATGGATGGCATGACAGTATTAAAAAATTTACGGCAAGATAAAATTAGCACACCAGTAATTCTGATTACAGCTAAGGGTGATGAATTTGATCGTATTTTTGGTTTAGAATTAGGTGCAGATGATTATATTACCAAACCTTTTAGTCCACGTGAAGTTATTGCCCGACTAAAAGCCGTGTTACGCCGTTCGCAGCAAACAAAACAGCAGAATGCGACACAGCTTGATGTGATTGAGATTCAAAATTTAACGATTGATGATAGTAAAAAAGTAGTGACTAAAGATGGTGTGATCTTAACTTTGACACCTCGAGAATATGAGTTATTATTGTATTTTGCCCAACGGCTAGGACGTGTGATTGATCGTGAGACAATTTTGACAGCAGTATGGGGTTATGAATTCACTGGTGAAAGCCGCATGGTTGACATGCATATCAGTAATTTACGGGAAAAGATTGAGCGTAATCCAAAGACACCAAAGTTACTCAAAACTGTACGTGGCTTTGGCTATACGATGGTTGTGTAGATTTGTAAAGACACATTTACATCTATTTACACAATAGTGACCGTTTTATGAAGCTTTCTCTTACATAGCGTGTGTAGTATATAAATTGTAAACAAGGAACGGTTACCAAGAACTGCTACTACAAACCTTGTTTACATCATATAGACTTCTGCGATATAAAAAGGGAGAATGCGTTATGAACAAAAAAGTTGTTGGCATTATTGGCGGTCTTGTTGTGATTGCGGCAGGAATGATATTGTATACTAGTTCTGGTGCAAACCAAAATGCTAAAAAAGCAGGTGATTCAACGTCTAGTGGTGCGAGTGTCGGTGGGAAAGTGTTGGCACTAGGATCTACTGCGTTACAACCATTGGCTGAGCAAGTTAGTAAATCTTTTCAAGATAAGAATCCAGGAGTCACAATTACCGTACAGGGTGGTGGATCAGGTGCTGGATTAAGTCAAGTATCTGATGGTTCAGCTCAAATTGGTAATTCTGATGTTTTTGCTGAAGAAAAAGAAGGTGTAGATGCTTCTAAATTGATGGATCATAAGGTTGCGGTTGTTGGTATTGCACCTGTTGTTAATTCTGATGTACAAGTATCAAACCTGACGAAAGCTCAACTACGTGATATATTTACGGGTAAAATTACGAACTGGCAAAAAGTCGGCGGTAAAGATCAAAAAATTGTGGTAGTTAATCGTGCTACTGGTTCAGGAACGCGTGCAGTCTTTGAGAAGAATATTCTAGACAATCAAAAAGCCGTCCAGGCTACCGAACAAGATTCAAATGGCACGGTTCAAAAAATTATTGCTACAACACCGGGATCAATCTCATATCTGGCTTTTGCTTATCTTGATACCTCAGGTATCAAGGCGTTGAATATTGATAAGGTACTACCAGAAAAGAAAAATGTTGAAGATAACACTTGGCCAATATGGGCCTATGAACATATGTATACTAAAGGAGAACCCAAAGGTGCAACCAAAGAATTCTTGAATTATTTTATGACAAAAGAAGTTCAAAAATCAATTGTGCCCAAGTTAGGTTATATCGGTTTAACTGATATGCAAGTGACACGTGATGCTAAGGGCAATGTGAGTGAAAAGTAACCTTAATTAGGACTAAAGCCGTCGATTTAGACGGCTTTTTTGTTATGATAGATGTATTGGAGTAATGTTATGAAAACAGTGATACTTAAATTTATATCGTTTTTAGTAATAAATATTGTTTGTTTAGTATTAGTTAATCATGTCATGTTATTTAGTGGTCAACAGTTACTTGCACTTTTTTTTATGATATTGATTAGCACTACGGGTGTTGTTTGGGTAGCTGATTTATGGGTGTATTATCAAAAAAAAGAATTAAGAGTGATGCAACAGCGAATGGCTTTAACGATTAAAGGGGATTCACCACGTATCGTATTGACCGAACCCAATCTACCCTACTATGATGTTATTCGACAGTTCAATGCACTGCAAAGTTATATTCGCGACGAACAACTCTCAGCTAGACGTGATATTAATAATTATCAATCATTACTAGCGAGTCTACCGGTTGGTGTGATTAATGTTAACCGTCAACACGTTGTTGATGTATTTAATCAAACGGCAGCAGACTTATTAGGTGTTGAATTACGCCAAACGCCAGTTACAGAAAGTTTAGTCATACAGCAATTTACTTTGTCAGAATTAATTAATCAGACATTCAATGCACAAAAGAATCAACGGTCTGTTTTAAATTTACAAATTAATGGTGAAACTAAACAATTTGAAGCAAGTACACTTTATCACAAAAATGATTCACAATATGCCGAGGTGATGGTGATTTTATATGATCTTACCTCAGTTTTACAAATCGAGCGTATGCAATCAGACTTTTTGGCAAATGCTTCTCATGAATTGAAAACACCATTGACAGCTATTACTGGGTTTGTAGAGACCTTGCAGGGTAAGGCAGGTGAGGATCCGACGGTACGTGCACAGTTTTTAAAAATTGTGGCCGATGAAACCAGCCGGTTAGCATTGTTAGTTAATGATATTTTATCCATATCACGATCATACCAGAATAGCGATGATAAGCAGGTATCATTAGCTGTTCATACTATTGTCACAGACCAATGGCAACATATGAAAACTATAGCTGCCTCTAAGAACGTGACCTTTATAAATAATGTACCACAGGACTTTACGATTTATGGTTTCAAACATGATTTGCAAACGATTTTGCAGAACTTGATCGGGAATGCCATTAAATATAATGTGTTAAATGGTAGTGTTACGGTTTCAGCGTACCAACATGATAGTTATTGGCAATTGGAAGTTAAGGATACAGGTATTGGCATTCCAAAGCAGCAACAGTCGCGTATTTTTGAACGCTTTTATCGTGGTGATGAATCACGACAAAGGCATATCGCTAGTGGTACTGGGTTAGGTTTAGCAATTGTCAATGAACTTGTTTCGAAACACCACGGTGAAATCAATGTTAACTCTCAAGTAGCTGTGGGGACAACGATAGTTATCAAATTACCGCTATAAAAATAGTCTTTACACAACCTTTACAAAACCATGCTTTTACATTTACATAACTTTAAGATAATAAAAGGGTAGTAGTTTAATCTTGGGAGGCATCATAATGTCGAAATCGCATCGCGCAACAATTGTAGCTACAGTTGTTGCGGTGGGTATTGTTGCGGCGCTTGGAACCGCTTATGCAACACGTGATCAGGGGTCAAGTGGTACATCAATTACTGCTGTTGGCTCTACAGCACTTCAACCATTTGTTGAAGCAGCTGGTGAGGAATACGCTAAAACTAATGTCGGCACATTTGTTAATGTGCAAGGTGGCGGTACCGGTACAGGATTGAGCCAAGTATCGCAAGGCGCTGTTGATCTTGGTAATTCTGATGTTTTCGCGGAGGAAAAAGAAGGTATTGATGCTAAGTCTTTAGTTGATCATCGCGTAGCTGTTGTAGGAATTACACCATTGCTAAACAAAGATAATGGTGTCAAAAATTTGACCACAGCACAGTTAAAATCAATTTTTACTGGGAAAGTAACTAATTGGAATCAAGTTGGCGGGAGAAATCAAAATATTGTGATTATCAATCGTGCAACTGGTTCTGGTACAAGGGCTACTTTTGAAAAATGGGGACTACAAGGTGCTAAGAGTACTGAAGCACAAGAACAAGATTCATCAGGAATGGTACGTTCAATTGTGTCCACGACACCAGGAGCTATCTCATATGCTGCTTTTGGTTATATCGACAAAAGCGTACTAGTACCTTCTGTGAATGGTGTTGAACCAAATAACAAAAATGTTGCTAATGGTCAATATGGTATTTGGTCATATGAGCATATTTACACAAAGGGTCAACCTACTCGACACGTTGCAAAATTTTTAGCATATCTAACCTCTGATAATATTCAACGTACATTAGTTCCAAAGTTGGGCTATATTTCCATTCATGATATGAATGTCGAACGTAGTGCCACTGGTGAGCTTGTCAAAAAATAAGTCATTGCATACTTAATAAACTTATCTATGGCTATGCCATATTTTATAGAATATAAAATAGAGTTTAATGACTTAAACATTTTGGAGAAAAAATGGATAATATTACAAAAAAGTTGATGCAAAAATCTGAATCAACAAAAAAAGATTCGATGGGACGAGCTATTAGTTTAGCTGCTTTAGCCTTGATTGTCATTGTTGTTGTCTCAATTTTTGCTTTTGTTATGAGCAGAGGTTTATCAACCTTTGTTCGTGATGGTGTGAGTGTTAAAGATTTTTTATTTGGCACAACATGGAATCCGTCCGTTGTTAATCCACAAACAAAACAACCATACATTGGTGCACTGCCAATGATATTAGGGTCATTTTTGGTTACTTTTTTAGCTGCCATTGTTGCAACACCATTTGCTATTGGTACGTCATTGTTTATGACTGAAATTGCCCAAAAAAAAGGTGCCAAATTGATGCAACCAGTGATTGAATTATTAGTTGGTATTCCGTCAGTTGTTTATGGATTCATTGGCTTGACAGTTGTTGTACCGTTCATTCGTCATTTATTTGGTGGTTCTGGATTTGGTATTTTATCAGGTACGATTGTTTTGTTTGTTATGATTTTACCAACAATTACTTCGATGACTGTTGATACATTGAAGTCTGTGCCGCGCCATTATCGAGAATCTGCGCTAGCTATTGGCGCAACTCGTTGGCAAATGATTTACAAAGTAGTGCTGAGAGCAGCAACACCAGGTATACTGACAGCTATTGTGTTTGGCATGGCACGTGCCTTTGGTGAAGCACTAGCTGTACAGATGGTTATCGGTAATGCAGCTTTGATGCCAAATGATTTGATTTCACCGGCATCAACATTAACATCAGTATTAACTATGGGTATTGGTAATACTGTCATGGGCTCTTTGCAAAATGACGTTTTGTGGACATTGGCTATGATCTTATTGTTGATGTCATTAATCTTTAATTTGATTGTACGTGCCATTGGTCGTAAAGGAGAAATGAAATAATGAATGCAAAAACTGCTGATAAACTAGCAACTGGTGTGATTTATGCTATTTCTGGTACAGTCGCTTTGATCTTAATTGCCATGTTGTCTTTCATTTTAGTACGTGGATTACCTCATCTATCGTGGCATTTTTTAACCACGCCTGCTAAAGCCTTCGAAGCAGGTGGTGGTATTGGTATACAGTTATTTAATTCGTTTTATTTACTTATTTTAGCTATGTTGATTAGTTTTCCAATTGCTTTGGGTGCCGCAATTTACTTGAACGAGTACGCTAAAAAAGGACCGATTACAACAATTGTGCGTACAGCAATTGAAATTTTGAGTTCTTTACCATCAGTTGTTGTGGGGTTGTTTGGTTTTCTGTTGTTTGTTGTTAAGCTACATTTAGGTTTTTCAATTTTATCTGGTGCCATTGCATTGACTTTATTTAACTTACCGCTACTCACACGATCAATTGAGACAAGTTTAGCGCAAATCCCTAATTTACAACGTGAAGCTGGATCTGCACTTGGTTTATCAAGATGGGAAACGGTTATTCATGTTATTTTACCAGCAGCAGTGCCTTCAATTATAACAGGAGTTGTTTTATCTGCTGGTCGCGTATTTGGAGAAGCCGCTGCCTTAATTTATACAGCTGGTCAATCAGCACCAGCACTTAATTTTTCAGACTGGAATCCATTCAATATATCTAGTCCGCTAAGCCCAATGCGTCCAGCTGAAACTTTAGCTGTTCATATTTGGAAAATTAATTCTGAAGGCATTATGCCAGATGTATCTGCTGTATCTGCTGGCGCTTCAGCTGTTTTGATTATAGTTGTACTTTTGTTTAATTTCAGTGCGCGTAAACTTGGCGCAAAACTGCATAAGAAATTAACAAGTGCTTAATTTTTAGAAATCTGAATTGATTGAATATGAAATAGTAAATACTTAACATTTGCTAAATGAGTGATGAAGAAAGTGTGGCAAGCCTTATGGAGTTAAAACCAGTTAGTGAGTTTATCACTGATGACGCCCCAGAGCGTTATATCTATGATATGCAATCAAAAAAGCATGAAATTGCTTTATCAACAAAAGATTTACAAGTTTATTATGGCGACAATTTAGCCCTCAGTGAAGGGGATTTATCATTTGAACGGTATAAGATCACAAGCTTGATTGGTGCCTCTGGTTCAGGAAAATCAACTTTCTTGCGGTCGTTAAACCGTATGAATGATGGTGTGGCAACAGTCAAAGGGAATATTATGTATCGTGGGGTGGATATTAACACCAAGGCAATTGATGTTTATGAGATGCGCCGTCACATTGGGATGGTATTCCAGCGACCTAATCCATTTGCCAAGTCAATTTATAATAATATTACGTTTGCGTTGACACAACGAGATCACTATACAAAAGAAGCACTTGATGAAATTGTTGAAACGAGTTTAAAACAAGCTGCTTTATGGGATCAAGTAAAAGATGATTTGAATAAATCAGCCCTTGCATTGTCAGGTGGGCAAGCGCAACGCTTAGTAATTGCCCGTGCATTGGCGTTAAAACCAGACATCTTGTTATTGGACGAACCATCGAGTGCGCTTGATCCAATATCATCAGCTCAGGTAGAAGATACGTTGCTTGAATTAAAAAAGCAATATACTATCATTGTAGTGACGCACAATATGCAACAGGCTGCACGAATTAGTGACTATACGGCATTCTTCCATATGGGTAAAGTGATTGAGTATGATTTAACGCGTAAAATTTTCACACGACCTAAAGTTGCACTTACTAATGATTATATTTCGGGGAATTTCGGATGACAGATAATAATCACAAAAATATACTAGAAACGCGTGATGTCAAGTTGTGGTATGGTCACGCAGAAGCGCTACATGGGATTAATTTAGATTTTCCAGAAAAAGGAATTACCGCACTTATTGGTCCCTCAGGCTCTGGTAAGTCAACTTACCTGCGTGCGTTAAACCGTATGCATGATTTGGAAGACAATGTCACAGTGACGGGTTCATTTAATTTTAATGGGCAAGATATCTATGCACCAACGACAGATACGGTAGATTTACGTAAACGTATTGGCATGGTATTTCAACAGCCCAATCCTTTTCCGTTTTCAATTTATGAAAATGTTATTTTCGGATTGAAATTAGCCGGTGTGAAAGAGAAGGCTGTGCTTGACGAGGCGGTTGAACGCTCATTAAAACAGGCATCGGTTTGGGATGAAGTAAAAGATGATTTACATAAATCAGCATTAGGATTGTCAGGTGGGCAGCAACAGCGTGTTTCACTTGCCCGTGTTTTGGCCACAGCGCCAGAACTATTATTACTAGATGAGCCAACATCTGCCCTTGATCCAGTTTCTAGTCACAATATCGAAGAAACATTGTTGAATTTACGTGACGATTATGCGATGATAATTGTGACACACTCTATGTCCCAAGCCTCACGTATTTCAGATCGAACAGCCTTCTTTTTGAGTGGTGATTTGGTTGAGGTTGATGCGACAAAGCATATTTTTTTAAATCCAACAAAGCAGGAAACACAAGATTATGTGAGTGGTCGATTCGGTTAATTATGAAGAATACTAACAGATGATGCATACGTTAACAGAAAAAGGAGAAAGAACATGCGACGATTATTTGATGAAGAATTAGCAGATTTAGATAATTCATTTACAGAAATGGGCATGCTCGTTGCCCAGACGATTCAAAGGTCTGTGCAGTCATTTGTGGATCATGATCGCGAAGGTGCCAGAGACATCTTAGAAAATGATCACCAAATCAATGAACGTGAAGCAGCAATTGAAAAGAAAACATTTGAAATGATAGCACTCTATCAACCAGTGACAACAGATTTACGAGAAATTGTCACCATCTTAAAAGCTGTATCTGTTTTAGAACGTATGGGAGATCAAGCACGTAACATTGCCAACTCAACTATACGAGTAAAAGGTACGAAACATATTTCTGGGGTTGAACAAGAGCTTGGTAAAATGGGCGAACAAGTTGCGAAAATGGTTGCTGAAGTCATGGATTATTATATTAAAAATGATGCTCATGGTGCTCAGACTATTGCTGATGAAAACCAATCGTTATCAAAGCGGGCAGCTAAAGTACGTTCTGATGCTTTGGAGGGAATGAAAGAGGATGCAGAATTAGTTGATTCAGCTGCAGACTATTTAGTTATTGCTGGATATCTTAAGCGTATTGGTGATTACACAACTGACATTGCAGAATGGATTGTTTATAAACGTACAGGTAAAATTATTGAATTAAACCCTGGTTATAATTATTTTATTTAATCGGTAGTTAATTCTTGTAAAAACAGCTAAACAAATATTGTTTAGTTGTTTTTATTTCTCATAGTGTCTAAATTTTGGTATAATATAGATATTAGTCAGATTCATAAGTGCATGATAACAACACATTAAGCGCTTACATAACCATCCAAGGAGGAAACAATGCGATTCATTGCAAGATTAGCAACAACGATGCTAGTTTTCTTGATTTTATCATCTTTGTTTTATGATGCGTTACGCGTTGACAATTGGCTAGTTGCACTTGGATCTGCACTAGTCTTATCCATTCTAAATACCATTATTAAACCAATTTTAATTATTTTAACCTTACCGTTAACTTTGATCACATTTGGTTTATTTACAATTATTGTAGATGCCATTATGCTTGAAATAACAGCAGGTTTTATTCAAGGTTTCGAGTTTTCTAGTTTTGGCTGGGCAATATTCACAGCTATTATTTTGTCTATTGTGAATGCTTTATTGACACCTAATATACGTATATATACAGAAAGAAAGTAAAATGGCAAAAAATTCAGTGACAGTAAAACAATTAATCGAGAACACACGTTTAGAGATTATATCTGGTAAAGAATATCTAGAAAGGCCAATTACAACCGCAGATATTTCTCGCCCCGGTCTTGAAATGACAGGATATTTTAATTACTATGCACCAGAACGTGTGCAATTATTAGGTATTACGGAAACATCGTTTTCAGAGCGTATGGATCATGATGAGTTACTGATGGTTTATCGACGAATGGCTGACCAAAAGACACCAGCATTTGTGGTGTCAACAGGATTAGAAATTAGCGAAGAATTAAAACAAGCGGCAAAAGAAGCACATATTCCTATTTTAACGTCTACTTTAACATCGTCACGTATCTTATCAAATATGACCTATTATTTAGGTGGACAGTTAGCACCTAGAGAAAATGTACATGGTGTTTTGATTGATGTTCATGGCTTAGGTGTGCTAATTACTGGTGATGCAGGTATTGGTAAAACTGAAGCTGCCTTAGAATTAATTCAGCAAGACAAAGCACGTTTAGTTGCTGATGATCGTGTTGATATTTATCAAGAGGACGAAGAACGTTTAATTGGCGAACCCAGCGCAGTTTTGCGCAATATGATGGAAGTTCGTGGGGTTGGAATCATTGACGTGCAGCAAGTTTACGGTGCTGTTTCTGTGCGTTCTCATGCAACGATTGCACTTAATATTCATCTTTCTAGTGGCAAAATCGGTGAAGCCAATTTTGATCGACTAGGGAATGATAATGATACCTTGGAAATCTTAGGTGTTAAAATTAAGCGTATGATTGTGCCAGTAACACCTGGTCGTAACACGGCAAGTGTAATTGATGCCGCCGCAGTTAAGTTTAGGACTGCCAATATGGGAATTGATGCATTAAAAACGTTGGAAGAACGTATGACCGCAGAGATGGTTAAAAATGAGAAGATAGATTTGGAGAATAAAAATGACTAAAATAGCAGTGCTGGGTGCTGGCTCATGGGGGACTGCGTTAGCTAATACTGCTGCAGAAAATGGACATGATGTACGTTTGTGGACACATAATACGGATCAAGCAGAAGAGATAAACACACAGCATACAAATACAAAGTATTTACCCCAAGCTAAATTGATCGATAAACTTATGGCAACTAGTAATATGGCTTTAGCAGTTTCGGATGTCGAGATTGTTTTGAGTGTTGTACCAACAAAAGCAGTCCGTGAAGTGGCTAAACAGCTGGGTGAAGTTTTAAAGAAACAATCCCATACTGTTATTTTAGCTCATGCAACTAAAGGATTAGAACAGGGCACGTATAAGCGTATTTCAGAAATGTTAGCAGAAGAAGTGCCAGCGTTATATCGTTCAGCTTTGGTTGTGGTCTCTGGACCATCCCATGCTGAAGATGTTATCAAACATGATTTGACAGCGGTGTCTATTGCTAGTTCTGATGAATCAGCAGCGCGCTTGCTGCAAAAAGTTTTATCCAATAATACATTCCGAGCATATACAAATGATGATTTATTAGGTTCAGAGTTATTTGCGGCATTAAAAAATATAGTAGCTATTGGTTCAGGTGCATTAATTGGCTTAGGCTATGGTGCCAATGCACAAGCAGCTTTACTAACTAGAAGTTTGGTAGAGATGCGTGCTTTAGGTTTAGCCATGGGAGCGAAAGAAAAGACATTGTACGAGTTAGCTGGTATCGGTGATCTTATTGTGACGGGTATGTCACCGAATTCTAGAAATTATCGTGCAGGTCTAGGATTAGGACAAGGAAAGACTTTAGAGCAGGTTGAAAGTGACATGGGTATGGTCATTGAAGGTGTCAATACAACAAAAGCTGTATACGACTTTGCTCAGGATTACAAAGTAGACATGCCAATTACCGTTGCTATTTATCAAGTCTTGTATGAAAATAAACCTATTCGCGAAGCTATTTCTGATTTGATGGGACGACCGCTAAAATCAGAAGACTAATGTCGGTCTATTATTTCTAAACTTTGAATATAGAAAGAGAGTATTATAATGAAACCAGTACGTAAAGCAATTATTCCCGCAGCCGGATTAGGCACACGTTTTTTGCCAGCTACAAAGGCATTGGCAAAGGAAATGTTACCAATTGTTGACACACCAACAATTGAATATATCGTTCGTGAAGCAATTGCCTCAGGTATTGAAGATATTGTCATTGTTGATGGTAAGTCAAAGCGATCAATTGAAGATCATTTTGACTCAAACCCTGAGTTGGAAAATAATTTACGAGAAAAAGGCAAGGAAGAGCTGTTAAAGGTAGTCGAAGAAACAACAGATATCAATATGTACTTCATTCGCCAATCACATCCTAAGGGCTTGGGGGATGCTGTTCTAACAGCGAAAGCATTTATTGGCGATGAACCATTTGTTGTTCTCCTCGGTGATGATTTAATGGAAGATGATGTACCACTAACAAAGCAGTTGATACAACGTTATGAAGAAACTGGTGAATCAACCTTGGCAGTGATGCAAGTACCACGTGATCAGGTCTCAGAATATGGTGTTATTGATCCAGCCGCCGAAGCATCTGACGGACTGTACCGCGTTAAGTCATTTGTTGAAAAGCCAAAGCCCGAGGATGCACCATCAAACTTAGCTATTATCGGTCGTTATTTGTTAACACCAGAAATTTTTGAAGAGTTAGAAAATACACAACCTGGTAAGGGAAATGAAATCCAGTTAACTGATGCTATTGATTCATTAAATAATCGTCAACATGTTTACGCGCATGAATTTAAGGGTAATCGTTATGATATTGGATCAAAGATTGGCTTTTTGGAAACTAATATTGAGTTTGGCTTAAAGCACCCTCAAACAAAAGATAAGTTACGTGCCTATATTAAAGAAATCGCTTCAAAATTATAATCAATAAATTAGAATCGGGCTAATCTCGATTTTTTTAGTTAACTTGGCTTTTAAATAATCAGGTTACTCGACAAAAGAATTAAACACGTGTAGACTAAATGTAACTAAAAGTAAGTAAAGCGAGGCCACTTAAATGGTAGAATACAAACAATATGATGTGATCATTATTGGTGCTGGACCTGCAGGTATGACAGCAGCAACATATGCATCACGTGCTAATTTATCTGTTTTGATGTTGGACCGTGGTATTTATGGTGGTCAAATGAATAACACAGCCGAAGTAGAAAATTATCCAGGATTTAATTCAATTATGGGACCAGATTTGGCAGAAAAAATGTATGCCTCATCTACTCAGTTTGGTGCTGAATATGGTTTTGGTACCGTTGAAAGTATCGAAATGGCTGGTGATTTAAAGATAGTTCACACAGATATGGATCATTATATTGCTAAAGCAATTATCATTGGTACTGGATCAGAACATATTCATTTAGGTGTTACCGGTGAAGAAGATTATCAAGGCCGTGGTGTGAGTTATTGTGCAGTTTGTGATGGGGCTTTTTTCCGTGATGAGGATGTGCTGGTTATTGGCGGTGGTGATTCGGCTATCGAAGAAGGATTATATTTAACTAATTTAGCCAAGTCTGTTACTGTATTACATCGACGTGATAAATTACGTGCACAACAAATCATTCAAGACCGTGCATTTGCTAATGATAAAATTAATTTTAAATGGCATACTGAAGTTGTGGGAATTATTGGTGATAAAGAAAAGGTTACTGGTGTAACAGTCATTAATAACCAAACACAGGAAAAATCACATATTGATGCCAGTGGTATTTTCATTTATGTTGGTTTGGAACCCAATACACAAGTTTTTGGCAATTTAAATATTACTAATGATGAAGGTTGGATAATTACAGACGAACATATGCAAACAAGTATTCCTGGCATTTTCGCTATTGGGGACGTACGTGCCACAGAATTACGTCAAATTACCACAGCAGTTGGTGATGGCGGTGTAGCTGGTCAGGGTGCTTATGATTATATTAGTCAATTATCAGTACAAGATACAGATAAAGTGAAATAATCGTAAAAGCAGAAACAGGATACGCTGTTTCTGCTTTTTTGTGATTTTATCAAATAATAGTATAAAATTAATATAAAAAATTTTTTCTAATAAAAATAGTAATAAAGGTGTAAAAATAATATTGTAACTCTAATGAAAGTTTCTGTAAAGTGATTTTATAAGTTACATTCTATAAAACGTTTGACAATTAAACTGCAAGCGATTACAATTATTTGTGTTAACTTGCACAAGTAATTGTTTTGCGCAAAAAAGGAACCGGTTCTAAACCGGTATACTCAAGGAGAATAATAATGCAAAGTCAAGATAAGTGGATAACCAAAATTGCGTTTCTTGGTATTTCATTCATGTTAACCAGTGCATATGCGATTAATGGGGCTATGCCTCATATGACCAAAGCACTTGGTGTTTCAGCAACAGAGGTACAAGCGCTGGCAACGACACCATCAATTGTGGTAACTGTATTTGTGTTACTCAGTTCATTTATTGCTGCGAAGTTAGGTGATAAGCGCACAATAATGCTTGGTATGTTGTTAGTTGGTTTTTCTGGTGTAGTGCCATTCTTTGTTACATCATACCCAGTTATTCTTATATCTCGTATGGTTTTAGGTGCCGGTTTTGGTATTTTTAATTCATTAGCTGTATCAATGATCGCGGTGATGTATCAAGGTAACACACGAGCTACAATGCTTGGCTGGCGTGCGGCAGTTGAACAAATTGGACAGGCAGTGTTAACTTTTGTTGCTGGTTTATTGCTGAACTTTGGTTGGCAAGCTACTTTCTTAGTTTATTTATTAGCTTTTCCAATTTTATATCTCTTTTATATCCGCGTACCTGACACAACAGAAATGTTGGCAGAAAATCAAAATAAAAAAACAGGAACTAATATTCCAGTATCATCACCTGAATCAATTAGCCCACTTGTTTGGGTATTAACACTATTTGCTGCTTTCCTAGTGATTGATTATATGGCAATTCAATTGAGTTTTCCATTTATGGCACAAAACTTGGGTGTTGGTGGCTTGCTTGTATCAACTATCTTGTCTTTGATGCTTGTGGCAGCTATGGTCGGTGGACTTGTTTACGGTGGTATTCAAAAAATATTTGGTCGTTTTACATTGCAAGTTGGGTTACTACTCATGGCAGTTTCTAACGCACTAGTGATGTTGTCAGATGGTAATTTTATTATACTAACCATTGGTGTGTTACTAATTGGATTCCCAATGCAGTTAATTTCACCATTCATATTTAGTCAGTTACCTAATTTGGCACCGTTGAAAAAACAGCCATTTGTGACTTCAATTGTGTTAATTGGATTTAACGTCGGCGTGTTCATTGAACCATTTGTTATTTCATTTTTGGCAGGGGTCATGGGACATCCAACAACTAGTGTATCTGCTGCTGCTTATACAACACTTCCATTATTGATCGTTATTTTGCTTATCATAACAGTAGTAACATTTATAGTAGGTCGTAAAAAAAGTTAATAAAGTTTGCGCGGCAGGTGGCGCACTATAAGTAACCTTAAATTGATTGAAAAATTATATAACTTACACAAGGAGAACAAAAAATCATGAAAAAGCTTACAAATGAAGCGATGCTTATCACATATGCTGATTCACTCGGTAAGAACTTGAAGGAATTAAACCAAGTTTTGTCAAACGAATTGGATGGTGTTGTTGGTGGTGTGCACGTCTTACCATTCTTCCCATCAACAGGGGATCGCGGATTTGCACCTGAAGAATATGAAACAGTTGACCCAAAGTTTGGTGACTGGTTTGACATCGATAAGTTGGCAGATAAGTACTACTTGATGTTTGATTTTATGTTGAACCATATTTCACCACAATCAAAGTACTTCCAAGACTTTTTGGAAAAGAAAGAGGAATCAGAATATTATGACATGTTCTTGAAGTATTCTGAATTCTGGCCAGAAAACCGCCCAACTGAAGCGGATATTGACATGATTTACAAGCGTAAGGATAAAGCACCATTTGCACCTGTTACTTTCGCTGACGGCACAACAGATCAAGTTTGGAATACATTTGGTGATCAACAAATGGATTTGGATGTAACCAAAGAAGTTACAAAAAAGTTCATCAAGGATTCATTAGTTAACTTGGCACATCATGGTGCTTCTGTTATCCGTTTAGATGCCTTTGCTTATGCTATTAAGAAGTTGGATACAAACGATTTCTTCGTTGAACCTGAAATTTGGGAAATATTAGATGAAGTCCGTGCTATCTTAACTGCTGAAGGTTCAGAAGTTTTGCCTGAAATTCATGAACATTACACTATTGTTCGTAAGATTACAGAACATGACATGTATTCATATGACTTTGCTTTGCCATTGATTACATTGTATTCATTGTACTCAGGTAAGACGAATCGCATTGCTGACTGGTTGCGTCAAAGCCCAATGAAGCAATTCACAACATTAGACACGCATGATGGTATTGGTGTTGTTGATGCTAAGGACTTGTTGACACAAGAAGAAACTGACTTTACTACTGAAGAAATGTACAAAGTTGGTGCTAATGTTAAGAAGATTTTCTCTTCAGCAGCATACAATAACTTGGATATTTACCAAATTAATACAACTTACTATTCAGCATTGGGTAACAACGATGCATCATACTTGCTAGCCCGTGCAACACAAATTTTCGCACCTGGTATTCCACAAATTTACTATGTTGGTTTACTTGCTGGTGAAAATGATATTGAATTATTAGAAAGTTCAAAAGAAGGTCGTAATATCAACCGTCATTATTATGATTTGGCTGAAATTGCTGAAACAACAAAGCGTCCTGTTGTTTCAAACTTGTTTGATCTATTGCGTTTCCGTAACACAAGTGCTGCCTTTGACTTGGATGGTTCAATCGAAGTTGTTAACAACGGCGAAAATGAATTAACTGTTACACGTACATCAGCAGATGGTAAGACAACTGCCACACTAGATGCTAACTTTGCAACTAAAGAATTCACTGTGACTGAAAATGGTGAAGAAATTTTTGCAACAAAGTAATAGGTTAAAAAAGCGCTTCGGCGCTTTTTTGGTAGAAATAGAAATGATTGTTTGTTGATTACGTATTATAAACATTGCAGAAAGATACGTATAGGGCTATTATTACTGAGTGATTTGAGCGCAAGTAAGTCGAACTTTGTTATAATTAAGTTTAGAAATATAAATAGGAGAAAAACATGAGCTATCAAAAAAAATTAGCACTATGGCAGGCTGCACAACTACCTGATTATTTGGCTAAAGATTTAGAAAAGTATACACCAGAAGAACAAGAAGATGCATTTTATCAGAACTTGAGTTTTGGGACAGCTGGTATGCGTGGCGTTTTGGGTGCGGGTACGAATCGTATAAATATTTTTACAGTTCGTCAAGTAACAGAAGCGTTAGCTCGTTATATTGATGCACAAGGTGTAACAGCTCAAAAACGTGGTGTAGCAATTAGTTTTGACTCACGTCATTTTTCACCGGAATTTGCTTCAGATGCAGCAGCTGTTTTATCAGCGCATGGGATCAAATCATATTTGTTTAGCAGTTTACGACCAACTCCTGAACTATCCTTTGCTGTTCGTGAGCTAAATGCTTTTGCTGGTATTATGATCACTGCATCACATAATCCTAAAGAATATAATGGCTACAAGGTCTATGGTGAAGATGGCGGACAAATGGTACCAGAAGCTGTTAATATCGTAGTCGAAGAACTTGAGAAAGTGTCTGATGTATTTAGCATAAAACTTGATGAATCAAGAGCTAATGTTGAAATCATTGATCAAGTCATTGATGATAAATATTTGGAAAAGATGACCACAGTCACAGTGGATAAAGCTCTAGTTGCCAAAGAAGGTGCTTCATTAAAGTTTGTTTATTCGCCACTTCATGGTACGGGTCAATATATCGGTGAAAAAGCGCTGCAACAAGCAGGATTTACCAACTATTCAATTGTTAAAGAACAAGCAGTCATTGATGGTGATTTTCCAACTGTTAAAAAGCCAAATCCTGAAGATGCAGCTGCATTAGAATTAGCGATTGAATATGCTAAACGTGACGGGGCAGATGCGGTTGTCGCCACAGATCCTGATGCTGATAGAATGGGTACTGCTGTTAAATTAGCTGATGGTACATTCCAAGTATTAACTGGTAATCAAATTGCGGCAGTCTTGGTTAATTATTTGTTAACTGCTAAGAAAAAGACTAATACATTACCTGCTGATGGTGCAATTGTGACATCTATTGTATCTTCACGATTTGCTTCAACAGTTGCTGAGAGCTTTGGTGTAACAACTGCTGATGTATTAACAGGATTTAAGTATATCGCTGCAACAATTGATGAATATGAAGCTACAAAATCAAACACATTTTTGTTTGGCTTTGAGGAGAGTTTTGGTTATCTTGTAAAGCCATTCTCACATGATAAAGATGCTATTCAAGCGTTGGTATTGTTTGCAGAAGTGGCAGCTTATTATAAGTCACAAGGTAAGACATTTGCAGATGGGGTACAAGAATTATTTGAAAAGTTTGGTTATTTTGAAGAAAAGACAATCAGTTTAGACTTCCCAGGTATTCATGGTAATGATGAAATGGCCGCAATTATTGCCAAATTCCGTGATAATCAACCAGAAACCATTGGTGGCGTGGCAGTTACGCGCATTCAAGACTTTTCAACTGCTACTGAAACACGGGCTGACCGCACAAGCATCACGTTACCACAACCTAAAGCAAATGTTTTGAAGTATTGGTTAGCTGATGGTTCATGGGTTGCTGTACGACCATCTGGAACAGAACCAAAGCTAAAATTCTACATTGGGGTTGTATCAGATACACAAGAAAAATCACAGGCAAAAATCAATGTGATTGCTGATGATTTGATGTCGTACGCTAAATAACATTAGACAAATTATTTAATATTTGATATAATTAAAGACGGCTTAGTTGCCAAATTAACGGTAATCCGCTGTGCGTTAAGCCCAAGGGCAAGTGTAAGATTATCGACTAGGAGAAGACCATGCGTCAAAATAGTATTTTAGAAAATGTTACCTCAGTACAGTTACGTTCAGACATTCCTGAGTTCCGTGCTGGTGATACTGTTAAAGTATTCGCCAAGATTGTCGAAGGTTCACGTGAACGTGTTCAATTGTTTGAGGGTGTTGTTATTAAGCGTAAGGGTGCTGGAATTCAAGCAACTTACACTGTACGTAAGATTTCATCAGGTGTTGGTGTGGAACGTACTTTTGCATTGCACTCACCACGTGTTGAAAAGATCGAAGTTACTCGCTTTGGTGCCGTACGTCGTGCCAAGTTGTACTACTTGCGTTCATTGCAAGGTAAAGCAGCTCGTATCAAGGAACGTCGTCGCGACGTATAATCTTTCTAAAAATATCCCTCGGGATATTTTTTGTTTGACCAATTAAATGATGATTTTTATATAGTTATTTATGTTTTGTCATTTTCATGTAATCAAATCGCAAGATTTATGATATATAAATTGTAACGTAAGGGTATATAATTAATACATACTCAAATAACATTTGAGTTTCATTACTCCCCCCAGTAATGCTTCAATCAGCTCCCCCAATTACTGATTGATTCAATTGATAGTTTCGGCTATCATCCCCCTGACCATTGCCCTCTTCGGTCAGGGGTTTTTTTTGTAAAAATATGAATAGTAGTTGTTTGAACAGAGTTTTGAGCGAACTTTTGTTCGCTTTATGCTAAAATAGGATTATGCCAGAGTTTTTGATAACAACTGATACCCGTAAAATTCTACACGTAGATCTTGATGCTTTTTATGCGCAGGTTGAAATGCGGGACAACCCGTTTTTGCGGGACAAGCCGTTAATTATTGCACGTAATCCAGAAGAATCAGGTGGACGTGGTGTCGTGGCGACAGCGAATTATATGGCACGACAACTTGGTGTACATTCAGCAATGAGCTCAGTTGAAGCCAAAAAATTAGCGCCCAATGCAGTGTTTTTATCGCCGAATTTTGTTAAATACAAAGCAATTTCTAAACAAGTGCATGATATTTTCTATCAAGTGACAGAAAAAGTTGAACCTGTAGCTTTCGATGAAGCCTATTTGGATGTGACAGCATTACCGCAATCAGGTGCAAGCATTGCTGCAAAGATACGCCATGAAATTTTTAAAATCACACATTTGACTAGTTCAGTTGGGGTATCTCATAATAAGTTATTAGCTAAGTTAGGATCGGAATATAATAAACCAAATGGCGTCACGGTCATTACAATCGATAACATGTTAGCGTTTCTCGATGACCTACCTATTGGTGAATTTCGTGGTGTCGGTAAAAAAACTGAAGCGCACTTTGAAAAATTGCATATTAACAATGGGGCACAGTTACGTCAGATGTCACATGAGAATCTACGTGCTTTATTTGGTAAAATGGGTGAACATTTCTATTGGCAAGCACGTGGGGTTCATTTTGGAGAAGTTCAGTGGCAACGTCAGCGTCAGTCTATAGGTAAAGAAGAAACGTTTGATAAAATGTTACACCGAGAATTTGAAATCCAATCAGAATTTAGAAAATTAGCTTTTGGTGTGATTAAGATTATGACAGAACGACACATTGTTGGTCGTACACTCAATATTAAAATACGTGATGATATGTTCAATACAGTGACACGTGCTATAACTTTGACAGAACCATGGCAACTCTCGGAAGATGTGTTAGTCAAACAAGCACAAAAT
The DNA here is from genome assembly GCF_007954525.1 of Leuconostoc carnosum. Taxonomy (NCBI): domain Bacteria; kingdom Bacillati; phylum Bacillota; class Bacilli; order Lactobacillales; family Lactobacillaceae; genus Leuconostoc; species Leuconostoc carnosum. Next base: position 478,795 of record NZ_CP042374.1, on the reverse strand, counting down.
ATTTTTGATGAAGTGATGGGGACATCATTTTCGATTCGATTATTAGGTATTTCCATGAGTAATTTACAATCGAATACATTTGAAGAAATGACGTTGTTTTAAACATGGTATACTAATATGTAGTAATAAATATACCTCTAAATTTAGAAAGATAAAATAATGGCAACGATTGAAGAACAGTTACTTGAACAAATTAAACACTATGATACAATTATTATTCATCGACATCAGCGACCTGATCCAGATGCATATGGGTCACAATTAGGACTTAAGGCATTGTTGAAAGCCAGTTTCCCAGAGAAAAACATTTACGCAGTTGGTAAGGCTGTGCCTGGTTTATCTTGGATGAGTGATGATGAGCACTTCATGGATGACATACCAGATAAAACTTATCGTAATGCTTTGGTTATCATGGTTGATACAGCTAATGCACCACGTATCGACGATCAACGGTGGCAAAATGGTTTAGAAACAATCAAAATTGATCACCATCCAAATGATGATGCTTATGCTGATTGGCAGTGGGTCAAAGAGGGTCATTCGGCGACCAGTACAATGATATACGAATTTTATGAAGTCCTAAAGAATCAAGGATTGGTTATGACGGCTGAAGCAGCCAGGTTGCTTTATATTGGTATTTTAGGTGATACAGGTCATTTCATGTACAGTATGGATAAGGAAACATTTCGTGTAGTTTCAGAGTTATTTGGTTATAATTTTGATTATGAATCAATTCACCATAATATGGCAACAATTTCTGAAAATGCCGCAAAATTGTCAGGTTATGTTTTACAAAATCTAACACTGTTACCATCCGGATTAGCATATATTGTGTTAACTAAAGAACTTGTAAAGCAGTTTGATTTAGGCGAGGCAGGCACTTCTTTTGTTGTGTCATTACCTTCTAAAATTGATCGTGTCAAGGCATGGGCGATATTTGAAGAACAAGATGAGGGAAATTATCGTGTGCGCCTACGATCACGTACAATTGTGATTAATAAAATTGCTAATCAATTTGAGGGTGGCGGACATCCGATGGCTTCAGGTGCTTGGGCACAGACCAGCGAGGATATTGATCGTCTACTCCATGTGTTAGACAAGTCACTCGTTGCAACATATGGTGTAGAATAGAAAGAAACAAGCGATGAGGGTATCGTTTGATAAGACTGAAAGTAGAGAAAATTGATGGCAGAAGCTGCAAACCAATTTGGACAATTTAACTTAAAACCAGAAATTATTAGTGTATTAACAGCGATAGGTTTTACAACACCAACACCAGTGCAAGCAAAATTAATTCCTGATGTATTACAAGGACGAGATGTGGTTGGACAATCACAGACTGGTTCAGGAAAGACACATACTTTTTTGATACCAATTTTTAATCAATTAGAAAGTGATCAACATTATGTGCAGGCAGTGATTACAACCCCTTCTCGTGAATTAGCTGCACAGATTACTAAGGCAACAAAGCTTTTTGCCGAAAAATTAGACCAAAACATTACCATTTCGGAGTTTGTCGGGGGTACAGATAAATTACGACAAATTAAGCAACTTGAGAAGCAACAACCACAAATTGTCATTGGTACACCAGGGCGAATTAAAGATTTAGTTACATCTGGGGCATTGAAGTTACATGCCGTTAAGCAATTAGTTGTAGATGAAGCTGATATGACGCTAGATATGGGATTTTTAAGTGAAGTAGATTTCATTGCAGGTGCCATGCCAGAAGCTCTACAAACTTTAGTATTCAGTGCAACTATGCCAGAAAAGCTCAAACCTTTCTTAAAAAAGTATCTAGATAATCCTCATTTTGAATCAATCCCAGTGTCAACGGTTATTGCTGACACAATTGATAATTGGTTATTAGCCACTAAATCAAAAGATAAAAATGACGTGATTTATCAGGTTTTGACTACTGGTAATCCTTATTTAGCTTTAGTTTTTGCCAATACTAAAGAACGTGTTAAAAACATTGCATCAAACTTACGTGGTCGCGGATTAAAAGTAGCAGAAATTCATGGTGATATTGAACCGCGTGAACGTCGTCGCGTCATGAAGGCTATTCAAAATTTGGAATATCAGTATGTGATTGCAACTGATTTGGCAGCGCGAGGAATTGATATTGCAGGTGTTTCTCATGTAATTAATGACGAGATTCCTGATGAGCTTGAGTTCTTTGTCCATCGTGTTGGTCGTACCGGACGTAATGGGTTACCAGGATTAGCTATTACGTTATATGGACCTGATGAAGAAGCGGAAGTTGCTGAGTTAGAGGCATTAGGCATCAACTTTAAAGCCAAGCGCATCGAAAATGGTGAATTTACTGATGTTAAGGATCGTCGTGCACGTAAGCAACGTGTTGCCACAACAAAAAAGCTTGATCCAACAATGGTTGGTATGGTGAAAAAGAAGAAAAAAATAGTTAAACCAGGTTATAAGCGCCGTATTAAAAGTGCAATTAAGCGTCAGGACCAAATGGACCGACGTGTATCAAAACGAGAAGATATGCGAGCTGAACGTAAGGCTAATAAAAGGCGTGGACAAGATAAGTAAACAAAAAGGTTACCACAAGAAATTCTTGTGGTAACCTTTTTTTATTTATTTTGTGCATTTAAGGGATTGATAATATTAGTTTGTATCAATTTAACAATTTCGGGATTGTCTGGTAAATTCGAGTGCTGCGCATTATCACCGGAAACGGTGATTTGTGTATAAGCTTTGATGCGTTTTTGATAAATGTATCTACCAGCGATAACGCTTTGAATTGGCACGAGACCGTCATTTGTATAATCGTCAGTACCGGCAATTGAAAACATTGTTAAATCAGGCGGTAATTTGTCACTTGCTTGGATGAAATCTTTTAACATTTCAGTACGTTGTTGTAATGAGGGTTCTGAAAAATTAAAAGGTGTACCTAAAGTCATTAAAGTTGGTAAGTTAAAAGTTTGGCGATCATAATATTTTTCAAGGTAATTTGTCCAAATGAGACCGCCATTAGAATGGCCAACGGCTGAAAATGTTTTAAAATGGTAGCGTTCTTGCAATGACGTTAAGGCGGTTGTTAACCATTTAGTTTGCTTTTTGATGTTATTATAGCCATCATCATTATTTTCAAACCCAACAACAATAAACGGTTGCTGATCGTTGGCATTAATGTTACCTATATAAGTTAGTTTACCGTTACGATCCACCTGCACTTTTAAGACACTATGTGCTGGTGGTGTTTCATTGAGTAATGAGAATAACTGGTCAAAGCGATTAATAGTAGCGCTAGAGCCTGGAATGAAAATAATGGGTGTCATACGTGAATTCTGAATTTTAGCTTGGTTAGTACTTGTTTGAGTAACCCAGTGATTACCATATATGCCTAAAATAATGAGGAATACTAGACTGATGCCTAATATGATTTTATTTTTCATTTAATTCCTCCATGGTCAGTTGTTTAATGAATGGTTTGTATATTAAAATAGATAAACCAAAAATAATGATAGTGACAATAATGGCACTAAGGTGACTGTTACTAGCTAAAGTAGGGGTCAATATGGTTGGCATACCAACTGGTGTCATAAATACTGGTGGCGCCATTAAGTGTAGAGCAATGGTGAGGTAACTAATTGTTATGCTCATGATACTGACTAAAATCATAGGCACTAGTATGAGAGGACGCAAAAACATCGGCAACCCATTATATAGTAGTTGATTATTATTAAATAAGCTTGGAAACCACGAAATAAGCCCTAATTGTCGGTGCCTTTTTGAATGTGCAAATAATAATAAAATACTGATGACTAAACTATTTCCGATACCGCCAAATAAACTAAAAGCACCATAAGTGCTATAAAGATTTTCTGGGAAAGGCAGTAGTACATTTGCATGACTTAACATCGTATCTAAGTTTAACACGACAACATTAAGTGTTGTTTGGTCGCTCATTAATTCTGTTGGTAGACGTAAGCCAAGTACGAAGAGAATAGGTGTTAATAAAGCAACTAGCAGCAGACCAATAAATGACGTGAAAAATGGTTGATATAAGATTTCAGATAACCAAATTTGTATATTTGATTGTTGCACAATTGGATGAGCGCTAACACATAACATGATGATAAAGCCAGACCATAATAAATACCGAATGGCATAGGGTTGTACATTGGGATTCATTCGCTTTTGGTACCAATTGTAACTTTGACTACTAAATAAAGTAACACCAGTTAATAGTAAATACTGCATGGTGCTGTGATCAGGAATTTGATATTTCTCAACAAGTAAAAAATAAGTTGCAACGACATTTGTTAAAATAGGGACAATGACATGTTTAACATTTCTAACCGTAAGGAAACTGTGCGTCAGACTAGTGACATAAACCATAACTACAATGGTATCAAGTATACTTAAGGCAAATTGTGACTGAGTGGGATTGGCAATTGAATGAAAAAATGATAAATGAACATTGAATACATTAGCAAAAAGAGAATCAGGTGAGAAAAAAAGTTTAAATATCAATCTTAGATAGACATCAATTGCTAATATTGGGAGCGTTTGCTTCATAGCAATTCTAACAGCTTGCATCGTTCTTTTTTGATATATTTTTTGATCCCAGTTTAGGATCAAGTTCATTAAATAGGTTGCCATGCTACTACTCCAATATCATTATTAATCTCACAACATAATACTTTTTACTTTACTGAGTCAACTATGCTATAATAGTTTCAATTGTTCTTCATAGCATATTTTACTATTTACTATGTTGATTATACATTAAAATCAAAGACTCGGGGGAGACAGAGCATGTTTCAACGTTTTTTTCAGCGGCCAGTGGTTAATTTTATTAGTCGGTCATTATTCTATTTTGTTATTATCTTAATACTTGTTTATTTATATAGTTATTCAGGTGTTGGTGGTGGGCACTTTATTTATAACGAATTTTAACTGGGGGAATGAATCATGGTTATTAACAATGTCATCAAGGTCATTGACCAATTTGCGCAATCAAATGGTAAACGTATTGCTTATGATGAATTAGGTGATACACACACTTACGAGGAATTAAAAGTAGTTTCAGATCATTTAGCTGCCTTTATTGATAATTCAAATATTTCTGACAAGGCACCTATTATGATTTATGGTGGCCAGCAATTTGCTATGATTGCTAGTTTTCTAGGTAGTGTTAAATCAGGGCACGCCTATATACCGGTTGATGTTAACTCAGCAGACGAGCGGTTATTAGATATTCTTGAAATAGGACAACCAGGATTAGTTATAGCTATTGATAAATTACCAATTAATATTGAGAATGTACCAGTGATTAACAGCTCAAAATTAAAAGATATATTCGATACGCCAGCAGAATATCAGTTAACACATCCTGTAACTGAAAATGATAATTTTTATATTATTTTTACATCGGGTACTACTGGTAAGCCAAAAGGTGTGCAAATTTCACACAATAATTTACTGAGTTTTGCCAATTGGATGCTGGGGGATGATTTTGGTTGGGATGCTGAAAGCAATGTATTATCACAACCGCCATATTCATTTGATTTATCTGTCATGGATTGGGTACCAACTTTATTATCACAAGGTACTTTAAAAGCCGTACCCAAGGATGTTTCAGATGATTTCAAAACACTGTTTACTACGTTGCCAACCCTTGAACTTAATCGCTGGGTGTCTACACCATCATTTGCAGATGTGGCATTGTTAGATCCTGAATTTAATCAAACAACACATCCAAACCTGAGGGCTTTTTATTTCTGCGGTGAAGTACTCACCAAAACAACAGCAGAGAAGTTACTTGATCGTTTTCCAGATACAAAAGTATACAATACATATGGACCGACTGAAGCAACTGTCGCGGTTACTAGTTTAGAAATTACCAAAAAAATTATCGCACAAAATGATAAGATGCCAATTGGTTATGTTAAAAACGATACAACAATCACAATCCGTGATGCTGACGGTGCCTTGCTTGACGATGGGCAAGCTGGTGAAATTGTTATTGCCGGTCCTTCTGTCTCAAAGGGATACTTAAATAATGCTGAAAAAACAGCCGCCGCCTTTACAACAATTGATGGTGTGCAAGCATATCGGACAGGGGACCTTGCAGTAAAGGATGCAGATGGCTTGTTACACTATAAAGGTCGCAGTGATTTCCAGATTAAATTGCATGGATTCCGCATTGAACTAGAAGAAGTTGCTCAACAATTACAACAAAGCCAATGGGTTGAACAAGCAGTCGCAGTACCACGCTATGATGCAGATGGCAAAGTTAAGCAATTATTGGCTATTATCGTTGCAAATACCCATCATTTTGAAAAACCTATTCAATTGACGCAAGCCATTAAGTTAGAGCTTGAGAACGTGATGATGCCATATATGGTTCCTAATCGTTTTATGTATCGAGAAAGCTTACCACTTACACCTAATGGTAAGATCGATTTGAAAGGGTTGATTACTGAGGTGAATGGTAATGCTTAACATACAACCCTATGCTGATCCAAAATACTTTATCATTTTGTTATTAGCGTTAGCCCCATTAGCAATTGGTTTGTACTTTGGGAAACGTTTTGCTTTGTATGAAGTGATTGTGTCGCTTGTTTTTATTTTCCTTATGTTTAACGGGTCAAAGTATCATGAAGGCTACGCACTTGTCATATACATGATATGGCAGTGGCTACTGGTATGGGCGTATACGTTATACCGAAAAAAGTCAAATAACAGTTGGGTCTTTTATGGTGCAACGTTCCTAGGTGCTCTACCTCTAGCTCTGATTAAAATTGCCCCGGCAGCAAATTGGACGCATGTGTCTACATTACTAGGATTTATGGGTATTTCTTACCTGACATTCCGTTCTGTTGCTATGATTATGGAAACACGTGATGGTTCGATTAAAGATTTTGATCCTTGGTTATTTTTACGCTTTATGCTATTTATGCCAGCCATTTCATCAGGACCAATTGATCGGTACCGTCGTTTTGTGAAAGATATAGTCACTGTACCAACGCGTGAAAAATATGTAGCTATGCTTGAAAAAGCTGTTTGGTACTTTTTCCTAGGATTTTTATATAAATTTATTCTGGCATATATTCTGGGTACATTGCTATTACCTCATGTAGAACATTTGACTATATTATCTGCAAGTGCACATCATGGATGGTCATGGTGGTTGATTGCTGTAATGTATGTTGATGGTTTATACTTATTCTTTGATTTTGCTGGTTATTCATTATTTGCTGTGGCAACAAGTTACGTTATGGGCATTGAGTTACCAATGAACTTTAATAAGCCGTTCCTAGCGAAAAATTTGAAAGATTTTTGGAATCGCTGGCATATGTCATTATCATTTTGGTTCAGAGATTATATCTTTATGCGCCTAGTATTCTTGATGATGAAAAAGAAGTGGTTTAAAAGTCGTGTAACCATATCAAATATTGCTTATATTGCTAATATGTTGATAATGGGATTCTGGCATGGATTAACATGGTACTATATTGCTTATGGGTTGTTCCATGGTGTTGGCTTAGTTATAAATGATGCGTGGTTACGATATAAGAAAAAGCATAACGTGCCACATAATAAGTTTACAGAGATACTTGCAATTATTATCACTTTCCATGTTGTTATGATCAGTTTCTTATTGTTCCTAGGATTTTTAGATAAATTGTGGTTCCAATGATTTGTGATAGAATGGTTTTAGTTGGTAGTATTTGAAGAAAGAGGAAAAAATAATGGCAGTAAAAGAAGAAGTAATTGATATTTTGAACACAATTATTGGTGAAGATATTAGTGACCAAATGGATGATGATTTTTTTGAAAGTGGCTTACTAGATTCAATGGCAACAGTCGAATTATTGCTTGATTTAGAAGGTAAGTTCGATATTCAAGCACCCGTATCTGAATTTGATCGTAATGAATGGAACACACCTAATAAAGTTGTTAACAAAGTCGAGTCACTGATCGGATGACACAATGAAAAAACGGGGGCTTTGGTGGGTTTTTGGACCGGTGCTAGTAGCGTTTATTTTAATTGGCGCATTATTTTTAGCACCATTTTCCCTAAATCACACCACACAAAAGAATATTCAAGATGCATCAGTATCCTTTTCTAAAGATGTTGTTAAGGGACAGACAATTAAAACAGCGGCATTTAGTGATAAGCAAATGCGTTATGTACCATTTTTCGGATCAAGTGAGCTGTTACGTTTAGATACAATGCATCCAACAATGTTAGCTGAAAAGTATGATCGGAATTATCGTCCGTTTTTACTAGGACAAGCGGGAACAGAGTCATTAACGCATTATTTAAGTATGCAAGAAATGCAGCCGGCATTGCATAAAAAGCAAGCTGTGTTTGTTGTATCTCAGCAATGGTTTACCAAAAAGCAAAGTAAGTTGGCTTTTTCAGAATTTTATTCACCATTGCAAACGTTAAATTGGTTAAAAAGTATTCAACATATTACACCAACAGATCGTTATATAGCTCATGAGTTGTTGCAAGAAGCTAGAATCAAAAATAGTCCATTTTATGCTAATTTGGTGACAAAAATTAGTGGAAACAAATTACTATCAACTCACGATAAGAAAATTATTGCGTTACGATATCATACATTGTTGCGAGAAGATCAACTGTTTTCAAATGTAACGGTATCTAATAATTGGAACAAAAAAGTTATACCAGCAATGAAACATTTACCAGAGCAGGATGATGAATATTCATTGTTGCATGAAGCAACACGTATTGGTAAAGCACAGACAACAAATAATTCATTTGGTATTAAAAACTCGTTCTATAAATATCGTGTTAAAAACAATGTCAAAAAATTGGCTAATTCTCAAAAGCAATTTGACTATCGTCAATCAGAAGAATACGCTGATTTTCAAGCTGTGTTATCTGAATTTGCAAAACAACATACAGACGTACTATTTGTTATTCAACCAGTTAACCAAAAATGGGCAAATTATACTGGATTAAATAAAGAAATGTATTATCAAAGTGTCAATAAAGTTAAGCAACAATTAACATCACAGGGCTTTAATAATATTGCTGACTTCTCTCATGAGGGGAATAAAAAGTATTTCATGCAAGATACAATCCATATGGGTTGGAATGGTTGGGTAGCTGCTGATCGGCATATTAAGCCATTCTTAACTGATGGTTATCAGTCGACAAATTATCATATAAATGATCGCTATTTGACTCGTGAATGGCAAAATTTAATACCTACTGATGATAATTTATCTGAATTCAAATAAAAAAACACCGGAAGGTGTTTTTTATTTTTATGAAAATGGCGATTGTGAATCTTTTTTTGGTACAGTTGGAATATTAAATGGATCTATTTCGTCACCACTAGATAAGGCACTTAATGGTGATGAATCATCAGTAGGTAAAACGGTGTCGTCAAAATTAAAAGCAAGCAATGAATCTGTAATGGATTGTTCACGCGAAATGTCGTAATCGTTCGGAATAGTCACAATTTTAGCGTGTTCAACGGTGTCGTGAGTTTGTTTTAGGAAAGATTCACGTTTGGCAACTCGTTGTTTGATATCTGAGACATCGACTGTTTCATTCAAATCAGTCACAACTTCAAAGCTGACACCTTCATTTTTCTTCATTAATTTGAAAGTCGCTTCAGCAATGGCACCTGTTTGTACTTCAAGCTGCTGTGCTAAGAAACCAGCTTCCAAACTGAAATCGGCTGTTTTATCAAGAGATATACGCTGTTTTACTAGCTCACCGGTTAAGTACCAACGCTGATTTTTACTATCTTGTGAGGCAATCTCTAAGTTACCGAATCCAGAATGCTCAAAAAATTCAATCACTGAGGATAAGGTATCTGTTGGAAATTGGCGTGCAATTTCTTTACCAGCCCAATAAAGAATATGAGGATAATCCTCTTGTAATAGGTTTTTAAGTAACCCATCCCGAAGAAGCGTCAAGGCAAAACTATTGACTTGAAAATTAGTTTGTAAAATTTTGTTGTAATCGTTGATATTCATATGTTTATATAAACCTTTCAGAACTTTATTATACCAAATTTTAAGCATGAAAAACTTGCATTCTTGGTTTTTCCGTTCATAATTATAGATATGAATAAAAATAATCCAATTGGTATGGTGGATTCTGGCGTGGGTGGCTTAACTGTCATCAAAGAAGCACAGAAACAATTACCCAACGAACAATTTATCTTTATTGGTGATACAGCACGAATGCCTTATGGGCAACGTCCTGTTGATGAAGTCATTGCCTATACGTTTCAAATGGCAAATTATTTGATGACAGAAAAACATATTAAATTATTAGTTATCGCTTGTAATACAGCTACAGCTGCTGCGTTACCACAGTTACAGCTGCAACTATCAATTCCAGTCATTGGGGTTATCCAACCTGGTGCAGAAGCTGCTGCGTTACGTACAAAAAATAAAAAGATTGGCTTAATAGCAACGGCGGGCACGGTTAATTCCAAAGCTTACGAAAACCAAATTGCTGATTATGGACAAGATATTACTTTGATGTCACAGGCTGAACCGGATTTTGTTCAACTCGTTGAAAGTAATCACTACAAAACGGCTATAGCTCAAAAGGTAGTGAGCGAGCATTTAGCAACTTTTAAGGAAACGGCCATTGATACATTGATATTAGGTTGTACACATTTTCCATTACTGGCATCTTTTATTCAAGTAGCGGTTGGACCAGAAGTCCAACTGATTGATGCAGGACGTGAAACTGTTAATTTAATTAGCAGCTATCTTGATACATATGACTTAAAATCAGAAATTAAATATCAACATGATAATGATACTTATTATACAACCAGTGACCCAGAAATGTTTAAATTGATTGCCACACAGTGGCTAGAACGTCATAATGAGCTTGATGTACGTCATTTGAATATTATTGGTACTGGTGAAGCACAACATTTGGAGGGTAAATAATGCCTAGATTAATTATTGCCAGTAACAATGCGCATAAAATTTCAGAATTCAAAAAAATGCTTACTGATATTAAGGTAGACCTAACGGTTGTGCCATTGCGTGAATTGGGAGATAATGTACCGGGAATTATTGAAGATGGGACGACTTTTGAGGAAAATGCCACTAAAAAAGCGATGACTATCGCACAAGTAGCACCAAATGACTATATTTTGGCAGATGATTCTGGCTTATCAGTTGATGCTTTAAATGGCGAACCTGGTGTCTATTCAGCACGTTATGCTGGTGATCATAATGATGAAGCAAATATTGACAAAGTATTAGATAAATTGGGCGATACATCAAATAGGCAGGCACATTTTAATAGTGTATTAGTTTTGGTTGGGCCAAATAAGCCAACGCTAGTTACTCATGGACAAATTGACGGCGACATAACTAGCCAACGACGTGGAAATAACGGTTTTGGTTATGACCCAATTTTCTTTGTACCGCAGTTTAGTAAAACTTTCTCGGAATTAACTGGTGAAGAAAAAAATAAAGTGAGTCATCGAGGACTTGCTTTGCAGGCGTTGATGGCAAAGTTACCTCGATGGTTGGAAGGAAAATAGTCAGCATGTCAAAATTTCTAATTGTTTCAGATATTCACGGTGACCGTGCGATTCTTGTTGATATATTAAAGCAATGGCATCATCAAGTAGATGGTGTTTTTTATAATGGTGATTCTGAGTTGCCAGCAACTGATGATGTCTTTCACGGCGTATCAACCGTAATAGGAAATATGGATGATGATGATCAATTTGCTGATGATCAAGTGGTTACAATTGATGGGGTCACTTTTTTCCAGACACATGGTCACTTATATCGTGCCACAAAAGCTAATACTTGGGCAAACCTCGACTTAATGAATCAAGCAGCCAATAAGGCTAAGGCACAAGTTGTGTTATTTGGACATACGCATATCGATGGTGCTACAATTTTTGATCATAAATTATTTATTAATCCAGGATCAACAACTATTCCAAAAGGGCCACGGGCTGCTTTAGGTGGCACGTACGCCGTATTGACTGCTAGTGACAAAAGTTATGTTGTTAACTTTTATACACGAACGCATCAATTATTGCCTGATTTAACTGTTGAAGTGCCACGTTAATTTGTATTGTCTATCAGGCAATATTTTTGTACGCATGAAGTCAGAAATTTAGTGTTTGTTGAGGTCATGAAACGCGCGGAAACGTGTTAAAATTAAAGATATGGAAAATCAACAGGAACCACAATTTAATCAATGGTATGAGACGAATAGTGAGGCTGATCAACTGTTGCGTGATGCGGCTGCCAATGCCACAGAACAACATGATGAGCTTTCTTTGCGACCACAATTTTTGCGTGAATATATAGGTCAAGCTGCCTTAAAAGATGAATTAAGTGTTTATATTTCAGCGGCTAGGCAGCGTGAAGAGGCATTAGACCATGTGTTGCTTTTTGGACCACCCGGATTAGGTAAAACAACATTGGCAATGATTATTGCTAATGAAATGGGTGTTAACATTAAAACAACATCTGGACCTGCCATTGAAAAACCTGGTGATTTAGTTGCGTTACTCAATGAATTAGAACCAGGGGATATTTTGTTTATTGATGAAATCCATCGGTTACCAACTAACATCGAAGAAATTATGTATTCAGCCATGGAAGATTATTTTGTTGATATTATGGTGGGACAAGGTCCTACGGCACGTGCGGTTCATTTTCCTTTACCACCGTTTACTCTCATCGGGGCGACAACACGTCCAGGGATGCTTTCTAAGCCATTACGTGATCGGTTTGGTATTATCAATGCGATGGCATATTATACATCAGATGAACTGCAAGAAATTGTCGTACGTTCATCAGATATTTTTAACGCACCTATCAAACCAGAAGGTGCCTACGAGATTGCCCTACGGTCGCGTGGTACACCACGTATCGCCAATCGATTGTTGAAACGTGTACGTGATTTTGCACAAGTTCAGGGTAAAGATGCCATTGATAAGGGAATTGTTGACATTGCCTTAGATAAATTGCGTGTTGATAATCGTGGTTTAGATGAAACGGATCACAAATTTTTAGGTACGATGATTGATTATTATAATGGCGGACCAGTGGGTCTAAGTACAATAGCGGCTAATATTGGTGAAGAGGCTGAAACCCTTGAATCAATGGTGGAACCTTATTTGTTACAGATTGGTTTTTTGCAACGGACACCACGCGGTCGTGTGGTGACAGAATCCGCATATAGACATCTCAATGTACCCTATCAAAAGGAACTTTAATGGATTATATTATTTCAGATACGCATTTTAATCATGAAAAAATTTTGTATTTTGATAAATCACGAGCTGATTCACTGCGGGCGTTAGGCATAGAGCCAACCATTGAAAACATGGATGAGTATCTTGAAAAGAAATGGAATGAAACCATTGGCAATGAAGACATGGTCTATTTTCTTGGCGACTTGGGCATGTTTAGCAAAAAGCAAGCCTTTGTGGCACAACTTGTTCGACTGAATGGCCAAAAGATTTTTTTCAAAGGTAATCATGATCATTCAGATCAATTAAAGGCAGCATTAAAAGAGCCGGCAACACAATTAATTGAAGTGGTAGAAACAGCAAAAATATTGAAAATCAATGGTCATACGGTGTGGTTAAGTCATTACGCCATTGATGTGCCATATCCTTTAATATCGGTCCATGGACATATTCATGAGGCAGAATATCGATCAGCAGGGATGGTAAATGTATCATTGGATTCTGCTTTAATGCAAACACGACCATTTGGACAACCAATGCCATTAGATGAGTTGGACGCTGTGTTAGTTAAAAATAAAGCAATCATAGCACAAGAATATCATATTGAATCAGAAAACAAGCGCTATGATCGGTTAATTGAACGTGCCTTTGATGAAACAATTACAATTAATAAACCAACTGCTACACAACGCCATGAATTGGCATTATTGGTGGCATATCTTAATCAAAATAATTTAACTTATGCAGATGTTTTGACAAAATTCAATATTCCTAATGTGAATAAGGTTTTGTCATCAGCGGAGAAAGAACAAGTAACGCAAACTGGGTTTGAATTTGAAAAATTAATCGGTATGAAGGGTAATTCAGGTGGAGAAATATGACAGAAGAACAACATTATCAATTATCAGATTTTGATTATGATTTGCCAGAAAGTTTAATTGCGCAAACACCATTGAAGCAACGTGATTCATCACGTTTGTTGGTACTCGATGCTGATACTGGGAGTTATGAAGACAAACATTTTTACGATATTTTAGACTATGTTGCGCCAGGTGATGCCATTGTCATGAATAATTCTCGCGTATTACCAGCACGTCTGCACGGTGCTCGTCCAGAGACTGGGGGACATGCAGAAGTTTTATTATTGCGTCAAGATCATGGCGATGTTTGGGAAACGTTGGTTAAGCCAGCAAAAAAATCACCTGTCGGATCAACAATTGTGTTTGGTGATGATATTGATAACCCAATAATGACAGCTACAATTGTTGGTGAACTTGAGCATGGTGGCCGTTATATCGAATTTCATTATGAAGGTATTTTCATGGAACTGTTGGAGCAATTAGGTGAAATGCCTTTGCCGCCATACATTAAGGAAAAGCTCGCCGATCAAGAGCGATATCAGACAGTTTATTCAAAGGTTGAAGGCTCTGCTGCAGCACCAACAGCTGGTTTACACTGGACACCGGAATTACTGGATAAAATTCGTCAAAAAGGGGTTAAGACAGTAGAACTCACATTACATGTTGGTTTAGGCACTTTCCGACCAGTTGAAGAAGAAAACATCGAAGATCACAAGATGCATTCTGAGTTTTATCAACTTAGTCAAGAAGCGGCCGATACTTTAAATGAAGTGCATGAGTATGGTGGCCGTATTATTGCTACAGGAACTACATCAATTCGTACGTTGGAAACAATTGGCTCAAAGTTTGATGGCCATTTACAAGCGGACTCCGGTTGGACTGATATTTTCATTAAGCCAGGTTATCACTGGACGATGGTTGATGCTTTCATCACTAATTTTCACTTACCAAAATCAACACTTGTGATGTTGGTAGCTGCTTTTACAGGGCGCGAGAATATTTTAAATGCCTATCAGCATGCTGTTAATGACAAATATCGTTTCTTTAGTTTTGGGGATGCTATGTTCATTAAACGAGAGCGGTAATATCTTATTAATCAACAAATAAATGCGTCAGGTCATTGTGTGTGACGTATTTTTCTTGTGCTATTACAGGCTAATTCATTGAATAATAAATTAGCATAAACCAGTTAAGGGAGACAAAGGGTGTACGAATATATCAATGGACTTGTTACGAATATCTATCCGGCTTATTTAGTGATTGCCGATCGTAGTGGTGTTGGCTATAAATTATTTGTGGCAAATCCTTATCGATTTGAGCAAAACGTTGAATCACACGTATATGTAGAGCAAGTAGTTCGTGAAAATGAGCTCACATTATATGGTTTTATTGATGAAAATGAAAAGGCTTTATTCAATAAATTGATCAACGTGTCAGGCATTGGACCTAAAAGTGCATTGGCAATTTTGGCGAATGGTGATTCAGAAGGACTAGTTAATGCCATAGCTAATGAAGATCCGACCTATTTAATGCAATTTCCTGGGGTTGGTAAAAAAACGGCTCAGCAAATTGTACTTGATTTGAAAGGTAAGTTGGATGACATGGCAGTTTCAGTTGGTATGCCAGCTTCTAAAGCAAAAACAAATCAAGCGCTAACTGATGCATTAGAAGCCTTGGAGTCGTTAGGCTACAGCGCAAAGGAAGTTGCAAAACTTGAGAAACAACTGGCTGCTAATCATGACACTACTGACGGTTATATTCGTTCAGCTTTGAAATTACTGGTCAAATAAAAAACACATTTCAATTTGAAATGTGTTTTTTATTAACGAATAGTTTTTAAAGCATCTTCAATTTGTTGAAGAATAATCTGTTGGTTTTTTTCATTCTCTAGGTCATAAGTTTGTAGATCAATTTTGATTTTTGGTGAGGCATCATATGAATTAAACCAATTTTGATATGCTGACCACATGCGGAAATAATATTGCCGCAAATCGTCATTACCCTCAAATTGTTCATAATCACGTCCACGTTTTTTAATACGATATAAAATCGTTTCAAAATCAGTTTCGGCATATACCATTAAATCAGGTGCTTTTTTTGGTAACTGCTGTAATTCTGACATCATATTGTCAAGTAACTGAGTATAGACAGTCATTTCAGAATCTGTAATATTACCATCTTTGTGGTTTTCAGATGTAAATAGGGCATCTTCATAAATTGAACGGTCTAGGACATTATTGTCATCTGCTAGTGCACGTTTAATCATATCAAAACGACGGTTTAAAAAATAAATTTGTAGCAAAAAACCATACTGCTTTGGGTCTGAGTAATAAAGTGGGAGGACAGGATTGTCACCCACAGGTTCGTAAAATGCTTTTGTACCAAAATGTTCAGCAATTAATCCAGTTAAGGTTGTTTTGCCAACGCCAATCATGCCCGCCGTAATAATCACCATAACGACCTCCAATAATTTAATAACTCATTAACTATACAAAAAAACTACCCAAACGACAAGGACAGCGAATGGGTAGTTTTGGAACAAAACACGAACGTTATGCTTTTTTCTGAGCATCTAACAAATCACGAATTTCTGAAAGTATTTCCAATTCAGGGTTAACGGGCACTTCTTCTTCGACTTTTTTGGTACGTAGTACACGGTTTATGACTTTGATAATCATGAATACAACAAAGGCTGTGATCAAGAAATTAATGAAATCATTGATGAAAGCACCATATTTAAATGTAAGTTGCTTAGTAATTATTAATTCAAGATTGGCAAGATCAGTCGTACCACCAGTACAGAAACCAATAATTGGTGAGATTAGGTTAGTGGTCAATGATTTAACTAACCCTGTGAATGCACCACCAATAATGACACCAACGGCTAAATCGAGCACATTACCACGCATGATAAATGTTTTAAATTCTGAAAACATAGTTATTAATTTGCGATTAGGCACAGCGGGACAACAGTTAAATGGTTTTATTGCCAAACAGTGTTATGATTTCTAATCGCACTCCCTTCAAAAGTATATATATTTATTTTACATGAGTTTGGAATGATTATAAAGACATACTTAGAACTTTACTTAATTTTGATTTAATTTATAGAACTTTAATGTTTCTGGTCGTGATATATGTGTCAAAAATTAAACATAAATAGGTTAAGCTTACTTACAATATGTAGTATATCAGTCTATAACCTCGTTTTCTCATGCAATAAAATGATAGTCATGATAAAATAAACCTAATCGTCTACAGGGAGAATATTAAGATGGAAAAAGATCAACTATCATTATGGCATGAACAACTCATTGCCATTATTAAGGATGTCAACACACCACATACATTGGGTGGTATTACTAATGAAGCTAATCGTGCACATGACGCACGATTAGCCCGTCGTGCGCTTGATCAATTAATTATCTTGAGTGAAGAAATTAACGCACAACGTGAAGAATAATGCTTCGGGGGGAGTGAATATTATGTTACCAGATAACGCGCAAAAACTACCAAAATCAGTCAAAATTGTTTGGCTGATTCATACAAGTATCGCTTTTGTTTTGATTTTGGCTGTTGGTTTAGTCATCAATAGTTTTTTCTTAAACCATTGGCAAAATATTTTAGCCACTATTATTCAAGTTATTTTTGTACTAGTACTACTGTGTTTACTTGCTTATGCTTTACTGATTCCTTATTACTATCGTTTTCATCAGTATGTCATTAATCCGCATTCTGTCTCAATTTATAAGGGCTTTTTCTGGCGTCAGTCACAAACAATTCCGTTAAATCGTATTCAAAATGTTGATACTGTGCAAGGCCCAATCTTAAACATTTTCAAGTTGCAAAAATTATCAATTGTCACTGCAGCCAATGCTTTCACTATTAATGCAATTGATGAAAAGACGGCGCTACAGTTACGTGATCAATTAATTCAAGCTGCACGACAAGCACGTGAGGTGGATACCGATGACTAAGGAAATAGGGCATCGCCAGCCAAAGGTTGCCATCATACGTGAGGTGCTCAATGTTTTTGTATCATTGATTTGGCCGGCTTTTTTTGGTATTTTGCGATTTTCTGGTTCAAGGGTATTTCAATTAGGAATTGTAGTTATTCTTTTATTAGTTTCATTAGCATTTGGTTTTCTTAAGTGGTATTTTTTTACTTATATCACGACGGAACACGAAATTTCTTTAAAACGTGGTATTTTTGCTAAAAAACATGTGCATTTACCTTTTGAAAGAATACAAACAATTACCCGTAATCAGCCGATTTATTTTCAACCGTTTGATGTGTTCCATGTCACAATCGAAACATCTGGTAAAAGTCAGGATAAAATAGAATTTAGTGCACTGACGCTGCCTCAAATTGAACATATTGAAAATCTACGTCGACGATCACAAACTAAAAGTGCTGAAGTTATTAAAACTTTATCAGAGCAACCTGCCATTGCGGCAAGTTATCAAATCAATGATCGTGATTTATGTTTATTTGCGTTGACTTCATTAGGTAGTTTAGGAACAGTAGGGGCAATATTCCTTATTTTTTCGCAAGTCCAAGAGTTTCTGCCAGCAACATTGTCAAGACAATTCACTGCTTGGTTAAATCAGCAAAATGTAACAATTTTTATTGGGCTAGTGATGATATTTATTATTTTTGGTTTTCTGCTGTCATTTTTTAAATTATACAGCCAATATTTTCAGTTTAAAATATCACGAATCGGTCAGCATTTAGCAATCACGCGTGGTTTATTCACTAAGCAAAATGTCCAATTACGCGTATCACGTGTGCAAGCAGTGCATTTTCAACAATCATTGTTACGTCGGTTAGTCAAACTCGTCTCAGTCGATGTATTATTGGCTTCATCTGTCAATAATACAAAAGGGGAAGTTAAACAGACTAGTATCATGCCAGTTGTGAGAATGAGCAGTGCAGGTGAAGTGATTCAGCCATTTTTGCCCCAATATCATTTTATAAACCCGACTAATAGTATGAATGCTAACCGTGCCTTGTGGTATCGTCTGAATATGATTTTTTGGTTAGATATCTTCATTGCCAGCTTGATTTGGATCACTTATTATATCACTAAGTGGACAATTCATTTTCATTTGACCTATGATCTACCATTGTTAATTATTTGTACGATTTTATTAATTGGTTACTCACTGTTAGCTAGTTGGTGGCAAATGATGGATCAACGCATACAAGTTGACGGTCAGTACTTGATTGTACAATTATCATCAAATTTCACAAAGCACACTTATTATATGCCACGTGAAAAAATTCAAAGTATTGCAACATCGCGTAGTATGTTGTTAATCAACAAGCACATAACACATTTACATATTACAGTGCGTGATGGTGATAGTGCGCGAAGGTTAACATTGCGCTATTTACAAGAACCTTTAGTTAAAAAAATCAATAGCTGGATTGTCGATGTCAAGTAAAACCCCTTGACATCAAATGCTGTTCGTGGCATAATAAGAGAGTAATATAAGTGTAAAAAGCACATAAGAAATATGGAGGACATATAATATGTCAGTAAAAATTCGTTTGAAGCGTATGGGTGCTAAGAAGCGTCCTTTCTACCGTGTCGTTATCGCTGATTCACGTTCACCACGTGATGGTCGTTTTATTGAAACTGTTGGAACATACAACCCAATTACACAACCTGCTGAAATCAATTTGGATGAAGCAAAGATTTTGTCATGGTTGAGCAATGGTGCACAACCATCAGATACTGTACGTAACTTGTTGACACATACTGGTATTTTAGCAAAGTATGCTGCATCAAAGGCAGGTAAGAAGCCAGCATCAGCAAAGACTGCTACTTCATCTGCAAAGCCAACAGAAAAGAACACAGTTGCCGAAATCAAGGCATACTTGGATGCTAATGGTACAACTTATGCATCATCAGCTAAGAAGGCTGATTTGTTGGCATTGGTATAATTAAGTGAGAAAGTAATTGCCATAATTATTATGGTGGTTACTTTTTTTACTGTTGTTAGAGTAGTTTCATCAATCAATTTTATTTTATCCAGTATTAGATAGGTGACATATTATTAATACTACTGCTTAATATTTTACTGTCGGTAATTAATATCGGTCTGAATAATTTCCTATCTGGTTTAGATGGTGCCATTCAGTATAGTTAGGTGCTATACTTGGCGTATGTTATTCATTGATATGGGTGGTTCAATAACCAAAGAGAGCTATGTATTAGGGACAGGCACTTTGGTTGAAATAGATTCACTTGGTGGAACAGTGATAAAAGGTGCGATTATGTCTGATACAGTATATTTAGCACATGCTCTTCTAAGTTTTATAACTGCACCAGTTCTGTCAGGTGTTGTTAGGTTGGCTTGACATTAAACTGTTAGTATCATATGGAGCTATTTTCATTATTGAAATGACAAATTCGCCATTGTTTTAAATATTCTTTATAATAATTTTAGGGTAATTGTTTTATGGTTTCTTTAAAAAAATCAAAAAACCTAATCAGTCCATGTGCTGATTAGGTTTTTTTGATGTCTTATTTTGCTTTTTTGAATAAATGTCTAAAGCAATGGACATATTAAAGTGTAAGCGGTAACAATAGTGACGTATACTATATTTATAGAGATGGAGGTGAAAAAATGAGCATGTTAGAAAATCGTGTGTTAATGTTTTTGGGAAAACAAGTTGATTTTGTAACTGCAC
The DNA here is from genome assembly GCF_007954525.1 of Leuconostoc carnosum. Taxonomy (NCBI): domain Bacteria; kingdom Bacillati; phylum Bacillota; class Bacilli; order Lactobacillales; family Lactobacillaceae; genus Leuconostoc; species Leuconostoc carnosum. Next base: position 458,021 of record NZ_CP042374.1, on the reverse strand, counting down.
AAGAAATTTCAGAAACATTAGGATCTTCAACAAAAACAGTTTATCGATTGATTAGTAAATTAAATACAACCGAGAAAGTAATTCAATCTCAACGGGGACGAGGCTATCGCTTAGTTAAAAAAGTAGCCCTTCTAACAGAAGAGCAACAAGAGGCACAAAAATCAATAAATCTAGCAATTACAATTTTGACACAATTCCCAAAAGCCGTGAATCGTTGGGAATTAACTGATCAATTTTATGTATCTGATTCTACATTATCACGGTATTTATCATTTTGAAATACTAAATTACTGCAGTTTAGAATACAATTACAGCGATCGGATGGACAGGTGCGAGCTGTTGGTACAGAGGTACAATTACGAAAAGCGCTGAATTATTTTTTATTAGAAGAAACAAGAACAGGAAAAGTTTTAGATAATATTAGTGATATTTTTCCAAATGTATCTGATAATGATCGTCAATTTATAAGCGCGCAAATGGTACTTATTGAAACTGAATTATCTGTTCAAATTTTAGATCCGTACACGATTAATATTTTCTCACATCTGTATATTTTAATTCAGAGTGTACGTCAAAAACGGTATGAGGAACAATTAAATTTAACCAGTTTAACGCAATATGATGAAAAACTAACGGTTGTTGCAAGAAAAATCATTGATAATTTAGGTCACTATCTTAATGATTCCATTCACTCACAAGAAGTTGAAAATTTATTAGTCTACCTTGTAGGATTACGATACAACAAAAATTTAGATGATAGCAAAGATGACGAAGCGCATCGATTAGTGAGTTTCATCATTCAAAATATATCGCTTGGGAAACACGTCAATCGTAACAATTTAATAAAAGGATTATTAGGACACGTGAGACCTATGATTCATCGCATTACGGCGAATATATCAATCATTAATCCTCTGCTAAACGATATTAAATTTAATTATGAAGATGCTTTTAATAATATAAAAGGAATAACACAAAAATCGTCCTATATTATTTCAGATGATGAAGTGGGATTTCTAACACTGTACGTTGTCCGTGCTATAGAAGATGCTACAAACTATAAACGTGTACTAATTATGTGTTCAACAGGAGTTGGAACAGCACAACTATTGCAGACAAAGGTTAGACATTCATTTCCTGATTTTGATATTGTAGATGTTATATCATCGAAAACATACCAAAAGGATTTAAAAAAATATCAAGATATTGATTTAGTGATTTCTACTGTTCAGGTACCTTATCAGACGGTGTCACCAATTATTCAAGTTAGTGCTTTGTTTAATGAAGGTGATAAAAGACGCGTGAAGGATTTAGCTTATGGATAGATATATTTTTGAAACAATGAGTGAGCAAAAATCTATATCACAGTTAGTGGCAAAACATTTTAATTTAGTGCAACATGTGGTTGAACAGGCAATAATTCAACGTAATCAATTAGGGAGTGTGCAAATTGCTCCTGATATTGATTTACCACATGTGGTCTTGCCGAATCTATCTTACCAGGGCATTTTGTTATTACGAAGCTGGGATAAATTACATTTAATAATGATTATCGATAACCAATATCCATCGAAAAATATTATAACTGTACTTAATTTTTTTCTTAGCGATACTGGTTTAAAAAAATTGAGAACAATAATAACCCAACAAGATTTAACTTATATAATAAAAGAGGTATTAAAACATGCTTGATGATAAAGTAATAGTACTAGATTCTGAAGCTCAGAATAGAACAGAAGCACTTAAACTGTTAGCAAAAAAATTTGTTGATCATAAGATTGTCCAGACGTCTTTTATAGAAGCAGTGTTAAAACGAGAAGAAAGTTTTCCAACTGGATTGGCAACTGAAATTATTGGTGTCGCAATACCGCATACTGATGTGCAACATGTTATACGTTCACAAATTGGTGTCATGAGATTAAAGTCACCTGTGAATTTTTTCCAAATGGGTGACGGGAAAGACGTACCAGTTAAGATTATATTTATGCTAGCGTTAACGAAACCACATGAGCAGTTAGAGATGTTACAAAAACTAATTGGCCTTATTCAAAATAAAAAACTTTTAATTAAAATTTTGAATACTAACAGTATTGAGAATGTTATTTCAATTTTGGAAACAGCAGGTATTGAGTAAGAAAGGACATTATAATGGGGATTATTAGATGGTTATTGAACGCAGGTCCAACCGTATTTTTACCAATGTTATTATTCGTATTTGGATTATTTTTACGAATTAAAGTAGGGAAAGCATTTAAAGCAGCTTTAATGGTTGGTATTGGTTTTACGGGTTTAAATCTAGTTATTGAATTATTGACTGATAATTTAGGTCCGGCAGCTCAGTCGATGGTCCGGAATTTTGGGCTAACACTTGGCTCGATTGATGTTGGATGGCCAGCAGCATCGGCGATTTCATACGGCACAACATTAGGAAGTTTGGCCATTCCAATTGGTGTTGCTTTAAATGTTATTTTGTTAGTTATAGGGCTAACTAAAACCTTAAACGTCGATCTATGGAATTACTGGCATATTGCATTTACTGGGTCGTTAGTGTATGCAGCGACAAATAACTTTGCTTTGGGCTTGGCAACAATGATAGTTCATGCGATGTGGATTTATTTCTTAGCTGATTTGGCAGCACCTACGATTCAAAAACACTATGGGTTAGAAGGTATTTCTTTTCCTCAAGGTGCTTCTGCACCTGGATTTGTGATCGCATTACCTATTAATTGGGTTTTGGATCGAATTCCAGGTATTAAAAATATTCATTGGACACCAGAAACCATACAAAAACGATTAGGTGTTTTTGGCGATTCAGCAGTTATGGGCCTTATTATTGGGTTGATTATCGGATCATTAGCACAGTATGATATTACTAAGATTTTGAATTTAGGTATTACCACATCTGCTGTTTTAATTTTAATGCCGCGTATGGTAGCTTTATTGATGGAAGGACTATCACCAATTTCTGAAGCAGCCAATCAGTTAGTACAGAAAAAATTTCCTGGACGTGACTTGTACATCGGTATGGATTCTGCCTTGGCTGTTGGACAGGAAGCAGTGTTATCTGCTTCATTAATTTTAGTACCATTATCGCTATTGATTGCTGTTATTTTGCCAGGGAACACAGTGTTACCCTTTGGAGATTTAGCAACAATACCATTTATGATTGCAGTTATGGCTGCAGTATTCGGTGGAAATGTTTTTAGAATTGTGATTGGTGGCATAATAGATATTGCTATCTCATTATGGATTGCGTCTTGGATTGCACCATTGCTAACAATTGCTGCTAAATCAGCTCATTTCTCAATGAACGGCGCGTCTTCCATCTCAGTGTTGTCAGATGGAGGTGCTTGGACAACACTGCTAATTGTTGGGTTAGGTAAATTATTAAGCTGGGGTGGTATCACGGTTGCTGGCATGATTGTTCTTGCTTTGATGATTTGGTTGAATAAATTTCATACGAAACGTATATAAAAAGGAGTAATAAAATGATAAAGTCACTGATGGTAGTGTGTGGTACAGGAATTGCAACATCAACAATTGCTACAGGGAAAATTAAAGAGTTTCTAACCTCAGAAGGTAAAGTTAACGAAGTTAAATTTTTACAATCAAAAATTTCTGATGAGGTTAGCGCTATTCGAAACGGCGATTATGATATCGTAGTTTCAACGACAATGGTGCCACATGAAATTCAAGATAAGGTTATTAATGGTGTTGCTTTATTAACAGGTGTGGGCACACAGAAAGTTTTTGATCAAATTAAAGCAGCACTTTAATTTTTGGTCTACGCTTTCTTCAAAAAGTATCAGATTATAAAACCTAATTGGGAAACATGCCAATTAGGTTTTTTGATTATCTACATAATGATGACTGTTTACTATCTTTGTTATCATTGTTACTTTATAATTGATAATGATAGATATGCTATTTTACGCACTGTTAAGGAGAATTTTATGTTATTAGATTTTATCAACGTGACATTAGTGTTTAGTATTGGTATGTTACTGGCTAATGTTATCGCTGTTGCATTAAATAGGCGCTGGTTATGGTTTATTACTACGACTATTATTGAGTTCGTTGTTATTTATTTGGCACTTTATATTCAATTACCCCCTAAAAACTTAACGACATTATTAAATGTTAATATTTTCTTGGCAGTTGCTGCGGCAATTGTTAACTTTTTAGGTAATGCTGGGTTGTCAGCGATTGACAAGATACGCGAATTTAGTGGAAATAATAAACATGCTAATACGGTCAATATATCACCGAAACAAACAAGCTTTTTGAAGCGCTATGTATGGGTATTATTAATTCCAATCGTACTTTGGATTATTGTTGGTGGGACGTCGTTCGTCACACGCATTACCAGTATTAATAATGTATACGATTCCATTCCAACACAAAAGAAGCGGTCAGCAGAATTACTGACATCAGCTAAAGAAATGCCGATTGCTTTAGCGCCAGAAACCGCTAAACGTAAGATGCAACAAAAGTTCAGTGTCATTCCTAATTCTAATATGTATGAACTGGATGGTATCACGGCTCAAACAATCAATGGGCAGTACGTTTACGTTGCAACGGTTGAATTTAATGGATTCTTCAAGTGGCTTAAAAATAGATCTGTGCCAGGATATTTCATGATTAGCGCCACAGATGTCAATGCACAACCAAAATTTGTTAAAGAACCTTTGAAATATAGCCCATCGGCTTATCTTAATGATGATGCCGCACGTAAGATATATGCAGCCGCACCTACATATGCTAGTACGGGTCGTATGAATTTAGAAATCGATGATAATGGGACACCATACTATGTTCAAACTTTGTACCGCGAGTACGGTGTTTCTGGTCGCATGAAGTTCAATGAATTTAAAACAGCGGTGCTGAATGCCCAAACGGGTGATGTTAATGTTTATGATGCGCAAAAAGCGCCAAAGTTTATTGATGCACCAATTACAAGTGCTGCTGCTAATCAAATGAATGAGTTCTATGGTCGTTATCAAAAGGGTTGGTGGAACCAGACAGCCTTTGGTGCCAAGCGTGATGTGAAGGTACCAACAGATAATGGTGTCTATGCTGCGGGTCAAATTACGCCTTTGATCGATTCAAAGGGGAATTTAGTCTATTTCACTGATTTTACATCGGGGAATAATGATCAGGACTCTGCTTTAGGTTATTCATTGGTGGATGCTAAAACAGGACAATTGACGTATTATCGGGATACACGCTCAGGCTTAATGGATTCTGATGGTGCAATTAGTATTGCGGACAAAATCTATCCAGAAAAGAAATGGCAAGCAAAAATGCCGATCTTGTATAACATTGATGGCACACCAACTTGGGTCATATCTTTGCTAGATAGTAAAGGTATCTTTAAGAAGTATGTCTATATCAATGCAATTGATAATGATATTGTTATTGATGGTGATAATGCACAGGAAGCACTAGATGATTATCGTAATGATTTGGCTGAATCAAAGTCCAATAATCGATCAACTGATACTAAACTGGCAAAATCAATTTCGGGTAAGGTATCACGTGTAGCTTTGGTCAATGATGGTAAAACAACCATTGTGAACTTCATGTTAGAGAATCAAGCAACGGTATTCCGTATAGACGCTGATAGCGCGCCAACAACTGTCTTTTTGAAGGTAGGCGACAACGTTAGATTTAAAGCTAATATGTTGGATAAAGCTAAAGTAGCAACGATTGAAGATATCGATATTGATAGCTTGAAAAAATAATATTTTAAACGACGACTGATGATGTGGTCGTTTTTTTATTGTTATTAATTACTTATGATAAACTAAAGGTATGATTATTTATGAGACAATAACTTTTTTAGGTGGACAATTGACGTTGTTTAAACAAGATGATGCCTTGGTTTTTGTGAGCTTAGCAGACGATGGTGATGGTGTTGCTGATTTTAAAAGTTTTTATCCAACAGTTGATGTGATAGCAGATAACGTGCCAGAAGTAGCATTGTTTAAGCACTACGCAGCAGGTGAAGCCATCGACTGGCGACAATTAAAAATTAATTATCTCTCAGGCACCAAATTTCAGCGAGAGGTATGGCAAGCAATGCATAATATGATACCTCACGAATATTTGACTTACGCAGAATTAGCGCAACGTGCTAACCATCCAACGGCAATTCGTGCGGTTGCTAGTGCTATTGGGAAGAATCCGCTGACAATTATCAATGCTTGCCATCGTATTTTACCCAAAAGTGGGGGTATTGGCCAATATCGCTATGGTTCGCACATAAAAGCAGAATTATTGGCGTTAGATAGGGTTAAAATCTGATATAATAACACTATGACAAATACAGATAATTTATTTAAAGTTGGCACAATTGTCAACACACACGGTATCCGTGGCGAAGTTAAAATCATGGCAATTACAGATTTTCCGGAAAATCGCTTTAAAAAAGGTGTTGAATTACAAATTGAGACAAAACAAGGCTTAGTTCCCATGACGGTGCAATCTTCAAGATTACATAAGAATATGTGGCTAGTTTTGTTTGAAGGCATCATGAATATCAACGAAATTGAAAAATATAAAACTGATGATATCTATGTTGCTAGTGATGAGCGACAAGAACTTGAAGATGATGAATACTATTATGATGAGATCATTGATAGCCGGGTAGTTAACTTGACTGGTAATGTCATTGGTATTGTCTCTGAAATTATGACCACAGGTGCTAATGATGTTTGGGTTGTGAAGCGTGAGGGACAGCCTGATGCTTTGATTCCAATGATTGATGATGTTGTCAAATCAGTTGATGTCGACAATAAGTTAATCACGATTGACGCACTGGAAGGGCTTTTGGACTAATGCGAATTGATGTTTTAAGTTTATTCCCTGATATGTTTACACCATTAAAACAATCCATTTTGGGTAAAGCTATTGATAAAGGCGCTTTAGATTTTCACGTGACTGATTTTCGTGATTATACTGAAAACAAGCACAATAATGTGGATGATTATCCCTTTGGTGGGGGTGCGGGGATGCTACTCATGGCGCAACCAATTTTCGATGCGATGGCAGCTGTTGAAAAAGAAGCTGGTGATAAGGGACATGTGGTCTTGTTAGATCCTGCAGGTCGTCAGTTTGATCATCATGTTGCAGAAGAGTTAGCGCAAAAAGAACATATTACTTTCATTGCTGGTCATTATGAGGGTTATGATGAGCGGATTCGTGAGTTGGTTGATGATGAAATTTCACTTGGTGATTATGTGCTAACCGGTGGCGAATTGGGAGCAATGGTCATTATTGATGCAACTGCTCGTTTTTTGCCTGATGTATTGGGTAACCAAGCCAGTGCTGCTGAGGACTCATTCCAAGATAATCTCTTGGAATTTCCACAATATACGCGTCCAGCTGATTTTCGAGGCCGTCAAGTGCCTGATGTCTTGATGAGTGGTAACCATGCAAAAATCGCTGAATGGCGTTTGAAAGAATCTCTACGGCGCACATGGTTGCGACGACCTGATCTATTGGAAGCACGCCAACTTACCAATCAAGAACGTGATTTACTAGATGATGTGAAAAACGAAGATTAATAAAGATAACTTGATATGATTTAAAAAATGTCGTAGCCAAATACTAGGGCATTTTTTTGAGATTTAATATGCGATTCAATCATGTTATATTACAAAAAAGTCCTGTAATAAATAACGAAAATATTATTTTTTTATGTCTATATAAAAGAAATATTAATGTAATGGAAAAGGATTGTAATAAATGATAAGATTATAATAACTTTATATAGGAAGTACTTGCTGTTAATGACATAAAACATCTAGGGATAATGCTTGATTGATTTTGAACACATCATGAAGACATTACTTGTTTGGAGAGACAGTAAATGGGAAGAGAATGTATAAAGAACATATAAAAAAGTTGTTTGATTTTATGGGGGCGATAATTGCACTTATTGTGTTATCGCCACTTCTTTTTGTTGTCTATATAACACTGTATATTACAACAAAAGATAGTGTTATTTATCATCAACAGCGTGTGGGCCAGTATGGTGTTATTTTTGAAATTTATAAGTTCAGAACACTACCTACAGATACCCCAATTTTAGTTGGTGAGCAGCGTGTAAAGATTAGAAATCGGGTTTCTCGTTTTGCCCGATTTTTAAGAACAACGTCAATCGATGAATTACCACAGTTGATTAATATCTTGAAGGGTGACATGAGTTTAATTGGTCCGCGACCAGTTGTACCACAAGAAACAGAGTTAGTGCAATTAAGGCAAGCATCTGGAGCACTTAATGTAAAGCCAGGACTCACCGGGCTTGCTCAAGTCAATGGACGTAAACAATTGAAAAATATTCAAAAAGCTGATTTTGATGCAATATATGCTAATCATGTGACACTATTGGGAGATATTATGATTATTTTACGTACACTACCAATTATTATTGAAAGAGATGGTATAAGACGATTTTTCGGAAAAAAGCATTAATAATAACATCGACATCATCGTTTTTAGCGCAATTCAATCATCGTAATATCGAAATTTTGCAAAATATGGGTTATGAAGTTCATGTAGCCGCAAATTTTACACATTATGGGACTCTTTCTGGTAAGAGTAATCAAAAATTTATTGACTGGCTATATAAAAAACAAATAGTAGTACATGATATTAGCTTGAGACGTGGCTTTGGTAACTTATTAGATAATATCAATGCTCTGTGGGATATTAATCAATTAATGAAACAGGAGCATTTTTCCTTTATTCATGTACACACCCCCATCGCCTCAGTGTTAGGTAGAATTCTAGGTTTCAAAAACAAAGTGCCTGTGATATACACCGCGCACGGATTCCATTTCTCAAAAACAAGTGCAAAAATTAATTGGCTTATTTTTCCAATTGAGTGGTGCTTATCTTTTATCACAAAACAATTGATTGTTATTAATAAAGAAGATTATGCCTTAGCTGTACGGCACTTACATACAAAATATATTGATTATCAGGCAGGGGTTGGCATAAATTATAAATTACTACAAGAGTCAACGCTGACTGAACATATTAAAGCTAAAAATGATATTATCAGAAAATTCCACCTACCTGAAAATGTACGTATCATTGTTTCAGTTGGTGAACTGTCTGCACGAAAAAATCACCGTATCGTCTTAGAGGCTTTGCAGAAATTAGGCAGAACCGATGTCCACTATATTATTGCTGGCAAGGGACGTTTGTTAGACTATTTGCAAGAACTGTCGATAGAACTTAATATTTCGGATCAAATTCACTTTTTGAATTATACAACAGCAATTCGAAATATCAATCTGGCTGCTGATGTCGCGGTACTGCCTTCATTGCGCGAAGGCTTGTCACGTGCTGGGTTAGAATCAATCCGCGATGGTGCCTACCTATTAGGTGCTGACATTCGTGGCATTAAAGATTATATTTTAAATGATGAGATTGGACAAACCTTTAATCCGCGTGATAGTGAAGTATTAGCAAGATTACTATCGCAAACGGTTGATAACAAACGTGTGCAGCTCAGTCAACCAAGTATTAATCAACTGATGATTTTTGATCGAAAAAATATTGATCAACAAATGCATGCAGTTTATCAAAAGATAGGGATGGAAAATGCCGATAGATTTCGTGATACTTTGGGTTGATGGTAATGATCCAAAATGGCAAGTAAAAAAGAACCAGTACCGCTCAGACGATAATAACTTGAATAGTGTCGAAAGATACCGTGATTACGGCATGTTGAAATATTGGTTTCGGATGGTTGAGGTAAATGCACCATGGGTTAATAAAATTCATCTCGTCACTGATCATCAAGTACCGACATGGCTTGACACTAATCATCCAAAAATACATATTGTCAATCATGAAGATTTTATGCCTCTTGATACACTGCCCACATTTAACTCAAACGCAATACAGATGTATATTCATAAAATTGAAGGTTTAGCAGAAAACTTTGTACTATTTGATGATGATATGTTCATTGTGAAACCAATAGTTGAAACTGATTTTTTTGATAAAAGTGGTGTGCCAAAAGACATTTTTGGGTTCAATGTTATTAATCCTGTTGATGATTTTGCGCATGTTTTTATCAATAATTTAAGTATTATTAATGCCGAATACAATAAGAAAGATATTATTAAAAAACAATTTTTTAAGGTGTTCAATTGGCGCTATGGTATGATAAATCTAGTTAATTTATATTTGTTACCTTTGCCGACCTTTACACGTTTTTTTGATACCCATATTCCTTATGCTTATCAAAAAGCTCAATATATTCAAGTGATGAGAAAGCATGCTGTTCGTCAGGAGCAAACAGGACATCACAGATTTCGAGAGATAACAGATATTAGTCATTGGTTGGTAAGATATGATAGATTAGTTCGAGGAAACTTTGTGCCAATGCGTAAAAGCGTTGGGCAATTGCAATATTTAGGTGAACAATTGAAGAAGCACGTTAAATTGGTAACGATTTCTGACCGTCAAATGAGCCAAAAACAATTTGATCAAGAGACTCATCAATTACAACAAGCTTTTGAGAAGACATATAAAAAATCAAGTTTTGAGAAATGAAATTATGAGTACAGAAAACATAAAAATTAGTGTCAAAAATATAACTAAACGTTTTGAATTAATGAAAACACGTTCTGAAAAAATATTAAATATTTTAAGCTTCTCTAGTAAAACAGATAGAAATTTTTGGGCCCTAAAAGGCGTTTCTTTTGATGTTTTTGCTGGAGAAGCTATTGGTGTTGTTGGTTTAAATGGTTCTGGAAAATCAACCCTATTAAACATTGTGAGTGAGATTTACCCACCAACTACTGGGGAATTGACTATTAATGGTGATACATCAATTATTAGTATTGGTGCAGGGTTGAAGCCTGCATTAACTGGACGTGACAATATTCAATTGAAGTTGCTTATGTCTGGACTAACAAAAAAAGAAATTAAAACTGTTTCACCAGACATTATTGCCTTTTCTGAATTAGGTGATTTCATTGATCAACCAGTAAAAAATTATTCATCAGGTATGAAAGCCAAGTTAGGGTTTTCAATTATGGCGCACACTAACCCTGATATTATGATTATTGATGAGGCGCTTTCAGTTGGTGATTCTACTTTTGCCAGTAAAAGTTTTGACAAAATTCGTGAGTTTAAAGCACAAGGAAAAACAATTTTCTTTGTGAGTCACTCAGCAGGTCAAGTCAAGCAAATTGCTGATCGTGTCATTTGGATGCATTTTGGTGAAATGCGCGAGATGGGGAAAACCACTGAAGTAATGCCACATTATGAACAGTGGCAAAAAGACTTTAATAAGAAGAGTAAACCAGAGCGTGAGCAATATATCTCTGATATGAAGCATGAGCAACGTACTTTTTCGGCTGTCGATATTGCAGTGCAACAATTGGCGTTAGATATTCCAGAAAGCAGTGCTTCTAGAGTTGATCGAGAGAAGCGTAAAGCATTAGAAACGCAAAAAGACAAATTAGTCAAACAAGCGACAAAGCAAACGCAGAAACAAATTCAAAATACTAAGTTTGGTTTTATTAATTGGCTTGTGGTCATTTTACTTATTAGCTTAATAGCGTTCACTAGTAAGACAGCATTAGCTGACTCACAAACGAAACGCGATGAAACGGCTAAAAAAATAGAGCAAAGTAAGCGTAGTAGTCAAAAGAAACAGCCGCAAAAGAAAGCATCTAAAGCCAAGAAAAGTACTTCAAAAGTGAGTACTTCGGCAACGTCATCTGTTGCTGTAGACAGCACATCTGTTGATGATCCAACTATAGCTGATAGTGATGGTAATGGCATTCCAGATGATCAAGAAACAGATACAACGGTAAATGACGGTGCTGCTGAAAGTGTCGCACCAGATACGACATATTCTGCACCAGCAGATGTGGTACCGAGTCAACCAGCAGTACAGCAACCTATACCACCATCAAGCTCAAGCACCGCTAATACTGGGGAGGCAGCAAATAATGCAAATAGTGCGACGGAGTCCACAACTAGTAGTGAATCATCTGCTGAATCTGGTACTACATCAACTAGTCAAAACGGGGGAACACAATGATTAATGCGTTTAAAATTGTTTGGGAGCAAATCATATATTTTCCATTAATCATCAGAATGGTTAAATACGGTGACCAAAGTACGTATCAAAATTTCTTTTTAGGACAAGCATGGAAAATTTTTAATCCGATATTGCAGGTTAGTGTTTATTTTGTTGTTTTTGGTTTTGGTTTGGGTCAAAGTCAAGCGCACACTAATCCAGCTGAGTATTTGGCATGGATGCTTTTAGGAATGGCCATTTGGCGTTTTATGAATGAAGCAATTATGGGTGGATCGCAATCTATAAAGCGACAAATTGCTTTGGTTTCAAAAATGAAATTTCCATTATCTACATTACCTGCTATATCAATTGCTTCAGCCATTTGGACCTTTCTAGCATTGTTTGGATTAGCAACATTGATCATGCTTTTTGGTGGTACAGGTATTTCTCCTCAGTGGCCCTGGACTATTTACTATCTTGTTGCTACGATATCGTTTAGTTATAGTTTTTCGTTGTTAAATTCCACGATAATTATCTTAATACCTGATTATATAAGTATTTTAAGGTTAATAATGATGATGACAATGTGGATTGGTGGTGTCATATTTAAAATTAGTAGTTTTAATAACATTATTGGAGATATTTTGAGGTTACTACCCTTTAATTATGTCATTGATGGTATTCGTGATTCATGGTATCGGCCAGACTTGCATTTTGAGACAACATTTTACCCAGCTACTATAGTTTTTTGGTCATTAGTTTTATTAATGCTGTTATTAGGTAGCTTTTTGCATAATAAATTTAAAAAGAACTTTATTGAATATCTATAAAAGAGGAATGAATAAATTATGAATCTAAGAAAAAGTTTTAGAAAAGTTGTTCCAGAAAACGTTCGTAAGGCTATGGGTGGCGGGAAAAATAAAAAAAATAACGAAGTGAATGTCCATAAAAAAACTAGCCTTTCTAAGCAAGAAATAATTGAAGGAATACCTCTTGATTTACAAGAAAAATATGGTGAAGCTTTAAGACAATACAAGCAAAGCAAAAATTATAAAGAACGTAGTCTATCAATTCAACTTCTTAAGCAAAAACATTTATTCAATAATGTTACCATCAAATTAAGAAAAAAAGGTCAAATCACAACGGCTATGTTGGTATACATATATAAGGCCTTAGAAAAATCGCGAAATACTTTATATGTAGTTACTGACAGCCCAGAAGATAAGTTACCGATAAATTATAAGAATATAAAGTATGTTAAACCAAATTCATTAGATGAAGTTGAAGTATTAATGACTTCAAAAATAATTATTACTGATGGCGAATTACCAGCATATTTTAATCGCCAAGAGAATCAACAAGTTATTAATCTGGTTAATGATTTTGTGTATGATCTAGATGAAATTGAACGCCCTATACAAAAAGAAAAAGTTAGATTTCAACGTATTTTATTACATTCTTCAAAAATAGTCGTTCCTGTTGGTGTTGATTACAAAAAAATATTTGAAAGATTTTCGATTAAAACATTATATCAAGGAGAAATAGTTACTAATTTTAATGCACTGTCTGAGTTTAACAATATTCAAAATAAAAACTCTAATTTTTTTAATATTCCAACACCTTGGGCAATTAAAAATTATGTCAATCAGGACAAATACAAAAATATTGTATTGGTTGATTTGACATCTGAAAAGACAGCCAAGTTATCTGTTGATGACTTGAAGAAATATATCTATACAATACAAAGTAAATTTCATGAAAGTCTAGTATTGTGTAGGATTAGCGCGCGATACTTTGATTATTTTTATAAAAATAAAGGACTAAGAGATTATATTATAGGTGCTCAGCGAAATATTGAACCCTTTATGGATCAAGTTTCAGTAGTAGTTAGTGACTCTGTAGAACAACTTGCTCAATTTAATAGTTCAGATACATATCAATTGACTGATAATTACTTGATTAATTTTGTTGAAAAAGTTGATTATCCTGAAAAAGTAGATCAAAAGTATTTTGATAATAAAATATCTATCCTGTTATATTCAGGTGGAATGTTTAATAACGGAATAACCTCATCTATTTTGAATTTGTCGAATAAAATTGATTATAGTAAGTACAGTCTTACGATTATTGAGAAGGGTACATTTGATAGCTCTGCTAGCGAAAATGTAAAGAAATTATCTACTAATGTTAATTTAATTCAGCGTTGGGGTATTGGTGCTTTTGATGATTTTGAGCAATTTATACATGATGAAATTAATAAAGGTAGTGGTTTTCAAAGCTGGATGAATGCCGATAAAGTATTCGAAATGTATCAACATGAATTGAAAAGATTCTTAGGAACTGATTCGTTCGATTATTCCATAGATTTTGGCGGCTATACAAGTTATTATGCGTCTATGATATTAGCTGTTAATGCGCAGCAAAAAACCATCTTTTTACATAACGATATGTGGAAAGATTCCCAAAGATTGATAGATGGAAAGTATCCAAATCGTGCAACCTTACTAAGAGTATTTACATTATATAAATTTTTTGATAAGTTGGCTTCGGTTTCTAATGAAGTTATGCATGAAAATATAATTAATTTAGAGCAGTTTGCTTTGGAAAATAAGTTTGTCACAGTAAAAAATCTAATTAATGAAGAAGACATTCATCACAAACTACTTACTCATACAATTTCGGAATTCGAAATGAATAAACAAAAGTATTACCTTGATTTTTCAGACAAATTAATTTCAGCTTCTGGAGTGGTATTGCATGATGAAATAAAAATTGCGCCCGATGATAAAAAATTTACTTTTATTATGGCTGGAAGACTGTCACCTGAAAAAGCTCATAAAAAAATGATGGATGCGTTACGCAGAGTGCTAAATGATGGCTACACTGATGTTGAAGTCTTAATATTGGGTGATGGACCATTGAAAGATAACCTGATTCAATATAGAGATTCATATCAGTTACAACATCATGTTAAATTTGTTGGACAAGTTGGTAATCCGTATTGGTATTTTAAAAACTCAGATAGTTTTTTGATGACATCAGACCATGAAGGACAACCTATGGTATTGTTAGAGGCAAGTGTTGTAGGAATGCCTATTTTGGCTACAGATATTCCTGGGAATCGATCGGTGCTTTCAAAAACCGAAGGTGGTGTGTTAGTTAATAACAACGTAATTTCTTTATACGAAGGAATGAAAAAATTCATTGATAATCGCCATGAACTAGCGATTTCAAGTATTGATGCGGTAAAATACAACAAACAAACGATGGATTTATTTGAACAAACTGTGCTACCTTTGGAGGACAAGTAAGATGGAATCAGTGGATTATGACAAATTAAAGGATAAATTAACGAAAAAGAATCAAATAGAAATTCTTAAAAATAGTTCTGCAAGAAATTTTGAATATTATACGGATCTTTTTTCAAACTCGTCAATTGAATTAGAAAAAAACACAGTTCTTTACGATTCCTTCTTGGGTAAGAGTATGACAGATAATCCATACGCCATGTTTTTGGAGATTATGGACCGTGATATTGATAGTGAAATAAAGCATGTATGGGTTTTGAAACCAGAAATTTCAGAACAAATCAAGCGATTTTGGTCTATGGGAAATGTTTTTTTTGTAACACCATACAGTTTTGAACATATAGAATATCTTGTAAAAGCAAAATATATTGTGACTAATGTTTCTATGCCATACTATTATCAAAAAAGAAGTGGACAAGTGTTAATGAACACATGGCATGGAACTCCTATTAAGGGTATGGGAAAATACATGGGGGGACAGTACGGTCAGTGGGATAATGTTATGCGTAGTTTCCTCATGTCAGACTATATTATTTCGCCTAATAAATACACGACTGATATCATAGCGGATAGTTATGATTTGAATGGTATATATGATGGTAAGATTCTTGAAATTGGATACCCAAGAATTGATTTAATTAAGAGTACTGACAAACAAACAATGATTGATTTTTTGAGTCAAAATAATATCAAGATAAATCCAGATAAGAAAACTTTGTTGTATGCACCAACTTGGCGAGGCCAAGACGCTAATAGAAAAGACATGACTGAGGAATTCAAGCAGAATGTTAATCTTATTAAAGAAAGCTTACCCGATGGTTGGCAATTATTGGCAAAAGCTCATCAATTGGTTTATGATAAAATTAGTAAAGAAAAAGAATTAGCAGATATTCTTATAGCTAATTCAGTTGATACAAGTGAATTATTGTCGGTAGTAGATGGACTAGTGACAGATTATTCTAGCATATTGTTTGATTACTATATTACTGGAAAACCTGTTATTTTGTGGGCTTATGATTTAGATGAATATAAAGCAGATAGGGGATTGCTTCTCGATCTCGATAAGTTGCCAGGAATATTGGCCACGACAGAGACAGTATTAATTAACTCTCTAAATCAATTAGATAATATTGCGATTGAGCGCCAATTGACGAACAAGTTTGTTGAGTATCAAAATAATGATTCTTCTAAAATAGCGGTAGATATTTTATTTGGTAATACCAAAAACTATCAAGACAGAATAACTAATATCAAATCAACAAAAATTAATAAACTTATTTATGTTGATGGATTAGATCAAATTGATGCTCAAGAAAAAATAAATTATATTAATTCTCAAGATTTTAATAAATATAATGTTATTATATTGTCGCGAACAAAACCGACACAAATTACTGCAAATGCTTTAAAGTCAATATCATCACATGCAAAACAGATATTCAGAGTAGGACGTACAGCGGTAACTCAAAATGAGTTTGCAGATTTTGTTATTGCAAATCAATATGAATTAACTCCGGAAATAATTGATGGTGTTCGTCAAGTATTTGAGCGAGAGTTTAAACGGATTGTTCCAGTTGAAAAAATTGATATAATTGAATACTTAGGAAATCAGGATGGCTTTTTCCTCAATTTAATTGGACTTTCAAATTCAGTTAAAAAATTTGTATTCAAATCAACCGATTTTCTTAGAACTCGGGAAAATGCAGCGAAAACTGATTATAATATTTTTCTTGAAACAGTTTTAAAACAGTATCAAGAAATTAAGATTGATGCCTCACCTATTGGAGAAATAGTGAGAAATGAGCAAGTATATAAATTGGTTCCGATTGGGAAGGGAGATTACCTTTTAATCAATCAAGCAGAGGAAAACGTGTTTCTAACGATAGACACTAGTTCTTCAATTAATATTTTGAATTTTGGTAAAATTAATCAATCAAATAATAAAAAGACAAATTTATTCTTGTCTACAAAAGATAAAATTTTAATTTCGAAATTGCATTCAGTTATGCCGGAATTGAGTATTACCAATTTAATTGACTATCCCGTCTTTCAAAAATATTTACTTCAAACAGTTGATCGAGTTGTAGTTATATAGTGGGAGAATACTAATGACAGTTTTTGGAGTTATAGGTAGTTTTAAAGAAAATTCTGAACAAATTATAAGCACCTTACAACGACATGATATATTTCAAAACAAAGGCATTATAAACAAAGTATTAATTTTAGATTACATGCAAAATATGTATCAAGTAGAAGAATTAGTCAACAAATATAGAAGTACTCATGATCAAGATTTTGAAATAATTCATATTACAAAGTGGCTAAGTCAGCGCGGTGAA
This sequence comes from Leuconostoc carnosum, assembly GCF_007954525.1. Taxonomy (NCBI): domain Bacteria; kingdom Bacillati; phylum Bacillota; class Bacilli; order Lactobacillales; family Lactobacillaceae; genus Leuconostoc; species Leuconostoc carnosum. The sequence continues at coordinate 440,319 of NZ_CP042374.1, read as the reverse complement.
TTTTTTGAAACTCTATCTGGTTTAGATGGTGAGACAAATATTATAGATGAAACTCACACAAAAAACTATGTTGACAAAGGAGTTGAGCGTTGGTTTGTTGATGAATTTAAAAATGTTTTCTTAAAGACAAAAATCCATTTATCTGGTAGTGATTATGTGACCGATCAGTGGTCAATTATTGTAGATGGTGTCGAGACAATATTTAATTCAGAGAAAGCACTTATTCATTTTTTTATGGATAGTATAATTGAAGAAAAAGATAGTCTTATTTTTAATATTTCAAAAATTGCTCCAATTGTAAACAATTTTGTAAAGAAAAGTATAACTAAAATATTTTTTATTGATCATATAAGATCTGAAAAGCTGGGTGATGCGGCTCTGATCAAGAGCATTTATGAATCTTTGATAAATAATCAATTTTTAATTAATAAAGTTGTTACTATAAATGAGGGAGATTATAAAAATACTTTAGAAAGAGGCTTCTCCCAAAAATTGGTGTCGCTTATTCCTGATCATCTCGTAACTAATGAAACAGGTATGATAAATGACTTGATAATATTACTTAACGAGTCCAAAAGTAATGTTCTAACCACAATTAAACTGGATATTTCGAATTTTGAGTTCAAGAAATACAAAAACGATATTATCGAATTACATCATAGTTTGAATAGAGAGTTCATACTTAAAGGAGCAGGACAGAATAAAAAAATTGTTGACATATTGAATTTTCTCGCAGGACTAGATTATATTTTGTATGGGGGAGATACCGACTATTCTGTATTTGTTCAAAGAAAAAAATATACAACTACAAAATTATCTGAATTTAATGAAATATATTATCATTTAGATAGTCCGGATATTCAAAAGAAGCAAACCAATAATGCTAATAAATTAGTCGTATTTTTTTTAAGTTTACCACCATATGACGGTTTGATAAGTAATAACCCTATAGATAGATCATATACTAACATGTTTACTGATATTCAGCGTAGTTTGGTTAAAGATACATTTGTTTTGAGAATTGCGGATTTGAATTTGGTGAGAGGATCCTTTTATGTTAATTCTGTGAATTTCCCCGACTATGAAGATAAGATTCAATCTTTAATTCAAAAAATCAAGATAGAAAATACTATTCCTGATGAGAATGTTGTTATGTTTGGAGCTTCTAGAGGAGCAGTAGGGGCTTTATTGCATGGAGCAAAAATGAATACTAAGGTTGTAGCAGTTGATCCCATCATTAATGATCAAGAATATGTTCAACATCGTGATGATGTTCATTATGTAGGACACAATAGACCAGTAGATTTGACAGATAAATTTGTGAATTATATGGCTAATAGTAAGGCAAATGGTGTAATAATCTCCAATAAATTTATTTCTAAAAATTTTTTGTATTTAAAACGTATCCCATTGCCCATGAGTTTCAAGTTAATTTCTTTGAACGATAACACAGTTAAAGAACATGCAGAGTTTTCAAGAAATTCTGTACCAGAACAGTTAATGTGGCTGAATGCAATGCTGTCTGATGTGCAACTACTTGATAAAAGGGGAGAAAATAAAATGTCAGCTGAAATAGACGAGACCTTTAGTAAAATTTTGTACTATAATAAAGAATCATATAGATTAGAAGCTTTAAAAATGTATGATGATTTACAGCATTTGATTTGGAATAAAATGTTGGACATGGAAGTTACCATGAAACGTATTCAAACTGAAAAACTTAGTATTGCAAGATACGGTGATGGAGAAAATAAACTAATTGCAAATCCTTATTTCAATATTGGATTTCAAAAAAATAATGTACGATTGTCAGATCAATTAAAAGATGTTCTGTTACATCCCGCTAAAAACTTAATGATTGGGCAACCAAGTAAGTTATTTAATGATTCTCATATAAGATTATGGAATGATTCATTTTATGAATTAAAGTATATTCTTGCAAAAACCGAAGCAACTGAATATATTAGTACTCATATTACAAGACCAATGTTTTTTCATTTGTATGGAGAGCATGGAGTCCAGATGTGGCGAAATATTTGGCAAGATCAAAATATTACAATTGTTACTGGTGAAGGGTCAAGATTTGACCTAATCCCAGAACTTTTTGATAATATTAAGTCATCGAAAGTTATTTATACAAAAGCTAAAAATGCATTTTCGGATATAGATAATTTAATTAATAAATTAGAAGTAGATGATGGTGATTTAATACTGGTATCTCTTGGACCAACCGCCTCTATTTTAGCTAATGAAATGGCAAAAAGAGGTAAATGGATTTTAGATGTGGGGCATTTAGCGGCTTCATATAAAAATGTTTTTGATGGTGGAAAGATGCCAGAGGCTCTAGATATTCGTAAGAAATAAAACTATTAATTGTATTCAAATTTCAAGTATTTAGTATACAGCTATAATTTTATATTTAATGATTTATAGTAATCATGAAATGAGGAAAAAATGAAAAAAACAATTTTACTGTCGATATTTTATATTTTGGTTGGTTTAGTTTTTGGTATATTCACTGAAAAATATATACTAAATACTTATATCAACTCAAAAAGCAGTACAAATTTTGCAATTCCTATTGCCAAGTATAAAGTTGTGGATGAAGGGTCTCGAAAGTATTTCGGGGACACTTTAGAAATTGGTAAAGATAAGATGACTAGTGAAAAAAAGCAAAAATGGAATGTAATATCTTCACATCAAGATAACAATAAAGGTATTATTGTATTTCAAAAAAGTAACCAAAATACTGGTAATATTTACAATATATATCACAATAAGAAGAAGAAGGAATTTAAGTTAGTTCATGTGATTGGTGGTCAAGAATCTAAGTCTTCAATTGTTCTTCAAAATAAGGACGTTGCAAAATGAAAAGAATAATAACATACGGTACATTTGATATGCTTCATTATGGGCACATTAATTTATTAAAACGAGCTAAAGAAATGGGTGATTATTTGATTGTTGCCTTATCAACAGATGAATTCAACTGGGACTCTAAACAAAAGAAAACTTATTTTTCGTATGAAAAACGTAAACAATTACTTGAAGCAATTCGTTTTGTTGACTTGGTCATTCCCGAAGAATCTTGGGATCAAAAAACAAAAGATGTGAAATTATATCAAGCGGATAAATTCGTAATGGGTGATGATTGGCGTGGACAATTTGATTTTATTCAAGAAGAAACAGATACAGAAGTTGTATATTTAGAACGAACACCCGAAATTTCGACGACACAAATTAAAAAAGATTTAAATGCTAAAAACTTGGCGACCAAGCACGAATCCAAAATTTGACAACATAATAATGACTGCATGGTTGTGAGGACAAGATGGTATCGTTTGTTACAGCTGTGGTCATTTTTTTGTATGTTAATTATTTTTATCTTTTTTGGCTACTAGGAACGTGTTGTAAAATTATTATTGTAATTCTCAAATATTAAGGTGAATTTATATGAATAAACAAAGCTTAAAAAAAGTAGCGAAAATTGCAAGAAGGTCGTTACCACGCTATTATAGTGAAAATAAAAAAGCTAGGTTATATTATGTTAAACATTGGCAATCTGCAAAAATAAAAGAAAAGACTATTTTATATGAAGTTCGAGATGGTCAATCTATGACAGACTCGCCGTTAGCGCTATTTCTTTACATAGTAGGACAACCAGAATTTAAATATTGGCAGCACGTGTGGGTTGTCAGATCAGAATCTGTTAAAAATGAGTTACTAGTGAACATACCAGAAAAATTTCATGATCTAATAACGTACGTTGTTCGTGATAGTGTGGATTATTCAAAATGGTTATTGGCGGCAAAATATCTGATAACCAACTCAACTTTCAATTTTTTTTGGCATAAGCGAGCAGGACAAATATATGTTAATACGTGGCATGGGACACCATTGAAGTATATGGGATATGATATTCCTGGCAATAAAACATCTTTAAAAAACGTACAACGTAATTTGTTGATGACGGATTTTTTGATTTCACCCAACAAACACACAACACATATATTTTTTGATAGATATAAATTAAATGGGCTATATCAAGGCCAAATTCTTGAATCTGGTTATCCTCGTAATGATGTATTACAAAAAAGAGATGCAACTATTAAAGACCAGCTAATTGAGGCAGGATTGGTGTTGTTAAATAAACCGATTGTTTTATATACCCCAACTTGGAAGGGAACATCAATTAATAACCCGGCTGGTAGTTTAGAGCAAATTTATTCGGAAGTGATGTATTTACAAAGTAAGCATCCAGATTTACAGATATTATTGAAAGTTCACCCATACGCCTATCAACAAGCAAAATCATATGAAAAACTACGTAAGTTGCTAATTCCAGACCAATTTGATCCAGGGCGTGTATTATCCATTACAGACATACTTATTACTGATTATTCTAGTATTTTTTTCGATTTTGAGATTACTGAACGACCAATCATTTTTTATACATGGGATAAAGAACAATATCAAAATTATCGTGGTATGTATTTTGAAGATGACGAATTACCAGGTCCAGTTCTAGATTCAATTAAAGATGTCAGTGACTATTTATCGCGTGTTAAAAATATAAAACAAACAAGTCAATATAGTGGCAGGAAACTGATGACTAGTCACGATGATGGACAAGTGACAAAACGAATTGTTAATCGTATTTTTAAAAAAATCAATGATGATAAAATTAGTGATATTACCACAGTAGAAAAGAAGAAAAAAATACTGATCTTTTCAGGTGGCATGGTAAATAATGGCATTTCGTCAAGTTTAATTAATTTGACGAAAAATATTGATTATGGAAAATGCGATGTGTCCATATTGGCCTATGATAGTAATCAAACTGAAAAGGTTAACAATATTAATCGCCTTGATAACCATGTAAGATTGATTTATCGAATGGGTACACCAGCATTTACATTATTTGAGCAAGTATGTGATTTGATTATCACAAAATTTGGTATTAATTTTTGGACCAGCATATTTTATCCAAAGCGAGCCTACCAAAGAGAAGCACATCGTTTATTATCAGGATATCAATTTGATACAGCCATTGATTTTTCAGGTTATTCGTTCAATGGGGCCAAAATAATTGCAGAAGCGAACGCTAAAAATAAAATCATTTTCCAACATAATGATTTATGGTCAGATGCTCATAAAGTTGTTAATGGTATCAAACCAAACTTTGATTCACTTATGGCACTGTTTTCGCTTTACTTTAAATTTAATAAAATCATCAGTGTGTCAGAGTCTTTATCAGAAATAAACGCAAAAAAACTGAATAAATATATCAAAGATGAGCAAGTGAATTACCTAGAAAACACTTTAAACTTGGAGTGCAAGAGTGACATTAAGCGGGCTGATGATCAGAATATTATTATTACTGATATTGATCGCATAGCTCGTGTGAACAATAAAGCATTGGAAGCATATCAATCAATCAAAGATATAACAAATAATCATAGCGTAGTTTATCAAACGCATGGAACAGAATTCCGAGCTGTATCAAGAGTACAATATCTTAATTCCACATTTTTTAGAATCACAGAGGATGGATTGCCTAGTATGTGGTTAAATGCTGATAATGTTGAGATAGATACACAAGAATATATTTTATCTGAGGAAGATCGGGAGCAAGTTGGTTGGTTGAAAAAAAATAATCAATATATTTGGACAGCACCATTTGGTGTCAATGAAGATGTTCAAATTATCGGTCGAGGTTGGTTAATGGAATATACCTTTGTTAATGTTACAAAGAAGGTGAATACTACTGATGGACTATATTTAAGAATCAAATTACCCAAAATGAAGCAGCAAGGTTATATTAAAGCAAGTAGTTTACAATTACTAGCCCAATCGAATATGACAGTTATTCAGAAAATTTGGAATAGATTATTTAATAAGCAAATTGAATTCTCATTTGTCCCAATTAATCAGGCAATTATTGTAACAGAAAATGCTACAACTTATGTTCAACCACAAGGACTAATGAAACGCTTTGATAAAATTAATAAAAAAGTCCGCATGTTACCAATGCAAATGGCTAATGCTAAAGCAACAACAAAATTAGGCGATTTTTATCGTATTGGTGAAATTGATAATATGGTTTGGGTTGCTGATAAAGATGTGAAATTGTTCAATGCAAAAATTTCTTTTTCTGGCTATAATACTACCATTAGTGAAATAAGTAATTCTGAAAATGGTAAGTTGGATATGTCGGAGACCAGTTACTTTACAACGGAGAATTTTGGAGAAGAAATAGAAAAAAGACAACTTATTGCACGATTTAAAAATTCAAGTGGTACATGGCAATTTTTGTGTAATCAGGATCATACACTTCGAATTGTTCCTCAAGAACAAGAAAATCAAGTGACAAGAAAGGCTATGAATATGCTAGAAGACAGTAGCCTTACTGAGAAACAAATTCTAAAAAAACATTCAATTGCATATTCAAATATTGATCTTGTAGAGGTTAGCAAACCAAAAAAATATGGTTCGTTTATATCTCATCGGCAGCACAATGTACTCGAAACTATTGATGAAATAGAAGACTGGGTTAAGTTTAATAATATTGTTCAATCTCAGGCGTTTATATTTTCAACAATGGGTCGGTTTTCTCCTGAAAAAAACCAAATCATGTTGATTAAAGCTTTTTTGAAAATCATGACTGAAGTCAGCACAAGTTCGTATCTTGTCTTTCTGGGTGAAGGCAAGATGAAAAAAGATGTTGAACAATTAGTTGAAATTTATGGTATCCGAGATCATGTTTTGTTTTTAGGTCAGGTAGAAAACCCTCAAAATATTATAAAACGTACAGATGCTTTTGTTTTACCGTCAGCGTTTGAAGGGCAGCCAATGGTATTACTTGAGGTAATGTCGATGAAAGTACCAATTATTGCATCAAATATTAAAGCAAATTTTGGCGTACTAGGTGATCAAAAATATGGTATGTTAATAAATGATTTCTCAGTAGATGGCCTAGCAGAATCTATGATGAATAGCATGCTATATCAATATATATTTGATGAGTTTGATCCAGAGTCGTATAATGAACAAGTTATGAAGCGATTCGATTCACTAATTGGAGAGTAATATTATGGTAGTTGAACAGCTTGATAAGAAACATCAGAAGGTGAAAGCTGTGTATTTTCAATCTAAATGCATACAAATCATAAATGTTTTTAAAAGCATCGATACTCGAGAAAATATCTCAGCGTTATCGACAGGAATATTAGATGACCATACACATGTATTGAGCATGTCAGAAAATGCTAGAATTATTAATTTTTGGAATGAACGCAATACCTCTGAATTTTTTATAAAGGTACAAATTGATACTAATATCACGCCATATATTGTAGGGTGGCAATTAAAGCCTAATAACGATAACTTGATGGGGACAGTAGTTACCACAAAAAATATGACAAAAAAGGGAAAGAAGACCGAGGTTTTAATTTCTTTTTCACTAGATCAAATAAAAAGTGTTGCACAGTATTGGCACTTAATGCTAACAGTACGTGATCATCAAGGTCAAAAACATATTACTACTATTACTAAAAGTAACTGGAAAACTAAAATCAAATTATTACCAGACGGTTATAGGCATTCTAAAAAATATAAAGATGAAGTCATTTATCCCACGATTCAATCAAATATGCATTTTGTCATCGAGGCACGGCAAATAACAAAGTATGAACAGTTTAAGTATATTAGAAGGTCTTGGCTAGCCTATTCTCTTGTTTTAATATTTTTACCATTAATTAGATATTTAAATATTTGGGTTTTTTTTGAAAAGAATGCGACATCGGCTCATGAAAATGCGTGGTTAACATTTAAAAGAATGCGGGAAATGTACCCGCAGCGATTGATATATTATGCAATAACTCGTGATACAAAAAGTAAATTAAATATAACAGACAAGAATATTATTATATTAGGTACGTGGAAATATTATTTTATTATTTATCTAACAAAGTTATTGCTTTCTTCAGAGACGAGATACCATGTTTTAGGGGATTCGCAATTTCATCGATCGATGCTTGTGAATAAGATGTCAAAAAAAGTTCATATTTTTTTACAACATGGTATGAATGGTATTAAAGATGTCCCAATGTTTCATTATGGACACGGACAAATTGACTTTTTGATTGCAGCTAGTAATTGGGAAAAAGAATTGATTATAAAAGAGTGGCATTACCCTGATAATCGTGTATTTGTTACAGGTCTTCCTAGATGGGATGAACTAGTACCTGAAATGTTGTCACACAACGTTATTACATTTATGCCAACATGGCAGCCAGATATTGCAAATTTAACACAAAATATGTTTGAGAATACTGCCTTTTATAAGACATATAAGACTTTATTCGAAAGCAGTCAGTTTGTTAATTATATGAGTCAAAATAATATTGATGTTCATCTGATATTGCATCCTAAATTTTTACGCTATTCTCAATCATTTAAAAAACTAAAACATGTAACAATTAATGTGAGTAGTGATATCACGACCTTAATTTCAAAATCACAAATATTAGTAACTGATTATTCCAGTACAGCTTGGGATTCATTGTATCTGGGCCGTAAAGTGATATTTTTTCGCTATGCTGACCTACATAATAATAATGGATTAAATGTTAACACGATTGGAACTGTAGTGAATGATTCAGCTAGCCTTATTGCGGCTCTGATAGAAAGTAATGATCATACTCATAACCAATTAGAATCATATTTTGAACCAAAGAGTCCAAATAATACACAACGAGTAATTGAAAAATTGATGATAAATCAAAAGAAATTTAAAATACATACTTTCACTTATCTTAATCGAAAGTTGATTAAGATAATCAAAAGATGACATAGTATCTTGATTTTTTAGATAATATGCGTTTTGAACAAGGAATAATCAAATTCTTCATATAGATAAACGGATTCTGATTTTTGTGTTTAGTTAAGCGAAGAATTTTGAAAAATTACTGATAACATGTAAGTATTGATTGATATAAAATAATGTATGCAATTTATAGTACAAGTACGGGATAAATTTGCGTCACATAGTTCAATAAAATAATAAAAGAGACGTTAATTATACGTCTCTTTTATTATTTTATTGAATATAGTAGAGTATCAGATTAGTCCATTTTTAAAAATAATAAAAAACTGATAACTAAAATGAAAAAAATGAAAGCGTTTTCAATTATATTGTGATATAATTATAGATGTAATGAAAGCCAAAACAGTAAGAACAATGGAGGAACTTATGAAAAGTGTCTATTTAGAAGAATTCATGAAGAACGTTACTCAAAAGAGTAAGCACATTGAACGGACTGTCAGTATCTATTTCAGATCTAGTGACAATTTTGCTGAAAACAAGTCACGTTGGAATCAAATTCAGAAAAAAATTAGTTCTGACGTCAATGAGCAATCATTTGAAGATGCCATGGCAAAGTACCGATTGACTGAATTGAGACAAGTGACTTCAGCTATTTTCGTTATAGGTGAGGATGTACTTGTTTATACTAGTCCACATCTTGAAATTGATAATGATGAAGTTACTGTGGGTAGCACGCCACAACTGGAACGGTTAGAAGCTTTAAGTGTTAAGTTCCCAACTAGTTTAGTTTTGGATGTTGATTATGAATCTATTACTGTCTTTTTCGTCGATGATCGTGGTATCGAAGACATCACCGAAGAATTTGGCGACTTGACATTACAGAGTTATCTTGGCAGTGAATTCCGTATTGGTAAAAGTAATCATGTATCTGTCGGTAATAAAGCTGTTGCCGTTCATGGACATAATCCAGCAAAAGAAATTAAAAAGAACGATCAAATCAGGTTTTATCAAGGCGCTTCACCAGATATTGTACGATTTATCGATGATAACTATAAAGGAATACCGGTTATTTTAGGTGGCGCTTCTCAGAATATTAGTACATTTTCCGATGCAGTGGGAAAAAACTTACTACAGAAGTTAAACGATAAAAAAATTGATGGTCATTTTAATGCCAAAAATGAAATTTATGAAGCTTATCAAAATCTTTTTTGAAATGAAAAAATATGATGAATAAATAGAAGATAGCGACTATATTGGTCGTTATCTTTTTTACGCCATGAGTGCTTACAGAGAAAATAATAACTCAAATATAGTATCGGGCGTATAATAGTCAGTAGAATATTGAAAATAAGAAGTTGAGCTACAGTCACGGAAATGAAAGGTGCGATGTTAAAGACAGCCAATTTACGTACAATTGCCGATAATGTCGATCAAGTGGCAATTAGACAATATCTGATTAATCGTGGTATTTTATCTCTCCGTGAGCAAGAATTGCAGGGTATTGTCAGATTAGTTAGTTATTTTGCAGGTGAGCAAGTTGATTTAAATCACGTTTATATCGGTTATAGTATGCCGGAAATTAGTAAGGAATTTGACTTACTACTCTTTGATAAATCACATCATATTATCAATATTGAATTAAAAAGTGATGTCAACTATGCAGAAGAAAAAGTGGAAAAGCAACTGATTAACAATAAATATTACTTAGCTGCTGTTGCAACATCGGTTAAATTATTTACTTATAATTCTGATTCAGATAGATTGTATACATTGAATCATCAAAATAAATTAACATCTTTTAGCATGTTGTCGATGGCTAGTTTTTTGAATTCGGAGTTTTACAAGCGTATGATAGCTTTTAAAAGTGTTGATTTAGGAGATTTAGATCAGATTTTTAATGCCAAATCGTATCTTGTGTCACCATTTCAGCAAACATTTGAATTTCTAAAAGGAAACTACACGCTGACACATCATCAAAGATTACTGCAAGATGAGATGCTAGCCACGCAAAACAGCGGTATTTATGCGGTGAGGACACCAGCGGGTATTGGGAAACCATTAATGCTGTATGACACTTTTAAGCAAGTTAGAAAGGTTAATGCTGCGTTACTTGTACACGTTGGCAAGCTGAATGCGACTCAGGAAGGTTTAAGACGTCACCAAGGTTGGCAAATTTTACCAATCCGACAGTTCATTAAAAAATTGAAAGCAGCAAAACTACAAGCATTCGACTATATTTTTGTTGATGAAGCACAGAAATTATCTGTCAAAAATGTCAACACAATGTGTCGGTATTTTGCAAAAAATACCGCAATCGTTTTCTTAATTGGTGACCCAAATCAAAAGTCCAAAACGTCAGATAATAACAACTATTATTTTTCAACTATTATGCCAGCCTTTGGCAATGAAAATGTTAAAGCATTAAAGCTGACTCATTCTGCTTTTGACACTAAAAAATAATAATGGTCAGTGCTTAAACACCTTTATAAAAATATGATAAGCTAGAAAAAAGGACTATGGAGGAGACGTACCTTACGGTACGTAACGTATTAACTATGAAAATAGCAATTGCAGGTTTCGGGGCACTAGGTGCACGTTTGGGTGTCAAGTTACAAAGTGCAGGACATGAGGTGATCGGTATTGATGGTTGGGCAGCACACATTGCAGCTATTAATACAGATGGTTTGACAGTTGTTCATGAGGACAATGCACCCAAAAAATATTATCTGCCTGTTATGACACCAAAAGAGGTTGACGGTGAATTTGATTTAATTATTTTACTCACTAAAACGCCACAGTTAAATCGTATGTTAACTGACATTCAACCAATCATCACACCAAAAACAAAACTACTTGTACTTTCAAATGGATTAGGTAATATTGAAATCATGGCACAGCATGTGGCACGTGACCAAATTTTGGCCGGTGTGACGTTGTGGACATCTACATTAGTCAAGCCCGGTGAAATTCACACAACAGGTAGTGGTTCGATTAAACTACAAGCGATTGGTGAATCTGATATCACGCCTATTGTAGATGCGATGAACGAAGCTCACTTAAATGTGGCAACAACAAATGACGTGTTAACTGCTATTTGGCATAAAGCAGGCATTAATTCAGTGCTCAACCCATTGTCGGTGTTACTAAATGCAAGTCTTGCTGAGTTTGGTACTGCTAGTAATGCCATGGACATGGCTTTAAACATTCTCGAAGAGATTCGAGAGGTAGGTGCGACACGTGGTATTAAAGTTGATATTAACGCCATTATTGCCGACCTAATCAAACTCATACGTCCTGAAAATGCCGGTAACCATTATCCATCAATGTATCAAGATATTAAAAACGGTAAATATACGGAGATTGATTTCTTGAACGGTTATTTTGCTAAAGTAGGACGTCAAGAGAATGTACCAACACCGTTCAATACTTTGGTCACACGCATGATACATGCCAAAGAGGATATTGAACGCGTGAAGCTGGCTAAACAACAAGAGACTTTTGAAATTTAATATTCACTATAGTAAAATAAGTGAAATAAGGTGTTTTTCCTTGGAGGAAAATAATGACAAAAAGAATTGAAACTGCGGTGTTTGCTGGTGGCTGTTTCTGGTGCATGGTGGCACCATTTGATAGCTTGCCAGGCATTGTGAAAGTGCGTTCTGGCTACACTGGTGGGCATACAGAGAACCCAACATATGAAACAGTCAGTTCACATACTACTGGACATACCGAAGCAGTTAAGATTTGGTTTGATCCTGAGGTGCTTAGTTATGCAGATCTTGTCGAGATTTATTGGGAACAGACTGATCCCACTGATGCCATGGGTCAATTCCAAGATCGTGGTGATAACTATCGGCCTGTTATTTTTGTAGCTGATGAGGAACAACGTCAGATTGCGAAAAAATCAAAGACTAATCTGGTGGCTTCAGGTCGGTTTAATCAACCAATCGTGACCACAATTGAAGCAGTTAAGCCGTTTTATGAGGCGGAAGAATACCATCAAGATTTTTACAAGAAAGAACCTACGCGTGAAGCCTTAGAGATGGAACAACGCTTAGCGTTTAAGCAAGCAAATTGGACAAAAAAATAAGCAGCGTGAGCTGTTTTTTTAATTTGTATTGGGATTGTGACTATATCATGTGTTGTAATATGGTAAAATAGTTAAGTTATGGGCAACAAATTGTTGTCGAATTCATGAGGAGAAATGTATTTACTATCCTGGCTATTAACAAGCCGGATTTTAGCTAAATGCTTTAAATAACATGCAACTTGAATTCTTAGGTACTGGTTCTGGTCAACCATCAAAATTTAGAAATGTTACCAGTATCGCTCTACGCTTACTAGATGAGCGTAATGCGGTATGGTTATTTGATGTCGGTGAAGCAACACAACATCAAATTTTAAAAACAACTTTGCGACCCCGTAAGGTTGAAAAAATTTTTATATCACACTTACATGGTGATCACATTTTTGGCTTACCAGGTTTTTTGAGCTCACGATCATTTCAAGGTGCTAATAAAAATGAACCACTAACTATATATGGACCAAAAGGTGTTGAAGAGTTTGTTGAAACATCATTACGTGTATCTGAGACAAGACTGTCTTATCCGGTCGTCTATGTTGAAATACAAGAAGGTGTCATTTTTGAAGATAGTACCTTTAAAGTTATTGCTGCAAAAATGCGACATCGTATTACTTCTTGGGGATTTCGCGTTGAAGAAAAAGATCATCCAGGAGAGTTGTTAGTTGAGAAACTACGTGACTTGAATGTCCCATCTGGACCTGTTTTTGGGCAACTAAAGGCAGGAAAGCGCGTGACATTGTCAGATGGACGGACGTTGGATGGCGCTGACTTCATTGGTGAGGCGCAAAAAGGTCGAGTAGTTACATTCATTCTTGACACGCGACCTAACGATAACATTGCCACATTAGCTTATCAGGCAGATGTTTTAGTACACGAAAGTACTTATGGTGCGAGTGAAGAAGAAGCGAAAATGGCTAAGGCGCATGCGCATTCGACCAGTGTCAATGCTGCAAATGTTGCACGACGCGCACATGTGGATAAATTAATTTTAACTCATTTATCTGCACGTTACATTGGGCCTATGGTCAAGTCACTGATTTCCGATGTCCGCCGTATTTTCCCAAATACCATGGTAGCTAGAGATCTTGATATTGTGGATATTCCACTCAGAAAAGTATCAGAAAAGGGCACAAAAAAGAAATAAAGAAGGTTCCAATGAGTCAAAAAAATTGGCATATACTACCACAACCATCTGAAAAATCCGTTAAGCAACTGACAACACAATTAAATATTGATCATTTAACTGCGACGATTGTCGCACAAAAAGGTTACACAACACCAGAGACGGCGTTTCAGTATTTACAACCAAGTATTGAACAGCTTCATGATCCTATGGCACTACATGACATGGATAAAGCTTTTGAACGCTTAACTGAGGCAGCATTTGGTGGTGAAAAGATTGTTGTTTATGGTGATTATGATTTAGATGGGGTCACAAGCACAGCAGTTATGGTGGAAGCGCTTGAAGTATTAGGCGCCGATGTCACAGCTTATATTCCCAATCGCTTCACTGACGGTTATGGCCCCAACATTGATGTTTATAAGCGGTTGATTGCTGACGGTGCGCAAGTGATTGTGACAGTCGACAATGGTATGAGCGGGCATGAAGCCGTTGCTTATGCCATGAGTCAGGGTGTTGATGTGATTATTACTGATCATCATGAAATGGCACCTACATTACCTGAAGCTTACGCAGTAATACATCCAAGGCACCCCGAAGGTCACTATCCATTTCATGATTTATCAGGTGTAGGCATGGCCTTCAAGGTCGCACAAGCTTTACTGACGGATGGGCAGGCGATTAGTGATCGTTCCGATCTACCAACGGAAATGCTTGATTTAGTAGCTTTAGGTGAAATTGCCGATATGGTTTCATTAACTGATGAAAATCGGACACTTGTTTCCTGGGGATTAAAGCAACTAAGTACCAGTCCACGACCAGGATTATCTGCATTGCTCAAAAATGCTGGTCAAGCAGCCAATGAACCTATTATTTCAGAAACTGTTTCCTTTAAAATCGCGCCACGCTTAAATGCTGTGGGACGTTTAGGGGATGCTAAATTAGCCCTTGATTTACTTTTGAGTCAAGATCCTGATGAAGCAGCGGAATTGGCATCACAAATTGAAGCTATTAATGCGCAACGTCAAGAAATTGTGGAAGAAGTATTTGGTGCGGCTAAACAAATGGCTTTATCTGAAGCACACCAAAACGACGAGGTTTTGATTATATCAGGGATTGATTGGCATCAAGGTGTTTTAGGTATTGTTGCCAGTCGGTTAGTTGAATTATTACACAAGCCAGCCATTGTTTTAAGTTTGGTTGTTGGTAATTATAAAGGGTCTGGTCGTAGTTATGGTGATTTTGATCTTTATGCATTGATGAGTCAGTATCGTGACTTATATGATACCTTTGGTGGGCATGCGAATGCTTTGGGATTATCGATTTCAGAAGATAATTTAGTGATATTGCGTCTGCGAATCGCTACATTATCAGCACTTAACATTCGAGAAAAGCCTGTGACAATTAATTTGACACTACCCGCAAGTGATATGACAACATCGCTTTATGATGGTTTAACACTCTTGGAGCCATTTGGAACCGATAACCCACAGCCGGTTTTTGAGGTTAAGCAAGCACCAATTACCAAGGTGATCACAATGGGGAAATCTAAACAGCATATTAAGCTGACGTTGAACAACCAAGTGGACGCTGTAGGCTTTAACCATCCTGACTGGGCTGCGAGCATGCTGAATCAAAAAAGCATGTCCTTTGTTGCGACGATGGGGTTGAACTATTTTCGTGGCAAGAAACAGCTACAATTACTATTAACGGATGTTGATTTGCCAGTAATTGTTGAAAATGATGCACATAAACAATTTTTTTCGCAAGTATACAAGTTTATTTACACACACCAAGACTTGAATTTTGCGCAAAACTTGGATAAAATAGCAAAGCAACTATATATCAACAAAACTGACCTCAATATTATGGTGCAAGTCTTTATCGAACTTGGTTTTGTGCAAGTGATTAATAGTGGGTTTGTCAAAATTATTCCTAACGCACCACAAAGAGACTTAACAGAGTCAACGACTTATCAAAAGTTTTTGGCGAAACGTTAATGATTAAATAGAAAGCATGAGTGACGTTAGCAGTTTTTGGTCTTGATAATCTTTAATATCAATTATTTGTTTGGTGACCAATAATCTAGCAACAAGACGTACACTTTGAGAAAGAAAATGACAGTAGATTTACACAATTATGTAGCAACGGTAGAAAATTTTCCGGAAATCGGTGTAGATTTTCGTGACATATCACCCTTAATGGGTGACGGTTTGGCATATAAGCAAGCTATTGATTCAATTGCTGACTTTGCTAAGAATTTAGACGTTGATTTAGTTGCTGGTCCAGAATCACGTGGCTTTATCGTGGGCTCACCTTTAGCTTATGCCTTGAATATTGGTTTTATTCCAGCTAGAAAAGGTGGTAAATTGCCTCGTGAAGCTGAACGTGCTTCTTATACATTGGAGTACGGTGGTGAAAATATTCTCGAAATTCATAAGGATGCAATCAAGCCAGGACAGCGTGTATTAATTGTTGATGATTTGCTAGCCACAGGTGGAACTATCAATGCCACACGTGAAATTATTGAAAAACTCGGTGGTGTCGTAGCTGGTGTCGCATTTATTATTGAATTAGAAGCTTTGCATGGTCGTGACAAGATTATGCAGGCGGGGGATGTACCTTTCCTTACTTTGATGACATATTGATAGTTAAAAAATGCAGACCGATTCTGATATTCTCATGAGCTTTAATCATCATGAGAGTATCAGAATCGGTCTGCATTTTTAATTTGATTGACTGAAATATTATTTCACCAGAAATACATGGTCTTTTATAACATCAAAGCTTGTATGATGTTGATTAAGTTCAGGCTTAAGTGTTAGGTCAGCCATTTGCCAAAATTTTTGTGAATTAGTAGCTAAATAAGGTTCCCCAATAACGATAAAATCACCTTGGAAGTTTTGTTGTCGGAGTCCAGACAAGACGCTCACATCACTTTCATCAGTGTCTGGTGCCCAACTCATAATGAGAACTTCAAATGGTAGGGTTTGTATCGCCATTGTAGCTGACATTGATTTCACGTCTGTCCAGGGTTGTGGTATTTGAATATCCTGGCCTTGCCAATCAAAGTTATCTGTTACCACGACTTGATCACCGAGTTTTCGCAGTTGGCTTGTAATCACACCATTCCCAGCCATGATTTCTAGCACTCGGCGGCCAGCAATGAAAGTATGCAAATCTTGTAGCCATTGTTGATTAGGCACGTGCCATATACCAAATGTTGTGATGATTTCTTGGCGCAAATTCGCTAATAGATCATCTAACGGCATAAGACTAGGGTAATTCAAAATCTGTTTTTGCGTAAACGATAAATTTGGTAAAGGTTTATCAGGTAGGGCGTGATTTTCCAATTGTTTAATGGTATTAACGGCCGCCATGATTTTTGTCATTACCCAGGGTTGGTCATTAAATTGTTGGGCGTACTGTTGTAGTTCAACCAACATCACTGGTTACAACGTATGTATTCAAGGCGGCATTTAAGTTATCAATAGACATATTTGTCAATAATTGTGTCTCATTCTGTGATGAGTCATCGATTGCAACTGCTGTTGTACAGTTTGGTAACAAGCGTTCTGCTAATTTTTGATCTTGATTAACGGCTTGGGCAATTTCTGTTGACAGACGATTATGTAAGAAATCATTAATATCTAAATCGACTTTTTTGGCGATAAGGGTAACTAATTCATTGGAATATGTTTTATGCTCTACGGTAAGTGAGCGTTGCAAGTCAATCAAAAAATGACGTGCTTTTTTGTTACCTTCAACTTGTGCTGCTTTAAAATCTAATACCACTTGGTAGATGACTTGCGACAAATCCACAGGGGTTGTTTGTGAATCTAAATCATTATCGTCTGCCGTCACACTGTCAGCAATTTGTTTGCTCAAAACAGGTATAAAGCGCAAGTGAGCCGGTGAATTCAACCGACAGCTTAGTTCTTGTAGATGTTCTTCGGTACTTAAGCACTCTGCTGACAATGGGTTAGCAAAGTGATATATATTAATCATAATCCTATTTTCCTCCGTGGTATACCTATGTTTATTTTTCTTATTTGATATCCGAAAATTATTCTACCTGCAATAGACTGGCTTGTCGACTGATATGCTCAAAAGAAAACAAAATCTGTGTTAAAATAATAGGGTAAGTGCAATTATTAGCGTGTTGTCAAGTTTGATTATTAGAATAATGAATGACGACATATTATATGCACGAGTATTAATGAGATTATTGTATTTTAAAGTAATATTTATTAAGTTATGATGATATTAAGAAAGAGGTGTCGGCATGGATTGGGATCAATTCTATGTTCCGTACCAGCAAACGGTAACAGAATTAAAAGTTAAATTGCGTGGTTTACGCAATCAATATGAAAAAGATGGCAAAAATTCACCAATTGAATTTGTAACAGGACGTGTGAAATCTCAAGCCTCAATTGAAGAAAAAATTGTTCGTCGTCATTTGGATGAAGCACGACTATCACTAGATTTACAGGACATAGCTGGCGTACGCATTATGACTAAATATGTTGAAGAAATCTATACGGTGGTTGAATTACTGCGTGGCCGAACAGATTTTCAGATTTTAGAAGAACGTGATTACGTGATGAATGCTAAACCTTCTGGTTATCGTTCTTACCATATGGTTATCGAATATCCTGTACAAATGTATAGTGGTGAAAAGAAAGTGCTTGCAGAAATTCAAGTGCGCACTGTTGCAATGAACGTATGGGCAACAATTGAACATGATTTGCGTTACAAGCATGGTGATGAATTACCAAAACAGATAGCAGAACAATTGACTGTGCTAGCAGACAGAAACTTTGAATGGGATCAAAGAGTGAGTGAGATTCGGGCAGCAGAATGAAAGTAGCAATATTTAACAATGACGTTGAAAATTCACAAGCCACAACAAAGCAACTAACGTCAGCCTTGAAAAAGCATGATATTGAAATTAACAATGATACGCCGGATGTTGTCGTCACTGTCGGTGGCGACGGCACGCTTTTGGGCGCTTTTCAAGCTTATGTGGATCAAATTGATCATGTACGTTTTGTTGGTCTTCATACTGGGCATTTGGGTTTTTATACAGATTGGCTAAGCGCTGAGCTGGATCAACTAGTAGAGAGTTTAATTCATGATAACGGTCAAAAAGTGACCTACCCCTTATTAGATATGACGGTGCTTTATGATAGTGGCGAGCAGTACCATTTTTTGGCGCTTAATGAAGCCGCTATTAAGCAACCTATGGGGACATTGGTTGCTGATATTTATCTTGGTGGTAAATTGTTTGAACGTTTTCGTGGTGATGGGATTGCTGTTGCGACGCCAACAGGGTCCACTGCTTATAGTAAGTCAAATGGTGGTGCGGTTTTACATCCACAATTACCAGCAATTCAAATGTCAGAAATTGCTTCAATCAATAATCGTGTTTTCCGAACTTTGGGTTCACCGTTAATTGTACCGGCCGGACAAGAAATTATTATGAAACCAAAAAGTAATCGCTTTTTGGTGATGTATGATCAATCAGATATTAAAGGACATGAAATTACAGAATTGCGTTTTAAAGTAGCGGCGCAACAAGTCCATTTTGCAGCTTATCGACACGTTGATTTTTGGCAACGTGTTCATAATGCTTTTATTAGTGACATTGAATCTTAGATTTAAATTAATGAGAGGAAATGTATAGACAAGTATTGTTTATACATGACAGACACATGGAATTTACATGGACATATACTGGTAGTCAACAACGCAAAGTGCGTACATTTTTACAGGCACATGGGGTTTCACACCGCATGTTTAGTCAAATGAAACATAACGGTGGTGCTATTTTAAAAAATGGTAAGCCCGTTTATACATCAGATTACCTAGATGATGGGGACAATGTGACGATTGTCATGCCAACCGAAGAAAGTAACGATCTCGTGGTGCCGGATTATAAGCCATTAGATATTATTTTTGAAAATGAGCATTGGTTGGTTGTTGATAAACCTTATGGGATTACTACCGTTCCAGGTCATGCTGACCGTTTACATACGCTTGTGAATCAAGTGAAGGGGCACCTAGAACAAAATAATGCATCGGATTTGGTACCGCATGTTGTCACGCGCTTAGATCGTGATACATCTGGTATTGTTTTGTTAGCTAAGCATCGTTTTGCTCATGCAGTTATGGATCAACAACTGCAAGAACATACAGTTGAAAAATTTTATCTTGCTTATCCTAGTGGCATTTTATCTGAAGATCATGGTGATATTAATGCGCCAATTGGTCGTGTTGATGGCGATTTTATCAAGCGTGAAGTGCGTGAAGATGGCAAACCTTCACGGACAGAATATTGGGTCGAGCGTCGCTATGATGAAAATGGTGAGCAACCAATGACACGTGTTAAAGTGCAACTGCACACAGGTCGAACGCACCAAATTCGCGTGCATTTTAAAAATATTGGGCATCCGCTAGTAGGGGATGACTTATATGGTGGACCATTGTGGTATGGGTTACGTAGACAGGCATTACATGCTTATCATATGAAATTTTATGACCCATTTATTGAAGCGTATCGAGAATTTAATACAAAGTTGCCAGAGGATTTGAAGGGCTTACGTGATTTAGAATAATATTGCAGCGTGAGATAAATCCGGTTGATTTTGATGGCAACGCTCTAGGAAACGTATTTTTAGTCATACTAAAAAACGAAACAGAGGAGAAATAATGGCAGAAAAAGTCGATCAATTAACGGAAACGGTACAACTTTTATCTGACTTACTGCAGTCCGGGCAAGACAGTGAATTTATTGAAAGCTTTGAATCTTTACATGATTTTGAAATGGCGCAAGTGTATGCAGAATTGCCTCAACAATTTCGTGATGTCGCATGGCGTCTGCTATCTGACGATATATTAGCCACTGTCTTTGATAATATTGATGTTGATGATGTGGATATTGTACCACTCTTACAAGAAATGCCACCCCAACGTGGTGCACGTGTTTTAGATGCGATGTACACCGATAACGAAGCTGATTTATTGCAAAAAATGCCAGCAAGATTAGTGGCAACTTACTTGAGCTTAATGTCCAAAGTCAGTGCAGAAGAAGTGCGCCAGTTAATTAACTATGATCATCAAACGGCTGGTTCCTTGATGTCAACTGAGTACATTGCCGTAGAGGGTGATTTGCGAGTTGATGAGGCCATGCATTTGGTCAAAAAGCAGGCTCTAGAAGCCGAATTAATCAGCTATGTTTATGTATTGGATCATCAAAAATTGATTGGTGTGATTTCATTACGTGATTTATTGACTAATCCAGATGATTTATCTGTAGCAGATATCACAAATGAGCGTATCATTAGTGTAAAAGCTGGTGATGATCAAGAAGATGTTGCACAAATTGTTGCTGACTATAATTTCCTCTCTATTCCAGTTACTGATGACAATGATCGATTACTTGGTGTCATTACAGTCGATGATATTGTTGATGTTATTGGTGAAGAGGCGATTGAAGATTATTCTGGTTTAGCTGCTGTTAACGTTAGTCAGATTAACGATTCACCTTGGCATTCAGCTGTTAAACGAATTCCGTGGCTGATTGCTTTGTTGGTTTTGGGGATGGCTACGGCAACGCTAATCAGTTCTTATGATGATCTCGTTCGCCGCGCAGCTATTTTAGCAGCCTTTATCTCATTAATTACCGGAACTGCTGGAAATGCCGGGACACAGGCTCTGGCCTTGGCAGTACGACGTATTGCTGTTGGAAACGATGATTCTGGTTGGAAAAACTTTCTTAGTGAGTTTATCGCTGGATTAATTGTTGGTATTGCAACGGGTGTTTCAGTATTTAGTATTGTGGCTATCTGGAAACAAAATGTTGTGCTAGGTCTAGCCGTAGGCATTGCCATGACAATTGCTATTATTGTGGCGAACTTAGCTGGGTATCTCATTCCAGTATTGATTGATAAATTAGGTTTTGATCCGGCTGTGGCCAGTGGCCCATTTATCACTACTTTATCAGATTTAACGTCGGTATTGATTTATTTTAATGTTGCACAATTATTTATTTCACACTTCATTAGTTGATGAGTGTTGGCATATTGCAGACTAGGAGAGTAAAGATTATGGTAACAAGAAAAGAAACGCGTCAAGCTAGAAATAAACCTAAAAAGTCACACAAAGTTAGAACAACAATTTTGGTGATTATTGGATTACTGATATTAGCAGGTGTTGGAACAGGCGCATTTGCTTATTATAAAATGAATCGTACAATTACAAAGATACAAAATCCTTCTAAATTAACCAAAAAAGCTGATGAAATTACAGCGGCCAAAAAACCCGTTTCTTACTTATTGTTAGGAACAGATACTGGGGAATTAGGTCGAGATTACAAAGGTAGAACAGATAGCTTAATTGTCATGACGGTAAATCCCAAGAATAAAACTACAACAATGACTTCTATTGCTAGAGATACATTGGTCACTGTGGGTGGACAACAAATGAAGATCAACGCAGCATATGCTTATGGGAATGCTGATTCAGCTCAAGAAGCTGTTGAAAATCTACTTAATATTAAAATTAACGGTGGCTATGTTCTAATTAATATGGGTGGTCTAGTGAAGATGGTAGATGCAGTTGGCGGTGTTGATGTGAAATCACCATTGACATTTACAACTGAAGGTGACGATACGCAGGCCGATTCTAAAAGCCAATATTCATTCAATGAAGGACAAACTTACCATATGGATGGGAATGAAGCATTAGCCTTTTCACGTATGCGTCATAGTGATCCAAATGGCGATTACGGTCGTCAAATGCGTCAACAATTAATTATTCAAGCTGTTTTGAAAAACTCAGCCAATATCGGTACCGTGTTTAATGATTCATTATTGAATACTTTGTCAAATAATGTACAAACTGATATATCAACCGCTTCAATGAGAAATTTGGCATTGAGTTATCGTTCAGCGTTTGGTAATATTCAACAAGACCAAATGCGTGGGACAACACAAAGTATGGGAAACTTAGGTTCGGTTGAAGTTATGAGTCCATCAGAAATCGCACGTGTGCACAACATCATTTCAAAACAAATGTCGGAATAAATATTTCAAGTTAATTAAGTACTTTTTGCAAAAATATACAAAAAAATAAGTGATATACAGTTATAAACTGTATATAGTCATAAAAAAGTTGAATAAATAACCATTAGGGGGTAATATAAATACATCGAATGAATACAGAGGACAAAAACTATGGCAGAAAAATTAGTATTAGCATATTCAGGTGGTTTAGACACATCAGTAGCAATTCCTTGGTTGAAAGAAAAGGGGTATGATGTTATTGCTGTTGTCTTAGATGTTGGACAACATGGTAAGGACTTGAATGCCATTCAAGCAAAGGCTCTCACTGTGGGTGCGGTCGAATCTATTGTGATTGATGCAAAATCAGAGTTTGCCGAACAGTATGTGGCACCAGTGATTAAAGCAAATATGCTTTATGAAGGTGAATACCCAATGGTGTCCGCATTATCCCGGCCATTGATTATTAAAAAATTAGTTGATATTGCTCATGAAAATGAAGCTGGTGCTATTGCTCATGGTTCAACTGGTCATGGTAATGATCAAGTCCGCTTTGAAGCAGCAATTCACGCACTTGATCCAGAAATGAAGATTGAAGCACCAATTCGTGATTTCCAGTGGTCACGTGAAGAGGAAATTGAATATGCACACGCACATGATGTGCCAGTGCCAATCGGATTGGAATCACCTTATTCAATCGATGAAAATCTATGGGGCCGTGCTAATGAAGCTGGAATTTTGGAAAATCCTTGGAACCAAGCACCCGAAGATGCGTATGCATTAACAGCAGCCATCGAAGATGCACCAAATACACCAGAGTTTATTGATATTACTTTTGAAGCTGGCGTACCTGTAGCATTAAATGGTGAAACTTTAAATCTTGCTGATTTGATTATTCAATTGAATGAACTAGCTGGTGCCCATGGTATTGGTCGAATTGACCATATCGAAAATCGTTTGGTTGGTATTAAGTCACGTGAAATTTATGAGGCACCAGCTGCTGCTGTCTTGATGACGGCGCACAAGGATTTGGAAGATTTGACACTTGAACGTGATGTTGCTCATTTCAAGCCTATTGTTGAACAACAGTTAGCTAACCTTGTTTATGAGGCAAAATGGGTATCACCATTGTTTGACAGCTTAATGGCGTTTATTGACGATACACAGAAAAATGTGAATGGCGTTGTAAAGATGAAGATGTTGAAGGGAAACGCAATTGCTGTTGCTCGTCAATCAGAGAACAACTCATTGTATGATGAAGATCTAGCAACATATACTAGCTCATCATCATTTGATCAAGAATCAGCCGTTGGATTTATTAAATTGTGGACTTTGAGTAACACAGTCTATGAACAAGTAAACCACGTACATTCAACAGCTAAAAAAGATACAATCAAGTAGTTAATGGCGCTGTGGCGCCGTACATATTTGCAAGAAAGGAAATGCATTTGTGCTAATGACGTTAGTACAAATGTGATGATAATTATGGCAACAGCTAAACTATGGGGTGGCCGCTTTACGGCTAAGGCAGCTGAATGGGTCGACGAATTCGGTGCTTCAATTCATTTTGACCAAAAAATGGCATCAGAAGATTTAGAAGGTTCTATTGCTCATGCCAAAATGCTTGGTAAACAAGCTATTATCTCAGAAAAAGAGTCTGCGGAAATTGTAGCTGGGTTGCAGGCATTACAGAAAGAGCTGGAGAACGGACAATTAGTTTTTGATGTTAAAAATGAAGATATCCATATGAATATGGAAGCTTTGTTAACTGAGAAAATTGGTGCCGTAGCAGGAAAATTGCACACTGCTCGGTCACGTAATGACCAAGTCGCAACAGATTTTCATTTGTGGGTAAAGCATCGTTTACCAGATGTATTGACTGTATTAACCGAACTCCAAGAAGAGTTATTAATATTGGCTTCAAAACACTCAGGTACAATTATGTCTGGTTATACACACTTACAACATGCACAGCCAATTACGTACGGTCATTATCTATTAGCATATTTTGAAATGTTTCAGCGTGACTATGAACGTTTTGAATTCAATCAGAAACACACAGACATTTTACCCTTAGGGGCAGCAGCTTTAGCGGGTACAACTTTCCCAATTGATCGTGAATTTGTTGCTGAACAATTAGACTTTGGTAGCATTTACCATAACTCACTTGATGCTGTATCTGATCGTGATTTTGCGCTTGAATTTTTATCAAATGCATCTATTTTAATGATGCATTTGTCACGAATGGCAGAAGAATTGATTTTGTGGTCAACATATGAGTTTAATTATGTTGAGTTATCAGATGATTTTTCTACTGGATCATCAATTATGCCACAAAAAAAGAATGCTGATTTTGCTGAATTAGTACGTGGTAAAACAGGACGTACCTATGGATCACTCATGGCGCTATTGACAACGATGAAATCATTGCCTTTGGCTTACAATAAAGATATGCAAGAAGACAAGGAACAGGTTTTCGATGTAACTGACACAGTGATCGCGTCAGTTAAAATTTTTACGGGTATTTTGAATGGATTGAAAGTGCACGAAAAACGGATGCTAGCCAGCACACAAGATGATTTCTCGAATGCTACTGAACTGGCTGATTACTTGGCTACAAAGGGCGTACCTTTCAGGCAAGCCCATGCAATTGTTGGTCAATTAGTCTTGGCGGGTATTACCACACACACGCCACTGCAAGAAATGGCATTGGCAGACTTGAAATCAGCAGCACCACAGATTGAAGACGATATTTATAATGTATTGAAGTCGGAAACGGCTGTTAATCGACGAACGTCAATTGGTGGTACAGCAGTTGAAAACGTTAAAAAAGAGATTGTCCGTAATCAAGCAATACTGGAGGCACGTGCATGAACTCACATTTTCAAGGTAAATCATTTTTAAAAGAAATTGATTTTACAAAAAATGAATTAATGACACTCATCGATTTAGCAGCGCATTTAAAGTCTTTAAAAAAGCAAAACATTCCCCATCACTATTTAGCTGGGAAAAATATTGCCTTATTATTTGAAAAAACCTCAACTCGTACACGCTCTAGCTTTACAATTGCAGCTAATGATCTTGGTGCTCATGCCGAATTTTTAGGTAAAAATGATATTCAATTTGGCAAGAAGGAATCACTCGAAGACACGGCTAAAGTTTTTGGACGATTATATGATGCAATTGAATACCGTGGCTTTGCTCAAGAAACAGTAGAAGGGTTAGCAACTTATTCTGGTGTGCCAGTGTGGAATGGCTTAACTGATGATTGGCATCCAACACAAATGCTAGCAGATTTTCTCACGATCAAAGAGCAGTTTGGTCATTTAGAAGGGATCACATTAGCCTATCTTGGTGATGGACGTAATAATGTTGCGAATTCATTACTTGTAACTGGGGCAATTTTGGGTGTTAACATTCATATTGTAGCACCTGACAGTTTGCAACCAACGGCAGAAATTCAAACCATAGCTAATGAAAAAGCAAAAGTATCTGGTGCAAAGTTAGTGATTACGGACGATATAGCGGCAGGTGTGGTTGGCGCTGACGTATTATATACGGACGTTTGGGCATCAATGGGAGAAGAAGAAACCTTTGAAGCGAGAATCAAACTATTAACACCTTATCAAATTAATCAACAGTTAGTCGACCAAACGCAAAATGATCAAGTGATTGTTTTGCATGATTTACCAGCTTTTCATGATTTGAATACAGTCATGTCACAAGATATTTATGATCAATTCGGTATTCAAGAAATGGAAATTACCGATGAAGTGTTCCACGCACCATATGCACATCAATTTGAGCAAGCTGAAAATCGTTTGCATACAATTAAAGCTATTATGGCAGCATCTCTCGGAAACTTATTTATACCAGAAATTAAATAAAACCAAATAAAAAATACGTCAAGCAATCATATTGCTTGGCGTATTTTTTATTTGGTAGTTAGAAGATCAAATAATTATTTTAGTGCTTTCCAGCGCCAATCTTCTACTTCAGGTAAATCAGTACCCATAGATCTTGTATATGCTACGTGTTCATCTAATTTATCAGTCATTTCTTGTACGAGAGATGCATACTTGACACGTGTTTCTTGAGGCAACATTGAGATAGCTGCTTTAACCAAATTAAAGCGATCAATTTGGTTAAGTACACGCATATCAAATGGTGTGGTGATATCGCCAACTTCTCGGTAACCATGAACTTTTAGATTATGGTTGTGGCGCTTGAAGAAAATAGATTCAATCATAGGTTCATAACCGTGAAATGCGAACAGAACAGGTTTATCAGTTGTGAAGTAACCATCGAATTCATCATCACTTAAGCCATAACTTGCATCACTGCGTAATTTGAATAGATCTAATACGTTGATGTAACGTATTTTCAATGATGGCATGTAGTCGTGCAAAATTTGGATTGCCGCTAAGCTTTCAGTGGTTGGTTCAGAACCAGCAGAAGCAATAACAATATCTGGTTCTGCATCTTTATCGGTACTTGCCCAATCAATAATGCGCAAACCTTGTTTAACAAGTTGCTTAGCTTCTTCAGCTGAGAACCATTGTAGACGAGGGTGCTTACTTGCGACAATGTAGTTAATTTGTTGTGTTGTTTGAACTGCGTGTTCAAATGTTGCAACTAAACTATTAGCATCAGCTGGGAAGAATTCACGGATGAAATTGGGCTGCTTTTCATACAGCATAGTTGTCACACCTGGATCTTGGTGTGAATACCCGTTATGATCTTGTTGGAACACAGTTGAATCGGCGATGATATTCAAAGCAGGGACATCTTTACGCCATGAAACTTCACTAGAGTGGTTTAACCACTTGAAGTGTTGCACAATCATGTCATCAACTTCACGAATAAAGACTTCATAACTGGCAAAGAAACCGTGGCGACCAGTTAGCGTATAAGTTTCAAGCATACCTTCATCATAGTGCTCTGATAGCATAGAATCAATAATACGACCTTCAGTTGCCATAAATTGGTCATTTGGTTCTTTAATTGGAAGCAACCACTGGCGATTAGTAGTTTCAAAAACATCTTGGAATCGGTTAGATGCTGTTTCATCAGGTCCGAATCCTCTGAAATTAGTTGGATTATATTTAATGATATCCCTGATATAACCACCTAACAAAATAGCATCTTGAGCCAAATTGCTACCTGGTGCATCATTTTGTGTCAAATAATTATCGATATCTGGCAATGACAATGGCTTGATAATACCAGCATTTGTTACTGAATTATGTGCCATACGTAGGGATTTCTTTGGTAATACTTCTTGAATTGATTCAGCTAAGCGACCATTTTCATCAAATAATTCATTTGGTTTGTATGATTGTAACCATGACACAAGTTGTGGAATATATTCTGGATGATTTTGGTCAGCAGGAATTGGAATCTGGTGCGCACGGAATGAGTTTTCGATTGGCTTACCATCCCATGTTTTTGGACCAGTCCAGCCTTTTGGTGAACGTAATACGATCATTGGCCAAAGTGGGCGTGTGACTTCATCGCTGTTTTGTTTTGCAGCGTTGTCTCGAATGTCTTTGATTTCTTCAAAGACTGTGTCCATTGTTTTTGCCATTTCTTCATGAACTTGCATAATTGGCTTGTCAAAAGAGCTGACAAAATAAGGATGCCACCCCAAACTATGGAAATACTCGGTCAAGGTCTCATCAGATTCACGCGATAATACGGTAGGGTTGGCAATTTTGAATCCGTTCAAATTCAAAATTGGTAATACTGTACCATCATTCTTTGGATTCAAAAATTTATTAACATGCCATGAGGTAGCCAATGGCGCAGTTTCTGCTTCACCATCACCGACAACAACAGCAGCGATGAGATCTGGATTGTCTAATACAGCACCGGCACCGTGTAAAATAGAATAACCTAAAGCGCCACCTTCATGGATTGATCCAGGTACTTTAGGATCAGCATGAGATGCCACGCCGCCTGGAAACGAAAAACGTTTAAACATTTTTTGCATGCCAGTTTCATCTTGTGTTATTTCTGGAAAGACATCAGTGTAACTACCATCCAGATAAGCATTTGAAATCATGACTTGGCCACCGTGACCAGGGCCTTCGATGTAAAACATGTTTAAATCATACTTATTAATCGCACGATTTAAATGTGCATAGATAAAGTTTTGGCTAGGTATTGTTCCCCAATGGCCAATAGGATGAATTTTAATTTGATCTGCGGTGAGCTTTTCTTTAAGTAAGGGATTATCTAACAAATAAAGTTGTCCGACTGACAAATAATTTGTTGCTCGCCAGTAGGCATCTAATTTGTTAAGGTACTCTTTTGAATCAATGTTCATGTTGTAGTTCCTCCAATTTGTGACGATGTGCGTATCATGGTAAAGACTATGACAATGTAAAAAATAGTTCGAGATACAAAATACACTTTGCAAAGTATGTTGTAGAAATTTCAAGATTAATCGAGATCATGTGTCAAACACATAAGACATTGTTTTATTACCCAACTATTTTTACATAATCATCGTAATTGTTATTTTATAAAAAGTCAATACCAATAAAGTAATTGGTTCGTACCAATTACTTTATTGGTATTGACTTTTTTGGTGAAAAACAGCACAACAGTAGGACTTGAGAGAGAAAAACTGTTTTATTATAAATAATTTGACTTGCATAATTTTGAGCATGTATGATAAGATCAATATTGTTATTAATCGATTAATTAACATACTAGGGGTGCTTTTATAAAAAGCTGAGAGAGAAGTGATAGTCTTCGAACCCTTTGAACCTGATCTGTTGCAAACAGCGTAGGAAAGTATGAATTATATGAAGGTCATTTGGAAATCATATAGCTAGCCATACTATATCTAAGAGCGTTTGCAGAACAACAATGTTATTGCAGATGCTCTTTTTTATTTGGAAATTAGGAGGTATATTTTTGAATGAACGTGTATTTCTAGCTGCACCTTTTAAGCAACTTCTGAATCAAAAAAATGTTGTTGATTCAGAGAACACTCAAGTGCTTCAAACAATCATACAATTATTAGAAAATAAGCATTTTATAGTTGACAATGCGCATAAGAGAGAAAACTGGGGTGCTGAAATGATGGCGCCTAGTCAGTGCACAACAGCAGATTATTTTGCTATTAAACACTGTCAATACTTTATAGCATTTCCGGGAAATCCTGCATCACCAGGGACTCATATTGAACTTGGATGGGCGTCAGCTTTTAATAAAAAAATGATACTACTTCTTAAAGTGGGCGTTGATTATGCGTATTTAGTGCAAGGACTTGGTGCAATTGCTGATGTTGAATATTTGTATTACAAGGACTTAGCAGATTGCGTCCAAAAAATAAATCATTTTTTCAAATAATAATTATGAACATCCTGACCGTAAGGAATCATCAAAGTAGTAGTTAACTGAGGAGTTTAATTTTATGACAACATATGAAACTTTTGATGATGCCTATGTATCAGTATTAGCAGACATATATCATCATCCAGAATATTTTAATGAACCAAGAGGATTTAGTAGTCGTGAAAAACTGGCTGTTAATTTTAAAATTAATCAGCCAACACAAAGAGTTGTTTATAGTCGAAAAAGAAAAACAAATATTATATTTAATTTTGCTGAGGCTTTGTGGTATATCACCGGAAATAATAGTCTTGACTACATCAGTTATTATAATCAGCGAATGCCTGATTACTCAATGGACGGTCAAACCTTGACGGGGACTGCTTATGGTACCAAACTTTTTCATTTTGGAGAGGGAAATTTAAATCAATGGCAAAATGTTAAAAAAATATTGCTACAGGATCCAGATTCTAAGCGCGCAGTTATGCAAATATTTGATGCCACTGAATTGACAATTGAACGTAATTTAGACGTTTCGTGTACTTTAGGATTACAATTTTTTGTTCGCAACGGTCGATTAGATATGGTGTCTTACATGCGAGCAAATGATGCTTTTCGTGGTATTGTCAGTGATGTCTTTTCGTTTACATTGATACAAGAGCTGATGGCACGAGATCTTCATTTAGAAGTGGGTCATTATTATCATAATGTAGGCACGATGCATATTTATGAGCCGGACAATCAGTGGGTTAAACATGTGCTGGCAGAAGAAAGATACGACACGTTCGAATTACCAAAAATGCCAAATGAAGAGAATTGGCAAATGATTAATACATTGATGTATTATGAAGAAAAATTGAGAAATAATAAGTTATTAATGGATTGGCAAGCTATTCAACAAACAGGGTTGTCACCATACTGGCAACAAATTTTGGCATTATTTAGTATTTATCAGATGATTCATTATCATCAAAAAATAGATCGTATATTATTTCAGAAGCTACTGCCAGTGTATCAATATTTAATGATTAACAAATGGCCAACAGTATTGGCAGGAATATAAAGGGGGTATTATGGCAAAAAATCTTTTTAGTGATGCCTCAGTGGCTAATCAATTTAATCAATATAATGATGTACTAGAACAAGTACTAGGTTATCATTACGTGATATCTGCTTTTGAATCAGATCAAGCGAATAAAATATTAGACTATGGTTGTGGACCTGGCAAAGTATCATTTCGATTGGCCAATCAATGGTCATCAGATATCATCGCCGTGGATGAATCTGCCAAAATGATTGAGATTGCTAACGATCAACGTGCACATGAGCATATTGAATATAGAATTGTTGAAAATGATAATTTGAATTTTATTGCAGATAATTCAATTGATGGTGCCATGGCTTGCTATGTGTTTATTAATAACGAATCTGAGCAGCGTATATTACAAATTATGTCAGAGATACATCGCGTTTTGCGCCCCAAAAGTCGATTTCTTATTTTGGATACGAATCCCAATACAACGGGTGTCCCTTTTTCAACTTTTCAAAATGGTGAGAAAGGTAAAAAATATGGTTATGGTGAACCGCGTATTGAAAAGTTACATGTTGACCAGAATAATGATCTCATTTTACATGATTTTAATTGGCCAAATAGTATGTACGAAAATAATTTAAGAAAAGCTGGATTCAGAAATATTAATG
The DNA here is from genome assembly GCF_007954525.1 of Leuconostoc carnosum. Lineage (NCBI taxonomy): Bacteria > Bacillati > Bacillota > Bacilli > Lactobacillales > Lactobacillaceae > Leuconostoc > Leuconostoc carnosum. The sequence goes on along the minus strand of NZ_CP042374.1, from coordinate 408,181 downwards.
TCAGATATCCAAAATTAAATGATTTGACGGCAGAAGAACGGATTAAATTAGAAAAAACATATCAATATAATAATTGGTCCAACGAACAAGCACAGTCACCATTTATTTTATACCAAGCAATTAAAGATGGTAGTATATGAGCAGGATAAAGTAAAACAGACGATACCAACTATTGAGTTGGTATCGTCTGTTTTATGTGTGTTATTTTGTTTTTAATTTAGAAATTAAACTAGCGTCAGGTGTGACATAGAGTGTTTGTTGTCCTTCAAAAATAACAAATCCAGGCTTGGAACCATTTGGTTTACGCAACTTACCTGCAGGCAAGTAATCAACAGGTACATTAGCTGATTCTCGTGCCTTGCTGTAATAAGCCGCTAATTTGGCAGCTTCAATAAGTGTTTCATCTGATGGTTTTGCATCATGAATAATAACGTGTGAACCAGGTATTTTTTGGACGTGTAACCAAATATCACGTCGATCAGCTTGTTTTAAGGATAAACGTTCATTTTGTAAGTTGTTTTTACCAACTTCAATTAACGTGCCATCCGAACTAAGAAACTTATCTGGCTTGGACACCTTTGGTTTTTGTTTATTCTTCTTATTTGCACGGATATAGCCACCCGTTGTTAATTCAAGACGAATATCTTCGACATCTTTCGGTGAAGCTACTTCAAGTTGAGCGATAATATTGTCAAAATAATTAATTTCAGCATCTGTGATAGTCAGCTGTTCATTCACAAAATCAACAGCAGTACGTAGTTTGCGATATTTTGTAAAGTATCTTTCTGCATTTTTTAACCCGTTTAATTTTGGATCTAACGGAATAGTCAGTAAATTATTATTGTCATAATAATTTTCGATAGCCACATTTGTCATGCCTTTTTGTGCTAAGTGTGGGTAAGTAATAAGTAAATCACCCATGACCTTCAAGTCATCAGCATTCTCTGCATCATTTAATGTAGCTAATAATTTTTTACGTTTAGTTTTATTTTTTTTGAGTTCATTTTTGACAACACGTACCAATGAACCAGCCTGTTGATTAACACGCTCACGTTCTGCTTTACCAATGTAGTAGGCATCGAGCAAGTCACCTAATGTGTCAAAATGCTGTGCACTACTATGTGCTTGAATCCAATTAAAAGCAGAGAAACTGAGTGCACCTTTATCAGATATAAATAGTGTTGGCTGTGTTGATTCAAAATGTGATAACCATTCTTGAGCATGATTGAGCGGGTCACCAGCTTGTTTGATTGCTTCAGCCAGAGATATTGCTGAATCGCGACTAAAACCTTGATAAGTTGATTGAATCATTTTAGGCCAATCTTCAGAAGGTGTGTCTAGAATCATTGGCGCTAATGCCGATAAATCACTGATAAAAGGGTTGAGTAGGTTTTGTGCGGGTGGTAACACATAAGTTGCGCCGGGAATTAATGAGCGTACACGATTTTGATCAGCAGGGACGTGCTTAATTAGTTCTAAGATGCGTGAATCATTTTCGCGTACGAGAAAGAGATTGGAGTGGCGACCCATCATTTCAAGTGTCAATCGAATTTCTTGGATATCACCTAGTTCATCACGTGCATTAACATAGAAATTGATAATACGATCGTTATCAATTTGTTCAACTTTTTGTAGCTTAGAACCTTCTAAGTAGCGGCGTAAGAACATCACAAAATTAGGTGCAGTTTGTGGATTTTCATAGGGAATATGGGTAATCTGTGCGCGAGCATAAGTTGGATGAGCACTCAATAAAACTGGATAGTTCGTGCCGTTATTACGCACGACTAAAACAATTTCATTGGGGTAAGGTTGATGGACTTTAGTAATACGTCCACCAACAATTAATCGATTGAATTCATGCACAATTGCATGTGTAAATAATCCATCTAATGGCATTTTTGTCCCTCGTTTGTTAGTTAGTACAATTATATAATAGGGTATCAATGGTATAAAAATAGTCACTTGACAACTGTAGTTGAAGTGACCATTAAGTAAATTCCATGTTTTCAGATAATGAGTTTGCTTAACGTAATAAATTAAACAATTTGTGAACCATGAACTTCATGAACACCTAAAGCACTAGCGATACGTTGCGCATTTTCTGCGGTTAGTCCACCACCAGGTAAAATAGTGATATGATTTGGTGCCATATTAACCAACATTTGTATACGCGATAAAGTATGCGAAATGCTCTCAGATAAAGGACCACCGTGCATTAAAATACGTTTAACACCATGTTCTGCTAACCAATACATTGCTTGGGGTTGGTGTTCTTGTTCGATATCATCAAAAGCCATATGCATGACAACTTGTAAGTCGAGTGCATGTGCGTGACGAATCAATAGCGACATGGCTTCGTAGTCTAATTGATGATTACGGACAACACCAAAAGTGACAAATTGTCCACCTAAGTCAGCGATTTGTTGTAATGTTTCTTGCATTTGTTGTAGCTCATTTTCATTATATGCAAAGTTACCGGCACGGGGTCTAACCATAATGACCACTGGCACATCAGTAATAGCTATGAGCGTATCAATAATTGTGCGTGTGTCTGGTGTTAGGCCACCAAGATGTAAGTGGCTATTTAATTCAATTCGGTTAGCACCTTGTAGGCGCATCTGTTTGGCTGCTTCAGCAGAATCCACAGCTGCTTCTCTAATTGTAATAGTCATGTTATTATTTTACCATAAAATTGCAAACAAAAAACCTGTGCCAAAGGGTACAGGTTATAATGCGAAATTACTTCTTATCAGTAACTTGCTTGCCGTTATAAACACCAGAAGGTGATACACGGTGAGCTACGCGGTATTCACCAGTTGTTTGGTCCAATACAATGTTAGGAACATTCAAACCGATGTGTCCGCGACGGTTACGCTTATGAGACTTTGAGTTCTTGTTTGATGGGGTAGCCATAATGGCACCTCCTTTCGGTTTCAATTTATCAACTAGTCAAGTTTACCGAAAATTAAGACTTTTGTCAATAGTGTTTTCAAAATTCATGTCAAGGTGTTCTACTTGACATGGCTCTGAGCTAATTGGGCTGTAATGGCTTTGTGATGAAACCATGATGATTGTGCCAACGCCAAGATATCATTAGCAAAGTACATGAGGTAAGTTACTAAAATGACAAGTGCTGAAGCACCTAAGGCACCACCAGCAGCTACAGTAAGTCCCCACAGCGTGATTTGCATAATGCCTTGTAGCAACCAAGCAAACCAACTTTCAGAGAAACGAAATGTGGTTAAGACCGCACCAACCAAACCAGTTCCTAAAACTAACGAGTCAGAAATTGGACGTGGCGTGTGTAATACTTGTGTTTCAAACCAATATGCAGCAGCAAAGGCTATAATAGCAACTAATGCCACGACACTGTACCAAAATACTTTACCGTGTTTTTCACCACGAATGTCTGTTTCATGAATAAAACGAACATGCTGATCCGTATTTTTAACCCAAGATGGCATGACTAAGACGGGGATGTCTAACAAAACAACATATGTCAGTTGTAAAACAGCATCGGCTGGGTTTTTGTGCAGCCAAGCCACATAAATATAAATAGCGGCTGATAATAGCCCGAACAGACCATTCATGGGTTTTGCTTCTTTCAAACCCAAAACAGTTGTCCAGCCAAAGATTGCTGCGAAAAATGTTGCAAATGTCATACTATTAATTGGATTACCCATACCAAAACTAGTATAAGTAATAATAATTAAACCAATAGTTAGCAGAGCATATGACAATCTAGTCCAGCCTTTAAATTGTTCTGCATACCAAAATGGATTAAGAACTTGCCAGTGAGAAATTGTTTCGTTTGATGTTTGCATGAAAATATTTTTACCGAGATTAAGGCACTCTGATTGGTTGCTGGCATTTTGTCAGTGCTTTGAGAGAGCGGCTCGGCACCTTTCTTCTAGTTTTTAACCACTAATGGGTTAATATTAAATTAATTTACCGGTATACTTATTTGGCGTAATATCAAAAAAGTCATATTCAGCTAATGCTTTGGTGGAAGTTACATGCGCATCAGTACCAAATGAGAGCATGAGATTAATTGGATGTTGATCAATATTGCCAGCAAAGACTGATACTACAGGGGTATTTGAAGCAACTGAGTAACCTAATTCCATGGCTGTCCCAGTGTCAGGATCTTCAGCTTCAAAAATTGCCACTGTTAAATCCGAATTATCAATTGCTTTAATATCTGCTTTATAAGTCATAGCCCCCCATTCAAAATCAGGTTCACCATTCTCAGAACCTAACGCCACACCACCATATTGGTGTAATAGTGGTACATGGATATGGGCAATCGTTGGATTAGTACTTAATTGGATGAATGCATCTTTCAATAAAGATTCTTGTTCGTCTGAAAACCAACCAGCAGCCAAATAGATATTTTTGGCACCAGGTAATTTCTGGCTATTATCCACGTTGCGATTAATTTCTTCTAGTTCTTGAATGAGTTTTACTTCGTTCATAATTTTGCTCCTTAATTTATGTCTATAATAACTTTACAACAGATTGTTTTTAATATGTTGTAATTTTAATACAAAGACAATTTTTGTCTAGTAGTAGTTCATCTGATAGTCAGTTTGAAAAAGAGATGGTAAAGTTTGTTGCAGAGATAGCAGTGGGGAACAAGTTATTTTCTAATAAATGGGCAATATGTGTTAAAATTAAGCTATTGTAAAAAATAAGTTAGGAGAACCGTACGTGCGAGTTTAAACACTAACACGTACCTTAATCATATGTTTTTAATTGACTTCATTCTTCATATTGATGCCCATATTGCGACACTAGTATCTCAGTTCGGACCATGGACATATCTCATTTTGTTTTTAATCATCTTCATTGAAACAGGTATTGTCATTATGCCATTCTTGCCAGGAGATTCATTGTTGTTTGCAGCTGGGGCTGTGGCAGCAACTCCTGCGGGTATCCATGCTGGACTAAATCATTGGGTATTTATGTTACTTTTTTTCTTTGCCGCGACCATTGGTGATTCACTTAATTTTTGGATAGGGCGCACTGGTGGCTATAAGTTAGTACGACATCCATTAGTTGGTCGATTTATTAAGGAAGAACATATTCGTGAAGCAGAAGGCTTTTTTGAAAAGCGAGGGGCGTTAGCTATCATCATTGGTCGTTACATGCCAATTGTTAGAACATTTGTGCCTTTTGTTGCGGGAATTAGTCAGTTTTCGTACGGTCATTTCTTGCGAAACAATATTATTGCTGCTTTTTCATGGAGTTTGATAGCAACTGGCGCCGGTTATTTATTTGGTAATATTCCTTTTGTTAAAGCTCATTTTTCAATTATCATACTAGGCATTGCGTTGGTGACATTGATGCCAACCTTTATTGGTATTTTCCGTTCAGTGATAGTCAATCGACGTGCTAAAAAAATAACTCAGAATATAAAGTAAAGCTGCCTTCAGGCAGCTTTTTTAGTATAATAGAATTATGAATAATTTAATTATATTACAACAGTTAACGGAAATAACAACAGAAGAAATTGCACAAGCACTGGATGCTGAGGTATCGTTGGTAAAATCTTGGCAAAATGAAGAGGCGATGCCAACAATTGCTGAATTTGAAGCCCTAAGTGGTATCTTTTCAAGCCAATTGGATGCTAAAGGCATTGAAGCGCAAACTGCAAACCATCCAATACATATTCGTTTATCAATGGATTACCTGATGAATTTAGGCCTGACAGTTTCTGATTGGATTTCATTAAAGTGGGCTTCCGAGGGTGAATGGCAAGGCGACAAATTAGCTGTGGGCTTTTTTGACCAAGGAAAGCTCACACGTGTAGCAGAATCGAGTGACGAATTTGTTGCAGCTTTTGCAGGGTACTTAATTTTGCAAACTGAGGGTGAATTTGAGCCATACATTGATGAATACGATGACGATAAAGTATATGATTGGCGTTTATTGCGTATGAGTGAGAATACTTATCGAGATGTCACCCGAGAATTTATCGCCACAGACTTACCGGAGATTAGTTATGAGTGAAAATATTATTTTAGCAACTGATGCCTATAAGTTAACCCATCATTTGCAATATCCTACTAATTTAACGAAACTATATTCATATGGTGAAGCTCGCGTTGGCGGGAAGTTTGACACGGTAAGTTGGTTTGGCTTATCAATGATTTTACACGATTATTTTCATGAGCCAATAACAGATACGATGATTGATGAGGCACAAAAGGTCGCTCACATGACTTTTGGCACTTCAGCCTATTTTAATCGTTCAGTCTGGGAAAAGGTACGCGATCTGGGCTATTTTCCAGTGAAAATAAAAGCACTGCCAGAGGGATTAGAAGTACCGACTGGTAATGCTTTATTTACTATTGAATCAACTGCTGATTGGTTTGCTACCAGTTTAAATGCTTTAGAAGTGGTTTTAATGCACGTCTGGTATCCGACAACTATTGCGACAAATTCGCTTAACATTAAAAAAAGGTTAAAACCATTGCTTGAAAAATCTGGGACCGTCGCTAATTTGTTTCTGGCAGTTAATGATTTTGGTTTACGTGGTGCAACGTCGCTTGAATCAGGTAAACGAGGTGGCGCAGCACATTTATTACACTTTCAAGGATCGGATAACATGGCTGCTTCACAATATTTTGAATCAGTTTATGGTGTTGCGGGTCGTGCGTTATCGGTGTGGGCAACAGAACATTCAGTTGCGACAGCTTACGGATCAGGGCAAGGCGAGTTCGATTATGTGAATGCACAACTTGATCGTACCCCAGATGACGCTGTGCTTTCAATTGTGATTGATTCTTATGATGCGTTACAGTTTATAACTACTGTTATTGGATCACCAGAGATCAAAGCACGTATTATGCAGCGTGAAGGACGTATTGTTTTGAGACCTGATTCTGGTGATCCCAAAACAATTGATTTACAGGTTTTGGATGCATTAGCGACTATTTTTGGTACAACCGTTAATCATAAGGGCTATCGTGTCCTTGATTATAATGTTGGTATTATTCAGGGTGATGGTATGAAGGCGGATACGATTGTCAGTTTGTATGAAGCCTTGATTGCAGCTGGTTGGTCTGCTGACAATCTGGTCGTTGGCTCTGGTGGCGGTCTGCTACAAGAAGGATTTACACGTGACACTGAGCGTTTTGCTATTAAAGCTGCATATGCTGAAAATTCAGCTGGTGAGAGAATCAATATTCAAAAAAACCCAAAAACGGATGTTAGTAAAGCATCAAAAGCTGGCTTATTGAAAGTTATCATGCGACAGGGTCAGATGGTGACGGTATCGCAAAAAGATAGTGGCGATGACTTATTGCAAACAGTTTATGACAATGGTGTTTTTTCACCAGTTGATGGTTCAGTAATTGTTCAACGCGCAGCCAATGAAGGGTAATGATGAATTATAATTTTAAAAAAACAACGGATGTAACCTCGGAAGTTAAAGTAGAACATTTGGACATTAAAGCTGCTGCGCAGGCTTATCGTGAACTTGAAGTTCGGGATAAGCAACCTGTCAGTGAAGAAGACACGACACTTGTCGGACATGGTGTTCAGGCATTAGGCACTGAGTCGGCGATTGGCAAGGACGAGCGTAAAGCACAAATGCAAGTATTGTTCAACCAAGGGATGACTAGCTATATTGATTTAGCGTTTGAACTGAACTTAGCAGAGTCCACCATTCGACAATATGGAAAGGAACTAGGACTCACATTTATCGATACATTATATTAAATGAAAAATTTGACATTATTTCGTCAGTAAGTTATGATAATTAAAATAAGAAATTAAGATTTACATAGAGGTTGCAATTGACATAAGTACCAAGACCAAGCTGTTGTAGCAGTGATGCGGTGTTGTGAAAGGGGATATTGCCGAAATAGTTTATCACTACCAAGATAGATTATTGGGACAATAGTTAATAACTGTTGGACTGTCGTTAGAGATAACGGTGAGCTATGGCAACTGTCAAAAATGCTAACACAAAAGCCTTTTGTCCGTGACCGTGGTCTCGAACGAGGGCTTTTTATGTGGATTTGGAGAACAAAATGACAAATTATTTAACTAATGAATTAGAACATTTAACAATTGACGGTGCCGATGCCGTTTCATTAGCAGAAACTTATGGCACACCGCTTTATGTGTATGATGTATCTAAAATTCGGCAAACAATGCGTGCTTTTAAAACGCTATTTGAAAAAGAAAACGTGCCTTACGTGGTGAGCTACGCTTCTAAAGCGTTTGCGACTAAGGCAATTTATCAAGTCGCTCAGCAAGAAGGGATACATGCAGATATTGTTTCTGGTGGTGAATTAGTTACAGCAATTAAAGCAGGATTTGATACCAAGCATCTTAGTTTCAACGGGAATAACAAAAGTTTTGATGAGCTGACGCTAGCAGTAGAAAAAGGTGTTGGGACGATTATTATTGACAACTTTCTGGAGTTAAAATTATTATCAACAATTGCACAGGAACATCAAATAAAGCAAGATATTTTGTTGCGCATTTCACCTGGTATTTCAGCGCATACACATGAATTTATTAGTACTGGACAACAAGATTCGAAATTCGGATTTGACTTACTTACGGGTCAGGCCAAAGAAGCTTTCCAAATAGCCAAAAATGACGATAATTTGAATTTGCGTGGATTACATGCGCATATTGGGTCACAAATTTTTGATGTGACTGGCTTTGAAAAGAATGCAGCTTTGCTTGCTGATACAGCGCAAAGTTGGGGATGGCAGCCCGCCGTTATTAATGTTGGGGGCGGATTTGGTATTCGATATACGGCCGATGACAAGCCGTTACCAGAAAGTGAATATGTTGCGGCTATTATACGCACACTTAAAGGCAAAGCAGCTTCATATGACTGGAAAATGCCTGAAATATGGATTGAACCAGGTCGTTCAATCGTTGGTCCAGCTGGACAGACGCTTTACACCATCGGTTCACGTAAGGATATTCCTGATATTCGTCACTATTTAGCTGTTGATGGCGGTATGGGAGATAATATCCGACCGGCATTATATCAAGCACAATATGAAGCGGTATTAGCTAACCAGCCTAATGCACAAACTAAAGAAGTTGTTCGTGTTGCAGGTAAATATTGTGAATCAGGAGATGTTTTGGTGTGGCAACAAGCCTTACCAGAAACACAGCCAGGAGATATATTATCAGTATTGGCTACAGGTGCTTATGGCTATGCTATGGCATCCAATTATAATCGTAACCCACGTCCTGCTGTTGTATTCGTAGAAAATGGCAAACATCAATTGGTTGTTGCCCGTGAGACTTATGAACATATTATGTCGCTGGACAAAGATTATACATTACAAAGTTCAACAAAATAGTAATGCGCTCTGTTTATTTTAGCTGTTACAGTTGAAGTAGACATCATTAAATGACAAAGAGGAATTGAAGAAGATGACAGAAGTACAAAATGATGCACAACGCTTGATTGATTTCATTGCCAATGCTAAAAAGATAACTATTGTAAAAGTGACTTATAAAGGCGTATTGAGTGGTGAAGTACCAGCCAGTGTTCAGCAATTCGGTGGTGTTGCTTTTGGTCAGTTAATTGGTGATTGGTCTGATATTCAACCATTGATTGCGAATTTACCTGCAGAAAATGTTTTTATTGAAAATGATGCACGCAACTCAGCTGTACCATTATTAGACAAAAAAGCGGTTAATGCACGTATTGAACCAGGTGCAATTATTCGAGAACAAGTTGAAATTGGTGACAATGCTGTTATCATGCTAGGAGCTGTGATTAATATTGGTGCTGAAATTGGGGCTGGTACGATGATCGATATGGGTGCTATTTTAGGTGGCCGTGCGATTGTTGGTGAAAATTCACATATTGGCGCAGGCGCAGTTTTGGCTGGTGTGATTGAACCAGCTTCTGCACAGCCTGTTCGGATTGGAAATAACGTATTAGTTGGTGCTAATGCCGTTGTCATTGAAGGTGTTCAAGTGGGTGATGGCGCAGTTGTTGCGGCAGGTGCTATTGTCACGAAGGATGTCCCAGCCAATACAGTAGTAGCTGGTGTACCTGCCAAAGTCATTAAGTCAATTGATTCGCAAACACAACAAAAGACAGCTTTAATTGATGCCTTAAGGGGACTTTGATGAGTGAAATTACTGGTGAAGTATTGCAACAATATCGACGTGATTTACACCGTATACCTGAATTAGCACTTGAAGAGTATGAGACACATGATTATTTGTTAAATAAAGTTAAAGGTTGGCAAAACGATACGATGACGATTCGTACAGTAGATGCTTTGCCAACAGCAATTTTAATTCGCTTTGAAGGTAAAGATCCGCAAAGAACATTAGGTTACCGCGCTGATATTGATGCTTTGCCAGTTGAAGAAAAAACTAATTTACCTTTTGCTTCTCAGCATGCTGGACGTATGCACGCTTGTGGTCACGACGTACATATGACGCTTGCGTTAGCAATGGTACAGTACTTTAGCCAACATCAGCCAAAAGATAATTTGATTATCTTTTTTCAACCAGCAGAAGAAGCTAAAAGTGGTGGTAAAGTCGCTTATGATTTAGGCTTGTTTGAAAATGAGTGGCGACCAGATGAATTTTATGGTATTCATGACCAGCCTGCTTTACCAGCTGGGATGTTAAGTACGTTAGCAGGGACGCTTTTCGCTGGCACAGCAGAATTGACAGTTGATGTTCATGGCGTCGGTGGACATGCTGCTTATCCACACTTACTTAAAGATCCTATTGTCATTGCTTCGGAACTAATTGTGCAATTACAAACAGTTGTCTCTCGCTCAGTTAACCCAATTAAGGGTGGTGTTGTTAGTGTTGGTAAAATCCGTGGTGGTTTTACTAACAATGTTATTCCTGACGATGTTCATTTTGAAGGGACTGTTCGTAGTATGACAAAATCAGGATTAGATGTCATGATGACACGCATTCGGCAAATTGCTGCTGGTGTTGCGTTAGCTAATGACGTTGTAATTGATGTATCACTAGAGAGTGGTAGCTATTTGCCGGTTGAAAATAATATTAAGTTAGCTAATAATTTGATTGATTTTATGACAACTCGTGATGATATCGCTTTTGAACTGGCAGAACCTGCGATGACGGGTGAAGATTTTGGTTATTTACTTCAACAAATTCCGGGTGTTATGCTTTGGCTTGGTGTCAATGATGTGACACATTCATTGCATAGTCCACAACTCAACATTGATGAAAGTGCCTTGTTACCTGGATTTACAGCTTTAAAAGACTTTATAGAATGGCGGATGAATCAAAATGTATAAAAATATTAATTTAATAACGGCAATTATTACACCGTTTAATGAAAAAAATGAAATTGATTACCCTGCACTCGACCACGTGATTGATCATTTATTGTCTCATGGGACACAAGGATTAGTTATTGCGGGGACAACTGGCGAATCGCCCACGCTAACACACGCTGAAAAATTAGCACTCACACGTCATATTGTTGACTATGTAGCTGATGATGTTTTGTTAATTGCTAATGCAGGCACAAATAACACTGTAGAATCAGTTCAAAATGCTAAAGAATTAGGGGCAATTGACGGCGTAGATGCGATTTTAGCTGTGACACCATATTATAATAAACCAAGTCAAGCAGGTATGATTGCACATTTTGAAGCGATTGCAGATGCTTCACCTAAACCTGTGATGTTATATAATATTCCAGGACGTTCAGCGGTAGGCTTAACAGTAGATAGTGTTGTTACATTAGCGCAACATCCTAATATTAACGCTGTTAAAGAAACAACTTCGGCAGAGTTTATTGGTGCAGAAGTTGAAAAAACACAAGCTGTTGATTTTTCAGTTTATACTGGTGAAGATGCGCAAACATTAGCTGCTTATTCTCAAGGTGGGGCAGGGACGATTTCAGTGGCTGCTCATTTATATGGGGATGATATTGCGGCATTGTTTACAGCAATGAACAGTGGTGACTGGCGTGAAGCTGGTCGTTTGCAACGTTATTTGACACCACGCATGAACGCACTATTTGCATTTCCATCTCCAGCACCTGTTAAAGCGAGTTTGAGTGCCATTGGTATGGTTAAAAATATTGCACGTCTACCAATTTTACCGTTAACGACTGATGAACAGACGCAACTTAACGAATTGTTGGAGGGGTAATTGTGACTAAAATTATTTTAGCTGGTGGATTTGGTAAACTTGGACAGGCAATCCAGAATGGTTTGGTTAATACAGACTATGAAATCGTTGGTATTTTAAGTGGCAAAAATCATGAAAGTGATTTTCCTGTTTGGACATCAGTAGAAGATATAACTGTTTCAGCTGATATTTTCTTGGATGTTAGTACACCAGCAAGTGTTTATGATAATGCACTTTGGGCGATTAAAAATAATATGGCTGTTGTCATTGGTGCAACAGGGTTACAAGATGATCAGATTAAGTCATTACAAAATTTGGCAACAAAGGGTGTTTTGATTGTGCCTAACTTCAGCTTGTCAGCTGTGTTATTGATGCAGTTTTCACAACTTGCTGCTAAATACTTTGCTGATGTGGAAATTGTTGAAGCACATAATCCTAAAAAAGTTGATTCGCCATCTGGTACTGCTGTACAAACTGCTAAGTTGATAGCAGAATCCAGAGTTGATGCCCCACAACAAACGCAGGTTGGACAAGCACGTGGTCAGCAGATTGATGACGTACCAGTCCATGCGATGCGATTACCAGGGTATATTGCGCAACAAACGGTTTATTTTGGTGGTAATGATGAGCAACTCACACTGAGCCAAAGTACAACAAGTCGTTCCGCTTTTGTGCCTGGTGTTTTATTAGCGTTAGATGGCGTTAAAAAAATAGATGGATTAGTCATTGGTTTGGATCATGTTTTGTAAAATTGATAAGCTAATATAAAAAATAAGCGCTCAGGCGCTTTTTTTCGTACAATAGAATTATGAAAACTATTACTAAAATTTCAACACAAAAGCAGGCAGGACGATATAGTATCGAATTGGATAAGCAATTTGCTTTTGGGGTCGCTGAAAGTGTTCTTATCAAATATGGTTTAGCAAAAGGGCGTGAGTTGGATGATCAATTAATTGAACGTATTAAGTATGATGATAATATCGCTAAAGCGCGTAATGCCGCCTTAAATTATCTTGGTCACGCCTTACGGACAGTCAAACAAGTACGACAAAAATTGACTGAAAAAGAGATTGAAGACCGTATTCAAGATGAAGTGATTGTGCAATTAACTGATCTCGGCTATTTGGATGATATGAACTATGCATTGCATTATGTGTCGACTAAGAAGAACATTAGCCCCAAAGGTCCGGTAGTTGTTAAGCGAGATTTACTACAGGCGGGGGTATCTGAGGAAATAGTGACCACAGCTTTAGCGACGTATACCATGGAAGAGCAATTAGCACTTGCTGAAAAAATGGCCCTAAAATTTTCGCATACTTACCGTCACGACGCAACGCGTAATAAACAACAAAAAATTTTACAGGCACTAGCAAATAAAGGGTTTTCATTTGATGTTGGACAAGAAGTTTTGCTTCAAATTGATACAGTTAATGATGATGCGTTAGAATTAGAAAATATTACACGCCAAGCAGAAAAACTTTGGCGTCGCTATCAAAAGGAAAATTTGAGTCAACGACAATACAAAACAAAAAATGGACTTTATGCTAAAGGCTACACAAGTGAATTAATTGATCGTGTAGTTTCGACATTAGTAACTGGTGAGGGTTAATGCAATTTTATGATATTAAAGTATTACAAAAAAGGTATGACACGGCTAAGAAACAACAGGAACAGATGAAAGCCGAGATCGTTCAACTTCAAAATCAAACAGAAAAAGCAGATGATATTTATAGATGCCAGCAACAAAAAGTGCTTACTAAGTCGATAACACAACTAGAAAATATTATTTCTCAATTGCATCGTCAATTGCTTAGTGCTCAGAAATCAAGTAAAAAAGCCAACACACATCACTTTTCACGGTCAAATACACATCGAAACGACTTGTAGTATATCATTTAGTCATGACATTTGGTACAATATAGTAGAATTCGGTGTTAGAAGAGTAGGTATGATCATGAGTTTGAATAAATCGAGTCGCGGTCCGCGCGAAGGCGATTTCATCACGATCAAAAGTTATAAACATGACGGCTCTTTACATCGAACTTGGCGTGATACCATGGTGTTAAAAACCAGTGAAAATGCTATTATTGGATTAAATGATCATACTTTAGTGACGGAAGATGATGGCCGGCGTTGGGTGACTAGAGAGCCAGCAATTGTTTATTTTCACAAGAAGTATTGGTTTAATATTATTGCAATGATACGTGATAATGGTGTGTCGTACTATTGTAACTTAGCGTCACCTTTCGTACTCGACAAAGAGGCGCTAAAATATATTGATTACGACTTGGATATTAAGGTATTTCCTGATGGTGAAAAGCATTTACTAGATGCAGATGAATATGCTGCACATAGCAAAAAGTGGCATTATCCACCAGAAATTGATAAAATTTTGAAAGCTCATGTTAAAATTTTAGTGGACTGGATAAACGAAAATACTGGACCATTTTCACAAGGGTATGTTGACATCTGGTATGCAAGATATCAATATTTGATGCAAGAGCGGTTGAAAGATCGTCGTTGAAAAAAAGACACGTAGTTTCTGCGTGTCTTTTCTGTATGATAAAATATAGTCAGTGTCAGCCAATATTGTGTATTCAAGTGAATGTCAGATAGTAACAGATTAACGTAATGATGAAAAGGGGCGTTCATGTCATTAACAATTTATATGAATAACGCGCAACAAGATTTGCGTAGCAGTTTATTAGAAAATATACAAGAAAAATTAACAAATGATTCGAACCTGACCGTTTATTACATTGTCCCCAATCACGTTAAATTTGATGGAGAAGTGGATGTTTTACGGCGATTTGCGCAACGCAATGGGAAAAATCCGGCAACAGATATATACGCTCAAAGTCGGTTACAGGTTTATTCATTAACTCGATTAGCTTGGGCTTTAATGAAGGATATACCAAATTTTCAACCCGAGGTTATTCAGCCAAGTGGTTTATTTATTATGGTATCAGATATTTTACGTGATTACGCGCAACAATTGCCAATTTTTGCCCGTATGCAAGCTAAATCTGGTTTTGTGTCAGCTTTGGTGTCGCAGTTAGTAGAATTACGGGCTAGTCGTATCACACCAGAAGATTTATTACAAATACTCAATGATGGCACAGACGATGAGAGTTTTTTACGTCAGTCATTAGCATATAAATTACGTGATTTAGCCATAGTAGCCGATGCGTTAGATAAAAAGCTTGGTGACACGTATATTATGTCTCAAGAAGTTTTACCTATTTTTGCAACGCATTTAGCTCAAACAAAATTAGAAAATGTTGCCTTTTATTTTGATAGTTTCAATGGTTTTACCAGCGCTGAATTAAGCGTTGTCAATCAATTAATCATTCAGTATCCTGTATCCATTGCATTTTGGGGCGATGCCACGAGGCTTGGTCAGCAGCAAGAAGGCGATGTTTTTTATAAACCAATGATGATGGCTCAGCAATTAATGGCAACGGCGCGTCAAGCTAATCAAGCAGTACATGTTGAGATACCGAAAATGCCGCGTGAAATCAGTGAAACTAGTCACCAATTGCTATCAGCTTGGGAAGCTTTGGGAGAATACAGACAATTCACTCCAAAAGATGGGTCAGTTGATTTAATGGCATTTGCAGCTGAAAATACAGTTGTGGAAATACAAGAAGTTGCGCGTCGTATTCGACAGTTACTTGTTCAAAACAAAACGCTACATTTACGTGACATCATTATTTTGTCACGAGACCTTAAGCCATACGAAACTCATATTCCAGAAGTTATGTCACAGTTTGATCTACCGTATTTTTTAGATACAGATCAGACAATGGCAAAACATCCTTTAGTTGAATTATTATTGACCTTACTTGGCCCCAAAAAATCACGATTTCAATATCAAAATGTGATGACTATTTTAAAGACTAGCCTATTACGTCCTTATCAGAATGGACAAATGGTACCAGAGGATGAATTTTTTGATATTGTGAGTTATTTTGATAATTATTTGTTTACAAATCGTCCTTACGAAGCGACTTGGCGGAATTTAGAACAACCTTTTGAACTATTTAAAATAGATGACCAATCTGGTGACGATGATGTCACAATTAGACCGGAAGATGCATTAATAAATCAACGTATCAACGTGTTACGCCGATTTATTTTAGAGGCGTTTGACGCATTAGAAAATCAGTTGGCTGCTGCTCAAACAATGCGTCAAGCTGCAACTCGTTTGGTTGATTGGTTGCAGCATTATCATGTGACAGATACAATTATTGTGCAACGTGATGATTTATTGGCACAGGGCGAATTAGTACGCTCACGTCAAGGCGAAGAAGTTTGGCAAATGTTTAGTCAAACGCTTGATGAAATTGTAGCGATTAATGGTGATGCAGCGTTTAAATTAGATCAATTTAGAGAAATATTAGTTGCTGGTTTTTCCGGTGCAAAGTTTGCTGGCATTCCAAATAATTTAGATCAGTTGACAATTTCGGAAGCAGGTATTGTTCAAAGTAATCGTTATCAGTATCTGTTTTTTATTGGTGGCACACGATCAAATTTACCAGCTACGGCTCGAACAATTGCCTTAATTAATGACTCTGAACGACTAATTGTTCAACCATCATTGCAAGCTGGGGATACGCCAAAGTACTTGCAAAATACGGCACAGCAACAGATGGCAGAAGAAAATTTGTTGTTTTATGGTGCCTTAGCATCAGCTACAGAAAATGTTACTTTGTCTTATCCGATTTTGGATTCTGGTGGTAAGATTGCTGATATGTCGCCATTTTTCAAACGATTGGTTGATACTTTCAACACTAATGTGCTGAAAATAGCTAGTGTACCAGAAACAAGTAGTCAATTGCTTAAACAATACGTTGGTACAGCACGGTCAACTTTGACAGAATTAGTTAAAATCTTACCGAAGCAACATGCAACCGCCGCTTTTAAAGCGCTACAAAACGTGGTCAGCCAACAAGAAGGCGAGCGATTAGCGCGTGTATTAGCTTCACCCAATTATCGTAATACAACCACAGTGTTGAAACCAGAATTTGTAAAAGCGTTATTTGGTGAGCATTTGAATGTCTCTATTTCACAATTAGAAAGTTATTATCAAAACCCTTTGGGCTATTTTTTGAAGTATGGTTTAAATTTAAAAGAACGTTTAACTAATGAATTGAATGTCGCACAGACAGGCACACTTTATCACGCCGTTTTAGAAAGTGTCATGCGAACGATTATTCAAGAAAATTTGACTTTACGTGACCTAAACGTAGCTGATCTGACGACGTTAGTATCTCAAAAGATGGCAGAACAATTACAATTATCCCAATATAATTTACTTCAAGAAACGGGTAAAATGCGTGCTACACGGGATTATTTACAGTCAGTGAGCATGACTTTGGTCAAAAATTTGCAGCGTGCCGCGATGGTTAATCAATCTAAACCAGAAGCAGTTGAAAAGCTATTTGGGTTCCCAGATGCGCAATCATTACCACCTTTAAAGTTTACTCATGGTAAAGGGTCAGTAACTGTCCGTGGTAAAATTGATCGTTTTGACACGCAAGATACACAGCATGCTTATGGTACGGTTATTGATTATAAATCCAATGGCAAAACATTTGATTGGGGACAAGCATTTGACGGCTTGCAGATGCAGTTATTAACTTATTGGCAAGCAGCGCAATTAGGCGCAGACCAACTAGGTGTTGAAGCGATTGGTGGCGCATTTTTTGCGCAAATAGCGCCTAAAAAAAGACTGATCACTGATTTTAAGGGTGACATTGATGATTTATTGGCTGGTAAAATCATACCAGACGTTTTTAAATATCGCGGTCTATTTGTGTCTGAAGATGCTTATATTGATAGTTTAGATGTCCTAAAAGATAGTCAGGGTTCTGATTTTTATCAATTGAAAAAAACAAAAGCGGGTACCTTATATGCGTCGAGTGATTTTGTGGCAGCTGATGATTTTGGTTTACTTTTGCAACGTAACATTGACAATATTCAACAGGCTGGAGAAAATATTTTGTCAGGAAAATTCCCGTTAGAGCCAACTACTGGTAGTCTCCAATTTACACCGTTTACTGATGTTTTGCGTTTTGACCGTGGTTTAGGGGATAATTATCGACCAGAATCGCCAAAAGGCAAAGACAACATTTTGAAGATATTAAAAGGAGAGGATTGATGGCAACACGATTTACCGAAAATCAACAACAGGCTGTTTATGAAACGGGACATAATATTTTAGTTGCCGCTTCAGCCGGTTCTGGTAAAACAACAGTACTTATTGAACGATTAATTCAAAAAATATTATCCGGTGTGAGTGTTGAAAATTTTTTGATTGTGACCTTTACTAATGCTGCGGCACAAGAGATGAGAGAACGTTTGGAAAAAGCTATTGAAAAACGGATGCACTCAGCTGATGCAGCGCAAAAGCGCTTTTTACAAGAACAATTACTGTTACTACCAGCAGCTAATATTTCAACAATTGATGCCTATGCTTTACGGGTTATTGAAAATTATTATCATATTATTGGGTTAGATCCACAATTCCGTTTATTGTCCGACACAGCTGAACGTGATATGCTACGGCAAGATGTTCTCAACGATGTATTTGCACAATTTTATGACGAATCACATGAACAAAATAGTGATTTCTTAGCACTGGTAGCAAATTTTGGTAATCCAAATAATGATAAATCTTTGCAGCAAATTGTCTTAAAATTAGCT
Organism: Leuconostoc carnosum; assembly: GCF_007954525.1. Classification (NCBI taxonomy): domain Bacteria; kingdom Bacillati; phylum Bacillota; class Bacilli; order Lactobacillales; family Lactobacillaceae; genus Leuconostoc; species Leuconostoc carnosum. Next base: position 389,347 of record NZ_CP042374.1, on the reverse strand, counting down.
GATTTTGCTGAAGCGCGACCAGATGGTGATCAGTGGTTAACTGAGCTCAGTGAAAATTATTTACCAATGCAACAAGATTTAACACAGACAACCATGTATCAAGAGGCAATTTTGCCTCAACTTTCAAGCGTTGTCCATCAACTACTAGTTCAAGCACAGAATGTGCTAATCACCATTGAAGGCGAACCAGTTTTTAACAAGACACAGCTCGCTTTTGAGGCACTTGTGAGTTATCTTTCCAATATTCAAAGTCAGTTAACAGAATCAAATTGGGATAGTTTGCGAGAATTGCTTTTGCAAATGCCAAAAGTAAGCATGGAAACAAAGAGCAAAAAAGCAATCAAAGAGGATGCACAATTACTAGATATTTTGTCGCAAGCAACGATCGTAAAAAATCAGATTATTGGTTCTGATTCTGAAATGAAGTCGTTAGCGCAAACTTTTTTTCAATTTAATCAACAGCAGTGGCGTCAAATTGAAGCATCAGCATTAAAATTGGTTAGCACCCTAATTGATGTGACACATACTTTTCGTGAGGATTTCTCAGTTGAAAAACGTAACGATAAGTTATTAGATTTCCCTGATTTAGGCACCTTGGCTTTACAAATTTTAGAAGATGATGCAACGAGACAGACGATTAGTAGCCAATTTTCTGAAATATTAGTTGATGAGTACCAGGATATTAATCAGTTACAAGAAAAGTTATTAACGCAAGTGTCAAATGGACATAATATGTACATGGTTGGAGATGTTAAACAGAGCATTTATGGCTTCCGTCAAGCGGAACCAACTTTATTCACGAGCAAATACAAACGCTTCGATAATTCAGCTAATGAAGATATTCGAATTGAACTAGCTGATAACTTTCGTTCGCAAAATAATGTGACCCGAGCAACCAACTTAATTTTTACGCAATTAATGGATGAAAAACTAGGGGATATTGCTTATACTGGGGAAGCAAAGTTAGTGCCAAAAGCAGCTTATCCTGAAATAGTACCAGCTATTTTTGATTTAGATATTATTCAGCAAGTGAATACAAAGAAAACTATTTCTGAGAGTCATGAGAGCGACGAACAAGCATTTGAAAAGCGGCAAGCACAGTATGCTTTATTAGCGAATAAAATTTTGGCTTTACGGCAGACTTCTATTTACGACCGTAAAGCTGATCCAGCTGGCATGCGGCCTGTTGAATATGGCGACGTTGCTATATTGACGCGTTCAAAATCGGGGTACATTGATCTTGTTGCGGCTCTTAGAGAAGCTGGCATTCCAACTCAAGTAGAATCAGTTGGTAACTACTTTCAAACAATGGAAGTTTATTTAATGTTAGATGTACTGCGTGTCATTGATAACCCACACCAAGATATACCATTAGCCGCTGTTTTACGTTCACCGATGTTTAATTTTAATGAAAATGATTTAGCTAGTGTACGTTTAGCAGATAAAAAGCATGACTATTGGACTGCTTTGCAGATTTTTGCTAAAAACGATCAACGTGGCGAAAAAATTTTGTCGTTATTTCAGAAATGGCATAAATTAGCCATTCAAAATGATTTAGTGACACTTATCTGGACTATCTTTGATGATACGGCGTGGTTAGACTATGTTGCTGGTATGCCTGGTGGTAGACAGCGTCAAGCTAATTTACACGCGCTATATGATTATGCGCGCACATATCAAACAAATACAAATGCTGGATTATTCCGTTTTGTACGTTATATTGAGCAATTACAAGAAAATGACGGACAACTTGGTGAAGCGCCACAAGAAGCTGATGAACAAGCAGTGCGGATTATGACTATTCATGCATCGAAGGGACTGGAATTCCCGATTGTATTTCTGCCTGAATTTGATAAAGCTTTTAATACGAAAGATATGACTAATCCCGTCTTGATTCAAAAAAATGAAGGGATTGGGATTGAATATCTTCAACCTGATGCCTTAGTGGCGATGCCGACACTACAAAAATTAGCCGTTAAAAATGCTTTAAAACGTCAAAGCTGGTCCGAAGAGATGCGACTCCTATATGTGGCTTTGACGCGTGCTGAACAACAATTACATATTATTGGTACGATCAAAGTAGATGATGAAGGTAGCAATGACCGACTAACTAGATTATGGGCACGTGCTAAAGAAACAACAGGTCAATTTTTACCAGAAGATTTACGTTTAGATGCAAAATCTTATTTAGAATGGGTGCTAATTAGTTTGGCACGTACTAAAAATGCAACACTAGAATCATGGTTAGGGGACGGTGAGACACCACATATGCTTGGCAGCGAGACGTCATTAGAAGCTCAATTCGATGTCAAATTAATCACTGAACAGGATATTGAGTCAGTATCATCCACTATTTCAGTAGATCAAGTCACACCTGTATCTGATAATTATGATGCCAAGGATTTTACCTTAGCAGAACAAACCATCAATTATCAGTATCCAAACTATCTGGCTACTAATACAGCGGCTTACCAATCAGTCAGTGAAATGAAGCGTCTCTTTGAAGATCCAGATCGTACTGAATTACAAGAATTAAAAGTACAGGAAGATGGACGTTTTGAACCAGCACGTGAATTGGTCAGTGATACCCTTGTTTTACCAAAATTCATGACAGATGGCTCACAAAAGCCTTCTAGTGCTGCAGTGGGAACAGCGACACATTTAATTTTACAATTGGTTGATTTTGATGAACCAATTACGCGAGACACTTTGGAAACTATACGAGACACACTAGTGACAAATGGCCGAATGATTGAACCAGTAGCAGCTCTGATTAATATTGATAGTTTATTGAGATTTTTGGACACACCATTTGCTAAATCACTGACACAGCACGCCAAAAGTTTAAAGCGTGAGGTGACTTTTGCTATGATTATGCCTGCTAAACATATTTATGCAGGCATTTCTGATGAGGCACCAGTCCTTGTTCACGGTATCGTTGATGGTTACTTTATTGATGAAGCAACTCATACAGTAACAATTTTCGATTACAAGACAGATTTTGTGCGGCACGATCGTTTAGCAGAGGATTTACAAAAGCTTGTTGCACGTTATAAAGGACAACTGAATATCTACAAAGCAGCACTCCAACAAGAATTTCCAACTTATCATTTCAATGCACCGCAATTAGTTGTACTGCATACTGGACAAGTTATTGACGTGAATTAATTTATGATGGTTTGTGAAAGATGGATTTTACTTGTCTCAAATACTTTTGAATAGTGTAAAATAGGTGACATGATAAATTCTTTTAAACAACAATTTAGAATCGCGCCGGTAACTATGAGTATTTTGGCAGTCACAATACTTGTGTTTATTGCTGAGGGGTTATTTAGTGGTGGGCAGACAGCCAATGGTGAGTTTTTAGTGTCATTTGGTGCAAAATGGGGACCATATATTCATCATTATGATCAATATTGGCGGTTACTAACACCTGTATTTTTACACGCAGGTTTTATGCATATTGCTACTAATATGCTGACATTATGGTTTATTGGGCCATTAGCAGAAGAAGCTTTTGGGCGTTGGAAATTTCTTGGCCTATATTTTTTTGGTGGCATATTTGGCAATATTATGTCCTACCTTTTTGCGCCATTAACTATATCAGTTGGTGCTTCAACAGCGCTATTTGCGATGTTTGGTGGTTTGATTTTATATGCTGTTCAGTTTAAGGAAGATCCACGTATTCGTTCACAAGGTACAATAATGATTCTATTTGTTGTCCTAAATTTAGTGACAGGTTTTGCTTCGACAGACATTGATATGTGGGGACATATCGGTGGGTTAATTGGTGGTATGATGTTTACTGTCATTTTTGGTTTCTATGGTCGTTCAGGGAAGTTTCCTTGGCATGTCCGGCTAGCCTTGGTTATTGTAACTATTATTGTGATAATTTTGACGGTTATATCTGGTGGAGGCACAGTATGAGAAATTTTTATGATGTATTATCAGTTTTAAAAACTTTTGGCGTTTATGTTCATGTTGGCAAGCGTTTGTGGGACATTGAAATGGCAGCATTAGAGATTGATAACTTATATAAGGCTGACGTCATTGATAATAAACAGTACGCGACAATGAAATTAATTTTAGCTCACGAACACCGTTTAGAGGAAGAATCACCAAGTGATTAATTTAATGGCAATTGTTACAGAAAATTGTGAAAACGTTTGCATTTGTAAGCGTTTTCTGTTAGGATAAATGGGTATTAAATTTTGTAGGAGGAAATGTGTTTGGTAATTAGGTGTCAGTTGAGCTTGCTGTAACAGGCTTTACAATAAACTGTAACCAATAATTACCACACATCTTGAGATTATGATTAAAGACAAATTAATAGGCGTTGATTTAGGTGGTACAACAATCAAGTTTGCGATTTTGACACAAGAAGGTGAAATTCAACAAAAGTGGTCAATTAAGACTAATATTTTTGATGATGGCTCACACATTGTGCCGGATATTGTAGATTCAATTAATCATCACCTAGATATGTATCAACTTGATCGTGAGCGTGTTATTGGTATCGGTATGGGAACACCCGGTACAGTAAACCGCACGGCAGGTACAGTTACCGGTGCTTTTAATTTAAATTGGAAAACAGAACAAACTGTAAAAGCTGATATCGAAGCCGGTACCGGCTTAACATTGACACTTGAAAACGATGCTAACTCAGCAGCACTTGGTGAGGCCTGGAAAGGTGCCGGCAACAATGATGATGAAGTATCGTTTATTACACTAGGTACTGGCGTTGGTGGTGGATTAGTTGCAAATGGTCGATTGATTCATGGTACAGCTGGTGCTGGTGGCGAAGTCGGTCATGTTGTTGTTGAACCTAATGGTTATTTGTGTACATGTGGTAACAAAGGTTGCTTGGAACAATATGCTTCAGCAACTGGTGTCGTTCATTTGGCACAAGACTTTGCTGAAGAGTATGTTGGTTCATCTCAATTGAAGCAATTAATTGCAAATGGTGATGAAGTTACATCTAAAATTGTATTTGATTTAGCTAAGGAAGGTGATTTCTTAGCTAATGAAGTAGTCAACAAAGTAGCTTACTATTTGGGTTATGCTGTTGCAGCAATGTCAAATATGTTGAACCCATCAGCAGTCGTTATTGGTGGTGGTGTGGCAGCTGCGGGTGAATTCTTACGTGCTCGTGTTGAAAACCAGTGGGAGGCATTTGCCTTTCCGACAGTTCGTACGTCAACTCGTGTGAAGTTAGCTGAATTGGGTAACGATGCTGGTGTTATCGGTGCAGCTTCATTAGCACGTATTTAAATTTCTTAGTAAAATAAAAAGTCACATTTATTGATACTAAATATAAAGATTAACTTAAGCAACCAACAGGTTGCTTTTTTGTTCTTTTATACTTTTTAACAATTTAAGTTTTATTTAGTAAAAAAAGGTATAATATATAGTGATTGTTATTCTAAATATCAACTAAAATAAACTTTTAACAGGAAGAAGTAAACAATGATTAGTTTGAAATCACCAAGAGAAATTGAAGCTATGCGTCAGTCAGGTCAAATTATTGCAGGTATGCATCACATGTTGCGTGATTTGATTAAACCAGGTCTTGATACATGGGAGATTGAAACAAAGAGTCGCGAATATATTGAAAGCCATGGCGGCGTACCATTACAAATTGGTTTTGAAGGCTTTAAATATGCGACAACAATTAGTATTAATAATGAAGTGGCCCATGGGTTACCTCGTAAGGGATTGAAACTAAAAAATGGTGATCTCGTTAAAGTTGATACAGTTGTTGGTTTGAATGGTGCGGTATCGGATTCTGCGTGGTCATATGTTGCTGGTGAAGCCTCTCCGGAAGTGAAAGAATTGATGGCTGTTGCTAAAAAATCGATGTATCTAGGCATTGATCAAGCTGTTGTGGGTAATCGTATTGGTGATATTGGTAACGCCATTGAGCAATATACTGAAGTAGAACATCATTATGGTGATGTGCGTCAGTACATCGGTCACGGTGTTGGTCCAACAATGCATGAAGAACCACAAGTACCACACTACGGTAAACCAGGACATGGTGTTCGTTTACGTGAGGGTATGGTTATTACTATTGAGCCCATGATTAATATGGGTGGCTGGGAAGTTGATACTGATAGCACTGAAGAAGATGGCTGGACAGTAAGCACTCATGATGGTTCATGGTCAGCACAATATGAACATACATTGGCAATTACAAAAGATGGGCCAAAAATTTTAACCAGTCAAGATCCAGAGTTTGATGCAAAATATTTGTAAAAAGTGAGCTAAGAATTTGAAAATTAAACCAAAATACAAATCATATTTAATTACTAAGCGACTTATTGATGTGGTTTTTGCTTTACTTGGATTAATCATGTTATCACCAATTTTTTTGATTGTGTTTATACTACTAAAGATTGATAGTCCAAAATCACCAGCTTTCTTTAAGCAAGAACGTATCGGGAAAGATTGGAAACCATTTTATATTTATAAGTTTCGTTCAATGGTCGCTAATGCCGAGGAAATATTAAAATCAGACCCAGTTTTGTATCAAAAATACGTGGCAAGTGGTTACAAATTACCTACTAAAGAAGATCCGCGGATTACAAAACTAGGTTCTTTTTTGCGACGCTCAACGATAGATGAGTTGCCCCAGTTTTGGAATATGTTAATTGGCGATATGAGTTTGGTTGGTCCACGACCAATTGTTGATGAAGAATTGAAAGAATATGGCGATCAGGTTGATATATTTTTGTCTGTACGACCGGGTGCACTTGGCTTGTGGCAAGCGAGTGGTCGCTCGCTTATCGAATATCCAGAACGTGCCAAAATTGAGTTAGAGTATGTTGCTAAAGCCGGTTTTTGGTACGATATTAGCATTGTTTTTAGAAATGTAATTGCTATATTTAAATCTAAAGGAGCTTATTAATTATGGGTGAAGAACACAAGTTAAAAGTCTCAGCGCGATATTTAACAAAAACATTTGATTTAGGTAAGAGTAAGTCTGAGAAAGTACGTGCGATTTTAAACCCACTGAGTAAAGGGCCAAAGAAATTTTGGGCTTTAAAAGGTATTAGTTTTGATGTGTACGAAGGGGATGTTGTCGGTATAGTCGGTGTTAATGGTTCTGGAAAATCAACCCTTTTGAATGTTTTAAGTGGCTTATTGTTGCCAGCGTCTGGTACGATGAAGATTGACGGTGAAACCAGTATGTTAACAGTGAGTGCTGGTTTACGTGCACAATTGACAGGGCGTGAAAATATACGACTTAAATCTCTAATGATGGGGAAAACAAATAAAGAAATTGATAATCAAATGCAAGAAATTATTGAATTTTCTGATTTAGGTGACTTTATTGACCAACCTGTTAAAGATTACTCATCTGGTATGAAATCTAAATTAGGATTTTCGATTGCCGTCCATCAAGACCCAGATATTTTAATTATTGATGAGGCTTTATCGGTTGGAGATCAAACGTTTGCTCAAAAAGCTTTAGCTAAAATGAATGAGTTTAAAGCACAAGGCAAAACAATTTTCTTCGTTTCGCACTCGTTGCAACAAGTTCGCCAGTTCACGGATAAGGTGATGTGGATTCAATATGGCGATCTGAAAGCAATCGGCAAAACAGCTGAAATTGCTGATGAATATGAGAAATGGACTAAGTGGTTTAATGGTCAGAGTAAAGACGAAAAGAAGAAGTATCAAGAGGAACAAAAAGCAAAACAAATAGCATTTTCTGAAGAAAAATTGACACGACGTGTACAATCTGATGAAAAATTGGCGATGGATGAAAAACAACATATTGTTTCTCATATTGCAGTTGGCGATTCAATGAGGCCACAAACTTGGGGATTACTGAGTTTATCAATTATAGGTGTGTTGTTATTTATTTATCAATACGCGATGTGGGGCTAAAACATGAAAGAAATTTGGTTAGTTTTAAAAGAACAGTTTAAATATTTTCCGGTGATGTGGCGCTTGGCGAATTATGAAAAAAAGGCACGCTATCAAAATCATGCGTTAGGAAACTTTTGGTTGTTCTTGAATCCATTTATGCAAGTAGCAACTTATTGGATTGTATTTGGATTTGGATTTAATACGCAGAGCCCGGTTAAAGATGTGCCTTATATGCCATGGTTAATTATTGGTTTAGCAACATGGTTATTTATTAATACATCATTTATGGATACAACTTGGAGTATTTCAGCTAATATCTGGCAAATTGCTCGCATGAAGTTTCCCATGAGCATTATGCCTATGATGCGTACCATTATGAACTTCAATGCTTTTATATACATGTTGGCCATTGGTGTTGTGATGGCAATGTTTTATGGCTTACCAGTGACTTGGTATTGGTTACAAGTTATTTACTATATTTTTGCTGCGTTTGTCTTTTTATACGCGGTAGGGATATTCAATGCCACAGTTACTGTATTACTAAGAGATTATCAGCAAATCATGCAAACAGTCATGCGATTTATCTTTTGGGTATCAGGGGCACTATTTTCTGTTTCTGATAAATTTGGTGCAGGTCATGAGCGTATAGTGCGCGCATTGGAAACTAACCCTTTTTATTATCTTGTAAGTGGTGTGCGTGACGCGTTTTTTGGACATACTTGGTTTTGGGAAAATACATATCCGACATTGATTTTTTGGGTGTTTACATTCGGTGTGATGCTTCTAGGCTCACATTTGCACATTAAATTCCGCGCTTATTTTGCAGACTTGGTATAATAAATGATTGAAAAAATTCAAATTTTGGTTGCTGCACATAAAGATGTTGAGATGCCAAAAGATAAAACAATATATGTACCTATTCAGGTTGGTACGGCATTAGCTAGTAAAAAGTTTGATGGTTTCATCTCTGATGATACTGGTCATAATATTTCTAAGAAGAATCTAAATTTTAATGAATTAACTGCATTATATTGGGCGCGACATAATAGTGATGCTGATGTCATTGGTTTAGTACACTATCGCCGTTTCTTTTCTTTAACAAAACAAAAAAGTATACAAAGCATATTGCCTGAAGAAGACTTGCGACGGCTATTACGGTATACAAACGTGATTGTACCTAAAAAACGGCGTTACTGGATTGAAAGTAGTGAATCACATTATCGTCACGCACATCATGGTGAGGCTTTAGATGTGTTACGTGAAGTAATCGCAACGCGACATTCTGATTATTTGGTAGCATATGATAATAATATGAAAAAGACATGGGCGCACATGTTTAACATGTTAATTATGCGTCGTGCAGAATTTGATGCGTATACAGACTGGCTGTTTGATATCTTATTTGCTGTAGAAGTACAATTACAAGATGAAGTAGATAATTGGGACACCTACGAAAAACGTGTCTATGGGTTTTTAAGTGAACGACTACTAGACGTGTGGTTAACAAAAAATCATATTCATTATACTGAAGTGCCTGTAATATTTATGGAAAAACAAAATTGGCTACTTAAAGGTGGTAAGTTTTTAGCACGTAAAATAGGTTTTGGTAGGGTTTAGAAAGTACAAATGAGCTTAAAAAGTGTATTTATTAAATGTTTCAGGAAAAAATTATATAAATTTCTTGAAATATTTCAATAGATATACTTTTTAAATAATAAAGTATATTAGAGCATGAATGTGTCAATGTATGGGTGGGGATCATGAGAGAAACAATGGCAACTAATAAAATAACATTAATTTGTAAAAAAATAATACCTATATTAATTCTTTTTGGGGCTAGCCTTACTAGTATTGGATCATCGCCATTGTACAGAACAAATCCTTGGGTAGATAGTAATGCAATGTTGACAATGGGACGATCTTTACTGCATGGTCTTATCCCATTCAAGGATATAATCGAGCAACGCGGTCCATTTTTATATGCAATATATGCTGGTGCGGCTGCCATCAAGGAAACAAGCTTTCTTGGATTATTCATCCTTCAAGTGTTTAATTTGTTTATTATTTATTGGATTTCATACAAAATAGCTAAAGATTTAAAGCCGGTTTTCTTGTCACCAGAGTGGATAGCTTTACTTGGCCCATTAGCGTTAATCTCAACAAGTTCTTTTAGCTTTAGTGGTGCACCTGAAGAATTTGCTTTTGGATCGATATTATATTTATTGTATATTTTGAATCACTGGCATTATAATGTTTTAGAGATCCCTTTAAGTAGCTTCTTTTTATTAGGATTAAATTTGTCTTTGGTTTTCTGGAATAAATATTCGTTAATAGGTACTTTTGTTTTTTTCTTTATATGGGTTGCAGGTGCATTTCTTTATAATCGACAATTCTTAAAATTATGTCAAGTTATATGCTTTTCAGTATTAGGCTTTCTGAGCATTTCGTCTATTATTATATTATTCTTCACTGTGAACGGTGCTTTCTTAGATTTGATACATATCTATTTTGTACAAAATATGACAGCTTATGGACAAACAGATACTTCTATACTTGCTAGGTTATGGCAATTGTTATATCTGATTTCCAAAGCATTTCGTACACATTATATTATTATAATTATTATTACTTTAAGTTGGGTAAAAGCTTTATATCAAAAAGTTGATATAAAAATCGAACTAATAATTTTTCTTGGATCACTAATATTTTTAGCAATGCCACATTGGATTATTAATTATTACAATCTAATTTGGATGCCTTTCTTTGCTTTGGCATTGATGAGGTTGGCATCGTCAGATTGTTCAGTACAAGTTGAAAATCACATATCAAAATTTTCAGCTAAATTTTTGATAGTGTCAGCATTGATTTTTTTGCCATTTATAAACAACCAAGATTTGAATCGGTTGGTTATTCGAGGTGAAACACAAGCGATTAATGGCAATAAATATAGGGCACAATTAACGCTAGCAAAACAGATACGTACTAATTTGCGCAAGGGCCATCAGCCATCGTTAATTGTTATTAACAATATAGACCCAGGTTTCTATTTAACAACTCAAACAATACCTAAAACGCAATATTGGCACCGTATGAATATGACGTATCAACAGCTGCCATCCATGTATCAATCATTTGAAAACACAATGGCTAAGAAAAAAGTGGATTTTATTATTGTTAGATTAAGGGTGCAGCCTAAAAGTGAAATAAGGGAATTAACCAATCAAATTAATGTAGCAATTGATCCTAGTTTGCGCAAAGCATTATGGAAAAATTATGAAATTAAATCAGTGTCTCAAAATAGCAAAGATGAGTCTTATGTATTATTGATACAGAATCTAACTGAATAAAAAGAGCCATTAGATTAACATATTAAAGTTAATCTAATGGCTCTTTTTATTATTAGTTATTAGGTTATATTGGAGAGATAAATATAATTATTAAAAAACAGTGTTTATTTTTGGTATAATTACTTGGATATATAGTTTCAATCTATTATACATAATAAAAATTAACGAGGTTTTCATGGATATTAAATTATCAATTATCATTCCTTTCTACAATGTGTCAGATTACCTAGCGGAGGCAATAGATTCAGTATTAGCACAGAAAGGATTTACATCCGAGATTATTTTGATAGATGATGGATCAACTGATGGTTCTCATGATATTGCGGTAAAGTATGCTAATGAATTTTCAAAAATTCGTTTAATAGTTCAAGAGAATAAAGGACTTGGGGCGGCTCGAAATGTAGGTGTAAGTCATGCTACTGGTGAATATATTGTTTTTCATGATTCTGATGATTTGGTAATTGAGAATGTATATAGCCAAATGTTATCACAAATTGATACATCGCAATCTGATTTTATTGTGGGAAACGTGGCACGTATAAACAATGGGGGAATATGGTATTCTGGTTTGCATAAGCATGCTTTTCCAAATACTGTATCTGGCGTAACTATTTTCTCCAATAATGAATTAATCAATGACACTACTGCTTGGAATAAAATTATTCGACGTAGTTTTTGGGAACAGCATCAGGCTAAATTCCCAGAAGGTGTCTTATATGAAGATATTCCAATTATTTTACCGATATATATTCACGCAACAGTAGATGTATATTCTAATTTAATGTATCTTTGGCGCAGCCGCCCGGCTGGAGATGCCTCTATTACGCAATCACATGATTATGATAATATTCATGATCGTATGTTAGCTGTGAATCATGTTTACAATGTTTTCCAGCAGGATGCACCATCTTTAATTACAACATACAATGAAAAAATTTTAACAAATGATTTTCAAATATACCTACGTGAGTTTTATAAACAAGATGAAGAGTTATTTGATTATGTTTATCTGCAGGTACAAGAGTATCTGAACCATGTGTCTATTGAGACGCTAGAAACACTATCGTTAAATTTACGTATCCAGTATTACTTGATTAAATCAGATAAAAAAGAGGAGCTTTTAACTTATCTGTATCAATATCGTAGTGGTGAAGTGGTTAATGTTTTAGTGAAATTCAAAAATCAGTCTGTTATTATGAATAGTTGGTCTAAAATATTACCTGAAGAATTAAAGTTTGTTAATGCTGATATAGATTTTTCAGCTAAAGTTAATCATGTTCATTTTGAAGATAATAGTTATGTCGTTAATTTTAGTCAAAAATTACCTTATTTATTTACAAGTGTGCCTAGTTTTACACCAGTATCTAGTGTAGCTAATAATACAATGGTTCTAAACAAACGACATTCTATTTTTAAAATGTTCTTAATTGAAGTATTTGCGGCTGAAGAAATTTCAAAGTTAAAAATTAATGGTGTTAAGACATTTCCTTTTAAAAATTTGATTGGTCAAGTATTAAAAAAGTTGTTAGGGTTGAAGAGATTCCAAAAAATGCGATTACAGACTCGAAAGCCTAGTTTACCTTATGAGTTGAGAATACCTCTGTCAAAAGATTTAATCGGAAATGTCGAATTAGTTAGCGAGACTGAAAAACATATCTATCTAAATGTGAATTCTGAAAGACCAGCTATTAGAACGATGCCGGTGGAAAATCCTATATCTATTGGTACCGGTGTAGATGCAGAATGGCAGTTTGTTTTCAAGAAGCAAAGTAACAATGATTTTGAATTGATTTATGATCGACGTAATGCTATAAATGTTGAAGCAATAATTGTATCAGATGGGTTTGATATTATATTTTTGGAAAATGAGAATACGGATTATGAATTAGTACTTGTGAACACAACGGATACAAATATTATTCATATGAATGACGACCATAAATATCACATTGGTGGTGAGTACAATGAAAAATATTATCAGATTTTTACTCGAAAAAGCCAAACTGATGAGCTATTGCCTATTAAATTAGTTAAAACGAAAAATCACTCCTATGAACAAACACTCGCTCTGAAAGACCGTGTGATACAGTTGCAAGAAAGGCAACTGGCAACAACGTTAGTATTCAAGCAATGGGAGCCTCTGAATTGGTATGAAGGAACTAGATTGCGTAGGCAGACGTATAAGGGAATAATCTATCCTCTATTACGGAAATTACCTTTAAAAAACGTTATGGTTTATGGGTCATTCTGGGGTAAAAACTTTTCTGATAATCCACGTGCTATTTATCAATTTGTAACTGAGAATAAATTATCATATAAGCAGGTTGTCGTATTGCAACATAATTTAGGGCAGTATGCTGATTTAGACAATGTTGATTTTGTAAAGCCTGGAAGTTTTAGATATTATGCGTATTTGGCGCGTGCTCGTTATTTGTTTAATAATGTTAATTTTGATGACGACTACATCAAACGTAATGATCAAATCGAAGTACAGACAATGCATGGAACACCACTTAAGAAACTTGGTCTGGATTCTCCAGGAGAAATAATGCCAAGTGCTGTGGACAAATATGTTGCAAAGAATCGTAGATGGGATTATCTGACTGTCCCAAGTGACTATGTTGCTGAAATTTCACATTCAGCATTCCAACATAACGCTACTATTCTACCGATTGGTTATGCTCGAAATGATGAACTTTTTATCAAAAATACTGATGAATATAAAGAAAAAATAAAAAAGAATATGGCGTTGCCATCAAATAAGAGAGTGGTACTCTATGCCCCTACGTGGCGTGTTAGAGGGGAGTTTATACCGCAAATTGACTTTGATGCCTTAAGAGAGCAAATAACAGAAGATACAGTTCTAATTTTAAAGTTGCATCAATTTATGTCTACCGCTAATATACCTGATAACCTTAAGGATTTTGTAAAAATTGTGTCTGACGAGATTGAAATTAGTGATCTTTATTTAATAGCAGATGTTCTCATAACTGATTATTCATCAGTTATGTTTGATTATGCCGTCTTGAAAAAGCCTATGATTTTTTATGTTTATGATTATGAAAAATATAGTGAAACTATGCGACCTTTGTATTTCGATTTTAAGGAAGAAGCTCCGGGTAAGTTAGCATACACACAAATAGAATTGGTTGATGCGTTGAATCATATTAATGATTACGAAAATGATTATTCAGATAAAATTAGTGCATTTAGGAAAAAGTTTATACAATATGATGATGGTAATTCACGTCAGAAACTATTAGAAACAATTGGGGCATTGAAAAAATAATTAATTAGCATACAGACGTAAAAAAACTAGTTATTCAGGTATAATAGGTATATTATGACAAATAAATTTAATACAAAAAACTATGACTACTTAATTGTTGGCGCGGGGCCTTTTGGGATGGTATTTGCCTATGAAGCAGCTAAGCGAGGTAAGAAATCATTAATCGTTGAAAAACGACCTTATATTGCTGGTAATACCCATACCCATACTGAACATGGCATCACAGTGCACGATTTTGGTGCACACATTTTCCATACAGATAATAAAGAGGTGTGGGATTACGTCCGTCAATTTGCTAATTTTAATGGTTTTCAAAACCAAGTTGTGGCTAACTACCAGGGCACGCTGTATAATTTACCATTTAATATGAACACATTCTACCAAATGTGGGGGACTAAAACGCCAGATGAGGCTAAAGCTAAGATAGAAGCTCAGAAAACGGCAGCTTTAACAGACCTTGGCGATCGACAACCACGTAATTTAGAAGAACAAGCGATTTCATTAATTGGTACAGATATTTATGAAAAGTTGATCAAAGGTTATACGGAAAAACAGTGGGGTAGAAAAGCTACCGAACTACCGGCTTTTATCATTAAGCGATTACCTGTTCGTTTTATATATGACAATAATTATTTTAATCATCGCTATCAAGGCATTCCAGTGGGTGGGTACACACAAATATTTGAGAACATGTTAGCGCAGTCTAACGGTCTTGTTGACGTGTTAACTGATACAGACTTCTTTGACCATAAAGAAACTTTGTTAGCAGAATTTCCACGTGTTTTGTATACTGGCATGATTGACCAATTCTTTGATTATCAATTTGGCGAATTAGAGTATCGGTCATTGCGCTTTGAGCATCAAGTGATAGATTCTGATAATTACCAAGGTAATGCCGTGATCAACTATACTGATGCTGAGACCCCATATACGCGTGTGATGGAATGGAAGCATTTTGATGGGTTGTCTGATCAAGGAAAAACGATTGTGACGAAAGAATATCCACAAGCTTGGAGTCGTGAGAAAGAGGCTTATTATCCAGTAAATGATGATAAGAATACTCAGATTTATAAGCAGTATGCGCAAGAGGCACGCAAGCATCATCCTGAAATTATCTTTGGTGGACGTCTAGGAAAGTACCGCTATTTTGATATGGATCAAGTATTTAATGATGCTTTCAACACGGTTCGTGAGGAATTTAGTATTACGCAAGAGTTTAATTTTGCTCATGATTTAGTATGATGATATAAGACGTTAGGGGATTTTAGGGCGATATGGCAGATCAAGTAAAAACCTATCAAACACAAAAGATGGATATTTTATCGATTATTGTGCCTGTTCACAATGAAGAAGAAACGATTGAAATTTTTTATAATACGGTAGAAAAGTTTAAGAAAGAAATAGCGGCAGTCATTCACTATCATTTTATTGATGATGGGTCAACGGACAAAACAATTAGTATTTTGCGGCAATTATCAGCAACCAATGATAATGTGCATTACATTAGTTTTTCTCGTAATTTTGGTAAAGAAGCTGGGTTGTATGCTGGTCTGCAACAAGCTGATGGTGATTATGTCGCGGTGATGGATGTTGATCTTCAAGACCCACCGGAATTGTTACCGCAAATGTTGCGTGAAGTACAAGCGGGTGACTATGATGCTGTGGGAACACGTCGTGCTGATCGTGATGGGGAAGCTAAGCTCCGCTCATGGTTTTCATCGCAATTCTATATCTGGATGAATAGAATTAGTCAGACACAATTGGTTGACGGCGCACGTGATTATCGTGTAATGACACGACAAATGGTTAATGCTATCTTGTCATTGAGTGAAAATCAACGTTTTAGTAAGGGAATATTTACTTGGGTCGGATTTAAGACAAAATATATTCCTTTTGAAAATCGTGAGCGAATAGCTGGTAATACGTCATGGTCATTCTGGTCACTATCTAAGTATGCGATTGAGGGAATTGTTTCATTTTCAACAGTACCACTAATGTTTATTACTTTATTAGGGTTTGTATCATTTGGTATTTCATTAATCAGTGCCGCCTTTATTGTGATTCGAGCATTAGTTGATAATAACAGTGTTGATGGCTGGCCATCACTGGTCACCATTATTTTGTTTATTGGTGGTATTCAGTTACTAAGTTTGGGCATTATAGGACGCTACGTTGCAGCAATATTCTTAGAAACCAAACATCGACCAATTTATATTACTAGAGAAGAAAAGTAATGAGGTGAACATTATGAAACGTGTTATTACATATGGAACTTTTGATATGCTACACTACGGGCATATTAATTTACTAAAACGTGCCAAGGAAATGGGCGATTATTTAATCGTTGCTTTATCGACGGATGAGTTCAATTGGAATTCAAAACAAAAGAAAACATATTTTTCATATGAAAAACGTAAGCAACTACTAGAAGCAATTCGTTATGTTGATTTGGTCATTCCAGAAGAGTCTTGGGACCAGAAAACTTCGGATGTTAAACTATACCAAGTTGATACTTTTGTTATGGGTGATGATTGGGCTGGACAATTTGATTTTATCCAAGAAGAAACAGATGCTAAAGTTGTTTATTTAGCGCGTACACCTGAGATATCAACAACACAAATTAAAAAAGATTTAAATCACAAAGATTTAGTAACAGAACACCAATCGAAAGTGGAATAGTACGTTAAATCAGGTATAATGAAAGGCGGAGACGTCTTTTTTTATGTTTAAAAAAACTTTAAATCATTTACGCTATCTTAAAAATGATCGTAAGTGGCAAAAAACACGGTATCTCAGTGTTCTTACACTAGAGGGTACCGCTAAACAGTTTTATGACACACATTATGATGATTGGCAAGTTGATCATCATTTATTTTTGTACGACGTGCGAGACGGACAGCAACTAGATGATTCACCTTTTGAGTTGCTACGCTATTATTTAGAAAAATACCCTAAAACATTGCATGTGATTGTAGCTGCTGAAAAGCATATCGATAATATTAAGCAAGTCTTATATTTTTGGAATTTACAGAATGATATTCGGATTATAATTGTTCAACAGTTTTCTAATCAACATATGCAATATCTTTTAACAGCAAAATGTATTATTACCAATGCCATGATTTTTTCCAATATTTTAGTTAAACGTGGGTCACAAATTTTGGTCAATACTTGGCATGGTACACCACTTAAAAAAATGGGATATGCTATGCCTGGTGGTGTCATGGGTTCTTGGAATGTTATTCGTACGCTGATGATGACGGATTATCTTGTATTACCTAACCAATATACAGCAGATATTTTCAAACGTGATTATCGTTTAACTGGTTTATTTAAAGGTGAGTTTGTAGTAGCAGGTTATCCTCGCAATGATGTTTTAGTCAATGGTATGCTGGATGATCAACTGAAAAAAATGCAAGTAGAATTAGCAACAGACCAACCTGTTATTTTATACGCGCCAACTTGGACGGGAGACTCAGCAACGTTAGATGGCACACATAATGGGCTTGAAAAATATCTTGATGTGTTACAGAAAATACAAGCTAACTATTCAAACTATGCAATTAAATTCAAACCACATCCATATGTTTACGAGTCCATACTTAACGATGACCGTTTTGCTAAGTATTTGATACCAAGTTGGTTAAATACAAATGCTTTATTAGCATACACGGCGATTTTGGTTACTGACTACTCATCGTTATTCTTTGATTTTCTGGTCACTAAACGACCAATTATATTTTTAGACATTACAGATAATTATCAAAGTGAACGAGGCACATATTTAGGATCAACCACATTACCTGGTCCTTTTACAACAAAAGTATCGGATGTGATAGAGTGGATTGGTCAGATAGATCAAGTTCAAATAAATCATCATGAGCAGTACCATCATTTTGTTAACGAGTTTGTATCTGAAGATGATGGCAACGCAACGCAAAGAGTTGGTGAATTAGTTCAGCATGAGCTCAAACTCAAAACACGGGGGAATTTATCTGTATTAGTTAATGGCGAAGATTTTTCTACTGACAAATTCAGCCCCCTTGTAGCAAAAAAAATCAGTAATAAAGTGGATGTTAGTATTGTGGTCTATGTCAGTCACTTATTGGATAATTGGTATGGGAAGCAATTTTTTAGTAATGTTGATGATACAGTGTCCAATACACGTATTTTCGTTAACGATGACATGATAATTGATGGTAATTGGCAGCAATTAAGTATTATCGGGCAACGTGTGGTAGGCACACAAGCTTTTGACGCCTTACTGATAGAGCAACAAGCTAGTAGCTTGCATCAAAAAACCTTACTCACTTTATCTGATACCGTAGTCATGGTACCAAACACACAACGTGAGCAGTGGTTGTTGGCGCTGAATTATCAATACATATCATCAATAAATGACTTAGCCATTTGGCAAACAACAGCGGCAAATCCTGCAATTTTGTCACAAATTAAAGAGGAATTAAAATGAGTGAAGCAACAGTATCAGCGGTTATTGTAACGTATAATCGTCTTGAACTTTTAAAAGTGTCTATTCAGAAAGTCTTAGGGCAAAATACACCAGCGCTAAAGCACGTGATTATTGTCAATGGTGCTAGCACAGATGGCACGCGAGAATATTTAGATAGTCTAGCAGATAATCGTTTGATTATTGAACATTTATCTGAAAATCTTGGTGGTGCCGGTGGCTTTAACTGGGGGATCCGACAATTCTATGAAAAGACACAGGATGATTTGGTTTGGGTAATGGATGATGATTCAATGCCTACAGAAACTGCGCTCTCAAAATTATTAACCATGTTTAACGCTAATTCAGATGCTGGTTGGGGTGCAAGTAAAGTCAATTGGATTGATGGCGAATGGTCGAAAATGAATGTACCAGCCCCAGCAGATGGTGGAAAAACGGCTGTTTTTTATGGCCAAGATAATTGGGTCCCTATTAAACATGCAACCTTTGTGTCAACGATTTTTAAACGTGAATTAATTCAAAAAACTGGATTACCACAAAAAGAATACTTCATTTGGGGAGATGACATTGAATTCACAGAACGCTGTTCACGTGAAATGACAGGCTATTTTGTACGTGATTCGATTGTTATTCATGCAAGTAAATCTAATCCTAATCCTGGCGATATTGTTGGTGAGTTAGATGAAGCGCGTTTACCACGTTATCTGCTAGAATATCGTAATCGTTTGCTAACATCACGTCGTCGTCACTCGTTATTCAAATTTATTAAGACATTGGGGCATGGTGTTTTAGATTTTATAAAAACATTGTGTCTTCCTAGCGTAAAATATCGTTGGCGTAAATTAAAGATTATAATTCGAGGTACAATCAATGGCTTTAAGTTTCATCCAGAGATTGAAAAGGTTTAAGTTCATATGATAGAACAATTTTCAAAGAGATTTATAATGTTAATAAAGGAAAAAGAAAATATTTTATATTTGAGTGCCACAGTTATCTTAACGGGGGTACTTTTTGGCATTAATATATCTGCACAGTCTATGACCTGGTCCCAAGATGTTTGGTTTCATCTTTCCAGAATACATGAGATAAATGTTGCTTTAAGTCATGGACAGTTACCATCTATGGTCAATTTTAATTCCTTTAGTTCAGTGGGACAAGCAGTCAATGCGATGTATCCTAACGGGACACTAATATTACTGGTATGGATGACGCAGTGGTTGTCCCCGATATCCCAGTACTTTGCAATTATGGTAATACCTATTCTAGTGGGAAGTGTATGTACATATGTAGTTGCTAAACGAATAGGTGCTTCATCTTTTCAGGCTTTTGCCTTCTCAATGATGATTTCTTCTCTTATGAGGCCTCAATTTAATAATGTGCAGACCTCACTTTCGATGATTTTCACCACTTATGCTATTATTTTATCATTTTATGCATTGATATTAATGTCTAAGAGCTTTAATATTTCGGCAATACTATTGCTCAGTATCGCTGTGTCTTTAGTGGTGAACACACATATACTTTCTACAATTTTACTAGTATTATATCTGATAGTTTTGACATTATATTTTTGGCATCAATCAGTAATTAAGGTTGATATGTTAAAACAAATTGGAATTGCAGCACTAATTTCAATAATACTAAGTGCGTATTCACTGTATAATATCTTTGTAATGATGGGGAACAAATTAACCCAACCATTCAATTTTAAACTAATTAATGGTACTTTGAATTTAGATAATCTATTTTCTAGTGCAATCAACTGGCAGTATTCAACTAGTTTTTCGCTCTTTTCTCTGATGGCTCTTTTTATAATTTGCATAAAATGGCATGAGCTAACTACCACTATTAGGTACTTGAGTATCATATCTGGTGGCTTAATATTATTAATGACTGCATTAGTACCATGGGGAGCCTTGCAAAATTCGTTATTTTCAATAATACAGTTTCCTACACGTTTTATGGTTTTTACCAATGTAACTTTGCTCATAGTTTTACTACTGATCATCATAAAATATGGTAATAATGCATCAAACTGGTTGATGATCTTTTTAAGCATCCTCATAATAGGAAACAGAATTGTTAATAATTGGCAGTATCGTCAAGAATCACTAGTAGATTTATCACCAAAAATATACCATCGAGGTGTATTTGATCTAATGAAGTCATCACGGATTAGTAATTCAATTATTAGAAGAGACGACTTTTTTGAATTACGTAAATATCCAGAGTATTTGCCACAGCAATCATTAGTAGTGAAATCAAACAGAAATAGCCTGTTGAAACCTGATAGTCAGCAAATGAGAACTTTTAACCATGAAGCATTGAATCAAGGAACGTTGATAAGAGGAAAAAAATTAGCTAGTACAGCAAATTCTGTTACATATTCTTTTGATAAAGTTAAATCTGGAGAGTTAGGTGTGCCATTCTTTGCTTTTACAAATTTAAATTATCAAATTCAGGTTAATAACAAAATCAGTAATTATAAAAAAAATGACCGTGGGACACTGAATGTGCATATAAAAAATTCAGGAGAACAAGTTATCAAAGTTTCCTTAATACAACCACTTGTTGTCAAACTTTTGTGGGTAATAGGTTTAATTGGGTGGTCTGTCACATTCATTGTACTATTACTGCCAAAACATAAATTGAAGTTAAAAAGTAATAAATAATTCTGACACAATTAACTTAGTTTTTTAAAATAAAGTATATTTATAATTAACTATTTAAACATGCGTAATTAATCATCACAATTAGTAGTCAAATTTTCACATATACGGGAGAAGTAACAATATAATGTCTAATTTTTTTAAGTTATCAGAAAATAAAACGACGATTCGTCGCGAAATTTTAGCTGGTATTACTACATTTGTCTCAATGGCCTACATTTTCTTTTTGAACCCACAAATTTTGGGTCAAACTGGTATTCCTACGCAAGCTGTTTTTCTGGCTGCTATTTTAGTAGCAGTATTTGGTACATTATTTATGGGATTATTTGCTAATGTACCTTTTGCTTTGGCGCCAGGAATTGGTATGCAGGCTTACTTCACATATACAATTGTATTTGGTTTTGGTTTTACATGGCAGCAGGCATTAGCGATTGTGTTCTTAGTTGGTGTAGTAGATATTGTTATTACATTAACGCATGGACGTAGAGCTATTGTTAAAGGCATACCAAACGAATTAAAAGCTGCCATTGGTGGTGGAATCGGTTTGTTTGTGACCTACATAGGTTTAAAAAATGCAGGGTTCATTAATTTTATTGTTGATCCTGAAAATATTAAGACGTTAAATGGACAACCCTTTACTGGCAAAGGGGCGGATAAAATACATACCATCTTAGCAAATGGGGGTGTTACACCTGAATTGAGTAAATTTAACGATCCATCTGTTTTATTAGCATTAATTGGTTTCATTATCTTAATCGTTTTAGTTATGCGTAAGATACCGGGCGCTTTTTTGATTACGTTAGTCGCCACGACCCTTATTGGTATTCCAATGGGTGTTACTAACACACATATTCAGCCCGGTACGTCAATTGGGTCTGCGTTTGATTCATTGGGTCATGTCTTCGGCCAAGCTTTGGGAGCAAATGGTATTGGATCGTTATTTACTGATTGGCATCAGGCATCGCTGGCAATTATCACAATTTTTGCTATGGGACTGACCGGATTATTTGACGCAATTGGCACTTTAATTGGTATTGGTAATCAAACTGGCATATTCTCGCAGGCAGATACGAAAGCATTCGAATCTGATACGGGTATCAATTCAAAAATGGATCGTGCGTTAGTTGTCGATACATTTACTACTGCATTCGCAGGTATTGCTGGTACGTCAAACACAACTACTTTTATTGAATCTGCCACTGGTGTTGCAGCTGGAGCCCGTACAGGTCTAGCTAACATTGTAACTGCGATTGGTTTTGCATTGATGATTGTTTTTGCGCCTCTAGTTGGTGTTGTGCCATCAGCAGCAACATCACCCTTACTCATTTTGGTAGGGATCATGATGATGGGAGAGTTTAAGAAAATTTCTTGGCAAAACCTCGAAGTTGCCATACCAGCATTTTTCACTTCAGTATTTATGGCATTTTCATATTCAATTTCATATGGAATTGCAGCCGGATTCATCATGTTTATTATCGTTAAGTTAGCTTTAGGCAAATTTAAAGAATTATCGCCTGTATTGCTGATTATATCTGCGTTTTTCTTAATCAATTTTATAGTACTTGCATTAATGTAAAACATTCTCATAATATTTGTACTTGTTTAAAAACTAAACCGCCTAACAGGTGGTTTTTTTGATACAATAAGAATATGAAAACAGGTACAGTAAAAATTTGGCAAAAAGAACGTGGTTATGGTTATATCACACCCGATGACGGTGGAGATGATGTATTTGTCCACTTTAATGGTATTGATATGGAAGGATTTAAATCCTTGAATCAAGGGGAACGCGTCAGTTATGTATTGGTAGCAGGTTACAAAACCTACCAAGCGGCACAAGTTCACCCTATCCTAAAAAAGGCATCAGAAGTATAATGGCAGAACGTGAAATTGTGATAGATTCAGAAATTGTCTATGAAGGTCCCATATTTAGTATTGAGACACAGCAAGTGACTTTATATAATGGGCAGCAGGCAGGACGCGATATTGTTCGGCATGTACCAGCAATTGCTGTCATAGCATTTACCGATGATGACCATATTATCGTCGAAAAACAGTATCGTGCGACAATTGGGGACTTTATTTTAGAAATTCCTGCTGGTAAGTTAGATGAGCGCGATTTTGATCAGCCTGAACATGCTGTAACCCGTGAATTGAACGAAGAATTGCGGATGACTGCTGGTTCAATTTCACGAGTTATGGGATTTTTTGAGACAGTTGGTTTTTCTGATGCGTATATGCATATTTATGTTGCGCGTGATTTACAACCGGTCGCTGAAGCAGAACAGTTACCGCGTGACCTAGGGGAATCACTTGATTTAGTCACCATGTCATACGATGAAATGAAGGCATTGTTTGATGCTGGTCAGTTAAATGACCAGAAGACAATTGTTGCATTCCTATATTGGTCATATTTGCGAGGTTAATATGTCTGAAGAATTAACACGAAAATCAGCGCAAAAAGCGACTAAAAAAGCGCAAAAATTACGTGATAAAGAACGCCGTCAAGCCGAAAAGCTTTATGCAAAGGAACATCCGACAGAAGTTACGGTTGTAACACCAGAAACACGCGAGGAAATGCGCTTAACCCGAAAGGGGCGTTATGAACTCGGATCAAATGGTAAATTAACAGCAAATGGTAAATCTAAACGGTTAACACATCGCTATAATTTAGCCATTGTGATTTTAGTATTTTTAATTATAGCTACGTATGCATTCTTTTTTCTGGTGAACTAATAAAAATTAGTGATTAGAAATTAAAGCTGTGTTTTAACATGTGAAAGGAATAAGCTTAAAATAGCTTGAAAGACTCAAAAAGATGAAAATTGGAATTATTACGCCAATGGCGGAAGAAAAAATAGCATTGATTGCTGCTTTAGAAAATAAGCGTACCAGGACACATGGTGGGGCAGAGATAACAGAGGGACAATATCGCGGTCATGATGTGATACTTACTGAGTCAGGTATTGGTAAAGTAGCAGCAGCTTCGGCAACTACCGTAATGATTGATAATTTTCAACCAGATTTGATTGTTAATACTGGTTCGGCAGGTGCATTGGATCCAGATTTAAAAATTGGTGATGAAGTGATTGGGACACGTGTGGCATATTCAGATGTGGATGTTACCGTGTTTGGTTATGAATTTGGTCAATTACCCAATAAGCCTTTATACTACGAAGCAGATGCAGCCGTTGTTCAAGCATTTGAAGCATTAACCAAAGTTAAAAAAGGACTTGTGGTCTCAGGTGATCAGTTTGTTCAAACAGAGGCACAGAAGCGCATTTTGGCACATTTCCCAGATGCTTTAGTGGCAGAAATGGAAGCTGCAGCTGTGGCACAAGTTGCTTACCAGTTTGGCACACCATTTATTATTTTAAGAGGTGTATCTGATTTGGCAGATGGTAATTCAGGTATTGTCTTTGACGATTATGTTGTCGAAGCAGGGAAAGCATCAGCTGCATTACTACTGTCATATCTTGACAGTCAGGAATGATTGAGACCGCGAGAGCGGTCTTTCGTGTTTTATGTATTCCTGTGATAAGATAAAAATAGATATAATTTTAAGGATTAAAAAATGATTACAAGCTATAATTTAAAAGCACTTGGGGATGTATTGGTTATTATTTTAGGACCAAATGCCGATGCGCAATATGTTACTACGCATGGTCAAGTGACACGTATTCAAGACAAAAAAACAAACAAGACAACAGGGTTCAATATTACTGGTGTTGGTCAGGCATTAGGCTTGACCGAACAGGCTGGGCAGATTTATTTAAACGAAGACCAAGTGACAATTCTAAATGACTTGATTAGAGCTGCTGACTTTGATTATGAATTGGTTGCGACAGCTTCAAAATTAGTTGTTGGACGTGTTGAAAGTATGGTATCACATCCTGATTCTGACCACCTGCACGTGACAACGACTGCAGTAGGTAACGGGGAAACATTGCAAATTGTGTCTGGTTCTCCAAACATGCGTGAAGGTATTAAAGTGGCTGTGGCACAACCTGGCACAATGATGCCTTCAGGTGCATTAATTTGGGACGGGGCGCTTCGTGGTGTACCTTCCAGTGGGATGATTGTTTCAGGTAGAGAGTTACACTTGCCTGAAGCACCCGATAAACCAGGCGCTTTAGTTTTGCCTGAAAATTTTGGTGAAGTGGGCGAACCATTTAATTTTATTAAAGCACAAACACTTTATACGGATGGTTTAGTGGATACAAACTATTAAAATGGTAACAAAAAATCAATTGCAAGATGCACCGCGAGTATATCGCACGCTAAATGATGAAAATGCGCAATATAAAAAATTAGTATTTGAACTGCGTAAGGGTGAGTTGCAATATTTTACGTTTAAAATGGACAAGGAGAAATAATGGCCAAAACATATTACTTTATTGGTATTAAAGGTACAGGTATGGGGCCGTTGGCACAAATCTTACATGACCAAGGCAATACGGTTCTTGGTTCAGATATTGATACTTATACATATACACAAGCACCTTTAGAAGCTGCAGGCATTAAAATTTTATCTTTTGATTCGAAAAATGTTGATGCTCACAAGGAAGCTATTTTTGTGAGAGGAAATGCATTTACGGATGATCATATCGAGGTTGCTCGGGCCCTTGCGCTTGGTGTGACAATGTTGTCATATCCGGATGCAGTCCAAGAACAAATTGCGCAGACAACTTCCATTGCTGTTGCGGGTGCGCATGGTAAAACATCAACGACTGGTTTACTAGCTCACGTGCTGAAAAACATAGCACCAACCTCTTATTTAATTGGTGATGGGACAGGACGTGGTGTTCCTAATTCACAATTTTTCGTTGTAGAGGCTGATGAGTATCGTCGTCATTTTAAGGACTATGCGCCTGATTATGCTATTTTGACTAATATTGATTTTGACCATCCAGATTACTATACGGGTATTGAAGATGTGACAAACGCTTTTTCTGATTTTGCTAATCATGTCAAGAAAGCTATTTTTGCTTGGGGCGATGATGCACATTTACGTACACTTCAACCAAATGCAGACGTCTACTATTATGGTACGAACGTTGAAAAAGATGATTTTGTGGCAACAAATATTCACAAATCAACACAAGGGTCACATTTTGATGTTGTTTTCCGTGGGGAGCAATTAGGTGAATTTGGTGTACCATTATTCGGGCAACATAGCATATTAAATGCTTTAGCTGTGATTGCTGTATCTTATATGGAACAAGTTGATTTGAACTTAATACGTGAGTACCTAATGACTTATCAAGGGGTCAAGCGTCGGTTCAGTGAAAAACAAATTGCAGATATTACAGTCATTGATGATTATGCACACCACCCAACTGAAATTGATGCAACATTGGATGCGGCGCGTCAAAAGTATCCAAATAAGCAAATTATTGCTATTTTCCAACCACATACTTATTCGCGGGTAATTGCTTATAAAGATGAATTTGCTAGAAGTTTAGAAGCTGCGGATAAAGTTTATTTAGTTAATATATTTGGATCGGCACGTGAAAAAAAGGGTAGCGTTACCTCAGCTGAAATCGGGGCCGAAATTAGTAAATTTGGTGGTATCGTTGACGAAAACGATATGAGCCTACTAATGCCTTATGAAAATGCTGTCATGGTATTCATGGGGGCTGGTGATATTGAAAAATATGAATTTGCTTATGAAAAGTTGTTGGGGCAACTACGTACGGATTTGCAATGATTTTTCTCTAGAAGCAGTCGTAGTATTAAAAGACGACTACATTGTGTTGGCCTTTTAATATTACTTTAATATCATTTCTGGTATAATAGAGATAACCAGAAATGATAGCTGGGAGATAAAAGTAATTATGAGGAGACTCAAATGGATAATTTTAATTTAAATGCCCGTCGTGATGTGACTGGTATGGATGAAGGTATGCGTGCATTTTTCAAGCAGACTTATTCATACATGGCATTGGCTTTACTTGTTTCAGCAGTGACATCTGTTGTTGTTAATCAATTCTTTTTAGCACAAGTGGCAGCACTGTTTACTAACTCAATTGGTGTGATTTCACTGATTGGTGTGCAGTTCTTGATTATGTTTATGATTGGACGTAACACTTTCAAAAATCCTGCGCGCGCGTTTGGGTTGCTAATGGCTTTTGCGATGGTTGAGGGTATAACGATAGGTATCTTACTAGCCATTTATAATTTTGGATCTGTGGCATTAGCTTTTGCTTCAGCATCTGCTGTCTTTGGTGGTATGGCATTATACGGTACCTTTACGAAGCGGTCACTCAGTGGTTTGCGCCCTATATTGTTTGGGTTGCTAATTGGTTTAGTGGTTGCCTCAGTGGTAAATGTCATTTTTTATAATGGTATTGTCATGTTGTTGATTTCATGGGTTAGTGTGTTTGTTTTCGCACTTTATACCGCATATGATCACCAAACACTCAAAGCAATGTATGCACAATCAGCTGGTATGGACACTCGTGGTTTGGCAGTTAATGGTGCTTTACGTTTATATCTTGACTTTATTAACTTGTTCTTCGCTTTGTTACGTATCTTTGGCGTAGCAGGTGGTTCAAGAGACTAATTTTAAAGAAAATTAGGACAGCCTTAGGGCTGTTTTTTTGTTACACTAGAAACAGGTAAAGGAAATAAAGATGACAAAAAAACTACTTTTAATTGATGGCAATTCACTAGCGTTTCGTGCATTTTATGCGATGTATCAGCAACTCGATCGTATGATATCTCATAACGGATTACATACAAATGCCTTGGTAGCATTTAATAACTTTTTAGACCAGATTGTTGATCCGATGCAACCTGATTTGGCACTTGTTGCTTGGGATGCAGGTTCTGGAAAAGACACTTATCGTGGGCAACTATTTCCTGAATATAAAGATGGCCGTTCAAAAACACCATCAGAATTTAAAGAACAGTTTCCCTATTTACGTGAAATGGTTGCGCTTCATGGCTTAAGAAATTACGAAAAAATAGGGCTCGAGGCTGATGACATTATTGGAACGTATTCTCGTATGGGTGAGGCAGCTGGTTATTCAGTCACCATTATCACTGGGGATCAGGATTTAATTCAGTTAGCAACGGATAACATTACTGTTAATGTGACTAAAAAAGGTGTCACAGAACTTGAACGCTATACGCCAGCTTACATCATGGAAAAGTATGGTTTGACACCACAGCAAATTATTGAGAAAAAAGCATTAACAGGTGATACATCAGATAATTATCCAGGTGTCACTAAAGTAGGTGAAAAAACTGCATTAAAATTGTTAGCGGAATACGAAAATATTGATAATTTGTATGCAAACATTGAAGACATGAAAAAGTCTAAAATGAAAGAGAATTTGATTAATGATCGTGAATCTGCGTTTCGTGCTAGAAAATTAGCAACAATTAGTACAGATGCAACATTAGATTTGCCATTGCAAGAAATCGAATATCGGGGCATAGATTATGATAAGCTTGTACTTTTTTATCAAGATTTAGATTTTAAACAACAGTTAGCAAAAATTAAAGCATTACGAAAATCGGGGCAAATAGCCGGTGGTGATGAACAAAAAGAAACCCAAGTTCATGTTGTGACATTGACTGACACTAATCTGCGAGCTGTGACCATGCTTGGCAAAAAAGTGGCTGTACATATTGAAACCACTGGTGATAACTATCATATTGATGAGATGATTGGATTTGTGATAGGAAATCCAGAAGTCGGTTATTATGCTAGTCGTGATATGACACTGTTACAAACAACAGAATTAAAGTCAATTATTGAAGATGAGAACGTTGTAAAAAATGTGTTTAATGTTAAAGCACAGTTGATCTTGTTTAAGCGTTTAGGTTTGCAACTAAAGGGCACCCATTTTGATTTTCTATTAGCTGCTTATTTATTGGATACGACGGATAATGATAATGAATTATCTACATTAGCCCAGCGTTTTGATGTTTATATGTCATCTGATGATGAAATTTATGGTAAAGGTGCTAAATTTGCTGTACCAGATGATGAGGGACGTGTTTTGATGCATCTCGCACATAAAGCTGATACGTTAATGCAACTAGAATTACCTGCGTTAGCTGCGTTAAAAGCACATGAGCAAATGCATCTTTATACTGAAATTGAGTTACCATTGGCGCACGTATTGGCTGATATGGAATACCAAGGTATTAAAATTAACCAAACGCGCCTATACGATATGGGTGTGGATTTGCAAGGACGTATTCATACTATAGAGGATGCTATTTATATTGAAGCCGGTGAAAAATTTAACATTAATTCACCCAAGCAGTTAGGTATTTTACTTTTTGAAAAGATGGGGCTTCCTGTCATTAAAAAAACAAAAACTGGTTACTCCACTGCAGTTGATGTATTAGAAAAATTGGCGTCACAAGCACCGATTGTTGACCATATACTGCAATATCGCCAATTAGCTAAGTTGAAATCTACCTACATTGATGGCATGTTGTCTGTTGTTTATCCACAAGATAGTAAAATTCATACACGTTTCTTACAAACTTTAACTCAAACAGGGCGATTATCATCAGTAGACCCTAATTTACAAAACATTCCCATGCGAACAGAAGAAGGGCGTTTAATCCGAAAGGCATTCGTACCGAGTGAACCAAATTGGCAAATATTTGGCGCTGATTACTCCCAAATTGAGTTACGCGTATTGGCTCACATCACTGGCGATAAAAACATGCAAAAGGCTTTCCTAAATGGTGAGGACATTCATGCTGAGACAGCTCGCGCTGTTTTTGGATTAGCTGATGACACACCGGTTGATGCTAACATGCGTCGTACAGCCAAGGCTGTTAATTTTGGTATTGTATATGGTATTTCTGACTTTGGGTTAGCTAACAACCTAGGTATTTCACGTGCTGAGGCAAAGCAATTTATAGACACTTATTTTAAAGAATTCCCGCAAATTCATGAATGGATGGATAAAATTAAACAAAGTGCGCACGAGTTAGGATTTGTTGAAACAATCGCGAAACGACGTCGTTATTTACCAAATATACAATCAAAAAATTTTAATTTACGTAGTTTTGCTGAACGAACTGCGATGAATTCTCCAATTCAAGGTTCTGCTGCAGATATTATTAAAATTGCTATGATTAAAGTGAATAGCGCATTGAAAGAAAATAACTTGCAAGCACGTATGTTGTTACAAGTGCACGATGAATTAATCTTTGAAGCGCCATCAAATGAAATTAGTGAATTATCGGAATTGGTGACTAGTGTCATGGATTCAGCTGTGTCACTGGATGTCCCAATGAAGGTTGACAATCATTATGGTGATACATGGTATGATGCCAAGTAAGTTGTGGGATCATATTTATAAAATTGATGTCAGGTTTCCTAACACGTATTTGCACAGTGCAAAAAAATCTATTACAATATAAGTATGTTAACGGAGGTTGTTCAATGAGCGAACGTGAATTGAGAAGAAACTTAGCAATTTTACCCATTGGCACAGTACGTGAGCTTACCTTATTGTCGGATCGTCAGATCCGCTATTATGAGCAGAATGAGCTTATTATGCCAAATCGTGGTGCAGGTGGTCAGCGCCGTTTTTCGTTAAATGACGTTGACCGTCTCCTAGAAATCAAGGATTTTCTAGATGCTGGTGATTCAATTAAAGATATTCAAGAAATATTTGCCAAACAACACCGTATAGCACTTGAAAAGCATGACTCCGAATTAGCGTTACGTCGATCATTGCAAAAAGAATTTGCACAAATTGGTCGATTTGGACGCTAGTTTACAACGTATCATATTAATCATCGCATGTTGCATAGAAGAAAGGGAAACCATGGCACGAAAATCATTTACCAAAGAAGAAATCAAACAGCTCGTAGAAGATGAAAACGTGGAGTTTATTCGCGTAACATTTACTGATGTTTTGGGTGCAATTAAAAATGTTGAAGTACCAACATCACAATTGGACAAAGTATTAGCTAACGATTTAATGTTTGATGGCTCATCAATTGAAGGATTTGTTCGTATTAATGAATCAGATATGTATTTATATCCTGATTTATCAACATTTATGATTTTCCCATGGGCTACAGACAGCCATGGTGGTAAAGTAGCACGTTTGGTTGCTGATATCTATACTGCTGATCGTGAACCCTTTGCTGGTGATCCACGACATGCCTTGCGTGAGGCATTAGCATCTGCTAGAAAAGCAGGGTTTACAGCATTCAATGTTGGGACTGAACCAGAGTTCTTTTTGTTCAAACTTGACGAATTGGGTAATCCGACAACTGAGCTTAATGATCAAGGTGGTTATTTTGATTTGGCACCACTTGATAGAGGTGAGAATGTTCGTCGCGAAATCGTATTGACGCTTGAAAAAATGGGATTTGAAATAGAAGCAGCTCATCACGAAGTCGCAGAAGGCCAACACGAAGTTGACTTTAAGTATGCTTCAGCACTTGAAGCTGCGGATAATATTCAAACATTTAAGTTGGTAGTTAAGACAATTGCACGTAAAAATGGATACTATGCAACATTTATGCCAAAACCAGTAGCTGGTATTAATGGATCAGGAATGCACACTAACATGTCATTATTCCGTGATTCAGAAAATTCATTTGAAGATGTTTCTGATGAAATGGGATTGTCAAAGACTGCTTATAACTTCTTAGGTGGATTATTAGCTCATGCAACTGCAATAACTGCCTTGGCTAATCCAACGGTTAACTCATATAAGCGTTTAACGCCTGGATTTGAGGCACCTGTCTATGTCGCTTGGTCAGCATCTAACCGTTCACCAATGGTACGTGTGCCTGCTTCACGTGGCAAGTCAACCCGTTTGGAATTGCGTTCTGTTGATCCAACTGCGAACCCATATACAACATTAGCAGCCATTTTGGTTGCCGGTTTGGATGGCATTAAAAATGAGTTAGAACCACTTGCTTCAGTTGACAAGAATATCTATTTGATGGATGAAACTGAACGCGTTAAGGCTGGTATTACGGATTTGCCTGATACATTATTGGCAGCTGTTCGTGAGTTATCGGCCGATCAAACTGTTATTTCAGCAATTGGTACACACATTGCAGATAAATTTATTGAAGCTAAGAAAATTGAATACACATCATATCGTCAATACGTTTCAGAATGGGAAACAGATGCATATTTTGAAAATTATTGATAATTAAAGATTATATAACTGGTCACGGGTGAATGTCGTGGCTTTTTTGTTTGTTTCGCATTGAAAACTGAAATAAGGTTGATGTTGTAATGATATTTTGTGTCAGTGCAAAATACTATAACTTATATATGTTTTTTGTTATGATATAGGGAGTCGTTTTATTTGTCTGAGGAGTAAGCTATCAACATGAAAAAAATTACAATTAATTGGCGGAAAATTTTATTAACTTCTATTATTTTTTTGGCGAGTTCCGCTATACAGGTGTTGTCATTGAATGCCTTTTTGATTCCTAATAAGGTTTTTTCAAGTGGCTTTAATGGTATTGCACAGTTACTATCATTATTATTTGTTCACGCGTTTAGTTTAGACCTACAAACTGGAATCTTTATTATGATTTTCAATATACCAATTGGTATTATTGGTTGGAAAATGATTGGTGGTCGATTTACCATACTGAGTTTTTTGAATTCAATCTTTGTTGCTGTCCTACAAATTGTAGTACCAACGCACTCACTTACCACTGATCCGCTATTAGCATCCTTATTTGGTGGCCTTTTGTTAGGTGTATCTATTGGCTTAGCCTTACGTTATGGCTTCTCTACAGGCGGCATGGACATTGTCGCGATGGTTGTTCAGAAGCGTACTGGTAAGTCATTAGGTGCACTGATGAATGCAATTAATTTTGGCGTCGTGCTTGTGGCTGGTGCATTTATCGGTTGGCAAAACGCCTTGTTCACGTTAATTGGTATCTATGCAACAGGTCGAGCAATCGACGCACTGTATACAGGTTACCAGAAATTAACTGCTTTAATTGTAACTTCTAAGGGTGATGACGTTGTTGAAGCACTGCATAGGGATCTGATCCGCGGTATTACAATATTACCATCAAAGGGTGCTTACACAAAGCTTGACTCGATGACATTAATGATGGTATTATCACGTTATGAATTAGTTGAAATGCAAGAAATTGTGCACGACGCAGATCCAAAAGCATTCATTAATTTAATTAGTACAGTTAGTGTATCTGGTGAGTTCTTTGATGCAGATCGGCAATTACAAATGAAAAAGGCGATAACGGTACCTAAAGTGGAAACCGTTGAAGCACAACTTGAAGCTGAACAGCAATTAGAGGCGCAGCTTGGTCAAGTAGAAGATAATAAAAATTAAGAAAATAGAGGGAAATTTATGCCTATCGTACAAGTAGAGTTATTAGAAGGACGTACACATCAACAATTAGCTAAGATGGTTAAGGATATTACCGATGCTATAGTAGAAGATGCCGGAGCTTCACGTGAAGCAGTCCATGTGATTGTACGCGAAATGCCAAAAGACCGTTACTCAGTTGGCGGCGTGTTGAAGAGCGATCAATAAAGTCTAAATAAAAAGCAGAACATGTAGGCACATGTTCTGCTTTTTATTTAGATTTTCACATTAAATCAGTCGAATCACGCACAACTAATTTTCCGTCCATTACAATACGTTGTATTTCTGTCTGTGGGTGATCACGAATGGTTAAAAACAAACGGTAGAGTTGCTTACCAGTTTCAAAAAAATCAAATTCAAAGCTAGTTAAATTAGGCGTGACAGTCTCACTGAAGTAAGATTTACCAAATCCAATAAAACGCGGTTGTTGATGAAGAGAAAATGCAGATTGCATGGCACCAACTACGATACGATCACTCGCACCAATTATGAGATCAAATTTTTCTTTTTCCATGGCTATTAACGCATCTGATTTGGCAACATCTAATTTAAAGTCAGTGACGACTTCTTTATGCGGAATACCTAAAAGAGCATCATCAATGCCGACAAATCTGTTATGTCCAACCGCACGATCTAATGTGGCATCAACCTTTAAGAGTAGCACATTTTTAGGTGTTAACTTTTTGAGGTACTGCCCAACAGCTTGACCTGCTTGAATATCATTTAAAATTACACGGTGAAAATCAGGTTCATCTTGTCCTTGAATAATAACTGGTAGTTGAGATTCTTTCAAAGCCTCACGAATATCATCCGTTAAATTAGCAGTTAAAACAATCAATCCACTAACATTTTGGGACTGTAATTTTTTGATTGCAGCTAGTTCACGTTGGCTGTTTTGATAAATATTAACAATTAAAAAAGTATCATTTTTGTTCAATTCATCTAGTCCACGCAACATGTCAGATTGCGCAATTGAATCTAATCTAGGAACAATCACGCCAATCGTGTGATTCACTTGTTGTTTTAGACTTTGCGCAAATGTATTTGGTGCATAGTTGTGTTCTTCAACAATACGATCGATTTTTTGTCGTGTATGCTGACTAACGGAACCGCCATTAAGGTAACGTGAAACCGTACTTTTTGCAACACCAGCTAATGTTGCGATGTCATTAATTGTGATTTTTTTATGCATAATTTAATAATATCAGAAAAAGTGTATATTGAGGTCACAAATTCACGACAAATAAAATTAAAATAAAGGCTTGCAAAATATTATGTAAGCGGTTACAATATAAAGTGTAATAAAGAACCGGTTCCAAAGTGCACTATCATACGTTGTTATATAAGGCATGTTTTGTTGACATGTATAGAGGAAAGAAAAATGAACCATAAAGAAGTCGCAAAGCGCGTGGCTAAAGCGTTACAAAAAGACAATATTGTCGCAGCAGCTCACTGCGCAACTAGATTACGGTTGGTAGTTAAAGATATTAAAAAGATCGATCAAACAGCATTAGATAATGATCCTGATCTTAAAGGTACTTTTAATGCCAATGGACAATATCAAATTATCGTTGGACCTGGGGATGTTAATCATGTCTATGATGAATTTGTGAAATTAACTGGTGTGAAACAAGCATCCACTGATGACTTGAAAAACATTGCTGCAAAATCTGGTAAGAAAAACCCATTAATGGATTTAATCAAAGTATTATCAGACATTTTCGTACCATTAATACCGGCCTTGGTTGCTGGTGGTTTGTTAATGGCCTTGAACAACATTTTGACTGGACAAGGGATGTTTGGTCCTAAGTCATTGGTCGAAATGTTTCCACAAATAACAGGGTTATCGGAAATGGTTAATTTAATGGCTAGTGCGCCATTTGCCTTTCTGCCCATTCTGATTGGTATTACAGCTACACGTCGTTTTGGTGGCAGTGAAATCCTTGGTGCAGCTGCTGGTATGATGCTGGTTATGCCAAGTTTGATTAATGGTTATAACGTTTCTGAGGCAGTAGCCACTGGAAAAATGCCGACTTGGGATTTGTTTGGTTTATCAGTTGCTCAAGCAGGTTATCAAGGGCAAGTGCTACCAATCATCGGAGTTGCTTTTATCTTAGCTACTCTGGAGAAGTTCTTTCATAAGCACCTTAAAGGTGCTATTGACTTCACATTTACACCAATGCTATCAATGTTGATTACTGGCTTTGTGACTTTCATCGTCGTTGGTCCATTACTACGTATTGTATCAAACGGTATTACTGATGGATTAGTTTGGTTAGTCACAACATTTGGCTTTGTCGGTTATGCGGTATTTGGTTCATTTTATTCAGCTATTGTTATTACTGGATTGCATCAAAGTTTCCCAGCTATTGAAACCCAACTATTAGCCAATATTGCAAAAACAGGTGGTGATTTCATTTTCCCAATTGCCGCAGCTGCCAACGTTGCGCAAGGTGCTGCTACATTTGCAATTTACTTCTTGGCTAAAGGCAATGTGAAGTTACGTGCCTTATCATCATCAGCTGGTGCTTCAGCAATGTTAGGAATTACTGAACCTGCGTTGTTTGGTGTTAACTTGAAATACAAGTTCCCATTCTTCATTGCATTGGGATCATCTGGTATTGCAAGTTTGGTGATGGGATTATTCCAAATCATGTCATCATCACTTGGACCGGCTGGTCTGATTGGATTTATTGCTATTCCCGCCAATAAGTGGGTGGGATTCTTCATCGCAATTGCGATTAGTTTCATATTAGCTTTCACACTGACTTTGGCTTATGGCCGTTCACACATGCCAGAAATGGATCAACCACAAAATAATGATGATACAATAGTTGATCAACATGATGACGGTTTCGAGGTGGCTGCACCGATTGCTGGTCAATTGGTAGATATTGCCTCTGTTAATGATCCAGTATTTTCAAGTGGTATGATGGGACAGGGTGTAGCTATTGAACCAACTGATAATCGGGTGCTTGCACCGGCTGATGGTGAAGTTACAGTTGCTTATGCGACAAACCATGCTTATGGTTTGAAAACAACAGATGATGTAGAAGTACTTATCCATATTGGGATTGATACAGTTAACCTTGATGGTAAAGGATTCGAGAGTCAAGTGACACAAGGTCAACAGGTTAAAAAAGGCGATGTTTTGGGAACGTTTGATAAACAAATCATTGTCGACGCTGGATACCCAGTGACAACAATGGTGATTGTCACTAATACAAAAGAATTTGCAGATGTTGCATTAGATGAATCATATGGCACAGAAGTGGTACCTGGTAATGCGATTTTGACAGCTGTACCAAAAGTTGTTAATGAAAACGTCAATATGGCAAAGGCGTAAGGAGATTGAATGTTAGTAACAAATGACGAAACTGCTTTTGAGCAGTTTCATTTATATCCAACAAATGGTTTGTTGAATGACCCTAATGGTTTGGTATTCTTTAAAGGTCAATATCATGTATTTTATCAGTGGAACCCATATGCTTGTGACCATAAATATAAAGAGTGGGGACACTTTGTTTCAGATGATTTAAAAACATGGCAGCGGGTGGCATCCGCGCTAAAACCATCACTTGAAAACTTGGATAGTGCTGGTATTTATTCTGGTGCAGCCTTTATTCATGAGGATCGTTTATATCTTTTTTATACGGGTAATGTCCGTGATGAAGCAGGGCACAGTGTGAAGTCCTCGCAAATGTGGGCTGTCAGTGATGATGGGATTCACTTTGAAAAGCTAGGTGAATTATTCCCACATCCAGAAGGTTTCACGAAAGATGTTCGTGATCCCATGGTTTGGCAAGGCAAGAATGGTCATTATTTTTTAATCCTTGGTGCGCAACATGATAATAAGATTGGTGATATTATTATTTATGAATCAACCGATTTCAAAACATGGCAATACAAAGGGTCGCTAATTGAAGATCAATTATTAGATGTACGTGGTTATATGCTGGAATGTCCAGGATTTGTCGACGTTGATGGGAGACAAGTTTTAATGTTTTCACCCCAAGGGCTAACTCCTGATCTAAAAAATCATCGTTTTGAAAATATTCATAATACGGGTTACGTCATTGGTCGTTTTGATGAAAAAACAGCACGATTTCATGTAGAGACAGAATTTAAGGAAGTTGACCAAGGGTTTGAATTTTACGCGCCACAAACAATGAGTTTACTCAATGGTCGCCGTATTATGTGGGGATGGGCTGGGATGATGACGCCAGAACGTGAAAGTGCTGTACCCACCATTAAAAGTAACTCATGGGTACATGTTCTAACGGTACCGCGTGAATTACATGTCAACGACCATAATCAACTCACACAGCAACCTATTTCAGAGATTTTAGATCCTGAAGAGGTAGATAACGTCGAGAATATTAGTGTTGGACAATACCGGCTAAATATTACCGATGATTGGCAGTTACAGCTGGGCCAAAATGTTACGATTACCCGACAATCAGATACTTTGAAGTTAAAAAGGCGTCAATGGGAATCTGATGTGGTAGAGAGTCGTCAATTTACAGGTGATTTGGATAATTTGTTGTTAATTGTTGATGTGGATATTATTGAAATTTATACTAGTGATGGACTTAATGTCCTGACCAGTCGCTGGTTTTAGCAAAAAATTGAAAGAGATATATAAAAGAGAGAAAAAATTAAAGCAGGTGGAAGAAAGTTTTGCTGAACAAATGAGTGATTACTTAAACGTACCAGATTTAGATGAGTATATTGTCCTTGTTGCCAACGGTGACAATACTGGGCTGCTTCTACCTAGCTAAGACGCTTGTTAAATAAGCAGTATTAAAGAAAGTATGAATAAAAAGGATAACGCTTTCAGCAACTTTGTTGAAAACGTTATCCTTTTTTCATTAAGACAATTTATGCTGTTGTAATGCCTGTAGAGCTAGATGATGTGCACCTAAATTTTCTTTTTCAGGCAGCCATTGATTTAAGACTAACGGATATGGTGATAATAACTTGATAATATTGTCTACAAATGGTTGATAATGTTTAGCATATTGTTTATCAATGGCATCAATCAATATCTGAGAGTCACTATAAATTTTTAAAATATCGATTTTTTTTGGTAATTGCTGTAGTGCCCAAATCAGAGCACAGAACTCAGCTTCATGATTGTCTTGAGTAATAGGAAGGGCAGCTTTTTGTTGTGACTGTATTTTATCGATGATAATCACAGTACCGGCAGCTGTTTGACCAGTATGTATATCACGTGCGGCATCAACATAGAGTGTAATCATCAAGTTAGCTCCTTTATTCTACAATAATATATTAACATCATAATTTAATTCATTCTAGCCAAAGATTATTTGACATAATGAGGGTTGCTTAAAATTGTTCTTAAAACGTAATTGAAATCCATGGTAAAATAAAGAAGAACAATTTGAAAAGCATAATCAGTTATATTTTTATACAGTAAACAAGTTATGTTAATAAAGTAGGGGTAATAGAAAAGTATGATACCAAAGCGCGGATTTTTCCAACCAGTAGATTCAACAGGGCAAATTGGATGGCTGTGGTGGCTTATTTTTTTGATGGCTGGCATTATCTTTTGGAGTGAAATAGGCTTTAAAATTCAAATTATACCGATTGCTTATATTGTAGTGATGTTAGTTTTGGCGATCGTAATTATTTTACGTCGACGGATATATGTTGCAGGAGCACAACTTTTCCTGGGGCGGGTTTTTGGTGCAGAATATGAAAAAATATCATTACTTCAAATTGATAATTGGCAATTAAATGGACATACTTTATCATTTACACGTGCTGGAAGATTACGTAAATATTGGTTAAGCGCCAATATTGCACAACAAATTAAGGAATATATGAATACGCATGGCGGAAAAAATAACAATTAATATCAAAGAACAACAAGGACGTCTGGATGCTATTTTAGCAAAGGAGGATATTCCTTACTCACGTACAGTTTTAGCAGATTGGATACAAGATGGCACCGTTTTAGTGAATCAGAAAAAGGTGAAACGGTCTTATAAGGTCGTATCTGGAGATACTGTGACACTGACACCGCCTGAAGTACAAAATACGGCAATTGTTGCAGAAGACATACCACTAAGTATTGTCTATGAAGATAATGATCTGATAGTGGTTAACAAACCGCAAGGCATGGTGGTACATCCTGCTGCTGGACATACTTCTGGGACATTAGTGAACGCATTGTTGTATCATGCACCATTGTCAACTATTAATGGTGAATTTCGTCCTGGTATTGTTCATCGTATTGATCGAGATACGAGTGGATTACTTATGGTAGCTAAAAATGATGAAGCACATCAAGCCTTATCAGCTCAACTTAAAGATCATAAAAACCAACGTATCTATTATGCGTTAGTGCGCGGCGAATTTACAGAAGAATCTGGTACGATTAATGCGCCTATTGCAAGGCACAAAGTAGATCGTAAGAAACAAGCAGTACAATCAGGCGGTCGTGAGGCAATCACGCACTTTGAAGTATTAAAACGCTATGTTGGTTATACTTTATTAAAGGTGCAACTTGAGACCGGTAGGACGCATCAAATTCGTGTACACATGACCTATATTGGACACCCTGTAGTTGGGGATCCGGTCTACGGTTCTGCACAAAAACTGCCTGGTGTGAATTTAGAAGGGCAGTTATTACATGCGAAAACAATAAGCTTGATACAGCCAAAAACGCATGAAGAACTAACATTTAATAGTCCTTTGCCGGCCTATTTTGAGGCAGCATTAGACACATTGACACCGATTATCTAAAATGAAAGGAATGTGTGGCAACAATTGATTAGGTCTGCCATATACAGATGATTATGACTAATAAAGAGGTACTTGATAATGCATCGTTGCAACGAGCACTGACACGTATTACTTATGAAATAATTGAACGCAATAAGGGTGGTCAAGATTTGGTTCTTGTGGGTATTAAAACACGAGGTGAATTTTTAGCACACCGTGTGGCCGATCGTTTAGAGCAATTGGAAGACGTTAATATCCCTGTCATGGCGATTGATGTGACAAATTACCGTGACGATGTCTTGAATCGTGATGATAATTTGGGTTTAAATGATGAAGAGAAAACTAACATTGCCAATAAAAATATTGTGTTGATAGATGATGTGCTATTTACCGGGCGCACGATTCGTGCAGCACTGGACGCATTAATTCATATCGGACGTCCCAGTACAATTGCTTTGGCTGTATTAGTAGATAGAGGGCATCGCGAGTTGCCAATTCGTGCCGATTTTGTAGGTAAAAATATTCCTACGGCACAAAATGAAAAAATAAAAGTACTTGTACAAGAAATCGACGGACGTGATGCTGTTGAAATTGTACATTGAATTAGGAGAACAAAACGGTTTGCTGCTTAACTAGTAATTTACTAGGAACAGTCCGTTTAGAAATTATGATGCAACGCCATTTAATATTAGAAGACGGTACGACATTCCAAGGCATGAGCTTTGGATCACCGGCAACGACTTTTGGGGAAATTATTTTTCATACAGCCATGACAGGCTATCAAGAAATCATTACCGATCCAATTTACGATGGGCAAATGATTGTTTTTGCGACACCTATTGTTGGTGCGGCTGGTATTCATGCGGAAGCATATGAGTCTGTTAAACCTACAATTCGTGGCATGATAGTTAATGATTTAGCAGAGGTTTCTGTCAATCGTCAACGCCGTATGAATCTAGATCGTTTTTTAAAGCAACATAATATACCTGGTCTGTATCAAGTTGATACGCGGCAATTAATTCGACATCTACGTGAAACAGGACCACAGAAAGCTACGATTGTTGATTATGCTGATGAGCATGCAGTTGATCAATTGGTTGCAACTGTTTTGACTAATAAACAGGTGCAGAATATGGCAACACCTAAACCTTATGCTAATCCAGCGCGTGGTCGACATATTGTTGTGATTGATTTTGGATTAAAACATGGCATTTTAAGAATGTTAGGTGATTATGATGCTAATGTTTCTGTTTTACCGTACACAACTAGTGTTGACGAGGTGTTGACACTAGATCCAGATGGGATTATTTTATCTACTGGACCTGGTGATCCTCGAGCATTGCCAGAAAGTGTTTTGACACTCATTCGGGTACTCCAGTCAAAAGTACCAATGCTTGGCATTGGTCTTGGACACGAATTATTTGCACTAGCAAATGGTGCAGAACTCATGCCATTGCCATCAGAACATCATGGTATGAATCACCCAATCCAAGAAATTATTTCACGTCAGATTTTTTATGCGATGCAAGGGCAAGGCTATGCCGTTGATGAGAAAACAATCGATCGTAAGAAACTATTTGTCACATACCGTGACCTAGTGGACGGTGCGGTACAAGGATTGCGTCATCGTGATTTCCCGGCATTTAGTGTACAATTTTTCCCAGATGCAGCCCCAGGACCACTAGAAGCAACAACAGTATTTGCAGACTTTTTTGAAACGGTAGAAGATTATGTCGAACACTATAACCAACAATAAAATAAAAAAAGTATTGTTTATTGGTGCTGGCGCAAATGATTTTGGTCGCGAAGGTGAACATGATGCAGCGATTTTTCAAGTCATGCCAGAATTGCGTGGTCATGGTATTGAAATTTTTATCATTGATGATAATCCTTATGCCTTGTCTCTTGAAAGTTTAGCAGCAACTGTTTTTTGGCAACAATTGACAGTTGATAATCTAAAAAAAGTTGTTCGTGAAAATAATATTGATACAGTTGCACCTTTATTTGGTGGTGAATCTTCTCTGCGCTTGTGGGCAGAGGTTGTACAAAGTTGGGCGCACGGCGATGGTACGGTGCCAAGTACTTTAGGACTTAGCATTGACATGCTACTTAAAGTCAATAATATTCCTGCTCTAACAGCCATGATGGCTGATATTGGATTACCAGTCATTAATAATTATGTTTTAAAAGCACAAGATGAAGCCAATGAACTATTGCGTGAATTGCATTTACCATTAATGGTGCGCGCGCTACATCCCAATCAAACAAACACACGACAAATTGTTGAGCGCTTGGATGATTTTGAAGATGCTATTAATCTGGCAAAAACGCAATCAGTCACACAAGAAGTGATTATTTCGCGTGCGATTAATGGTTTAAAAGAAGTTAGTATAGAAATATTGCGAGATGTCCGTGGTAATAAAATGCAAATTGGCGCTAGTGAAGATATGGATCCAATAGGTATTCATACAGCTGACTCGCTAAGCGTCTCGCCCATTCTAACAATTCAAGATCAACTCATTGGTCGTATGCGTGACTATGCTTTTAGAATTGCAGATATGCTGCAATTGAAGGGCGTGATGCATGTGCAGTTTGCAGTAGATGATGACACGCATACAATTTATGTGATTAAAGTTTCGCCATACATTGATCAGATGGCTACGCGCATGTCGCTGGCAACGGGTTATCCAACAATGCTTGTGGCAATTAATTTAGCTATTGGTGTACCGCTTGAAGAAATTGTATTGCCACATGATTTTGGAAAGCATGTGGCTATGATGGAGCCTATGATGGATCATGTTGTGGTCAAGCTACCGGTATTTCCTTTTGGTGAACTTGAAGCGGCAGGGGTACATGTCAATCGCCAACTGAACAGTGTGCAAAAATCTGTTGGTTCAACGTTAGGATTGGGGCGTACTTTTATTGAGGCTTTGGAAAAAGCAATTCGCTCTGCTCACTTTAATAATGCCAGTTTTTCACCGACAAATATGAAGCATATTAACGATGATGAATTAATCCAGCAGTTAATTCATCCGCAAGATAACCGAGTTTTGTTACTAAT
This sequence comes from Leuconostoc carnosum, assembly GCF_007954525.1. Classification (NCBI taxonomy): domain Bacteria; kingdom Bacillati; phylum Bacillota; class Bacilli; order Lactobacillales; family Lactobacillaceae; genus Leuconostoc; species Leuconostoc carnosum. The sequence goes on along the minus strand of NZ_CP042374.1, from coordinate 345,529 downwards.
CGAAGCTATCAAGCGTGGCTATGAAATTGACGAATTAGCTGAATTAACAGCTATTGACGAATTTTATTTTTACCAATTGAAATATCTTCATCAACTCGAGAGTGAAATTGAAACCAATATCGATAACATCGATGCCTTGCGATTAGGTAAAAAGTATGGCTTATCAGATGGTTTAATTGCTCGTTTTTGGCACACTGATTTTAATATTATTCGAACACTAGCTAAAGAAAACGGGATTAACGTGACCTATAAATCTGTGGAGCCCTCAGCAGGTGAGTTTCCAGAAAATGCTCGGCAGTACTATGCGACATATGAATCTGAGAATGAGTCGGTTCAAATTAGCGATAATACGGTATTAGTCATTGGCTCAGGTGCTTTTCGAATGGGGGATGCTGCAGCTGGGGGTTATGCCACAACAGTTGTCATGTCAGAGCTGCGTCGTCTGCAGTATCCAACAATCATTATGAATAACAATCCAAGTGATGCAACATTATTGCCTCATCTTGCGGATAAGCAATATTTGGAACCTTTAGAAGTTTCAGATGTTATGAAAGTTGTGGAATTAGAAAAACCCAAAGTTATTGTTATTCCAGGTAATCGTCGTAAACTCATTAATGCTTTACGTGATTTGAATCAAAATGTTGTCATATTACCAAAAACAAAACATATACCAGGTGGTCCAAATGAGAATCAATCTGAATTTGCGTTGAACATATTTTATGATGGTCAGCAAGCTTATCCAATTAATTTGACACAGCATATGGCTGGCGAAATGCGGGTCATTCCACAAGTGGCCCATATTCCAGATGCTATTTTATCGACAAATTTTGAAGCTCCTGGTGTTTACCAAGTTATCTACTATCAGAGTATAGTTCATTGGGTTGATCGTATTGGTTTATCAAATATGGGTTATGATTCATGGATACGACCTATGCCGTTTGGTCAACTGGCTTATTTGTCAAAGGCCATGCAAACACAATGGTTAAGATTGACAATACGTGCAGCTATGGATGACTTAACTAGTCGAGACATCGAATTATTGCAAACAATTAATGAACGTCCAATTGTTTATCCATACAGCATGATAGCAGCTGATATTAACTATCGTCTACATTTACAGCCTCATGAAGTGATTGATGGGACTAGATTTGAAATGGGTGTTGGTGTGAAAGACTATGGCTGATAGTAAAAAATATGAAACACACTTATATACTGGCATTGTTGTGACACCAAATGCTTCTGGCAAATATGAACCAAAGGTAGACGCAAAGACGCATGTTTGGCGCACTGGAAAACATACTAAAGGTAAATATCAACGAATTGGTCAGGTGTTTTTGACAGAAAATAATCAAGCGGTCGCGGTTTTAACAGTTGAAAAATTAGCTTTTAATAAACGACATCAATATACAGCTTTACAGCGTTGGACTAATGAGCAAGTTGAATTAACATTACTTACTAATTGGTTATAAAAACACCCAAATGTGAGCATGATAAACATTTGGGTGTTTTATAGTGAAGTTTAGGATTTTAAATTTCGAGTATTGAAGTTAAACAATATGGCATTAATAATAATGATTATTGCGCTGAATATAAAAATACCACGATAATCATATATACTGGCTACCAAAGCACCAAGCATGGGACCTAGTACAGAACCAATAGCCTGAAAACTTTGATTATAACTAAATATACGGCTTGTCATTGCTGTTGGTGTATGTCTAGATAGTAGTGTTTGGACTGCTGGCATCATAGTGGCATCACTAATTCCTACAATGAATCTTAGTACCATAAGTATTGTTATACTCGTGACAAATGCAGTTGGAATAAAAGCAATAACGGCAATCATAAATCCAATTTTGATCATGCGCTCTGTACCAACACGATCTCCGATACGACCAAACGATGGCGCAACAAGCACCGTAGCAATACCAGGCATTGCTGCAACGACGCCAGCAATAAAAGTGGTGTTCCCAGCATTATTGGTTAATTCTCGAACGAATAAACTGACAACCGGATTGATAGATGTATTGACCATCTGTACAAACATTGTTGTAATAAATAATCCAATAATAAATTGTTTATTGGGTACTTGTTGCCATAATTCTCTGGTGGATGACTCAGCGATATGTGATATTTTAGGTTGAGGGTCTTCTTTGACTAAAAATAGGGTGAGAAAAAAAACTAAGAGTAGAATGGCACCAGTAATATGAAATGACATTCGGTAGTCAAACACAGTTGCCAGTATACCACCAAATAGTGGGCCCAATAAGTTACCCGCTGTCATCCCCGTAACCAAAATACCAAGTGCTCGTCCGGCGTGTTGTTTTGGTGTTTGTGTTGCAATTAAGGCATTAGAATTGGAGACAAAGCCACCCATCGCACCTTGTAGTGCACGAAGGGCAAACAACTGCCAAACATTTGTGACAAAGCCCATTAAAAATAAAATAATGGCCATACCGAGCGCAGCACGTAAGAGCATCAATTTTCGGCCTTTACGGTCAGCTAATTTCCCCCAAAGAGGTGAGACAAAAGCCGTGACCAGAAAGGTAATTGCAAATACTGCACCAGAATAAAAAGTTAATTGGTTTTTATTGAAATTACCAAGTGTGTCGATATACAACGATAAAAAAGGCATGACTTCACTAAGTGCAATACCAGTCATAAACACACCAAACCAAAGTACAAAAACATTGCGGTGCCACAATGAATCAGAAGATTCTTGCGACGTGTGATTGTTTTCAGACATGGTGTCCTCCTTTGCAAATAAAATGATATTAATAGTTTATGCTTATTTTTAAAAATAAGCACGTTATAATACTTAACTTGTGAAAATATTATAATTTTATTATAATTGAACTACGTATAAAAGCGTATTAAGGTATGTTGCGGTTATGATAACAGTGACGTATCTTCCGGAATAAATGAAGGGAAAAGTCCATGTAGATGCGAATTGATTATTCAATATGCAACGTTTTTTTGTAGCTGAAACTGTGTTGTGTCATGGGTCGTTAATAGTTTATTTATGGGCAAATATAATTAATATGGCAAAAACAAAAAATTACACAGGCGAAGAAGTACTTGATTTGGTCGGACAATACATGTCAGATGCCGATACGGCTAAGGTGAGAGAAGCTTATCTTTGGGCAGCTGCTTTGCATGAATCGCAACGCCGTAAATCAGGCGAGCCATATATTGTTCATCCGATTCAAGTTGCTGCCATACTAGCAGAATTAAAAATGGATACAGCAACAATTATTTCTGGCTATTTACACGATGTTGTTGAAGACACACCAGCAACACTGGCTGATGTTGAAGCAAAATTTGGTGCGGTAATTGCTCAAATTATCGATGGTGTTACTAAAATTAGTAAAATAAAATATCAAAGTTCACAAGAACAACTGGCGGAAAATCACCGTAAGTTGCTTTTAGCCATGTCTAAAGATATTCGTGTGATAATTGTTAAACTAGCTGATCGTCTGCATAATATGCGGACTCTCGGTGCGTTAAGACCAGATAAACAACGGCGCATCGCTAGTGAAACATTGGATATTTATGCACCTCTAGCGGATCGCTTGGGTATTAGTGCAATTAAGTGGGAACTTGAGGATCTGTCCCTAAGCTATCTTGATACTGAAAAGTATCATGGTATTGCCTCACAAATGAACATGAAACGTGATGAACGTATACGTTATGTTGAAGAAGCTGTTGCTGAAATAGAGAAGACCATTCATGAACTAGAATTAAAAAATGTTGATGTTTACGGTCGGCCAAAGCATATTTATTCAATTTATCGTAAGATGACAGATAAACACAAAGCATTTGAAGAAATTTATGATTTATCAGCTGTGCGTGTTTTAACTGATACAATTCCTGATACTTATGCAGTACTAGGGGCCATTCATTCAAAATGGATGCCTGTACCAGGCCGATTTAAAGACTATATCGCTTTACCAAAAGCAAATGGTTATCAAAGTTTGCATACAACTGTTGTTGGACCTGGTGGTCGGCCGCTCGAAGTACAAATTCGAACACACACCATGCATGAAGTTGCCGAATATGGTGTTGCAGCCCATTGGGCCTATAAGAAAAATAAAAACTCCAATAAAGAGGCTAATGTCACTGATAAAAATGAGCATGCGCTCAATGTCATTCAAGGTATTTTAGAGTTACAAGAAGATGCTAAAAATGCTGAAGATTTCATGGCAAGTGTTCAAGGCGACTTATTTAGCGATCGTGTCTATGCGTTTACTCCGCGTGGCGATGTTTTTGAGTTAGCAAAGGGCGCTGGCCCATTAGATATGGCCTTTTCAATTCATACTAATGTCGGCATTAAGACCGTGGGCGCAAAGATTAATGGACGTATTGTGCCACTAGATTATAAGATTAAAACTGGTGATATTATTGAAATTATTACCAGTGCGACTGCCAAACCAAGTCGCGATTGGTTGGATCTAGTATCTACGCGTCGTGCGCGCAATAAAATTAAACAGTACTTTAAACAATTAGATCGTGATGATAATATTTCTGCTGGTCAGGATTTATTGGCGCGTAGTTTACGAGACACAGGATTTGATCCAGTCACTGTTTTGACGGCAGATAAATTGACCAAAACTGCCGAGAGTATGCATTTGAATTCTTCAGATGATTTACTCGCAGCCATTGGGTATGGTGATGTCGCTTCGCCAGGTGTAGCTAACAAATTAACTGAAGACATTCGCGAAGCACAGCAAGAAGAAGCCACAGCAGAGTTACAACGTGAATTGCTTGAAGAAGGTCATGAAATTAAGCGTGAAAATACAGCATTGACACAGCGGCAAAGAGCTGTGGCTGATGATATTGTCATTGCCGGTGTTGATAATTTATTGATACGTTTAGGTCGTTGTTGTACACCGGTACCTGGCGATCATGTGAAAGGATACATTACTAAAGGACGCGGTATTTCCGTTCACCGCATTGGCTGCCCGAATATTCGAGCTGCCGAAGCCCATGGTCAACGTTTGATTGATGTCCAATGGGAAGATGATAAAGGCTTAAAACCAAATTATGATGCTGATTTAAAAGTGCACGGTGAAAATCGCAATGGCTTGCTAAATGACGTGTTAAGATCAGTTAATGGTCGTACGAAATATGTTAATTCAGTTAATGGTCATGTGACAAAGAACGGCATGGCACAGGTTTCATTGTCCATTGGTGTCAAAAACAGTGAACAATTAGACCAAATTATGGATTCATTAAATAACTTGCCTGCGGTTTATGATGTTGAACGGACTTTCCATTAAAAAATATTGAGGAGCAGGTCGCATGAAAGTTGTGTTACAGCGCACTTTAGAAGCAAGTGTAGAGATTGATAACCAAACCATTGGTCAAATTAATCATGGTTTTTTATTATTAGTAGGTGTATCAGATGATGATACACAGCAAGACATCGATTATCTAGTTCGCAAAATAACACAATTACGTGTTTTTGAAGATGAACAAGGTCGATTAAATTTAAATATTAATGAAGTAGCCGGTCAGATACTTTCTGTATCGCAGTTTACGTTGTTTGCTGATACCAAGAAAGGTAACCGACCAAGTTTTACGAAAGCCGGTTCACCAGATTTTGCTAAAATGATGTATAATAAATTCAATACTAGCTTACAAAATACAGGGTTGTATGTTGCAACAGGTCAATTCGGTGAAGATATGAAGGTATCATTAGTGAATGATGGTCCTGTGACTATCATTTTTGATACACATGATAAATAAAAGGCATTACGTTCATTAGTTGAACGTAATGCCTTTTATCTACTATTGACGGCGTTTGCGGATGGTATGGTATAAACCAAATGGTATGGTACTTTCAGTACCATTTTTGATACGCAAGATATTCGTACGGTGTCGGTAAAAAACGAATGTTGTGAGTATAATTGATACGACCAGTAGAATCCAATCGTGATAGAAAAAAGAAAATAAAACTGCTGAGCTAAAGGCAACCATAGAACTAGCTGAAACCATTGATGTTAGTAATAGCACAACAATAAAAACAGCTATAACAAAAATAAAGAAGGGGGGGTTGTATGCTAGCAAAACACCAGCAGAGGTTGCGACTGCCTTACCACCCTTGAATTTAATCCAGATTGAAAATGTATGGCCTAAAATTGCGGCAAGTCCAACCAGCATGGGATTAATGTTATTATTAAATAATAGCGGCAAGCAACCTGCAGCTGTTCCTTTAAGTAAATCAAGAACAAGTGTAATACTTCCCGCAATAGGACCTAGTACACGAAAAGAGTTGGTTGTGCCGATATTTCCTGAACCCTCATCTAAAATATTTTTGTGATAGAATATTTTTCCAATCCAATAGCCGGGGATCAGAGATCCTAAAAAATAAGCAATGATGAACATTAGTATAGTTACAAACATGATTTGAACTCCTCTTATCAGTGCGATAACGCAAATCTTATTTTATCATAAAAAGCGATAGTAGATGGGGTTAATTAATAAAATTGAAACATTTATACTTGTCAGATGGGAAAAATTAATCTATGATAGGATAGGCTGACACATGAAGGTGGACAATTGTTCTCTGATGTCAATAAGTTTTAATACAAGAAAGATATGAGTATTCATGGCAGAAAAAAATCACTATGATTCAGATTCAATAAAAATTTTAGAAGGGTTAGAAGCGGTTCGTAAGCGGCCAGGTATGTATATTGGCTCAACAGATGGGCGTGGTTTGCACCATTTAGTTTATGAAATCGTTGATAATGCTGTTGACGAAGCACTTGGTGGTTATGGTAATGATATACGTGTAACCATTCACGCTAATAATGCTATCACTGTTCAAGACTTTGGTCGTGGCATGCCAGTTGGTATGCATGAATCAGGAAAACCAACACCTGAAGTTATCTTAACAGTCTTGCATGCTGGTGGTAAATTTGGGCAAGGTGGCTATGCTACCTCAGGTGGATTACATGGTGTAGGCTCATCTGTTGTTAACGCATTGTCTGAAAGCTTACAAGTGACCATTGTACGTGAAGGTCATAAATGGCAAGAAGATTTTAGTAACGGTGGTCAACCAGTTGGGACGTTACGTGATTTAGGTAAAACAAAAGAATCAACCGGTACCACGCTAACCTTTAAGCCGGATTCAAGCATTTTTAGTGCGACCGTGTATAAATACGATACATTGTCCGAGCGTTTACGTGAATCCGCCTTCTTAATGTCGGGCGTTAAGTTTACTTTAACTGATGAGCGTGTTGAACCCAATCGTGTTGAAGAATATCACTACGAAAAAGGACTTGAGGCATTTGTTAGTTTTCTAAATGAAGACAAGGAAACAATTGGTCCTGTCATGGCTTTTGAAGGGCAACAAGATAATATTGTTGTGGATGTTTCAGCACAATACAACGATGGCTATTCTGAAACATTATTATCATTTGTTAACAATGTCCGTACACAAGATGGCGGGACACATGAAGTTGGTTTCCGCACAGCTTGGACAAAGGCTTTTAATGAATATGCACGTAAAGTTAATCTTTTGAAGGATAAGGATAAAAATCTTGAAGGTTCTGATGTGCGAGAAGGCTTATCGGCAGTGATTTCTTTGCGTGTGCCCGAACAATTCTTACAATTCGAAGGACAAACAAAAGACAAGTTGGGTACACCTGAAGCACGCGGTGTGGTTGATAATGTAGTTAATGAAATTTTAGGTCGCTTTTTGATGGAGAATGGCGATTTCGGTCAAAACTTGATTCGTAAAGCTTTGAGGGCGCGTGAGGCACGTGAAGCCGCTCGTAAAGCACGTGAAGAAAGTCGCACAGGAAAATCAAAGGGTCAAAAAGAACGGTTATTATCAGGGAAATTAGCACCTGCACATTCAAAAAATTCAGAACGTAACGAATTGTTCTTAGTCGAGGGTGATTCAGCCGGTGGTTCTGCTAAGCAAGGCCGTGACCGTAAATTTCAGGCGATTTTGCCATTACGTGGTAAAGTACTAAACACTGAAAAAGCCAAGTTGGCTGATATTTTGAAAAACGAAGAAATTTCAACATTGATTTATGCAATTGGTGGTGGCGTTGGTACAGATTTTAAGGTAGAAGATGCTGCTTTTAGTAAAGTCATTATTATGACCGATGCTGATGATGATGGTGCGCATATCCAGACACTATTGTTAACATTTTTCTACAAATATATGCGGCCATTAGTTGAAGCTGGACGTGTATTCATTGCCTTACCACCGCTTTACCGTATTAAGTATACTTCAAAGAAGCATGCAGATCAGTTTGCTTGGACAAATGATGAATTAGAAAAAATAACGAGTCAAAATGATGCACGTTACGAATTAACCCGATTTAAAGGTTTAGGGGAGATGAATGCCTCATTACTTTGGGATACAACGATGGATCCCGAATCAAGGACATTGATTCGGGTAAAAATTGATGATGCAGTCTTAGCAGAAAAGCGCGTCACAACATTGATGGGGGACAAAGTCGAGCCACGACGTGATTGGATTGAAGCTAATGTTCATTTCACTATGGACGAAGCAGGCTCCATCTTAGATACAGTTGAAGGTGATGATGCTAAGGCCAGTGATGTATTTGAGAAGATACGTCAACACGAAACTAAAGGCTCAGCAAAGAATAAGCCGGCATCTAAAAAAAGCCCTGTCATCACAAGTTGGCAGGATGATGATGCTGGTCAAACTGGACCAATGGACTTATTTTAATCGTGATGAATGTTAATGTTAGTAACATCGTTTGATATCATAACAATGATATTTTGTTAGTTTAAACATTTCAATATTTTAGAAATACATCAAACGAAGGATTTGTTGGAGTCTTGCAAAAGGAGACAAGGAGTTAAATGGCAGATCGGATAACCGACCTTTCACTTGAAACAGTGATGGGAGAGCGCTTTGGGCGCTACTCAAAATATATTATTCAAGAACGTGCGCTACCAGATATCCGCGATGGTTTAAAACCAGTGCAACGTCGTATTTTGTTTGCGATGGATCAGGACGGTAATACTTATGATCACCCTTATCGTAAGTCTGCTAAGTCTGTTGGTAATGTGATGGGTAACTTTCATCCGCATGGTGATTCATCAATTTATGAAGCGATGGTTCGTTTATCACAGGATTGGAAAGTTCGTGAACCACTGATTGATATGAATGGTAATAACGGATCAATTGATAATGATCCAGCAGCAGCAATGCGTTATACAGAAGCGCGATTGTCTAAAATTGCTGGTGAAATGATGGCAGATTTGGGACAAGAAACGGTTGATATGGTGTTGAATTTTGATGACACAACCTATGAACCAACAGTATTGCCATCACGTATTGCCAGTCTATTTATCAATGGTGCCACAGGTATTTCAGCAGGCTATGCAACTGAAATACCACCACATAACTTAAAAGAAATCAATGCCGCATTAATTTATTTACTCGACCATCCCGAAGCACCGTTATCAGCTTTGATGCGGTATGTCAAAGGACCAGATTTCCCAACTGGTGGTATTATTCAAGGCCGAGAAGGCATTAAAAAAGCTTATAAAACTGGTCGTGGTAAAATTATTGTTCGATCAAAAACTGAAATTTCTGACCTTAAGGGTGGTAAGAAAAAAATTGAAGTAACAGAATTACCTTACGAAATTGTGAAATCAAATCTAGTAGCTAAAATCGATACAATTCGTTTGAATAAAGATGTTGCAGGTATTTCAGAAGTGCGCGATGAATCAGATCGTGAGGGGATGTCAATTGTTATTGAATTGGCAAAAGATGCCAACGCAGAAGGTATCTTAACCTACTTGTTTAAGAAAACCGACCTGCAAATTTCTTATAACTTTAATATGGTCGCGATACATGATCAACGCCCAGTTCATGTGAGTTTACAGCAAGGATTACAGGCTTTTTTGGATTTCCGAAAGAATATTGTCCTTAAACGATCAACTTATGAGTTAGCTAAGGCACAAACACGTCAACATATTGTCGAAGGTTTGATTCGCATGTTGTCCATTTTGGATGAAGTTGTGACAACAATTCGCTCTTCCAAAAACCGTAAAGATGCTACACAAAATTTGATTCAAACATTTGACTTTACGCAACCACAAGCAGAAGCAATTGTGACATTGCAATTGTATCGTTTAACCAACACTGATGTCACACAACTAGAAGAAGAATTTGCTGAGTTAACAAATAAAATCAATCGTCTGAATTTAATCCTTCATGAAGAATCCGCATTGAAAGATGTCATTCGTGACGAAATTACTGCAATCACTAAAACATATTCATCATCTCGTCAGTCTGTTATTCAAGCAGATATTGAAGACTTGGTCATTGATACGGCAGTAACGATTGCTCAAGAGGATGTTCAAGTTCTTGTTTCTCGCAATGGTTATTATAAGCGTGCCTCGCTACGCTCTTATAAAGCATCAGATGATGAAAATGGCTTAGCTGATGATGATCTTGTTGTTTTTGAAGGCAAACTAAATACAACGCAACATCTGTTTATGTTTACTAACAAAGGCAATGTTATTTATCGACCTGTACATGAATTACCTGATTCAAAGTGGAAAGATACTGGCGAACATTTTTCTCAGCAACTTGCTAATTGGCAGTCAAACGAGTGGGTGATTAATGTGATAGCCGTTGATAACCTTGAGCAAGGGGGAACCTTCACACTAGTATCCAATGATGGCTTTATTAAACAAACGACACTAAGTGATATGTTACCCAAAGCTTACAAGAAGAAAACGGCTATGGCAATGAAGTTAAAAGCCACTGGCAGTTATGTCGTCAATGTGGCATACTTTAATAAAGTTACTCAGCAAGAAATTTTATTATTGTCGCATAATGGTGTTGGATTAAGATTTAGTTTAACTGAGGTACCGGAAATTGGGGCACGTACAGCCGGTGTTAAAGCAATGGAATTACGTGATGCAGATACGATTATGTCAGCATTATTTATTACTGATACTAGCCAATTGGTAGCCATTGTAGCGGAAAATGGTGCATTTAAATATATGCCAGTTTCTGAAATAACGCATTCAACAAGAGCCAGAAAAGGTCTTTTGATTTTCACGCAAAAGAAGACAGTAGCTTATCGCGTAGCGACAGCGACAATTTTCAACAAAGATACTAAAGCACTTGAAATTTTAACGCAACGTTGGCAAGTTCAAGATTTACAATTGAGTGATTATCGTGCGTCACAACGCGTTGGTAATGGGCAATATGTTGTTGATGTTGATAAGAATGGTACACCATGGTTTATTAAACCGCTTACAATATCAGCGACAAAATAACCTTTTTTTGATAAGATAGATGTATAAAATCTTAGGAGATATAAGAATAATGGCGAATACTTTAGTTTTCGGGCACAAAAACCCAGATACTGATACAATTGCTTCAGCTATTGCTGCAAGTTATTTACTAAATAAAACAGGTAATGATACGGAAGCTGTCGCACAAGGAACACCTAATGCTGAAACACAATTTGCACTAGATTATTTTAGTGTTAAGGCACCACGTGTCATCACATCAGCAGACACAAGTACTGTAGTTTTGGTTGATCATAACGAAGAAGCACAGTCAATTGATAATTTAGCAGATGTGACGGTTGAAGCGATTTATGATCATCACAAGTTCTCATTTACAAATACAACCCCTTTGTATATTACAGCCAAACCTTGGGGTTCAGTAGCAACTATTTTGTATTATGAATTTAAACAAGTTGATGTCACGATTCCGGCTGATATTGCTGGTTTAATGGCTTCTGCAATTATCTCTGATACATTATTGTTAAAGAGTCCAACGACTACAACCTATGATCAACCAGCTCTGGAGGCTTTAGCACAAATTGCTGGCCTTGAAGATTATGAAAATTATGGGTTAGATTTACTCAAAGCAGGTACAGATTTATCATCACGAACTGACAAAGAATTAATCGATGGGGATGCAAAGTCATTTGATATGGGTGGTCATCAGTTCCGCATCGGACAAGTTAATACTGTTGATATTGATGAAGTCTTATCTCGTCAGGATGGGATTCAAGCTGCTATTCAAGAGGAAAACTATGAAGATTTTCTCTTCGTCATTACAGATATTTTAAATTCAAATTCAAAAGCTTTGTATTTGGGTGATGCTAATCAAGCCATTGAAGGTGCCTTTAATGGTAAACTAGTAGATAATATCATTGACTTACCTGGTGTTGTTTCACGTAAAAAACAAGTTGTGCCACCTTTAGAAAAGCAATTTTAAAATTGTGAGTTATTGATTTGATAACAGTTATTCACACTAATATCGAACATATTTTCGTGGATTTATACAAATCCTCTTTACAGTGTTTGCAAGTTCATGTATAATAGTTACTTGTATTGACAAGCAAATAATTTTAACAAACCACACTAAGGAGTAAGAATATGCGTATTCACGTTGTTCTAGGAAATGATGAAACTGGTGAACGTATTTACTTGACGTCTAAAAACCGTCGTAATACACCAGATCGTCTTGAGTTGAAGAAGTACTCACCAAAACTTCGTAAAGTTGTAACATTTAAGGAGATTAAGTAATATGGCAAAAAAGTCAAAGATTGCTAAAGAACAACAGCGTCAAGTTTTGATTGCAAAGTATGCTGCAAAGCGTGCTGAATTAAAGGCAGCTGGAGATTTCATCGGTTTGGCTGCTTTGCCAAAGGACTCATCTCCAGTTCGTACACATAACCGTGACTTGATTGATGGTCGCCCTCATGCTTATATGCGTGAGTTTGGTATGTCACGTTTGAACTTCCGCCAATTGGCACACAAAGGTCAAATTCCTGGTGTCCGTAAGGCTTCTTGGTAAAGTAAAGTTTCGCAAAAGCGAAGAGCGTAACTTACTTTTGTAAGCATTGCGTGGGCGCGTTAAAAGTCAATTATTATAGCATCAGCTAAATACAGTGACTGCCTCAATGAGCATAGCGAATGGGGTCATAAAGGTTCACAAACTAGTAAAGATCACTTCTACGTGGTCTTTTTTATGTATTACAAAAGTAAAAATTTGCAATTCCTTAAAAATTAGGTTATACTAGGAGTTGTTAATTTACATAATAAATTGTAAATGAGCGGGTTGCAGTCATGTAGCCGGCTCATTTTTTATGGGATTGGCACTTGCTTGCAATATAATTTAATATGTCATCAAAGGAGGGGATATCATGGTAAATAAAGTTGAACAAACAATGATAGATTTGATTCAACCACTTGTTGAACAACAGAATGATCTATTGTGGGATTTGACATATACTAAAGAAGGTGGGCAAAAAGTTTTGCGCATTTTATTAGATAAGGCAAATCATGAGTTTATTACGATGGAGGAACTAACATTATTCACCCAAAAAGTTAATGAACTGTTGGATGCTGTCGAACCTGATCCTATTCCAGAAGCCTATATGTTAGATATTTCATCACCGGGTGTTGACAGACCATTAAAAGCGCCTTGGCATTTTCAATGGGTAAAAGAATCTGACGAGAATATTTTAATATCACTTTTTGTAGCAAAAGATGGCCAAAAAAAGTGGCAAGGGAAAATTAAAGCGTTAAATGATAACGGATTAATTTTGACAACGGAAAATGGCGAATTATCACTTGATTTTGATGAAATTGCTAAAGCAGTGCTGGACATCCAGTTTTAACATCAACCAGATTGCCATTGCCTGATAATTAGCTAGTACATTACGTTATCTCAACATAATGTGTTCAGTATGATACAATCAATTTTGGCAGAGGTAATAATTAATAATAGATGAGGATAGGCGAATGAGTAAAGAATTAGTTGACGCGCTCGATGCCCTTGAAGCCGAACGTGGCATTGATAGAGCGGTCGTGGTTGAAGCATTAGAAGATGCTTTACGAGCTGCTTATAAAAAGCAGTATAATGCTGAACAAAATGTTGAAGCGGTGTTTGATACCAAAAAAGGTAATGTTGCCATTAAACAAGTAAAAAATGTTGTTTTGGCTGAAGACTTCGAAAACGAAGACACCGAAATTACATTAGAAGATGCTTTGGTCATTAACCGAGCTTATGAGCCTGGTGATGAAATTCGCTTTGACGTTACACCAAAGGACTTTGGTCGTATGGCAGCTCAGGCAGCTAAACAGGTGATCGTCCAAAAGATTCGTGAAGCGGGTCGTGAAGCAATCTTTAATAAATTTTCTGATTACCAAGATGAAATCATCACGGCAGAAGTTGATCGCCAAGATACACGTTTCTTGTACGTGACACTACCAGGTAGTCAAGAAGCTGCCATGGCTCCCAATGACCAAATGCCAAACGAACATTACCGTATGGGAGATCGTATTAAGGTTTTGGTTAATAAAGTTGAAAATAATTCAAAGGGGCCACAAATTTTTGTATCTCGTACAGCACCGGACTTAGTTAAACGTTTGTTTGAACAAGAAGTCCCAGAAGTGTATGATGGTACTGTTGAAATTATGAGCATTTCACGTGAAGCTGGCGATCGTTCAAAAATTGCTGTCTATACACACGACACTGACTTAGATCCCGTTGGTGCCATGGTGGGACAACGTGGTGCACGTGTTCAGGCTGTTGTTAATGAGCTTGGCGGCGAAAATATGGATATCGTTGAATGGGTTGAAGATGAGGCGCAGTATATTGCAAATGCTTTGAACCCTTCAGAAGTAACGGATGTCATTTTTGATACTGAAAATGAACGCGCAGTAACAGTTATCGTCCCAGACAATCAATTGTCATTAGCTATTGGTAAAAAGGGTCAAAATGCCAGATTAGCTGCCCGATTAACTGGATTTAAGATTGATATTAAGTCAGAAAGCGAAGCAGCAAATACATTATCAAAGTCTGATGCGGTAGCAGATAAAGCAGTAACCGAGGAATCTAATTAATTTTTAGGAGGAAAGTGTTGATCCTATAAGACTAGTAGCAGATAGTATCTATAATTGTCAATTTAACGGCAAATATAGTCAGGTATTAGTTTTTTGAATGCAGCATCATAAAGAGAATGAAACCTAGAAAAATACCAATGCGAAAAGACATTGTAACAGGTGAGATGTTTCCTAAAAAAGAACTTGTGCGTGTTGTTCGTGACAAAGAAGGACACGTTAACTTGGATCCAACATCTAAAGCAAATGGGCGAGGCGCCTATATTGGTTTGAACCGTGATATTGCGGCAGAAGCTAAGAAACAGCGTATTTTTGATAAAGCGTTTGATGTGAAAATTCCTGATGAATTCTATGATGAACTTATCGCATATATTGACCATCAGCAAGCGCGTCGGGAGTTGTTTGGTGATAAGTAAAGACGACCAAATTTTAAATCTTTTGGGCTTGGCGATGCGTGCCGGAAAACTCGTGTTAGGTACTGATTCAACACTGACAGCTATTCGAGCTCAGAAAGTGCAATTGGCATTTTTCCCGAGTGACGGGGGTCAAAGTCAAGCTAAAAAATTTATTGATAAATCAAGCTTTTATCATGTAACACTAGTTCAAGACTATACTAAATCACAATTAATCGATGCCATTGGTGTCAATCGAAGCGTATTTGCTATTGCTGATCGTGGTTTTAGTCGGAAAATTAAACAATTAATTTTAGAAAAGGAGCGGAACTAAATGACAGAAGAAAAGAAATTCTCAGACTCAAACCGTCCTGCAAGAAAACAGGCAGTTCCAGAACGTAAGGAATTACCTGCATCACAACGTCGCCATGCGGCTAAATTAACAGGGGGATCTTCAACTCCCACAACAGGTGGCACGTCATCAGAACGTCCAAGCCGCCCAGCACGTGCAAATAACAATCAAAATCGTAATGGACAATCACGTAATAGCACCCAAAGTCGTCCAAATGGACAAGGGCAAGGTGGCAATCGTTCAAACACTAGCAATGGTGGGCAAAATCGTAATCAACGTCCAGGAACACGTTCACAAACTGCAGAGGGACGCCCAGCAGTGCGCGAGAAGAAAAATTGGTCAACACAACCACGTGAAGGTCAAGTTGATTATTCTAAGCAAAAAGATAATAGTTTAAAACAATATGTGAATGAAAATCAGAAACGTAAGCAAGCTGCAGAAGCTGCTAAGGCACCTAAAAAGCCGGCAGCTAAACCAGCAGAGGCACCTAAAAAAGCAGCAACTAAACCAGCGGCTAAAACGGCAACTACAACAACTGCAACTAAAAGTGCGGGTGCTGGTAAGTTCGGTGGTGCATTAGCATCAGGAAACAATTCAGCGCGTAATAATTCACGTAAGCGTAATACATCCGGTACTGGTCAACAAACACCACGCCGAAATGATAAGCCACGTGGTTCAAAGAAGTCGCGTCGTATAGCAGCTAAAAGAGGTCCAGTAGTACCACCTACTGAACGTAAAGAACAGCCATTGCCAAAGGTATTAGAATATCGTATTGGTATGAACGTTCAAGATTTGTCAAAGTTGTTGCACCGCGACACAGCTGAAATTATTAAAAAACTTTTCTTACTTGGTATTGTAACGAACCAAAACCAATCATTAGATGGAGATACCATTGAAATTTTGGCAGCGGATTATGGTATTGATGCACAAGTTAAAGAAGAAGAAGATGTGGCTGATATTGATCGATTCTTCATTGATGAAAACATCGATGAAGGTAAGTTAGTATCACGTCCACCTGTTGTAACAATTATGGGTCACGTTGATCACGGTAAGACAACTTTGCTGGATTACTTGCGTAACTCACACGTTACAGAAGGTGAAGCTGGTGGTATTACACAACATATTGGTGCTTATCAAACACAACTAAATGGTAAGACAATCACATTTTTGGATACACCAGGGCACGCTGCCTTTACAGAAATGCGTGCGCGTGGTGCTAATGTTACTGACTTAACTATTTTAGTGGTTGCTGCTGATGATGGTGTTATGCCACAGACTATTGAAGCAATTAATCATGCTAAGGCAGCACATACACCAATTATTGTAGCTGTTAACAAAATTGATAAGCCAGGTGCAAATCCTGACGAGGTCATGAACCAATTGATGGCATATGATTTGGTACCTGAACAATATGGTGGTGATACAATTTTTGTTAAGATTTCAGCTAAGTTTGGCCAAAATGTTGATGAATTACTTGAAATGATTTTGTTGCAAGCTGAAGTTCTTGAATTAAAGGCTAATCCTGATATGCCAGCACGTGGCTCAGTTGTTGAAGCACGTTTGGACAAAGGACGTGGTCCCGTTGCAACAGTATTGGTTCAACAAGGAACGATGCATGTAGGTGACCCAATTGTTGTTGGTAATACCTATGGCCGTGTGCGTACAATGACTAATGAGCGCGGTACCGAACTTGCCGAGGCTTTGCCAGCAACACCTGTACAAATTACTGGATTAAATGATGTACCACAAGCTGGTGATCGATTTATTATCATGCCGGATGAAAAGACAGCGCGTGCTGCAGGTGAAGAACGTGCCAAGCGAGCTCAAGAAGCGGTTCGTAATTCTGGTTCAGTTGTTACATTGGACACATTATTCAGCACCATGTCTGAAAAGGCTATGAAGACAGTGCCAGTAATTGTTAAGGCTGATGTGCAAGGCTCTGTAGAAGCACTTTCTGGTTCATTAAAGAAAATTGAAGTCGATGGTGTACGTGTAGATATTATCCACACAGCTGTGGGTGCAATTAACGAATCAGATGTAACGTTAGCTGAAGCATCTGGTGCTATTATTATTGGATTTAATGTTCGTCCAACATCTTTGGCAAAGTCTCAAGCTGATTCTGAGAAAGTCGATATGCGATTCTACAATGTTATTTATAACGCTATTGACGATGTTGAAGCGGCTATGAAGGGACAGTTGGAACCAGTTTACGAAGAAAAGATTATTGGAACTGTTGTCGTTAAAGAACTCTTTAAGTTCTCGAAGGTTGGTATTATCGCCGGTGCAATGGTTGAAGAAGGTAAAATCACTAAAGAAGCCAAAGTACGTATCATCCGTGATAGTGTTGTCGTTTATGATGGCGAAGTCGCTTCGCTGCAACGTGGAAAAGATTCTGTCAATGAAGTTAAGATGGGATTTGAATTTGGATTCACAGTTTCAAAGTACAACGATATTCAAGTCGATGATACTGTAGAAGCTTATGTGATGGAAGAAGTAAAAGTGAAGTAATTAATCTTGTATGTGGTAAAAATATGCAAGTAATAGTTACCTAGTTTGTTTAGACACTATAACAGATAACTTTTGTATAAAGAAAGAGGCACACCATGGCTAACCCACAACGTGCAGGTCGTCTAGCACAAGAAGTTCAACGTGATGTGACTGATTTATTGCTAAAGCGGATTAATGATCCGCGCGTGCAAGATGTCACCGTTACAAGTGTTGAATTATCTGGCGATTTGCAGATTGCTACAGTTTATTATTCAATCTTATCGGATTTAGCTAGTGATGGTAAAAAAGCTCAAGCTGGATTGGAAGCTGCAAATGGCCTTATTCGTAAAGAATTAGGGGCACGATTAACAGTATATAAGACACCAGAGTTGAAATTTGTTCGTGATCAGTCAGTTCAATATGGTAACCATATTGAAGACTTAATTCGCAAGTTGCATTCTGAAAATTAATAAATTGTGAATGAATTAACGCTACAATCAAAGTGTAGCGCTTTTTTGTGTTAAAATGGAAATACATTAAACTTAAGTAAAAGTAAGGATTTCAAATATGACTAGCTCAAATCAACCTTTAAACCCAATAATTACTAATATGGCACCAGATAAACTACTAAATTTTCAACAAACTGTCCGTGATATTCCTGGTGTTTTAAAATTGACATTGGGTGAACCGGGATTTGATGTTGATGACCGTATTAAGCAAGCAGCCACAGATGCAATCACTAACAATCGTTCACATTATGCCGAGAGTCAAGGTGAATTAGCCTTACGTTTAGAAGCTGTGAAATACTTTAATCAAACGTATCATTTAAATTATCAAGATGAGAATAATGTGATTGTAACACTTGGTGTAAGTGAAGCTATTAATGTTGTTTTAAATACGTTACTTGGGGTGGATGACGGTTTACTAGTACCTGAACCAACCTATGGTCCATATTTTTCATCCTTACGCTTGGCTCATGGCACTAAAATTACGATTGATACAACTAAAAGTCATTTTAAATTGACACCAGAAATGGTCGATCAGGCTGTTGCACAAGCTACTGTGCCAGTTCGCGCAATCTTGATGAATTATCCAACCAATCCAACTGGTGTCACTTATTCAAGAGATGAGATTCATGCTTTAGCTGAAGTATTTGTCAAACATAATATTTGGGTAATATCTGATGAAATCTATTCAGTTTTGACCTATGATCAAGAACACGTTTCATTTGCTGAAATTATTCCTGAGCAAACTGTTTATATTAACGGCTTATCTAAATCACATGCTATGACAGGGTATCGTGTTGGCTTCATTTTAGGATCAGCTAATGTCATTGCGGAAATGCAAAAAGTTCACGGTACGCTAACTTTTGCAATTCCGACATTTATTCAAGATGCAGCATTAGTTGCGTTACGAGATGTGACGGACACACCGCTAACTATGCGTGAAGTTTATAAAGCACGTCGAGACCGCGTTGTGCCAAAATTGCAAGCGTTAGGATTTGATGTGGTTACGCCGCAAGGTGCATTTTACCTTTTTGCTAAATTACCAGCAGATTTAGGTGAGGATGGCGATTCCTTTGCGTTAAAATTAGCACAAGAAGGTAAGGTAGCGGTTATCCCAGGTTCTGGTTTTAGTGAGGCAGCGAAGGCATATATCAGAATTTCATATGCAGCATCAGATGCGGATCTTGACGAAGGCATACATCGTTTATCGACATACATCGATCAATTACGTAGAGATAATTAAGAGGAATATATGAGTTGGTGGCAAAATTTATTCAGTAGAAAAAGTCAATACGGAAATTTGAGAACAACTGGGCAAATTAATGCTGTTCAAATTTCACGTCAATCCGAATTAACGGTTATAGTAGCACCTGTTACCGGTCAGTTACAAAAAATTGATGATGAAAATGACCAAATCCATAGTAAAAATGGATTTATGATGTTACCAAATGGTTATACTATTCTGTCACCAGTGTCAGGTATCGTTGTTGAATCTAAAAAAAATATGTTAACAATTAAAAGTGTTAATCACGCTGAAGTCGTAGTGAGTGTTGTGACGCATGATACTGACAACGCACGTTTAGCGCTGTATAGTCACGGACAACAATTACATGCTGGCGATATGATTGGTACAATTAGCGCCAAAAATAGCAATGCAACAGTTTATGTTATTTTTGAAGAAAATGTGATACCGCGAGTACGATATGGTGCAGTATATGCCGGACAAAATGTTTGGCAAAATCAAGAGGTTGTTAATGAATCCAAGTAATATAATTGATGGTATCATTGTCATTGATAAACCGAAAGGTGTGACATCATTTGATGTTGTAGCCAAAGTACGTCGAGCAATTGGCCAACGAAGAGTTGGACATGCAGGCACATTAGATCCAAATGTTGATGGTGTTTTAGTGGTTGCATTAGGCAAGGCAACTAAATTAATTGATGAGCTACAAACTCGTCCAAAGCGTTATATTGGTGAAATCACGTTGGGTTTTGCAACGGAATCGGAAGATTTGGACGGCGAGGTGGTTGAAGAGACAACCATCACAACACCATTTTCCAATCGGGTGATTGATGAAGCTATTGCAGAGCTGCAAGGACATATTAAACAGACACCGCCCATGTTTTCAGCGGTAAAAGTAAATGGTAAGCGATTATATGAATATGCACGTGCTGGAGAAAGCGTTGATCGGCCAATTCGTGATGCCATTATTTATAATTTTAAACGGACATCTGATGTGATCTATGTAGATCAACGCCAGCTATTTAACTTTGAAGCTACTGTATCAAAAGGGACATATATTCGTACGCTTGCTGTTGATGTTGGTAAGAAAATAGGCGTTCCGGCGACAATGACTAGTTTAACGCGCACAATGGGCAGTGGTATTACTCAAGAAGACGCTATAACCTTGGAATCGTTAAAAACATTATCACGTGAAGAACTATTGCAACATATTATATCCATTCAAGATATACTCACATGGCCAATAAAATCATTGTCTGATGACGAATGGTTTGCGGTTAAAAATGGTCAGAAGATTAGCCAATGGGAACCTAGTAATGATTATTTGCAACTTGTTTATCATGGTGAACTTAAGGCAGTATATGCTTATGATAGGGAACAAAATGTGTGGCGCTCTCGCTACGTATTTACGAATGAATAAAAATGACTAAAATCGTTAAATTACATTATCCAATTAAAAATTTTCAAAAGCCGGTTCGACAAGTTGTTGCAATGGGTTTTTTTGACGGTGTTCATCGTGGACATCAGGCTGTTATTCAACGCGCAAAGACTACAGCTAATCAATTGGGCGTGCCTCTAGCCGTACTGACATATGACCCACATCCAGTAGTTGTCTTTAAAACTTTGACTGAACCCTTACGTTATTTAACGACGCTATCTCAAAAAGCAGCTTTGCTTACGGAACTTGGTGTCGATACTATGTATGTTATGCAATTTACATCTCAATTAGCACAATTATCCCCACAGACGTTTGTAGATGACGTTGTGATGCGCCTTAACCCAATCATTGTTGTTGCTGGATTTGATCATTTATATGGCGGTAATCCAGATATATCTAATATGGATCGTTTATCTGACTATGCTCAGCAGAGATTTGATGTGGTTCAAGTGCCGGAGTTTACTGACAGTAATCAAAAAATTGGTTCAACGATGATTCGTTGTGCCTT
This sequence comes from Leuconostoc carnosum, assembly GCF_007954525.1. Taxonomy (NCBI): domain Bacteria; kingdom Bacillati; phylum Bacillota; class Bacilli; order Lactobacillales; family Lactobacillaceae; genus Leuconostoc; species Leuconostoc carnosum. The sequence goes on along the minus strand of NZ_CP042374.1, from coordinate 323,729 downwards.
AGAACAACATGATGTTGATAAAGCTAACCGACAATTAGGACGTATTTATACAACGACTGGTCTGATAGTTCATGGGGAAGCGCGTGGTAGAGAGTTAGGTTTCCCCACTATCAATGTCAAAACGCCTGAATTAGAGTGGTTACCTGGCATAGGTATCTATGCCGTAAAGGTAAAAATTTCAGATACTTGGTATATGGGTATGGCCAGTATCGGACGTAATATTACTTTCGGTGACGAACATCCAATTACTGTAGAAATTAATATATTAGATTTTAAACAAGATATTTATGGTGAAGAAGTAGTGATTGCTTGGCATCATTATCTTCGTGGTGAAGTTAAGTTTATTGGCATTGATGGTTTAATTGAACAACTGAAACAGGACGAAATAGCGACACGTCAATATTTTAAAAGCACGCAACAATGATTGAGTGCTTTTTTATTTAGCACTCATATAAAAAGAGTGCTAAAAAGGGTTGCGTTATTTTGAAAAAGGTGTATCATAATAACTGTTAGCAGTTAGATGCAAAGAGTGCTAATATAAATGGAGGTGATGGTATGCTAACAGCACGGCAAAAGTTGATTTTAAATGCCATCATCTATGAGTATACGCAGACGGCGCATGCAGTTGGGTCAAAGAGTCTACAAGAACAACTAGATATTAAAGTTAGTTCGGCAACCATTCGTAACGAGATGGCAGCATTAGAATCTGAGATGCTTATCAAAAAACTGCATACTTCAGCTGGACGTGTACCGTCACGATCAGGTTATCGATACTATTTAGATAATTTAATGTTGGCACGTCATGCAACACAGCAAGATGTTGTGATGGTCATGCAGTCGTTTCGCGGTAACTTCCATGAAATTGATGATTTACTTGATGAATCAGCCAGAACGTTATCTGATTTTACTGGCGCGACAGCTTTAATTTTAAAGCCAAAGCGTTCCGGGGTTAAAGTATCAGGTTTTCGTTTAGTGCCATTAGAAAACCAGCAGTTGATCGCGGTATTGGTGACCAATGATGGTAAAGTTACGAGTCAGACTTTCAAGTTACCACGTGAACTCGCTGTGGCATCTTTAGATGGTATGGTGAAATACATTAATGATCAGATGACAGGGCAGCCTGTATTGGAAGTTTTACGAATGATGCAATCAGATGAGCTGCCGACGCAAATGAGTCGTGTGATTGAAACACCTGCAGCTTTTTTACAACTGTTTGGTGATGTGCTGGCACGATCAATTGGTGATAATGTGCATATTGGTGGTCGGTTGAATGTTTTGGACTTTAGTGATGACGATGTCGAAACGAAAGATTTGAAGCGTTTGTTAGAGTTTTTAACATCGGCTTCCGGCATACGCAGAGTTTCACCGACTTACGGACGACGCGTTACAGTAAAAATTGGCTCTGAGATTGGGGAACCATTACTCAAACCGTTTAGCTTAATGACAAGAGCATTTACCGTCCCTAATCAAGGTGAGGGGATCATTGCTTTGCTCGGACCAATTCGCATGCCATATGCGCATCATACATTGCTTATGGATGCTTTTGGTGAAGCATTGAGTCAGAAAATGATTGAATATACATAAATTAGGAGGTCACTTACGTGGCAGATAAAAGTCAAGAAGAAATAAAAGATGAAGCAGTTGTTAATGAAGATGTGGTCATCGAGGAAAATGAATCAGACGTTGATGCATTAAAAGAAGACGTTGATCCGCAAGAACAAAAAATTAATGAGTTGACATTAAAAATATCAGAATTAGAAGACAAGCTACTCCGTTCACAAGCTGAAATACAAAATATTCAGCAACGCAATGCGCGTGAGTTACAAAGCATGCGTAAATATGAGGGACAGAAGTTGGCTACTGCAGTATTGCCAGCCGTAGATAACTTAGAACGTGCTTTACAAGTCGAAGCAGACGATGCTGTTACTAAGCAAATTAAAACTGGTGTTGAAATGACACTTAAAACTTTGGTTCAAGCGTTAACAGATAATGGTATTTCTGAAACAGGTCAAGTTGGGGAAACATTTGATCCAACAAAGCATCAAGCCATTCAAAGTGTTGAAACAGATGAAGTTGAATCAGATGCTATTGCCTCTGTCTTGCAAAAGGGTTATATCCTGCAAGATCGTGTTCTCCGTCCTGCAATGGTTGCGGTAGCAAAGTAAATCAACGTCAGCATATCATTAATAATCATGGTGATTCAGCGCAACGCACTACACCTTAAAAAGCTTAAACTCGATTAAAAAAGTAAAGGAAGAATATATTCATGTCAAAGATTATCGGTATTGATTTAGGAACAACGAACTCAGCAGTTGCTGTCCTTGAGGGTGGCGAACCAAAGATTATCACAAACCCAGATGGTGGTCGTACAACACCATCAGTTGTGTCATTTAAAAATGGCGAAAACCAAGTTGGAGATGTGGCTAAACGACAAGCGATTACCAACCCAGATACAATTATTTCTATCAAGTCACACATGGGTGAAGCAGGATATAAGGTTAGTGCTGGTGGTAAAGATTACCAACCACAAGAAATTTCAGCAATGATTTTGCAATACATTAAAGGTTATGCTGAAGATTATTTAGGTGAAAAGGTTGAAAAGGCTGTTATTACAGTACCAGCTTACTTTAACGATGCACAACGTCAAGCTACTAAAGATGCCGGTAAGATTGCTGGTTTGGAAGTAGAACGTATTATTAACGAACCAACCGCTGCTGCTTTGGCATATGGTTTGGACAAGTTAGACAAAGATGAAAAAATCTTGGTTTATGATTTAGGTGGTGGAACATTTGATGTTTCTATACTTGAATTAGGGGACGGTGTCTTTGAAGTTTTGTCAACAAATGGTGACACACACTTGGGTGGTGACGATTTTGATGATAAGATTATTGACTTCTTGGCTGAACAATTCAAATCAGAAAATGGTGTTGATTTGAAAGATGATAAGTTGGCATTGCAACGTTTGAAGGATGCTGCTGAGTCAGCAAAGAAGACTTTGTCTTCAGCCAATGAAGCACAAATTGATTTGCCATTTATTGCTTCAGGTGAACAAGGACCATTGCATTTACAAACATCATTGTCACGTGCAAAGTTCAATGAATTAACTGCTGAATTGATTAAGCGAGCTGAACAACCTGTATTGCAGGCGCTTAAGGATGCTGGTTTATCATTCTCAGACATCGATGAAGTGATTTTGAACGGTGGATCAACACGTATTCCTGCAGTTCAAGAATCTGTCAAGAAATTGACAAGTAAGGAACCTAACCACTCAATTAACCCTGATGAAGCTGTTGCTTTGGGTGCTGCTGTACAAGGTGGTGTGATTACTGGTGATGTTAAGGATGTTGTTCTTTTGGATGTAACACCTTTGTCATTAGGTATTGAAACAATGGGTGGTGTGTTCACTAAATTGATTGACCGTAACACAACAATTCCTACTTCAAAGTCACAAGTATTCTCAACTGCTGCTGACAATCAACCAGCCGTAGATATTCACGTGCTTCAAGGTGAACGTTCAATGGCTGCTGATAACAAGACTTTGGGTCGTTTCCAATTATCAGATATTCCTGCTGCTAAGCGCGGTGTACCACAAATTGAAGTAACATTTGACATTGACCGTAACGGCATTGTATCAGTTTCTGCTAAAGATTTGGGTACGCAAAAAGAACAAAAGATTACCATTCAAGCTGCTGGTGGTTTGTCAGATGAAGAAATCGAAGCAATGATGAACGAGGCCAAGGCTAATGAAGAAGCTGATGCAAAGAAGAAGGAAGCTGTTGATATACGTAACGAAGCTGACCAATTGATCTTCTCTACAGAAGCAACATTAGAAGAAGTTGGCGACAAGTTGGGTGATGACGATAAAAAGCCTACACAAGACGCTTTGGAAGCTTTGAAGAAAGCTAAAGAAGAAGCAGTTGCTGAAGATGCTGATTTGGCAGACTTGAAGGCTAAATCAGATGAATTAGCAAAAGTAGCACAAGAATTAGCTATGAAGTTATATCAACAAGCAGCACCACAAGAAGGTGCTGAAGGTGAAGCTAAGTCAGCTGATGATAATACGGTTGATGGTGATTTTGAAGAAGTTGATCCTGATAAAGACAAGAAGTAATTTAATAGTTTAATCTATTTAAACAAACCGCACGCCACTGAATGCGGTTTGTGTACATAATTTAAAAGGAGCGGGTAATTGAACAATACAGAATATTATGAGCGTCTTGGTGTTGATAAGAATGCGACGCAAGATGAAATTAAAAAAGCTTATCGTAAGTTATCTAAAAAGTACCATCCCGATTTAAACCATGAAGCAGGGGCAGAGGAAAAGTATAAAGAAGTACAAGAAGCCTTTGAAACGCTTGGTGAAGAACAGAAGCGTGCGCAATATGACCAATTTGGACCAGCAGGAGCCAATGGTGGTTTTGGTGGACAAGGCGGATTTGGTGGCTATCAGCAAGGGCAACAAGGCGGGTTTGGTGACTTTTCCGATTTGGGTGATATTTTCAGCCAAATGTTTGGTGGCGGTTTTGATCCTAATCGTCCGCGTAAAGGTCAAGATTTACAGTACCGCATGCGTCTAAACTTTGAAGAAGCTATTTTTGGTAAGAAAGACACAATCAAGTTCAATCGTGGTGATGGTGCTCATGAAATTGAAGTTACCGTACCTGCAGGTGTTGAAACTGGTCAACAAATGCGTCTTGCTGGTCAAGGTGAAGAAGGTGCTAACGGTGGTCCACGTGGTGATTTGTTTGTTGTTTTCCAAGTTGCACCATCTAAAGATGGATTTGAACGTGACGGCGCAGATATTTACTTAGAAGAGAAGATTGATTTTGTCAGCGCTACATTAGGTGATGAAATTCAAGTCAAATCAGTTCATGGGGATGTTAGTTTAAAGATACCAGCTGGAACACAAACTGGTACACGATTCCGCTTGCGTGGCAAGGGAGCACCTCGCTTACGTGGTACTGGAAACGGTGATCAGTATATTATTGTCAAAATTGATGTACCAACTAAGTTAAACAAGGGTCAGAAGAAGGCTTTGGAAGCATTCCAAGAAGCAACTGATGGCACAAAAAAGAAAAGTTTCTTTGATAAATTGTAAAGTTAGAAAATCGGTTTTTTGGGCGTTTATGTTGCCTGAGACACCGATTTTTAGTCTATAACAATTTGCACAACGTCAAGACTATCAATATTATAAAAATTAACTATAATTAATGCTAAATAAAAAGCAGATACTTAGTTGGTAACTGCTTTTTTGGTTAATCTATATATTTTGTATCATCATTGACTTGCCAAGGGGCTTTTAAATCAATATGGTCATAGTATAAGTGGCCATGCAGATGATCGATTTCATGTTGAAACACAATAGCTGGGTAATCCTTTAACTTAATGGTATGTGTGTCACCACTTTCATCTTGGTAGCGGACTGTAATACGATTGGCGCGGGGAACAAATCCAGGGATATCTTCATCAACGGATAAGCAACCTTCACCGACTTCCAACGCACTTCTTTTCACTGATTCTGAAATAATGACAGGATTGAAAATAGTACCTTTAAAATAGGGGGTTTCTTCATCGTGCTCGTGTGGATCTAATGCCGGGATTAAGACTGAACTCATTTTTAATGAATAACCGACTTGTGGGGCAGCAAGTCCAACACCAGGGCGTAAACCGTATTTTTCATTTTTTTGGTCATCTTGCGAAACAACAAGATAAGTCATCATATCTTTGGCTAGTTGTGCATATTCGTCACTTAGTGGGAATTTAACTTCTGTTGCTATTTGACGTAACACAGGATCCCCATCGCGTGTTATCTTGTCCATTGTAAATCTAATTGTCATGTTTTTTTTCACCTCATTTATTAGTATATCAAACTAAACAACATGTTAAAATAGAAGTATGAATGAAAATTATACATTACCAATTGATGGCAATTGGACCACTGAAGATATAGTAACAATCTCAAATTTTGTAGATAGTGTACTTAACGTGTATGAAACTGGTGTTTCAAAAGCAACACTAATGTCACGTTATAAGGCTTTTCGTGATGTCATTGTTTCAAAAAGTGAGCAGAAACAATTTGATAAAAATTTTGAGCGGCAAACGGGGCATAGTATTTATCAAACGATGAAACTCGCCCAACAAACAACAAAAGATAAGGTACGCGGATGACTTTACGCCGATTTGAAATTCAAGACATTGATCAGACAGTATTATTATGGCTTGAAGAATTACGAACAAAAACAATTGCTGCTATGCAAGATGAATTAACTGTTGGAACAAAAAGTGACGTCCGTGATTTAGTCACAAATGTGGATCGTGCCAATGAAAAGTTGATTAATCAAAAAATTCGTGCTTATGATTCAGAGGCACACATTGTGAGTGAAGAAGGTTTTGGTGATCAGCAACGCGATATGAAAGGGCATGTTTGGTTTGTTGACCCGATTGATGGCACAATGAATTTTGTGAAAGAACGTGAAGAATTTGCAATTATGATTGCCTTGTATATTGATAATCAGCCAGTTTTAGGGTGGATTTTAGATGTTGTCAATAATACAGTGTATCATGGTGGACCGGAAATTGGTGTTTTTGCTAATCAATTACGATTAACGCCTCCTATGGATGAATCGCTTGCTCAAGGCATCGTATTACTCAGTGGCGCTCGGCTACTTTACGGTATGTTTGGGTACGATCATATTGCGAAGGCAGCTTTAGGTTATCGCGTGATAGGTGCTGCTGGACCGTCCTTCATTCGTGTGATTAGAGGTCAAGCTGTCGGCTATTCGTCTAAAATGATGCCATGGGATTTTGCTGCTGGTCAAGTTTTAGCAAAAACATTAGGTTTATCCGTTTCAGATATTGACGGACAACCATTAGATATGTTATCATCAAACATAGTATTAGTGGCTACAAATCGTGCGCATCGTGATATTTTAGCGTTGCATAAAAGCTAGGGCGCAACTGACCCTAGCTTTTACTATGAGATAAGTGGCATTAAATTAAAGGAGCACTAGGAAATTGGCAAATCGCGAAGATATTCGTAACATCGCTATCATTGCCCACGTCGATCATGGAAAGACGACGTTGGTTAACGAACTTTTAAAACAATCAGATACATTGGACTCACGCAAAGAATTGGGTGATCGTGCAATGGATACAAACGATATCGAAAAAGAACGTGGTATCACCATCTTGTCAAAGAACACAGCCGTTAAGGTTGGAGACAAGCAAATCAACATTTTGGATACACCTGGACACGCTGATTTTGGTGGTGAAGTTGAACGTATCATGGGTATGGTTGATGGTGTCTTGTTGGTTGTGGACGCCTTTGAAGGTACCATGCCACAAACACGTTTCGTTTTGAAAAAAGCGTTTGAACAGAACTTGACACCAATTGTGGTGGTTAACAAAGTTGATCGTCCTGGTGCACGTCCATCAGAAGTTGTCGATGAAGTTTTGGATTTGTTTATTGAACTAGGTGCTGATGAAGAACGCTTAGACTTCCCAGTTATTTTTGCTTCAGCTATGAATGGAACATCATCATTGTCACCAATAGTTGAAGATCAAGAACACACAATGAAGCCCGTCTTTGACAAGATCTTTGAAACAATCCCAGCACCTGTTGATAATTCTGATGAACCATTACAATTCCAAGTTGCTATGTTGGACTATAATGATTTTGTTGGTCGTATCGGTATTGGACGTGTTAAACGTGGCACAATCAAGATGGGTGATAACGTTGAAGTGTTGAAGCTTGACGGTACAACGCAATCATTCCGTGTTACTAAATTAGCTGGATTCATTGGTTTGGATCAAGTTGATATTAATGAAGCTAAGGCTGGAGATTTGATTGCTGTTTCTGGTATGGATGATATTTCAGTTGGTGAAACTGTTGCAGATCCTGCACATCCAGATCCACTACCAATCTTACGTATTGATGAACCAACTTTGCAAATGACTTTCCGTCAAAATGACAGTCCCTTTGCAGGTCGTGAAGGAAAGTTTGTTACGGCTCGCCAAATTGAAGATCGTTTGCGTCGTGAATTGCATACTGATGTATCTTTGCGTGTTGAAGATATAGGTCAAGCTGGGGCTTGGTTAGTATCAGGACGTGGTGAATTGCATTTGTCAATCTTGATTGAAACAATGCGTCGTGAAGGCTTCGAAATACAAGCTTCACGTCCACAAGTTATCTATCGTGAGATTGATGGTGTACAGTCAGAACCTTATGAATCTGTACAAATTGATACACCCGATGAATATGCATCAACTGTTATTGATTCATTGAACCAACGTAAAGGTGAAATGGAAAACATGGAGTCAGTTGGTAATGGTCAAACACGTTTGACATATATGGCACCTTCACGTGGATTAATTGGTTATTCAACTGAATTTATGTCAGCAACACGTGGTTATGGTATTTTTAACCATACTTATGCTGAATACCGCCCAGTTGTTCGTAATTGGGAGCCTGGTCGTCGTAATGGTGCTTTGGTTTCAATTACTCAAGGTACAACTACAAACTATGCGATTATGGGTGTTGAAGATCGTGGGCAAATGTTTATCGGTGCTGGTGTTGATGTTTATGAAGGCATGATTGTTGGTATGAATGCACGTGACAATGATATTTCTGTTAACGTGACAAAGTTAAAGCCACAATCAAACGTTCGTTCATCAAACAAAGACCAAACTTCATCAATCAAGACACCTCGTTTGATGAATTTGGAAGCTAGTTTAGAATTTTTGAATGATGATGAATACGTTGAAGTAACGCCTGAAAACGTACGTATCCGTAAGGCAATTTTGAACACAGCAGAACGTGAAAAGTCAGCTAAACGTCGTAAGGCATCTAACTAAATTTAACATGTATTGAAGGACATTTTTGTTCTTCATTATGGAGATATGGCACAATCTGGTACTGCAACGGACTCGAAATCCGTCGAGCCGCTTTTGGCGGTGTGCGGGTTCAAATCCCGCTATCTCCTTTGGTATACTCTTTTCGCATATAGAGAGAAAAATATTTCTTGGGTACAACTTCAATTTTAATTCATAAAAAAGTCAATTCTAATAAATATTAGGACTGACTTTTTTATTTAGTTTTTTTCATGATATTTTATATTTAGAGAAAGTATGATAGTATTTACATTGTGAAGTGGAGGAGTATGATAATGTATGCAAAAAGGTTTATTCAATTGTTTATTATTTTTTTAATAACAGTATTTGTTGCAATGTACTGTGTGAAAGTGATTGGTGTTGAAGGCTATTTTTATCAATCGCTTATTTTAACTGTTATCGGTTATATTATTTTAATTGTGCCATTAACTGCTTTAACGATTATGAAGCAAAAAAAGAAATTTAGTTTAAGCACCAATACTAATCAACAGCATGCTTTCCAATCAGCATTAGAAAAGTTAGAGAACATTGTAATTCTATCAACGCTTTCAAATGATGGGGTGATGACATCAAGTATTCTAACTTTCAAACAGTCAAAACAGCAAGAAAATGTCTGGTATGTGGTCACTGATAAAAAATCAAAACGTGTTCAGAACATCCATGATACTAAAAAAGTCTCTTTAACAACGTGGTTTGACAAAGAAACGGGTATAAGGATAAGTTCTAATAATATTATGCCAACAGTACTTGAAAATGATGCCCTAAAAGACGAGATCGTGAAGCACAGTGAGATAAAAGAACTAGCAGATAATTTCAATAACAAAGTAATTATTAGACTAGATATCCAATCTGTTTTAGTTGAGTCATTTCGGACTAATCCAACTGTGATATCATTTCAAGACTAAAGTAATAGGAAGTCGTTGAATCATTTGCACTTTTAATCTAGTGAGAGTGCTTTTATATTGTAAGCGCTTGCAAATATAAATTATAGATGTTATACTATAGACATAGGTTAGGGGGAAGTCCTCATAACAACTTAAGTTGTTGCAATCATTCTTGACGATGATTGGAATGGATTTCTTTCAATCCGATGACAGTTTACTCGAAGCTTGAACTAAATAGTGGCAAATGGATGCGTTGAGCATTGGTTTAGCAGACAAGTTTGAGCGTAATGGAAACGTTGTATGAGATGTAAGTCTCATAAATGTTGACTTAGAGTAGGCTGTTTTTAATGTTTCATGAACCAGTGGCGTATCTCAAAAATCTGAGTGGAATGGGTTATGATTGTGCCAACTAAAGAAGTAGAATGACTTGTAGAGCAGAAAAAGATACAATCATTGATGCTAAAAACTCAGTTAAAAACAGTTTTGGTAATATAAAAAAGTAACTGACCAAATTATTTGGTTAGTTACTTTTTTTATTTGATAGCGAACAATAATATTTTAAAATTAATATTCAAAAGTGACGCGCACGCCCTCTGGAATAGCAAAATCTTTTTGTAGGAGTGATAATTCACCAGTGGTTTCATCTCGATCGTATAATGAAACATTATCAGTGTCCTGGTTAGCAACGACTAAGAAAGTTTCATCTTTATCCCAATTCATGTCACGTGGAAATTCACCTTCAGTACTAATGAGCTGAATACGTTCAATCTCGGTACCGCCATTAACAATTTTGAAAACAGCAATTGAATTGTGACCGCGATTAGTAGCATAGATAAAGCGACCATCATGGCTTAAACGTAGGGCAGCTGAGCCATTATGTTCAGTCCAATCAGAGGGAATTGTCGAAGCAGTCATAATATGCTCAAATGAACCATCATCAGAGTTGTACTTTAAGACACTTAACAGGCTTGAAAGCTCACCAAGCACGTAAGCATACTGACCGTTTGGTGAGAAACGAATATGACGTGGACCAAAACCTTCTTCTGTTTTAAAGCGTGAGTCTTCTGTTAGTTGACCGTTGTCGGTGACATCAAAAGTGATGATTTCGTCACTACCTAGATCCACCGCTACTAGCCGTTTATCGGGTGTTAAGTTAGCAAAATGGATATGTGATGAACTTTGCTCTGGTCGGGGACCTGAGCCTTCGTTTTGCCAAGTATCACTTAGTGATAGTGAGCCATCAGCATTAATAGTATATGATTCAACAGTACCGCGGTGATAGTATCCAGCAAAGAGCAGTTGACGGTCCTCATCAATGCCCATATAAGCTGGTGCGGAACCTTCAGTCAATTTGGCGTCAAGTTCAACCACAGGACGTTTTGCATTATCCAATGTGACTACACCGCCTTGACCATTACGGTTTTCAACAGCGTAAATTTTATTAGCTTTTGAAAGGGCTAAATAAGTAGGATTAGTTAATTGACCAATGAAAGTTGGATTTTGAAGCTGTTTTTTGTCTGTGTCCAATTCTGCTTCATATAAACCTTTTGATAGACGTTTGGTATACGTACCAAACAAAATTTTGTGGATTGCCATATTTATTGTCTCCTTAGTTAAACTACTTCTATAATAGCATATATGTAAGGGGTTTCACAAGTTGAGAAAACGGTTTATTTTCAGTATAATAACATTAAACGAACATTTGTTCAAAAATTAGAGGTTGGTTATGAAATTTATCCATGCAGGCGACATTCATCTAGGAAATCCATTTTTAGGATTAGATCAACAATTACCAGAGCATTTAAAACCAATAATACAAAATGCGACACTGACAGCCTTTGAAAAGTTGATTGATTCAGCTATTGCTGAAAACGTTGATTTTGTATTATTTCCAGGGGATTTATACAATTCATCTGAAAGTGGACCACAGATTCAAGAAATGGTGAGTGTACAGTTTGAGAGATTACATGCTGCTGCGATACCTGTATATTTGAGTTTTGGGAACCATGATTTTGAGGCAAATAAGCAAAAACATTTACCTTGGCCGGAAAACATTCACATATTTGCACAATCTATAGAAACTAAGTATTTATCTTTAAACAGTGGGGAACAGATAGCTCTGACAGGCTTTAGCTATCAAACACAACGTCAAAAAGAACAACTTATTGATAATTTCCCGCCTAAGGATATAGCAGCAGATTATCATATTGGCTTATATCATGGTGCACTTGGCGTTGACGGTGAAGCATATGCGCCATTTTCTGTTAATGATATGTTAGTCAAAAACTATGATTACTGGGCTTTAGGACATATTCACGTTCGGCAAACATTAAATGATTCGCCTTTTATTGGGTACTCGGGCAATTTACAGGGATTAAATCGCAAAGAGGTCGGACCAAAAGGTTATTATTTAGTTACTAGCCATAACAATAAGTTAATACCCGAATTTAAACCCGTTGCAGCTGTTATATGGGAAAATCTAACCATTTCAGAAATGGTTGATGAAGATGATTTAGTCACACAAATTGTAAATTATCAAACAGAAAAAACAACACTATTTTCAGTTGATATTACCGCAAAATTAAATAATACATTGATTGAACGCGTGTTAAGCGGGTTAACGTTAGAAAAAGTACGTGCTAAATTGCCAGATAATTTGTGGGTTGTACGTCTTGGGTTGAAAAAAGCACCAACAGCTGTATTGGCTGAGGACAATATTGATCAGAAATATTGGAAATCATCGTTACAATCAATTTTTGAAAATTTTAATGTATCAGATTATTTATCGAATCAAGCACCTGTTTTTGTTAGAGAGTATTTCATGAGTGAAGATGGACAAGCCGTGTTACAAGAGAAAATGTGGCAAATTATGCAGGCTAGAAAGGCACGTGATGAATAATGAAAATCAAAAAAGCAGAAATTAGTGGGTTTGGACGATGGTCACAGCAAACCTTCGATTTTTCCGATGGTTTTCAAGCGATTGTTGGTCAAAATGAGTCTGGTAAGTCTACGCTACGTGCTTTCATTATCGGCGTTTTATTTGGTTTTCCAACAAAAAAAGGGCAAAATAATGTATATGATCCTAAAGATGGTAGCAAATATGGCGGTAGTTTAGTTATTACTGTGAGTCAAAATGACTATAAAATTACGCGCATTAGTCGAACACAATCTGAATTGACAATTACAGATATGTCTAGTCAAATAGTGATAGAACACCCGGAAGAATGGTTATCACAACAATTACTACCGTTAACAAGGGCATCGTTTGATGATATCTTTAATTTTAGCCAACGCGATTTAGCACAAATTGCTCAATTAAAACCTATTGAACTACAAAAACTACTGTTAAATATAGGTGCTGTGGGTAGCACAAGTTGGCTTGATGTGGCTAATGATGTTGTCAAGCAAGCTGATAAGCAATTTGCTCAGCGTTCGACAGGGAAAAGACCTTTGAATTTAGCCACAAGACGTTATGAGAAGAATAGTGAAGCATTACATGATAAAAATGATGCTGTAGCGGATTATGTAAATGGACAATCAGATATCGAATTGCAACAAAAAGCATTAAATAAGAAACAATCTCAAATATTAGATTTATCAAAAAAAATGCAGAATTTACAATATTTAATGCAACAATATACGCTTTATAAAAAAGCAATGGCATTGAGGGAGACGCTGACCTCTGAAACTACGTTAGTGTCAGATGAGGATATTGATGAAGTCCGGCGTCTAGCAATTATGACTGAAACTAGTCGAAAATCTTTGCAAAATCTTAATGAAGAAAAGCAACAACAATCGACAAAAAATAAGCAAGCACCATATGATCAGTCAACTATTGCAAATCTGGAAGTTGAAAATCATCACCTTCAAAATTTAGAAAAAGAACGTGCTGTTTTAATCAACGAAGTTGATGGTATACGATCCAATTTTAAAATTGAGGTACCCAAGCCCCTAACAGACAGTGAGAAAGATGCACTATCTGAAAAAGACTATGGCTTGATAATTATCATTGTTGCCGTCTTATTTGGCGCAGTAATGTATTTTATCTTCAAACCAGCTTTAATTTTAGCTGCGCTCATAGCCGGTCTCGGTTATTTCTTTCTAAAACAACATCGAGATAAGCAGTCTAAAATACGACAACGTTATGGTATGTTGTCAATTACGGAAATTAACGCAGCTCAGTCCGATATTCGTAGAATGCTACAGAAAGAGCAACAGATTAGTGAGTTGGATGCTAATATTGATGCAACTAGAGATACGCTTGTCAATAAACTAGAACCAATTACTAACTTTCTAAATATAGTGGTACGCCCTGATGACCTTGAAATGACAATGTCACAATTAATGCATAGCAATGATCAATGGCAGTTACGTTTACAAAATAACGAATTACTATTTGCACAAAGGCAACAACAAATTTTAACTGAAATTCAAAAAATGCAATCCTCACTGTTAGAGTATTCAACTGCAAAGCAAGCTATTTTCAAAAAGTATCAGGTTCAAGATAGTGAGTCATTGATGGCTTTAAAGCAACAAGCAACAGCGCAGTTGCGTAAAAATCAAAGATTCAATGATATGATGCAACAGATCAAGCCAGAGATGATGGAACAATTACAACAAATTGATAGTATTACTGATTTGCAGGAACAATTAGATAACGTAGAAAAAGAGTACAATCAAGCTCAGCAAGCTGCATTTACTAAACAAGCCCAGTTATCAGATTTACAAGCACAACAACAACAGCGCACCAGTAGTGACCAATTTTTAGCTTTACAGCAAGAATTAGCTAACGAACAGACGATGTTAAACGATCAGTTTGGTGAATATCTTGCTGAAAGATTGACGGTGGATTGGATTAATCGCGCGCTGCAAGCAGCCTCACAAAATCGTTTCCCAAAAATGCAAAAAATTGCTACGCAATATTTTACAAGGTTAACGCAAAATAATTATATTGACACACAATTCGTTAAAGATGATCTGTCACTCGTACAGAAAGATGGTCACAAGTTTGGTGTAAGTGAGCTATCAACTGGCACGCAAGAACAGCTCTATGTTGCTCTGAGATTAGCCTTAAGTCAAGTCATTGCAGATATTGTGTCAGTCCCTTTGCTGATTGATGATGGGTTTGTTAACTTTGATGATGATCGGCGAGCAATCATGCTAGATATTTTACAAGAAATAGCGCAGCAACAGCAAATTTTTTATTTTACCACAGCATTTTCAGACCCACATGTTAAACAAATAATAGCATTATAAAGGGAGTATATTATGGTTAAATTGTTGACAGATTTTCAAGATACTGAGCACATTGATAGTTTTGCGCTAATTAAAAGTGCTGATATACGATTAACTAAAAATGGAAAAACTTATTTAAGTATGGTATTTTCAGATCGCTCAGGCGATTTACCTGGGAACTTATGGGATGCCACTGAATCCCATATTAGTACATTATTACCTGGTAAGATTGTACAATTACAGGGTGTACGAGGTTCATATCAAGATAAACCACAAGTACAAATTACAAATATTCGTCTGTCCGGTGTTGGGGAACCTGACAACCCAGCTGAGTTTATGGCTCATGCACCAATTAAAGAAGATGACATGGATGATGAGCTGAACGACTTTATCCTGATGATTACTAACCCAACTTGGAATCGGTTAGTACGTAAATTATTTAATGTTTACCATGATCAGTTTTTACGTTATCCTGCTGCCAAAATGAATCATCATGCGTT
Organism: Leuconostoc carnosum; assembly: GCF_007954525.1. Lineage (NCBI taxonomy): Bacteria > Bacillati > Bacillota > Bacilli > Lactobacillales > Lactobacillaceae > Leuconostoc > Leuconostoc carnosum. The sequence continues at coordinate 308,221 of NZ_CP042374.1, read as the reverse complement.
TGCAGGTGGGTTAGCTTTTCACTCATTGTCAATTGCGAAATTAGCCAAAAGCGTATCAGCACAGTATACACAACTGAATCAAGACTTACTGATTGCTGGTGCGTTATTACATGATCTAGGCAAAGTAATTGAATTATCTGGACCGATTGCAACAAAATACACAGTTGTTGGTAGTTTAATTGGCCATATCACGCTGATTGATGAACAAATCGTTTTAGCAGCAAATGAATTACACTTTGATTTACAATCAGAAGATATGGTTATATTGCGACACACCATTCTATCTCATCATGGTCAGTTAGAATATGGGTCACCTGTACGCCCCAATATATTGGAAGCAGAAATTTTGCATCAAATCGATGAGATGGATGCTAGCATTCAAATGATAACAGGTGCATTAGAAAAAACGGCTGATGGTTCATTTTCTGACAGGATTTTTGGTTTAGATAACCGGCGTTTCTTTAAATCATCATCAGAGTAAAATAAAAAACGTAACCATTTTGGTTACGTTTTTTATGTATTATTATTTACCAGGTGATGAAATACCTGCAGTAAGGTAGGTGTTCAATGCAGTTTTCAACTGCGCATCTTTAACATTAACATTTTCTTTACGTAAGACTTTACCGATGATAGCTTGAACCTTTGATGTATTTTTTTGATCAGTTAAGAATTTTGATACAATTTGGTCTGACAGTTTACTACGAACACTGTTTAGACTAGGTTTTGTAGTTGTTTTATCTAATTTAATGACATAGTAACTACCAGTTGATCCGGTAATGGGAGAAGTTGTATAGTCTCCAACTTTACTTAATTCAAATGCAGCTTTTTGTACTGCTGGATCAACAGTCGTACTTGTTGAGTCAAAAGCTGGCAACTGACCATTGCTTTTTTCATATGTTTTATCAGTTGTATACTTCTTATAAACAGTTTCCCAACTATTATCAGACTTTAAATCGGCAATAGCATTTTTAGCACTTGCTTCATCTTTAGCCGTAATCATCGATATTGTTGTATTTTGGTGGTAATCTTTATAGGCTTTTTGAATTTCTTTATCAGTGATTTTGTAGTTCGCCTTAACCGCTTCGGTAACAATTAGATTATTTTTAATACTTGTCTTAAATTGTTCTTCAGTTGTGTTGTTTGATGCTAGTGTCGATTTAAACGCGTCACCATACTGTGCTTTCTGTGTATCAAAGGCATCTTGAACGTCCGACTTTGATACATTAGTACCATATTGTTCTGCAAGTACCTTATTAATGACCATGTTAGCGAATTCTTGTTGACCAGCTGATGATTTCTTCAAGTCAGTCATGAATTGTTTTTCTGTAATTTTACCTGAATCTGATGTCATCAAAGTTTTTGATGAATTTAAACTAAGGAAGATAAGACCGCCACAAAAAATTACGACGATTAATCCCCAAATGAATTTACGCATATCTTGTTTCCTTTTCTGATTAGTATTCTAAATATTCTACCACAAAATAAACAACTACGCTTTAAACTTAGATAGTTGATCATTTAAATGTTCTGTTGTTTCTTTGATACGATCTAAGTGTGGCTTGTTTTTGAAATTCATTTTTTCAATTTCTACTTGAATTTCATCACTTGTAGTTTTGATTTGATCAACTTGCTCAACTAAATTTTTTTGCTGTGCTTTGAGTTGATTAAGTAAGCGACTAATTTCTTTAAGTTGAGCTGATAAATTTTTGATATTATCTAAAATTTTCATTTATATACCTCAATTAGAATTGTGATGCGATTGCGTCAGCAATTGTTTGATATTGTTCCGCTGAGAAGTTAGCACTATTATCGATAGTAGGTGCGAGTTTGTCATTTAAATTGTCATCATCATAACGTGGGATGAGATGCCAATGTGAGTGACGAACAGTTTGACCAGCTGACGTACCATTATTTGATTGAATATTGATACCAGTGATGTCGTCATCACTTGCTTTGATAGCACGTGCAATGATAGGTAATTTAAGCAGCACGGCTTCAGAAATATCCTTGTCATAATCAAAAATATCATCCACATGTTTTTTTGGTACAACGAGTGTGTGCCCAGGTGTTACTTGAGAAATGTCTAAGAAAGCAACAACGTCATCATCTTCGTATACTTTATAACTTGGAATTTCACCGACAATAATTTTATCAAAAATATCCATAATTAATCCCCATTCATGATTGTACTATCTTTATTATATCAAATAAAGCGCCCAGCCTGTTATAATAGTAGGTATGGGATTAAAAATAAAAAACTTATCTGGCGGTTATGCTGGTAATCGTATCTTAAAAAACGTGTCATTTAACGTCGATAACGGTAAAATTGTTGCGCTAATTGGTTTGAATGGTGCCGGTAAATCAACAACAATGAATCATATTATTGGTGAGTTGCAGCCAACTTCAGGCACAATTGTACTGAATGGCACTAACATTGTGCAAGAACCAACTGCTTTTAAATCAAAAATTGCTTATATTCCGGAGCAACCGATTTTGTATGATGAGTTGACATTAGCTGAACATCTACATCTCATGTTAGCGGCGCATGGGTTGGATGATGATGAGACGTGGGAGAATGTTCTATCATTGCTCCGACGTTTCCGTCTTGAAGACAAGCTACATTGGCTACCAATTCATTTTTCAAAAGGGATGCGTCAAAAAGTCATGCTGGTGTCAGCATTTATGTTACAGGCACCACTTTTAATTGTTGATGAACCTTTTCTGGGCTTAGACACTTTGGCGCAACGTGATGTTGTTGAATTGATGCGTCAACAGGCTAATCAAGGTGATAGTGTGTTGATGACGACACACTTACTTAGTTCAGCAACAGCGTTCGTGGATGAATTTGTTGTGCTTCGTGATGGTGAAGTACAGTTCATTGGGACACCAACATTATTAGCTGATAGCTATCAATTGCCACTTGCTAAACTAGATGATTTGTTTGATATGATGCAAAAGGAGTCAGCAGATGGTGTTGAATAAATTATTCATGCAGCGGTTTGCTAGAAATCAACGAACAAATTTAAAGTATTTACGCTTACTATTCAATGATCATTTTATTGTATTCTTAATGATTGCTATTGGTGGTTTGCTATTGGCTTACCGGCAACTATTTGTCACACAGCAGTCAGATGAGTTTTGGCATCAGCTTTGGTGGGCATTATTTAATACACTTTGGTTAGTAATTGGCTTAAATATGGGACATTTGGTGACCTATTTTAAACCAGCAGATCGTTTATTTTTGTTAGGCAGCGATCAATTGATTATAAAAAAATATTTAAACTATTCAGTCATTCTGAGTTGTAGTTATGCATTTTTGTGGCAGATTATATTTATGGCTACAATTATACCGATATTTTGGAAAATTTATAATGGTGATATGACACGACTAGCCTTACTAGCAGGTTTTATCATGACTTATAAGTGGCTATCATTATTGGGTGAGCGTGATAGTTTACTGATTAAGACACGGCAATCGTTTAATTCATGGCTCATGACACATCCGATGATGAACATCTCCATTTTTAGGTTCAGCATACCGGTGATTATGATAGCTATAATATTATTGCTATCGATTCAATGGCTTTTGGTATTGACAGTTAGCTGGCTGCTAGTGGCAGTCATAATAGCTAAAATGTTTTTCATTAGCCAAGGGATGGCCGCAAAGATTGGAATTGATTGGCATAAAGCCAACTTACAAGCCCAGAAACATGAGCAACGCGTGTTACATTTTTATGCGATGTTTGCCAATGTACCACATCAACCAAAGACGATCAAACGTCGACGATACTTAGATTATGTCGTTTTCAAACTTGCAAAACATCGTTCTGTCATGTATCGTTTATATATTACACGATTGGCTCGTGATGTAGAAATTTTACCACTGGTGTTACGTTTGATAGCAGTCGGTGCCATTATGGTGTATGCGCTCCAAGCAGCACCTAGTTGGTTAATTGCTATTGTCGGTGCATTGACTGTTTATTTAGTTGTTTTTCAAATGTTACCATTATATGATGAGACACAGAAAAATATGTGGACACGTCTATTACCGATTGATATAAGAGCAAAGCAAAAAGCGTTCCGACTATTGAGTGGTCAATTGATGGCACTAGCTACTATAATTATGATCATAGCGAGTATCATACATGGTTTACAAGCAGTTGGTATGACGATTATTAGTTTAGCTGTTATCATAGTATTTTTAAATAATATATATATTCCCAGACAATTTAGTAATAAAAAAAGCAATCAAAAATAATAAAAGAAAGCAGGAACGTTGAAATATCATCCGATTATTTTTTGCAGTAAACTTTGAATATTTAAAAGTGTGCTGACTAATTGATTGGTTATGACAACGTTGAGATTAATTATGCATCTTAGATCAAAACCTTGGGCAGGAGAGTGGTTAACTAATCATTCAGACATCGTGATTGACCAAGAACATGCGGCTTTACAGATTGGAAAGTGGCAGTCGTTGTTTGACCAAGAACAGCCTATCCATATTGAAATTGGATCTGGTAAAGGGCAATTCATCTTGGGCATGGCGCTCGCACATCCAGAAATTAATTATATTGGGATGGAAATTCAAGAAACGGCTGTCGCCGTTGCTGCACGTAAAAGTTTTGATTCAGTTGGTAAGTTACCAAATTTACGGTATATCTATGGGAATGGGAATGGTGTAGAAACCTATTTTGAAAAGAACGAAGTTTCAAAACTGTATTTAAATTTTTCAGATCCATGGCCTAAGACAAGGCATGAATCACGACGATTGACTTATAAAAGCTTTTTGCAGTCATATGAGGCTATCTTACCAGAAGCGGGTGAAGTTGAATTTAAAACAGATAACCGACATTTATTTGAATATTCAATGGTGAGTTTTATGGATTACGGCATGCGCTGGACATCAGAAGATTTCACTTTAGATTTACATGCTGATGAAGATAAAGTTGCTGGTAATATCGAAACAGAGTATGAACAGAAGTTTATGGCCAAGGGTCAACCTATTTATAAGATTAAGGCTCACTTTTAGAGCAACAAGGGTTACAGGGTATTGTAACATTAAAAAACACTACTAAATTTTAGTAGTGTTTTTATTATTTGAGGATAAAAAATAATTGATTTATTCCATACTTATTTTTAAAAATGGGGGATGCGTTACTCTGGTGTTGAGTTATCAACGAACTCGCCTAATGTTAACTGTAAAAAGGGAACCAAAAATAGCACCACAGAATAATGATTGCTACCTGAATAATGACACCAATCACACCACCAATGATCATATATTTATTATGTAATATCAGTCCAATAATTAAAATAGACATCATTAGGACAGAAAAAGTAAACAACAATGTTAATGGTCCCATAATAATCTCCTAAAACTTGTTGCTTTAGTTCTAGCACCAATAGTGTATCTCAAACAAAAAACTTAAACGTTTGATACTTTATGACTATTATAGCATTAACAAAAAAATCTATCATACCAAGGAGAAGGCAAATAATAGATTTTTTAATCATTAAAGATATCAGTGAAACCATTTTGAAGATCAGTATTTTTTGTTTCAGAGAAATATAGATCATCGCCATTTGTTGTCTGTGATACATAAACTATCGGCTGGTTATTTTCTATAACAAAGAAATATAGTGCTAAGTTAAAATTATCATTTGATATTTTTCCAGAAGCAATTGCCACGAGCTTGTGGGTTGCGTGGGCTGAACCATCTGGAGACCATTTAACATCAGTCGTAATATCATTGAATTTAATATGGCCATTCAAGTGCCCATTGGTTATGCTTGTTGGAAATTTGAGGCCATAGTAATTTGGTTGTTGACCATTGTAAGTTCCGACGAATGATTGATTCATACGAGATTGCCATTCTGCCATAAACAATGACAGTTCGTGTTGCTTGTTAGATGACCAGCCAATTTTTGAACTATTATCGCTTGAAAATTTTGGTTCATCAGTGGCACTGCTGCTCGATGAATTATTATTATGCGATGAACTACTATTTGAAGACAGAGCACTTTGTGAACGAGTAGAGTGGATCTTTTTAGAAGTATTTTTGTTGTTGGCGTCCAAGCCTTGTTTAACTGGCTGATTTATTTTATAGATAATACCAATAATAACTATTATAGGCACTATGGTAATGATGGTATTTTTGTTAATGAATTTCATGGTGATCTTTCCTTTGTGGTGTATGAATGTTGCTTTTATTTGTAAGCCTTGCCTTGTTATTATAATGTATCTAATAGGGGATAGTCTAGCCGTCCATTTTTTGACTGTTTTTATGCAAAAGATATTTTATGATTATTTCAGCTGATTATTAGCTTAGTTCAGAGTCATACTTGAGAGACGTGAATTGAACTCACGCGATACACGATATACAAGTAGGGAATACCAGTAAAGTATAGCACTTACATGTTATTAAAATATTAGAAGAGGTCGCCATATACCATAATAAATATAGGTGACAACCTGAAAATCAAAGAAGGAAACGCACAGGTAATGTTTGATTCAAGAATGATAGCCATTGACTTAGAAATGTCACGTGTTGCTGCAAGTAGCAATAGTTCAGTTCGTGGGACCGAGTTAATAGGTATCTGTTCGTATCCAACAGTACGGCACGCTGAGGGTTGGTATGGTTTATTTCACATAAGTTGATTTTACTTTTGGCAAGATTAGTGATACAATATATTAGTTAGCCCAGTGATTTTACAATCGCCATACTTCTTTTATCTAAATTGAAGTATATTCCAGGGGCTGACGTATATAGTAGTTGTCAGCTAATAGTTTGCAATTACAGCACCTTAACGGGTGCTTTTTTATTACATAAAAATAAGTGCTCTGAGTTCCCGTAGCTGGGGTAAATTCACTCGTTGGGTCGTTTTATATTAATTTTTAGCTAATTTAAGGAATTATTGCGCTACTAATATTGATAAAACAATGTTTACAAACAAAAAACGTTCCACCAACAAAGTTGATAAAACGGTTAAAATGTGTTTTAGCAGCATGTTGTTTACAGATTTCTTATTCATAATTATCACCTCTAAAGTATGATACGTTATGAAAAATAATTGCTCTTAAATACAGATTACGTTATTTTTATTTGTAGCCTTAATATTGTTTTTACGTACTTATTCATGACAGCTAAAGAACACTGGTGACAAGTCATAAACCCAGTCATACCAATGCATTTAACTAAAAAAACGTTTTACCAACAAAGTTGATAAAACGGTTAAAATGCGTTGAGGGGGAGTCGAACCCTCGACCTGCCGGGTAGAAACCGGCTGCTCTATCCAGCTGAGCTACCAACGCAATACTCTATCTATATTATCATATATTTTGTGAATATTAAAGATCCAAACTGCATGTTTTTAAAATTTAGGATTCATAGTATACTAGACATATGGAAAGTATGGAGAAATTTAAAATATGAGAAAAGCTTTTATTGCTTTAGGTGTCGTGATTATCGCACTGCTCGCGGCGTTTGCAACTTTTAATCAACAACCAAAATATGCAGGCGTTTCAATGCCAAAAACAGATTATCGTCATTTAGAAGATTCACGTCAAGATATTAATGAGTTGATTACTGCACTAAGCGATTTTGATTATACAAAACCGAAAACGATGGTAACGATTGAAAAAGCGAGTGACACTATTGTGAAAAATAACAGTAGCAATTTAAGTGGACCTGATGCGCAATCTTTACGTGAAGCTTTGTATGGTCGCCAAGGGATCGTCACAATCGTGCAGGCGGCTAAAAAAGGGCACTACAATATCGATGGTAGTGTTGCCTCACGTTTTCATAATGGCTTTAATACGATTATCACCATGTCAGTTAACGCAATTAACAAAAGTTCAGCACAACGTGCAGATATTGTTACTCAAATGAAAACTGACCTAAATATCGAGTCAGCAATTTATAAGATCGGTGCCAAAAATGAAGAATAGGTATGAATCTGTGCTTATTCGTAAATCTTGAGGGAATTATGGCTGAAAAAGAAGATGCACGTGTTATTCGGACAAGGAAAATAATAGAAGAAACAACAATTATATTATTGACTACACAAACGGATTTTTCAATTACTGATTTGTTGAAACGTGCCAATGTAACGCGCGGTACATTTTATAAATATTATAGGAACAAAGATCACTTAATTTCTGAAGTTAATAACGTGTTATTGTTAGAGTTTACACAACATATTCATGGCAAATTTAATTTAGTCAAGATGATTCAAGCCGTTAGTGAAAGAGCAGCATTTTATAATGCTGTTTTGAACTTAAATAAGGATAAAGATTATTTTGCGGCCCTGATGTCACGTATGAGAACACAAATGCAAGCACAATTATCAACATTGGATGATGAAAAAGTACGACGTCGTCAGACATTTCAATGGGAAATTGTGACTGGTGGTTTTTGGGCGTTAATTGCTAAATGGTTGCTAGAAGACATGAACTTACCACAGCCTGACTTACTTTCTGATTTGATTGAGATTTTGCGTATCAATACGAGCGGATGGACACAAACAGGATTAAGTTTATTTGATTTTGAATTATCCGATAGTAAATGAAATTTGCTGTCTTGACGGGATAATAAAGTTTTGGTATAATTTAAAGGTTGTTAGCATAGCTACAACCACTCAGAACAGGTTGAAGCACGAGTCAGACTAGAGCTGGCCCGCCTGGGATGGTGAGTCTAAGTATAAGGAGAATTCAATAATGGCATATGCAGTTATTGTAACAGGCGGTAAGCAGTATAAAGTCGCTGAAGGTGATACAATTTTCGTTGAAAAGTTGGATGCAGCTGAAGGCGAAAAAGTAACTTTTGACCAAGTTGTTTTGATTGACGGTAAGGTGGGAACACCTTTCGTTGAAGGCGCTAAGGTTTCAGGTACTATTGAAAAGCAAGGTAAGCAAAAGAAGGTTATTACTTTTAAGTATAAAGCCAAGAAGAACATGCATACCAAGCAAGGACATCGCCAACCATATACACGCGTGAAGATTGATTCAATCGCGTAATCACTACTTGTAAAGGAGAATAGACTTATGTTGATGAATCAAGAAAACTTACAAATGTTCGCTCACCACAAAGGTGGCGGATCTTCAGCCAACGGTCGTGACTCAGCTGGTCGTCGTTTAGGAACTAAGGTTGCTGATGGACAAGATTTGACAGCGGGCTCAATCATTTATCGCCAACGTGGTACACATATTTATCCAGGTGTAAACGTGAAAAAGGGTGGAGATGACACTTTGTTTGCTTTAACAGACGGTGTTGTTAGATTTGAGCGTAAAGGTCGCGAAAAGCGTCAAGTATCTGTTTACACACGTGAACAGTATAACGAAATTTTGGCTGCTGCAAAGTAATCAAAATTACAAACCAGAACAATTGTTTCTGGTTTTTTTGTTGTATTTAAATTAATAGTAACGAGCTAATAGCTCATAAATAGGTGTGCTATAATGAAGATACTGATTTATTTAAAAGGACTAATGGTACATGACTAATTATTTTAAAATGCGAATAGTAAAATTACAAAAGTTGTTAAAAAAAATGGATCTGGAAGCTTTGATTGTTTATAATGGTATCAACATGAAATATCTGACCGGTTTTGACGGTGGGACTGGTGATGGACTAGTTGTAGTGACTTTAGATAATGCACGTTTAATCACTGATTCACGGTATGAAGAAGATTACAAAAATCGATTACCAGAAGGCGTTGATTTTAAAATAACACGTTCTTATTATGAAGAGGCCATCGCTACAGTAACAGAATTTCATATTAAAAAATTGGCTTTTGAAGCTGACTTGCCATACAATATTTATGATTATATTGACGACTTATTACCAGCTGATATTGAATTTGACGCATTACCTTCAGCTATTGAAGCTTTGCGAGAGGTGAAGGATGAGTCTGAATTAGTTGCATTACGTGAAGCGGCCGCAGTTTCTACTAAGGCTTTCAATGAATTAATACCTCTTATTCAACCAGGTATGACCGAACGACAAGTGGCCAATGAACTGGATCGTTTGCAAAAAAAATATGGTGCTGAAAAGGCATCGTTTGATACAATTGTTGCATCCGGATATCGTTCGGCTTTGCCTCATGGTGAAGCAACTGACAAAGTTATTGAGAATGGAGAATTAGTAACCATTGATTTTGGCTACTATGTTGATGGCTATACATCAGATGTTACACGTACCATTGCTGTCGGTCCAATTAGTGACGAACTCAAGGCCATATATCATGTTGTTTTGCAAGCAAATGAAAATGCTATTGAAACCGTGAAACCTGGTATTTCTGGCAGCGAAATTGATCGTGTTGCGCGAGATTATATTACAGAGCACGGTTATGGTGAGGCTTATAATCATTCGACAGGTCATGGTGTTGGACTTGATATACATGAAGGTCCAGCATTAAGTGCACATTCAAGCGACGAGTTGCAAGTGGGACATTTATTAACGATTGAACCAGGGATTTACTTAGCTGGTAAAGGTGGTGTCCGTATTGAAGATGATGTCATTGTAACAGATAGTGGTTATGAGAATTTAACCACAGGCATCAGTAAAGACTTGATAATAATTGAGGGCTAATATGGGGCAAGCACGACTAGATTTTTTAGTATTTTATCGCGGTAACTTAGCTAGCGGATTTAACTATGTGTATGTTAAGCGCCATGAAGGGCACGCTTTTTGGCAAAAGGATGATAAAAGTCAACAAGCTAAAGATATTTTAGATACTCATTTTGATTTTTATAACCCCCACTTCAATGAACAGGGTGAACCGTTTAATTGGCGATATCGTGACGAATGGGTTGATATGACAAAAGTGTGGGATCATTTTGCTGAGGAGTCATTGGCGTTTATTAATACATGGATGTCTGAATATCGTGGTCCATCTCATGATGATCCTAGCTTGAATGACGAATGGGGCGTTCGGTTTAAAATTCCAGGACAACCAGAAAAAATTATCTGGGGTCTAAATGCTTTTCCGGCAAATTTATCTGACTTTATTGACTTTTTGTATGGCTTTGGTAAATGAGACGCGGCATTTTGCAGCGTCTTTTGCTATTTTAGGTGTAGAATGGTATTAATAAAGAGGTGTTATATGAATTTTTATACGTCGGATACACATTTCTATCATGAATCATTATTAAATAGTCCAGTGTTTTCACCACGTTCTCAATTTATAACTTCCGAAGAGATGAATGAGAAAATTATTGAAAGTTGGAACAATAAGGTTAAACAAACCGATACAGTTTATCATTTGGGTGATATTAGCTTGGCATTTACTAAGCCATCTCACTTGATTATGACGAAGACGTTAGAAATATTAAATCGATTAAATGGTAATTTGGTTATCATTAAGGGTAATCATGATAATATGTCATTATTGAAATTTCTCATGGCTAATAATTATGTCACTGTTAATGGCAATCTTAAATTTACGATTCATGAAGTGGGAACACGTATTAAATTCAATCATTATGAAGTTTTTTTGACACACTATCCATTGATGTTTGGCATAACAAAGAACAAAATCAATTTACATGGGCATATACATAATTATAGTGTTCATCAAAAGGAAAATATTAATGTTGGTATTGATTCACCTGAAATTGATTATCTGCCATCTGGTAGTGTTAGTTTTGGTGCACCCTTGAGTGAGTCAGAAATCATTCATATTATTCAGGCTAAAAGAACTGATTATTTACAGCGAGTTTAGATATTAATTACAATTATGGTATGAACTAGGAGAGGTATTAAATGGTATCGGAGACAATACATTTATTACATACAAATGATATTCATTCACATTTGGGGAATTGGCCGCGACTCTTACGTTTTTTAAACACTAAGCAGGCAAAATATTCAGAGAGTTATACTTTTGATATTGGCGATGCGATTGATCGCTTACACCCGTTAACTGACGCCACAATGGGCCGAGGTAATGTTGAGCTCATGAATGCAGCTCACTATACGGCCGTTACTATCGGCAATAACGAAGGTTTGGTATTGTCTCATGAAGCCATGAATCATTTATATGATCAAGCTAACTTCGATGTACTATTAGCTAATTTAAAAGAATTACCTAATAAAAATCAACCAAAATGGGCGAATGAATATAAAATATTAACAACAAAACAGGGAACCAAAATAGGTGTTTTTGCATTAACTGCGCCTTATCAACTGACTTATCCGTCGCTTGGTTGGCAGCCTTATTCAGTTGATAATACGATTGATCGATTGCTACCAAAATTACGGGCAGAATCAGATATTGTGGTATTGCTTTCCCATTTAGGATTGCCAACGGACCAACATATTGGTGAGAAATATGATATTGATGTCGTTATTGGTGCGCACACGCATCATTTACTGGATCATGGTAAAATGGTTAATGGGACATTACTTGCAGCCGCTGGTCGATATGGTGAGCATGCCGGGGATATTACACTGACAGTATCTAATAATCATCAGATTATAAAAAAATCGGCCGTGACCACACCAACCTATGAAATGGCTGAAGAGGATGAGGATTATCACCTCATTCGTGGTTGGTTACAAACTGGGAAGAAATTATTAGAATCTCATAAAGTTGCCAAAATTCCGCGTGATATTACATCTGATGAGCAGACCTATGATGCATTACGTGCTTTAAAAAAATACTTTGATGTGCCAGCTGCAATGGTATCCACAGGTATGTTTGTAGATAATTTACCATATGGGGAACTGACGCAGTATGAATTACTTGAAAGCATGCCGCATGCTATTAATCCTATGCTAATGACACTAACTGGGGCTGAGATAGTTGAATTATTAAATGAAATAACATCTCAGCAACAATGGTTGTCAACTCTGGACATGAAAGGGAGTGGCTTCCGAGGGAAGACATTTGGTTATCTGAGATTCGATGGGGTTGATCGTCAACGTAATGGTGAAATATTATATCAAGGGCATCAGATAGAATTGACCGGTAGATATCAGATTGCAACATTGGACCATTATAAATGGGTACCTTTTTTTCCAGTTATTCAGTCCGCACCAATCCAAATTAAATTAAATATTTTGCTACGTGAACTCATGGCAAAGTATTATCAAGACAAATACAGTCGCCGACCGGGCGATTTTTACGAGAAGAGGTGAACATATGGATCATGAAACATTGAAAGAACGGACAATATTACAACAAGAAGAGCGAAAAAAAGCCTATCAAGTCATTGTGCAAGATAATGAGGTGGAAATTGATAAACTAATATTAATATTAGTTGAAAATTTCAAATCAGCTTTTGATGCGGATAAGTTAGCTATTCGTTATACGCCATTGTTAGCACAATATGATTTTCTTGTCGGTGATATTTCAGCAGGTCAGCTACGATTAAAGGGTTTTTATAATAATAGCAAAACAAATGTCAAACAAGATCAGATTGATGCATTGCAAGATTATTTATATGAATATGTTAACTTTGGTGCACCATACTTTGTTTTAGAAAATATAAATCCGCGTAAAGTTGAAAAAGAAAAGCCATCAAGAAATAAACGTCGGTCTCGTGATAAAAATAGACGTGACACAGCTAATCATCATACTAAACCAAAAGTAACACACAAAACAGTTGTGTCTAATAAAAAACAACCAGCTAAAAGAGTATTTACAATTAAACAAAAATAGAAGCAATAAGCGACTTATACGCCTTGCTTCTATTTTTGTTTGGATTTAAGAACAACATAAAAAGCCGCAACCGAAGTTGCGACTTGATATAGCTCGTGAGAGAATCGAACTCTCGATTCCGCCGTGAAAGGGCAGCGTCTTAGCCACTTGACCAACGAGCCATGGTCAGTGATGTCCGATATCTCTATCAGACAACTATATAAGTATAGCAAAAAAAATTAAATGCGTCAATAAGCAAAATAAAAAAGCTACTTTAATGCAAGTAACTTTTTTATTTTGCTTATTAGTTAAGTGGAACGTCTACAGCCCAGCCTTCAGGACCTTTTTCATCACCATATTGGATAGCTGTCAAACGATCATATAGCTTTTGAGTCCATGGACCAACTTCTGTTTCTGAATAGAAAACATGCTTATTGCCATTGTGTGTGATAGAACCAACAGGAGAAATCACAGCTGCGGTACCCATTGCACCAGCTTCAGCAAATTGATCCAAGTCATTGATTGAAATCGTTGTTTCTTCAGCTTGTAGTCCTAGTTCCTTAGCAACCTCAAGCAATGAATATTTTGTTACTGATGGCAAAATTGAAGGTGACTTTGGTGTTAGGAAGCGGCCATCTTTTGTGATACCAAAGAAATTAGCTGAACCCAATTCTTCAATATTTTCATGTAAACGTGGATCAAGGTAAACAACATCTGAGTAACCAGCTGCATGTGCTTGATTACCAGCCATCATTGAAGCGCCATAGTTTCCGCCAGCCTTAGCAGCACCGGTACCACCATGAGCGGCACGATCAAAGTGATTTGTTACATAAGCTGTTGGTGTTAAGCCACCTTTGTAGTAGGCACCAACTGGTGTTGCGTAAACCTCAAAGACATATTCATCAGCTGGGTGAACACCAACCACGGGACCATCTCCAAATTCAAATGGGCGAAGATATAAAGTTGCGCCTGTGCCATATGGTGGGACAAAGTCTTTGTTGGCCTTTGTAACTTCTTTCAAAGCACGTAGGAATAATTCTTCAGGAACTGGTGCCATCATTAGACGGTCAGCTGAGTTTTGGAAACGTTGTGCATTACGATCTGGGCGGAAAATATTAGCGCCACCATCTTTACGACGATAAACTTTCAAACCTTCAAAAATGTTTTGACCGTAATGAAGACCTGTTGCGGCTTCGTTAACTGGCAGATTTGAGTCAGTTTCAAGACCACCTTCACTCCACTTACCATCTTTGTAGTAAGCACGGAAGCGATAAGGCAAGTCGTGATACTCAAAACCAAGTTCTGACCAATTAAAATCTGAGGGTTCTGCTTTTTTCTGTGACATAGTCAATCTTCTTTCTTATAAAAATATAATAATACTATAACGCTTAATTTGAATTTAAACAACATCTAAATGCAAATCGTTTGTCTTTGTCTTACCAGACTTTTTAAGTAGGTAATAAAAAACCAAACTGCTGATAGTAGGAACAACAATACCAAAGATAGCAACCAGTAATAAACCACGAGGGTTAGTGGCAGCCAATGCTAAGGGGGCAATGAAGCCATTTAATCCAAGGCCGGCAATAGCAAAAGGTACTTTTAAATTAAAGACACCAACTGCAAACATAGCTGAAACGCCTGCAATCATTGCAGGACCAAGGAACAATAAGGGACTTTTTAATAGGTTTGTGAATTGAACTTTTGGTGTGACAATTGTTTGAGCAAAATTAGCACCCAAATTATTTTGCGTCCAGCCCATCGCAGTATAAACGACAAATCCAGCAGTTGTACCGATTAACGCAGCACCACCAGACAAAGGATCAAGCATAACGGCAATCGCAAGAGCTGCTGACGAAGCGGGTGTCATCAGGAACATAAACCAAACAGTAGAAACAACGAATGCACCAAGCAATGGGTTAACCTGCATTGTTGAAGCCAAATTTTCAGATACCCAATTTAGAAATGGTGTTGTCACTGCGGCAGCACCGAGTCCAAAAAATGTACCAGCAAGCACAGCACCAAGCGGCACAAGCATCATGTCCAACGGTGTTTTTCCGGTTAGCCAATTACCGACTAAAACTGCCATTAGCGCAGCCAGAACAGCGGAAATAGGTTGACCAGAGGTCATAACTAGTGACCCGGCAGCTTGATCAGCCACCCAACCAGTAGCAGTGTGGGCTGCTGGGGAGGCAGTTGTTGTAAAATACACTGCGTTTGATCCAACTGTTGCAGAGATTAATGCAGCTCCAGTCGTTAAGATATTGGCACGCATCATAATGGCAATTCCAACGCCAAGTCCTGGAGCTAACATTTTTTGACCCATGAGGCCCGCCTGAACAAGTGGCGTGAAATTAAATAAATTACCAATTGATGACATTAGGAGTCCCATGCCAAGAACCGCGAGAATGATATTAGAAATACCGGTCGAAACATCAAACACGACGTCACGTGTAGAACGTGGTGGATTTTTTTGGTCGATCAAGGTTTTTTCGTTTTCGGCCTTTTTTGGCGCATTTGTTGCAGCTGCATTCATAATTGAATCCTCCGTTTTTTGGTGTATGTGAGTGATGAGATATCAGTCGCATACGTGCTTGTATTTTAAAGAAAAAAGAAAAAAGGCGCTAGATACTACTAGCGCCTTTTAAGATATTGAGAAGTTCAACATCTTCACGCCAGTTGAGAGTACTTCTCAACTGGCAACCAAAAGTAGACCAGCGAGAAGTCAGATAATAATGACGACGCTGATCGTAATGAGGTTTGTGAAGTTGTATGAACTTGACATATGCATTAGTTTCTTTTTCCTTTGAGTTGATGTTTAAATTATGGCATAACTATAATTAAATGTCAACATTTTAATTATAAACTCATTTATTAATTTTTTTTACATTAATAGTGCTATTAATCCAAAAGTTTAATATAATTAAAGAAAATAGATTGGAGATTAGTGATGTTACTTCTAGCAGTCAAAGTTTTAAATACTGAAAATCGCAATTTTTTAGCAAAATATGGCATTGAAGTGGTGACGCCTGATACGATTAAGGCAAGTCAAATTTCAGAAATTGTAATTAGTTATGGTTGGGACAATGCTATTGGTGAAGAGATATTAACGAATCCATCATCTAAACTCAAGTGGATTCAAGCACAGTCTGCTGGTGTAGATTACTTACCATTAGCGCAACTCAAAGCACGGGATATCACTGTTACAAATGCTAGTGGTTTGAAGGCGCTGCCTATTGCGCAGACAGTTTTGAGTTATATTTTATACTTTGCTCGTGGGTTGCACATGTATGCAACGCGAACACATTGGGAGCCATTCACTGATCAATATCTTGTCAGTGAATTACCAGTATTAGTTTTTGGCACTGGTAGAATTGGACAACAAATTGCTAAATTAATTAAAAGTTTTGGTGGTACTGTTTATGGTGTGAACCGAACGGGTCACCAAGTGCCAAATTTTGATCGAGTTTATGCTATGACAGATTACCAAGAAGGCTTAGCTAAGGCAGATATCGTGGTAGATGGTTTACCAGGTACGACAGAAACTGACAATTTCTTTGATGAACGTTTTTTTGAACAAATGAACCAACTTTTTTTGTTTATTAATATTGGCCGTGGAACAACATTGAATCAGTCAGCATTGCTATCGGCAATTGATGACTCGCGCGTTAAGTACGCTGCACTAGACGTGACGACACCAGAACCATTGCCAAAAAATCATCCATTATTTGAACGATCACAAATCTTATTAACACAGCATACAAGTTGGGGTGAGAATGCGCAAACTGGACGTGCAGGTGGACTATTTACATTTCTCGAAAAGAATGTGCCTTCATTTGTAACCGAGGGTACATTTGTACAAAATGTTGTTGATCTCGATAGAGGTTATTAGTTCATAAATTTAAAAAATAGAAACGGGATAGAATTATGATAAAAATTGCACATCGTGGTATTTCAGCACAAGCACCAGAAAATACACGTGCAGCTTTTAATAAAATGTTACCTTTAGGTGTTTCATGGCTTGAAACAGATATTGATATATCTTCAGATAATCAGTTGATTTTAATTCATGATAATCAAGTTGATCGGACATCGGATAGTGAGGGTGAGGTTAATCATAAATCATTCTCAGAATTACAAAAAATAGATTTTGGTGGCTGGTTTGGGACTGATTTTGTCGGAGAACACATTGTTACACTGGACTGGTTAATTGATTTTATTAATGCTAATCAGCTAAATGTTAATTTCGAATTAAAAACAGCAGTGACTGAAGACAATCAACAATACTATTTAAAACGTGTGGTATCAGCTTTAAATCGAGTGAATTCTGGTAGTGACATGATTGTATCAAGTTTCAACCTTGAATTACTGGAAAAATATCATCAATTAATGCCGCAAGTAGCAATTGGTGTTTTAATTGAGGGACCATTGCCTGATAATATTTTAGCATTAGCTCAAAAAATTGATGCTAAATACATTCATCCAGATGTGACATATTTAACACAAAATCAAGTTAGTTATTTAGTGGCGAATCAATTAGCAGTTAATGTCTGGACTGTTGATGATGATTTGATGGCAATAGAATTAGAAAAATGGGGTGTTAATGCGATATTTACTGATTTTCCTGAAACATGATAATCTGTGCTTACAAAAGAAAATTATCAGTAGGGTCTATTGATAGTTGATTTTTTGTTTAGTAATAAACTTATGATAAAATAAATGGCAGAAAACTTTTCGGAGAATGACAGTGGATAAACAACTAGATAAACATGAAGCTAAGATTCAGGCACGTTATAAAAAAGTGATTAAAAATTTAGACAATACATGGCGTTTACTAGATGATACACGTGTACCTAAGTTGCAGCAGATTTTGAGTTGGTTAGGTCATCCTGATCAAAAATTAAAGATTATTCACATTAGTGGTACGAATGGGAAAAGTTCTACTGGTACTATGACAGGGGCTGTTTTAAAAGCAAATAATTATTCATATGGTCATTTCTCAAGCCCTTTTATTTTGACAGATCGTGAACAGATTTGCATTAATGGTGTCATGATAACACGGGCTGATTTTTTAAATTATTATGACAAAGTAACTGCTTGTCTTGCTAAATATGATAAAAAAACTAATTATTTATCTTATTTTGAGTACTTTACAATTATTTCTCTTTTATATTTTGTTGATCAACAAGTTGACTTTGTCATATTTGAAGCAGGTTTGGGTGGTTTGCGCGATGCAACCAATACCATTGAGTCACCGATGTTGACTGTATTTACTAAAATCAGTATGGATCACCAAAATATACTCGGGCGTAATGTTACTGAAATAGCAGAAAATAAGTCAGCTCTCATTAAACCAGGCACTTGGGTCATTGATTATGCTGGACAAAATTTAACAGCAAGCAAAGTTTTGAAGGCACGTACTTCGGCAGTAGGGGCACGTTGGTTTGAACATGAAAAAGATAGTATTATTATCGTCAGTACGACACCTAAAGGGTTAGATTTGATCATAAATGGGACACCAGGATATTTTTTGAGTATGCCGGGTGCTTTTCAAGTTCATAATTTTAGTATTGTTTTGCAAATTATGGATGCACTGACTGAAAAGGGCTATATGTTTGATCAGGACAAAACACGTGAAGGTCTCGCAAAAGTTAAAATGTTAGGTCGTATGAATTATCATGAGGACACAAATATTTTATTTGATGCGGCGCATAATGTTGATGGCATTGAAGGATTAGTTGCGGCGTTAAATGCTTGGCATTTGAAAATCAAGCCGACTTTGGTTTTAGGTGTTTTAAAAGATAAAGATTACCACGGTATGCTAGATGCTATCATACCCGTTGTCCAACGCGTGATTACCGTTACGCCAAGTAATAAGACACGGGCGCTATCTGCTGATGAACTGGCAGCAGAGATTATTACACTTTATCCATCTGTTGATGTTGAAATAGCCAATGATGCCTCTGCGGCCATTTCTTTGGCGATGCGTGTTCGTGAATCGTCGCAGGCGTTAATTGTTGTCACAGGCTCATTTTACACATTGAGTGCGATACAAAAGGAAGGACGGATTTGATGCGCTTCATATTAGCTTCAAACAATTCTGCTAAAACTAAAGAGATTCAAATTTTAGCGACACAGATGGGTCATGAAATCATCAATTATCGTGAGTTATTGGGTGAAAAGCTGTCTTTTCCTCAAGAAACAACGACGTCACAAACGCAAAATGCAACAACAAAAGCAGCATTTATCCATGAATTTTTGCCTAATGAGCTGATTTTGGCTGATGATACAGCGCTCTATTTAAAAGCTTTTCCGCAAAGATTTGGTGTAGTAACCGCACGTGAATTTGTAGAGAAAGGTATTATTGGTACTGAAGCAGAGCAACAATATATTCTGAATCTTTATCAAAATAATGTGGATCGTGCAGGATATTTATTGGCAGTTATGGCACTTGTCACACCAGATGGGCAAACATTTTTAGCTAAAGGTCAAGGCGGCATACGTGTTGCTGATAATATTCGCCGTGGACAATGGTTAGATGGGTTAGATAATATTATGGAAGCTGAAAATGGTAAAACACTATCAGAAATGACTTTGGCTGAAGTCATCCAATATCATGACCGTTCACGTGCGCTACAAACATTAATTAACAAAATATGATATGATATACATTATTCACTTACATTAAATAAGGAGAAAATATGATGACTTTACAGTCTCCTCAACACAATTTTTGGTCTAAAGTAGTGGAAAAGGCACAACTCGGCAGTGACAGTGCTGAGAAAGTACCTTTTTTTAGTCTAGCACCAATGGAAGCAGTAACAGATACTATTTTTAGACGAGTAGTTGCTCAGGCTGGCGCACCCGATGTTTATTTTACCGAGTTCACTAATGCTAGTTCAATGGTTCATCCAAAAGCAAAGTTCTCTGTTCAAGGGCGTTTAGCTGTAGCTGAAGGTGAACAACAGCCAGTTGCTCAAATATGGGGATCGCGTCCTGAAACTATTGCTGGTGCAGCAAAGATTTTACCAACGATGGGATTTCAAGCAGTAGATATTAACATGGGATGTCCAGATAATACCGTGATAAAAAATAGTGCCGGGTCAGATTTAATTAGGCATCCAGAACTTGCAGTATCAGTCATAGCTGCTGCTAAGCAATCTGGCCTAGCTGTTTCCGTTAAAACCCGTTTGGGATTTTCACAGGCTGAGGAATTTCGTGAATGGTTACCTATTATTTTTAAACAAGATGTCGCTCTCCTGACAATTCATTTGCGCTCACGAAAAGAAATGTCAAAAGTACCTGCCCATCTGGAGTATATTGATGAAATTTTAGCAATGAGAGATAGTATTGCGCCAAAGACACTTATTCAGCTTAACGGTGATATTAAAACGCGTGCCGAAGGGTTAGCATTGGCACAGGCACATCCTGGAGTTGATGGTATTATGATTGGACGTGGCATTTTTGAAAATCCTTACGCTTTTGAAAAGACACCAACGCCACATACTTTAGAAGAATCGATTGCACTATTAAATTTACAACTTGATTTATTTGATGATGTCAACGAAAATGTCACGTCTAAGCATTTTGAAGCACTGAAACGTTATTTCAAAATTTATTTGCGTGGCTTTGCACATGCATCAGCTTTACGTCAAATGTTAATGGAGACACATGCAACAAATGAAGTTCGTGATATTTTAAAACGTGAACTAGATCGCGTCTATGCTGCAGTGGCTTCTGATCAACATATTTATCGTGATAATGCTGCAGCTAGTGCCGATATGACTGCCACCACATTAGAAAAAAATAGCCAATCGGTCTAGTTTTATAGTTTTTAATTGATTGATTCAAAGTTGTGTCTATATTTGACACAACTTTTTTTGTATAATAAGAATATGCAAATTACAAGTGAAACAATTGAGCAACTTTTAAACGAACATGATCTTTTAGTGTCAAAACCAAACAGTAGGATGACTTTTGATTTTTTACACTATGATACACGGCAGGTTAAAGACAATACACTTTTTGTCGTCAAAGGTGCATTTAAAATTGAGTATTTAAATGACGTCAACGGTGTCACAGGTCTGATTACAGAAAAAATCTTGAATTTACCACAACCACAATGGTTAGTGACAAATGTTCAAAAAGCGCTATCAATTTTATCCATGGCATTCTTTGATTATCCACAAAACCAGTTATGGATTGGTGCGTTTACTGGAACAAAAGGTAAGACAACGGCAGCCTATATGGCATATAACATCTTAAAGCATGCCACAAATAATCATACTGCGCTTTTTTCAACTGTTGATCGCATTACTGGGGTGACCAATGCCGATAAGAAAAAATCAGATTTGACGACCCCTGAATCATATGAGTTATTTAAAGATATGCGGCAAGCGGTAGATAATGGCATGACGCATTTAATTATGGAAGTCAGTTCACAGGCTTATCTAAAGCAACGGGTTTATGGCTTGCGATATCAGGTTGGTGCATTTTTAAATATATCTCCCGACCATATCGGTCCAAATGAGCATCCAACATTTGAAGATTATTTAGCGCACAAAATGATGTTATTTGATCATTCAGATGAGGTCATAATTAACGCGGAAAGTGATCATCTAAATGACATCTTAAAGCATGCCAAAAAAACACATGACAAAATATATACGTACAGTTTGTTTGAAAACGGTGGTGACTACACCTATACATCTCAAGAAAGTGCTATCCACGAAAGCCGTTTTACGGTTCAAGAAAGTGATATTATTGAGATTTCAGGTCGCTATCGATTAAATTTACCTGGAGATTTTAATGAATCAAATGCTATGGCGGCATTAATTATGACGTCACTAGCTGGGGTGAATCATCAAGATATGCTTTACGGCCTGGATGAAGTCTTTATTCCTGGGCGTATGCTGAGTCTTCCTATTGCAGGTCATGGTGTGGCTTTCGTAGATTATGCGCATAATTATGCGTCGATGCGTGCCTTGCTTAGTTTTGCACAAAACCAATATCCTGAAGGACAGGTTTTGGTGGTTGTTGGTTCACCTGGCAATAAAGGCGTATCTCGTCGAGCAGATTTTGGCCGTGTTGTTTCAGAGCTCGCTGATGTGGTTTATTTGACAGCTGATGACCCACAGTATGAAAATCCACTAGATATTGCGCATCAAATAGCCAATTATATTGAAAATGACAGTCTTGAAGTTCATTTTGAAATGGATCGCATTCAAGCTATTCATGACGCAATAGCACAAGCAGGTGATAAAGATATTGTTATTGTTGCTGGTAAAGGGGAAGACCCTTACCAAAAGATTAACGGCGTGGACGAACCATATATTGGTGATTATGCAGTAGTGCGCCAATATCACGATTAATAAAGTAAATAAAAAAGATTTGGGGTTTCCTAAGTCTTTTTTTGTGAAAAAAATAACGCAAAAGATGTTAATCTAGTCTGAATATGATATCATATAGATATGGTTGACAAAAACAATTCACAAAAATCAGGGAAAATTCCACTGCGAATTGATCCAAAATTGCATGAGGCTTTAGCTAAAAGAGCTAATCAAGAAGGGCGTTCGTTAAACAACTTTTTAACGAAACTATTAGAGGAGGGGTTACACCCAGAAACATTTGAAGATCGCCAATTTGTTGGGCAGGTAATTTCAGGTGAAAATTTTGATTTAGCAAGTCAATTAGTAAATGTTTCAGGTATTTATTATCGTTATTTGATTGATAATTCATCGCGTGTGCATCAAGATGCTGATTACGCTATTATTGAAGCTAATGGTAATATTTTGACGTTGAGAGAATTGAAGTAAAAAGAGGGAGAAATATGTTATTTTTTAAAATTGTGCCACAGAATAATGCTGGTTTAGTTGAAACATTAGGCAAATATAGTCGTCGTAAGGAAGCGGGGTTGCATTTTTATATCCCATTTCTTCAAGCAATACGTAAAGTAAGCTTGGCAATGCGCCCCTTACGTCTGCCTGACTATTCGGTGATTACGGCTGATAACGCTGATATAAAAGCAAGTGTTACCTTAAATTATCATGTGACTGATGCTGTTAAGTATCGCTATGAAAATACTGACTCAGTAGAATCGATGGCACAATTAGTTCGTGGTCATCTTCGTGATATCATCGGGCGTATGGAATTAAATGAAGCATTAGGGTCAACTACCAAGATTAATGTGCAATTAGCAACGGCAATTGGTGACTTGACAAATACATACGGGATTAATGTTGACCGGATTAATATTGATGAATTACGTCCTTCAGCTTCTATTCAAGAAGCCATGGACAAACAACTAACAGCCGATCGTGAACGTGTGGCTACAATCGCTAAAGCTGAAGGTGAAGCACGTTCAATTGAATTAACTACTAAAGCAAAAAATGATGCATTAATGGCGACAGCTATTGCTGAAGCTGACGCAACAAAGACACGAGCTAATGCTGAACGCTATCGTATTGATACAGTGCAAGCTGGTTTAGCTGGTGCTGATGATAAATATTTCCAGAATCAATCAATCAATGCTTTCACATCATTAGCCCAATCACCTGCTAATTTGGTAGTCGTCGATGGTCAAAAGGTAGATCAATTAGGCCAATTGCCAGTTGCTGGGAAACTGCTTGAAAAAGGTTTTTAAATGAAAGTGATATTTGACAAGAAAATGTCATGAAAAGCGATCTCTAACATGTATTAGTAGTTGAGGAAAGTATGTTCACTAATAAAAATGTATTAGTAATTGTAACAGGTAGCATTGCAGCCTATAAGGCAACAACTCTTGTACGTTTACTCGTTAAAAATGATGCTCAAGTACGCGTGGGAATGACAAAATCGGCACAAGAATTTATTACAAGCCGTACTTTAGCGATTTTATCAGGGCACGAAGTATTAACTGATTTATTTAATGCTCCAGAGTCAGCTGTTGTACACATTGATTGGGCAAAATGGGCAGATATTATTTTGGTGGTACCAGCTACTGCTAATATTATTGGTAAAATAGCAAATGGCATTGCTGATGATGCGGTAACTGCAACGATAATGGCATCGGCTGCAGATAAAGTTATCGCACCAGCTATGAATGATCACATGCTTAATAATTTAGCTGTTTCCCGCAATATTAAGCAATTACAGACAGATGGCTGGCTTGTGATTGAACCCGAAACTGGTTTTTTGGCAGAAGGTTATGATGCTAAAGGTAGACTACCTGAACCCGAAACTATTTTGAGTCAAATTGATGTTCGATTACGCAGCCGGTCTGGTAAGTTACAAGGCAAAAAAGTTGTGATTACAGCAGGCGGTACACGTGAAGCGATTGATCCAGTGCGATATTTAACTAACCGATCAAGCGGTAAAATGGGATATGCTTTGGCGCGTGCAGCAGCAGAACATGGCGCTCATGTGACCTTGATTACGACGATCAATCGCGAAACAATTTTCGGTGTCCGTCAAATTATGGTGAAATCTGCACAAGAAATGTACGATATGTCGATGAGCGAATTCGAAGATGCTGACTACTTTATTGCTGCTGCTGCGGTAGCTGATTTCAAACCAACGGCAGAATTAGTGCATAAAATTAAAAAGCAAGCCGATAGTACGTTGACATTGAATTTAGTACAAAATCCTGATATTTTAAAAGCGATTGGGCAAAGTAAAAAAGCGGGGCAACGTGTTGTCGGTTTTGCTGCTGAAACACAGCATATTATCCAGTCCGGACAAGAAAAGTTAGTATCCAAAAATGCTGATATGTTAGTTGCAAATGACGTTAGCCGGCAAGACGCAGGTTTTTCATCAGATAATAACGCAGTAACAATTTTGACTCGTGATGAGCGTGCGCAAACATTGGCAAAAGCGTCTAAAATTGCTATTGCACGTGAAATTATAGAACGAATGATTACGTTGAATTAATGCGGATTTTATGATAGAATATGGTGTTACACATCGA
Source organism: Leuconostoc carnosum (assembly GCF_007954525.1). Taxonomy (NCBI): domain Bacteria; kingdom Bacillati; phylum Bacillota; class Bacilli; order Lactobacillales; family Lactobacillaceae; genus Leuconostoc; species Leuconostoc carnosum. Next base: position 282,642 of record NZ_CP042374.1, on the reverse strand, counting down.
TTATAGGAGGAATTGTGTACAAGGTAGCGGACAAAAATTGATATGAATCATGATTTTTTGTTACGCGATTGTGCACTAACAAATAATATGGTAGACGAAGAAGAAACTAAAGCCTCAAAATATAATGTTGGCGATGTTTTACTTGCACCAGCATACGGTAATTTAGAAAAGCCATTCACGGGCCAAGTTGAAAAAATATATGAAAATGCATTATTAGTCGAAATTACAGAAAATGATCCTTCAGACCAGCCAGCAGTGAATGAAATGAATCATCGTGCTGTGGTTCGTATGGATGAAATAGAAGTGATTAAACACGCGCCAGCACCTCAGCAAGCTGATGCAGACGAAGAAGAGTAAATATGTTTCAAATATTCGAGTTTAGCGAACCTGTGGCGATGAAAGTCAGGTCTTGAATAGAAACGGTCGCATACTCAGAGTCTTTAATAGAATAATGAGTGGTGAATATTGAAGCTATTAGAGTGGTACCGCGGGTTAAAACTCGTCTCTTGTTAATGTTAAACAGGGGATGAGTTTTTTTATATCGTAATTAAAAAATACGGTATAATAACAAATAAAGGAATAAGAGCAAATGACAGGAAATAAAAAGGTTGTTGCGGCACTTTTGGATGTGTTGACTGACCTAACAGCAGAACAAATTTCAGAAAAATTAGAATCGCCAAAGTCTTCGGATCTCGGTGATGTAGCATTTCCAACTTTTACGTTGGCTAAAGTACTTCATAAAGCACCACAGCAAATTGCAACTGATATTGTGGCACAAATTAATCAGGATGAGTTTGAAAAAGTTGTAGCAACTGGGCCATATGTTAACTTTTTTTTGGATAAAGTGGCAACGTCAGCTAAAACCTTGCAGACAATTATTGATTTAAAGTCTCATTTTGGTCATAATGATGATGGTGAAGGCAATAATGTGACTATTGACATGTCTTCGCCAAACATCGCTAAGCCTATGTCTATGGGGCATTTGCGATCAACAGTGATTGGTAATGCATTGGCAAATATTACTGCTAAAAACGGTTACGTGCCAGTTAAGATTAATCATTTAGGTGATTGGGGCACGCAGTTTGGTAAATTAATTTATGCTTATAAGACATGGGGATCTGCTGAAGAAGTGAAAGCCGATCCAATTGCGACATTATTGCGCTACTATGTTGAGTTTCATGCAAAAGCTAAGGTCGATGATACGCTAAATGATGAAGGCCGTGCGTGGTTTAAAAAGCTAGAGGATGGCGATCAAGAAGCACATAACTTATGGCAATGGTTCCGTGAGGAATCATTGAAGGAATTTACTGAAATTTACGATCGCTTAGGGATTAGTTTTGATTCATTCAATGGTGAAGCATTTTACAATGATAAAATGGACAAAGTGATTGATTTATTGGAAGATAAAGCGCTTCTTGTTCGCTCACAGGGTGCACAAATTGTCGATTTATCAGGAATTAATCCTAACCTAACACCAGCTATGATTAAACGGTCAGATGGTGCAACGTTGTATATGACACGTGATTTGGCAGCAGCTATCTATCGTAAAGATACTTATCATTTTACTAAGTCACTTTACGTTGTTGGTGGCGAACAACGTGAACATTTTACGCAAATGAAGGCCGTTCTATCCCTGATGGGATTTGATTGGGCTGATGATATTGAACATATTTCTTTTGGATTGATTACTTTTAATGGCAAAAAAATGTCAACACGTAAGGGTGATGTGGTCCTATTGAAAGATGTTTTGGATGATGCACATGACTTGGCATTGAAGCAAATTGAAGAAAAGAACCCAACACTAAATAATAAAGACATGGTTGCTGAGCAAGTTGGCGCTGGCGCGGTTGTTTTTCATGATTTAATGAATGATCGTACAAATAACTTTGACTTTAATTTGGATGAAGTTGTACGTTTCGAAGGCGATACCGGTCCATATGTACAGTATACAAATGCGCGTGCCAAATCTATTTTGCGTAAGGCAGGTCAGATGATAACAACTGGCGACCTGAGTTTGACAGATTCATCAACTTGGGATATCATTACCATACTAAATAATTTTCCAGCTACTGTTAGACGTGCATGGGATCAACGTGAAGCAAGCATTATCGCAAAATATGCTTTGACACTATCTCGTGCATTTAACAAATATTATGCTAATTCCAAAATTTTAACGGATGATTCGCAATTAAATGCACGTTTGGCATTGGTACAATCGGTGACGATTGTTTTGTCAGAAAGTTTGCGTCTGTTAGGTGTTCAGGCACCAGAAGAGATGTAACTCGAATTGTGTCAACATAATTTGGGGTATGTCTAATTAGGAGACAGTAATGATTTCAAAGCAACAACGTCAAGAACTAATTCTTGAAATTATTAGAAATAAGCCAATTGCTAGTCAGGATGTATTGTTAGGTCAATTACTAGAACAAGGTGTCGAAACGACACAGACAACTATTTCTCGTGATATCCGTTCACTTGGTATTGTACGTATTAAAGATGAGAATGGTGAATTAAGATACCAACAGTTATCTGATTCTGATCCAATTGTGGATCCAGTAGTGACACAAAATGCGGTTGATAGCGCGTTATCTGAGTATGCTATTTTTGTTCAACAAGTTCAATTTATGACAATTGTTAAAACAACGGATTCTAGCGGTAATACTGTTGCTGGTATTATTGATGATGCCAATTTACCCGAAGTTGTTGCCACTTTAGCTGGTTTTGATACAATATACGTGACTAGCCCAGATGAAGAAAGTGCCTCAAAATTAACTGCACATTGGTCAACATTAATAGGCTAATCTATGGTTTGGTTTAAAAATACAATGAAGTCTATATATGCAAAATTTAAACCCATTTCAAAAAGATGGCAGTTTGGTCGTTTATTAATTGTGCTCTTTTTGACATCCTTTTTAGCGATGAGTGTTTATTTAGTTGTTGTCGCTAAAACAGCACAGGTGAAAAATTTACAAGCAACGTTATCAAACACTGCAGTAGTTATTGATGATTCTGGTGCTAAGGCAGGTGAGTTATATTCACAAAAAGGGTCATATGTTCAATATGATCATATTTCACAAAATATGCGTGATGCGGTTATATCGAGTGAGGATCGTAATTTTTATCGAGAGTATGGTTTCTCTTTCAAAGGTATTGTGCGTGCAGCTTTATTGAATTTGAGAAATAAGTTAACTGGATCGCGTGTGATTGCAGGTGGCGGTTCAACATTAACTCAGCAACTGGTTAAAAATGCTTACTTGACGCAAGAACAAACGATTAGTCGTAAAGCAAAAGAAATATTTCTGTCTATGCAGGTTGAACAGGATTATACAAAAAAACAAATTATTACAATGTATTTGAATAATGCTTGGTTTGGTCATGGTGTTTGGGGTGTTGAAGATGCCTCTCAAAAATATTTTGGGGTCCATGCCAGTGAGTTAACAACATCTCAAGCTGCTACTTTAACGGCAATGTTGCCGAGCCCAGCACTCTATAATCCAATTGAACATCCAGAAAATGCTAAAAATCGTCGTAATGTTGTGTTGAATACGATGGTTGAAAACAAAAAATTAACAGCGTCACAAGCGCGTGAAGCCAAAGCAACAGATATTATATTGAATGATACCTACGATGATTCAGGTAATTACAAATATCCATGGTTCTTTGATTCAGTTATTCATGAAGCGATTAATACGTATGGTCTAACTGAAAGTGATGTTATGAATCGTGGATATAAGATATATACAACACTGAATCAGCAAGATCAAACAAATTTGCAGGAAGATTTTAAGAATAACGCATTATTTAATTATGATACGGATGCGCAAGCTGCCAGTGTTGTGCTTAATGCAAAAACTGGTGGTGTACGTGCGGTAGTTGGTGGTCGTGAAGCAACCCATACTTTCCGTGGTTTCAACTACGCCACGCAATCAAAACTATCTCCAGGTTCTGCAATTAAACCGATTGTTGTATATGCGCCAGCTTTGGAACGAGGGTATAGTATTGATACTTCGTTACCAAATACCACGCGTACGTTTGGAACAGATAACTGGGAAGTGCATAACGCCTTAAATGTAGAGACAGGTAATGTACCGATGTATTCGGCACTGGCACACTCTTATAATGTACCAACAGTTTACTTACTCAATAAAATTGGTGTTAATGCTGGTTTTGCTAGCGCCAAAAAATTTGGTTTGACTTTATCTGAAAAAGATAAGAGTTTGGCTTTGTCATTGGGTGGGTTAACGACAGGTGTTTCGCCAATGCAAATGGCTCAAGCATACACAGCATTTGCTAATGATGGTGTTATGAGTCAAACACACTTTATTACCAAAATTGTTGATGCAACAGGGAAGGTAATTGTTAAGGAACCAAAGGCTAAGCAAAAGCGGGTAATTAGTTCACGCGTAGCTGATAACATGACACGAATGATGCTTGGTACTTATACAAACGGTACAGGTGCAGGAACTTCGCCAGCTGGATTCACTATTGCTGGTAAGACAGGGACGACTGAAAATCCTAATGATACAGATAATTCACAATCGTCTAAAGATTCGTGGGCGCTTGCGTACACGAAAGATGTTGTCACGTCAACGTGGATGGGACTAGATTCGAAGAGTGAGAATAAAAGCTTACCGTTAGGTTTAACAGCGACCATGGGACCACTTGTGAAAACTTCTTTAGAGCAAATCTTACCTAATACACCAGGTACAAACTTTACCGTTACTAATCCAAATAATACAAGTGATGGTTCATCGTCAACAGGCGGAATGGATTGGTCAAAGATTGGTTCAGACTTTTCAAATGGTGTTGGTAAAGCTGTTGATGGTGCCGGCAAAGTATGGGATACTGTAAAGGGATTATTTGGACAGTAAACGTCGTCTGTTTAATTCTCTAGATAACGCGATGAATGGTTATCAACTATAAAACAAAGGAACTGATATACATGACAGTTAATATTTATGACAACGCTAATGAAATGGCGATAGTTTTGAAAGAAACACAGCAGTATGTGGCTTGGCAATCAGCTTTTGATGCCATTCAAAACGATAATGAAGCAAAAACATTATTTACTGAGTTTCAAAGTATTCAAATGGCTGTACAACAAATGATGCAGTCTCAGCAACAACCTAATCCAGAACAAGAAAAAGCATGGGATGAAGTGGCTGCCAGAGTTCAAAAAAATGATTTAATTACAGTATTACTATCTGCCGAACAGGCATTAAATACATTGCTCACAGAATTAAATGATATTGTTACAAAACCAGTTGCTGATGCCTATGCAACTTTACGTCCTTAATTTTAAGCGATCAGTTAATGATCGCTTTTTGTACATATAAGAGAAAGAAGTATTATGACAAAGCAAATCGTGCAATTTCTAAAAGAGTGGGTTTTGCCCATTGTCACTGCTATTATTATAGTCAGTTTGATTAGATCATTTGTTTTTACATTTGTTCGTGTTAGTGGTGATTCTATGCAACCTAATTTACAAGATAGAGAATTCGTTGGCGTGAGTAAAGTTTCAAAATATAAACGTGGGGATGTAGTCGTTTTTGATGCGCGCCATGAAGATCCAAGGATTAGAACTGGTGAGAAAGATTATGTGAAACGTATTATTGGTGTCGGGGGTGATACTGTATCATATAAAAATTCTGATTTATATGTTAATGGTAAAGTTATTAATCAAAATTTTATTGGTATTAACGAACGTACCCAGGGAACAGAAATGTCTTTTGGTAGTGAGTGGTCATTGAAGACGCTATCTGCAAATCGTGCATGGCAAGCAAAGGATCGTAATCATACTACGGTGCCAAAGGGCACATATTTTGTGATGGGAGATCATCGGTCAGTATCAAATGATGGTCGCTACTTTGGTTTTATTGATAAATCGAGTATTTCCGGTAAGGTAGTCGTACCGTTTTGGAATACAAATAAAACAGCAAAAGCGAACATTAATCAGCACAACAAACATTTTTTTGACAAATGATTTGCACATGTGTTAAAAAAATGATAATATATTTGAAACGATAGTACCTTTAATTTAAGTCCAGAGAGGCTTGCAAGGCAACTAGATATTCAGGGTAGGAGTGTATACTTTTACTGTAATTTTCTAGAACCGTGTGAGTCTCCTGACTTACACGGTTTTTTGTATAAAAAGGAGATTTATGCGTAGTTTTCTGAATATAAATGCACTTCAAAAATCAGATGTGTTAAACTTAGTGCAACGTGCATTAGCTTTGAAGTCAGGTGTACGACCAATCAAGAAAGATTTAACCGTTGCTAATTTGTTTTTTGAAAATTCGACTCGGACAAACAGCAGTTTCCAAATGGCTGAAAACCACTTAGGCTTACAAAGGATAATCATTGATCCGCAAAATAGTTCAATGTCCAAAGGTGAGAGTTTAACTGATACATTGAAAACTTTGAAAGCAATTGGTGTGGACCTGGTTGTGGTTCGTCATTCAATGACAAATTGGTACGATCAAATCTTAACCGATAGTCGTCATGATATGCCTCAACTTGTCAATGCCGGTGATGGGAGTGGACAACATCCATCACAGAGTCTACTAGATCTGGTAACAATTTATGAGCAGTTTGGACATTTAGAAAACTTAAAAATTCGCATTATTGGTGATTTGGCACATTCGCGGGTCGCGCGTTCTAATGCAGAAATTTTAAAAAAATTTGGTGCTCAGGTATCATTTTCTGGACCAGCCCAGTGGCAAACAACAGGATTCGAACAGTTCGGAGATTTTGTGGCAATGGATTCTGATTGGGACAAGTTGGATGTTGTTATGTTTTTACGGGTACAACATGAACGGATTACAAAAACGGAAAATCAAAATTTTTCTGCTAAAAAATATCATGAACAATTTGGCTTAAACCAATCACGTTATGATCACTTAAAATCTGACGCAATTATTATGCATCCAGCGCCAGTTAATCGGGATGTAGAAATTGCTGATGATTTAGTTGAAGCACCCAAGTCTCGTATATTTGAACAAATGACTAACGGTGTGTTTGCGCGGATGGCAATTTTGGAGTATACAATGGAGGATCACAATGCAACTGATTAAAAATGCAAAAATATTAGTTCATGGCAAACTTGTTAAACGCGATGTTTTAATTGATGGCAAAAGAATTGTTCAAGTAGAAGAAAGCATCACATCAGAGGTGCCGACTTATGATGCACAGGGTGCTTTCTTATCAAATGGGTTAGTTGATGTGCATGTTCATTTTAGAGAACCTGGATTTGAATATAAGGAAACAATTGCGACAGGATCTCAAGCAGCAGCACGTGGTGGTTTTACAACAGTACTAGCGATGCCTAATTTAAATCCAGTACCAGACACCCCAGAACGTGTTGCCAAACAAATGACTTTGAATGATCATAATGGTGTTGTTCATATTGCACAATATGGTGCAATATCAGGTGATTTGGTCTCTGATACTGTGTCCAATATTGAAGAGATGGCACATCAAGGCGCAATAGCATTTAGTAATGATGGAAAAGGCGTTCAAACAGCTGATACGATGTTACAAGCGATGATTGCAGTGGCTAAAGTCAATAAACCACTTGTAGCTCATCTCGAAGATGATTCCTTAATACATAGCGGTGTGATGAATGCTGGGAAGCAGGCGGAAAGTTTGAATTTGCCTGGAATTACTGGCTTGGCTGAAAGTACACAACTTGCACGAGATTTAGTTTTAGCGCATGCAACGGGTGTTCATTACCATGTTGCACACGTGTCAACGAAAACTTCAGTGGAGTTAATCCGATTAGCTAAGTTAAAGGGCGTTCATGTAACGGCTGAAGTTTCACCGCATCACTTATTATTGTCAGATAGTGATATTCTAACCGACGATGCATTATTTAAGATGAACCCACCGTTACGTACATCGGAAGACCGGGAAGCAGTTGTTGCTGGTTTGTTGGATGGCACGATTGATATGGTTGCCACAGACCATGCACCACACGGTGCTGAAGAAAAAGCAAAGTCCTTTCTTGAAGCACCTTTTGGTATTACTGGTATTGAAACGAGTTTCCAATTACTTTACACAAAACTGGTTAAGTCTGGGATTATGACGTTAGAAACATTGATTAATCGTATGGTTAAAGCGCCTATTCAGGCGTTTAATCTTGAGGCAACAGCGTCTGTAGCAGTTGGTCAATCAGCAGATCTTGCGTTATTTGATTTAGAGCATAGTACAGTCATTTCGGCTGATCAAATGGCATCAAAAGGTAAGAATACACCATTTATTGGTTGGAAAGTTTTTGGTACGACACTGGTAACTTGGGTTGATGGTCAAATTGTGTACGACCATGCAACAAAAAATAATTAAACACTGTCTTGATGACTTGAAAAACATGTTAATGGGGATAATGGAAAAATGAAAAAACGTTATTTAGTGCTTGAAAATGGTTCAGTTTATGAAGGCGAAGCTTTTGGTGCTGACATTGAGGTTATGGCAGAGTTGGTATTCAACACTGGTATGTCAGGTTATCAAGAGTCGATTACTGATTTATCCTATCGTGGTGAAATGATTGTCTTTACATATCCTTTGATTGGTAATTATGGTGTTAATCGCGATGATTTTGAAAGTTTCCGACCTGCCGCTGCAGCGATTGTTGTTCATGAAATTGCTCGACGTCCAAGTAATTGGCGACAAATGATGAGTTTACCTGAATGGGCAGAGAGCACAGGTATGCCTGGAATTACAGGCGTTGATACGCGCGCTTTAACCAAAGAATTACGTGATAAAGGTGCAATGAAGGCTGCTCTAGTTGATGCGTATTCTGATGATGTTTTGAAAAAATTAGCATTATTTGAGACAGATAAAACGTTAGTTCATGATGCAACCACCAAAACGCAATATCAAAATCCAACAGATGGTGTATCAATTGCATTGATTGACTTTGGTTTAAAAAATTCGATTCTACGTTCTTTGTCGAAGCGTGGTGTGAATGTCATTGTCTTCCCAGCAAACACCGATGCCAAAACAGTTTTAGCTGCACATCCAGATGGCATTCTGCTCTCTAATGGCCCAGGAAATCCACAAGATGTTGCTTATGCCCTACCGATGATACAGACGCTGCAAGAGCAGTTGCCGTTGATGGGTATTTGTTTAGGACATCAATTATTTGCGCTTGCTAATGGTGCTAAAACATATAAAATGAAATTTGGACATCGTGGCTTTAACCACGCAGTCCGTACGCTTTCAAAAGATCGTTTAGATTTTACTTCACAAAATCATGGCTACGCAGTAGATCGTGATGGATTAGATCAGACTGACTTGATTGTGACACATGAAGAAATTAATGATCAAACAATTGAAGGGCTACGATTAAAAAATCATTCAGCTTTTTCAGTTCAATTTCATCCCGATGCAGCACCAGGACCACATGATGCTGAATATTTGTTTGATGACTTTTTGAAAATGATTGCGGAAACGAGCAAGGAGACCACACAACATGCCTAAACGCGAGGATATTAAAAGAGTATTAGTTATTGGCTCTGGCCCAATTATTATCGGGCAAGCAGCTGAGTTTGATTATTCTGGGACGCAAGCTGCACTGAGCCTTAAAGAAGAAGGCTACGAAGTCATCTTGGTTAACTCGAATCCAGCTACAATTATGACTGATGCAGAAATTGCGGATAAAGTCTATATTGAACCCTTGTCCATTGATTTTATTGAACGCATTTTGCGCAAAGAACGACCAGAAGCTATTTTACCAACTTTGGGTGGCCAAACCGGCTTAAACATGGCAAAAGATTTGTCTGAAGCTGGCATACTTGATGAACTCAATATCGAGTTATTAGGTACAAAATTATCCGCCATTGAAGAAGCAGAAGATCGTGAAGAATTCAAACAATTAATGGAACGACTAAATGAGCCGATTCCTGAATCAACGATTGCTACAACCTTGGACGAAGCAATGGATTTTGCCGATACGCAAGGCTATCCTGTCATCGTTCGACCAGCTTATACCTTAGGTGGGACAGGTGGAGGAATTGCTGATACACATGAGCAATTGCTTGATATTGCAGCAAATGGTTTAGATTTATCGCCAGTCACGCAAGTTTTGATAGAACGCTCTATTGCCGGATTTAAAGAGATTGAATTTGAAGTCATGCGTGATTCTCATGACAATGCCTTAGTTGTCGCTTCGATGGAAAACTTTGATCCAGTTGGTATTCACACTGGTGACTCAATTGTTACTGCTCCGGTACAAACATTGTCAGATCGTGAAGTGCAAATGATGCGTGATGCTGCATTAAAAATTATTCGCGCTTTGAAGATTGAAGGTGGTGTTAATATTCAGATGGCACTTGATCCAGAATCGTATAAATATTACATTATTGAAGTAAATCCGCGTGTCTCGCGTTCATCAGCATTGGCATCAAAAGCAACGGGTTATCCAATTGCAAAAATGGCAGCTAAGATTGCGATTGGCTTGACATTAGATGAAATTACAAATCCAGTTACTGGTACAACTAAAGCGGAATTTGAACCAGCATTAGATTATGTCGTTGTCAAAATTCCGCGTTGGCCATTTGATAAATTTGCTACTGCTGATCGTCGTTTGGGTACACAAATGAAAGCAACAGGCGAAGTTATGGCTATCGGACGTAATATGGAAGAGGCCATCTTAAAAGCTGTTCGTTCACTAGAAATTGGTGCTATTGGTCTTAATGATATTACTTTTAGTGATATGACTGATCAACAATTACTTGAAGCTTTAATGCCAGCACGAGATGACCGTCTGTTTATGATTGCTGACTTATTACGGCGTGGAATTTCGGATGAAGTTATTCATGAAAAAACACGCATTGACGAATTTTTCTTGGATAAACTTGTTCATATTATTGAAATTGAAGAAGATTTAAAACAACATATTGGTGATCTAGATTATTTAAAGTACGCTAAGAAAAATGGCTTTGCTGATCAAACAATCGCTGGCTTTTGGGAAATGACTGCTAAAGATATTCGTGATTTGCGCCAAGAAAATAATGTGTTGCCAGTTTATAAAATGGTTGACACGGTGGCAGCTGAGTTTGAATCGCAAACACCTTATTATTACGCCACTTACGAACATGAAAATGAATCGATTGTATCAGATAAAAAGTCGGTTTTGGTTCTAGGCTCAGGTCCAATTCGAATTGGACAAGGTGTTGAATTTGATTATGCAACTGTTCATGCAGTGAAAGCAATTCAGCGTGCTGGTTATGAAGCTATTATTATGAATTCAAATCCTGAAACGGTGTCAACAGATTTCTCAATATCAGATAAATTATATTTTGAACCGCTAACTTTAGAAGATGTTTTGAATGTTATTGATGTTGAACAGCCAATGGGCGTTGTTGTTCAATTTGGTGGCCAAACAGCTATTAATTTAGCCCAACCTTTAGTAGATAACGGGGTACACATATTAGGAACAACTGTAGAAGACTTGAATCGTGCTGAAGATCGTGAAGCTTTTGATCAAGTCATCAAGTCACTACAATTACCACAGCCACTTGGGAAAACTGCAACAACAGTAGCAGGTGCTTTAGCCGCTGCTCAAATGATTGGGTATCCTGTATTAATTAGACCTTCTTATGTACTTGGTGGTCGAGCTATGGAAATTATTGCTTCTGATGACGAATTGCAAGATTATATGCAGCGTGCAGTCAAAGTATCAAATGATCATCCTGTGTTGATTGATTCTTATTTGGTTGGTCAAGAAGCAGAAGTCGATGTTTTGTCAGATGGTCAAACGGCTGTGATTCCTGGTATTATGGAACATATTGAACGGGCAGGTGTGCATTCTGGTGATTCAATGTCGGTGTATCCACCACAATATTTATCACAACGTGTGCAAGACCAGATTGTTCAAGCTGCAATTGCTTTATCAAAAGCCATGAATACAATTGGACTGATGAATGTGCAATTTGTTATTCATGAAAACAAAGCCTATGTCATTGAAGTCAACCCGCGTGCATCACGTACGGTGCCCTTTATTTCAAAAGTGACACATTTACCATTAGCACAATTAGCTACACGTGTGATGTTAGGTGAAAAACTTGCAGATATGGGATTTGAAACAGGGTTAGTACCAGCAGATGATATGGTTCATGTTAAAGCGCCTATTTTTTCCTTTACAAAGTTGCCGGAAGTTGATTCGTTACTTGGACCAGAAATGAAGTCTACAGGTGAAGTTATGGGATCAGATACGACCTTACCCAAGGCGCTATATAAAGCATTTGTAGCTTCTAATATTAAGGTACCAAAGTACGGAAATGTGTTATTTACAGTTGCCGATGCTGATAAGAATGAAACAATTGCTTTGGCTAAACGCTTTGTTGATTTAGGTTTCTCATTATATGCTACCTCTGGAACTGGTGCTACCTTATTGGCAGAAAATTTGCCAGTTGCTATCCTAGATAAAATATCAGAATCTGAAAATAATTCACTTCATGCTTTACGCAGCCAGACGCTTCAAGTTGTAGTTAATACGACTCAAGCCGATGATCATGCAGAATCAGATGGTTTGTTAATTCGCCAAGTTGCAATCGAAAATGCTGTACCATTATTTACAGCTTTAGATACGGTCAGTGCTTTTCTAGATGTTCTGGAAAGTAGAAGTTTTACGGTAAGTGAAATGAAGTAATTTATTAATATGAGTTCAATATTCAGAAGCGACATCACATAAGTCCTGTTCAAAACAGGACTAATAATCAATTGGATGGTGGGAGAAATTATGGTATATCCTGTATTTATTGCATTAGATTTTCCTAATGCAATCACGGCACGACAATTTTTAGCGCAATTTAAAGATATTTCTCCTAAGCCAGCTCTAAAGGTTGGTATGGCGTTATTTTATGCTGAAGGTCCGGATTTTGTTAAAGAGTTACGTCAACAAGGATACACAATCTTTTTAGATTTGAAACTCTATGATATACCAAATACGGTTGGGCAAGCTGTAGCTAGTATTGCTAAGCTGGATGTCCAATATTTAACTTTACATGCAGCTGGCGGTGAAAAAATGTTGCATCGAGCCGTTGAAAATAAAGGGGTAGATTTAAAATTATTGGCTGTGACACAGCTAACATCATTTTCTGAAGAAGACATGCAGCAAACACAATTGACAACAGCTTCATTAAATGAAAGTGTCTTACATTTAGCAAAATTGGCGCAAAAAGCAGGTGTTGATGGTACGATTAGTTCACCTTTTGAAGCACAGATTATAAAGCAGCAAACACATGATAATTTTTTAAGAATTACCCCAGGTATTCGTTTAGCTGGAGATGATGGAAATGATCAAGCACGCATCACAACACCAACGCAAGCACGCCAATTTGGGGCCACTGGTTTAGTAGTTGGCAGATCAATAACCAAGGCTGAAACACCAGTTGCAGCCTATCAACGTGTATTAGCAGAATGGAGTATCTAGATGACCGAATATGCAAAACAAGTTGCACGAGATCTATTAAAAATTGGGGCGGTTAAATTTGCGCCAACAACACCATTCACATGGGCTTCAGGTATTAAAAGTCCGATTTACACTGATAATCGTATGACCATTGGTTTCCCGGAAGTTAGGGAAAACATTTATAACGGATTAGCTACATTAATTAAGGAACACTATGATGATGTTGAGGTAATCGGTGGTGTTGCTACTGCAGGAATACCTCATGCTGCTTGGGTAGCGGATATTTTGAAAAAACCAATGATTTATGTTCGTTCTAAGCCTAAGGATCACGGGGCTGGTCGACAAACAGAAGGTGCAGCGGTTTCAGGAAAAAAAGTTGTTTTGATTGATGACTTAATTTCTACCGGTGGTTCGGTTTTGCAAGCAGCTGAGGCTGTTCGAGCAGAAGGTGGTAAAGTTATAGGTGTTATTGCAATCTTTTCTTATGAATTAGATGCCGCGGATGTTAATTTCGCGGCTGCGAAATTAACATATCAATCACTAACAACATATTCACAAATGGTGACAGAAGCTATTAATAGTGGACATCTTGATGCCTCACAATATACTAGTTTACAAGTGTGGCGAGAAAATCCCACTGATTGGTACAATTATTAAATCAAAAGAGGCTCGTTCAATTTTGAACGAGCCTCTTTTTATAATATATTAATAAATAGCGTCACGGTAAAGGCCAATGACCTTACCAAGAATTGAGACATTGTTTAAAATAATAGGTGCCATGGCGTCATTTTCTGGTTGTAAACGGAAATGATCTGCTTCTCTGAAAAAGCGTTTGACAGTGGCTTCGTCATCTTCATTCATAGCAACGACAACATCGCCGTTGTCGGCATTGTCTTGCTTACGAACAATTACCTTGTCACCATCTAGAATCCCGATATTGACCATCGAGTTTCCCTTAACATTTAACATGAACATGTCGCCATCAAATTGCATTAAATTATCGGGAATTGGGAAGAACTCCGTCGCTTCTTCTTCAACTGCTAAAACAGGTGTACCTGCTGTAACAAGCCCAAGAACAGGAATACGACCAGGAGTTGTTGATAATCCTAGTGCTTCCAATCCGGCATCACTTACTTCAATTGCACGTGCACGTGGTTTTGCAGCATCCTTGAGTAAGTAGCCCTTTTTAACCAAACGTTCGATGTGCCCATGAATTGTAGATGATGAGGATAAACCAACTGCTTCACCAACTTCACGCACTGTTGGTGGATAACCATTTGATAATTGTGCTTCATGGATGAAGCGCAATACTTGTAGTTGTTTACTTTCTTTAATATTGTTTGCCATGATGGGTTAAATTACCTACTTGATTTATTTATATTCTTATTGTATTGTACCGAACTTTATCATATAAATCAAACGTTTGTTCGCTAATTTTATATTTTAATAAATATTTCACTTTAAATCTTTACATTTTCTTTATAAAACATATGATTTGAACGATTTTGTCGTTCATAAGTAGTGAAAATATCTCAACTTTTCCTTCATAAAATATTAAAAATTAAGATGATAATTAGCGGTGTATCTACAACTTGAATTATGTTATAATACTTTTTAGACAATAATTAAGGGGAAAACTATGACTATAGGTATCGGATTTGTGATCTTGATTGCTGTCTTGGCTTTGGCTCTTGGGTTAGTGGCTGGTTTCTTTCTGGCACGTAATTCAATGAAGAATTATTTGGCAAAAAATCCGCCCATCTCTGAAGAAATGATGAAGTCAATGATGATGTCAATGGGACAGAAACCATCACAAAAGAAGTTAAATCAAATGATGGCTCAAATGAAGCAACAAAGTGCTCAATCACAAAAAAAATAAGCCTAGTGGCTTATTTTTTTTCAGATGATGATTGTTCTTTTGGATCGACATATTGCCAATCGGGATCAATTTCACGGTCTAATTGATCAAAAGCATCTTGCATCTTTTTTGTGTATTTGGCAATGCTCTCAGCATTAAACTTTTCACTTTTATCAAATACAATTGGTTCACCAAAATTAATTGTTGTGTTATTACGTTTGAATAATTGACGGAATAACACAGGACCCTGATAAACAGCGGGAACTATAGCTTTACCAGACATACGTGCAATAAGTAGTGAACCAGACTTTAAGTCTTTGTCATGACGGGAACCTGACGGGAACATGATCAATGATCGTTGCCCAGTTTTAAGTTCACGAACAGGAATTTTAATGACACTGGGGCTAACGTTTTTGCGGTCAACTGGAAATGCACCAGCAGACGTAATCAACCAAGCTAATGGTCGGAATTTGAATAATTCAATTTTTGCCATGAAAATAAAATGTTTAGGATATGCCGCAATAGCATACCATATGGGATCCCACCAACTACGGTGTGGACCGACTAAGACATAATTGTCATTTACTGGTATACGGTCTCGATTCATATATTTGATGCGTCCGTTAATTGACCAAATCAGACCAACTGCAATACCACGTAGAAAATCATAAAACTTCATTATTTATTCACCTCATATCAACTATCTCTATGTATTTTACACGATAAAGCGAGAAATTCACAATGATTGAACCAATTCTTAACAAAGGCGAGCGAATTGATGGACTGCCTGCACAAAATATTCATATTATTCAAAATCCAGATATGTTTTCGTATTCTTTAGATGCCATTTTACTAGCGCATTTTGCGGGAATTAAAGGAAAAGGTGCTGGATTAACAGTAGATCTCGGTGCTGGAACTGGCGCAGTTGGTCTGTTTTACGCACCAAAAGTCACTGGGAAGATTAAGCTAGTAGAAATCCAACCAGAATTAGCTGATATGGCAGCACGTAGTATCGTCATGAACGGTTTAGAAGAACGTGTCAGTGTTTTAAAGTCAGATATGAAAGCTATTTTCGATGATATTGCACCCGGATCTGCGGAAACTGTACTTTCGAATCCGCCCTATTTTCCGCTAAATGAAACCACAAAAACAAATAAGGATGAACACTATGAATTAGCAAGACATGAATTGACGATTGATTTACCTGGATTAGCACAAGTTGCAAATAAGTTATTGAAAAACAATGGTAAATTTTACATGGTACACCGACCAGAACGATTAAGTGATATATTTGCTGCCTTGTCGGCACGCAAATTGATGATTAAGCGCATAAGGTTTGTCTATGGTAAAGTTGATCGCGAAGCTAATATGGTATTAGTCGAAGCTATTAAATCTGGACGCCCTGGTGGCGTTCGCATTTTACCACCGATTATAGCTTATACGATGGCCAACGATTACACTGCAGAAGTAAAAGAAATTTTGTATGGAGCGTCATGGACTAAATGAAACCTTACTTTTTTTATGTTTTATATACTGCTGACGGCTATTTTTATGGTGGTTTTACCGATGATGTGTCTCGTCGTTTTAAAGTTCACGAAGCAAGAAAAGGAGCCAAGTTTACGCGTGTAAAATCAAGGCATCCACTACGATTAATTTATTCAGAACAATTTGAGACAAAGAGTGAGGCGCTACATGCTGAAGCCAATTTTAAAAAATTGACACGACCGAAAAAGGAAGTATTTTTAATCATGCATGATATTAGTCCAAGTATTTGGCGCCATGACTGAATTTATTTAACAAAAATACTTGCGTTTAATTTGAAAATCACGTATAATTTTAGCTGTTGCAAATTGCAATAAATACACACGACAGACGAGTTCATATAGGTGCAGAAATGTCAATATGAATGTCGAATTTGTCGGCGGAAAAACCTAGGAGGCCATAACATGGCAGTTATTTCAATGAAAGAACTCCTCGAAGCAGGAGTTCACTTCGGTCACCAAACACGTCGTTGGGACCCAAAGATGGATGAATACATCTTTACAGAACGTAATGGTATTCATATTATCGATTTACAAAAAACAGTTAAGCTTGTTGATGAAGCTTATAACTTTATTCGTAACGCATCAGCTGATGGCGCCAACGTTTTGTTTGTTGGTACAAAGAAGCAAGCTTCAGACGCTATTGCTGAAGAAGCAACACGTGCTGGTCAATACTTCATCAACCACCGTTGGTTGGGTGGCACTTTGACTAACTGGAATACAATCAAGTCACGTATCCAACGTCTTAAGGACTTGGAAGCAATGGCTGAAGATGGTACTTTCGAACAACTTCCTAAGAAAGAAGTTGTGTTGCTAAATAAGCAACGTGAAAAGTTGAATAAGTTCTTGGGTGGTATCAAGGATATGCCTGGTTTGCCAGATGTATTGTTTGTTGTTGACCCTAAGAAGGAAGAAATTGCCGTTAAGGAAGCCAACATGTTGAATATTCCTGTTGTGGCTATGATTGACACGAATGCTAACCCAGACGTTGTTGATGTTAAGATTCCTGCAAATGATGATGCTATCCGTGCTGTACGTTTGATCACTGCAAAGATGGCTGACGCTATCGTTGAAGGTCGTCAAGGTGAAGATTCAGCCCCTGAAGATGCTTTTGTTGAAGGTGACGAAAACACAGAATCTATCGAAGAAATTGCTAACATTGTTGAAGAAGGCAATAACTAATTATTTTAATGACACTTGCCGTTCCTGCGGACCTGTTTGGGACGCGGAGCGGCATTTTTGTTTGATCAGAACATGTTATAATAAAAATATCAATATTTTAGAGGAGCAATACAATGGCAATTACTGCTGCACAAGTAAAAGAATTACGTGATAAAACATCTGTTGGTATGATGGATGCTAAGAAGGCCTTGGTTGAGGCCGAAGGTGATTTGGATAAGGCAATTGACCTTCTCCGCGAAAAAGGTATGGCTAAAGCCGCTAAGAAGGGTGACCGTGTTGCTGCTGAAGGTATGACGCATGTTGCTGTACAAGGTAACAAAGCTGCAATTATTGAATTGAATTCTGAAACTGATTTCGTTGCGGGTAATGCTGAATTTAATGATTTGTTGAAGTGTGTAGCTGATACAATTGTTGAATTTGCACCTGCTGATGTTGAAGCTGCTTTAGCATTAGAAGTTGAACCAGGTCAAACTTTGAATGATAAAATCATTGGTACAACACAAATCACTGGTGAAAAAATTACGTTGCGTCGTTTTGAACTCGTTACAAAGTCAGATTCAGAAAACTTTGGTGCCTATTCTCACTTGGCCGGTTCAATATCAGCTTTGGTTGTAGTTGATGGTGCTTCAGAAGAAGCTGCTAAAGATATTGCAATGCATGTTGCCGCTATTGCACCACAATATGTATCAGATTCAGAAGTGCCAGCAGAAGTAGTTAATAAGGAAAGGGAAGTGCAACTCGCTTCTGAAGACTTAGCTGGTAAACCTGATAATATCAAAGAAAAGATGGTTGAAGGACGTATTAAGAAGTTCTTGGCCGAGATTTCATTATTAGATCAAGCATTCGTTAAGAATGGTGATCAAACTGTTGCACAGTTTATCGAATCAAAAAATGGTTCAGTAAAGTCATTTGTTCGTTATCAAGTTGGTGATGGTATTGAAAAAACAGTGACTGATTTGGCTGAAGAAGTTGCTAAGCAATTAGGTTAAGACGTAAGTGACCAATTTTCTGGTAATATGCGTCGTTAACGTAAAAAAGCGCAGCGACTCGGAAATGGTATTTCCTGAAAAGTGCGTTATAAAATAACGCACTTTTTTTGTGGCAATTTTTGGTATAATTGATTAGATAGAAAATGAGGTAAATCATGACTGATATTAAGTACAAACGCGTTTTGATTAAACTTTCCGGCGAAGCATTAGCTGGCGAGAAAGGTCAAGGGATTGATCTGGAAACGGTTTCTGAAATTGCGAAGGCTTTAAAAGAGGTGCACGACCTTGGTACACAAATTGCTATCGTAGTTGGTGGTGGTAATTTATGGCGTGGGGAGCCTGCTTCAAAAATTGGTATGGAACGCTCACGTGCTGATTATACTGGGATGTTAGGTACAACCATGAATGCGCTAGTATTGCAGGATGCATTGGAACGTACTGGTGTAGATACGCGCGTACAAACAGCAATTACAATGCAACAAATTGCTGAACCATATATCCGTGGTCGTGCTATTCGTCACTTGGAAAAAGGACGTATTGTTATCTTTGCAGCAGGTACGGGTTCACCTTATTTCTCAACAGATACAACAGCCGCATTACGAGCAAACGAAATTAATGCGGATGCTATCTTAATGGGTAAGAATGGTGTTGATGGCATTTATGATTCTGATCCTAACAAAAATACTAATGCTGTTAAGTTTACTGAATTGACACATTTAGATATTTTGAAAAAAGGCTTGAAAGTTATGGATTCAACGGCAAGTTCATTGTCAATGGATAATGATATGCCACTTGTGGTCTTTAATTTAAACAAAACTGGCAACCTAAAACGAGTAGTTTTGGGTGAAAATATTGGTACAACAGTTACAGGAGGAAAGTAATGGCTTTTGATTTAACAGATGCTAAAACACGTATGCAAGGTGCACAAGATGCATTGCAACGGGAATTAGGCAGTATTCGTACGGGACGCGCAAATCCGCACATCTTGGATCGTATTGAAGTAGAATACTATGGTGCAATGACACCATTAAACCAGGTTGCTTCAATTTCAGTACCTGAAGCACGTATTTTGCTAATCACACCTTTTGATAAAACAGTTTTAGATGAAATTATTCGAGCAATAAATGTTTCTGATTTGGGGTTGAATCCAGCATCAGATGGTAACGTTGTGCGATTAGCAATTCCACAAATGACTGAAGAAGGTCGTAAAGACTTGGCAAAACAAGTAAAAGCTGAAGGAGAGAAGGCAAAAGTCTCTGTCCGTAATGTACGTCGTGATGCAATGGATAGTGTTAAAAAGGATAAAGAAATTCCTGAAGACGATGCTCGCAATGCAGAAGATGATATTCAGAAGTTGACAGATGATAATATCAAAGCAATTGATATGATTGCTACTGAGAAAGAAAAAGAATTATTAACAATTTGATTTCTAGATTGTAATGAGTATTACTGTTATTTATCAGTGCTTGACGTACTGATGGTTACAGTGCATAATAATAGATATTAAAGTTTGTAAACGTTGAAGTCATGTGGCGATGATGGAGTTAGCAGACAATTCGAGTGTCTGCAGTGTATGCAGGAAATCAGGTGGAACCGCGCGTAAGCGTCCTGATGTCAATCATTTTGACATCGGATAGTTTACAGCGGTTTTTTTGATGCTGTAAAAAGCTGATGGATGGCTTTGCTGGAAAGATGAGAATGGTGCTACAATGGCACAATTATTTAGAAAAGGAAAATAAAATGACAAATAATAAACTATCACTTCAAGATATTATTTTAAATTTGCAACAGTACTGGGCAAATCAAGGTGCAAATTTGATGCAGGCTTATGATAATGAGGTTGGGGCTGGAACGCAGTCACCGTATACATTTTTACGTGCTAATGGTCCTGAGCCATGGCATGCAGCCTATGTACAACCTTCACGTCGTCCAGCTGATGGTCGGTACGGAGATAACCCAAATCGTTTGTTCCAACACCACCAATTTCAAGTTGTCATGAAGCCATCACCATCAAATATTCAAGAATTATATCTAGGATCTTTAGAAGCGTTAGGTATTAAGCCACTTGAGCATGATATTCGTTTTGTTGAGGATAATTGGGAAAACCCCTCAATGGGTGCTGCTGGTATCGGGTGGGAAGTTTGGCTCGATGGTATGGAAGTGACCCAATTCACGTATTTTCAACAAGTTGGTGGTATTGAAGTTGACTCGGTAACTGCTGAAGTAACTTATGGATTAGAACGCTTGGCATCCTACATTCAAGATGTACCTACTGTGTACGATCTTGAATGGGGAAACGGTGTCCTCTATGGTGATATTTTCAAAGAACCTGAATTTGAGCATTCAAAATATGCGTTTGAAGAATCTAATCAAGAAATGTTATTAAAACATTTTGATGAGTTTGAAGCAGAAGCAACCCATTTGCTCTCTCTGGGTCTTGTTCACCCAGCTTATGATTATATTTTAAAATCATCTCATACGTTCAATCTGTTGGATGCACGTGGTACAGTTTCAGTGACCGAACGTGCAGGATATTTACACCGTATTCGAACAATGGCACGTAAAGTATCAAAGGTATTTATCGAAGAACGTGCAAAACTAGGATTCCCGTTATTAAAAGACACTGACTTACGTGATAAATATATTGGCGAAAATGGTAAATACGCAGTGAAGGAGACAAAGTAATATGTCAACATTTTTATTAGAAATTGGCTTGGAAGAAATGCCCGCACATTTGGTTAGTAGTTCAGAAGCACAATTAATTGCGCGCGTTCAAACTTTTTTGGCAGATCACCGCTTATCTGTTGGTGAAATCAAGCCGTATTCTACGCCACGTCGGTTAGCTGTACAGTTAATTCAGGTTGCTTCTCAATCGGAATCGCTATCAGAAGAGAAGCGTGGGCCTTCAATTGATCGTGCAAAAGATGACAATGGTGATTGGACAAAGGCAGCACAAGGATTTGCAAGAGGACAAGGTGGCACACCAGAAGATTTTGAAGAACGTGATGGTTACATATGGTTAACTAAGCAAACTGCAGGGGAAGATGCTGCAGTAATTCTGAAAAAAATTGGTGATGAAGTTGTATCACAAATGAAATTTTCAACTTATATGAAGTGGGCTGATAATAATTTCCTGTATGTTCGACCAATTCGCTGGCTTGTAGCATTACTTGATTCAGAAGTGATTGATTTCAATATTTTAGATGTGTCTACAGGTCGTATCACGCGAGGACATCGTTTCTTATCTAACGAAAATGTTGAACTTGCTAATGCAGATGTATATGAAAAAACATTACAAACCGCTTCAGTGATGGTCAATGCTGATGAACGAAAAGCACAAATTCGTCAGCAATTAGAGACAATTGCTTCTGAACATGATTGGGTACTGCAGCTTGATACATCAGCAGCACAAGATTTACTAGAAGAAGTTAATAATATTGTTGAATGGCCAACGGCATTTTCAGGTAGTTTTGATGATAAATATTTGCAGATACCTGATGCAGTACTGATTACCTCAATGCGTGAACATCAACGTTTCTTTTTTGTGACAGATCATAAAGGGAAACTTCTACCTCATTTTTTGTCGGTACGTAATGGAAATGATCAGCACTTAGATAATGTTATTGCTGGAAATGAAAAAGTTTTGGTTGCACGTCTAGAAGACGCTGAATTCTTTTACCATGAAGATCAAAATAAGACAATTGCTGATTATATGGGCAAAGTGAAAAAATTAGTTTTTCATGAAAAAATAGGGACAGTGTATGAACATATGCAACGTGTTAGCCAGCTTTCAGAATATTTGGCAGAACATTTAGCATTTACTTCAGAACAAAAACTTGATTTAGCTCGTGCGGCAGATATTTATAAATTTGATTTAATGACAGGTATGGTCGGTGAATTTGATGAGTTGCAGGGAGTTATGGGTGAACATTACGCCAAGTTATTCGGTGAAAAAGATGATGTTGCTAAAGCAATGAGTGAACATTATATGCCTACTTCGGCTAATGGGGAAGTTGCACAATCCGACATTGGCGCTGTACTAGCAATTGCCGATAAGCTTGACTCAATTGTGACATTTTTCTCAGCTGGTTTGATTCCATCAGGTTCAAATGATCCTTATGGCTTACGTCGTGCAGCCACTGGTATTGTGCGCACATTACAAGATAAAAAATGGCATGTTACGCTAACACCTCTATTGGAAAATTTCGTATCGCATACTTCTGATGTGACAAATCAAGCTGATTTGTCAGCTATTCATATGTTTATTTTAGACCGTGTGCGTAAAATAGCTATTGATAGTGGTATCCGCCAAGATCTTGTAGCTGCTGGCACTCATACCACGACAAGTGATGTTGTTGCTGTAGCAGATCGTATTCAAGTTTTATCACAGCATGCCGAAGACGATAATTTCCGTGATGTGATTGAGGCATTAACTCGTGTATCACGTTTAGCTGTTAAGCAAGTGATGAATGATGCTGTTGATGAGACACTTTTTGAAAATACTGCTGAAAAAATATTGTATGAAGCAACGCAAAATATTGATGTATCTGCACTGGTATTACAAGGTGCAGAAGCAATTTACGAGGTGTTAGCTAAGTTACAAAAACCAATTGCAAATTATTTTGATGTTACAATGGTTAATACAGAGCAAGTTGTTGTAAAAAATAACCGCTATGCGCAGTTGAATATGATTAATCGAGTGATTAATGAGTTGGGTGACTTATCGTTGATTGTTATTAAATAGGGGGTAACATTGTAAACTGAAACACCACACGGTTGAATAGAAATCTAGTGAGGATCTGTCATGATAAATATTGCTTACGTTGGTTTTGGTAAAAGTACAAATCGTTATCATTTACCTTATTTAAAGTTGCGTTTAGATCATTTTAATGTACGTCGTATTATTACACCTACATTAGGTAAAAGAGCAGTTGAACAGGCTGCTTGGGAAGCGACAGGCACAATTTTCTCCACAGATATTGAAGACATTGTTAATGATGATAAAGTTGATTTAGTTGTTGTTGTCACACCCTCAGCCAGCCATTATCAAATAGCAAAGACATTATTAGCTGCTGGGAAAAACGTGATAGTTGATAAGCCGATGGCGACTAATTATGACGAAGCCAAGACATTGGTTAATCTTGCTAATAAAAATAATGTTTTGTTAATGCCTTATCAGAGTCGTCGATTTGATAGTGATTTCTTAACTGTGAAAAAAGTACTAGCTGATGGCTATTTGGGTCGTCTTGTGGATCTTGAAGTACACATGGATCATTATCGTCCCAATGATGGGCTACAAAACGGTTCGTCAATTGATGGGGCATTGTACGATCATGGTGTACATTTAATCGATCAAGTGGTTAGTTTATTTGGTAAACCAAAAGCTGCCACTTATGATTTGCGCTCAGCACGTATCTTGGATAGTCAAGTCACTGACCAAATTGAAGTCAATTTGTTTTATGACAAAGCTTTCAAAGCAACCGTTCAAACAACGGAAGTAGCGGCAATACAGTATCCAAAATGGCAGTTGCGTGGTACCAAAGGGACATTTATTAAATATCAAGTTGATGAACAAGAGAATGATTTGAAAACTGGTATACTACCCGGAGAACCTGGCTTTGGTTTGGATGTACCGCAAAATTATGGTAAACTCGTTTACTTCAATCAAAGTGGTGATCGCATCGAAAAATATATACCAAGCGTATCAGGTGATTATGGTCGCATTTATGACAATATCTTTGACACTTTGACCACGGGAAGCAAAAAGCTCGTCAGTGATGAGCAGATGTTAACAGTTATGCAGTTATTAGATGTGGGTCAGCAACATATAAGTCCACATACTGAATTTTTTTCATGATAAAAGGTTAAAATAAAAAAGCTTTGTATTTTAGAAAGCTTTTTTATTTTTGGTATAAGGCACGCTTTTTTAATACGCTTTCATGATAAAATAGATTATAGAAATACTAATTGAAAGTGCGCGCTGATTAGCGCTAAAAAATATGACAGACCTAAATTTAAAACAACTTAATGATCGCCAAAAACATATCCGTAATTTTTCCATTGTAGCTCACATTGATCATGGGAAATCAACAATAGCGGACCGTATTTTGGAACAAACACATACCGTAGCAGAACGTGATATGCAGAACCAATTGCTTGATACGATGGATCTGGAACGTGAGCGTGGTATTACTATCAAATTAAATGCTGTTGAAGTACATTATGATGCTAAAGATGGTGAAACGTACATTTTTCATTTAATTGATACACCAGGGCATGTTGATTTTTCTTATGAAGTTTCTCGCTCTTTAGCTGCTGCTGAAGGTGCTATTTTGGTTGTTGATGCTGCGCAAGGTGTCGAGGCCCAAACTTTAGCCAATGTGTATCTGGCTTTGGATAATAACTTGGAAATACTACCAGTAATTAATAAAATAGATTTACCAGCAGCTGATCCTGAAAAAGTTCGTGCAGAAATTGAGGATGTGATAGGTATTGATGCCTCAGAAGCCATATTGGCTTCTGCTAAAAAAAATATTGGAATTCCAGAATTATTAGAAAGAATCGTGACAGATTTACCAGCGCCAACTGGTGATATTGAAGCACCGCTACGTGCATTGATTTTTGATTCCGCCTATGATGCCTATCGAGGCGTGGTTGTTAACTTGCGTGTACGGGAAGGAATTGTTAAACCCGGTGACAAGATTCGCATGATGAATACTGGTGCAGAATACGAAGTGAATGAAGTTGGTGTGATGTCGCCAATAGCTCAAAAGCGTGATTATTTAATGGCGGGGGATGTTGGCTATTTGACAGCTGCAATCAAAGATATTCATACAACGCATTCCGGTGATACGATTACTTTGGTTAACAATCCTGCTAGCGAGCCATTATCAGGATATAAACAAATGACACCAATGGTTTATTCTGGTTTATATCCATCTGATAATGCGAAATACACAGATTTAAGAGATGCTTTAGAGAAGTTACAACTAAATGATGCCGCACTGGCATTTGAACCTGAAACCTCACAAGCATTGGGATTTGGTTATCGCGTTGGCTTCTTAGGTTTGCTACATATGGATGTTATCCAAGAGCGTTTAGAACGTGAATTTGATTTGGATTTGGTAACGACTGCACCTTCTGTTACTTATCGCGTGACCACCAATGATGATGAAATTATAGCTATTGAAAATCCATCTGAGTTACCAGAATCTTCAAAAATAAAGTCAATTGAAGAACCATATGTAGATGCACAAATCATGGTGCCTAATGACTATGTTGGTGCGGTTATGGAGTTGGCACAACGTAAGCGTGGTGAATTTGATACTATGGAGTACTTAGACGATACACGTGTGAATGTGAAATACAAAATACCTTTGTCAGAAATTATTTTTAATTTCTTCGATAAATTAAAGTCTAGTACCCGTGGTTATGCTTCATTAGATTATGACATTTCAGGTTATCGTCAATCAGATTTGGTTAAAATTGATATTTTACTTAATTCAGAAAAAGTGGATGCCTTAAGTTTTATTGTGCATCGTGACTTTGCCGCTGAACGTGGCCGCATTATTACATCGAAGTTAAAAGAAATCATTCCACGTCAAAACTTTGAAATTCCAGTACAAGCGGCAATTGGTGCTAAAATTTTGGCACGTACTAATATCAAGGCATATCGTAAAGATGTTACTTCTAAAATTCACACAGGTGATCCAGATCGACGTGCTAAATTACTGGATAAACAAAAGCGTGGTAAAGCGCGTATGAAGTCAGTGGGTACTGTAGATGTGCCGCAAGAAGCCTTTATGGCAGTGTTGAAAACGGAGGATGATGCACAATATGCCAAAGGAAATTAGTGAAAAACCACATTCTCGTATGGAACGTAATTGGTCCACCAGTAAACATAAAATGAGCAGATATACTAAAATATTGGCTATAGTTTCAGTGCTTATTATGTTAACTGTGATTGGTTTTGCCGTGGCAATTATTGGTTTTAATTATGATGGTGTGAGTCAAAATACACGTGAGAAGTTGGTTGAAAAAGACGCTCGAACTGTATTGGATTTTGGTTTGACTGGAGAGACAAGTGCTAAAAATGCTCAGTCAATTGTGTTGCTATCTAACGCGGCTTGGAAGAGCGAAATATCTGCTAGTATTCAGCATACGCTAAGCACGACACGAACGGTTGCTAATCAGGTCAATTTTGCTGGTAAAACTTATGATAAAAAGACGGTAATGTCTGATTTAGCTAATCATTATATGCAAACATTGCAAACCGATCGTGACTATAGTATCCAAAAAGTGTCATTTGATAAGTACCATAATGCTAAGGTTAATTATATTGTGACGCCAATTGATTTGCCAGCTGCACAAAAAAAGGTACAAAATGACGTTGACAAGATTTTAAAGCATGATGTTGGATCACTCAAAAAATTAAAATCTTCACAAATTAAATTAGTCGAATATGGCATGATATCTGATAATTGGGATCGTGTTTTACAAGGCAAAGTACCAACAGCTGATAAAAAGTCAGGTCAGTTTAACTTACTTTATTCTAGTCAGTGGCGGTCGCCAAGTTATCAAGCAAC
This sequence comes from Leuconostoc carnosum, assembly GCF_007954525.1. Taxonomy (NCBI): domain Bacteria; kingdom Bacillati; phylum Bacillota; class Bacilli; order Lactobacillales; family Lactobacillaceae; genus Leuconostoc; species Leuconostoc carnosum. The sequence continues at coordinate 255,076 of NZ_CP042374.1, read as the reverse complement.
TAAAGCAAACTTAAATCAAATTTTGAATACAGGATTATCAGAATAAAGGAGTAGTTATGGCTTTTTTAGATAAATTAAAAAAAATATGGTCGCTTCGCCCAAGCCGCAAAATGCGTGCCATCGGTATTGAACATGCGTTATTAATTGATGCTCCGAATGTTTTTATTGAAAAAAGTGTTGCTCGTCCAAAGCCAAAAGCTCACGAATTGTTAGTTAAGGTTTCAGCAAGCGCAATTAATCCGGTTGATACTAAAATGCGCGCAGCGTATCAAAATGATGGTGAATTTCGTATTTTAGGTTTTGATGCAACTGGTGAAGTAATAGCAACCGGTGAAGAAGTAACTCAATTTGCGATTGGAGATTGTGTTTATTACGCTGGTGTGCAAATCAAACCCGGTTCTAACGCTGAATATCAAGTAGTCAATGAAGCATTAGTTGGGCAAGCACCAAAATCATTGACGACTGCGGAAATTGCGGCGCTGCCATTAACTTCAATTACGGCATCAGAAATTTTGACCGATGCTTTTGGATACGACATCACTGAAAATGCGGCACAAGGTAAAAGTATTTTAATTTTAAATGGCGCAGGTGGTGTTGGCTCAATATTAATTCAATTAGCAAAATATTTAGGTATGGTTGTCATTACGACAGCATCGCGTCCAGAGTCAGTGGCTTGGGTGAAAAATTTAGGGGCTGATTATATTTTAGATTATCATCAAAACTTACATGAACAATTACTTCAAATACAGCATGATAAAGTTGATCATATTGCCATATTACAAAATACAGATGCTTATTGGCCACTTGTTTTACAAACAATCAAGCCATTTGGTCGTATCGCATCAATTGTTGATACAACGGAGGCGGTTGATATTGCACCTCTGAAAAATATTGGCGCGCAATTTAGTTGGGTATTTATGTTTGCTAAGGGAAATTATGGTGTCTCGATGCAGACACAAGGTGATGCTTTAAATAGGATGAGTGAATTAGCTGACAGAGGAGTCATCCAATCAACATTAAATAAAACATATAATGGTTTAACAGTTGAGAATATCCAACAGGCAACTCGAGATGTTGAAGCGAATCATATGACTGGGAAAGTAGTTGTGACATATGAGGCAATCCAATGAACTGGCAATCTATAGCAATCACAACACAAAATGATGCCATTGAAGCTGTCTCAAATATTTTAATGTCAGCTGGTGCTGAAGGCGTTCAAATTGATGATAGTGATCAAATAAAAGTTATCGCATATTATGAGGATGACGCTAATTTACCGAAAACGATCAAACGAATCAAAACTGATTTATTCAATTTAAAATCATTTGACGTAGATCCTTCACCAGCAGAAATATTGATTAGTGGTGTGGCGCAGGCAGATTGGGAAAATAATTGGAAACAATATTATCATGCGCAACGTATAACGCGACATTTGACTGTAGTACCATCATGGGAAAGCTTTAAACCACAGCAAGATGATGAAATGCCCATTATCATGGATCCTAAACTTGCTTTTGGTACGGGAACACATGAAACGACAAAATTGATGATGCAAGCATTAGAAACTGTTGTTCGCGGCGGAGAATCAATGATTGATGTGGGTACTGGTTCTGGGGTTTTAGCTGTTGCGGCTAAACAACTAGGCGTGACTCAAGTTTTGGCAACAGATATTGATGACATGTCTGTATCAGTCGCCAGAGAAAATTTGGCTTTGAATCCGGTTGCTAGTGATATAACTGTTTTAACAAGTGATTTATTAGCAGATATTGAGACAACACCGGTCGATATTATCGTTGCTAATATTTTAGCAGATGTCATTGAACGCTTAATACCGCAAACGATACCACTATTGAAAAAAGGTGGTTATTTTCTAGTATCTGGTATCTACGATGCTATTGCACCACATATAGAAGATGAGTTACTCAAAAATGGCTATCAAATTGTTCAATCCTCACAAATGGGCGAATGGCATAGCTATATCACACAATTCGGGGAAGATTAGTTATGCAACGTTATTTTTTACAACAAACAATTGGGCACAAGATTGTTTTAACATCAGAACAAGATGCTTTTAAACATTTTGGTAAAGTTTTAAGGGCACGCATTGGATCTCAGGCGGAATTTGTCAGTCAGAATCAAAAAGTTGTCATTGGGGAAGTTACGGCAATTGATTCAGAAAAAATAACGCTTAAAGTAGTTTCTGAGTTGAATAATCAAGTTGAGTTACCAATTCAAGTGACATTAATCGTGTCCCCCTTAAAAAATGATCGTTCTGATTGGTTCGTCCAAAAGGCAACTGAGCTCGGCGTCCACAAGATTGTGTTTACTGATATGGAACGTACAGTATCTAATTGGCATAAACAGCAAGAAAAGAAACAAAATCGTTTACAAAAAATTGCTCAAGCTGCTGCTGAACAGTCACATAGGTTATTAATTCCTGAAATTACATTCTTATCTTGGCGAGAAATATTGTCACTACCTAAAATAAAGGGGCTTGTAGCTTGGGAAGAATCAGCACGAGATGGTGAAGTGGCGACACTAGTTCAGGCCGTTAACCAAGTGCCAAATGGCGAAGTTATGACGGTTCTTTTTGGACCAGAAGGTGGTTTGTCAATGACTGAAATTGACACACTTAAAAAATATGACTATCAGCCAGCCGGGTTAGGTCCGCGTATATTACGTGCTGAGACTGCGCCACTGTATGTATTGAGTGCTATGAGTGTCTTGCGAGAATTAAATTAATAGTTTATAATAATTAAAATAAATACTTTGTCACTAGGATAACTTTTTATGATTATAGTATTCTCATAAATTGTGCAAAGGGCGGTCGCGCATGCAAAAAAAGTTTAAAAAATACTATGGTAATCAATGGCTCGTAGCAATAGTGTTGGGGGTTTTGGTACCATTTGGTGCTCAATTACTCAATGTTAGTGGTTTAAATAAAGTTATCTGGCTTTATTTAGTTGTCAATAGTTCATACATGTTGTATCTTGGCTATATTACGCGTAAAAATGGTTTATTTCCGCTAGTCTTGCTAATAATGCCAGTGTTTTTTACTTTGATTTCAACTTTTTGGTTACGGTTAGTATCCCACCAATATGGTTTTTATTTTGGTCTACTGTATATTGTTCTTAGTTTATTCACATTTTTAGGAGATACACGTGATGATCCAGATGAAAATATGATTCCAGTTGAAGGCGGTTTTCATGGGTTGACAGAAGCAGGTGATGAAAAATATGCAGTCCCTGTTGATGGTGGCTTTCAATCTTAACAGGCTTAATTTATATTACTCGTTTGATTAGTAGTAGTTAAAAAGCGCGACGTTTCGCGCTTTTTCTGGTATAGTTATAGAAGGTATTTTTACATAAATCATGTTTATTAATATTGAATATGTTTTAAATTGGAGGAGAAAATAGTGATTACAGTATCAGATATGAGTTTTAGTTTTGCTGGTCCTAAATTATATCAAGACGTGAACTTAAAGCTCACGCCTGGTAATACATATGGTATTATCGGAGCTAATGGCGCCGGGAAATCAACATTTTTAAAGTTATTACAAGGTGAATTACAAGCTACAGAAGGCGTTATCGCGATTGGTGACGGTGAGAGAATGTCATCTTTGCAGCAGGATCATTTTGCTTTTGATGGATTTACAGTTCTTGATACGGTTATCCAAGGTCATAAGCGTTTATATGAAGTGAAAACAGAAATGGACGCTATTTATGCTAAACTTGATTTTAACGATGAAGATGGTGTGCGCGTAGCAGATTTAGGTGCAGAATTTGAAGAACTAGATGGGTGGAATGCCGAAGTTGAAGCAGGTCAACTCTTAAATAAACTAGGTATTTCTGATGATATGCAGTATACCATGATGAGTGAGCTGACAGAAAATGATAAAGTTAAGGTTTTGTTAGCCCAAGCATTATTTGGAAATCCTGATATTTTAATTTTAGATGAACCAACAAACGGACTTGATGTGCAAACAATTAATTGGTTAGAAGACTTTTTAGCTGACTTTCCTAATTTAGTGATTGTTGTATCCCACGATCGTCATTTTCTGAATGCAGTGTCAACGAATATTTTGGATGTGGACTTTGGTAAAATCACACCATTTGTGGGAAATTATGATTTTTGGCGTGAATCATCTGAATTAGCACAACGTTTGGCGTCACAACAAAACGCTAAAAAAGAAGAGCAAATTAAACAATTGCAAGAATTCGTGGCACGCTTTTCTGCTAATGCTTCAAAATCTAAGCAAGCAACTGCGCGTAAAAAGCAATTAGATAAGATCACATTGGATGATATTAAACCTTCGTCACGTAAATATCCATTTATTAGTTTCCCAATCAATCGAGAAATGGGAAATGATATGATACGTGTTGAAAATATTTCCAAGACAATTGACGGTGAGCAAGTATTAAGTAATATTTCGTTTATTGGACGTCCGGGCGACAAAATTGCTATTTTATCACAATCTGATTTAGCGACGACGACATTAATGCAAATTATTGCTGGTACTCTAACGCCAGATACAGGTACTGTAACTTGGGGAGTGACAACGTCACAATCTTATATTGCCAAAGATTTGAATGATAATTTTGATAATCAGGATTTGACTATTTTAGATTGGCTTAGAGATTTTGCCGAAGAAGAACAAAAGGACAACACAAGTCTTCGTGGCATGCTCGGACAAATGTTATTCCGCGGTGATGATTCACTCAAGGAAATAAAAGTACTCTCAGGTGGTGAAAAAGTCCGTATTACATTAGCTAAAATGATGTTGTTGAAGGCTAATGTTTTATTGATGGATGATCCAACCAATCATTTAGATTTAGAATCAATTCAATCATTAAATGACGCGGTGGTTAACTTTAAGGGTGGTATTATCATAACATCACACGATCATGAATTCTTAGCAACGACAGCTAATCATGTCATTGAGGTGTCTGGTAAAGGCGCAGTTGATCGTGTAGATACGACTTATGACGAATTTATTTCAACTGAAAGTATTCAAGAAAAAGTCAAAGAATTATACTAACCATCTGTAACCGGTTTATGAGGGCGTCTAATGGCGCTTTTTTTCATGATATAATATCAACTAGAGGATTTAAAATATGACAATTGGTATTGATAAAATAGCGTTTTATACACCAAAATATGTATTGGATTTAATCGAATTGGCAAAAGTACGTGGCGATGAACCTGAGAAATATACTATTGGCATTGGTCAAGATAAACAATCAGTTGTTCCAAATTATGAAGATATTGTTACTATGGGGGCAAATGCAGCATCCAAAATTATTGACGATACTGATCGACAATTAATTGATAGTGTTATTTTAGCCACAGAATCAGGTATTGATAATTCCAAATCTGGTGCCATTTATATTCAGAGGCTTTTAAATTTATCAGAATTTACACGGACAATTGAACTCAAGCAAGCCTGCTATGCGGGGACTTATGGCTTAATGCAGGCGCGTGACTATGTGGCGGCACATCCAGGACGACGAGTTTTAGTTATTGCTTCAGATATTGCGCGTTACGGTTTAGCGACACCAGGTGAGGTCACACAAGGTGCTGGGGCTATCGCAATGATTATCTCAGATAATCCAAAAATTGCATCTATAAACACAGATTCAGTTTATATGAGTGCTGAACGTGCTGATTTTTGGCGACCTTTAGATCGGACGCAGGCGCTAGTTGATGGACATTTATCAACAGATATTTACAAAGAAATGTTTCTAACATTATGGCAACGCTATTGCACCAAAACGCAACAAACAATCAGTGATTTTTCTGGTTTTGCTTTTCATTTACCCTATACAAAGATGGGGAAGAAGGCGCTGGATGAGGTGCTAGATCAAGCAACTGCAGAACAACAAGTTAACTTAATGGAAAAGTTAAAAGCGAGTCAACAATTGAGCCGTCAAGTAGGCAATATATATACAGGATCAGTATATCTCAGTTTATTATCACTGCTGAGTTATTCAGATAAGTTGCAATCTGGTGAAAAAATAGCAATTTTTAGTTATGGATCAGGTGCAGAGGCTGAACTGTATTCTATCACTTTACAAGAAAATTTTACTGAATATGTGCCAAGAAAGTCTGTCAAACAATTACTTGAAGGTCGCCAAAAACTATCTGTTAGTGAGTATGAAGCAGTGTTTAATTCACAATTGTTTGATTCACATGTTAATGTTAAATCAGAAGCTGTATCTGGTGTGACACAATTTCAATTTTTGGGATGGCAGAATGGTGAGCGTGTTTATGCATAAAATGTCATATTTATGACATGTAGACAGTATATGTATGATAAAATAATGTTACTGTAAAAATATTGCATATTTTCAAATAACTTATAAAGAGGAAGAAATCTTGGCAAAAGCTGTTGTAACCGTAGTAGGAAAAGACCAACCAGGTATCATCGCTGGTGTAGCGCAAACTTTAGCAACTCATAACATTAATATTTTAGATGTTTCCCAGACAATTATGTCGGATATTTTTACTATGAGTATGCTAGTGAATTTGGAAAAACTAGATGAAGAGTTCAATGCTTTGCAGGATGATTTGAATGCAGTTGGTGACAAGCTTGGTGTAACAATTCACACACAACGTGAGGAAATTTTTGATGCGATGAGTCGTGTCTAAAGTCCTTTTTATATTTCCTTATTAGTGTTTTAATAAATAAACATCAGGAGTAAACATGGAAACAAATCAAATAACAGAAACTATTAATATGGTTGCTGAAGAACATTTAGATATTCGTACGGTAACAATGGGTATTTCATTATTAGATACTATTGCCGGCACACCACAAGAGACTGCTAAAAATATTTATACTAAAATTACGACTTATGCAGAAAAATTAGTATCAGTTGCACAGCAAATTGAACGAGAATTTGGTATTCCAGTCACAAATAAACGGATTAGTGTAACGCCTATTGCGCTCATTGCTGGAAAGGCATCTCCAGACGACATGCTTTACTATGCTCACGCGCTCGATGATGCAGCTAAGGCGGTTGGTGTTGACTTTATCGGTGGTTATTCTGCTCTTGTTCAAAAAGGATTTGCGAACGGTGATTTAGCGTTAATTAAATCGATTCCTCGTGCCTTAACTGAAACAGATCTTGTGATGTCAAGTATCAATATTGGGTCAACCAAAGCAGGCATTAATCTAGATGCTATCAAACTTATGGGAGAAACAATTAAAGCTATTACGGATAAATCTGATACGGCTAATGCTAAAATGGTTGTTTTTGCTAATGCTGTTGAGGACAATCCTTTTATGGCAGGTGCTTTTCATGGTGTGAGTGAACCAGACGTTGTGATAAATGTTGGTGTTTCAGGCCCTGGGGTAGTTAAACGCGCACTTGAAAAGGTTCAAGGAGAACCCATTCAGGTTGTTGCAGAAACAGTTAAGAAAACAGCCTTTAAAATTACTAGAGTCGGTCAGGTAGTCGGCACATTAGCTGCTGAGCGATTAGGTGTTGAGTTTGGCATTGTTGATCTCAGTTTGGCACCAACACCAGCACGTGGAGATTCTGTTGCGGAAGTTCTAGAAGAAATTGGCTTAGAGATGGTCGGAACTCATGGTACAACGGCCGCCCTCATGTTGTTGAATGATGCTGTTAAAAAGGGTGGCGTGATGGCCTCACAGCGTGTTGGTGGCTTATCTGGTGCTTTTATTCCAGTTTCAGAAGATGCTGGTATGATTGATGCTGTAAAGGCTGGGGTTCTGTCACTGGCTAAACTAGAGGCAATGACTTCTGTGTGTTCGGTTGGCTTAGATATGATAGCCATTCCAGGAGATACAGCAGCCACAACCATTTCTGCTATGATTGCTGATGAAGCAGCTATTGGTGTTCAAAATAATAAAACAACTGCTGTTCGTATTTTGCCAACTAATGGTACAAAAGTTGGTGATATGGTCGATTATGGCGGGTTGCTAGGAACAGCACCTGTGATGCAAGTTGTCGAAAAATCAAGTGCTAACTTTATCAATCGTGGCGGTCATATTCCAGCACCAATTCATTCATTTAAAAATTAATCAATAAAAAAGCAAATTCATTATGAATTTGCTTTTTTATTATTGTAACTTTTGCTGTTTCACTGCTGTAATAGGTTGATTGTTATTTGAGTTAGCTTGTATTGTCATAATGATAATATAACCTAACAAAATAATGATAATGGTGGCTGCTAATACACGTGCAGGATGATGAAAAAAAGATTGTGTTATTGACTTTAACCGACTGGAAACTGTATGGCTATCATCATTTCCTTCAGAAATCGATGCGTTGACAGCATACGCAAAACTTTCAGAATCAACTGATTTAGCGGATGATTCATAGGGTACAAGTGCGATATCACGTGTTTTTACTTGTTGTGTTGGTGCGGCTGACTCGTGATATTGATCGCGGTTAGATAAGATGTTTTGTCGAAAGTCAGCAATATTAACCAACACGGCATGTTGTAATGATAAAAAGCTATCGTAAAGTCGTTCGATTGGTGTCTGTACAGGTATCTTCATAAGAGGTCTCCTATGTGCTATTTATTTTGAAATATTGTAATATAGTTACTCCTAATATAATAATATAAAAAAAACTTGTGTTAATGTGGATGTTTGCGGGATTATAAGGAAATTAAAGTGTTCTTAATATTTATATTTCGAGTGGTCGCGCGTATAATAAAGTTATGTTAACAAGAGAACAACAACTATATCATGATTATCTGGTTTCGGAAAGACAGTACTCACCACAAACTGTAAAGGCATACTTAACAGACATTGAAGAGTTTCTAGTTTTTTTAGAGAACAATGGTGGATTTACAACCTTTAATGATGTTCAGTCTTTAGATGTTCGCGTTTACTTAAATGATCTGTATAATCGCGTGTTAGCACGCACAACCATTTCTCGAAAAATTAGCAGTCTGCGGATGTTTTATCAATTTATGGTGACAAATCAATTTGTAGGTGATAATCCATTTGAAAATGTTGCGCTGCGCAAGCATCAAAATCATTTACCAGAATTCTTTTATGAGACAGAAATGACGGCACTTTTTGATGTGGCATATCAACCTGATGATGCGCTGTGGCAACGAAATGCGGCTTTATTAGAATTCTTATATGCCACAGGTGCCCGTGTGACTGAGATTGCCACCTTAAAGATATCTCAATTAGACTTCGATCAACGACTTGTTTTGATTCATGGTAAAGGTAATAAGGACAGATACGTACCTTTTGGTCACTTTGCTGCACAGTCTATGCGTGAGTATTTAACCACATTACGACCAGAATTAACAGCTAAGAAAGTGCATGATGTCGTTTTTGTGAATCATAGAGGAGAGCCGATAACAGCTGCGGGGATTACATACATTTTAAATGAGTTAATGAAACGGTCAACATTAACTGGAAAAATTCATCCTCACATGTTACGACATACTTTTGCTACGCATTTACTCAACCACGGCGCTGATATGCGTACAGTTCAAGAGCTTCTAGGACATGTTAATTTATCAACAACACAGATGTATACACATGTTACGCGAGAAAGTTTACAGAAAAATTACCGTTCTTTTTTTCCACGTGCAAAAAAATAGTAATAAAGGTTTAACAGTAGTAACATTTTAGTTAAAAATTTGGTAGAATATAGATATTATGATTATACTTGAAAATGATGATTTAAAAATTCAGATCAACGAAGAAGGTGCTGAACTGACTAGTGTTTGGCACAAAAAAGCAGAACTAGAATATATTTGGGTTGGCGATCCCAAATATTGGGGGCGTCATGCCTCTAATTTGTTCCCAATTGTCGGCCGTTTACGTGGTGATCAATTTAAGGTTGATGGAGAAACATACTTCATGAACCAACATGGATTTGCTCGGAATACACTTTTTGATGTGATTGAACACAGTGACAATCACGCTCTTTTTCGTATTCACGATACTGACTCGACAAAGCGTATCTATCCATTTAGTTTCCGATTTGATATTCAATATGATTTAACAGATGATAACGAACTTAAAATTGCTTACATCGTTACAAATACAGATACAGAAGAGTCACTATTCTTTAGTGTAGGTGGACATCCGGCATTTAACTTGCCACTAGATGGTGGAAAATTCTCGGATTACTATGTATCAATTGAACCGGAAAAATTGTATGAGCGAGTACGGTTAACAGGACCGTATTCTAATCCGAATACACCAACTGACTTTAATGCCAGTATTCCGCTACGTCTCAAGCAAGAAGATTACCATGATGATGCGATTATTTTAAGATTACAACGACAAAAAACATCATTCTTGTTAGCTCGGTTAGCAAATCAACATGGTTTACGTTTGACGGTCGATAATGCACAATTCTTAGGCATTTGGACACCAGCTGGAAAAGAAGCGCCTTTTATTGCACTTGAGCCTTGGTGGGGAATTGCTGATACTGTTGATTCAACTGGTAATTTTAAAGAGAAGTTTGGTGTCAATGTTTTGGCTGCAGGCGATACTTTTAATGGTACTTATAGTATGCAATTCTTCTAAATCTACTTATGTGAGAATAATATTAGATTTTATTTATCTAAATAAAGGTATTTTAAGATAAAGTATTGACATAATGCTAATTTAGTTTTAATATAATTAATAACAATTTAATCGTCCAAATAAACCGATGAGATGGAGATCAAACCAATTGTGCGCGTACAGGGAACCTAGGGTACTGAGAGCTAGGTCGAACGCAGGTTGGCAAATGGACCATCGAGGGTCCGTTGAAAGCATTTATTGCGAGTAGGCGAGAACGTGAGGCATACGTGAGTTGTCAGATTTGTGTTAGCAAGTTGTGGAGGGCGATATACCAAGTCTTTTTGTGTACTTAGTATATCGAAATCAGGTGGCACCGCGGGAAACCGTCCTGAAAATATTGTGATGAGCAAATATTTTCAGGACGGTTTTTTATTTGCTTTGATTACGTGTTCTTAAAAGGAGAATCTGATGGCGAACAACTTATCGATACACAACAAACGCGGTTATTACGGGCAATATGGTGGTCAATTCATTCCTGAATTGTTAATGCCTGCAGTGGAAGCTGTTGCTGATGCATTTAATCATTATAAAAATGATCCGCAATTTAAAGCAGAATTACAAGATCTTTTTGATAATTACGCCAACCGCCCATCATTACTTTATCATGCTAAGTGTATGTCCGATGATCTTGGTGGTGCACAAATCTATTTTAAACGTGAAGATTTGAATCACACGGGCGCTCATAAAATTAACAATGTTTTGGGTCAAGCTTTGATTGCTAAAAAAATGGGAAAAACGCGTTTAATAGCTGAAACTGGTGCTGGGCAACATGGTGTTGCGACAGCTACTGCTGCTGCATTGTTTGGCATGGATGCTGAAATATTTATGGGTAAAGAAGATACGGATAGACAAGCTTTAAATGTTTATCGTATGAAGTTACTTGGTGCTAAAGTACATGCCGTAGAAACTGGAACACAGGTATTAAAAGATGCTGTTAACGCAACATTTCAAGACTGGACGAAGCGAATTGATGATACATTTTATGTACTTGGGTCAGCAGTTGGACCATATCCTTTTCCTGAAATGGTTAAGTATTTCCAATCAGTGATTAGTGAAGAAGCGCGTCAACAATTTTTAGATCAGACTGGCAAATTGCCGGATGCTGTGATTGCTGCAGTCGGTGGTGGTTCTAATGCCATTGGTGCTTTCGCAAAATTTATTGATGATCCAGATGTCACACTAATTGGTGTTGAAGCAGCTGGGAAAGGAATTCATACTAGGGAAACAGCGGCTACAATCGCTAATGGTTCTGACGGTATTTTTCACGGTATGAAATCAAAATTTTTACAATCAAATGATGGGCAAATTGATGCTGTGTATAGCATCTCAGCTGGTTTAGATTACCCTGGTATCGGTCCAGAACATGCCTATTTGGCAGACAGTCAACGTGCACAATATGTGCCAATTACAGATGATGAAGCAGTAACTGCATTTGAATATATTGCACGCACCGAAGGGATCATAGCAGCAATTGAAAGTACACATGCTGTTGCTTATGCTATGAAACTTGCCCCAACAATGAGACCAGATCAACAAATTATGGTTAATCTCAGCGGTCGCGGTGACAAAGATGTAGCTGCTATTGCTCGATATAAAGGAGTTAATATTGATGAGTAATATAAGTGAAGCACTCAAATTATTATCATTGCGTCGAGATTTATCCGCAGAAACGGCGGAAAGCGTAATGAATGACGTGATGGATGGTCATGTTTCTAATTATGAAATTGCTGCGTATTTGATGGGATTGTCGGTAAAAAATGAGTCAATTCCTGAAATTGTTGGTTCAGCTAAAGCGATGATAAGTCACGCGGTTAAAATTGCGCCAGAGTTTGATGCAATGGACATTGTAGGCACTGGCGGTGATTTTGCTCATACATTTAACATTTCAACCACATCAAGTTTTATTGTGGCAGCTGCAGGTGTTCCGGTAGCTAAGCATGGTAATCGTGCAGCCAGTTCAAAATCTGGTACGGCAGATGTATTGGAGAACTTGGATATTAAAATCAGTTTAACGCCAAAACAAGCAACAGCTGTTTTAAATCAAGTGGGGCAAACTTTTCTGTTTGCGCAATCTTTTCACCCATCGATGAAAATTGTTGGTCCGATTCGAAAGGCTCTGGGTGTGCGTACGGTGTTTAATATTCTTGGTCCTCTGACGAACCCTACAAGACCACGTAAAATGTTACTAGGTGTTTATTCAAAACATTTACTAGTACCACTGGCTCATGTTTTATCTGAATTAGGTGTGAGTGAAGCTATTCTGATTCACGGTCAAGATGGTTTAGATGAAGTCACTATGACAACCAAAACTGATATGGTTAGACTTCATAATGGTAATATCACAGAGACAATATTTGATCCGTATGATTATGGATTTCAGTATGTGACTGCTAGTGAATTGCAAGGCGGTAGTCCAGCTGAGAACGCAATTATTACGCAGCGTATTCTACGCAGGGAAATACAAGGAGCTAAGAAAGATATTGTTATTGTAAATGCTGGAGTGGCCTTATATACTGCTGGCATACGAGAAACATTATCAGAGAACATTGCGTTAGCACGTGAGGTATTGGAAAGTGGTTTAGCCTACCAACAACTCATTAAAATGCAAAAAGTGACGCAGGCGGTATTTATATGATTTTGGACGAATTAGTAGCAACAACAAGACGCAACATGCGAAAACGACAGCAATTAATACCATTAGAAGCCTTAAAATTACAAGTTGATAAACTCAACATTATTCGCGTATTTCCTTTTGAGCAAGCGCTTAGAGCACCACATATGTCTGTTATTGCTGAAATTAAACAAGCATCCCCATCAAAAGGGCAAATCATTCCAGCATCGAACTTTGATTACATATCGATTGCTAAAGATTATGAAGCAGCTCAAGTGGACCTGATTAGTGTATTAACAGAAGAAGCATATTTCAAAGGATCTCTTGCTATCTTAACATCTGTCTCTCAGTCTGTCGCAACACCTGTTCTCCGCAAAGATTTCACTATTGACGAATATATGATTTATGAAGCAAAGATGGCAGGTGCATCAGTTATATTATTGATTGTAGCTATTCTAGATGATGATCAATTAAGAGCGTATTTAGATCTGGCTGATAAATTAGGATTATCGGTTATTGTGGAAACCCATAATGAAAACGAAATTGCACGAGCAATTGCCGCACATGCCAAAATCATTGGTGTTAATAATCGTAATTTGAAAGATTTCACAGTTGATTTTAACCATACACAACGTTTGCGAGCATTGGTACCAAAAGATGTTTTATTTATAGCTGAATCAGGTATTAAAACACGTCATGATGTTGAGCAATTAGAATTAGTACATGTGAATGGTATTTTAGTCGGCGAAACCTTTATGAGAGCCAACGACAAAATTGCAAAAATTAGGTCATTATTTCAAGGATAAAGGAGAGAATGAGTATGACGAAAATCAAACTTTGTGGTAACTTTCGAGCAGAAGATGCTGATTTATTAAATCTTGTTCAACCAGATATGGCTGGCATGATTTTTGTTCCAAACCAGCGACGAACTGTCAATATTCAGGCAGCTCTAGCGATACGTGCAAGATTGGATAGCAATATCCCATTGTTTGGGGTATTTAAGAATCAGAATATTGATGATATATTAAGCATTTTTGAAACAGATATGATTCAAGGTGTCCAGCTCCACGGCGATGAGTCAGAATTGGATGTTGAGTTGCTTCAGAAAAAAGATATTCCTGTTATCAAAGTTAGAACACCAGAGCAAGTGTTATTACCAACATCTGCTAATTATTTATTGTTAGATGAGAGTGCCGGATCAGGAAAAGTATTTGATTGGCGAATGGTACCACCAAAGTCTTTTCGTCAACAACCATTAATCCTAGCTGGTGGCTTAACACCAGCTAATTTACAGGCAATCATTGATCAAACTCATCCTGATGTCGTTGATATATCAAGTGGTGATGAAACCAATGGCATTAAAAATTTAGATAAGATGCGTACGCTGGTACAGATTGCACATAAGAATGTGTGAATATGGCGTTGTGAGCTAGAGAGGCTTTGTTAGAAATATATTTAGACATTGTTGGAGAAAAAATGACAGTAAAAAGAATAGAAGATGTTTTAAAATCAGGGAAGGGATTCATAGGATTTACTGTAGCTGGTGATCCTGATTTTAATAAAAGTGTGGATTATATTGTGACTTTAGCAGAAGCTGGGGCTGATGTTGTAGAAATAGGAATTGCTTTTTCTGATCCATCAGCTGATGGACCAACTATTATGCAGGCTGATCTGCGGGCTGCTCAATCTGGCTCAACTACTGAAAAAATATTTTCATTAGTTGAAGCGGTTCGTCAACGGACACAAGTCCCACTTGCTTTTCTGACCTACACTAATCCTGTGTATAAATATGGCTACGAGGCTTTCTTAACGAAAATGCAGGCATTGGATGTTCAAGGTATTATTATGCCAGACATGCCACTTGAAGAACAGTCAGAATTTGTGACGCTAGCGGAAAAATATGACCGTTCATTTATTCAATTAGTGACACTCAAATCTGGTGAACGTATCCCCGATATTGTGAAACGGGCGTCAGGATTTATTTATGTAGTGAGTTCTCTTGGTATTACAGGGGCGCGTCATAAAATTACGACAGCAGCTAGTGAGGTAATTAGACAAATTAGGCGTTACACTGATATCCCAACAGCGGTGGGCTTTGGCATTAGTCAGCCAGAGCAAGTTGCACAATTTCATGACAGCGAAGCGGTAATTGTTGGTTCAGCAATCGTTAAAATCATTGAACAACATCCTTATGATGCTGAGCAGCCATTATTTGATTTTGTGAAAAGAATGAAAAATACTTGATATCCACCAATGAACTGAAGGTGACAATATTTGTCAATTTAGGCGAGTAACTATAAGAGTGGAGGAAAAATGTATGTTGAAATCAACATACATTTTGAATAAAAGCATGCAATATACTAAAATAATTAATTCAGATACGATTAGTGTGATCAGCGCCTACTTACGTCTGAGAGGGAAGCATACCTTTCTACTAGAGTCAGTGCCTGACATGAATGAGAAAGCGCGTTATTCAATTATTGCCTTGAATCCTGAACATGAGTTTCAAGCAACCGGGACAAAAATCGTTATTGATGGCCAAGTGCAAGCTAACCAAGATCCTTTGCAGGCACTGAACGATTTAGTAGTTAATGAAGCATCAATTGGTGATGACCTGCCATTTCATGGGGGGGCAATTGGGTATGTTGGTTTTGATACCATAGCCACCTATGAAATGTTAGGTAAAATACCAAAAGATAATTTAGATATGCCAGATATTCATATGTTTTTGTACGAAACATTTATTGTATTTGACCATCAAAAAGAAATAATAACCATGGTGGCAAACAATGTCTATTCTCAATGTGATGAAGTACAGTTACATCGCAGATTAGCAGAAATAGAAGGACGATTACACCAGCAAGTCGATGCTGAATTAGCACATGTAAAATTGCAGCATATTGAACCTAAATCTAATTTAACGCAAGCACAGTTTACAGCGATTGTTGATCGTACGAAGCAATTGATTACAGACGGTGATATGTTTCAAATGGTGCCATCACAACGTTTTAATTTTGATTTTAACGATGATCCCTTTGATTTTTATCGTCAACTACGTCGTACCAATCCGTCACCTTACATGTATTACATGGATTTTGGCGAGGCACAGGTAGTCGGCTCATCCCCAGAGAGTCTAGTAACTGTCCGCGGTGACATCGTGACAACAAACCCAATTGCTGGGACTCGAAAACGTGGCACCAATTCAGCATTAGATTTAAAAAATGAAAATGATCTTGCACATGACGAAAAAGAATTAGCCGAACACAAAATGTTAGTGGACCTTGGACGTAATGATATCGGAAAAGTATCTGAATATGGTAGCGTTAAAGTCACTAAATTGCTAGCGGTTGAAAGATATCGCTATGTTATGCACTTAGTATCAGAAGTACAAGGAAAATTACGACCAAATACACCGGCTATTGCAGCATTAAAAGCGACACTACCTGCAGGAACAGTGAGTGGTGCACCGAAAGTGCGTGCTTTACAGCGTATTTATGAGATGGAACCAGTTAAACGTGGTGTCTATGCAGGAGCGATTGGGTACTTATCGCGAGATAATCAAATGGATTTTGCGATTGCTATCCGTACGATGATCGTCAAAAATAAGCAGGGCTATGTTCAAGCAGGTGCAGGAATAGTTTATGATTCGATACCAGAAAATGAATATCAAGAAACATTTAATAAAGCGGCTGCTTTATTAAACATGGGGGATGTATGATGATTTTATTAGTTGATAACTACGATTCATTCACTTACAATTTAGCGCAAATCATCGGGCAAATCACCGATTTAGTTGTTTTAAGACATGATGATAAGCGATTATATGAAGTTGCTGATCAAGCTGCTGGTATTATTTTTTCGCCAGGTCCCGGAACACCTGATAAAGCAGGTGAAATGGAAAATATGGTGAGACATTATGCAAAAAGTAAACCGATGTTAGGTATCTGTTTGGGACATCAAGCAATAGGCGAGGTCTTTGGCGGGAAAATAATTCATGCATCAGAAGTTAAACATGGTAAAGTATCACAGATGTTAACGGCTAAAGCTTCTCAATTATGGACAGCAGCAAGCATTGATGTCATGCGTTATCATTCATTAATTATTGACAAAAACAATGTTCCTAAACATTTTAAAATCACCGGTATTGCAGCAGATGACCATCAAATCATGGCGATGCAACATGACACGTTACCAATTTTTGGATTACAGTTTCACCCAGAATCCATTGGTACGCCTGAGGGGGCGGCTATAATTAAACAGTTTGTAGCTATAACTCGCTAATTGTTTAAAGATTAAAAAGATATTGGATAACTTAAAATTCAATATCTTTTTTATATTAAATCAAAATGAGGTAAGTTTATTTGATAGAATATAAATTGTAGTGTTGATAAGCGCATTGCATGCGAGCGTTCCCGGAAGACCGGCTCATAAAAAACAAACGGAGGGCATGAGATCATGCTGATGATTTTAAAAAAATTGAACCAATCTTGGGTGTTCGATTTAGTTGGGGTTTTGTTGGTGATGATAGCCGCCTATACATCAGGTTATTTGTTTGATAGTTTAGGTAGCACAATACGATTTTCAGGTGTGTCTTGGGCAAAATATATACCATTTGGCATAATTTCAGTCGTATCATCTAGTTTATCGATTTTATCAACGCGATTAACTGCACGTCTGAATAAATTTGGTAATATTATCGGGACTATCAATACTGTCATATCAGGTGCTATTGATTTTATACTTGGTAACAGTGGTGCTGTGTTGACTTACCCTGTTTCTTTTCTGATTAACGCAGCTTCTGTTAAAGGATGGCAACATTACGGTGAAGGGCGTGTTAATCGTGCGTTAGATTTTAAAAAATGGCTACCAGTGATGATTGGTGGCGCGGTTATACTGAGTCTAGGACTCAATTACCTTGCATTTAGGAATACGAGTCCGTTATTTTGGTTAGCGAGTGCAGTGTTTACGCTATCACTCATACCAAATATGCTTAATATTTTTAAAATTGAAGATCAATGGTTCTTTTGGATATTTTATAATATTGTTCAACTAGCAAAAGCAATAACTCAGGGTAATTTTGCAAATATTGGTAAATATATTTATTATATTGTCAATAGTGGGGTCGCATATCCAATTTGGCGACTGGCGCGAGAACAGGCCAAGTAATAATTTGATACATTTGTCCAGAGCTTTATAAAAAAGAGTTGCTTTGTATAATTTTTTCAGGTATACTAATGAGGACCAACTGGGTAGAATCTATCTACCTACCCGCCACCTATTCTTCGGAGTAGGTGGCGTTTTTAGTTTAGGTGGTATAATAGGTTTAAATACATTGGAGAAATATTGATTACACATGACAAATTTAGTTTTAAATGAGCCAACACAAATTGAAATTGCTAAGCAGGTATCGCAAGCGCTTAATATTGGTTTGAAACAAGTAGATGCAACGCTAACCTTGATCAATGATGGGTCTACAGTACCCTTTATTTCACGTTACCGTAAAGAGATGACTGGCGAACTTGACGAAGTACAGATTCGTGATATTCAACTGACGGCTAAAAAATCTCAAGAACTAGCTGATCGTAAAAATACGGTCATAAAGGCAATTCATGATCAGGATAAATTAACACCAGAAATACAACAGCACATCATGTCAGCAGCTAGTTTGCCAGTTGTAGAAGATCTTTACTTACCGTACAAGCAAAAGCGTCGTACGAAAGCCATGATTGCTCGCGAACAAGGGCTACAACCATTAGCTGATTTTGTTATGGCAAATCTCAATGCTAAAATACCAATAGCTGACTATGTGAATGAAGCACTACCCACAAAAGAGGATGTTTTGGCTGGATTGCACGAAATTCTTGCAGAGCAAATTGGTGAAAATGCTGCATATCGTCAATGGTTACGTACACGAATGGCGTTAGATGGCGTACTTGTGTCCAGCCTGAAACGTGGTGGTAAAGACAAGGATGAGCAAGAAGTTTACGCTGGATACTACGATTATAGCGAATCAATCAAGTCTTTGTTAAATAATAAATTCCGTATTTTAGCTGTTAATCGTGGTGAAAAAGATGGTGGATTATCAGTTAGAATCGACTTTGCTTCCGCACGAATGATTCATTTTATTCAAACAAAAGCGTCTAAAGGACAATTAACTACCGGTGACGGATACCAAGTGTTGCGTAGCGCTATCGAAGACGCATACAAGCGTTTTATACAACCAGCGGTTGAACGTGAACTCAGACAAGATTTAACAACACAAGCACAAGAACAAGCTATTCGAGTGTTTGGTGATAATTTATACCATTTGTTGATGCAAGCACCACTCAAAGGTAAAATTGTGATGGGATTTGATCCAGGATTTCGTACGGGATCAAAGTTAGCAATTATTGATGCACAGGGTAAATTTTTAAAGAAACAAGTGATTTACCCACATAAGCCTGCTAATGCGCAACAACGTGCAGAAGCAGCTGATATTTTTAAAGCGTTGGTTGCAGAGTATCATGTACAACTGGTTGCTATAGGTAATGGTACAGCTTCACGTGAATCAGAAGAATTTGTGGCAAAAAACCTATCACAAGGTGTGTCATACAGTATTGTGAACGAAGCCGGGGCATCGGTATATTCTGCATCAGATGAAGCACGCGAAGAATTTCCAAATTTACATGTTGAGGAGCGCTCTGCAATTTCAATTGGGCGACGTATTCAAGATCCTTTGGCGGAGTTGATTAAAATTGATCCTAAGTCAGTTGGTGTAGGTCAATACCAACATGATTTGAATGCTAAAGCATTAGATCAACAGGTTGATCATGTTGTTGAAACAGCAGTTAACCAAGTAGGTGTTAATTTAAATACAGCCAGTCCGGCTTTGTTAACGCACATTGCTGGGTTGAATAAAACCTTAGCACAAAATATTGTTGACTATCGAAACACAGTAGGTGAATTTAGTTCACGTGCACAACTGAAAAAAGTACCCCGCTTAGGGCCTAAAGCCTATGAACAAGCTGCAGGTTTTCTACGTATTTTGGATGGTAAAAATATTTTAGATAATACAGACATTCATCCTGAAAGTTACTCAGCTGCTAAAAAGTTGTTAGCAATAGCTGATATTGTAGCCAGCAAACTTGCAACAGAAACTGCTAACCAAGCATTGCGTGCCTTAGATAATCAAGTAATCGCTGATAAGATAGGTACTGGTAGACAAACATTACATGATATGATTACTAGTTTACAAAAACCTGGCCGTGATGGACGCTCAGATATGGTAGGCGCTTTGTTGAAATCAGATGTATTGCATATTGAAGATTTAAAAGCAGGTATGAAATTACAGGGAACAGTTCGAAACGTTGTTGACTTTGGTGCATTTGTTGATTTGGGCGTCAAACATGATGGACTAGTGCACATTTCACGTTTAGCAAGACGTCGAATTAAGTCACCTTCTGAAATAGTTGCAGTAGGTGATATCGTGAATGTGTGGGTAGTTGACATTGATGAAAAGAGACAACGTATTGGCTTGACAATGCTTGAGCCACAGGAGGAAAAATAATGAGAATCGAATCAGCAGTTCAGGCTGATCAATCGGCCATCCTACAGTTAGAACAAACAATTTTTGATGATATGGCGTTACCGATTTATGATGAGTTATCTGTTGAAGATGTACAGCAAGCTATGGCTTTAGCAGTAGCTAAATCTGAAAAAAGTCGTTACCATTTTAGTCGTGCTGTAGTTGCAAAATCAGATGATAACGAAGTTTTAGGTGTATTGTTTGGCTTCCCAGACAGTGAAGAAGAACAGGTAGATCATGCTTTTCAATCAATTTTAGCCGATAAGTTTAGCTACCATCGCTGGATGTTTGAAGATGCTGAAGCTTTTTCTAATGAATGGTATATTGATTCTATCGTTGTGACTAGCGCAGCCCGTGGACAGGGTATTGGCACACAGTTGTTAAAATATGTTGAAGCCAAAGCTAAGCGGGATGGGCAAAAAGTTTTAGGACTCAATGTTGATAATGTTAATCCGAGAGCACGTAAACTATATGAATCTTTAGGTTTTAGTGCTGTTGGCGCCTTAACACTTGAAAATCATCATTATACACACCTGCAAAAAAATATATAAAAATAACGGACAAACAATATTGTTTGTCCGTTATTTTTTATCGAAAGAAAACATTTTTTTAGGTCTTAAGTAAGAGAAACCTTCACCTAGTTGTTCTTGTGCGGTGAAAATTGACACAAAAGCTTTGGCATCAATTTCTTCAATAATGTGTTGCACTGTATTAACTTCCGAAGGGTCAACAACAGCATAAACAATGCGTTGCTCACGGTGTGAATAGCCACCCTCAGATTTGATTAAACTTGTCCCACGTTCCAGCTGATCCATAATAGCATGGGAAATTTCTTCAGGATAATCAGTAAATATCATAAATGAACGGGCTGTATAACTACCTTGCTGCACAACACCAACGACTTGGGCGAAAACAAATGAAGCGATTAATGTATACATCATATTCACTAAATCAACATAGACCAGTGACAATAACAAAACCATGGCATCTAAGATAAACATCGAGCGGCCGATTTGAATACCAAATTTTTGCTCTAAAATACGCGCTACGACATCTGTACCACCTGATGTACCACCAAAACGAAAGACTAAACCAAGTCCAAAACCAGCAAGTAAACCAGCAAGTAAACCAGAAATTAACATATCGTGGTGTAAAGCCGGTGGTGTTGGGAAAGCTTGCCACACATATAACCAGAAGGAGAGTGTAGCGATACCCCACAAGGTATAAATAAGCGACCTTCGTCCAAGAATACGATAGCCGATAATAATTAATGGAATATTTAAAATTAAGTTTGTGTAAGCAGGGTTCCAATTAAATAGTGCACGTAAGATTAAAGTAATACCAGAAATACCACCTTCAGCAAGTTCATTTGGAATATTGATGTTGATTAATCCCCAAGCATAAATACCTGTACCAAGGGCAATCATAATAATATCTTTTATGGTAATGCGCTCCAAATTAGTTTTCATCATAGGCATTTTCTCCAAGAGTTCATTCTTTCTATCTTACCATAAAATCAATTGGCGGAAGTCGGTATATATTTGATATAATGATATGTATTGAGAGGTATATTATGACATCCCCTAATGAAAATCAACGTCCCAGATTTTATCAGAAGAAGCACCCGATACGCAACTTCTTCATAGCACTCACTGTAATCATTATTATCGCACTAGGTGTGTTTATTTATGTTGGTTACTCATCATCAGCGAAACCAAGTGAACCAATATCAGAAAAGAAAGTAACCAATCGAACGGTTGATGAAACTGTTGAATCCAATGGTGCAAGCTCAAATAGTGAGTCATCTAGTGATGCGTCAACGTCGTCATCTAAATCTTCCTCATCATCTTCAAGTAGTGTTGACTCGAAGAAAAAAGATAGCATTCAAGAATCAGCGCAATTAAAAGGTAAAAAAATTTCAGAAGCAATTGCTTGGGCCAAAGCACATGGACGCTACTATTCATGGTCAATTACCTCTGGTGGTAATGATGCTGTGGTAACTTCTGTTACTGATGATGGTAGTCATATTAACTTCATCGCATCTGCTCAGTAATTAGTAAAGGAGTGATAACCCAAATATGCCACATAAAATTTTAACGATTGCTGGTTCAGATTCATTAGCCGGCGGCGGGATTCAAGCTGATTTGGCAACTTTCACTGAATATGGTTACTTCGGGTTAAGTGTTATCACATCTATTGTGACAGTCACAGCGGATGATTTTAAAATTTTCCCTATATCTCATGATGTTATTGAATCACAATTAAAGTCTATATTGGCATTAGATGATATTGTTGCGATTAAGGTTGGTTTATTACCGAATGTCCATGTGATTGAGCTAGTAGCCAAATATTTAAAAGCAGTTGATATACCAGTTATTGTGGATCCTGTGATGGTGTTTAAGGAAACAACTAGTGTTGATACTCAGCAAATCGCTGACGCATTAAAGAAATATCTGATACCATTAGCAACTGTGGTTACCCCGAATATTAATGAGGCACAAATTTTAACGCATCAAGTCATCCAAAATATCGATGATATGAAGCTTGCTGCTCAAAAAATTGTCGATTTAGGTGCTAGTCATGTTGTTGTTAAAGGTGGTATAGCTATCATTGGGAACCAAGCCATCGATGTGCTATATGATGGTCAAAAGTTTGACATTTTCCAACAAGACAAAATTGTATCTGATCGTTTATATAACAATGGGGCAGGATGCACCTTCGCAGCGAGCATTGCAGCGAATTTAGGACAAGCACAAGTAATTGAAGAAGCCGTCGCTGATGCAAAAGATTTTGTTTGGCATGGGATTAAACATGGTATTATTTTAAATAAAGCATTTCATGTCGGTAATGTTTGGCAAGGCGCGCGAAGGAGTGTATGATGGAACAAAAATTTCATACAAAGCAAGTAACAGTATTAGCGCTAATTGTGGCTTTTAATGTTGCTTTGTCTTACATTGTAAAAATACCTGTCCCAGCTACAAATGGTTTCGTAAACTTGGTTGAAGCTGGTATATTTATCGCTGCCATACTTGGAGGCGCTCGCAGTGGGCTTATTGTCGGAGGGTTAAGTGGTCTATTACTTGATTTACTTGCCGGTTATCCGCAATGGATGATTTTCTCGCTCATTATACATGGCTTGGAAGGTCTTATTGTTGGATATTTTGGTTACAAAAAACATATTGTGAGTCAAACTGTTGGTTTAATTTTAGGCTCAGTTATTATGATAGTTGGCTATGTTTTAGCAGGTGCTCTATTATACAATTGGCCAGCAGGATTTGCTTCTATTATTGGTAACCTTGCACAAGTACTAATGGGGTTGATTGTGGCAATGGTTTTGGTGCCAGTATTTAAACGGATACCCCAAGTAGATTTAAAAATTTAACATGAAAAAGCGACAGGTATCTGCCTGTTGCTTTTTCATGTTATGAGGTTGAATTTTATGCAATATAATTATACACGTCTTGTAAATGATAAAGACGAGCAGAAACTTTATGAAGCACTGGACAGTTTTGAGACAAGTGCTTATTTTAGGACACGTGATGCGACCAAGGCACGATTTGGTTTTGGTGCAACAGTAACAACTGATACTGCGGAGTTGCTGCAAGATGATATTGCATTCGGTGGTCGTTCTTTTGATGAACAGAAAATCAAAAATTCTACTTTGATGAATGGTTTTTGGTTTGTACCACGTATTGCTGTTACAATGACGCAGACTACGATTACATTTTCATCAGATGAAAGTCTTGATTTTGATACATGGTTGGCACAGATTCCTAACATGAAAGCAGAGATGGTGCACGTAATCAGCGTTGATGATGAAACTGATTGGGCTGACCGAACAGAAAAACTGATTTCGACTTTGAAGTCTAAGCAAACGTTGAAAAAAGTAGTTTTTGGTCGTCAACAAATATTAAAATTATCCAATAAACTGTATTTATCACGATTGATCCGAGGACTATCGTCACAAAATAACACCTACCATTTTATATTAAAGCATCAAGATGAATTTTATATTTCAGCGACACCAGAACGTTTAATAAAAGTAGCAGATGGTCATTTGACAACAGGGGCGGTTGCTGGTACGATTCAGCGTGGCGATAATGAGCAAGATGATATGGCATTAGGTAAATTATTATTAGCCAGCCATAAAAATCGGCAGGAGCACCAGTACGTGGTAGAGAATATTCAACAGAAACTGCAAGCTATGACTGAAAAATTGACTGTTCCGGCTGACCCTATTTTATTAAAAACTCAGCAGGTTCAGCATTTGTATACGCCTATTATTGGGGAAATTGATTCGCAATATACCTTAGTTCATTTGATGAACCAGTTACACCCAACGCCAGCACTTGGGGGTGTACCACAAAAAGAAGCACTAGCATATATTCAGGATTATGAACGCACACCACGAGGACTTTTTGCTTCTCCTATGGGTTATTTAGATGCTGAACAAGGTGGTGAGCTGGTCGTTGGTATTCGTGCAATGCACGTGAATCAAAGGTCACATCAAGCAACATTATTTGCTGGTGCAGGTATAGTTTCTGATTCAACTGCTGCTCAGGAATTCAAGGAAACGGCACTCAAACTAAAAGCCATGCGTCAACTATTAAAGGATTATTCAATATGACGGTAAATGCACTGACAAAAAATACAAAACATTTATTAAAATCATTATATATGAGTGGTGTTCATCACTTTGTCGTATCACCAGGATCACGTAGTACCCCAGTGGCATTGCTCTTAGGTGAACTAGCACGTAATAACAAAGATGTTGAGCTATACGTGGATGTTGACGAGCGATCGGCAGGTTTTTTTGCCCTAGGTATTGCTAAAACACTGCGAGAGCCAGTCGTATTATTAGGAACATCTGGTACAGCAATTACTGAATATGCACCAGCTGCGGCAGAAGCCAGTATATCGCATGTACCTTTGATTATTTTGTCCACGGATCGACCGGCTGAATTGCAAAGCAATGGTGCACCGCAAACACTACCTCAGCAAAATATTTTTGGCTCACTAACAAAAAAATCAGTGACGTTTAGTTTACAAGATGAGCATCCAGATATGACAGAATATATCGATTTTATGATACAAAAGATGGTACGCGAGATTATGATAGTACCAAGGGGGACAATGCAGGTTAATTTACCATTACGAAAACCATTGATGCCGCAATTAGATAACCAGGTACCGATTAATGTAACACCATTAGTATTTGATAATTATAGTAGTGATTTTCCAGTGATGCGTTTAGATCAATCACGTGTATTGATCTTAGCTGGTCCAAATGAGGGCGAAGATTATCAAGATATATTGTCTCAGTTTGCTCGTATCAATCATATACCAGTTATTGCTGATGTACTGAGTCGGGCACGCTCTAAAACAACGATTTATGGTATAGATGCACTTCTTAATGCAGGATTGGTGACGGAAGCCTATCAGCCAGATTTGGTCATTCGTTTTGGTGCAACCCCAGTTTCGGAACGTGTACTTCAATGGTTGAAAATAAAAAATATTCCGGTCTGGCATGTTGATAGCCATGCGGGTACCGACCACTCACGCCATGTGTCGCGTGCAATCGCGGTAACGCCGGCTATTTTTCTGAAACAAGTAGTGGTGACCAACGACTTTGAATTTTATCAGTTATGGCAAAACTTAAATCGTGTACCACGTCGAATAACTGGTGAAATGTCAGTCCCATATGTATTAGATCAAGTTGTGGCATCCGATCAGCAGATTTTTGTTGCTAATAGTATGGCTATTCGAGATATGGATGATGTATTCACTGGACTCAAGACACAAAAAATTTATGCTAATCGTGGCGCTAATGGCATTGATGGTGTTATTTCTACGGCACTGGGGATGAGTGCAACAACAACTCAGCGTAGTGTTTTATTAGTCGGTGATTTGACGCTTTTTCACGATATGAACGGACTGATGATGGCCAAACAGTATAGTTTACCATTGGATATTATTGTCATTAATAATAATGGTGGCGGTATCTTTTCTTTTTTGCCACAGTCTCATGCTGATGAGTATTTCGAAACGTTATTTGGCACGCCGCTCACATTAGATATATCAAAAATTGCGGATTTATATGACATCCCTTATGTTCAATTAGAAGATCGAAACGATTTATTGACGGTATTATCAACTGAAGTAGTTGGTGCACGATTGATTGAATTTAAAGCAGATCGTGTTAAAAATGTAGTGGATCATCAACAATTTATGGGTGTAACACATGAATGAACAAGTTTTAAATATTAATGGTTACAACTACCACATTTTTTGTCATGTTAATAGTCAAGTGTCAGAGCACTGGGTGTTGCTTCATGGTTTTATGGGATCGCATCACGATTTTAATGCAATTGTTGAACACTTGCCGGGAACAGTTTTAACGCTTGATTTGTTAGGGTTTGGTTCGCGCGCACCATATGTTGAGGAACCGAAGCGCTTTGATATGTTTGCGCAAATAACAGATTTACAGTTGATTCTTAAAAAATTAAATTGGACACATATTAATTTGTTAGGATACTCAATGGGCGGTCGTTTAGCGCTGGGTTTTGCTGTCAAATATCCTAATTTAGTTAAAAATTTATATTTAGAAAGTTCAACAGCGGGCTTGCAATACGCTGTTGAACGGCAACAACGTATTGTGAATGATGAAAAAAAAGCACAAGAAATCGAATGCGATTTTCCAGAATTTGTTAAACAATGGGAACAAATGCCGTTGTTTAACACACAAAAATATCTGCCTGTGACACAACAACTAGCAATAAGACAACAGCGCTTATCGCAACATCCAAAAAATGTTGCCAATTCATTAAGATATATGGGAACTGGTAGTCAACCTAATTTTTGGCCGAATTTAGTTATGTTACAATGCCCTACATTATTACTTGTTGGCTCATTAGATACTAAATTTCGTCGTATTGCAAGTGACATGAATCAATTATTACCACATGCTAAAGTTGTTACAGTGGCTCAGGCAGGTCATAATGTTCATTTTGAAGCACCTAAACAAGTCATTGAGGTATTAAATCATGTATCATGTTGAGCAATTTAGCATGCAACCAGTCACTCTCAAATTAAAACATCCTTTTAAAACTGCCCATAGTACGACATTCGAACGTCCATTGACGCTTATTAAGTTAGAAGTATTTGATGAGAAAACCCATCAAGTTGCTAGTGGTTTTGGTGAAGTACAATCATTTGCTGATTTATCATATGCCCCTGAAAATCAGCAAATGAGTCGAACTGTCATCGAAACGATGATTTTACCGTACCTCAAATCCTATAGTTTTAACTCAGCACCAGATTTTGCCAGTTACTTACAGCAGCTCACACCATTTGCTTCATTTGCCAAAGCAGGTATTGAAATGGCGGTGTGGGATGCAGTTGGGAAGTTAACCAACCAATCATTGGCTCAGATGATTGGTGGTAGCATGACTAAAGTACCAGTGGGTATTGCTTTTGGATTAGATGTTTCAGCGAGTGATATCCGGTCAGCTATTTCGGAAGGGTATCAGCGCATTAAACTAAAAATTCAGGCGGATAATTTACATATTGAGCAACTGACCCGCTTGTTAGAGCAATTTCCACAGCAACATTTTTCTTTAGATGCTAATAGTAGTTTCACACCAACCAATATTGAACTACTCAAACAATTACCGGACAATGTATTATTTATTGAGCAACCTTTTGCGGCAACTGATTTTGTAGATCATGCTCATTTTCAATTACAGACAAAACAGTTATTAAGTTTGGATGAAAGTATTAATAATATTAATGATATTCGAACTTTAGTTGCTTTGAAGGCAGCTCGAGCTGTAACGATTAAGCAAGGTAAAATTGGTGGCATATCAGCTGCCATAGCAGCTATTGAATTGGCACAAATTTCTGGCATTCGACCATGGATCGGCGGTATGTTGAGTAGCAATCTCGGTCGTGGTGTTGATTTAGCGCTAGCTAGTCTAGAAGGCATAGCTTTTGCAGGCGATATAGCAGATAGTCAGCACTACTTTCAGACAGATATCACTGAGGAAGCATTGACAGTTCATAAAGGCTTTATGGATGTGCCACAACGTCCAGGTATTGGATTAACAGTTAATGACATGTTTAGCACATTTTTATAATGTTGACATGATATACTAATATTAAAGGATTTTGATTATGAATAGTATACATCTTTCGCCACGCTTGCAAGCTGTGGCTGACTTCGTACCGAGTGATGCACGATTAGCAGATATTGGTTCTGACCATGCGTATCTGCCAGCTTATCTATTAATGAAGCACCATATTACATATGCAGTGGCCGGCGAGGTTGCTCAAGGGCCATTTGATAACGCAACTCATGAGCTAAAACGTCGTGATTTATTAGGACAAGCAGAAGCACGCCTAGCTGATGGGCTCTCCGCTGTTTATGAGGATGATCATATTGACACAGTTACAATTGCTGGTATGGGCGGTATTTTAATCAGTGATATATTGACAGCGTCGTTTGATCGACACCAGGTATTTGAAACATTAATCTTACAAGCTAATACTGATGAAGTTGTTGTCCGAAATTGGTTAAATGAACATGGTTATCAAATTAAGGCTGAAAGTGTGACACAAGAAGACAATCATTTTTATGAGGTTATTTTGGCCACGTTGGGTTCACAACAATTATCACATATGGATTTGAATTTTGGTCCATATCTTCGTGTTGAACAGTCAGCAACATTCATCGCGAAATGGCAAAAAGAATCTGATCGTATTCAAGTTATTTTTGCACAGTTGGAAGCTGCCAATAAAATGGACACAAAAGCCTATCGCGATTGGCAGGTACGCTACAATGAAATTCAACAGGTATTATCATGATTAAAGCACAAGATTTAATAACAAAAATTGAACAATTCGCTCCCAAACAGCTTGCGGAAGCAGGAGATCCAACTGGTCTGCAAATTGGTGATCCAAACCAAGTGATTAAGCGGGTGATGACGGTGTTAGACGTGCGCCCGGAAGTTGTTCAAGAAGCGATTAATCACCAGGTCGATTTTATTTGGGCACATCATGAAGTGATGTTTTTTCCAGCCAAAAATCTTGACTTGACTAACCCACAAAATAAAATGTATGCAGATTTACTGCAACACCATATTGTTGTTTATGCATCACATACGAATTTGGATAGTGCAAAAGGTGGTATGAATGATTGGCTTGCTCAAGCAATTGGTTTGCAAAAGACTCAACCACTTGAACCTAATGCCGATGGTGAAACTGGATTGGGCCGTATTGGTGAGTTGCCCAAAACTGTTAGTGTGAAAGATTATGCAGCACGGTTGCGTGACTTATTTCATGTAAAAGCTGTTCGTGTGATCGCTAAAGATCTTAATCGACCAATAAAAAAAATTGCAGTGCTTGGTGGTGATGGTGGCAAATGGTGGGCAGTCGCCCAAGCTGCAGGTGCTGATGCCTATGTGACCGCTGATATTTATTATCATATTGGGCACGACATTTTAGCGGCAGATTTTGTTGTCATAGATCCAGATCATCATATGGAAGCCATAGCAAATGCGCAAATGGCTGTAAAGGTGCATGATTGGTTTGGGGATGCTTTATTAGTTTCTCCAACTAATACAAATACTGACCCCTATACTTATATTTAAGATTTGAAATGGCATTATGTTTGATCGATTAAATATTGAAAGGAATTGTGATTGGCCTAATTGAGCGCAATCATACACAATAACATGACAGAAAAATATCCGGAACTTGTCAAACGATTTTTGAAATATGTTGCCGTGGATACACAGTCTGATGAAAATTCAACTAGCGTACCATCATCTCCTAAAGAAATTGCTTTTTTAGCTAACTTAACAGAAGAATTAAAAAGTATTGGTTTAGAAAACGTACGTACTATGCCGGATGGTTATGTATTTGCCGAATTATCAAAAAATAGTGATGACGATAATGTACCAACCATTGGATTTATTTCACATGTGGACACAGCAGATTTTAATGGGGCAGGCATTAAGCCTCAAATGATTGACAATTATGATGGTCAATCAACCATTCAGTTAGGTCATAGTGGGTATACGTTAAATCCTGCTGAATTTCCAAGTTTAAAAAAATATCAGGGTCATACATTGATTACAACTGATGGTACAACATTGCTTGGCGCAGATGACAAAGCTGGTGTGGCTGAAATTATTACAGCTGCCCAATATTTGGTTCAACATCCAGAGGTTAAGCATGGTGATATCAGATTTGCTTTTGGTCCTGATGAAGAAATAGGTATTGGTGCTGATAACTTTGACACAAAAGCTTTTGGAGCTGATTTTGCATACACAATTGATGGTGGCCCAGCTGGAGAACTTGAATGGGAAACATTTTCAGCAGCTAGTGCTACGATTAATATTCAAGGTCGTAATGTTCATCCTGGTACTGCTAAGGACACAATGGTTAACGCAATTCAAGTTGCATTTGATTTCCATGCACAATTACCGGAAAATGACCGTCCAGAACATACTTCAGGTCGCGAAGGTTTTTGGCACTTGATGGATATCAAAGGGACACCTGAGGAAGCACAGCTGCGGTACATTGTACGAGATCATGATCGTGCTAAATTTGAGGTGCGCAAACAAAAACTACTTGATATTGCTGACAGTTTAAACCAGTATTTTGGGGAACAACGTGTTTTAGTAACATTGAAGGATCAGTATTACAATATGGGTGAAATTTTAAAGGATGATATGCGTTCTGTTGAATTAGCAGAACAGGCCATGTTAGAATTAAATATCAAGCCGATAATTGAGCCAGTGCGTGGCGGTACAGATGGTTCAAAAATTACATTTCTTGGGCTACCAACACCTAATATTTTTGCTGGTGGTGAAAATATGCACGGGCGTTTCGAATATGTATCAACACAAGTGATGTCGCAAGCAACTGACACAATTTTGAAAATTATCGAACTCGGGCAAAAGAAATCAATTTAGGAGCAGGTAATCCAATGTGGTTACCTTTTTCTTTTGAAACCGGAATTAAGGTTAGGGACATCCAGCGGTAGATGATATTTTTTGTTATAATAGAATAAGTCTATTTTTTGGAGTATTCGGATGAAAAAAGTTATCGTCAGTTTTATAGCAATGATAATCGCTCTTGGTGCGGTTGTTTTTGGCGTGCACACTTTACAAACGCAAACTCAAAATACGCGTAGCAATCACAAAACGAAACAACAAGTTAAACACATTAATTTGGTCGCATTAGGAGATTCACTGACTGAAGGTGTTGGCGATAATAATAATCTTCACGGTTATTCAGGCAGAATTTCAAAAAAAATCAATGAGCAGTACAAAATACCGGTAAGCATGTCTAACTTTGGGAAGGCAGGCGATCGTTCTGATCAAATTCAACAACGTTTAAAAAATCAGTCGGATTTTCAAGAAAAAATTAAGCAAGCCAATGTCATTGTACTAACATCAGGGGGCAATGATTTACAACAATTGTTATTGGAAAATGCCTTTGTTAAAACCCGTGGGCAATTGACACAAGCTGTCAAAGCTGGTCAGACTAAATATGAGAAACAATTGACTGCGTTATTTCAAAATATTCGACAGTATAATCGTAATGTGCCGATTTTTATTTTTGGCAACTATAATCCGCTTTTTGTTCATTTTCCTAACCGAACTGATTTGAATTCAGATGTTAAATTATTCAATGCTGTTAATTATAAATTGTCTCAAAAAGATAAGAATAGTTACTATGTCAGCACATTTGATTTGACATTTGGGCAGTATAAAACAAAATCAGCACAGACAAAGCTTAGTAATCAAGCACAAAAACAGACAAGTGCTAAAAGTCAGCAACAGGCGACAACTTCTGCATTGACAGGTGAAATGGTAACTAACAATCAGTGGATTAGTTCAACTGATAATTATCATCCTAATAATACGGGTTATAATTATATGACCAATGCGTTGTTCAAAGTCATGAGAAGGGAGCAAAATCAATGGCTGATGAAACAATAAAGAAACGCACAGCACCAAAAAAGCATGTATCTCCATGGTTTTGGGCCTTCTGGACATTAGTGATTGTGCTTGTAATAGGTACTGTATTACTATTTAAATCAGCTTCACAACCAGTCAATGAAACTGACACAGTATCCAAAATTGCTAAATCTGAAGCAACGTTTGACGTTTCATTAAATAAACGACAAATTAATGCGTTAGTAGCTTATTATTTGAGTGAATCTAATGATAATGGCTATTCTTTTCGAGTAGAAGATAATATTATGATGTATGGGACTACGAAGTTTCTTGGCGATAAATTTACTTTTGGTATGTCATTAACGCCTGAAGTTACCAAAAACGGGAATATTATTTTAACAGCGAAAAAATTAGCTATTGGTGATTTACCTTTACCAATTACAACAGTGATGCAATATGTTAAATCAAGTTATGATGCGCCAAAATTTGTTTCAATTAACCCAAAGAAAAAGCAAATTTATATTAATATGAGTGAGCTGCCAGTTACTCAAGGTATGCGCTTTCGGGCGCAGCAAATTGATATGGCAGCTGATAAATTCGTATTTCAAGGAGGATTGGCTAATGATAAAAAGTGACCGTTCATTTTATAATTGGTTAATGACCAATCGCAACACCGTTTCAGCTAATGAAATACAGCAATTTGCAAATAATGCGTTTTTGGATTCTGCTTTTCCAAAACAAAGTACTAATTTTGATGACATTTCCAATTATTTGGAAGAAAATACAACATATTTAATTTCCATGACAACATTTGATAAGGCTTGGGATATATACCAAGCTGATAGATAGGAGAATGCTAGCACTATTGCTAGTGTTAAAGGGTGATAACTATGGCACAAATTATTCAGTGGTTTCCAGGTCACATGGCAAAAGCTTTCCGTTTGATGCGAGAAAACCTCAGACTGGTTGACGTAGTCTTTGAGCTGGTGGATGCTCGTATACCATCCAGTTCTCGTAATCCAGAGGTTGATAAACTTATTGGATCAAAACCACGGCTGCTCATTATGACGAAAGCAGATTTAGCTGATCCAGATCAAACACGACTATGGAAAGCTTATTTTGAGTCAGAAGGTCATACAGTTTTAGTATTAGATACAAGAGATCCTAAAACACCGCAGTTGGTTACCAAGGCCGCGCGACGAGCAGTGTCATCAAAGAAAGAAGCACAATTAGCACGTGGCATCCATGACCAGCCAATTCGTGCCATGATTAGTGGTATACCAAACGTTGGAAAGTCCACTCTGCTTAATCATCTCGTGATGAAAAACGTGGCACCAACGGCGGACAGACCTGGTGTGACTAAGAAAGTGGCTTGGTTAAAGACACCAACAAAGTTAGAATTACTTGATTCTCCAGGTGTTTTATGGCCCAAGTTCGAGGATCAGAGCATTGGAATGAAACTGGCATTGACTGGTGCGGTGAAAGACGCCATTTTTGCGAAAGACGATGCCGCATTATTTTTAATTGCTTTTTTTCGTAATTATCGTCCAAAGGCCATTATTGATCGTTATCATTTAACAACTGAAATTTTTGATGAAGATAATGTGCAAATTTTGTTGGCTATCACTGAAAAACTTGGTTTTAAAGATGATTATGATAAAGCTAGTGAACGAATCCTCATTGATTTGAGAAAAGGAAAACTAGGTTCATTTACATTGGATATACTTGAGGATAAAGATGTCTGAGACAGTTGCTGATATTAAGTCAATGTTAAAAAAAATAACTGACGTGAATGACAGTCGGCTAATCGCGTGGCAAAATGACCCACGCGCTGGGGTGCAAGCTGCTTTAAAAATCTGGCATAATAATCGGTTGAAGCGTGATAAAGAACGTGCAGATTTTCAACATAGATTTGACATTGAACGAACCTATTGGGATCAAGGCTTTTCACATATTGCTGGTATTGATGAGGTTGGCCGTGGACCGTTAGCAGGGCCAGTAATCGCTGCTGCAGTTATTTTACCACATGATTTTCAAGCATATGAGGTGATTGATTCAAAGCAATTATCGGCGAAAAAACGTCATTCACTTTATGATATTATTATTTCACAGGCCATTTCAATTGGTATCGGTGTAGTTGATGCCAAAACAATTGATAAAATTAATATTTATGAGGCTGCTCGGCAGGCTATGACACTCGCTGTAGAAGAATTAGCACCAGAACCTGAATATCTATTGGTTGATGCGATGCAACTAAAGTTAGATCTACCACAAACCTCACTGATTAAAGGTGATGCTATTAGTAATTCAATTGGTGCTGCTAGTATTATTGCTAAAGTGACTCGAGATCGGTTGATGGCTGAATATGATGTACAATATCCAGGATATGGCTTTTCTAGAAATGCTGGTTATGGTACGCGGGAGCACTTGGATGGTCTTAAGAAGTTAGGTATTACACCGATTCATCGCCGAACTTTTGCGCCAATTAAAGATTTATATTTGTCATGAGCTAAATGTTTGTCAGTTTTATTATTGTTATCACATCAAGGTATGTCGTTCAAAATTGAATAGAAATTGAGAACATGATATAATTATAATTAGAAGTTTAAGACTAAGTCACATTTTATTCGACTAATTAATATCTTGCGGGAGTAGCGGCGCATCTGCGTGGGAAACTGACTAACTACATTGAATTAATGTAGCGGCCAACCTTAAATAGCAAGACGCAAAGAAATGATTTCTCTTAAGGAGTTTATTGATTAATGGATACAAAAGTAAATGAATCGGATGACGTACCGTTATCGACTGTACCACCTTTTCATAACCAAGATACAGAGCAAGTGATTGAGGATCTTCAGGTAAATTATCCTGAAGGACTTGATGAGGAGCAAGTAGCAAAGCGTGTACAAACATATGGGTATAACGAAGTTACGTTGAAATCAGTACCTAAATGGGTTGTCTTTTTACGTCAATTTAATAATATTATCGTTTACATTTTGTTGGCAGCAGCTTTATTAACACTTTTAATGCAACATTACTCTGATTCTATTGTTATTGGTTTGGTTGTCATAATTAACGCGTTGATTGGGTATTTTCAAGAAGTGAATGCCAGTAATGCTTTGGACAAAATTAAAAATATGTTGTCTGTCGATGCGACTGTGATTCGACAAGGGACACGATTTGATATACCTGCACGTGAGTTAGTTCCCGGGGACCTTGTTTATTTGGAAGCAGGTGACCACGTCCCTGCCGATTTACGTATTATTGATGCAGATAATCTTCGCATTCAAGAATCATCATTAACAGGAGAAGCAGATTCAGTTTTAAAAGATGATCTTGTATTAGAAGGTAGAATTCCATTAGCTGAACGTAGTAACATGGCATATTCTTCAACTGCAGTGACTAATGGTAGTGCAACAGGTATTGTTGTGATGACAGGTTTGCAAACACAAATTGGTCAAATTTCTCAAAGTGTGGCTGATGTTTCAGGGAATAAATCACCTTTGACTAAAGAGCTGGATGGCCTTGGTCGTGGCATTTCTTGGTTAATTGTTGTTGTTGCGGTAGTTATGTTTGGACTAGGTTGGTTTTTGCAAATATATGAGCTACCTACGTTAATTATGGCAATCATTGCCATGATTGTAGGTTCTATGCCGGAAGGGTTACCTGCTGCAACGTCAATCATTCTAGCAACTGGTGTTCAAAAATTAACACAGAAAAATGCCATTGTTAAAACTTTGCCTGCGGCTGAAACTTTGGGAGCTGTAGATATCATAGCTTCCGATAAGACAGGTACTCTGACTAAAAACGAGATGACGATTCAAGATATTGTCATCGATAATAATCACTATACTGTAACTGGAATAGGATATGAACCAGAAGGTAATATTTTACTGAATGGACAGGCTGTTTCACCAACTGAAGATGAAAAGTTGGAAATGTTTTTAACTATGGGGCATCAAGCCAATGACACTTTTTTGGTGCAAGAAGATGGTACTTGGGAAATCAATGGAGAACCAACTGATGCCGCTTTCTTATCAACTTACTACAAAGCATTTGGAATAAAAACGCCTGAATTAACCAATATTGATTTAATGCCATTTGATTCTGATTATCGTTATATTGCACGTCTTGTTGAAAACAAACAGCACAACAGATTTATTGCTATTAAGGGTGCTCCAGATAAAATATTTGAACTAGCTGAAGGTCACAATGATTTTGACCGTAGCTATTGGTCAGATTTGACAGCTCAGTTTGCTAAAACTGGTAAACGAGTGATTGCTGTTGGTTATATTGACGTTCCTTCAACAGAGGATACTGTAACACATGATATTTTAACCAAGTATCATGTAGAATTATTGGGACTAGCCGCAATTATTGATCCCCCTAGGCCAGAAGTTGTTGATGCGATTACAGATATGCGTCAAGCTGGTATTCGAGTTAAAATGATTACAGGTGATAGTGTTGACACTGCTAAAGCAATCGGGCAACAGTTGAATTTAGCTGATGAACTTCATGCTTTAACAGGTGCAGAAATTGAACAGATGTCAAATTCTGAATTAGCTGCAATTGTTACACAATATGATGTTTTTGCTCGAACAACTCCGCAAGATAAACTAAGAATTATTGAAGCGTATCAAGCTAACGGTTTAGTTACTGCAATGACAGGTGATGGCGTAAATGATGCACCTGCTTTAAAGCGTGCCGATATTGGTGTTGCCATGGGTATTAAAGGGACTGATGTAGCTAAAGATTCTGCAGATATGGTCTTAGCCAATGATGACTTTTCAACAATTCAGGTGGCCATTTCGCAAGGACGTCGTCTTTACGATAACATACGTAAAACAATCTTGTATTTATTACCAACTAGTTTTGCTGAAGGGTTAATTGTTGTCTTTAGTATCTTATTGCAACAGCCAATGCCATTAACCGCAACACAGTTATTATGGATTAATATGGTGTCGGCACTAACTCTCCAATTAGCTTTTATTTTCGAACCTGCAGAGGATGATATTATGTCTCGTCCACCTCGAAAAACCTCTGCAAAGCTAATGAGCCGTTATGATGTTTTTCAAATGGTTTATGTCAGTGCCATAATTGCAGCAGTTTCATTAGTTGTTTTTGAAACTGTTAACTCTGTTACGGGCTTTGCCGTTGCTAGTACGATGGCAGTTAATGTAATTATTTTTGGTAAGATATTTTATCTTTTCAATATAAGAACATCAAAATTAGCTATTAGTCGCGCTTTTTGGACAAATCCGATGGCTTTTGTGGCTATTGGTGCAATGATCATTCTGCAGCTCATTTTCACGTATGTGCCATTTATGCAAAGTGTGTTCACAACTGCTGGACTATCATTCAATCACTGGGCGATAGTTTTAATTAGTGGCTTGATAGTATTAATTGTGACAGAGTTGGATAAATATCGACGCTTACGGCAAACAAGAACCAGGTGATGATTTGTTCTTGGTTAACATAATCTCGAATACGAAAAATAGAAAAGCTGTTATAACAGTTTTTTATCCACTTTTGGGCTCTTGACAAAACCGTATGTTCGATATATACTGTGTATAGTTAAATAATATGTCGCAGACTGTAGTTTGCGACTTTTGTTGTCTTGAAAGGTGGTCTATGGCAAGTCGTATTCCTGAAAATTTCATTGCTGAAGTCCGTCAAAAAGTAAATATTGTTGATGTTATCGGTGAGTATACTAACCTTGTTAAACGCGGTCGACAGTGGACTGGATCCTGCCCATTTCATGATGATAAGCACCCGTCATTGTTTGTTGAAGAGAATAAACAAGTATTCAATTGCTTTTCTTGTGGCCGATCAGGTTCGGTCTTCTCCTTTATCATGGAAAAAGAGGGATTGACATACCCTGAAGCCATTCTGTCTTTAGCTGAAAGTATTGATTTACCAATTGACAGTAGTATTTCGGCAAGTGTGGTTCATCCAGTTGATAACACGACACAAGGTATTTATCAATTGTATACGGCAGCACAGAGGTTATATCAGCATATTTTACTCAACACAACGTCTGGCGAACAAGCACTAAGTTATTTGCATGACACCAGACAATTAGATGATGAAATAATCAAAAAATTTGGTATTGGTTTTGTACCAGAAGACAACGCACTATTAGGCTATGCTAAAGACCAAAATCTTGCCCATGAATTAATGCATGCATCTGAATTGTTTATTACTAACGATCAAGGTGAGATGCGCGATCGATTTGCTGGTAGAATTGTGTGGCCAATTAAATCAGATCGTGGACAAGTTGTTGGTTTTTCCGGTCGAGCATTGGATAATAATAACAAAATCAAATATATGAACAGCCCCGAAAGTCCATTTTTTACAAAAAGTAAGTTGTTATATAATTTTGATCTTGCAAAAAATGTGATTCGCCAAACAAACACAGTCATGATTTTTGAAGGATTTATGGATGTTATTTCGGCTAGCATGGCTGCAGAAGACAATGCTGTGGCAACAATGGGAACTGCTCTTACGAATGAACATGTGCAGCATTTAGTGCGCATAGCTAATCGTGTTTTATTGGTTTATGATGGCGATGAAGCTGGACAACGAGCGGCTCAACGTTCAATTACGCTGATTCAGGAGAATACTAAAGATATTGAGATTGGTGTTGTTCACTTACCTGATAAGTTAGATCCTGATGAAGTGAGATTGCAGCAAGGGCTGTCAACGTTGAAACAAGCGCTTCATCAAAACATTCAAACACCAGTTGAATTTTTAATTAGTGTTTCACGTGTTGGAAAAAATTTAAGTAATCAAGCACAATACTTAGCTTTTTTACAAGAAGTCATGCAGCTTTTAAAGCAGGCAACGCCTGTCGAGCAAGATATTCAACTTACGCGTATTGCTAATGAGTTTGGTACAGCGAAATCTGCTTTGCAGGCGCAATTAGAACAGACCAACAAATCTGAAGCTAATAATAGCCCGCAACACTTTCTTAAGTCACAACCTGTATATGATAACGTGTCAATTGATCAATCTAGTAATGGCATAGCGATACAAAATAATATTAATCGCAATATTACACAGGTAGAACAGGCTGAACGCGCGTTAATTATGGCAATGATCAAATCACCACAAGTAATGGCTCAGGTGATAGAGACCCAAGGGTTTGCGTTTGTGCATCCAGACTATCAATTATTAATGATGTTGACTAACATATATCAAAACCAATACTCTGGAGAGTTTAATTTAGCGCAGTATATGGATTTCATTCAAAAACCAGATTTAAATCAAAAAATTATGGCGATCGACCGTGTATATGGTGATCTGTCTATTGAAAAAGAAGCAATTAATGATTATTTACATATTATCATGCAAGAAGCACCAGTAGATGCTAAAATTCGTGAGCTAAAACAATTAATTAGTTTAGCTACGCAGCAGCAAGATAATCAAAAATTGTTACAACTCACAACAGAATTAATTAATATTAAGAAGCAACAATTATGAGCACGCGGTGTTTTCATTATTCGGTTTTTGAAACATACGCTTAACATGGGAGAAAACAATACATGGCAACTATTTCGATTTCAAGCAGAATTGCAGACATAAAAGATTATTTAGATGCAAACCATATTTCATACAATAGTCGTGCTAAGAAAGCTGAACTTTTGGCATTGGCTCAAGGTAAGACACCTGAAGAAGCAGCAGCGGCAGGAAAAGCTTCAAAGCCAAAAGTTGCTAAAAAATCAGGGATTATTAAAAATCCTGAGTATGATAAGGCTGTTAAAAGTCTTATTACTGAATACAAGCCAGCTAAATCAATTACGTATGCAGATTTATCTAAGCGCTTAGCAGAACCGTTTAACCTAGATGGTGAAAATATTGAGCGTTTGATGGAAAAAGTTGAAGATTCTGGTATTGCAATTGTTGATGAAAAGGGTGAGCCAGCGCCTGAAGTTTTGAAAGCTAAGCAAAACAAACCTTCAAAAGAAGAATTGGATCAAGCCGGGGAAACGCCAGCTGGGATTAAAATTAATGACCCAGTTCGTATGTACCTTAAAGAAATTGGTCGTGTTAACCTGTTAAAGGGTGATGAAGAAATTAATATTGCCAAACGTATTGAAGATGGTGATGCTGAAGCCAAACAAGAATTAGCAGAGGCTAACCTACGGTTAGTTGTCTCAATTGCTAAGCGCTATGTTGGCCGTGGCATGCAGTTTTTGGATTTAATTCAAGAAGGTAATATGGGGCTAATGAAGGCCGTAGATAAGTTTGACTACACCAAAGGATTTAAGTTCTCAACCTATGCTACATGGTGGATACGTCAAGCTATTACTCGTGCAATTGCTGATCAGGCGCGTACAATTCGAATTCCAGTTCATATGGTCGAAACAATTAATAAATTAATTCGTATCCAACGTCAATTGTTGCAAGATTTGGGTCGTGAACCATTGCCTGAAGAAATTGGGGCAGAAATGGATTTGACCCCTGATAAAGTGCGAGAAATTCTTAAAATTGCTCAAGAGCCTGTTTCTCTGGAAACGCCTATTGGAGAAGAGGATGACTCACATTTAGGTGATTTTATTGAAGACAATGAAGCTATTTCACCAGCGGATTCAGCAGCCTATGAAATGTTACGTGAGCAGTTGGAATCAGTATTAGAAACTTTGACTGATCGAGAAGAGAATGTTTTGCGTTTGCGCTTTGGTTTGGAAGATGGGCGTACACGTACACTTGAAGAAGTTGGTCGAGTATTTGGTGTGACACGTGAACGTATTCGTCAAATTGAGGCAAAAGCACTTCGTAAATTACGTCATCCAAGTCGTTCAAAGCAATTAAAGGATTTTATGGATGATGGGAACAATTAATGTAATGGCTAATATTTAATATATTTTCTACTGTTTCATTTTTTACTAACATATCTGGCGGTTCATCAACCATCCCGCTTAAAAAAACTAGGAGATTTTTACTGTGGAAGAAACTTTATCAACTAAAAATAGCACGAAAACGCGTAATATTACTATGGTAGCCGTGGTGGCTGCTATTTATGCAGTGATTACTTTTGCAATTCAACCTGTCGCTTTTGGTCCCGTACAATTACGTGTTTCAGAAGGACTAAATCATTTAGCTGCTTGGAATAAGCGTTACATATTAGCTGTTGGGCTCGGTGTCTTTATTGCTAATTTAGTGTCGCCACTAGGTTGGATTGATTGGGTATTTGGCACATTGGGTACGCTTATTATGACTGGAATAACTTACCTATTAACTCGTCGTGTTAATAGTGCTGTCTTGAAAATCATAATTAGTTCGGTGGTAGTCGCTACAATAGGGATGGCAATATTAGCAGCTGAATTTACTTTTGCGTTTAGCATTGGAGCTAGCGGTGCATTTCCGTCCGGATCCAAAGGTGGTATCCTTGCGCAATGGGTAGCGTACTATATTACCCTTGTACCGGGTGAGATTGTCTCATTAATTGTTGGTGGTGTGGTTATTTATGCTTTAAGTAAAGTGGTAGATTTGTCAAAATAATGATTGAACAAACTTATACAAATAAAAATATTTTGATAACCGGAGCTGCATCTGGTATTGGTCTTTGCCAGTTACATACTTATCTGGATGCTGGTGCAGTTATCTATGCTTTAGATAATCAGAAAATACCCTTTCAACATCCACATTTACATTCATATCGAATTGATTTAAGTCATCATGCTGATTTGACGAAACTTGTGCAAACGATAAGTGAAATGTGTGATGTAGATATTTTATTGAATACCGCGGGAATGTTGGATGGTTATAAAACTTCACTTGAGACAAAACTATCTGATTGGCAACAAGTATTAGATACTAATTTAACACCTATGTTTATATTAAGTAATATAATATTGCCAAAAATGCTTAAAAGGCGGCAGGGCCACATTATTAATATGGCTTCTATTGCTGGTTTCACTGCTGGTGGTGGCGGTGTTGCTTACACTGCTAGTAAGCATGCAATTATTGGATATACTAAGCAGTTAGCTTTTGACTATGCCAAATATGGGTTACATGTTAATGCAATTGCACCAGGTGCAATTGATACACCAATGAATGCTGCTGATTTTATGGGTGAAGGTCTAATGGCTAAAAAAGTGGCTGAACAAACACCGGCAAAACGTTGGGCCACTGCACAAGAAGTAGCTGATTTAACATTATTTTTAACAAGTCCACAAGCAGATTATATCAATGGTGTTGTGATTCCCATTGACGGTGGATGGACCTTAGGACATTAATAAGAGCAGCCAAGCAGACATAAAAATGCCGTTGTTAATAATTAATTATATAAAAAGTCACCCGGAGTAGTTTAAAACTACTCCGGGTGACTTTTTATATAGTAGTATATTAGTCTAAGTTACAATAAATCATTTTTTTAATATGATAATACTCTAATATATGATTGAAAATATTGAGTGTATGGGTGATATGAAGACACTTTGTAATATGGTAGGCATCATGAATTTTTTTCATGTTTTTTTCAGAGATACCTTGCCAAAATAATAAATATGTTTGAAACTCAAAGTCTTGGTCGTGAAATTTAACCAAATCAATCTTTTCTA
Organism: Leuconostoc carnosum; assembly: GCF_007954525.1. Taxonomy (NCBI): domain Bacteria; kingdom Bacillati; phylum Bacillota; class Bacilli; order Lactobacillales; family Lactobacillaceae; genus Leuconostoc; species Leuconostoc carnosum. Next base: position 211,800 of record NZ_CP042374.1, on the reverse strand, counting down.
ACAATTTGTTAGTCATAGCAGATTTATTTTGCATAATAGCTGCTTCTAAAATAGCAATTATCACTGGTGCTACCATATGAGAAGTAGTGTCAGACATGTCCTGTTGCAGATATTGATTAATAATATCGTTAATATAAGGCTTCATATTCTCAACGTTTATCATATTAGCGACGAAAAAAAGTAAGCAAAGGTCATAATATTGCCAATGATCAATACAAAAAAAATAATCTATGAGTTCAGTCTGGACCGACACCGTGGCTAATTTGAAGTCCAAATGATAAAGTGTTGATTGTGCCATTAAAAAACAATGACGCAATGAAATATTATCTAAATGGTTAGCGGATGTGGCTTGAGTTGAATCAGAGATCTGTTGTAAAGTTGTTTTATCTTGCTTGTAGTATGCTTGTTCTAATTTTGATTTGATTATTGATAAGTTGTTTTTTTTTACCAAATACCGCATTAAAATAGTCATCGATGGGTATATTTAATATATTGCATATTTTTTGTAAATTATAATCTGTGGGAGATGTTTGGTTATTCTCTATCCGAGAAATCATAGATTGTGATCCAATTAAATCACCTAATTTTTTCTGCGATATTCCTCTAGCATTTCTAGTTATTCTAATTATAGAATTGTCCATTATCATTTTTATTTTTTCCTAAATCCAATATTCATTTTTGCATATTTTTAGAATATACATTTCATTAGTGTATATTGAAATTGTTAGTTCTGTCAACAAGAGGTGAGATACGCTTGCCAGAATGAATAACAATTTTTGGAGGAAAAAAGAATGAGAAATAAAGAAACGACTTGTCGTAAAAAATTATATAAGTCCGGCAAATTATGGGTTACTGCGGGATTGTTATCATCATTAGGACTTGGTTTATCCGTACCACAAGTTTACGCTGATACAACACAGAGTGGACAAATTGCTCAAGTAAAAGTGATACCTGACAATCCGAAAAGTGTTCAGAATAGCGATGATGATCATATTGTTACAACTGACGTACCGAAAGATAAAAAAGTAACGCACAATCATCATGCGGTTGTGGTGGATCAAGCGATTGCAAATCAAGGTCAACCAAAATTAAGTAGTGACGATAATTCTGCTAATAAACTTGATAAAAGTAGTCAAGTAGCTGATGCTAACAAAACTGAACAAAAAGATACAGTTAACAATGTAGTAGTAGACCCAAATAACGATGATGATTCTGTTAACAAAGCAGATAAAAATGGTCAAGTTGCTGCCAACGATATAAAGAAGGCAAACCAAGATAATAACCCGACGCCGTTACGAGATAAGAATAGTGCTGATGATAGAGTAGAGAAAGCTGATCAGGTAGATGTTGGTGTTAAACCAGATGAGAATCAAGCCCCTGCAACTAATCCAGTAATAGATTCAAACAGTGATCAAGACAATAAAAAAGAAACAAGTTCCAATAAATCTATCTCAACGCCACAAGATGAGAAACAAACGGCATCACTCACTGCACCAACTCAATATAATTCTAAAAATATTCAAACGATTGATGGTAAGACATATTATATTGACGATAATGGTCAAAAAAAGAAGAATTTTACAACAATAGTCGATGGACATGTATTGTATTTCGACAAAGATAATGGTTTTCTTGTACCAACCAATGATTATCAATTTAAAGAAGGATTGACAAGTCAAAATAATAATTTTACCAAACATAATGCTGTACATGGTGATACTGCAGATAATTTTACTGAAATTGATGGCTATTTAACAGCGGATAGTTGGTATCGACCTAAGGATATATTAGTTAATGGTAAAGATTGGACATCCTCGTCCAATAATGATTTTCGTCCACTTTTGATGACTTGGTGGCCTGATAAAGTGACTCAAATTAACTATCTTAATTATATGAAAAGCATCGGCTTAAGTAATAGTCAAGTTGAATATTCTAATCAAGATAGTCAAAGTGTCTTAAATCAAGCCGCACAGGATGTACAAATTAAAATAGAACAAAAGATTAGCCACGATGGGCAAACTGAGTGGCTAAAAAATAATGTTTCTGATTTTGTTAAACGTCAACCTAATTGGAATATTGCCAGTGAATATGCAACAACTGGAAATGATAAAGATCATCTACAAGGTGGTGCATTATTATATGTTAATAGTGATAAAACACCTGATGCAAATTCAGATTACCGACTTTTGAATCGTACACCAACAAATCAAAAAGGTTATTATTCTTATTCTACTGACCTAACTCAAGGTGGTTATGATTTCTTATTAGCTAATGATGTTGATAATTCAAACCCTGCTGTTCAAGCCGAACAATTAAATTGGATGTATTATCTATTAAATTTGGGGTCAATTACCAATCAAGATGCTGACGCAAATTTTGATAGTATACGTGTTGATGCTGTTGATAATGTCGATGCTGATTTATTACAAATTGCAGCAGATTATATGAAAGCAGCATATGGTGTTGATAAAAGTGACAGTGTTGCTAATCAGCATTTGTCAATTTTAGAAGATTGGAGTGATAACGATGCAGAATATGTCAAAGATAATCATGATAACCAATTATCAATGGATAACAAATTACGCTTGTCGCTAAAGTATTCTTTGACCATGCCCACGGCTGATCAAAACGGCAATAGTGTTCGTAGCGGTTTGGAACCACTAATTACTAATAGCTTAGTTGACCGTACAATAGACACAACTAACAATGTAGCACGTCCAAATTATTCATTTGTTCGTGCACATGATAGTGAAGTACAAACCGTAATTGCTGAAATTATCAAGCAACGAATTGATCCTAATTCAGATGGGTTAACGCCAACCTTGGATCAGTTAACACAGGCATTTAAAATCTACAATGCCGATCAATTAAAAACAAATAAAGAGTTTACACAATATAATATTCCTAGCACATATGCGCTGTTGCTAACCAATAAAGACACAGTACCGCGAGCATATTATGGCGATCTCTTTACCGATGATGGCCAATATATGGCAAACAAATCACCGTACTATGATGCAATTAACACATTGTTGCAGTCTCGTTTAAAGTATGTTGCTGGTGGTCAACAAATGGCGATGCATTATATGGCTGGTGATAGCAATATGCCTGCAAATGGGAACCGTGGCGTACTGACTTCTGTACGTTATGGTAAAGGCGCTATGACAGCAGACGAGCAGGGGACTAATGACACAAGAACACAGGGGATAGCTGTTATCGAGGCTAATAATCCTGACCTGAAGTTAAATCAACACGATCAAGTAGTTGTAAAAATGGGAGCTGCCCATAAAAATCAAGCTTATCGACCAGTATTACTCACTACAAACAATGGCATTGCCACATATATATCTGATTCGGATGTTAGTGATGCATTAATAAAATATACGAATAATAATGGTGAACTAACTTTTGATGCTTCTGAAATAAAAGGGTTTGCGAATTCGCAAGTTTCTGGCTATTTAGCTGTTTGGGTACCAGTTGGGGCTGATAATAAACAAACAGCAGTTACAGAAAGTTATTCTGTAGATGAAGTTAAAAATGGACAAACATTTCATTCAAATGCTGCACTAGATTCTCAGGTAATTTACGAAGGATTCTCAAATTTTCAATCTTTTCCAACTAATGAAGATGAATATGCTAATGTGATTATCGCCAAAAATTCAGATTTATATAAGAGCTGGGGGATTACTAGTTTTGAGTTTCCACCACAATATCGATCAAGTACTGAAGGAGGATTCTTGGATTCTATTATCCAAAATGGTTATGCTTTTACAGATCGCTATGATCTAGGATTCGATACACCAACAAAATATGGGACAATTGACCAACTACGTGATGCAATTAAATCACTGCACCAAGCAGGAATTCAAGCGATGGCTGATTGGGTACCTGATCAAATATATAATTTGACTGGACAACAAATTGTAACTGCGCAACGTGTTAATAATTCGGGCATTTATAATGAAAACTCTGTGATTAATAAAACGCTTTATGCAGCCCAAACTGTAGGTGGCGGAGAATATCAAAAATTATATGGTGGCGAATTCTTAGACACAATTAAAAAATTATATCCATCATTATTTACAACTAAGCAAATTTCTACTGGGGTACCCATGGATCCAAGTGAAAAGATTAAAGAATGGTCAGCAAAGTATTTTAATGGTAGTAATATACAGGGACGTGGTGCTTATTATGTCTTAAAAGATTGGGCTACCAATGATTATTTCAAGGTGAGTTCACCAAATCAAAATCAAGCATTTTTACCTAAACAGTTACTTAATCAAACAGCTAGTACAGGTTTTGTTAATGATAATAAAGGCATGACCTATTTTTCAACTAGTGGATACCAAGCAAAAGATACGTTTATCCAAGATGAACAATCAAATTGGTACTACTTTAATAAAAATGGGTATATGACTTATGGATTTCAAAAAATTAATGGTTTTGGTTACTATTTTTTGCCAAATGGTATTGAATTGCAAGATGCTTATATGGAAAATAGTAACGGAAATGTCTATTATTTCAATAAGCAAGGTAAGCAATTGACTAATGTCTATTTTATGGATGATAATAAGCAATGGCACTATTTTGATAAGAATGGTACTATGGCAAACAAAGGCATGACAACAATACACATTAATGGTGAAGAAATAGTACAGTATTTTAACCAAGATGGTGTACAAGCAAAAGATCAGTTTATAACTACTAGTGATGGTAAGATGTATTATTTCTCTGATGATTCTGGGGATATGATTAGTAATCAATTTAAAAAATTAGCTGACGGTTCATGGGCTTACTTTGGTTCAGATGGTAGTGCAATTAAAGGTTCTCAGCAAATTAAAGGACAAGCACTTTATTTTGATGATGATTATCGTCAAATTAAAGGACGCGAAAAAGTTGATACACAAGGCTTAATACGTTATTATAATGCTGATTCCGGCGAAATTATAGTTAATCGATTTGAAAAACTGTCTGACGGTTCATGGGCCTACTTCGGGGTCGATGGTGTGGCTGTCAAGGGTAACCGAATCATTGAAGGGCAAAATCTTTTCTTTGAAGATAATTATAGTCAAGTCAAGGGAAAAACGGTGACTGATACGCAAGGCAGAATTCGTTACTATGATGCCGATTCAGGTGAAATGATAGTAAACCGTTTCGAAAAACTGTCTAACGGTTCATGGGCTTATTTTGGTGCAGATGGTGTAGCGGTTAAAGGGTATCAAACGATTGATGGTCAGCAGCTTTACTTTGATGATAATTATGCTCAAATAAAAGGTCAAGAAGTTGTTGATGTACAAGGTCGCTTACGATTCTTTGATGCTGATTCCGGTGAGATGGTTGTTAATCAATTTAGACAACTGTCAGATGGTTCATGGGCTTATTTTGGTGCAGATGGTGTAGCGGTTAAAGGGCATCAAACGATTAATGGTAAAAAGATGTATTTTGATAATAATTGTCATCAAGTAAAAGGTCAAGAAGTTATTGATAGCCAAGGATCAGTACATTATTATGATGCTGATTCCGGTGAGATGGTTGTTAATCAGTCAAGGCAATTATCGGACGGCACATGGCGTTATTTTGATAATGATGGTAAAGCATGACAGATTAGTTAAATGTGAACAATTATTCATTTTATGTTAAGAATGACCTTTTATTCATGGCATTCGTTAATCATTTTGGTGAATTTACACAAAAAACCCAAACTTAGTTGTATAATAAAGTCTGGGTTTTCTAACCTAAAATTTATTATTCTAGAGGAGAGATTTAATGAAAGCAGCTGTATGGCATGGTGTTAAAGATGTTCGTGTGGAAGATGTTGAATTAAAACCATCAAAGTCAAATGAAGTTGTGGTGCGTGTAGCATATGCAGGCATCTGCGGTAGTGACTTACATGAATATCTTGAAGGACCAGTTTTTATTCCTGTTGATCAGCCTGATGAACTAACCGGTGGAGAAGCACCACTCACAATGGGACACGAGTTTTCAGGTATTATTGAAAAAATCGGTACAGATGTTACCAATTTTAAAGTTGGCGATCATGTAGCTATTAACCCAACGGTGACTAAGGGAAATTTGGCCAGTGATCTTGATGTGTATGATGGTTATAGCTTCATTGGTTTGAGTACCGATGGTGGGTTTACATCATATGTTAATGTTCCCGAAGAAAATTTGTACCATTTACCAACAGAATTTTCTCTGGAGCTAGCTGCAACTATTGAACCAACAGCTGTTGCCGTTCAAGCGGTTAAAGAAGGTGGTTTACGTTTTGGTGAAAAGGTGGTTATTTTTGGTGCTGGTCCAATTGGTGTATTAGTTGCCGCTGCTGCCAAAGCAGCTGGTGCTACTAAGATTGTAGCAGTTGATCTGTCTGACGTACGCTTAAAGAAAGCACTTGAAATGGGCGCAACTGATGTTGTGAACCCTGCGGAAGTGTCGGATACTATTGCTGCAATTAGTGATATTATTCCTGGTGGTGCAGATGTATCATTTGAAGTAGCTGGCGTACAACCAACTTTTGAGCAAGCCATAGATGCCACAAGACCTCGTGGTACTGTTGTCATTGTGTCAATATTTGCACGTCCGATTACTTTTGATCCAATGAAACTGATGAATGCTGGTGTTAAATTAACAACGACTATCGCCTATTCGAAGGAAACTTTCCAACAAACAGTTGATCTTGTAAGTAGCGAACAGATTAATGTCAAGCCAGTTATTACTGACATGATTGCTCTTGAAAACATTGTTTCAAATGGATTTGAAGCACTAACACAGGATAAATCACAAGCAAAAATCTTAATAGATTTAAGTAAAGAACAATAATATTCATGCTAGGTAGTAATTTTCTAATAGAAAGTTGCTACTTTTTATATTCAGAATTTCTGAAATTAATGTTAGTAGAAACCATAACATGTAAATCAAATAAATACTTGTTTCTCATAGTTAGCGCTATAATGAAACTAGGTGTTATTAACTGTGTATGGTATTTAAGCATACATTTAGGATAATGATTAGAAAGGGAATTTATGGCAACCAGTGTATATGAATTTGAAGTTTTAAAAGAGGATGGTACAGCATATTCACTTGAAAGTTTTCGTGGGCAGCCTCTTATTATTGTCAATACAGCGACAAAGTGTGGCTATGCACCGCAATTTGAAGAACTAGAAGCTATTTATCAGGAATATAAGGACCAAGGGCTTGTCGTTTTAGGTTTCCCATCAAATCAATTTAAACAAGAGTTAGGTTCCAGTCATGAAGCCGCTGAATCTTGCCGATTAACCTATGGTGTCACATTTCCAATGCACCATTTAATTTCGGTAAATGGTAAGAATACTGATCCACTTTTTAAATACTTGAAAGATATGAGTAAGGGAAGCCTAGGCAGTACAATCAAATGGAATTTTACAAAATTTTTAGTTGATAAAGACGGCCAAGTTGTAGAACGTTTTGCACCAATGACGAGTCCAAAGGAAATGATTCCAGCAATCAAAAAAATAATGAATAAATAGGGTGAATGTAACACACCTTTGTGATTTGTAGAACATTTTTTTGACAACAAGGTATTGACGAGATATAATGTAAGCGATTACATTATATCTCGTTTAATTTCGTTGATGAGGTAATTTTTAGTACAACACAATTGAAAGGAAAGTAGGTATTAAAATGAATCAAGCAGATTTTGGTGTTATCGGATTGGCAGTAATGGGCAGAAATTTAGCCTTAAATATTGAATCACGTGGTTTTCATGTTGCGGTCTACAATCGTTCACGTGAGCGGACAGATGACTTAGTTAATAAGCATGCTGATAAGAATTTTGTTCCAAATTACACAATCCAATCATTTGTGCAGTCGATTAAAGCACCTCGCCGTATTTTAATGATGGTCAAGGCTGGTCGTGGTACGGATGCTGTTATCGATGAATTGCTACCTCATCTGGAAAAAGGTGATATGCTCATTGATGGTGGTAATACATTTTTTGAGGATACGATTCGTCGCTCAGAAAAGTTAGCAAAATCAGGTATTAACTTTATTGGTATGGGTGTATCTGGTGGTGAATTAGGCGCTTTACAGGGGCCATCGCTTATGCCGGGAGGCCAGCGTGCGGCTTATGATTTAGTAGAACCAGTATTGAAGCAAATTGCCGCAAAAGCGCCAGAAGATGGTAAACCAACAGTGACTTATGTTGGTCCAAATGGCGCTGGACACTACGTTAAAATGGTTCATAATGGGATTGAGTATGGTGATATGCAATTAATCTCGGAATCATATGATATTTTGAAGCGTGTGCTGAAGTTAAGTTCGAATGATTTGGCAGATACACTGGCCGATTGGAATAAAGGTGAACTCAACTCTTACTTAATTGAAATTACTGCTAATATTTTAACCAGAAAAGATGATTTGGGTTCAGACAAACCAATTGTTGACGTTATCTTAGATCGCGCTGGAAATAAAGGTACTGGAAAATGGTCTTCACAGTCTGCTCTAGAAGTGGGCGCACCACAATCGCTCATTACTGAATCAGTGTATGCTCGCTATATATCTGCAATGAAAGAAGATCGTGTTGCAGCATCGAAAGTATTAGCAGGTCCAGATTTTACTTTTGCGGGTGATACTGATACAACAAAAGAAGATTTGCGAAAGGCACTCTATTTTGGTAAAATTATGTCTTATGCGCAAGGCTTTGATCAATTACGTATGGCATCTAACGTTTATAAATGGGATTTGCCATTTGGTGAACTAGCACAACTATGGCGAGCAGGTGCTATTATTCGCGCGCAATTCTTGCAACGAATAACTGATGCCTTTACTAAAAATGCTAGTTTGCATAATTTATTGCTGGATCCTTACTTTAAATCTATCGCTGAAAACTATCAGAATGCCACTCGACGTGTGATAGCATTAGCTGTTAGTGCTGGTGTACCAACACCTTCACTGTCTGCAGCAATTGCATATTATGATTCATATCGTTCAGCGGTATTACCAGCAAACTTAGTGCAAGCACAGCGAGATTATTTTGGTGCTCACACGTATGAACGTACAGACAAGCCAGTCGGCGAGATGTATCACTACTCGTGGTATGATGAAGCTTAATTTAATTATTTTATCTCAAAGTCATCATTTATATTTGATGGCTTTTTTAATGCAGTTGGAGTTGAAAAAGAGCCATAATCATGGAATAATAATAGTTATTATAATGATGAATAATTGGGAGCAAAATGAAAAGATATATATTTAATAAATATAAATTTACTTTAGATACTGATTTAGCTTCAACGCAAGCTAACCAATTTAGAAAATTTGTGACTTCACCTGCAATTATTCAATTATCAATTGGTGTGATTGTGGGTGGCAGTCTGACGAAACTGATTCAAAGTGTCATTGAATTGGCTACGGGAATCTTTTACTTTTTATCGTTAATTATATTTTCGCAGAATCATAGTCCTGAATGGCTACATATTCTGACACCTCTTGTAGAAGTTTTTAAAAATGTATTGACACTAGGTGCTATTGCTGCCTGTGTTTTCTTTTTTGTTAAGTTTATTAATAAGTTTTTTGTGAAAGAAAAATCCGAAACACTGGGCTATAATGCTCAGTTAGAAGAAACCAAAAAATTATTACAATCACAAAATGAGACTAATATGTTATTGAAAGAATCTGTTATGTTACAGAAAAAACTATTAGGTGAAGTGCCATCTGAAAAGTGATGTAAAAAATGGTGTGATGTTTGACAATCAGCTAATTGCTACTATTTCGAGTTATAAAGATACAGAATTAACTGCTAGACTAGTTTCATTTGCTGTCAGTCAGAATTTCCAAAAAAGAGGTTTAGATTCATATTTATTACAGAAGCTGCTCGTTGCACAGCTCATGATTTTTATCTAAAAAATCAATTTCAAGATGTGTCAGGACCAATAAAAAACGTTTTTTTAGGTATTGATGATTATGAAATGAAGCTCGTTCTATGATTTAATTGTAGACAGGAACGGCAGTATCAGTTCAAAATGAGGATTTTTTTTGAACAACGTAATTCTAATCCGATTCAGTGAGTGATTTATGAACAGAAAGTAGTATGTTTTTATAAACTAACTTATAGGAATTTTCAATCATTTTTTCAATTTCTTGATCCGAAAGCGCCATGGTTATAAGTTTAATAGAGTTCCAATGCGTTTTGTTTGCGTAATAGCCTTCAGTAACATCAGAATACATCTCACGTAGCTCAATATTGGATTCCAGATCAACTTTTAATGTAATAATTGATTTGTCAGAAACAGTCGGTGTCATCAACCCAAACATCTTTCCGAATAGGTCAAAATAGATTGTTTGCCAATCATCACGAAAATAGACTTTAGCATGAGGCAAACTATTGCCAAAGTCTTGAAAGTGCTTTATCCGTGAACTTACTATTTGATCAATCATAAGTGTGGGCATCCTTTGACCTGTATTTTAAGTCTATTATAACAAATTTGCACAAGGAGAAGACAAGTTAGAATAGCGTATCAAAGGCAAGTAGACGAGAGATGAATAATCATTTTGATAATCAGTACACGTGTTATTAGTGGTTAATTTTTTTATGGTGATGCTTGAATGGATTTTCAGAATAATTAATGCGTAAACCACTAAAAGAGGTATATATCACTAATTTGAAACGTTTTTTATTTTATAATTAAGAACAATTTGGAGGCATATGAAATGTTACTATACGGTAGATTGTAAAATTAAACCGAACACTTGAATAAAAAAGCCGCAGCGCTTTTAATGGTAATTGTCCAAAACAACCATAAAGGAACTGCGACTCATGACTAGTTTATCATCTCAAGAACGTACTGTCATTCAAACTTTGCTGGAATTGAATTATTCGATTCGTGCCATCGCGCGTTTTATTAACCGATCACCTGCGACGGTCTCTGTTGAAATTCATCAAGTCACGCCCTATAAAGCTGATATTGCTCATGCATTGGCATTGAAAAAACGTCATCTACGTGGCCGTCATCACACACTAACACCAGCTATCGCTGTCTTTTTGAATGAGCACATTGGCATTTTAAAGTGGTCACCAGAAACTGCTGCTCATGTTTTAGGGTTACCTTTCAAAACGATTTATAATTGGCTCAATGCTGGCCGACTCAAACTGTCATTAGCTGATTTACCTGACAAAGGTATTCGTCAAAAACGTCAGTCTGATGGCAGACGTCAAGTATTTGTTCACGGCCGTTCAATTGAATCAAGACCCAAAAGTGTTCAAGCACGGCAGGATTTTGGTCACTTTGAAGTTGATACGATGCAATCGGGTAAGAAACGTGGTGAAGTGCTTGTCACAATCACAGAAAGATTAAGCCGGCAACATATTGTGAGGCAAGTTAGTGGTCGCAATAGTCAGGCAGTGACACCGGTATTAATTCATTTTTTTCAAGGGATCGAGAATGCTAAGTCAATCACTGTTGATCGAGGACGAGAGTTTGCAAAATATGATGAAATCGAGCAAAAACTAGGCATTCCAGTTTACTTTGCACACCCATACTCACCAGAAGAACGTGGGAGTAATGAGATATTAAACCGATACGTTCGGCGATTCATACCAAAGGAGCGAAAAATTGAGACGGTTAGCGCCAAAGAATTAGATCAAATTAATCATTGGATTAATGCAAGACCAATGAAAACACTCAATTGGCAATCACCACGAAAGGTTTTTCAGCAGTTTGCAGTGTTCGGTTAATTCTTGCAATCTACCATACTATAAAACAATTATTTAGCAGCACATAAACTAAAAATTTATTATAGGAGTTAGACTAATGATTAGTTACAAAGAAACGAAGGAAATATCTGGTACTGATTTAAAAAAACTATACTCAAGTGTTCAATGGTTTGCATATACAAACGATATGAAAGTGCTTAGAAAAGCAATTAATAATTCATTGGCAATGGTAACTACTTGGGATGATAATAAGTTAATCGGATTAGTTCGAGTTGTCGGCGATGGATACACAATCATATATTTTCAAGACATATTGGTTCACCCTGAATATCAAAACCAAAAGATTGGTATCACCTTGATATCGATAATTTTAAATAAATATAAGCATGTTAGGCAAAAAGTTTTGTTGACAGAATCTGCCTTAATGCATTTACTTTTGATAATATATATTATGTTAACTAAATAGTGTTGGGCGAATTGCAAGTCATTTACCAGATGTTTAATCAATCGGTAAAATTCCGGAAATGTTTTTGTAATTTCACTGGTTGTTTTTTTATTTGTCAGACACTTCTTATTCTATTGTACCAATGTCATACAGCCATGTTAAATTACTGTCCACGGTTTCTAAAGCTTATTTTAAGGTGTTTTAACATCATGAATCCTCAACTAAGTTTCCAAAAAAATACAGATACTCAGCAAATAATAATGAGTATCTGTATTTTTATCTAGTTATTATGATTATTCTTGATTCAAGCGCTTACTTACTAGTACGAATCGTTAATCCGGTAGCTTGATGAATCTTTTTTGCTAACGCTGGTATTTGCATTCGTAGCGTTCGGTTAATTCTTGTAATCTGCCTTAAATAAAGATTTGTTTATAGAATACACTGCCCCCAGAGAAGGAGCTTGCCTTTTTTCTCCCCTCATTCATTATCAGGTTAGAAATTTATTCAAAGATTCCTTAATTTATTAACTTTGCAAAACATTAACTTGCTAGAAATCTGTATCTATATTGAATTCTAAAATATCCCATTTAGTGTATATTACCTTTATCATAGCTACAATTGACATTAATACAAAGATCGCTAGTGAAAGTAAAAGAGATGGGAGCCAGATATTAATCCAAACCATGGTTTTATTAAACAGTTGGGTTATTCTAACAAACATTAAACTCAATACAAAATTACACGTCAAAGATATTATTAATGTTGTAAATGAATAAATCAAAATTTCCAATTCTTTTTTTAAAAAAATATCTAAAGGTCTTAAACCTAAAATAAATAATTGTTTCATTTCAAATGTTTCTTTTTCTTGTAGTAACAGCATCATACATATAGTATTTGCTACTGTAATAAGTATTGGAGCACTTAAAAAAACAACCATATTTGATGTTCTAGTCCCTGAATCCCCACCATCAGGTAAATCAATAAGTAGTGACGAAAATCCCGAAATAAATATGTTTATAATTGCTACTGGAATATAGATCCTTTTGAAAATATCATCATTATCATTAATATTATAAGTTGCCAAGTTTAACAAAGATAATTTGAATCTATTTGATATAATATTAAAAATTTTAGAAAATATCAATAAGATTGTTTTTCCACATACAATTATTAATAATGATATTGCAATAATTTCTAAGAAAATTAATAAAATGCTTAGGATACCAAAAGCATTAATTCCTAATCTTTCTGGCAAGAGAGACAGAAAATATGCAATTATAGATATATTTAAAATCAACATCACTACCACTTTTATGTAATAAAATCTATCATTACTTTTTACGTTCATGTTTTCAATATTTTTTTGAATTTTATAGAATGTACGTCTTGAACGAACATATCCACTGTAAAAAGTTATTATTGTAATTAGTAGTAGTGTGATAATGAAAGATTGAAATGAGAACTTGATAGTCATAGGAGGAAATTGATGAGATCCTTGAGTACTGACAAAAAAATCATAATACATTTGAGCAAAGGGAGTTGATATAATAGAACCCAATATTGTACCCACGGTACTTGCAATAGATAATTGCTCCTATCCTAGTATTTGGTACATAAATTTCTGAACAGTTGTGCCATAATTAATAAAACAAGATAGGAGCATTCCAATGAAACGATATCAAGATGATTTTAAAGCCAGCATTGTGAAGATGCATCGTGAAGAGAAAAGATCTATTCGCTCGCTTTCCGAGGAATACGGTGTTTCTCCAGCCGCAATTCATAACTGGGTTAAAGACGCTAAATCAGTTGAGCTAGAAGACGGTACTGAAGTAACGTCCAAAGAATTCAAACAACTTCAAAAGGAAAATCAGCGATTAAAGGAGGAACTTGAAATTTTAAAAGCTGCGGCGGTGTTACTGGGAAAGCATTAGGACGAATTAATTGCCTTGTCTTCATAGAAGATCAGTTATTACGACACCGCTTATCAATTATTCTTTCGGCACTGAAATTACCGCGCAGCACCTATTACCATTGGAAAAGATATCAACCTAGTCAACACGAACGTGTTGATAATCAGCTCAAAGAAAAAATTAAATTGATTTGGGAAAATAATTATCGTGCCTATGGTTATCCACGAATAACGATGGTGCTTCGCAAGTCAGGCATCTGTGTTGGGTCAAAACGAATTTTACGATTAATGAGGGAAATGGAGATTCACTCTTTAATGAATCGGCGATTTAAAAAACCTGGCACTCATGTGGATCATTCGCAACGCCCCAATTTAATCAAGCACCAGCCCAATGCAAGGATATGGCGTGCTGACATTACTTATTTGGAATTACGTCCAGGAACCTGGGTTTATCTCAGTTCTATTTACGAACCAAAGGTTCATCAAGTTCTTGCTTTCAAGATTGGTCGTCAGATGGAGGCGACGTTAGTTGTAGAAACGATTAATCAGGCGCTTGAATGTCATCAAAAGCCACAATATTTTCACTCTGACATGGGTTCACAGTACACCAGCAACGAAGTTGAAACTTTACTTGAACGGCATCAGATTAGCCACTCATACTCAAAACAAGGTTATCCTTATGATAATGGGCCAATTGAAGCTTTTCACTCATTGTTGAAGAGAGAGTTTGCCTTTCAAACAACTTTTTCCAATTTTGAGGACTTGGTAATCCGAACCTCAAATTACATCAGTTGGTTTAATTCCGACAGAATTAGAACGAGTGTTTAGAAAAAGATGTGCCATTTATTGACATAGGAGCATAACGCTACACCAACGTTTTTAAGGACAAAAAATAAGCTACAGATCCTCTATGGTTAATTTTAGACAATTACCATTAAAGTATCTGCAGCTTTTTTGTGCAAGGTGTTCGGTTCAATTCATGCATTAAAAGGGTTTGTGTATTTGTGCTCACCTGCATTATCATTGTCAAAAGCAGAACCACGAAAACCTCACCATTTTTATTTTCCTCTTTAATTATATAAACAAATTGAGAATGTTATTTATTTTTTGGATTGAAATTAACTTAGAAAGTCACTGATTTTATCGAAAGCAATTTGCTTATTACCAACTTGACAGTGCCTTTCGCCACCACTTGACTGGTCAAATAAATAAGTTGTGACAGATTTAGCATTTATCAATGAATTTGCTACTAAGTCGATCGTTTTAGTTGGCACATACATATCATGATCACCTGCTAGCAACAAGACTTCTTGGGTAATCTTGTCCTCGATGCCAGACATGGTAAATTTTGAAATGGATTTGATTAAGTTCGAGGGTTTGTCCGTTTTCATGACTTCATTTCCTTTACGAATTTTGAATGCCATATCAACGTTAGTTTTAGTTGTAGCTAAAATTTTACGATTAACAAGTGCTGCAATGACTGGATTATTGATTTTGTGAACCGTTGCCGCAGCCTTCGCTGGTAACTTCATGGTCAATGAATCCATCATGCTGTAATACACATCAAACGCGATAACCTTTTCAATTCTAGGTTCAAATGCTGCTGCTCGCATTGACAAGTAACCACCCAGCGACATCCCAATTAAATCAGCCTTCTCGATGTTATAATAATCAAGTATAGCTTTTACGGGGAGCTCCCACTGGTAGGTCATTGGCAAGCCGGATTTCAGTGACATACCTTGTCCAGGTCCCTCAAACAATACAAAATTATAATCTTTCAAGACACCCACACAGTGTGTTAACACCAAACGAATTAATTCTTCCAAGTAAGAATCAAAACCACCATGAAAAACCAAAGTTTTTTTGGCACCGTCTTGTCGGATAATTGCCACCGGAATTTTACCATTTTCGTAATGAATTTGGTCAAATTCAATGCCAGAATCGTCAATTGATTTGTAATAATTTGACTTGAATAGTTGGTAAGTTTCTTCCTTCATTGGATGATCTTCACCAATGAAGAAATCTGCTAATTGATAGTAGGCGGATGAGAGCGCGTAATGATGAGCAAGAACAGCCTTTTTTCCTAAATCAATCCAAACCGAAATCCAACTTTCAACATCGTTAATACGCCTCGAAGCAGCATAAACTTCTGCTTGAACTTCTTCATCTTGATAGAAAGGTTCAATAAACCGGTTGATTTGGAAGTTGAATTGTTCATCTATATGATATTTTTGATACATGTTGTATTCTCCTTTTCCTACATATTACGATAACGTATTATTTAGGTGGAAGCGAGTTACAATCACGGCCAAAATGTTACATTATAATCAAATATTGCAAGGAAAATTATTTGTTATGACAGATAAATTTGAGATTACTAATCAAGAAATTCAACAAGCATTTTTAATGTTAATAGGATCTACTAAATTCTCTAAGCTAACTATCAATCAAATTTGTAGCGCAGCTAATATTAGTCGCATCACATTTTATCGACATTACGCGGACAAATTTGATTTGCTGGAGACCATCAATAATGCCAAAATTGTGATTCTGAAAAACTACATTCAATGTCGGTTAGATGAACAAGATATCTCAAATACATTATTACGAATGACAAAATTTCTTAAACAAGATGCAGCTAACATAGAGTCATTGTTTAAAATTACAAAAATTGGAAATCAAAACAGTTTAGAACATAAGATCAAGGAGCTACTCTATGATGAATTCTCTAACTTTATGTTTAAAGAACTTCAGGCCAATGTAATTAAAGGTATTCCAGTTAGTTATTTTGCAGAATTATATGCCGCTAATGCAACCATTTTTATCAAATATAGTCTTGAAAGTGGAACAAACCCACAACTTATCACATCCTTGAACAAAATTCAGAAATTTGTATTTGATTTTTTAAAGTCAAAATAAAAATCTTATTCAGCAATATACTCAATGATGTCGCTAAGTTAGAAATCTGAAAATCTTTTATAAGGTATCAAAGCGAATCTCTTAGCTTTGCCCTTCTTTAAAATAGATAAGTTAACTGGTATAATATTTATTTCTGCTGTTAATACTTTAGAAGACTTACTTTTCTGAAGTATTATTAACTCCAAGTGTTTTTTAATCATAGCCGCCTGCTTAAAATATTACACAAAACTATCAGAGTTTTTTTGTAACTATTAATTCAAGTCATTAAACATTGCCTTATATGATACAATTAGAATTTGTGAAATTTAAAAAAAGGTTGTTTTTTATGAATAAAAATACACGTAATATTAATCAATTTCAAGATGGTGTCAAAGATGCATTACCCACAGTATTCGGATTTTTGAGTATTGGTGCAGCATTTGGCATTATTTCGGCATCAGAAGGATTTACAATCTGGCAAATTTTTCTTTTATCTGCTGTATTGTATGCAGGTTCAGCACAATTCATTATTATCGGCATGTTGCTCGCTGACAGTTCTATTACCAGTATCGTATCAATGGTTTTTTTAGTGAATTTCAGAATGTTTTTACAATCTCTTGCAGTTGCCAATTTTTTTGATAAGCAATCATTAGTTTCCAAAATTTTGATGGGTAGTTTGGTGACAGACGAATCATTTGGTATTTTTTCATTAAATTCTGTTACAAAAAAAAGTATCAGTATTAACTGGATGCATGGATTAAATATTGCTTCATGGATAACGTGGTGGCTGTCTTCTATTATTTTCGCCTTATTTGGTAAATCGATAGCTAACCCTCAAAATTTTGGATTGGATTTTGCATTAATTGCAATGTTTGCTGGATTATGGATTTTAACAACAATTTCCTTTATAAAAGATCCGCATGAAAATAATCGTAACACTATACTGGCGATATTTATGACTGTTATTGTGTTATTAGTTTCTATGATGGTATTCAGTAAAGTAATCTCTGTTTTATTTGCTTCCATACTAGGAAGTCTGTTCATCTCTTTGTTAAAAAAGGAATCTTATAATGATAACTAGTCAACCATTTTATACTGTATTGATATTTGCTACTGGTGTAACTTTGCTTATTCGTATTTTGCCTTTTTTTCTGGTCAACATTATAAAATTTCCAAAATGGTTAGAGCTGTTTCTGCATTACTTACCTTTGACAATGATGACTGCATTGTTTTTTGATAATTTATTTGATAAAACAAGCGCTAGTATATTCCCTATATTAAATTTTGAGAATTTTTTTGCAATTGTACCAGCATTAATTATTGGATACTTAAAAAAATCGTTGATACTAGTTGTTTTAGTTGGTATTGTTTGTATGGCTGGTATTAGATTTTTTTGGTAAAAATCACGTTATTGAAGCTATGGAAATATGGGGAACTCACTACACGCAAATGATGAAGTGATCTTTTTAATCAGAACAATTAATGTGAAAATAGAAAATTTTAAATTATAAAACGCACAGCTGTTGAAGCTATGCGTTTTTTTACATTTTATATAATATATTGCGTTTTATTTTAAAAGCTATACTTATTATCACTATTTTCTTTAATATATGTTGATGTTAAGCCCTCAGCTTCAAGAAATTCACGGAATGGCACTAATTCTTGTGCCTCGTATCTTTCTTTATAAGCATTAACAACGTCTTCACTGTACAAGCTTGGATCCAGCTTCAATGTTTCTACGGGTATTGGACGATCTTTAGTAATTTTTGCATCAATAACAACAACACGTCCTTGGTTGTAGTAATCGACTGCTTCCTTCATCACACGATCAATATCTTCAATACGGCTGACTGTCAAGCCAACAGCACCTTGTGCTTCGGCAATTTTAGCATAATCCACATCAGTAAAGTCAACGCCAAAGTTATACGTGTTTGTGTCTTCGTACTTATTCTTGATGAAACCATATTCAGTATTTGTGAAGACAACGTTGATCACAGGCAAGTCATACCGAACATTTGTGACAACATCTGGATACGTCATGGAAAAGGCGCCATCACCCATTAAATTCCAAACTTGACGATCTGGGTAAGTATTCTTAGCGCCAATACCTCCTGGCAACCCAATACCCATTGTTGCAAACAATGGTGATGTGCGCCACATATTCTTGGGTGTCATGTGCAAATGACGAATTGACATTTGTGTCACGTTACCAACATCAGTTGAGAAGATAGCATCTTCCGCTGCGTACTTATTAATAGCATTGTAAACTTGATAAGCTTGCAGATCCCCTTCGGTCTTTTGTTCGAGCTTGTTCATGTAATCACGCCAGTTTTGTACGTTTTTAACGTTAGCGTTCCACCATGCTGATTCCGTAGTTGGAGAAACTTTAGCAAGTATCTCAGTTATTGCTTCACCAGCATCACCCAGAATAGCAACATCATTTTGGTGACGCTTACCTAACATTGCTGGATTATTGTCAATTTGAATGAACTTATCAATGTTACGGAATGTACCTTCAACCTCTGAGAATGGGAAATTTGTTCCGACGAACAATACAGTGTCTGCTTCGAGAACAGCTTCATTGGCCGGTTTCCAACCGACTCGGAATGTCGATCCGGTGAATGCTTCGAAATCCCATTCAAAAGTTTCAAAATTCTTACCAGTTGTGATGATTGGTGCTTTAATCTTGTGTGCCAGCTCTTGGACTACTGGACCGTGACCCATCGTGCCGACACCGGCATAAATGACTGGGCGCTTTGCTTGGTTCAACAACGCAACAGCTTCATCGATGTCTGTTGCGTCAACAGGCGCTGACTTATATTCTTTATACTTCAAACCTGACGAGTATAATGGTGATGAATAAATTGAATCGGCATCAATTTCTGAAAATCCAAAATCAGCAGGTACTTCAAGAACAGCAACACCACGCTTTGCAATCGCTGTACGGATGGCATCGTCAACCAAGTGAGGTAATTGTTCTGCGGTAGCCACACGACGATTATAAACAGCAATACTTTCATACATTGGATTCTGGTTCAATTCTTGGAACGAATCCATATTCAACTCTCGAACTGGCTTTGATCCTAAAATAGCCAATACCGGTGTGTTATCCATTGCTGCATCATACAGACCATTAATCAAATGCGTGGCACCAGGTCCACCAGATCCAACGGCAACACCCAATTTACCGCCAAACTTCCATTGCATGACAGCAGCCATAGCAGCGACTTCTTCATGTTTCACTTGTAAGAACTTGATGTTATTTTCAGGATGTCCCATCGCATTCATCAAACCACTCAATGTTCCGGAAGGAATACCATATATTGTGTGGACACCCCATCCTTCCATGACTTTCAAAGCCGCTAAACCAGCTGATATTTTTTTATCTGACATCTGATATCTCCTCCTAAATGAGAAAGCGTTGTTATTGAAAGCGCTTTCATAACGGTAAGTAAAATTATATCTCAACCAATACAGAAAATCAAGTAACCCAACTCATTATTTTCATTTAATATGATTGAAGTTACATAAGACCCATTAATTTAGCAAATGTTGGCACAATGAGATCAACAATTAACCCAATAACCACCATTGAGATAGACGCCATAGCACCCTCTACTTCACCAATTTTTATCGCTTTTGCTGAACCAATAGCATGTCCAGCGGTACCGAATGCCAATCCTAATCCCATCGGATCTTTATCTAATCTAAACCATTTTACCAGTTGATTTCCTAAAGCATAGATTACAACGGCATTGATAATGACTGCCATCGCTGTAATTGATGAAGCAGTCGCACCTAATTGACCGCCTCCAGCAATAACAGAAGAAATTGGTAAAGCTATTGCTGTTGTTGCTGCCTGAGGTAGCATAGCAATTGTTGCGATTTTTGATAACCCAAACAAGTGAGAAATGGTAAAAATAATGAATAACGCCACGCTTAATCCAACAAATAAAGAAGTAAAGATTCGTAACCAATAACGTTTTACCAAATCACGACGTTTGTATAGTGGCACTGCAAAAGCCATAGTTGCTGGACTTAAAAACCAAAAAATCAAATCGCCACCAATTTTATACTGTTTATATACTGACACGATAGGTTGATGCAATAGACTTGATAAACCAATCAAGACTAAAATACCTAGTACCATACCAATGAGCAAAGGTTGAAATATAAAAATCGGAAATTTCTTGAACAGTTGTTGACCAATCCAATAAACGAAAATCGTTAAAAAGATGCCCCAAAACGGTGTGCTTAAAAAAGATAACATATTCTTACTCCTCTCCACCTATGATTTATGGTGTAATTTATCGCTAATTTTAGCCACTAGTTGTGATGTGTAAGCAATTGACAACAAAAGGACAACAGTTGAGATAATAACAACCACAATGATTTTTATGCCCTCTTGTTTAAATAAATCTAGCGAACTAGCAAGTGAAATACCAGAAGGTACAAATAACAACCCAATTAAACCAATTAAATTGGTTGATAGGCTTTCTACTTGTTCTAATTTAACAAGTCCACTGACAAGCGCCATGAACAACAATATCAAACCAATTAATGGCGTAGGCACTGGAAATTCAGACCATATTAATGAAATTCCGGTTGATAAGATATTAGCTACTAATAAAATAGTGCTAAAAATCAGGAATTGCGTTAATATTGGCGCAGCTTTTTTTTCATGATTATTTTCCATAGCAAGAAACCCCTTTTTCATAATTGTAAGCGTTTACATTACACCTTAATTTTACACCATCACTCATACATTGCAAACTAGTTTTTTTCATTAAAATAAATCTACTCCTGAAATTATCGCATAGATAAACTAAATCATTTATCGTTAACTATGCCAAAAAGCCCAATAGCTTGGACAGATTTTTACTCTGTCCAAGCTATTGGGCTCTCTTCAGGATGGTCGTATGTTATTTCTTATAACGATAAAGTAATTTAATAAGTTTATCCTATTATAATTAACTACTTTACCGTCTTTAAATTCATTCTTTGAAAAAAGTACATGATTATACCAAAAAGAATACCTTCAATAACGTACACTATCATTATGTGCCATGATGTCAATTAACTAAAACCTGGCGACGTGATGCCATTAAAAATAAAGGTCAATGTGCCAAAACATACACCTTGTCTAATGGATATATCCACTAAACGTTTCTTTTGGCTTTGAATATCTTTTGCTGCCACTTCATTTTCAATTAGATGTCTTCGCTTGGTTGTAATAATAATATATCCACTGATGCCGAACACGACAAATAATAGATTGGCCATAATATACCAGATAATTACGTCCTCTGAATGTTTATAGTTATCGAGACCAAGAATTAATAAAACAATACAATTACTCAATAACATATAGCAAAACATTGCCATAAACCCAGTATTACCAATCTTATAAAGTTCTTGGCGCCTATATTCGTCTAATACCCCTTGAACGCCATAAAAGCGTTTTATAATTTTTGTTGCAAATGTTTCCTTAGTTTTCATTATTTTCCTCCCAGAAAAGTGCATTCAAATCAGTATCAAGCACGTGAGCTAATTTTAAGCAAAGCGATAATGATGGATTATACTTATCGTTTTCAATCAAGTTAATAGTCTGTCTAGCCACCCCAACTACTTGTGACAATTCGTACTGTGACATCTTTTTTGCTTTGCGATACTCTTTAATATGATTCATACTGAACTCCAATGTCATTTATATATGACTAACACTAGTATAAAATAAACGTCCTTTTATGTCAATTATATATGACATATTGATTTTTTTGATCTGTGATCCTGTTTTCAACTTGTATGCTACGAATTATCGCCATAATTCGTTCCCTCTTGAACAAATTGAATGATCTAATCATCATTTGAATTCTAAAAAAAAGCCCAATGTAATAATTTTTATGACTTTTATCAAGTACTTTCTCGTTCATCTATTTTAAATGGAATATACATATAATTAGAGACCGCATTTTCGTCAGCAAACAGCATGTTCAATGCTGTCTCTCCCATTGTGAAAAATGATTGTGTGACACTTGTCACACGTGGGCTCACGATATCAACTAAATAGGTTCCGTCAATACTAACAACCGCCAATTGATTGGGAACATTAATATTTAATTGCTTTGCTGCATTAATAATGCCTATGGCTACCAAATCACTTGCCCCAATCACTGCTGTAATATCGGTATTTTCTTTGTAATGTTGCATGGCAGAAAAGCCACTTTCATACGAATAATCCCCTTCAACAATCCAATCATTACTATGTTGCAGATGATAATCATTTAAAGCTGCCAAATAACCAGATACACGTTGCCGGCCAATAAAACTGTTCTTTTCTAAACTCGATAACCCTATTTTTTTATGCCCTTTTTCAATCAAAAATTTAGTCGCCTCGTATCCAATTTTAAAATCATCTGATGAAACAAACTGAGATTCTTTGTCGATTGCTGTTGAAACAAATACATGTGGAATATCACTGTTCTTCAACAGATTTACAGCATCACCAAATAATTCTACTGAAATAAGCAGGATACCATTCACTGGCCTTTCAATCACATTATTCAGCGCCTTGATCTGCATTTTTTCATCATTATCGCCAACAAATAGAATAATGACATTTAAGTTTTTCATGTCAGCACCCTTTTGAATGCTGTCAATAATTTTCATGGCAAAATTGGTCTTGGGTGTGGGTACCAAAACTGCAATAACATTACTATGCATCGTCACTAATTCTACGGCAGCGGTGTTTTTTTTATAACCTAATTCTCGAATAGCTTTTTTTACTTTTCTTTCAGTTGATGAAGAATAGGCTTCTTTTTTTCCTGCTAACACGCGAGAAACGGTTGCTATTGATACATTTGCATTTTTAGCAACATCTTTAATTGTTACCGACATAAGTAACCCCTTTTTTATTTAGTAACTCATTTAATTATATATCAACGCTCTTTATTCACAAAAATTAAATAAATTCTTAGATTTTTGTTACAATCACCGCCATTTTAAGTTTCTGTTTACGTAAACGTTTACTTTCTTTACTTGTAGGCATTGTAAACGTTTACGCAAAGTGTTATTCTGTACTCATAAATATAAAAGGAGAATTTGCTAATGACAAAGCAGTGGTTTAAGGACTCAGTAGTTTATCAAATATATCCTATGAGTTTTCAGGATAGTAATAATGATGGTATCGGTGATTTGAATGGTATTAAACAACGTTTACAATATATTCATCATTTAGGCGCAGATGTAATTTGGTTAAATCCAATTTATGTTTCACCAAATAAAGATAATGGTTATGACATTGCGGATTACAAAAACATTAATCCAAACTATGGCACGATGCAAGATTTTGAAGAATTATTGCAACAAGCTCACCAACTTAATCTTAAAATTATGATGGATTTAGTTGTCAATCATACATCTGATCAGCATGCATGGTTTAAAGAAAGCCGTACCAGTCAAGATAATCAATATGCAGATTACTATATTTGGAGAGATCCTGTTGACGGTCATGAACCAAACAATTGGCTAGCAGCATTCGGTGGCTCAGCCTGGACTTATGTTCCTGAACGAAAACAGTACTATTTGCACATTTTTGCCGAAAGCCAACCAGATCTTAATTGGGAAAATCCAGAAGTACGCGAAGCCGTGTTTGATATTGAACGTTTCTGGTTAAACAAAGGTGTTGACGGCTTCCGTATGGATGTTATCAACTTAATCTCAAAGCCTGAAGGCTTACCAGATGTTCCTGCACCCGTAACATCTGGCACAACAATGGATTTTGTGGCCGATGGTCATCGCTTAAATGAATTCTTACGACAGATGAATGATGAAGTCTTATCTAAGTATGACACCATTACCGTTGGTGAGATGCCTGGTGCTACACCCGATGATGCGATTAAATATACTGGGTTGAATAGCCATGAATTAAATATGGTCTTCCAATTTGAACATGTCGCATTAAGTCCTAATCCGGATGTTCGCATGGGTAAATGGAATGATGAACCTGTTAAATTAGTTGAATTGAAACAATCGTTAAATCGCTGGCAAACAAGTCTTGATGGTAAAGGTTGGAACAGTCTCTATTGGAATAATCATGACCAACCTCGTGCAGTATCCCGCTTTGGAAACGATTCAAATGAATTTAGAGATGTGTCAGCAAAAATGTTAGCTACTACCTTGCACATGATGCAAGGTACGCCTTATATTTATGAAGGTGAAGAATTAGGCATGACCAATGGCCATTTTACTAAATTGGAGCAATATGAAGATATTGAATCAATTAATTTCTATGATGAGCTAGTCAATCAAAAACACATCGTCGATTCAGAGCTCATGCTAAAATATTTAACCATTATGTCGCGTGATAACGCTAGAACACCCATGCAATGGAATGAAGAAATCAACGCTGGTTTCTCAACAGCAACACCTTGGTACGCGCCAAATAATAATTACACCGAAATCAATGCTGAAAAATCTCTATCTGATAAAACTTCTGTATTTTATCACTATCAAAAGCTAATTCAGCTTCGTCATGATTCAGAAATAATTAGATACGGTACGTTTGAACCAATTGACTTTGATGATGACCAAGTTTATGCTTATCGCCGTCACTATGAAGGTCAAACAATACTTGTTTTAAGTAACTTTACCGATAAAACCATTACACGTGATTATCAACAATTAGACGCAGACGAATTATTGATTAGTAATTATACCGATGACCAAGGAAACACTTTACGTCCATATGAAAGTAAAGTATATCTTTTTAAAAAATAAACAGTAAAATCAATCATATTTGACAAAAATAAATAAAAAAAAGAAGGTGTTATCATTGAGTGAAAAAAATCCCCACTCAAAAGTTTTTATCTTAGCTATCCTGTCAGTTTCTATTATGATAACAACAGGTACTGCAGTATCTTCCGCATTACCTGAAATGGCTAAAAGTTTCCCCAATATTTCTGTTGAACAAATTGATATGATTGCAACTATACAGCAATTCTCAGTTATGGTAACTTTGCTGCTATCAGGTATTATTTCTAAAAAAATAGGCATCAAAAAGACTATTACTATTGGTTTAATATTAACTGGTGTTGCAGGTGTATTCCCATTCTTTTCTCACAGTTTTGTTTTAATATTAATTTCCAGATTAATTGTCGGTTGCGGTATTGGTTTGTTCAATTCATTGGCAATCACAATTATTGATTT
Source organism: Leuconostoc carnosum (assembly GCF_007954525.1). Taxonomy (NCBI): domain Bacteria; kingdom Bacillati; phylum Bacillota; class Bacilli; order Lactobacillales; family Lactobacillaceae; genus Leuconostoc; species Leuconostoc carnosum. Next base: position 185,652 of record NZ_CP042374.1, on the reverse strand, counting down.
ATTTTATGAGGATCCTACCCGTTCTCAAATGCTTGGATTCCGTTCCGCAACAGAACAAATTGGTGTTTCAATTCTTAACATAATCGTTGGTGCACTAGTTCTAATTAATTGGCATGCTTCATTTCTAATTTATCTTTTGGCCTTTCCACTATTGGCCTTTTTCTTAAAAGTCGTACCAGAACCATCAATTCCTGCAGGCAGGAGTGATAAAAAGCAAAAAATTAATTTTCCAGTTATTATCATGGCCATTTTGATGACACTAATGGTCGCATGCTCGACCTCGGTTATTATTCAAATTCCAAACATCATAGTGACCGACCTATCTAAATCAAGCGCTGTTGCCAGTTTAATCATTTCTGTCAATACATTGATGGGTATGGTTACTGGAATATTCTTCGGACGAATATATGGCTTTGCTAAAAAATTTGTCTTACCTTTAGGCATAATATTTATGGCGTTTGGCGCATTAGTTATTGTATCTTATCATAATGTCTTAGGTGTCACACTAGGTGCAATTATTTGTGGTATTTCTTATCCACTGATTGGTTCATATATTTTCTCGTTAGTCAGTGTGATTGCCCCAGAGGGTTCAGAAACCTTAGCTAACTCAACAATATTAATTGGTGCAAATTTAGGCTCCTTCGCCACACCTTTTTTCCTCAGTGGACTAGGTAAACTCAATTCATTATCAACAAAATCTGGACCATTTTTAAGTATGTTTTGGCTACTAATTGTTTTGACAATAATTGTATTCGTTTATCAAATATTTTTCCAAAGAAAAACAAGTAAAAAATGGTCAGCTAAGCATGATTACCAGCAGTAATATAACTAAATAGTTGAAAAATTGACATGTCATCAACTATTTATCTATAGTATCTTTACTGGCTATTAACCAAATAACAAAAAAATACAGATACTTCAAATTGACAGTTTGAGTATCTGCATTTTTTTTGACTTAAATTTAGAATATGTCGTACTGTTTCTAAAATAACTTTTTGATAAACATTTCAAATTGATCATCTATTTGTTTTTCTTTTAATTCACCTGTTAATGCCAAAATACTCATACCCTCAATAATAAACATAAAGTTATCAGCAATTATTTTTATATCATGAGAATCAATTTTACCCTGTTTAACACCAAGATCCAAAATTGATCTCACTGTTGCTTTAGTCGCATTCACCTGTTTCTGTTTCAAACTTCTGTCACGATCTGAATGATGTGTAAATGAATATTCGTACATTGCTCGCAGTAATGAACAACCGTTAGCCATATGATTTAGGAGACGATTTTTGTGTTCCACAAGATAATCATTTAATATTTGTTCAAAGCTTGGTTGTTTTATCACAGCTTCACGAATTTTATCAAATTGATGAACTGAACGTTGTGTCATTGTTTCAAAAAAAATGTCATCAACAGAAGTAAAGTATAAATAAATACCACCGCGACTAATACCACACGCTTCAATAATATCTTGCATCGTAACGGCTGAAAACCCTTTTTTCGAAAAAACTTTTCGAGCATTGTTCAAAATTGCTAATTTTTTGATTTCACTTTTCTTAGTTAACGTTTTGTCACTCATAAAAGCCTCCTCCTCATGAAATTATAATATGACATTAATGTCATATTATAGTATAATTCACTTTATGAAATGACACAAGTGTCATTATTGGGAAAGGAATTTAAAATTCATGAAATTAGATATACATAAGGTTACAGGCATTGCGGTTTTGATTGCAATTAACAATATTTTAGGTAAAGTCAGTATTGGTCCATCATTTGCTAGTGTCAACTTTGGGTTCATCGCATTAGCTATAGCAGGTTATCTATATGGCCCTAAATTAACGATGTTGGCAGCAATATTATCTAATATATTAGCATTTACGATAATGGGAAATGGTGCATTTTCATTTTGGTTTTTGATACCTTCTCTTTTAGCTGGGGCAACATATGGCTTATTAACTAGACCAACTTTATTTCGTATAATTATGGTCAATATTATTGTGGTTATTGGCATTAGCTTTTTATTTAATACAAGTCTAATTGCCTTTGTTTATAATCTGAACTATGAGTCATTATTGGCAACTAGAGTATTGAAAATGATCGCTAGCTTAACTGTTCAAATTATAATAACGCATATCCTTCTAACACACACAGCTATTAAGAATTTGAAGTACAAAATAATACCCATAAAACGCGGGGTTTAATAATATAAATTTTGTTTGGTTACTTCAATGACTTTTGATAGTGATTTTACCTTTAAGGCTATTTAGAGCAACACCATTCTGGCACGAACTTAATTATTAAATCTCAGAATCAGAGCTATTTATATGATTGTATCTTGGTATAAAAATGACCATGTTGTAATTTTATTTTCTTTCATAGTAAAAGTTTCTTTTTTTGTGATTGAAAATCCATTTTTTATATAAAATTTGGCATTAACATTTGAATTCGTAATCAATCTCAAATTAGACTGCTTTGATTTATTCTGAATCATCTTTTTAATTTGTGTGATTATTTGTGATCCAAAACCGCTTCCTTGTTTTTGTGGACTAATGACCAGCGTATCTAAATACCAGTACTTTGGCTTATATTCGTTTAAAATGCTATCTGCCTTAATAATATTTTTAAGTATTTTACTAGTGGTCAACATATTAATTTTAAATAACGACACAAAGGCACCAGCTTTCAAGTAATCAAAAATGGTCACAGAACTATTTTGTAGATTTATCAAATTAAATGTTCCAATTAAATCACCATCTTCGAAGCACACATAACAACTTTTTTCATTAATATAGGCTATCGTATTCAATTTAAATATTTCTTGCAGCGCGCTTATTTTTGATGAATGATTACTTGGTATATTGAAAAGTTCATAATTTTTAAATGCCTTATAAACCAATTCAGAGATTTTATCACTGTCTCCCAACTCTGCTTTTCTAATGTCCATTCTTTGTCTCCTCTCGTTTGTGTTCACTGCTAGTTTACAAGCAAACATCCATGTCCGAAAATACTACTAATCCATAAAAAGTAGTTAACCAATCATATCATTTAAAATAAATAAAAAACACTTCTTATACAGAAATGTTTTTTACTGACCGTTGGCTTTATCTAGTGCTGCTTGGGCTAGAATATTCAAATAGTTTAATGGTCGATCAAACCATGGTTGGAACAACATATCGACAAAAGCTAAATCGGTAATCGTCATGCGATTTTGAATAGCAATGGAAGCTGCATTTGCCGACTGTGCGATATCATACTTACTCTGCAGTTGCACGCCAAGAATACGTTGTGTTTTGCGATCCCATGTAATACTCATCAAAACTGGTTCAGTCGATGACATGAATTCGGGTCTAAAATTATCAGTCATTGTCAAGGAATCAACATCCATCCCAAGCTCACGCGCATGCGCAGCTGTCAAGCCAGAAGATGCCATAGTTAAGTCATATAATTTTAATCCAGACGTTGATTGCGTCCCCATATACTTGATTTTTGGTGCCATTAAATTATAACCAATGAGTGTTCCCTGCCGTACAGCATTTGTTGCTAAAGGTATATAAGCATTTTCACCGGTTGGATTATAATGCACAGCTACTGAATCTCCTGCTGCAAAGATATCAGGATCACTAGTTTGCATATAGTCATTAACTATCAATGCGCCATTAGGCGTAGTCTTTAGTTTGCCACTGAAAAGACTCGTGCTTGGTCGGAAACCAACTGACATCACAACTAAATCTGCTGCAAAACTGCCATCATTTGTTTGTACAACAACTGCATCATCTTGACTTTCGAAGCGTTGAACCGTTTTGTCAGTTTCAACAGTAACCCCATGTGATAGAAAGAGTTCATGGACATTTTTCGTAAACGCTTCATCAAAATAACGATTCAGAACAGTAGGCTGATTATCAATTAAAGTAACCTCTTTACCCTTAACATTGAAAGCTTCGACTAATTCTGTCCCAATATATCCGCCACCCACAATGATTACACGATTTATACGATCATCATTAGCATAATTAATTAATTCTTGAGCGTGAGTATAATTTTTAGACAATACAATTCGGTTATCTTCAATACCTGGAATACCTGGAATAATAGGCCAAGATCCTGTGGCTGCTACGAGTTTATCATAGTGTTGCACAGACGTCTTACCTGTCGCTAGGTTAGTAACTGTAACTGTTTTTTTAACATTGTCAACAGCGGTTACCTCGTGATTCATGTGAATGTTAGCACCTAAATCTTTTAATATTTCAGGCGATGAATAGAACAAGTCTTTTATTTCTTTAACCTCACCTTGAACAGTCAAAGCAATACCACATGAAAGAAAAGACACGTTGTCATTTCTTTCATATACATCCACTTCAACTTCGCTGTGTTGTTTCAAAATAGACTTTATCGTAGCTGTTCCCGCATGCGTTGAACCAATAATAATTACCTTCATGATTAACCTCCAATATTTCATAGACTAAGTTTATATTTCTATTGTATAATTTAATCAGTAATTAAAAATTGACTTACGTCAAGAAAGAGTGAAATATGTCACATTCTGAATTTGCATGTGTGAAATCTGCTCCTATTTTTTCTGATTTAGCTGATGAAATAATTACCCAATTAGTCACTATTTCAACTCACCAAAAAGAATATATGGCTGGCAGTTATATCTATCATCCGGATGATGATTTAGCGGGACTTTTTTTAGTTGACTCTGGTCAGGTTGATATTTTGAGTGTTAATGACAACGGTCAGGAAATATTACTATATTCTTTACATAGTCATCAAATGAATGTGGAAGCCTCTTTATTTACCGATGAAAAACATCATCATTTTGCGCGCGCAAAGACAGACGCCAAAATTTGCATGATTCGGAGAAAAAACTTTCAAGATCTATTACATCAACATCCAGAATTAGCTATCAAGATTTTAAATGCCTATGGTAAACGAATTACTGAATTAGAAAATTTGCAAATTAGTCTGTCGTTACAAAGTGCAGATGAACGTTTAATGCTATATTTAAACAAAATGTCCAATATCAACATGCAAAAAACATTTCGTCTGAATGGTACAAAAAAGGAATTAGCTGCATCACTGAATATCGCACCCGAAACACTCAGTCGCCTATTTAACAAACTGAGTCATGATGGGAAAATAAAACTAAATAAGCGAGATATTACAGTGTTATAATCCACCACATTCAGAAGCCATACGATAATAAAGGCATAGAAAGAGCCGTAGCGCTAACTACAGCTCTTTCTATGCTATCGAATTATAATCATGAAAAACTAAGTCCAGCCCTGACAACAATTTTACAGCAACAGGCTGAATATTCCCTGAATTCGAAAAGACCTTGGTTGTCATGTCCTTATATTCTCAACATTTGTTACATTATAATTATTAATCATCATTTAAAACCATTATACATAATAAACGTACCATCAGACAAAATTGGTTGACTTGCATATGAACAATTTGAAAATATGACTACAATAGCCCCATGCTGTTTAAGATTAATATATTTTTATATCATCATTTAGAATAGTAATTACTTGTTTATTATCAATTGGAACCAAGTTTATCTGACACTTGTATACTTCAAATATTTCTTTAACAGGTTCAATGAATGGCTTTTCGATGTAATGTGGCAATGGAAAAAAATCTATGACATTAAGAGATGCATCATCTTCTAGATCAGGAGCCAAAGATTTATCATCCATCGCCTCACAGTATCGAATATTTTTTGAAAGAATAATGCCACCTGCTGATTCCCCAATATATAAGCAATCTTTCAAAATTTTATGACGTAGTAATGTTAATAAGTTTTTTTGTTTAATTGCTTGAAGTAAGTAGAATGTGTTTCCACCCGCTACACAAATTATTTTTGCTGCTTCTATTTTTTGATAACATGTCAATTCATTTTCTGCGGCAATATCTAGAAAATCTAACTTGTATCCTAGATTTTGCAACATTTTTATGCCATCAGCCATATATTTCGTATAGGATTCAACATTTGCAGCAGTTGTTATAAATAAAATTTGGTCTTGAACATTATCAGTCTTCGACATGAATTCTAATAGTTTTTGTTGCGTACCAGCCAAATAAGATGTAATAAAAATTTTTGCCATTTCATCCCTCTTAAATATTCTCAAAATTAAAGTGATAATTGATTATATCATAAGGCCATAGCGCTTCATAACTTGAGGAAAATTTGTCTTTGCAGGTAATTAAATGAAACAAAAGGTAGTTTGTTAGTTATTTAACTAGCAAGCTACCTCTTTTAAAAATTATTGTATTTTAATTTAATTGCTATTGTTTTAACACATCTGTTGTTGGTTCAACAAAATGGGCTGCCAACAGTCGACTTGCCATAAAAATAATCAGCCCAACAATGATGCTGGATACCGTGACGTCACTCAACCAATGGGCACCAATTCGGACACGGCTCATTGCTGTTAATATGCCCATAGCGATGCCAAATATTGTCATCTTTTTTTGCAAGCTAACATGACCACGTGGCACAAAAAATGTTAAATATAAGAATAACCAACCGGACATTGTGTGCCCAGATGGAAATGAGTTATGCCCGTTGATACCATTCAAGTGATACCAAGGCGTGAATTCACTCATAACTTGACCTGAAACAGTTGTCATTTCATAAGGGCGAAATCGTCTCCATAAGGATTTCATATCTCCAATTGTTGTTTGTGCTACAAAAACTACTACAATGCCGACTAATGCAGCCGTTACTAGATAGCTCACATTGGCTTCGCTCTTGCTCTGTATCCAATTGTAAAATATGGTAGACAACAGAATTGTTAAGACAACTGCTAGCCCCCAACGTAATATTTCAGGATAATTCTTTTCAGCGGTTGTGTTATTTGCTACACCCATTGGTATCCCTTTGGACAAGTTATTGAACATTGAATAGGTATAACTCAGCATATCTTGTAAAATAGCTAGCATTTGATTCAATGCAAAGGCTAATGCGCCAGCTGTCACTACGTAACGTAACACGTTTTCTTGAACACGACGCCAAATAGTCCATGCAATAATTTCAAAGGCAACAAAAGATACAATGCCTGCCCCTTGATCCGCATAATTTTGAAAAACATTACCAAAAATCGAATTTTGATCCATCACAGTGGTTGTTACATTTTTGTCAAAAAACGTTGCCACAGCGAGGCTCAATACACCAATACCTAGTAAAATTATCAATACATTTCTTTCACCAATCGTCGTTTGAAAGCCTTTTTTAGGCGTTTCATGCGTTATCATATTCACACCGTCGTTACCTGTCAGTTGCATAGATCCATCTCCTAATAGTTGATACCTTTAGTATAAAATACCTATGTATTAGCTCTGTAAGTTTTTTGTAAAATTTTGCTCTGAAGGTGTTTAGTCATCGATAATGGCTAATAAAAATACCCTGATAATAATCTACTGAATAATAGTTCAGATACTTAGTATCAACGTATTTTTAGAATATATTGGCATAAATGATTCCTCATATTGTTAACTCACCATATTAATTCAGGGTTACTGCCACAAGAATTTTCCCACTAGACGATTAACATTGTTATTTTCATGTAATTTACTGACCCATGGCCCCATGAATTTCGATTTCGCGGTAACTATGGTATCTATCTTGTAAAATATATTTTAATGATCTAGAAGAAACATTTGAAACACGACCATCTGAATTCGTACCATCATCAAGATTACCGTAAATATTTAAGATATCTACTTGTTTTTTAGGATAATTATTGCGGTGTTGGTATAAATCACGAAAACTATCGTTTTGATAACGTGGCGCACCAGTCTTTAAAAAATAATTACGATTAACCTTATCATCAAGTCCAATTATACCGTCAAAATGTCCAGCAAGATTTACTTGTTTCTCAAGTTTTGGTAATTTATCATTACTGCCATGATTCATTTGATAATACATTGTTATTAAATTTCCCATCGAATGTGAAACAGTATTAAATTTCCCATCGAATGTGAAACAGTATTAAATTTCTTAACATGATAGGTACTTTGTAATTTGGTTAAAATATTTTTAAACCACTTTTGAGTTACATTATAATTACCATTTTTATTATCTTGTAGGACAATTTGAATGATTGGTCGATTGATTTTTTTAGTCCATTTACCCTGGAATTTGACATCACCTTTTTTTGATACGATTACTGTTAATACTTGATCAGCATTATAATTTTTCTCGGCATAATCAATCATACTGTTAGTAGAACGAGCGCCAGCACCCCATCCGTGAATATAAAGTGTTGGAATATATTGAGATTGATCAACATTGACCGCTTGGTCACTTTTACCAACACTATGCCTATACCATAAAATAGTTACAATAATCGCGATTACTACAACTATCACAATTTTGAAATGTCGTTTTTTTAACATTAATAGCTTTCCTTTTTAATTATTCAAAGCTGAAGTTTTTGTCGCTTAAATCGTTTGGATGTGTCCTATTTAAAAAGCACCGCGACCTTTTATATTGTATTGATTGACAACATAGATTAATGGCCTCGATGTTTTGCTTTCTTCTTCTCTTGTTTTATCTCGAATTTTCGCTGCTTTAAAATTTCATTATGAGCAGTGTTCGAAGACTTCCTTTTCATTTTTCGTTCGTTTAATTGCTCTTTTAAAGCGACTTGAGTACCTGTACCAACTCCTTGATTAATTTGCTTTTTTGCTACACGTTGTAATCGTTTTGGATTAATCTTGTTTTTCTCTATTTTATTTTCTAATTCTTTGGTAAAAAAAATGAATTTTTGAATTAAAGGCAGTTTAGGTTCGGATGTACCTAAATTTATTTCTGCTACTGCATATGATTTAGCCTTACTAACTTCAAAGATTCCTTTATAATAGGGCGGATCAAAAATAATTGTTAAAGAACTTGTTACCGTGCACATGTTGACACCTCCATAAAAGTAAAATAGTTCAGAAGATGGACAACCATGGAGGCCGGTTACTGATAGATATAATCTACATCCGGACTACCTACCGGAGTGTGTTTTTTCTTCTGTGAATAGAATAACATTAATATTTTTTTCAAGAATATTCATTTGATGCTATTAAATTGAGCTCACCGATTAGTATGGCAATATATTCATCTGCTAAGTTGCTTTTGAATCAATCAGCGCTACCGTTATATATCAAATTTTTGAAAACATTCTAAATAGTTTATTGTTGTAATCCCATTAATGGTTATTGAAATGATTATTTTTATAGCAATAAAAAAATCCCTTTTCTTAATCACATTTTTAGTGACTAATGCCAGAGAATATCTTTGTTACATCACAATCATTACTCGTCATAATAAAATTTTATACGTAATTAATACCACCATCAACCAAAATTGATTGACCAGTAATATAATTTGATTTTTCATCAGCCAAGAATGACACTAAGTTTGCAACATCGGCTGGTTCTTCACCACGCCCTAAAGCGATGCTATCAATGTATTCTTGCTTTGTTTCACCCAATGGTCGATCATAGATCTTCGCCATCGCTGCATCAATTTGATCCCACATTGGTGTCAATACGATACCAGGGCAATACGCATTAACTGTAATTTTGTCTTTTGCTAATTCCTTTGCAGCTGCTTGGGTAATACCACGCACTGCAAACTTTGTAGCTGAATAAATTCCTAGCAACTCAACTGCTTGATGTCCAGCAATAGAACAAGCATTTATAATTTTGCCACCCTTACCTTGCTTTTTAAACTGTTGAGCAGCAGCTTGTACACCATATATCGTGCCGTTGACGTTAATATTAAAAATCTTGGTAATTTCTTCAGGATTTGCATCTACGATGGCAGCAATTTGTGCAATTCCTGCATTATTAACAAAAACATCTAGTTTCCCAAAATCTTTGACAACATCATCAACTAGTTTGAACATGTCATCATGATTTGAAATATCAACATAATATCCTTTTGAACCGTTACCAACAGATTCAGCAACCTTAGTTGCATTATCTTTATTCAAATCCGCAACAGCAACACTAAAACCATCTGAAGCGAGTTGTTTGACAATACCCTCGCCAATACCTTGTCCGCCACCAGTAACAACAGCAACTTTAACCATGTGAATTTCCTCCTTTTTAATAACAACTATATTATAGTCTTGTAACCCCTTACATTCAAGTGTTGAATATTATTTGTGATTAAAATTTCTTTCATAATGTATGACATTAGTACTATCAATCGATATAGAAATCTATTCACCCGTATTCTTGCTGTGCAGGTTTCAATTAAAAACACTATTGTCACGATATCTAATAATTTAATCTATGATGTCTACTGTTTATTCAAATAATGTTGGACATTTTTGTTTAAAGTGTCCATTTTAAAATACCTTTTCCTATTATTTCCATGTTAAAATGATAAACGTCAATGATACATATCTAGGAGAACTAATTTATGAAAAAAAAATTACTAATCGTTATGGGCATAATTCCTCTAATTTTCCCGTCACTTACAACGCGTATTTCGATAGGTATCTTAAATGATAGCAGAGAATTTTTAGGTAGCATAAGATTCCCAATTTATGAGTTGCCATTTATTATAGTATACATTTTACTTATAAAGCTGGTTTGGCAATTTAATTTTGGATTCACAATCAAAAAATGGGCAATTCCTATTGTTGCAACTACCTCAATGTTAACAACAGTTGTTGGTAACATTGTTGCTTCAAAATCTTTAGATACTATTTTTCATCAACTACCTATTGGTCAAATATTTGTAGCTTTAATTGTTTCATTAGTGTCATCGCTTATTATCGGATTATTTGAAGAAACTATATTTCGTGGTGTAATATTCAACTATTTTTCTCACGTATTTAGAAAAAGTAATTATCAATTCTTATACTCTGCATTATTATCTAGTTTAATTTTTGGACTTATTCATTTAGATAACACGTTATATGGTGGACAAAACTTAGCATATACTTTGTATCAAGTCATATACGCTGCTGCAATGGGATTTCTTTTTGCAGCTGTGTACGTCAAAACAAAATCGATCATTGTTCCAATAATACTACATGCGCTTATTGATTGGTCAGATCTTTTCTTTAATTTATCTGGGGAACCCGATATGTCAGGGGCTAATTGGCTCCCAATTTCTGTCACTCTGACACTAACAGTTTTGTATATTGCATCCGATATTATAATTTACCGAAGCGTTAAAAATGAAAAACTAGGCTCAATTGGATTTAAATAAACATTCTGTCATTAGATAAATAAGCCTATATTTTAATCAATAGCTTCGCTCAATTAAAATGAAAAGACAGTAATAAACATGAACTGAACCCGATAACTTGGACAAAATAAAATGTCCAGAAAGTTATCGGGTTTTAATATGGCTCAATATATAAATGAATTCAAATTAAAAGTTCTCAAAACATGTTTATCAGAGATTGCCAGTCAAAAATTACTAGATCAACAAATCATACCTTATTAAGAACGTAACATGTTAAAATTCAAACAAAAAAAGTGCGTGTTTGAACAGCGCACCAATGGCAAGTTATTTAGTTTAGTGACACGTGAATTCAAATGGTGGATCGAGTTTGAATCAACCCTAATATTTAAGAAAAATTCCACAAATCATGTGTCACTAGTCAGCAATGTAAGAATTTGACGTAAATTAAAAAAATACAGACTCATTAATCTAAAAAATGATCAAACATCCCACTTTTTTTCTTGATAAGCCATTTCCCAAAAGAGTACCTCATAGCGTAATGCATTTTTAAAAATAGTCGTTAAGTGCACGCGTTGGGTTGATGTCTGTTGCGCTGTTATGGTATCAAATTTTTGCATTAACCACTCAGTTAGACTACCAAAATCAGATGAGCTATACATTGCAATCCACTCACCATACAATGCATGTTTGGCACCCGGTGAATGGACTAAACTTTTCCCAATCGCCTCATATCCCCACATGCAAGGTAATAATGCAGCTAAAAGTTCTGCCTGCCCACCACTTTGGGCAACTGATAGCAAATAATTTGTGTATGCTAAAGTTGTTGGTGCCGGTTCTGCCGATGACAACGCCTCTTCACTAATGTTGAATCGCGCAGCATACTGACGATGCAATGCCATTTCTTCAGTTAAAGTTGCATGCAGGATTTTTGAAAACTGCGTTATGGTTGCCAAATCAGTACTTTTGAGAGCACCTAGGGCAAACATTTTAGCATAATCTTTAAGATACACATAATCTTGTATCATATAATATTTGAATTTTTTGACCGGCAAAGTACCAGCACCAATTTCTTGCACGAATGGATGGTTCAAATTAGCTTGCCAAATGTTGTCAATTTCTGTGATGATTTCATGACTAAATCCCATATCTACTCCTTTTTAGTATGTGTCCACGCGACAATAAACTGTGCCAAGGATTTACTATATTGCACCAAACGCGCAACTGAAATGCTTTCATCAACTGCGTGCGCATTGCGTAAATCGCCAGGTCCGTAAATAGCGGCAGGAATATGTGCATCACTAAACCAACCACCATCCGTTACACTTGTGGAAACAGAAAGTTTGGTTTTCTCACCAAAAGCACCTAGGTGGGCGTCTAACAATGTTTGAACTGCAGCATGCTTTTCATCTACTTCTAGGGATGGAAAAATTTCACCTCGATCTTCAATCATTGAACTGCCACCCCACTCAAAAGTAGGTAAATGGTCTCGTAACCATGGATCTGCTTGTGCTAAGCGCGTCACAAATGATTCGACTTCCGATGTGACAGATTGATAAGTTTCATTTGGATAAAAATGAACCGTTATCCATAAACGTGCTTCATCTGCAATAAATGCTGCATTTCTACCCCCCTCGACCACTGCTGGATTAATCGTGTTCGTCCCAGCAGGAAAACCCGGATAGGTTTTGTTAATCGCCCAATCACGTTCTAATTCTTGCAAACCAATGATTAACTTTGCCATTTTTTCAATAGCACTTGCCGCTCTTAAACCACCGCCAGCATGAATCATTTCACGACGTAAGCCATCATGGTAGGTTTTGTCACTTTTAATCGTCACCCACCCTGTAATAACACCACCTTGCCCTCGAATTTCTAAATCACTTGAATCTGTTACAAGCGCAAAGTCTGCTGTATAGCCATGATCAATTGTTGATTTCGTACCGGCTTCGCCAACTTCTTCACCAATCACTGATTCAAAAAGAATTTTACCCGGTAAAGCAATGTTTTGATCATGCAAAATTTTTAATGCAAATAACGCAGCCGCCAGGCTGCCTTTCATATCTGATACACCGCGCCCAATGACTCGGCCATCATGAACCACAGCCTCAAACGGTGAAAATGTCCATTTTTCATCAGGATTTAACGCTGCAACGTCCATATGTCCGTTAATAATCAGACTCTGACATGTCGGATCTCCAGCTTTGGTACCAACCACGATATCATCATTTTCATACAATGCCCATTGATCAATATCAAATCCTAAAGGCCGTAAAAAATCAGCAACAAAATTCTGAGCCTCTCGCGTATTTCGTGCTGGTGGTGCTGGTGTTTCAAATGCAACTAGACGCGCCACTAAATCTAATAACTCACCTTGTCGTGTCTCAATTTGTCGATTAACCTCTGTTAAATCCATGCTTTACCTCCACGAAAAAAGCACCTATGCCAGCGGACAAAAGTGCTCTAAAAATTGAGTTAAATATGCATTGCTAACAAGTTAATGTTGCATCACAAATCACTTTCCTCCGCTGGTATTATCCATCTCAGGTTCAAAGGGTACTTCTCAGCCAATTGGCGCCCCTAGTTTTAATGAGTATAGCCTATTTTAATGGCTTTGTCAAAGCAAACCGCCTTTTTCTGATTACTATTATGATGATAGTAATCATCTGTGTCCACATCGTCAACATCGAGTCACTAAAAAAAGCAATCCCTACATTGATTGCTTTTTCTATATCTATAGCATTTTACTTATTGTGCCAAATAGCCACCATCAACAACGAATTCAGCACCTGTTGCAAACTTTGATTCTTCACTAGCTAAATAGACTGCCATATATGCAATATCATTAGGTTCACCAATATGTCCCATAGGTGTTTGAGTTCTTTGTGATTGGGCTTCTTCTGCACCATCAATACCATCAACCAATGGTGTTTTGATGTATCCTGGGTGAATCGTGTTGACACGTAAGTTATAGTCATTCAATGCTGCATGTAGTGCAGCTGACTTACTCAAAATGCGGACACCACCTTTTGAGTGATTATAAGCAGCTAAGTTAGGATCACCAACAAATCCTTCAATAGATGACATATTAATAATTGAGGCACCACCAGCTTGGTTTTTCATATATTGCATACCGTACTTAGTCCCTAAGAAAACGCCATCAGAGTTGATTGATTGCAAAAATTTCCAGTCTTCATATGTTGTCTCTTCAATATTTTTAGCAATTGCAACACCGGCATTATTGACAACCGTATCGACATGACCAAACCATTTAATCGTATTTTCAAATAAATCAATCCAGCCTTTTTCATCAGATGCATCATGTTGAACAAATCGTGCTACTGATTCATCACCAATTGTCTTTAGCGCTTCTACACCAACATTAGCACGGCGCCCAGTAATGACAACTTTAGCGCCTTCTTCTACAAACTTTTGAGCCATTGCTAAGCCAATACCAAGTGTACCACCAGTGATAATAGCAACTTTATTCTTTAACCGATCTGTCATAATTAAAACTCCTTTTCTCTTTACATGTTCATTATATCACATAAAAAGGTGATGAATCAAACATAAATAAGTAAAATGATTGATAATCGTTTATATATTAATGTTTTTTATTGTGATAAATGTTTTTTATTTTGTTATATAATTCATTATTAAAAAAAGTTATGATAATGATCCGTATAATCATAATTTTTAAAGTTACTCACTAATATAAAAAAGACCCCATACTGGGCTCTTTTTTAATTACTCCTGTTGTTTACTGCGTTTCGTCAAGAACTTTAGGCAATACTTGTTCTTGCACATTATGAGTCAATATATAGTAATTTCAACCTTTTTGAATCGATTTGGTATTTGTTTCTTGATAAACTGTGGGAGAAAAACCAACCATTTATTTAGCGTCTCTCATGAACAAACAAATATAGAGATACCCTACTAAATCATACTAATTTTCTTTCTTAAATAGACGGCGAACAGTATTTTTTGATCGTAATAAAAATAAATATAATCGTCTTGATCGCTTAATTTTTCGATAACGTTGCGTATTCTTTTTATAAAAATTCTGATGAAAATTCTCCGCAGGCCAAAACACCGTTGCAGATTTAATTTCGACCACAATTGGTCGTGAAAAAAGTTCAGCATCAATAAGCGCTTGTTTTGATTGCTCAGCAATTTGACGTTGTTGGTCATTATTTACAAAAATAATTGGTCGATAATTCTCGCCCCTATCATCGATTTGGCCTAAATTATCTGTTGGGTCAATTAATTGCCAATAAACATCTACTAGCTGTTGATACGTTATGATACGACTATCAAATAGGATTTCTACAGCCTCCACATGGCCAGTATTTTGACTGAACACCTGATCATAAGTTGGTTGTTGTAATGCACCACCTGTATAACCTGAAATAACTGCTTTAATGCCAGGTCGTGTATCAAACGGCTCTACCATACACCAGAAACAGCCACCTGCAAAAATAGCACGTTCCTGATATGGTGGGTCCTTTTCATCATGTAACTTGACTTGATCATATGAATCTGGTTGTGACTGCCCAGTTATTTTGAGATAAAAATCCATGACATCAGGCGTTAAATTATTTCGAATAGCTAATGGTTGCAAATCAGATTTTAATGTATCGATTTGCGAATTAAAAGTAACACTAGCACGCTTATCTTTGGCCTGCACCATTATCTCTCGTTCCCATTCCCTTGTTGCTGGATTCAAAATTAAATTATAAATATCTTGTTGAATTTCATCAGGATTTAAAGCCATACTGTCATTCTCCTAAGTTTTCTTAAAGTGCCTATGTGACACTTATCAGTACCTAATATGCCTTACGCTCACTTTAAAGAACTTGACATATCGAGCAACTTTTTTCTAATATTTTCAACAAAACTTAGCGTGTCATTATCAATGCCGTGTTCAAAAGTCCAATTTAGCGTGTCAAAAACTATACTAGCCCCAAATTTAGCTATTAATTCATTATGTCTACTGTTTGATTTGTTAATCAAATATTTTAACCAGTATTGATAAAGTATATTTTCAAATTTATTTTTTAAATTGTATCCAGGTTCATCAATTGAAAACAATGTTTGAATGATTAATTGCCTATCGGTCAGCTCATTATAAAACTGTACAATTGTCTCTTCAAAGTGTCCTGAAATTAATCCATCAAGTCGTTTTTTGACAATTTGTTCGAACACTAGAATTTGTGTATCAACTACTTGAGCTAATAAATCGTATTTATCTAAATAATGTAAATAAAATGTAGAACGGCTCGTTAACGCTTTTTTACAAATGTTTTCAACAGTAATTGCATGCAATTCTTTTTCATTTAGTAAGTTAATAAATGCGTTTTCAATATTTTGCTTTGTTTTAGTTGGTCTGATATCTGTCATACAGAACTATCCTTTTCTGTCCATAAATAGACATTTCAAAATATAATGTCCATTTATGGACATTATCAATAGCTTTGCTAATTGTTGCCCCTCACTCTTTTCATTATAATAAAATTATTAAATAAAGAAAGAGGTCTGAACATGTTTTACGAATATGTCAAAAATAATCAACAATGGAATTTACAAATCAATCGACAACTTGAAGAAATCAAGGAAAACCAGCAAGTTAAAGATGATTTACAAATAGCTATTCCAAAATTAACAAATGCGGATTCTTGGTACCAAACTTGGTTTACATTAGGAGAAACCAGAGAACAAAATGGTGATTTTACACTTGCTTGCGCCTATTTTGGACTGGCACAATTCTATTTAAGTCAGTATGATACTAATAAAAAAGAAGTTGTCCATCGTTATTTAGATAATTTCTATCGTTCTCATACAGAAATTAATTATGAAAATTATGAAGTGCCTTATGAAGGTAAGTATCTACCAGCAATAAAAGTCAATATTAAAGCTAACGCTAGCAAAACATTAATTATCATCAATGGTTTTGACAGTTTTATGGAAGAACTTTTAATTGCGATTAATTTCTTTCAAGGTTTAGACTATAATATTATTTTCTTTGATGGTCCTGGCCAAGGACGTGCATTAATTGATAATGATATTAAATTTATATCTAACTTTGAGAAGCCCGTAAGTGCCATAATTGATTACTTTGCTTTAGATCAAGTCGATGTTATGGGTGTTTCATGGGGTGGCTATTTCGCTGTTCGAGCTGCAGCCTATGAAAAACGAATCAAAAATGTTATTTGTTTTGATTTTTTCTACGATGGATTAAACACTTTCCTAAAAGATTTTTCTCAAAATGATCAGACAACTATTCGCCAATTATTAAAAGAAAATAACAACGTCAAATTAAACCAATTAATTACGCCTTTAGTTGAAGTTAATTCTAACCTTAACTTCCTGTTTACAAAAGGATATGAAAATACCGGCACAAACACGCCCTACGCGCTATTACAAGAAATTGAAAAGCACACCATCAAAGGTATTGGACATTTAGTTAATCAAAACGTGTTATTACTTGCTGGAAAAGATGATCAATATGTACCATTTAAAGATTTAAAGTGCGAGCAGCAAGAATTAATAAATGCAAAATCACTCGAAACTAAAATCTTTACCAAAGAAACTGGTGGCGAACAACATTGTCAAGCTGGGCGATATGATTTAGCATTAAAAGCTATTCAAAAGTTTTTATTGGCTCACACTGATTAAAGACTTAACCGCCATCTGAATCATCCTTTTAAAACAGTGATTGACACATCATTCTTTTTTTCGACATCGAGTGATACTTCACCACCTAATGGGAAGGTAAATATAGGTTGAGTATGTCCAAAATCAATATCATAAACAACAGGAATACTTTTCAGTATTGGAAACTTGTCTAATATAAACTTAATATCAGATGCAGACATTTTATTTTCAGTTGGAAATCTACCAATGATTAACCCCTTTATATCCGCATGTATTTGTAAAATCTGGGCAAGTTTTCTAGAAAATTCAAGTGCTTCGCCACCCTCAGATTGCTCTACGAAAATGATTGGATTTTTAATTTCAGGGAAGAATACTGTACCTGATTGCAGACAATATGTTTGTATATTCCCTCCAGTTGTCACGCCCCTTGTGTGTCCATGATTGTATATTTTCCACTTATTTGGCATAAGATGCCGTGGTAAATTGGGGTTAAACCACTTATCACTAGTCCATAAATGACTTGCACGTAATTCATAGTTTGATTCAGTCATTGCTCTTAACCATTCTTTGGTTTGAAAATCCTGTAACTCATCCATCTTAAATGATGAGTAGCTTGGACCATAGTAGGTAACTAGTCCTGTTTTAGCTCTAATAGCATTATGCAAACTAGTAGTATCAGAATAACCAACAAAAACTTTAGGATTATGTCGTATAATGTCCCAATCAATATATGGTAACAGCTCATTAGCATTTAAGCCACAGATTGTTGTCATTACTATGGCTACATTTTTATCACAAAACGCTTCATGTAAATCAGCAACTCGCGATTGGATGGAACTTGAATGAAATTGATCAGTTTCTAAAATATGCTTACCAAATGTCACTTTAAATCCCTGATTTTCCAACCGCTTTTTAGCCAATAAGTTCTCATCAAAACCACCAACCCGATCAATTGAAGAACTGGGTGAAATGATACGTATTTCATCACCACGTTTGATTTTTTTAGGAAAAATATAAGTCATCTTTTTACCTTTCACAGTCATTTTGTCAAAATTTTAACACAATTCATCAACTTAGTAAACATGATATTTTTATAATAAATCATTATATAGCCATTATTTAATCTGGATTCATTTATAATAACTTTATTACTTTTAATAATTGTTGTTTTTCTAATGTGGTATGATGATTATAAATTTCTACATTACTTTAGGGGATAAAATGACATTTAGAGAATTACAATTAGCAGATGAAACGATTTTCAATAACTGGATTAAAGATTGGAAACGAGAAACGAAAAAGGTTTCAATAGCAACATCGTTGGATTCCACTTTTTCGCAATACTTAATCAATCTAGAAAAAATGAAAACACACAATGTCAATCACCTTGTGAAAGCTACTAATTACTTTTTTATTGAAGATAATATCATCAAAGGTGGCGTGTCGGCTCGATGGGATTTAAATGATCATTTACTGAAATTTGGCGGACATATAGGGTATGGTGTTTCACCAGCTTGGCGTAAACAAGGTGTTGCAAAACAAATGCTGAAACTCACACTTGCTTTTTATAAGGCACGTCATATTTCTCCAATTTTGATTACAGCTGAAATATGGAATACAGCCAGCCGTAAAACAATTGAATCCAATGGTGGTATTTTGGAAAATATTGTTAATGAGCCTGATACAGATAAATATTGGTGTCGCTACTGGATTGATTTATAGTGATAAATTTCGAATTATAACGTAAAGAATGCTTTAAAGTAACTTATCCGAACAAAAAAGCAACACACATCATAGGTGTGTTGCTTTTTAATAATTACAGGAACTCAAACTATTCTATTTAACGCTGTCGAGCGTAGGTACAGCCCCATTTAAGCCACCCATTTGATGTAATGCACCACCCACTTCAATATCAAGTGCTGATTCATCAACCGTGCCGACTAACTTTGGCGCAAAGCCAGCGTTAGTGATAAGTTCGCTGACCTTGTCAATAGCTTTTGACGTATCGGCAGCGAAGTACAAAATAACTTGGCTATCTTGATAATCACCACCAGCTATAAGTGTCTTAGCATCTAAAGAACCAAATGCTTTTGCATATAAAGTATCTGCTAATAAAAGTTTTTTAATTTCAGAACCTGCCGAAACCCCATCGGGTAACGTACGACTCATTGTGCCAGTTGCATCAAACGAAATCGGATTTGATGGGTCGATCACTAACTTACTTGCAAGTTGTTGCTGGTATTTTTCAATCAATTGTTTTTCGTCAGCGAAGAAAATCGCCAATATGATGGTATCTGCTTGATCAATAGCTTCTTCGACCGTCACGACAGTAGCATTGTCGCCAATTTCATCAGCTAAATGCTTGGCTTTACTTACCGTACGATTTGCGAGTAAAAACTGCTGCCCATGTTTTGATAAATTGGTTGCAATCGCGCGACCAATATTTCCTGCACCAATAATTGCAATTGTCATTTTATTCTCCTTTTACAATAGTCTCTTTTCTAAACTTCTAATTATTACGACATCAAAACTATGTTTCCATTTACATCTTAAACGTAACACCAATAATATAAGCTGGCAAATAATTTGCTTTCAGCAATAATTAACATTAAACTTGGTATCTAACTATTGTCACCTATCATTAGTATCCTTGATATCATACATTAACTGGCATAAGTCTAGATTGATAGCCTGTTAGTACCTTATGACTCATTTTTCTGAGTAGCTTGCCGATAATATGTTTTGGAGGTTTGTAAATAAATGAAGTAATAAATAATAATTACTGCAATAACTGTTAAAACAGTTGTTGTGTAAACCACAGTCCCAATGGTTACTCCAAATAATTGCAAAATTTTATGAATCATTAGGCATTGCAATTACATTGATGATAACTTACCATAAACACACTAAAAAAGAGTATTTTATCTAAAATACTCTTTTGATTTATTATTACACCATAACAAAACATCTAGTCATATTCTAGTGCCTATTGACAGTCATTAGTTCGTCATAAACAAGGTAATTAAAGCAATTAAAGCTGGTAGCCCTTGAACAAAAATAATTTTTCTGGCAGCTGTCAAACTGCCATACACCGCTGCAATTAGAATGAACAACATTTCCATCTGCAACATTAAAATTTGTTGTGGACCAGTCAACATTAACATTGTACTAATAATTAACACACCTAATAAACCGTTGTAAATGCCTTGGTTAGCTAATAACGTCTTCACTTCTGGCATTTCCACAAATGACTTATCTAATTCAAAAGATTTTGCTTGCATTGCCGATGAACCAAACATCTCAATGAACATGATTCCAATAGCCTCAACGGCTACCACAGTTGTAATAATATACGCAATCATTTATTTTCCCTCTTTTACTGTTTCTTGTTCTTGTAACATTTTTTTCAACACTAAATTTAGTGCTTTGTTTATTTCAAGTACATCTGCAATTGATCGACCGCTTTGACGTATTAATTCATCACGCATAATAGTCACTTCAGACAATATTTTTTCAAATAAAACTGTCTTGTTTTCAGCTATCTCAAGTACTTTGCTGCGCCGATCTGTAGTATTTTGTGTCTTGACAACCCATAACTTGTTAACAAGCTTATCAATCACCGGCGTTAAGGTGTTACTAGACAACTCCAGTTCAACACCAATGTCCATCAATTTGACTGACTGACGCTTATGAATAATAAGTAAACACATATATTGTAAATATGATAAGTCATATTTGTCTAAAACGTACTCATATAAATGGTGAAAATACCGATTGGTATTATATACTGATAAGCATAACTCATCATATAGATGTTCATCTTGAACCATATATGATTACCTCCTAAAATATTATATCGTGTACGACATATAATGTAAACCATATCACTATGACATAGCAAAGATGAATATGTTGAATCGTATCAATTATTTTTAAATCATACCCCCACAGCCATGACTCTTTCTTATGACACAAAGTGATTACTCAGATTACTCATCACCCAATTACAAGCCACTTCTCTACTTGATATCTTTAAAAAATTTCCGATATTGGTCAACTAGTTCATATATTAGCGTTATGCTGAGCTAATATATCGTCAACAATGGATTTTATAGTTATTTTTTTCATTTCATCATGCGCTGTTGTTTCAATATCACTATAAATAACATCTAATGTACTTTGAATATTCGCGCCGACAATACAGTCTGGATTTGTTTTGGAATCAATATGTAGTAAATTGTGATCCATCGTAATCGCCATATAAACATCATAAACGCTAATATCAGCAATATCTTGCGCTAATTGTGGTGAAGCAGTCCCTTGCCGGGTTATTATTAATGATGCTGTTCGTAAATCACTCATTAAATTACGTACAACACTAGCATTTGAACCAATACTATCAGCTATTCTTTGACTAGAAAGATCATCATTTTCATAGATGCTTAGGAACGCCAATATATGTATTGCATCACTCAACTTATAAGAAAACCGCATGTCTACCTCTTTTCTTGATTTGTTCACTTTATAATACTTGACAGTATATTATAACTTTTAGTTATACAAAAAGACATAACTTATAGCTATGTCCTTTACTTGCTTTCAAATAATCACATTAAATGATACATTTTATTTTTCTAAAATCTCTTGAATGGCATTAGGTAAACGCTTGAGATTATGTCCCAATACATCAACTAAATCTGTACTACTTGTTTCCAGTGAGCCATCATCAATAGGTTTTTGAAACGAAGTAAACAAGACGGCAGTATCATGATCTAATCCTGTTTTCTCTAACTGCGCGGTATAGTCGCTAGCTGGCATTTTAACAATTTTAACATTCTGATTAGTAGCCACTTTCAATGCCTCACCTAAATCATTAAAGTTTTTCGCCGGACCCGAAAATTCATATACTTCTTTATTTTCTATCTGCGTAAGCACTTTAATAGCACCTTCCGCATATTCACGTTCAAGCGCCCAACCAGCATGGTTGTCCGCCCAATACGCTGCAATGTGATTAGCAACACCACTACTCAAGAAGCCAATTTCATTTTCAATATACCAATTATTTCTTAAAAATGCATGAGGGATGCCTGCTGCCTTGATAGCATTTTCTGTTGCTTTATGATCGCTAGCTAAAAAGCTAGAAGATGTCTCAGCTTTTGGAAAACTTGTGTAGGCAACAAACTTCACATTGCTAGCAGACAAAGCTTTAACCATATTGAGATGTTGGTCAACGCGTTCAACTCTTCCGCCAGGTTGAGAGGAAATAAATAACACACGGTCAATCCCTTCCAAAGCAGTGATCATTTGATCCACATTATCATATGATGCTTCGCGTACTTCAACATTACCAAAAATTTTTTTTGCTTTATCTAAATCACGAGCAATTAGGACAATCTCCTCATGAGGTACTGTCTTAAGTAGATGAGTAACAGCAGCTTGACCAAATTTACCAGTGGCAGCAGTGATAGCATATTTCATAATTTAAAAATCCCTTTCTATAACTAACTTGTTGTTTTTAAATATACATGTATTATAACATATCCTCCTAGAAACATGTTAAACAGTTAGATTTAGTACAAGTCTTACAAGCTATGACGTTATTTCAAGCACAAAAATAGCAACTGATATATTAGACCACTTAATATATCAGTTGCTGTTTCTATTATAAATTCTTAAATATGTTGTGCTAGTACTTGCGCTAACTCTTCAACTTCATTTTTATCAATTTCAGTAAAGCGATCTAACTCTGGTGAATCAATATCAATAACGCCATAAACTCGTTCATTCTTATATATTGGAATAACTAATTCAGCATTACTGTCTGCATCACAGGCAATGTGTCCCGTAAACTCATGAACATTTGGAACCATCATACTTTTTTTATGAGCAAAAGCCGCCCCAACAACACCGGTTCCAGGTTGAATATGCATGCATGCTACTTTACCTTGGAAAGGACCCAAATCCAAGACTTGCGTTTCGGTATTATAAATATAAAACCCTGCCCAATTGATATTTTCATAATTTTGAAATATCAAGGCAGCTGCGTTAGATAGATTTGATACCGTGTTGTTTTCATTTTCCAGCAATGCTTCCAACTGTTGACTAACCAAACTTTGAATATCACTCATAACTCTATGTCTCACTTTCCAAAATGACAGTATACTTATTATTTATAAGTATACTAACATACATCGTATGTTAAGTAAATTAATCGTTAATTACCCGTTTTCAAAAGTTGGTATTCTTTATCTTGCTATTCCAGGTAAATGACTGTGATTAGTTCTAATTAGCTATACCTCACTCAATTGACCTGTTTCTCTGAGGTCGTGTTTTATTCTCACTATTTAATTGGTTCTGCATTTTTATCCATAATATTGAGTATCAAAACAACACCCAAAATAATCAGCACGATTAAAAAAACATTGTGCAAACCTGATAAAATGACACCATTCAACAAGCTAATATGTTCTGACTTATGACTACTGCTGATATAATTATTTACCATTGAAATATTAATTACTTTTACATTGCTTAATTGATGATTAATCGTCAAATTGAAGGTCAGGCCAAAAATACCGGTAGCTAAGGTTTGCCCTAGCGTCCTTCCTAAAGTCAGCATAGCAGAAGCCGTTCCCAAATGTGACTGATCTACGACGCGTTGTGAAATCAAAGTATTCATGGTAATAATAATACCCAGTGATGCACCTGTGATACCAGAAATCACGTAGAAAATTGATTGTGTCACTGTTGATTCTATAAATGTTAACGGTAGATAAAATAGAACCATTATTAAAATGAGAGCGATTGAAATATATTTAGGTGCCCATTTCTTCATTAAAACACCAACAAAAAAAGATGATATCAGCCAAAGAACCGGACTAGGCGTAACAGTTAATCCTGCAATGGCAGCACTAGCTTTATAAATAGCTTGTAGCCACATTGGAAAATAGGTCTGAAAGCCTATCTGAATAGCACTTAGTAATAACGCAGTCAAAATTTGTATCGTAAAAATATTATTTTTGAATAATGCTAAAGGAATGATTGGATCATTGGCGTGTTTCTCTATTCTGACAAATAGTACAGCAAATTCGATGAGTAAAAATACCATTATCCATATAACCGACTTATTTAGATTAGTTTCGCCTAAACCTTGAAACAACAATAATGTCGTTATTAGTAATCCTGATAATGCTATAATCCCCTTGTAATCAATAGATTTTTTAACACAAAATTGCTTATCTTCTTTGTAATTAAATAAAATAATGACAAAAACTAATATACCCAAAGGTATATTTATAAAAAATACCCAATGCCAACTCAATTGATCAACAATGTAACCACCAATTAATGGCCCTAATAAAGCAGAAATTCCCCACGCCGTATTATTTAATGCTAACATGGTAGTCCTTTTTTCGTAAGGAAACAAGTCAGCAATAATAGTAAAAGTGATGGGTATGATCGCTCCAGCACCAATACCTTGCAGCCCTCTAAAAAATATCAACATAATCATCTGATTAGATAACCCGGAAAAAAATGAACCCACGACAAATATGATGATACCAATTAGAAAAATACTTTTTCTACCTATACGATCTGCTAATTTTCCATAAATAGGTGTTGACAATGCAGTGGTTAATAGATAAGTTGCAAAAACCCAACTTTGCATTGATAGGCCATCTAGCTGACTTACAATTCTTGGTAAAGCGGTTGTAATAATAGTCGTTTCGACAGATGTCATAAATGTAGCAATTAAGACCGCCACCATAATAAACATTATATTATTTTTTTCTTTCAAAATATCCCCCAATTATCATTCGGTTGTTTCACAACAATCGAACTAAAACCTAAAAATAAAAGACTCATAAAGAGTCTAAAAACCCAGGTAAATATTTATTAAAATTTTGATAATTAAGAGATAGGTATTTACTCTGAGCCGCCCTCCTTGTATGAGTCAACCCAACAGCACGCAACATTTTAAAATGATATGACACTGTTGATTTACTGATATCTAATTGCTGCCCTATCTCCCCACAGGTCATTTCACGATTAGCAATATACAAAGTTCTAATAATACTTAATCGATTAACATCTGAAAGCGTCTTAAAAATTTCTGCTCTTTTTAAATCTTCTTGTTCTATCATCATAGAACTAGCATAACTCTCAAAGTCATATTTTGTCAATAATTCATATTGTGTTAATTGTTCCTGAATAAACAAAATATTAGTTTTTTGACTAAATTCAACCAATAATATATTTTAAAATGCTATCAATTGTCACCACTTTATTTTAGAGAATATAGTACATTTATTTTTTCGGTTAGATCATCATCTTTAACATCAACAAAATATTGACATTGCCATGCTTGTGTTTTCTGAGCACTTGAATTCAAATCTTTGATCCACGATGGATAGACTCGCATAGCCATTTTACCTACCTTATTGGTATCTGTCAAAACATGCCGTTTGCGTAACTCATCCTTTGGTATGATAAATTGCCCTTTTTGTTGATCGTCATCAATGACTATAATTAATTTATCAGGGCTATTATTAAGTTGAAAAGCGATATTTTGATTATTAGCGTCTTTTTCCCAGAAAGCAACAAAATATCCTTTCTTTTTTGGAGTCAATTTTGCTAATCGACTTCTAAACGTTGTCTCACCAATCTGAAAAGTACACCCTTCATAATCTGCGTTTTGAAGTTCATAGTTAAGATTTTTGAGGGACTTTGTTCCCACTAATTGTGTTATCTGATCTAGCGACTTCATGTTATTTTAGTTCCTCTTTTCTTAAATTTAATAGCTTGCATGGTAAGAAATTTCATTAGTGAATATTGCTTATTTTTAATTATCAGTAAGCATCACATTAATAAAATTCTTTTCAATCTACATCCAAACACGCTCGTAATCTATCTTCCGAAACATTTTACCATATCATACCTGTATCTTGTACTTTATTTTTTGGAGCTTGACCGATACTTAAAATCTTTGTGCTTTTGACTACCAAAAATAAAGACTCTAATCCGAATTTTAACTACCCCCTATCCACCCCTTTTTCATCAACTATTGATATCTTTTTTTCGATAAATTACTGTACCATTAATAATTAAATTATTACTGTTAAAAACATTTTCTAATTAGATAGATACATTAATTAGCAAAATACAATCCAACACTGAAAAAGCTACAAATACCCCAATACAGATTGTCAAAAACAATCATTAAGGATTTGCAGCTTTTATTTTAGTATCAAGTTAGTACTAATAGTACTATTTAATGACATCCATACAAATATATATGAAGGCTAATAAGTCCATATTGACTAAGCAATCAGCCAAATTCCTCGTACTCTTTTGGATCTTGATCGTCAATACGACCGTCTACACTTTCTAAGTTAGTTATTTGACTTACTTCATCCTCAGTCAATGTGAAATCGAAAATATCTAAATTGTTACGTTGGTGCTGAGGTGAAATTGTTCTAACTACAGGTAAAATATGTCGTTGTAAGTGCCATTTTAAAATAATTTGACCAGTATCTTTACCATATTTTTCTGCTAAATTTACAATTACTGGTTCTGACAACTCACTACTACCTCTACCCAACGGACTCCATGCCTCTGTCACAATACCATATTCTTGGTTCGTAGCAACCAAGGATTCTTGCGGCCAATAAGGATGGATCTCATTTTGGTTAACAGCGGGCGTAACACCTGTTATTGCAATTATTTTATCAAGATGTTCCTTCTCAAAATTAGATACACCAATAGAACGCACCAAGCCTCGTTTCTTAGCCTCAATTAATGCTTGCCAAGCTTCTACATAAGTATCACGTTTGGGTAACGGCCAGTGAATCAAATATAGATCCAGGTAGTCCAATCCTAACCGTAATAGTGATTCTTCAATGATTTGTAAAGCGTCATCGAAATGGTGATATTGTCCAGGAAGTTTTGTTGTGACATAGAATTCAGATCTTGGCACACCTGAACGACGAATAGCCTCCCCTACGGCCCCTTCACTATCATAATTTGTAGATGTATCGAGCAGACGGTAACCACTTTGAATTGCACTCAAAATTTGGTCAACACCTTGATAACCACGAATTTGGTAGGTTCCCAAACCAACTTTAGGTAACAGGTGCCCATCATTTAACTCATACAATCTATCGAGATTCATTAAAAATTCCTCCTCATCCACTTTAAAACTTTTGATAAAAAGGTTTAATTTGCCACTGGACAAACTAAACCTTTAATAAAGCATATACACTAGTTAAACATCAATCGGCTTTTTTATAATCAGCATTCTTTTCATTGTGGTCAAAGACATCTTCCTTATCAGTTGACTTGGGATCGTCTTTTTTATTTTGCTTTCTAACATCAATCTTTTCATTTTCTTTGTCTGTCATTGTATATTTCTCCTACGACTTCTATATAAATGTTTGTCAGTGGTGGTCATTTAGTAACTAGAAATGTACTCGGCTCGTGGCTCGCTGCCTAATCCAACCTAGTGGTTCAGCACGACTTGTAACTGCACCAACGGCGGTACCCAGAATGGCACCTACAACTAATGTCCAAATCATAACATTACCTCGCTTCCTTTTTTTACAAATTACTTCATCTAATTTGTTAACCACACTATAACACTAAACGAAAGCGGTTACTCAAATAATGCTCACTTATAAATTATGCACTTTCACTCCTCGTGATCATTTTTAAAACAAAATCACTTAAAAACACTACATTAACTGGATCTAACGAATCCACATTAGCTCGTAATGGTACGGCATGGAAAAAATGGTTGCTTATAATATTTCCAATTTAGTTGTGTTAGATGATAATAGTGTAGTTGGCATTACTATTCACGATGTGCTGAAATAAATAGACTAACTACAGTGGCTTATCATAAGCACAAAAAATACCTTACCAAATGGTAAGGTATTTTTGTATTAAACCCTAAACAAACTAGGTCGTATATATTTCAAAAATTCAATAACAATCGTGGGCATTAAGGACAAAATAGCAATTATTGCCCAATGACCTAATGAAATCATAGTTAAGCCAAATAATGGCTGCGTCACTGGTAATAGTGTAATGACCAGCGTTATAATGGCTGCTAAAAATGCCATATTAACTAACGATGGATTAGCACTATATTTAATACTGAATAATGTTTTTTCT
The DNA here is from genome assembly GCF_007954525.1 of Leuconostoc carnosum. Lineage (NCBI taxonomy): Bacteria > Bacillati > Bacillota > Bacilli > Lactobacillales > Lactobacillaceae > Leuconostoc > Leuconostoc carnosum. The sequence goes on along the minus strand of NZ_CP042374.1, from coordinate 156,620 downwards.
GATCGAATATTGAGAACGTGAATGATAGAAGTTAATGACAAAACAGTAAATGCCATTGTTTGACCAATTTGTTCGTTAGGATTGAGCCCACCAATAACAGCATTTTGACCGACCCAAATTGCGACTAACGTTACAATCGCAAACAATCCAGCGTTCAAACCAATTTGACGTCCCAATCCCTGAGCAAATAACTTAACATGTTTTGCCATTGGCGGTTGATTCATGACGTTAGTCAACATAGGTTCACGGCTTAGCGCAAAACCTGGTAATCCATCTGATACCAAATTAATAAATAACAAATGCACCGCCAATAATGGCGATCCCCATCCCAAAAGCATAGCAATAAATATAACCAATATTTCTGAGATATTAGCGCTTAATAAGAAATTAATGGTCTTTCTGACCTTAATATAAACACCACGTCCTTCAGAAATAGCGTTAATAATTGTTGCGAAGTTGTCATCTGTCAAAATAATATCTGAGGCTTCACGCGCAACATCAGTTCCGGTCTCACCCATTGAAATACCGACATCTGCTGCTTTTAAGGCTGGTGCATCATTGACACCATCACCGGTCATCGCAATTGTTGCATCTTGACGTTGCCATGATTTAATGATTCTGATTTTATCAGTAGGAGTCACACGTGCATATACAGTATAATCTTTGATATGTTTATCAAGCTCCTGATCCGATAATTTAGCTAATTCAGATCCGGTAATTGTTAGGTCTCCAGAACGTAAAATACCAATTTCACGTGCAATAGCACTAGCTGTTTCGACGTGATCACCCGTGATCATGATTGTCTTAACCCCTGCTAAGCGTGCTTTTTCAACGGCTGGAGCCGACTCTGGACGTGGTGGATCAATGATACCAACTAGCCCAACCAAAGTCAGATCTTGTTCATAAAATTCCTGTGTAGGTGATTCCGGCATGACATCAAATATTCGTTTAGCAATAGCTAGAACACGAAGTGCGCGTCTACCAAAAGACGTATTAACTTCTTCAGCGCGCTCAGAATTACCATGCTTGATCATTGGTAACAAAACATCAAATGCACCTTTAGTAATCGCAATATAACCGCCATCAGGCAGTTCGTGGACAGTTGTCATACGTTTTTTTGTTGAATTAAAAGGAATTTGTTCGACTAATGGATATTGTCTAAGTAATTCTTCGCGTGAAGTAATTGTCTCAATGGCGCGTACTAACGCTACCTCAGTTGGTAGACCTGCATAAGTCTTTTTTTCATCACTAATATTGACTTCTACATTAGTTGAAATAGCCGCCAAAGATAAAACATCTACAGCAGGTTCATCTAAATTTTCATCAACATCACTAAGATGGTTCTGCTCATCATGCCATACTTGTCTGACTGTCATCACATTTTGAGTCAATGTACCCGTTTTATCGGAAGCAATAACATTGGTGGTTCCTAATGTTTCTACAGCAGGCAATCTACGAATAATAGCATGCTTTTTCGCTATTGTCTGTACGCTAAGTGCCAATGTCATAGTTACTATGACAGCCAATGTTTCTGGCACAACAGCAACAGCTAACGAAATAGCTATTAGGAAAATATGCTTCAAATCCATTCCCTGTATAACACCCAGCCCCATAACAAATATGGCTGAGATAATGGCTACCCAAGAAATATTTTTCCCTAATTGGACTAAACGTCTTTGTAAGGGTGTTAGGCTATTCTGTGCTTCACTGTTAAGCAAGCCAGCTATCGTACCCATTTCTGTTTGCATACCAATAGCGGTAACAATTGCTCGAGCATGCCCATTTACAATGGTTGTGCCCCGATACACCATTGTAATACGTTCTCCTAAGCTAACGTCATCATCAGATTCAAAAGTTGCTTTCTCATTTTTTTCAACTGGTAAGCTTTCACCTGTCAAAGCAGATTCTTCAGCTTGTAATTCGACCGCTTTAATCAACCGCCCATCGGCAGGGATTGCAGCCCCATTTTCAATGACGAGTAAATCACCAACAACCACATCATCAGCATCGATGAGTACTTTTTCCCCATCACGTAGTACTTTAGCTTGCATACGATTCAGATTTTGTAAACTGGCTAATGAATCTTCTGCTCGACCTTCTTGAACAATTGATAGTATTGAGTTAATAATCACAATCCCAATAATGAGCAAACTTTCAAAATAGTGTCCAGTACCTTCTATGTACGTCGATACAAATGAAATCACTGCTGCAATTAATAATATGATTGTAGCAACATCCTGCAAACTAATCAGAATCTTGCGCCACAATGGTACCCTCTTGTCTGCCACAAAAACATTGCTACCAAATTCTTCACGGCTTTTAATCACCTGTTCCGAACTTAAGCCGGTTTCTATATTAACTTGATGCGCTTCTATTGTTTCTTCAATACCTTCTCGGTATACTGCCATGCAATTTCCTCCTTAGTTTTGTAAACGGTGCATCATTTTTTAAAATACGAGTTAACTAGCCCTCACTTGGGTGACTTGAAACGATGGATTGAATTAAACAATAAATTGAACTGCCCTTTAAAAGACATTGCTTGTTCAAATATATCTTCTCCATCGTTTAACATCTTTACAGTGACCCAACCCAGAGATTCAGTAATAGACACGGCCACAGAAGCATTAATAGCTGCGCCAGAAACTGTTCCAACAACAGGCACAAATTTAATAATGTTTCCCACTGCGCTGCGTCCAAGACTCACTACAACTAACTCTTTTGACAAGTTCTTACCTAAATTTTCTGACCATGACTGACCAAATAATTTATGTAAACGTGACATCATTGTCAGTTGAACAGGGACCAATAAAAAAGCATCCGAAAATGGAATTGGTGAGCACCCAATAACTGCAGCACTTAACGCGGCAACATGAATAATACGATGACACTTCTTACGTGTTTCATCGTCAACACCTATCAAAAAAGTATCAGCCACCTGGTCGAATTTGCCCTGACTTTTAAGGCGGACTTTATCAGCTTGCCGTCTGGTTGTTTGATATGTACTTTTGATAATTTTAGCTGTTTTAACCGGTAATTTACTCAGTACTTCAGCAAAAAAAGAGACAAATTCTTCATCCGACGTCGCATAATTTTCTTGGTGTTTTTTTCTCATAGCCACTCCCCCTTATCATTTTCATTTTAATCGTATCAGTAAATGATGCAAACATTATAATGTTCACTGGATCTAACACAAAAAGGACCTGCATTATACAAGTATTTATGTGATAAATCTAAACAATAACATTATATTTCAAGAATAACATATTTATCGTTGTTTCATCATAATAATGACTCGAACAGAACTAATTGAAAGTAGAACTATGAATATTTTTTGACCAACCTGACTGTTTTTGCAATAAACTAATTTGATTTAGCATTTCTTGTCTGAAATTTTCCAATCCATGTGTCTGATTATCAGCTATTTCACCCGCAATGTTAAGATAACTAATTGCTATAGAGCTCGCCTCCCAAGCCGCTGCACCAGCACCTATCAAGGTTGCCATAATAGCACCAAGCATATCTCCTGTTCCTACAAACCGATCTAACGCTGCTACACCATTGCATAACAATGCGGAGCGTTCACCCTGTACGACAATATCACGCCTTCCCGTAGCTACAAACACTGTTTTAGGGCAGCGTTTACACAGTTCTTTGAGTGCATGATTAAGTTCTTGTAAGGCAAAATCACTTTGATCTGAGACGTCACCATCAATGCCTTTAGCAATTGTTGGCAAGCCCACCAATCTTCTCATTTCGGAAATATTGCCTTTAACGATTGTAGGTTGATGATTGATAAGTTCGTCACCTAATTTTCGACGTTGCTCTGTCATACCATAGCCAACTAAATCAACGACAACTGGCTTATGACTAATAACCGCAAAATGGCTAGCCTCTCTTAAGCTAGCCTCATGATTGACAGTCAATCGTCCCATATTGAGCAATAAAGCATCAGTTGTTTTAAACAGATCAGCAAATTCACGAACATCACTACTCATAATCGGCTTGCCACCTAAATACAAAATTGTATTAGCTAATGTTTCTAAGGTAATATCATTAGTAATACAATGAATTAACGGCACATTGTTCAAAGGTATTATTTCTGCCAATTTTTTTGTCATTAGACGCTCGATTTCATAAATATTTGCTGCACATCTTGATAAATTTTGATTTTTGTTAGGTTAAGCAAAATAAAGTAGGCAATTACCGCACCAATTAACGTAGCACCAATAAAGCGTGGTGTATAAATCATCCAATACAACCCTTGATGCGTTCCAGTAAACCAAACCATGACTGGATATGATATTAAAGACCCAATAAGACCTGTCCCTACAAATTCACCAAACATCGCCCAATACATTGTACGTCCATACTTATAAAATAGACTTGACAACAAGGCCCCGAATACTGCACCAGTTAGCGCTAATGGTGGAATTCCCATGATGACTATTCTAATAATGCCAGTAATTAGCGCCATAACAACTGTGTAAAATGGACCAAGAGTCACCCCGGCAATAATGTTCATAACACTAGACATTGGTGCCATGCCTTCAATTCTAAAAATTGGTGACAACACAACGTCCAATGCAATCATAACCGTGACAATAGTAATTTTTTTGATTTTTATATTCATAGTATTCTCCATATCTTTTAGTAAGGATTCATCAAAAGTGTGCTCTTGTACAAATAAAAAGGCACTTTTATCATTAACACTTACTGTGTGATAACGCTATTGTTGGTTTTCAGTAACGCAATCAGCTTAAACCAGTCTTCAATATCGTCATAGTCGGTTACAACGTCTCTAATGATGCTTATTCATTTTTAAATTAATCCTTTCATACATTATTTGTTCAAACAAAAAGCGCTTTTCTCTAATTTGAGAAAAGCGCCATCTAAAAACAATCAGTATGGCACTTTCCTACGCTGGTGTTAACCAGATCAGGTTCAAAGGGTGCTTCTCAGCCACGCATAGTGGCGCCCCTAGTACAAAAATATTATAGCATAAAAGTATCAAAAAGTCGTGAGAAATATTTGTAACAAGACATTCAGAAAATTGACAATATGTTAATTTAAAAAATTCATTAGTTACTGTGCCAAGTTTTCTGATATACAATAAATACAACAGACCAGCTCATAAACGTAAACAGTAGTATTGGGTAAAGAAACCAATCATGTTGGTAATAAACCACAAGTTGATTTGGCCCCTTCTTTTGTGTAATGATAGGCGTATTGATCGCACTAAATTGGGTCATATGTTTAGATATTGGTGTGTGATTTAAAATCATCACAGTATTTTTATATTTAATAATTGGTAACTGAACCTTTTTCTGGTAATCACCATACCAGTTAAGGAATAATTTATGATCTTTAACTGATTTACGAAAGTTTTGTTGATTGTTTAAAATTAATGATTGGTATAGTTCATACTTACTTTTTTTGTTATTACTATCAATGGGCAAATAATCTGGTGTTGATTTTAAAATGTACTGCAATGCCTTACTCTTATCTTTTTTAAAAAAAGATTGTTTTACGTGAGAATTATCGTCAGAATTGATACGGGTATGAACTTGTCCATTCAAATACTTTGTAGAACGGTGCCATACATTCAAAGTATTATTCGATGACATCATTGTTTGACATAACGACGCTACCATCACAATAATAATCACACTATAAAACGACCAAGAAATGTGTGCATTATTTTGTAACATTAAGCCAACCGCTAAAAGCAATAGTACCGTAAAAGGAATAAAAAATCTAAATGGAAATTGAATGAAGCTAAACACACTGTTACTAAATAAACGCCATGGAAAAATATTCGTCGATAATGTGAAACATATAAAAGCAGTTATCTCGGTTACTCGTAACAAAAGCGCTGATTTATGCCACATTTTAGTCATTTGCCAAACGAAAAATACAATAGCTAATATTAATACTGGCGGATAAACTAACCAATAACTACTACCAGTAAAAACTGTCATCCGCCACATGTATTTATTAGTAAATGGCTGAGCAATATCGTTATAACCGTCAACAGCAATAAAACAATAAATGAGATTAGCAACTAAGGCAGTACAAACTAAAACTGACATACCGACTTGCATGATTAGTTTTAATTTAATCATGCGACTTTGATTAAAAAAAATAGAAGAAAAAAAACAAATATATACAAAAACCAACAAAAAAGCTGATAGCATATGTACCTGAGCCATTGCTGCGACTGCCACTGCCGTTTTAATTGTGCTTAGTTTCTTATTCTCAACTAGATCTATCAGTGGTATAAGGCATACTGGCATTAATGCAGCACCCCAACTAGAGAAACCTTGCCGTATTGTCCAATATTGAATTGAATAACACGTCATATAAAAAATACTTAATGGCAAGCTATATTGATCACCGATTCTAGCTTTTTTTAATAGTAAATATAATGACAAACCTGCGCAAAAATATAATATGGCATTTGATAGCATCTGATATACAAACCAAGATGGACTCAAAAGAACCAGCAATCCTTGAGCATATGCCATTAAAGGGCCATACAAAGCGTTAACAATTCTACCAGACGATTGAAAACCATAAATTGAAATAAAATATTGAAAATCACAATGTTTTATTTGCATGGCGGTGTCATAAAAACGATTAAAATGGAAAATCGCATCTGAGCCAATAATCATGGCGTGATTAAATAAAAATGGTGTTATTAGTAATGTTGAGGCTAATAGCAAAATAAGTATACTAAAACTTTTTTTAATGTCATGTCCCATTATTAACATTTTATCCCTTGCGGTAACAAAAAACAATTCACTAGCATAGTTAATTTTCTAGTTACAAAAAGCTTCAGATATCTTAGATAGATGTCTGAAGCCTAACACTGACGTGACTTTTGTAGTTCAACAGGTAGTACTTAACTCACTGCAAAGTAAAATATTAAATTAGGAGTACCCGGGAAGATAATTGACTACCACCAGTTGAACAAGTTAATTATATCACATTGTAAAGCGTTTAACAAATACTAAACTAACTAAAGAAAAAATATTCGAATTTTATATAATAAGCATGTCACACTATAATTTTTATATTGTAGGTTCTAATTTTGATAATATCATCAAGTCATTGTTAACCCACCATCAACAAATAAACATTGTCCGGTGACATTACTGGAAAGTGCGGTTGCTAGATATACTGCTGTCCCCGCAACGTCTTCCGGTGTAGTTAACCGACCTGTTGGTGTTTGGTCAATAAGTTTTTCTCGCACGTCACGATGTGTCAATTGACTTGAGTCTGTTGGTACAGTTAGACCTGGCGCAATCGCATTCACACGAATACCAAACGCTCCTAATTCACTTGCCATGGTACGTGTTAATCCAAGAACAGCTGACTTACCGACAATATAGTCATGATACGGGATTGCTGGTGACTGAATTAAATTACTCGTGATATTAATAATGCTACTCTCATTATTTTGCTTTAGTTTTGGTAAAACAAAATCAACTACATTCAAAACAGCCTTTAAACTACCATCTATTTGTGCTTGATAGTCAAACCATTGTAAATCACCTAATAATTTTCTATTTTTAGGGTCAAACTGATACTGACTCAGTGCATTATTAACAACAATATGAATTGTACCAAAATTATCCAAGATATTTTGCAGCATATTATGGACTTCCTGCTGATCTCGTATATCGCATTGCATCGCAACAGCTTGTCCACCTTGTGAAATGATACTTTGAACAATGGTCTGAGCATGTTGAGTATTATGCAAGTAATTAACAATAACTATTGCACCTTCTTTAGCATACATTTTTGCAATAGCTGCACCGATACCTCGACTAGCTCCAGTGACCAGTGCGACCTTATTTTTTAAAAGCATATTTTCTCCTCATTCAACATCAGCATCAAAATACTCACTTTCAACTTCTAGACTATTCTCAATATCTGTCACACGAACTAAATCCAGCAAATTGAAGTGGCCATCATGATGCCACGCACTAGATACGTGATTCATTTGACCCACTGCACTCATTCGACTAACTCCCAACTTACCCAAAACATTTGCGAGAGCAAATAACCGCTTTGGTGCGATTGCAACGCCAGCTGTCTGTAAGTATGACTGATATGGTTTCAAGATTGGTTGTAGTTGCAGAAAATCATCTATAGAAAAGACATGAACAGATCGATTCAAAGGTGAGGCACTAAACCCCAAGTGATCATGAAAAGCAACTGTCCAGGATGTACTATCCTCACTAGCAAATAGTAATGTTCTGCTATTTTCAATAGATTCTATATCTGTTGCTTGCCGCATTTTTTCAATTGCCAATTTTTCAGATTCTTGTAAGATAGCGCGAGAATATTTAATTTGGTAATTATTTAATTCAGTGGCTAGTAATGCAGAAAATTCATCTGTAGTGATTGCACCACCACGCTCTACAAAAATTGATTGTGGGGCTAGACAACTTTGTTGATCATAAATACTAATATCCTCAGCTATCTTTTTAATTGTTTGGGGATAATATTCCGGTGTCAATGCCTCTCTACCAACAATAACAAATCCTATTTTATAGCCGTAACTCAATACTTTTTTATCCAAAGGCACTTGCGCTTTAACTTTTTTAACTGCTATTTCACCACCACACACAACCACGGTATCAGCAACTTCGATACCAGCTTTTTCCAGTTCTTGACCACTATGCCAAGGCAATATAGCAATTGAGTCAGCTAATCTTGAATCTATTTCAGCTAATGTTTGCACAAATAATGCTGGCATAATTGGTTCGGAAAAAGATAATTTCCCTAATGTTGGCGATTTGACGAGTAGCCCCATTATAAGGGTCCACAACTGTATCCCTGGTACATTACCAGAAAATATTTGAAAAATCAGATCAGGCCCAAAAAACTTTGAGAAACCACCGGCTAGATTCGGTTGAAAATCATCCAACATAGCGCCCGCATGGCCTATTTCAGAATTCACAAATCGCTTTAACTCCTTCTTTCGGAACAAGCGAATAAAACGCTTAAGCTCCATTTTTACTTGGTCAGCATTATAACCAGTTGTAATAGGTATTGCTGTCTCAGCTACTTGGCGTAAATAGTAGGTTGGGTCCGTCCATTTTTCAGCAACTTGTGAAATAACATCAATAATTTGCGATGTAGTCAGTTGTTCTAAGTAATCATGTTGATTTGTTTGAAGTACATTGGCGATATGATTTATGTCCGTAACAGATATCTCAGGATAACGTAAAACCACAGCATGTGACTCATCCCCTATAATTGTTTCAGTTAGCGTATTCAACGTAATATTTGTTGGTACATGAAAAATATCAATTGTTGTTTGTTTACTAGTCATATGCTGTTCCTCTTAACGCACTTTTAAAAGCTCATCAACAGCAATGGAACAGCCTTTAGCTTCTGATCCCTTCGCTCGTCCAATAATCGTAAAACCATGTTCATTTTGAATGGCAATATCTTCGGTTAAAATAGCCAAACATGTATCCCAATTGGCCAAATCATAATAAGCCAAAAGACCCCGTTTCCCCTGTTCAATGGGTTGTAATGTTTCCACATCTAAAATTTGAATTTTTACCCAAGCAGGTGGCATTTTATCAAAGTAAATTGACTGATTTTGTGATAAATCTGCTAGATTACGATCATAACATTGCGAACTAATTTCTGTCATACCGTACATATTAATAATCTGTTCACGGGATACATTAAATACTTGACCTAAATTTTTGTACAAAGTAGACATACTGACTTCTTGAGACTGACCTTTAAAACCACCCGTATCAAAAATAATACTGCCTTCTGCTAAATCAAATGTTTGTGGATGCTGATCGAAATAAGCTAATAAATGCACATATGAAAAAGAAGCACCTAAAACTAATACCTGCTCATGATTAGCTTGTGCTTGTTTCAGAGCTGATATCAAATTAACATAATCTAACTGATTATGTTTAAAAAACACCTGACTATTTTCTGTCCCAAATACCTGCATAGCTGTTGTAATATAGCGAGATAGTGACGAATTAGGATGACTGGACATATCTGGAAATAGAGAAAATATCGTTATTTTTTCTTTGTTAGGGATAACATATTGCTTAAATCCCGCTATCATTGATTGCTCCCAAACCCTTAAGTCGGAAATGTAATGTCGACTTTTTTGTTGTGCATTCGTTGTCCCACTTGAATAAAAAACATCTTCAGCTTGCGTAGTGTCTCGAGTAGATAATGTTAATTGTTTATAGGCTTCAATTGGTATCAAAGGCAAATCCTGCCAATTTTTGACAGTTAATGGATTTTTATGCTTTAATTGCGCAAATTTTTTGTAAGGTAAGTTATTTTGGAATTGATAATCAAATACGCTCATGGCTAATTGATTAAAATCAACTTCATATTCACTTGATTGCCCCTCTTTGTACTGTTGTATAAACTTTACAAGACGTGCTTGAATAACGTCAGATTCATCAGACATGTTATCTCCTTAATTTATTTATCATTTGTGGTAAATTCACAAGAACAAACTGCAATGTGATAGCAGATATTGCGCCTATTAAGATTGTATTAGACAAAAGTTGACCCACTGCACCATGCCATCCAGTAGCATAATTTGGTAGAGCAATAGCCAACACAATCGATAACCCAATAATCATATTATTTGCATTTGTTGATGGTGTCTTTTTCAGAATATTTAATCCTGTCATAATTAAAGTCGTTGCTGCTGGCAGAAAGATACCACCAATCACTGGGCTTGGGGTAATTGCTAAAAATGCCCCAATTTTTGGCACAAATCCCAATATCACAAACAAAACACCTGCAATAACTACAGGAATTCTTGAGACATCACCAGTTAATTTTAAAATACCAACATTTTGTGCAAAAGCAGTTGTTGGAAAACCACCAAATAGCGATGATAATATTGAACCAGCCGATTCACCGATCAAACCATTTTGAATACGGCGTGGTGAAATATCTTCTTTCATCACGTCACTAGCAGCTTCATACACGCCTACTGCTTCTACCACAGCAACAAGATAGGCAACAAAAAAAGTCAGAAACATCGTCCAATTAAAATTTAACGCACCATATGGTAATAAGTGAGGTAAGCCAAACCACGATTTAGCCGCTAGTACACTGTAATCAACACGCCCCATTGCAACTGATAAAACATCGCCTACAACTAATGCAATCAAAAAGGAAAAACGTTTCCAAAAACCTTTACCAAATATTGAAAGTAAAATAACAATGGCTGATGTTGAAATTGATAATACAAGTGTCGTCGGTGAAGAGAAATGTTTATCTCCAGGATAACCACCTAAAAATTCAGATAATGTAAAACTGGATAAAGAAACGCCGACCAGAAAGATAAGTGTTCCAGTAATAGCCGGTGTTAGCAGGCGAACTAATTTATTAATTAATCCTGTTACAGATAGCAAAAAAATAATCAGTGCACTGGCTAAAATGGAGCCACTTGCTGAGGCCAACTGGCCAGCTCTACCAGCATTAATCATCAAGGCATCAAAGGCAGCGGATGGCCCTTGAATAATTGGTAGTCGTGCTAAACGTGTCACTTGAGTCAGTGTGACCAACCCTGAAACAATAAAAATAGTATTTACCAAATTAGTTGATAAATTTAACGATAACCCTGCTGCTGCTGCAACATAGATTGGATCTAGCCATACATTAGAAACAAAAACATGTTGTAAACCAGCTAAACCATGGTCTACTATGCGGTTATTATGTGTCGCCATAGTCAAAACAATTCCTTCCATCTCAAAAAGGGTCCTTATGTGACATACAAAAGGACCCTAGTTCGCGGTAACATCACAGGATGTTACACAATTTTGGTCACTTTCCTACGCTAGTATAAACTAGATCAGGTTCCAAGGGACCGATATATCATCTCAGTCATTACGACGCCCCTAGTGAGCTTTATTCATTTTTATATTGTTCCTTTCGTACCATATTCTGTGCAAATAAAAAATGCCCTTCTCTAACATGAGAAAAGCACCATCTAAAATAATCAGTATGACACTTTCCTACGCTGGTATAATCCAGTTCAGGTTCAAAGGGTTCTTCTCAGCCACATAGTAGCGCCCCTAGCACAATGATTATTGTATCACATAATAGTTCAACTATTAAAATGATTTTCACGATATTCATTCATCAAACTAATCTGTTGGAAAACAACTGGTACCTCGTAAATATGATCTCGGTCAATAAAATGTTTACCATTTGGCATTAAAATAAATTGACATTTTAAATGACGTGCTAATGTTTCCGAATAATGATAAGGCACAATATCATCATCTAATGCAGAAATAACAACTGCCTGATCAATTTTAGGTATGATTGTTTGATAATTTAATGAGGTATCTGTAAATGAATGTAGTTGTGGTAATGTGTTAAGCACTTCATCAAAACCAGATACTAGTATCATTTTGATATTTTTAATTTTATGCTGTGACACAAAACGAAGTGCCTGTATGCAACCTAAACTGTGTCCAACGATTGTTAGTTCATGATTCGTGTCAATGAGACGATCACATAATTCATCCCATTCCTGTAGTTTCGGATTATCGGCATTTGGCATTTCTAAAATGGTAGTCGGTATATTCAATTGCTCTTCTACCTGTCTTTTTAACCATGGAAACCAATTGTCTGTTGGTGTAGCAGTGTACCCGTGTATCACATAAACATGTTTATCAGTCATAAATACGCCCTTATTTTTTCTAGAATAGATAGGCTCATTCAGACATAATAAAACCTGATAACCTTCTGCATAATTATTTTACCAAAGTTATCAGGTTTTTTCTAACAGCTAATGCTATGATTTTATCAAAAATTTATAAAATCACAGTTACATTATTTCACACGCTCGTCACTATCACTGGTTGCCTGTGAAACTGTATTTTTAACTGTATTCACACCATCAGACGTCTTATCCTTAATGGTATCTCCGGCATCAGACATGCGATCTTGTAAGGTCACTTGCGCATCATTAAACTCTCTTTGTGTTTGAATATCAATAACTTCAACATTCAATTCCACTAACTTTAAGCTCGTTGTCTCATCAATTTTTTTGGCAATAACTGTTGTGAGTGCTTTATAAATATCATGTGCATTATGACCAAATTCCATAATAATATTAAGATCAACAGCTACTTGTTCTTTCCCGACTTCAACTTCAATGCCTTCGACAGGATTGTCACTGTTGACGATCTTATTTTTAATGTTGGCAATGAACCCACCATCAACACCTAACAAACCTGAGACGTTTTCAATGGCATAACCAACAACTTTCTGAATCACTTTATCGTTGAACGTCAGTTCACCTTTTGGTGCTGTTTGTTCGGTAGTATTTACACTTGTGTTTTCTCTAACCATGATCATATTCTCCATATTCTTTTATCGTTGATTTTTTCGCGTAACAAGCTCAGAAATACGTGAAAAGTCAATTTCATACTTCTCAACTAAGTAACCTAAACCCGCAGCAATGAGTGTCACGATAGCTATAAAAATAGTATTCAGCAAACCAACTGTCACTATCAAGATGGCTAACACAAAACCCACACCACCGCCAATAAGCATATTCTTTGTCTTCTGTCTTTGCATCATTCATACTCCTGACTGTTAAATCACACGCGTGGTTTTTCGATTGCCCTTAGTTGCCTGATTAATTTGCATATCGACCTTAATCGGTGCTCGGTCAACACCAGCCAATAAATCTGTCAGTTTCATTGTTAAAGTATTGGTTATACGTGGCAACTCCTCTATTGTATAACTACGATAAACAGAATCAGCAACAATATAGAATTTCTTATGACGACGCGTATTTTTAACTGTCACTTTAATATTGGATAAACCTTCACCAGATAATTGTGTTCTTATAAAGTGACTGATTCCGGCATTACTTAATGCCAAGCGACCTTGTTTTGTTCGACTAATTGGAATATTGGTTCGCTGTCCTGGGGTGAATAGTATGACAAACAAGATAACAACAGTTAAGATTAACAAACCAATGCCATAATTACGTATAATAGTTTGGCTATCTGTCATGACATCAAGATTAAAACGTTCTAATATTGAAATCAGCAGGTCAACAATACGGGGCCAGAGTATCAGCAATAGACCGATCAAGTAACTAATTGTTACTAAACTTAACACAGCTTTCTGCCATTTTTTCATATTATACCCTTCTTATTTCTTACATCAGTTTCTTGCCCGAATACCGAGTACTGCCGAAACAACCAAAACAAGAACAACTGCACCAATGATGGAAGGTATGATAGCCATGCCTGCTAAAGTTGGTCCCCAGTGACCCAGTACGGCCTGCCCAATAGCTGATCCAATAAGACCCGCTAAAATATTACTAATCCAACCCATTGACTCGCCGCGATTGGTAATCGCACCGGCAACGGCACCAATGATAGCACCTACTATTAATGACCAAATCATAATTTCTTCCTCCATTTCTTTCATTCATATTACCTAGTACCTACAGTCTAACATTTCTAGTAAACGCTTACAAATATAACGCTTCATATCACAGCCGATGCTTAACGATTAATCTTTGACAAAGTATTAGTTACAGCTTGCTGATAACCAATACCAAATTGCGATAAATGAAACATCAAATAATATAGTTCATAAAATAATACACGCTGTTCAAAACCAGCTACAACGGGATATGTTTCTTGATAGCCACGATAAAATTCAGCATTAAACCCACCGAAAACCTGTGTAATACCTAAATCAAACTCACGATCACCATAAAAAACAGCCGGATCAATCATTATTGGACGACCATCCAAATCAAACATAAAATTACCTGACCACAAATCCCCATGTAGTAAGACCGGTTGGGGTTGATAATCACCCATGAGCATTTTAAAACGTATAATAGCTTTCTGATAAGCACGCTCTAGAGGCAATGACCAGACACCTTGCTGATGACAAAATTCCTTAAGTGGTTCTAATCGCTGCTGAATAAAAAATTGACTCCAACTTGATTGCCAAGTATTATCCGCTGTAAAAGTCCCCATAGTAAAGGCTTCACCAAAACCGTAATGATGATTTGGGCTTGCCTTTTGATGTATATGCGCTAATGCCTGTCCTAATGCAAAATCATCCCCATGAGATTGATGTGCTAAATAAGACAATACGAGGTAGGCATCATTTTGCCAATAACCAACAGATAACACTTTTGGCACTTTTACAAACTGTTCGAGCAGCTTCAAACCATTAATTTCATGAGTGAAGAATGCTTTAGTATGATTGGGCTGAATCAATAAAAAAACGCGTCCCTGTGTTGTTTCTAATTGATAAGCCTGATTAATGTCACCTCCACTAACAGATTGAACCTGTCTAATGGGACCTAATTTCAAATGTGATATAAATTCTTGATTGAGCACGTATCGCCTTTCCATTGAGTATTGATTATAACCATTCAAAACAGCATCACTTTTCAAATACAATGCACTGACTCTTTTTCTTAACCATTTCAATTTCTCCTTTTGATTACTTTATGAAACTCACGCTCTCGTATTGCGTCAATTCTATACGTCGTCTCACTGTGTTGCAACGAATTCGCTTGTGCACAGATTCATTTAGCAATAAATGTTGATCAATCTCCGCATAACAATCATTGAAAAAGACCGAAATAACCATCGCGTTAAGATTGACACGCTCACAATAAAAAGCACACAGTAAATGACGACTGTGTGCTTTTTTAAGTACCTCTTTTAGCAATGACATACTTAAGACTATATGCCTTAAATACAGTCCGCATATTACAATTACAAATGATAATATTGACGCCGTGAAATGAAATGATTAACAATTTCTGTTAGGATTTGGACGATCATATTAGGAACCATATTAACTCAATTATTCAAATATCATCATTGGTATGAGTTTTTTTTTCAAATGAAGCATGTTGGATCAACCGAGCTGGATTACCCACAGCAGTCGTATAAATTGGTACATTTTTGATGACAACTGCATTTGCGCCAATTTTACTATGGCGGCCAATCGTAATAGCACCTAGCAATTGCGCATGTGCCCCAATGAAACTATGAGGCTCAACATGGGGATGACGCAGACCATTTGTTTGCCCACGTGCGCCAAGGGTAACCCCGTGCAAAATGGTAACATCATCTTCAATGACAGCAGTTTCACCGATGACAACACCAACACCATGGTCAATAAAGACCCGACGGCCAATTTGCGCTCCAGGCGCAATGGTAATACCCGTTCTTTTTGTCGACCAGCGAGCAACAATTGCTGCAAACAAAGGATGATGTTGCAAATGCAACCAATGCGATAAACGATGGTAGCCTAACGCATGCAAACCAGGATAAGTTAAAATAACCATCATTAAACTTTTTGCTGCAGGATCTCTTTTGAGTATAGATTTAGCGGTATCAAACACATGAATCACCATTATGATTTAAGTTGTTTAAAACTTTGATCCAAGTCCGAAATCAAATCATCTATATCTTCTACACCAACGGATAGTCGGATTAACTCATCTTGAATACCATTAGCTAAACGCGTATCACGGGGTATTGCCCCATGTGTCATTTTTGATGGGATTTCAATTAAACTTTCCAATGCACCTAAGCTTTCAGCCAAGGTAATCACATTCAAACGCGAAACAAATTTTTCTGGATTTAATCCGGCAACCAATTCAAATGAAATCATCGCACCAAAACCTGCCATTTGCTTACTAGCCAATGTGAAATCAGTATTTTGGGGATCTCCAGGGAAATAGATGCGTGCCACATCTGCCTGCGTACTAAGATAATCAAACACGACCTGTGCGTTATATAGATGTCGCTGCATTCTGAGTGATAATGTTTTCATACCACGCTGTAATAACCAGCTATCTTGTGGCGATAAAATGGCACCAATAGCATTTTGTAAATAACCAACTTTTTCACTCAACTCAGCATTTTTTGTTACCACTAAACCAGCAATCAAATCACTATGTCCACCTAAATATTTAGATGCACTGTGAATAACAATATCACTACCTAAGTCGATAGGTTTTTGAATATAGGGTGTTGCAAACGTATTATCTACAATACTCAATATATGATGCTGTTGGGCGATTTGCGCGATTCCTTTAATATCAGTAATTCGTAATAAAGGATTTGTTGGTGTTTCCAAATAAATGGCTGTCGTATTATCTCGGACTGCTGCCTCAACAGCATCCAAATCACGTGTATCAACAATGGTAAAGGTCATCCCCATACGTTTTAAAACACTATCAATTAATCTAAATGTGCCACCATATATATCATTACCAACAATAATATGATCACCGCTTGAAAATAGTGCAAATACCGTACTAATTGCTGCTGACCCTGATGCAAAAGCGAAACCACTATGACCATTCTCTAAATCTGCTATTAATTTTTCAACCGCTTCACGGGTAGGATTGCCTGATCGCGAATATTCATATTGCGATTCTCCAATTGTCTTTTGCTTAAAAGTTGAAGCCATGTGAATTGGTATCGACATTGCACCACTTGTTTCATCAATGCTAACGCCACCATGGATAAGTTTTGTATTAAATTTCATTTTGTATCCCTCATTTCGAATAAATTTGATCACTCATATAACGTTCACTACTATCAGGGAAAATAGTCACAATATTACTATTTTCAGGTAATGATTCTGCTAATTTTAAACTAGCTGCTAATGCCGCACCACTGGAACTACCAATAAACAGTCCCAAATTTTTAGCTGCCTGACGCACTTGATAAAATGCATCATCATCACTAATTGTCATAATTTGATCTATTGATATTGTGTCAAAAAATGGTGGTATAAATTCAACACCAATACCTTCAGTACGATGTGAATGCGCGGGTCCACCAGCCAAGATAGAACCTTCTGGTTCAACCACAATATTTTTAATACCAGCATCCTGCTCGTTTAAATATTTTGCCACACCTGCAAATGTACCGCCACTACCAGCCCCGGCGACAAAAGCTGTAATTTTTTGCTCACTTAAGTCTTGTATGATTTCCGGTGCAAGTGATTGATAATATGTTGCTGGATTAGCGGCGTTTGCAAATTGCATTGGTATGTAACTGTTATCAATTTCCTGAGCAATGGATTTTGCTTTTTCAATCGCACCTGTGATGCCCTCACTAGCAGGTGTGTTAATAATTGTTGCACCTAGCGCCTGCATTAATTGTTGTTTTTCATAACTGAATTTTTCTGGCACAACAAGTATCGTACGTAAGTGATGTTGTTGCGCAGCCAATGCGAGACCAATACCTGTGTTACCCGCAGTTGGTTCAATAATAGTTGTATTCTGATTAATAACTTGCCGCTTTATACCATCAGCAATCAGAAATTGTCCTAGACGGTCTTTGATACTGCCACCAGGATTAAACATTTCTAGTTTTGCGAAAATGTGGCTGTGGTTGGGAATATTAACTTGCAAATCAATCAAGGGTGTCCGACCGATTAACTGCGATACATTAGTAATATACATGAGACATTCCTTTTCTTTATCTAACTCAAACAAAAAGCGCGTAAATTCTTATGAATTTACACGCCTTCAATAGTTAAACTACTCGCAGAACCATGGAGTGATCTGATTATAGTTCAGACCAAAAGTTCACACTTAACAAGCAGTACAACATCGAAAACGTGTCGTACTGCAGCAGTTAAATTGCATTGCTAAGTCTTTTGGTGCCATACTGAACTCCTAAAATTGAATTGATATCAGTTTACTATATATGAGTTAGTCTGTCAATTAGTTATCTATATTCTCATTATCACACAGATAACTGTTTTTTAATATTGTTCAATGTTAAGTTCTCAGTTTTGTCAAACCACAGTTCTGGGTTTGCTGTTTTTGCTGCCGAACCAATGCCTAAAGCAGTTTGACCAGCACCCTTAATTGCCTCAACACCAGCGCTGGCATCTTCTAATCCAATAATTTGACTAGGCTGCAAATTTAACAATTCCCCAGCTTTCACAAAAATTTCTGGGTTTGGTTTGCCATGCGTTAACGTGGCTGGATCTACAATACCAACAAAATAAGATGTTAATTCCAATTTTTCAAGAATACTTGGCGCGTTTTTTGATGCACTTGCCACACTAGCAGTGTAACCTTTATCCAGCATATCATCCAAAAATGATTTAATGCCTGGTAAAATATCATCAGGGGTCACTGTGGCAATGAGAGTGCGATAATGGGCATTTTTTTTATCAGCTAATTGTTGCTTTTCTTCTTGGCTGTACTGTTTACCTTGAGGATCTGTAGCTAAAATCATATCCAAGGACGCCATACGGCTAATCCCTTTTAAATGATTACCTATTTCAGCTGACCATTCAATACCCAAATCATCCGCTAAATCATGCCATGCGGCTTCATGAAACTTCGCTGTATCGGTAATCACGCCATCTAAATCAAATGTAAATCCCTTAATATCTGAAAATTCAACCATTGTACGCCACCTTTTTTTCCTGATTAGCTAGTAGGTTCACTTGTTCCCCACAAATTAACAACGTCATATCTTGATCACTTACTACGGTAATTGTATTTGCAGTTATTTCAATTGTTAATCTAGTCCCATGATATTGTTGCATGAATTTCAATTTAGTCCATTGTTGAGGCAACCGTGGATTAATCTGGAACTGACCATGTAATATGTCCACACCTGCGTAGTCATTTTGAATGACTGATAATGTTTGACCCATGACACCCATGTGAACACCCTCAGCAGTCGTGCCACCCTGAATATCATAATAATCAGAGCCGATGGCATCTGTCAAATAGTCATAGGCTTTTGATTCAAAATCAGCATTTCCCTGACGTGCTAGTTCGACGTAAATACCAGCAAATACTGGACGAGAAGTAGTCGAACCATGAGTCGTTCGTTCCAAATAATAAGACGTATTTTGGCTCAGCCAATCGTCAGCTAATTCATACCCCAGTTGTACAATCAAATCATGAGTTTGTTGTGCACCTAAGTTGTATATGAGCATGAGGAAATCTGCTTGTTTAATCACTTGATACTCATCAGGTGTTTTACCTTCTGCTTTTAAAATACGGTCAATACGATGAATATCACCATACTTATCTTCATATGCTTGGAAGTCTAGTGGTTTTAATTGACTAAATCCTTGGTACTGTTCAACAATACCTGACGCACTAATTGATAACTTTAAATGATAACGTAATGCTTGTGCTTTTTGTTGCTCTTCATGTGTATAGCCTATTGATTCAGCTACACGATCAAAATCTAGTGGCTGTATTTGTTTTAAATGATGAATATAGTTCAATAACCAAACAACCATGACATTGGTATACGCATTGTTAGGTAACCCGCCCGTCACTGAACCTGGTACTTCTTCGTGGAATTCGTTTGGACCCATAACACCTTTAATACTGTAGCGATCACCGTCTTTTTGTGCCTTATTAATCCAAAAACGGGCAATTTGAATTAACATTTTAAGGCCGTCGTCGGCTAACACGTCCGTTTTCCCAGTCATTTGCTGGTAAACCCACATATCATAAGCTATGGCTAGAGATACATGTCTTTGTAAGCGGGAATTATCCGGAATCCACGTATTGTCTACCGTATTTAAGTGGATAAGCTGACTCTGCTCATCACCATACATGCCTGACTGCCAAGGATACATTGCCCCCACTTCATCTTCACTTATTGCATTTTTTTCAGCAGCCGATAAGCGATGAATACGATATTGTAGCAGCGCTTTTGCTGATGTTGGTTCATTTGCAGAATAATATGGTAATGCAAAGAGTTCATCCCAGAATATGTGACCACGATAACCCTCGCCAGTCAACCCACGAGAGCCAACCGATGCATCTAAATAAGGATTCGCATGCAGATTGGCCATCTGATTTAAGTGAAAAACATTCATACGTACCAATTTTTGCATCGCGTCATCACCAACAATTTCAATGTCTTTTGTACGCCATAATTCTTGCCAGTATTGGTAAGAATTTTTCTGAATCTTTTCAAAATTTGTTTGGGTCATCTCATTATGGACAAACTTATGAATGTCTCCAGATGTCTCCAAACTACTTGCGATAGCCATGACACGCTGAATAGTGACAGGTTGCCCAGCTTGACCATTAATTTCATAATGATCCTGGAGGCTTGTATCTGTTATCATGGTCTGTTTGGATACTGTGTTTTGCCCAGTTGAGTGAGTCGCAATCGCAACTACCACATCGCTACTCAATGTTTTAATGGTCATTCCTGAGTCAGTAATTGAAGCAATTTTAAATTCCTTTGATTCAAACTCTCGATAGCGTGCTACGTTATTATTTTCAATGCAACCATCGATGATAGCATCAACAGTCAGCGGTACATCATAGCTTGGGGTTATTTTACATTCAAGTGCTAAACAATGCCACTGAATTGGATCAATTACTTTTATTGACTCAATATCAACAAAATGAGTCGTATCATCATCGATTTGTACACGATATGCATCCTTTAATTCACCCGTTTTAAAATTGAGTGTACGATGCAATGATTTTATCGTGTTTGGATTAACCACTAAAGGTTGTTCATTAACCGTCACTTTCATTAGCTGAACGTTAGGTAAGTTAACCAAATCTTCATTAATTACTTGCCGATCTGCCACGGCTGTTGATGTTTGATTAAACACACCTGCTGAGTAAAGCCCTGGATAAAAATCATCATCATAGCGATTAGTAACTAATGCGCCACGCCAACCTAGAAAGCCATTGCCTAAGCTAAGTAAACTCTCACGACCATAATTTTTAACACCACCGACAACATCATCATAGGTCAATAACCAATTTTTTTCCGTCATGTTAACTCCTTTTTTATAGCATAGTTTGTTACTTATTCACAGCGTCTTTAAAAGCATTTTTCTTTTCAACTGTTTTTACTTGTTCTGTGTCACTATCCTTAAATCCAAATAAGTAAACCATGACAAATGCAACAGCAATTGTTGCAATGGAAGCAATCCAGAAAATAAGCATATTGTTTGGGTCACCTGCTTGACCTTTTGGTACAGCAAACGATGGGAACCCAATTAATGAACCAGTAAATCCATACATGTTCAAGTTGAACAAACCGGCAATCAAACCACCAACAGCACCACCAATATTTGCCATCCAGAATACACGACCATATTTCAAGTTGATACCATACATTGCTGGTTCAGTAATACCAGCCATTGCTGACAAGAATCCAGCACCAGCAAGCCCTTTAAGTGAAGGAATCTTTGTTTTAGCCCAAACAGCAAGTGCACCGGCACCTTGAGCAATCATGGTAAAGTTAACAATCGCATTTAATGTTGAATGACCAGTTTGTGCAATTTCATTGGCAATCAGCGGCACAACCATCCAATGCAAACCGAAAATAACCAAAACTTGATATAGACCACCAATTATCAAACCAGATAATGGATAGTTCAATTGCAACAACCAGTTAACAATGTTAGAAATACCTTGTGAAGCTAAGGTAATTGTTGGTCCGACAATAATTAACACGGCAGAACCAACGATTAACAGTGTGAGTAACGGTTGAAAAATGGAACGTAATACTAAAGGTAGATGTTTTTTTAGCCAATTGCCTACCGGGCGTGCTAACCATGCTGCAAAAATAATGGGAAAAATTGAGTAAGCATAGCTAGGAATATTAATTGGTAACCCGAAGAAGCTAGCATTCAAACTAACACCAAATAATGAGCCGAGTGCTTTAGTGGGTTGAATAATATTATTATCCATCACATGAGGATTGGTAATATTAATAAACTCGGGCTTGACTAAGAACGCCCCAATTGCTGCAACAACAAACGGATCACTCTTCAATTGTTGTGCGGCAGAGAACCCAACTAATATTGGTAAGAAATAAAATGGCGCCATTGCCATGGATTGTAATATCGTAAATGTATTTGATGCTGGATCAATAAAATAAATGGTTGAAAACGACGCCTTATTTGATACTAAACTTAAGAATCCATTTAACATACCACCTGCAGCTAGTAAACCAATTATTGGCATCATCGAACCAGTTATGGTTCCAATCACTGTTTGGAATGCATAAATTAGTGGGTTTTTAGAAGCATTATTCTTAGCTTGGTGTGCCTCATCTGGTATATCTGCCATAACGCTTGAGCCAAGTTGTTCAACAACTTCATCATAAACATCGGCAACCGCAGGACCAATTACAACTTGGTATTGACCTAGAGAATCCGAATAGTTAACACCAGCCACACCATCTAACTGCTCAACCGCTTGGTCGTTAGCAACATTGTGGTCTTTTAAATAGAATCGTAAACGTGTAATACAGTGAATAACGCTATCCACATTTTGTTGACCGCCAACACCTGCAATAATTTCTGAAGCTAACTGTGAATACTTACGGCCTGAATGATCAACAGCTTTTTGTTGAGGTACAGCAGATGATATATTTTTAACGGTAGCACTAGCAACTACTTCACCAATAGTAGCCTTTTTGTAAGTTTGCATAGTTAAAGCTTCTAACAAATCATCACTATTGGTTATGACAACCATTGTTGTTGTTGACAGGTTAGCTGAAGATATGGCTGCCAAATCAACACTTCCCACATCATCTCCAGCTTTAACAACATCACCTGTTTTAATGCGCCATGAAAATGGTTTGCCATTTAAACCATTGGTATCAATACCAATATGTATTAAAATTTCAAGCCCATCTGAACGACGCAAGCCAAAAGCGTGTCCTTGCATGGCAATAACTTCACCAGACACTGGTGCCACAATCCTATTTCCAGTAGGTTCTAAAGCGAAACCATCTCCCATGACCTTATCAGCAAAGATTGGATCATCTACATCCGCTAGTGGTATTAACTGACCGGCAAGCGGCGCTAATATATCTGTATTAACCATTATTTTTCTCCTCTATAACTGTTTTCCACTTTTTTAAAATCAAAGAAATCTTATTATTCAATTACTGTCGTCGTGCAAATTCAACACTTTTAAAACGGTCTCCTCGATGCCTAGATTCTGTAAAAGAGATAATACGGCCATCATTTAAAAAAGTTTCAGATCTAATCACTACGATAGCCATCGGTTCAGTGAGTGACATCAATTGCTCATAAGTCAATAATTCGGAATGTTTTTTATCTAGGGCTGAACTGATTAGGCAACTTTTATTTTTTGATTGGCAAGACTGATTCTTTCGTTGTTGAACCAATGAATATACTTGGACACATCTAAAATTAGATGTGCAATCGATGGAAACCGGAATTGATAAATCATTTCACGCTTTAATAGGGAGTGAAAACTTTCAATTTTGGCATTATCATATGGATGTCCTAGTTTTGAATACGAATGATCAATTTTATGTCGCTTTAACAAATTTTCAAAGCCAAAACTAGTGAACTGACTGCCCATATCAGTATGTAAATAATTTGGTTTTTTATCAGTTGACAGCGATCTTTGTAGTGTTGTAACTACCAATTTGGTATCCATCGTGGCACTGATTTGATGGGCTAATATCTTACGCGTTTGTAACTCTAAAACTGACGCTAAATAGACCCACTGACCATTACTCAACTTTAAATAAGTGATGTCCATGCTCCAAGCGTTGGCTTCGGGTGAATGCCTGATTAAGTTGGGACGTTGACGATAATCAACAGTTGTCGTTGGTTTGTTAAATCGACGACTCATGACAGAGTATATGCCAGCTTCTCGCATTAAACGACGAACTCGGTTGGTGCCATGATGCAAATTCAGATCAGCTAATGCTAATCGCAGACGTGGCGCGCCATAAGCTTTATAGTTATTTTGCCAAATTTCACGCAACAAAGCTTTTAAGATCGTGTCTTCTCGTTGTCGTTGGCTCTCAGTATAGTGAACCCAATCAAAGTAGGTACTTTTGGGTATTTTGAGTAGGCGAAGCACCATCATGAGTTTAAAATGCTGTTTTAGCAATGATTGGACAATAGGAAAATGGGTCTTACGTGTTACTTGCGATGTTCGCCCAGCAAAACTGCCGCAATTTTTAAAATTTCGTTTTCTTCTTTGAGTCTTGCGACTTCTTTCTGCATTGCATTAAATTGGGCGCGAGTCACTGGATTACCGGTAACGTCCGTCCCAATGATTTGGGCTTTCTTCACCCAACCCGTGACGGTTTGTACAGCCAAATGGTATTCATTGGCTAGAGAATTAGCAGAACGTCCCTCGTTATACAAGGTGACAATTGATGACTTAAATTCTGTTGAGTATCGCTTAGCTTTCATAATATAAAAAAACTCCTATACTTGATTATCTCGGATTATGCCCTAGAAATAAAGCGGTCCGGATTTTCAGTATACGAGCAAATTGTCTATCAACGGCATTGGCATTTTCAATCGTGATTGTTTTCTTAGCATAACTTATAGTCATCCCTTGTTCTTTTTCAAATAAATCAAATAACGACAAGGATGGTGTTAATGCCGTCAGTTCTGGAATAATTGATTTTAAAACATAATCACGATCAATGATAACTGGCTCATTATCTAAATACCTGAGACGTACAACTTTCGATGAATGCACATCAATATCAGATCGATAATCAAAAACTAACGGTACATCCTCATCACTAATGGAAATGAGCTTTGTGCGCTCATCCAGTTTGAGACGCGCAGCTAATTCTCGGTAACTTTCAACATGTGAGATAGGAAAAGAGAAGCGATTTTGATTGATAACGTAAGTTCCTCTACCTCTGATACGAATCACATATCCTTCATCTACTAACATGGAAACAGCTTTTCGCGACGTCTCGCGAGCAACTTTATAGCGATTCATCAATGCAAAATCACTAGGTATCGCTGTGTTATCTGGATATTTGCCATCGGTAATCTCTTTCAATAATTCATCATGAATGTATTGATATTTACTCATTGCCACTTCCCCTTTCCTTGACCTCAGATTAAATATACCATTAAATGTAAGCGTTTACAATATTGGCAACACTAGTTTTTTAACTCTTGTATAGACAAGTTAGCTAATTAGCAACATGCACCAGACTTTTAAATCTAGACAAGATTTTTTGAGTCAGTACTAATAGATTGTACTAAAAAAACTAACAAACATTAGCTTGAAATGTTAGATTTTCTCTATGAGAGATATCTACTTCCAATACTTAATTTGTTAGTTTTATTATTTTAGACGAAACCACCGAATGCATCATTTAAGTCAATGGGTTCATGTTTTGTCACAATTGTTTGTTTGTTGACAAATGCATTAATGCCTAAGTCACCTAATTCACGACCATAACCTGAATTCTTAACACCACCGAAAGGCAATTCTGGCAATGTACCGCCAAAACTATTAACAAAAACAACACCAGTTTCAATTTTGCTAGCAACTTCAGATGCATGTTCAGCCGAACCACCAAAGAGCACACCACTCAAACCGTAATTTGAATCATTTGCTAACGCAATAGCTTCCGCTTCATCTCTCACCTTATAAACTTGTCCAACTGGACCAAAGAATTCTTGATAATATGCAGGATTATCTTTGGTAATATTAGTCAAGATAACCGGTTCAAATAAAGCAGCTGGTTGGTTTTGCTCAACACTACCAAAGGTTAATGTCGCTCCAGCTTCAACAGCATCTCGAACTTGTTTCGTCAAGTTTTTCTTAGCTTTTGAAGTACTTAATGGGGCTAGTGTCGTTTCAGGATCCATTGGGTCACCTAACTTGGCACTAGCAAAAGCCGTTTTCAACATTTCAACGATTTTATCATAATTCTTTTCGGTAACGATAAAACGTTTAGATGACGTGCAGACTTGACCAGCATTATAAAGTCGCGCACCGCCAATAATTTTCTGAATTTCTGATAAATCAGCATCATCTAGAACAACAAATGGATCACTACCACCTAATTCTAATGAACTTTGCTTCATATTCTTACCAGCTTCAGCAGCAACCAGTTGACCGGCACGCTCAGATCCGGTTAGTGCCACCCCCTGAACACGCTTATCAGCTATAATATGATTCACTTGATCATAATTAATGAATAAATTAGTAAATACGCCATCTGGCAACCCAGCTTCTTGGACGATCTTTTCAAAAGCATCAGCTGCCATAGGTGTATTACTGGCATGCTTCAATAGCATGGGATTTCCAGCCATATAATTTGGTGCAAACACACGCATAATCTGATAATATGGGAAATTCCAAGGCTCAACCATCAGTAGCACACCAGTTGGACGAGAAATAATCTGAGCAGGGCCAATTGAAGATTGGATATCACGTGGCTTCAAAAAGTCCGCCCCATTTTTTGCATAATAACGGGCAATTGATACACTCAAAGCAACTTCACCTTGTGCCTCAACGAATCGCTTCCCCATTTCTTTAGTTAGAATTTTGGCAAGTTCATCTGCTTTAGATGACATGACATCAGCGAGTTTGTTGAGTGCATCAGCACGGCTGGCTATAGGATCGTTACGCCATTGCTTATACAATGCGTCCCCTTTTGCAATTGCTTCCTCAACATAGGCATCATCATGGTTGTCGTATGTCTTAATCACTTCATCCGTAAACGGATTAACTGTTTGATAGCTCATTCTTATTCGACCTTTCTTTAAAAACAGAATCACTATAATTAACAACAGCTTAATTATAGCACCAACATCTGAATGACGAAAAACAATCAACTTGTGATTTATTAAGCAATGATCCCCGTTTTTTACATATAAAAAGGCACCAAACAGCCATAGATGTTCAGTACCTCATATTACCTTAACTAGCTAAAAATCATAATTAGCCATGAATTTTATCTTCTAATTTATCACCTAAATTATCAACACCCTTAGCGGCAAAAATAGTACCGCCAACAATAACACCACTCACAATAAGTGTTGATGCCAACATGAATTTTAATACTGATTTTAACATAAAAACCTCCTAGTTTATCTCTTGTTAAATAATTACGTGAAAAGTAACTTATTTTTCTTGATGTCGCGAACGTGAATCCTTAATTTCATGATAGATACTAAAAAGTAATTGCACAGCAGCTAATAAAAGTGATAATTTACTCCAAAAACCAGTGCCAGACTTTATCTTCTTCATGTTAAATGCCTCTTTCTGTTCGTTCTCTATTGTTGCCTTCAGTATAGCTTTTCAACACAACCATTGCAAGAAATATGTTTATGACTACACACCTGACTTTTGAAACAGAATGACACCTTCTAGTGCTTCTGAATAGGTCGGTTGCCCCTTGATTTGTTGCAATTGACTACGGACTCGTTTTGGATAATCCGTAATAAAACCGCGTACCCCTAAGACATAACCACTAGCAACATCCTCGGGTCGATTAACTGTCCAAATGTATAGATCTTTATTTTGCTTATCAATTTCACGAACCATAGTGGTATTGACATTTGAATACTCAATACTGTAAAAGTCGTTATTTTTAGCACTATCAATTGTATTTTTAACGGGTGACAATAAACCAGTTCGGATCTTAAGATATTTGCTAACGCGCTTTAAAGCATTTTGATTAAGTGACTGTATTTCAGCATGATTTTCTTTAAGTCGTGTCTTATATTTTGTTGTAAATGCTTTTAACTGCTGATTTGTAATGGTATCACTGATTTTTAGTTCCACCAATAATTTTTGATGATAGTGATTGGCTAGCTTTAAATACTCATCAAAAGTGCTCAAATTAAAGTCTTTTTTACCATCAACTAACGTTAATTGTTTAAGAACTGACCATTTCGTTTCTTTAATTGTAAAGCGCTTTCCCTCTTTGTCAGTAACTTTACTGTCATGACTTAAGACATAAACGCCATCAATTGTTCTTTGAATATCAATCTCGATATAATCAGGTTGCGCTTGACTGACTTTTTTCAAATTGTCAATCACATTCGGTGTCGCGTGTAAGTGACTAACTCCCTTATGAGCAATGACTAAATATTTTTGATTAGGTAAGCCCATCAGTTTGCCAGAGAATGTCACACTTGAAATACTAACAACCACTAGCACCACTAAACTGACTACATTAATTAATAATGGCTGATTAGCAGAGCCATTATTTAACGATTCTGGTGTCGCTGCTTGACAAAAAACCGCAATTAAGTATGCTGTTAGCCAATAGAAAATACCCGTCATAACAACAACTAATATATTAGCAGTCAATCGCCTGATTGTTACTGGTGCTATGACATCGCAAACCTTTTGCATATAAATAATGACCAGTAAGCTCATAATAAGTATCCCAATTACCTCTAACAGAGCTAAGAAAAGACGTGTTTTCAAATGGCCTCGCTGCCAACTGTTTTTAAAACTTGCCACAATACTGTCTCGTGATATGACGACTTGATAGATAAAATAGCGGGACTTTATCAGTAGTAAAATAATTAATAAATAAATAGCCCAACCTACCCATGGTAACCAGACACCAGCAAGTACCATATCCAAAAAAGTTTTAGGAATAGTCAAGTAGTAGGATAGTGGAAATTTAAAACCAAATTGGTTAAGCGGTAGTGTCATTAGTAAAATAACAACGCTGTAGAGGTGTACCCTCCCCGTTTTTAAACCGTTTAACAGGTTAGTCCAAGAAAACTTATTCCAAAACCACAATAAACTACTCAGCAAAAGTACAACATAAAGACCCCATAAAAATAAATAACCAACACCAGTAATCGCATAATTTCCCCAATATGTCAGAAGATAGGTCATTAAACGATTAAAATTATTTGTTGGAATCAGGTAAGTTGGTGGTTGATGGCTTTGCAAAAAATTGATACTATAGTCAGAAAAAATATTAAATAAAAATATGACCAAAATCACCATAACAACGCTTGAAAAACTTCTACGATTATTTATCTTAATCATAAATTATGCTTTCTTTATTCAAAATGAGTGTCAACAATTACTTTCCCAGTAACGCAATGATAACAAAATAGATAGACCATGACCATACAATATGTCCGAAAAATTCAGAAAAGTGTTCGGCAAATGGCTGTTTTACTGGTGAAGGCACAGTTTTTAGTAGTGGTAGAATCACAATATGGAAAGCAAACCAAATTACAATGCCGTATAAACTCCCCTCCCAAAGCGCAATAATAGGTAATATCTTATAAGTTAAGGCAAGTAACACTGCAAATGTAACAGAAAAACCAAAGTGCATTATCAGCGCCGTGTAATAAATTTTTTGATCCTTAGAATAATATACGTATGCATGTGTTACCCGACGTGGTACACCAAGTTGCTGTAATAGTTGCTGCGGTGGATTTGTCTCATCTCGTGCTTGACTCCTTGGTGGTAAAATTGTTTCCCAGCCAATTTTAACCATACCAGAAATTAATCCAGCCATAATACCAACTACAATACTATTAATAAACATTAAGTTATCCTCTCAAATCTTTTCTTGCTAAATTATATCATAGCTGTTTTATTCAATACTCACAAGTCTTTAAACTAGATATATTATTTATTTTTAGTATAATATCAGTTAGAGGTCATTAATTTGTTTACATTCGATACATTTTTCATCAATCATTTAAACATTGCACTTGTTTTCCCAGAAACATCTCACGCGAAACCATTATTCGATGCTATTAATCAAGACCGAGATGACCTATCGCGCTGGATGCCTTGGGCAAAAACAACACAGTCAATCGATGATGAAATCAAATTTATTAATTATGCACGTATTCAAAATGCTAAAAGTACTTTATTTGAACTAGTTATTGTTGCCAATAATCAAGCTGTTGGCATGATAGATTTGCATCATATCAGTCCCACTAATAAAACAGCTGAACTAGGTTATTGGTTGGCTAGTCAGTATCAAGGAAAAGGTATCATCTCAGAATCAGTGAATCGTTTAGTAGCATTTGCCTTTAATCAATTAAACCTACATAAAATAATTTTACAAGCCGACAGTGAGAATGATAAGAGTATCGCTGTTGCACAGCGACTGGGCTTCAAACATGAGGGCTCACTAAAAGATCAAATAACATATCAAAATCAGTTTAAAACACTCGAGGTTTTTGCCAAATTTTCTCATTAATTTTAAAATATAAAACAAGCTCATAATAATCTAGTGCTACTCATATCATGATAAGAAAAAACTAGTAATCTCAATTTAATAGATTACTAGTTTTTTAAATTAATTATTTAACACCATGCTTTGTATCTGCTTGATACATATAAGCGCGTGTCATTGGTAGATCAGTTCCAGAAGGTCCCTTGGTCATCAAGTATTGTACCACATCAATATTTCCTGATTCAAATGATGCAGCACAAGACTGCAAGTAAAGATCCCACATCCGATAGAAACGTTCGCCATAACGTGAAATAACTTCCTCACTCACATTATGGAAATTCTCAGTCCAGATTTCCAATGTCTTTTGATAGTGGCGACGTAGTGGCTCAATATCATCAATTTGTAGTGATGCATGCATGATATGCTCGACATTCTCAGCAATATTTGGAACATATCCGCCTGGGAAAATATACTTGTTAATCCATGCATCAACGCCCGCACCATTGTGTTGCCCAGTAATACCATGAATCAAAGCTGTACCATTTTCAACTAACAGATGGTTAATTTGTTCAAAATAAGCTTCGAGATTTTCTTTACCAACGTGTTCAAACATACCAACAGAAGTCACGTGGTCATATTTATCCTTCAGTTCACGATAATCTTCCAAATAAATATGAACGCGGTCTTGTAATCCTTCTGCTTCAATTTTTTTGGTAACAAAATCATATTGTTGCTGACTTAGTGTGACACCAGTCGCCTCAAGATTATATTCCTTAGCTGCAGTGAAAATTAATGTTCCCCAACCACAACCAATGTCTAATAATTTCTCACCAGGTTTGGCATTTAATTTATTTAGGATATGACGCACTTTGTTCCACTGTGCATCTTCTAGTGAATCGTCTTCACTTGCAAAGTAAGCACATGAATAGGTCATTGTTGGATCAAGCCATTTCTCGTAAAAATCATTACCAATATCATAATGGCTTTGCACATCCGCTTTACTCTTTTTTTCAGTATGTGAATGTTTTGGAACCAGTTTAGCAAACTTCGAGCTGTTTAGGAAACTGTCCTTAGAATTATAAACTGTGGTAACTAACTTTTGTATATCACCTTGGATTTCGATCTTTCCATCCATATATGCCTCGCCAAACGTTAATGAGGCATGAGACATAATATCTTTAACGGGTATGACTTCATGCATGATAATCTTGGCAATGGGTTCACCATCACCGTAACTAACCTTTTCACCATCCCAA
The DNA here is from genome assembly GCF_007954525.1 of Leuconostoc carnosum. NCBI lineage: Bacteria > Bacillati > Bacillota > Bacilli > Lactobacillales > Lactobacillaceae > Leuconostoc > Leuconostoc carnosum. Next base: position 124,375 of record NZ_CP042374.1, on the reverse strand, counting down.
AATTCAACGTCGATTGGGGCGTTAAAACTAGCATTTAAAATCTGCTTATAAATCGTTTTATCTAACAATGTCTTTCCCCTTTTTTCTTATAACTGGTATTGTAAAAAAAAAAGGAAGAAATGTCAAATTTAATTTTATTTGAGTCATTAAGTGCCATAATAGCATATTCATCATTACGACTCGAAAGCTATCATTACCGAGCTATTTTTTCTAAACCAACGAGGACGTTTTCATCCGAAAAATGTCCTATATAAACATCTGGCATGTTCATATTTTGCCAATCAGAAAAAGTAAATTGACCATGTGTTAAGTGATGAAATAGTACACTCAAAGCCGTCCCATGCCCCGTAATAATAATATCCCCTTCTGTGTCATCATAGATTTGTTGGAAAGCTGGTACAATTCGTCGTTCGACATCAGCAAACGATTCCTCACCATCTGCTTTAAGCTCAAAATCCTGCCAAAGATTGGCAAGATGTTCTTGCCAATCAAGTCGCCAAATTGCTTGTCTTTCCCGCAAATCAGCATGTGTGTCTATTATTAAATCTAATTTTTCTGCCGTCGGTAAAACTGTTTGAAACGCACGTGCGTAAGGTGATGAGTAAATGGCCGTAATAGATTTGTTGATAAACAGACGTGTTAATTCCTTAGCCAGTACATTTCCTGCTTTCGTTAAAGGTGCCGAAGCATCATCTTGAACGGATAAGTCCTGAATGCTATGCCTGACAAAATAAATATTCCTCATGAATCTCACCCTTTCGCCATCTAATGATAATGGCATTGCTCGTTGATCAGTAATATTTTTTAACCCTCATACACTGACATTTTACCATCAATAATTTGATAGACTTTATCAGCTAATTCTTTTAAGCGCATGTCATGTGTTACAACTATAATCATTTTATCATGTTTATGTGCTAAATCTTTTAATAATGACATAACTGCCATAGAACGTTCGGTATCCAAAGCTGCTGTTGGTTCATCTGCAAGAATATATTCAGGGTCAGTAAACAAAGCGCGTGCTATTGCCACACGTTGCTTTTGCCCACCTGATAGTTCATTTGGATACTTATTGACTAGAGAACGAATATCAAGATCATCAAGTAATTGATGCAATGATTGATCGGAAAGATTATTTTTCTTGACTTTAGTTACTAGCTCAAATTGTTCTTTCACAGTTAAAAATGGTACTAAATTGTATGATTGCAAAACAAAACCAATCTTATCCAAACGCAACTTTGTTTGTTCTTTCTTGGCGAGACTTGTCATATTATTACCACTGATCGTCACGTTACCAGAAGTTGGTGATTGCAAGCCTCCGGCAATTGTTAAAAAGGTCGTTTTCCCAGAACCAGATGGTCCAATAACGACAACAAGTTGCCCATTTTCTGCCTCAAAATTAACTTGATCAAGCGCAACATATTTGCTGGTATCATGACCAAATATTTTAGTAACAGATGAAAACCTAAGATTTGACATAGTTAGCCCCCTATAATTTTGTAAGGATCGACTTGAGCGATTTGACGAATTGGAATAAGACTGCCTAACAAGGACATTATTATAATACCGACACTAGTTAACACGATATTCATAGTACTAATAACAATTGGCACTTCACTAGGTAAAAACCACGATGTGAGTAAGCCAAATACAATGGCCAAAAATACCCCAATAACCGACATAATAAATGACTGTGCTAAAGTATTCATCACAAGATATGTTGTTGGCACGCCTTGTGCCTTAAGTACACCAAAGTTAGGTAGTTTTTGTGTTGTAAGAATGTATAAAAAGATTGAAATCACTATGAAAATAATGATGTACAGAAAACCAATCATAAAATTAAAAGTTAATTTTTGTGCACTATAGCCAGGTAATTTATTAATAAATTGATTAATGCTTAAAACTAGCCCATTACTTGGTGCATCCTGAAACTGATGTTTTTCTGAAGTAACAACGGCATTAACTACCCCATTATTCAACGGTTTAATTGTTTCAAAAGATGTATAAATAACTGGTGCTACACTTAACGTCGCGCGTGGTGTAAAACCAACTATACGTAATTCAACATTGGAATTTGCTATTTTGATTTTACTACCAATCTTAAATCCGTCTTTTTTAAATTTATCAGCGACTAATACCGTATTCTTAGAGGTGAATTTTTTTCCTATCGTAGCTTTTAAATTCCGATAAATAAATGACTGCTTGGATAGTGCAATAATCTGAGCATTTTCTTTTAAATCACCGGTTGATGTTACTAATGAGTTATATTGCGATATTTTTGACCCTTTTGTTGTTTGCAATGTCTGAGCCGATAAATAAGATTGTGCCAACCTACCCTGCGAATCTTTATCTAAAATAATTGTTTTAGCACCCCATTCATTGATAGCTGCTTTATTTAAATTAGCTAATCCAGTTGATAATCCTGTTAAAATAATTAACAAGTAACTCACCAACAGAATCAAGGCAACAATCAAGCCATAGCGCAATTTTTCATGCTTCATTTCCTTAATTGCTAAAAACATTCTCTCTCCTTATGCAAATTTTTTATAAGTTAATTTTAAACTTGTTAATGAATAAAAGCTAATGACATGACGTCATTAGCTTTTATTAATCAGTTTATTATTGGTATACCAATTTATAATTCACGAGTTATATTTGAGGGCGCTCTTCCTTATAGTGTTGGATCACTTTATTAAGATTTTGTTTACCACGACGGATGCCATAACCTATGAGAAAGATTAAGATAATATTAGCAACCAAAAGTACAATGCCAGCCACCAACAACCAAACACTATACCGACTAAAGAAATAAATAATTAAAATACTAAAACCTACCATCATCGAAAAGAAAGATTGCCAGTGGACAAGATTTTTAAGCATTTTTTCTTGAAATAGTATTTCATTTTGATACCCTTTTTCAACACTTTTGGTTGTTTGTACCATTTTACCCCACCTCGCTTTTGATTAATAGCTCAAACCTGGATTGAAGAATCCAACTAATACACCAACCAGTGCTACAACAACAAGAAGCAACATGACCTTAATAGGCGAAATATTCTTCTTAGCCATTAACCACCAACATGCAACAATAAAGGCAGCAGTCAATAGACCCGGATAAACAGAATCTAAATTATCTTGTAGTACTAAGTATGGTTTCCCAGAGGCATTAGTTAGCTGAAATGAGGTTTTAACAGTAACCCATGTTGCAGCAACACCACCGACAACCATGCCACCGACAGTGGCAATCGCTTTACGGATGGCTTTACCTTGTTGTCCAATTAAGATACCAACCGCTTTATCACCCAATTCATAGCCCTTAAAGAAAGCAAATCGCATGCCAAAGTAACCCAGTAAGTTCCAAACAATAATATAGAAAATTGCGCCCAATGGCGACCCACCATCAGACATACCTAAAGCAATTCCTAATATAACTGGAATTAATGTCCCAACAACTAGGGAATCACCAATACCAGCGATAGGTCCCATTAGTCCTGCACGTAATCCATTAATAGTTGCATCATCAACACCACCATGATTAGCACGTGCCTCTTCCAGACTGGCTGTGACACCAACAATGACAGACCCAAGTTGTGGTTCCGTATTGAAAAACGCAGTATACGTCTTCATGGCTTTTTCTTGGTCTTCTTTATTATCATATAATTCTTCAACAATTGGCAACATCGATGTTAAATAACCAAAAGTCTGCATATGTTCTTGAGAAAATACTGTCAAATGACCATAGAACCAATGATGAAATGACTTATTTAATGTTTTGCGAGAAATCTTTTTTATCTCTGTATTGTCCATTTTAAATGTCCTCCTCATCTTCGTCATCATCAGTTATATTACTTGGTGAACCAGAGGCTACTTGCTTATTTGTACTAATTGCCATATCCAATTTATATGATATCATTGCAAATATCAGTGAAATAACTGTGACTGAGACTAAGTTCAACTTTAATGAGGCAGCAAATGTGAATCCTACGAAGAATGGAATAAAGTCAATCGGACTATCAACAATCTGCTTAAGTAAAATAGCGATACCTACACAGGGTAGCAAAGCACCAACAGTAAACAGTGTCTTCATTGGGATGCCATCCATAGGTAATGCTGTCCTAAGTGCCGTAACAGCACTAGAACCAAAGTGAGTCATTAATAAAGTTGGTACAAAGGAGAAAAAGAAGTGAGAAATCCAAGGCAATCCCCAGTCAACAACATATAGCTTCTTGAAATCACCTTTTTCAACAGCACGCCAACCAATATGCTGCCAGGCTAAGTTCATAGTGGCTGTTCCATAAAATAACACTGTACCGACAGTTCCAACCAATGTTCCCATCGACTTAGCTAAGTCAGCTGCATTACCGCCAGTTGATGCTAATCCTTGAGAATGAATAGCAACCATGGCAAGTGGGATACCAATATAAGATACCGCTCTTAAATCAGCAGAAACCGTGCCACCAGGCGTTACCAATGCAATATACACTAACTGCATTGCGACACCAGCTGCAATACCCGTTTTTAAATCACCTAATATAATACCACACACCAAGCCACCAACTAGAGGTCGACCTAATGTATAATTACCAATTGTTGATCCAGCCATTCCTGGCATAGAAGATAGACTGGCAAAAATACCCAAAATAGCTGCTTGAACCCAACTAATTGTCATTGTCTAATCCTTTCTTATATCCAATTATAAATTGAACTTTCCTTTAAAGTCATTCCAATAGCCTATCGAAACATCTGGTAATAATTGAAACTTCACTTGATATCCTTGAGCTTGAATAGCCTCAAAAGCCTGTGCTTCGTCTGGTGTAATTGATTGATTATTCCCCAATTTTACGGCTCCAGGTCGGTCATTTGCTGGTCCAACAACAATCGTTTTAATATCGCCTGGCACAAAACTATAATCAGCTAAGATTGTTTTCATATCTTGGGGCGTTTTTGTGATTAAAAAGTATTGACGTTCCGAAGTTAGTACTTGTTGCGCTTTTTCCTTAAAATGTTCTAATGTCCAGACAAAAGTCTTTTTCCCAGAGGCGCTTTTGAAAGCATCTTTTAAGATAGGATTATTTGCTGCAGCATCATTAACAGCGATTAATCCGTCACAGGGATACTCCTTGGCCCAACGAGTAACTGTTTGGCCATGAATAATTCGGTCATCGATACGTACAAATGAAATGCTCATAATAGTTTTTCCTTTCAAATTTCCTCATCTTCATCATCTTCGTGATGAACTGTGAATTGCTTAACAGCAGAACTGGCCTCCAATAACGTAGCGCTAATTAAATCTTGCGAACTCGAAGTATCTTTTAAGATAGCCGCATTCAACGCCATTGGAAAGTTCATACCACCAAGCACAACTGTTGTTGATAATCGGCCTGCCTGTTCTAAAATATTGCAAACAGTTGTCAGTGGACTGCCTCCAATAATATCTCCTAACACGACTAGGTCAGCATCTGATCCTATATCTGACAACAATGATTTGAACCGGTTCCCAAAACTTATCGTATCTTCCCCGGATTGCAACCCTATCGCCTTAACTGTATGAATTGAATCGCCAACAAACATACTTAGCGCATCTTTCAATCCCTCTGAAAAGCGACCATGACTCACCAAAATTAGATAACTCATCCTCTCACCTCTAGTTTTCATGGTAATGATATAACTTTTACACGCTCATATGTAAACGCTTTCATTCCTTGAATTTATTCTACTCGCTATTTTCATTGATTACAATACCTAATATCAAAATATGATATATTAATTTAATTTATACGTTAAGTCATTATTTAGTTAGCGGATTGGACACTAAAAAAACAGCCTAGCAGATGCTAAACTGTTTTGGAAGATAATTATTTCATTTGGTTGCTTCACTGGTAGTTTCTTTATTTTTTTGATCACTACCTGGTGTCGTGCCATCAGCCAATGTTTTGTCAGTTGGCTTCTCCCAACTGACAAAGTCACAGTCTGGATAGCGAGAACAACCATAGAATGTCCGTTGACGCTTAGTTTTACGTTCAACAATTTGACCTTTTTTACACTTTGGGCACAATAATCCAATTTCTTTAACAATTGTTTGCGTATTACGACAATCTGGAAAACGTGAACAAGCATAAAACTTACCATAACGTCCCATCTTAATAACCATGGGCGCACCACAAATCTCACAATCCATACCAGCTAGCTCATCATGCATGATCACTTTTTCAAGTGTCGTTTCTGCCTTTTCGACCTCTTTTGAGAATGGTTTAAAGAAAGAATCCACTACTGGTACCCAGCGCTTGTCACCCACTTCCACTTCATCTAATTCACGTTCAACACTCGCAGTGAATTTCATATTAGTAATGTCAGGGAAACTTTCTTCAACAATTGTCTGGACAATTTCCCCAAGTTCAGTGGGTACAAATTTACGTGCATCAATACGAACATAATTGCGTCGTTGAATAGTGTCTAGGGTTGGTGCATAAGTTGATGGTCGACCGACACCGTTTTCTTCCAACGCCTTAATTAAAGCAGCTTCTGAATAACGTGCTGGTGGCAAAGTGAAATGTTGTTCTGGATTAGTATTAGCCAGTTTAACAACATCCCCTTCTGTTAAATCAGGTAAGGCATTATCTTTCTCTTTTGCTGAAGGATAAGCTTTTGTAAAACCTTGAAATTTTGTTTTTGAACCATTCGCACGGAACAACACCTCATTTTGCTCAATTGTTACCGCCATTGTGTCTAAAATCTCTGGCGTCATTTGACTGGCCACAAAACGTGACCAAATGAGTGAGTAAAGTTTAAATTGGTCTGGTGACAATTTATCTTTGATGCTTTCAGGGGTAATTGTGATATCTGTTGGTCGAATCGCCTCGTGAGCATCTTGAGCGCCTTCAGGCATTTTACCTTGAATCGGCTTATGCTGTGAGTATGCCTCACCCCAAGTTTCATGAATATAGTGTGCAGCGGCATTTCGTGCCAAAGATGAGATTCGTGTTGAATCAGTTCGCATATAAGTTATCAAACCAATTTGGCCAACACCACGTCCAAGATTAATACCCTCATATAATTGTTGGGCTGCCATCATTGTTTTACGTGTTCGAAAGTTTAACTGCGTATTGGCAGTTTGCTGCATTGTTGATGTCGTAAAAGGCTGTTGTGGATTACGTTTACGTTCCTTAGCATCCACCTTCACGATATTAAAATCACCATTTTTGTCAATGCGTTTCAAAACAGACTGTACACTGTCGTTATCAGGCAAAGGTTGCTTTTTGCCATCAAAACCATAAAATGATGATTTGAATTTTTTACGTGCTTTTTTAAATTCTGAATCCAGCGTCCAATATTCTTCTGGTTCAAAAGCCTGTATTTGACGTTCGCGAGCAATAATTAAACCAAGTGCAACTGATTGTACACGGCCGGCTGATAAGCCACGCTTAACAGTCTTCCACAAAATTGGTGAAATAGAATAACCTACTAATCGGTCTAAAATACGCCGTGCCTGCTGTGCATCAACCAAATCTTGATTAATAATTCTTGGTGTTTTAAATGCATTTTTAATCGTATCTTTGGTTATTTCATTAAAAACAACACGATTAGGTTGTTCCGGATCTAAATCTAGAATATGCTGTAAATGCCAGGCAATTGCTTCACCTTCGCGATCCGGATCGCTAGCCAGATAAACTTTTTTGGCTGCTTTGGCCTCTTTGCGTAGGCCTTTGATAACATCCCCTTTTCCACGAATATTAATGTACTTCGGTTCATAATCATTTGCCACATCAACACCTAATGTTGATTTTGGTAAATCGCGAATATGACCTAAACTAGCAACAACTTTATATGTGCTACCGAGATATTTTTCAATTGTTTTCGCCTTCGAAGGACTTTCAACAATAACAAGATTTTTTTTAACCTTCTTAGACTTTCGTCTTGTTGATTTCTTGGCTACTGATTTTTTTTCTGTAGTTTTCTTTTTAACTTCTACCATAGTTAATAATATGCCTTACAATTTACTTATTAGTATCTAGCATATCAGATTGTGTCAAGTAATTGGATACTTTCTACAATATCTTGTGCTTTTGTCACTGTTTTTGCGCCTAAACTTAATAATTCATTCGTCCCTTGTGAATTTTCAGAAAAAATTGAACCTGGAATAGCAAGCACTTCACGATTATTTTGTAATGCCATATTAGCAGTAATGAGGCTACCCGACTTTATCTTAGCTTCAACAACTAACGTGGCAGAAGATAAGCCAGCAATGATGCGATTGCGTGCCGGAAAATGCGAACGATGCGGCTGAGTGCCTTCTGGATACTCACTCAATACTAATCCTTGTTGCGTGATTTGCTTTTGTAAACTTTCATTTCTAGTTGGATACGCCACATCAATTCCAGTACCAATAATTGCAATTGGTATACCTGATTTTGAAAAAGTAATTTGATGTGCCATGACGTCAATACCCTGTGCCAAACCGGATACAATAGCTACGTGTAGTCTAATGACTGGTGGTAATAACTGTCGCAAGGTTGATAAACCATAAGAAGTTGCAGTTCGTGTGCCCACAACCGATAGACTTGGTAACTTTAGTGCTTCTAAATGCCCCTTATAAAATAAAATTAATGGCGGTTCAAATATTTCTCGCAACCGTTGGGGATAAGCATCATCAAAATAAGTGATGTATTCAGCCAAAAAGAGACTAGCACGCTCCACTGCAGTACTGTAAGTTGCCCGTATTTTTGCATGATAGGCTGTATTAGTTACTTTTAAAATGAAGTCCAACGACCACGGAAAAACTGTGGGTGCTTGATCTCGATTAATCATGTTAATTAATTGTGTTTCTGTTTTTACACCAATTCCAGTGGTTAAATGAATAGCTAACAGTTGTTGATTTAAGTTCATAATCGTTTCCCCTCAGGAAAATAATACGATATGATTAACCACTTATCACAAAATAGAACATCAAATAAATATTAAAACTTCTAGAATTGGCACAGCTTACTGATGTGAACTATGCCAATATTACTCACTTTCAACAACTTCGCTGAGATATTCCCATCGGTTCATTTTTTCATCCAGCTTAGCTTCAATATCATCTTTTTCTTTTTGTAAGTCACCTAATTTAATATAATCCGTGCCATATTTGGTCATCTCATCAGGAATTTCATCCAATCGATTTTCAAGTTTGGCAATGTCGTCTTCAATCGTTTCCCATTCCTTCTTTTCGTTATAACTCAATTTCTTTTTTTCGGTTACAATAGGCTTTTTCTTTGCTACAAGTTCTTTATTGTCTATTATATTCTCTTTAACGTCAGTATGTGTCGCGAGGTACTGACTGAACAAACCGTCATAACGTTCAATCACACCGTTACCTTGGAACATATAAAGTTGATTAGCAACTTTATCCAAGAAATAACGGTCATGCGAAACAGTAATAACTGCGCCTGCAAACCCCGATAAGAAATCTTCTAACACAGTCAGTGTTCCAATATCAAGATCGTTTGTTGGCTCATCTAGCAATAACACATTTGGCTGTTGCAAAAGCAGTTTCAACAAATATAAGCGCTTTTTTTCGCCCCCTGATAATTGGCGAATTAACGTGCCATGCATGAATGGCGGAAACAAAAATTGTTCTAGCAATTCCGACACACTCACTAAATTGCCATTTTTATCAGTGACAGAACTTGCCACATCAGATAGATAAGCAATGACACGTTTATCATCTGGAATTTCTTCAGTAACTTGCGTGTAATAAGCTAATTTAACGGTTTCACCAATTTCAATCACACCACTGGTTAATGGCATTTTACCGGCAATAGCATTTAAAAATGTTGACTTTCCTGCGCCATTTTCACCAGTTATCCCAATCCGGTCTCCAGCTGATACGCGTAAGTCGAAGTGGTCTAAAATAGTTTTGTTATCAAATTTAATCGTAGCATTTTCAATAACAATGACTTTTTTCCCTAAACGTTGCTGACCAAGATTGACAGTCACATTATCATCTAATTGCAATGTTCCCATTTGTGATTCTAATTCGGCAAATGCATTTTCTCGTGCAGTTTGTTTTGTACTACGAGCACGTGCAGATTTACGCATCCAAGCTAGTTCCTGTTTATAAAGTTGCTGTTGCTTGTGTTCGGTTACCTTACCCTGTTCGACACGTTCAGCTTTACCTACCATATAGGCTTGATAATTACCTTTGTACTCGAATAAATCACCAAACGATAGTTCAAATATTCTCGTTGTAACAGCATCCAAGAAATAGCGATCGTGTGTTACGGTCAAAACAGCGCCCTTATAACTAGATAGATACTTTTCCAGCCAAGCAATTGAATCAAAATCCAAATGGTTCGTTGGTTCATCTAAAATCAACAAATCAGGTGCTTCAATTAATACTTGTGCCAGACCAACACGTTTGCGTTGCCCACCAGAGAGCTCACCAACTTTACGATACAAATCTGGCATATGCAACTGTGTTAAAATAGCTTTAACTTGCGCCTCTGTCGTCCAAGCTTCATCGCGATCCATGGCGTTTTGTGCATCCTCGAATTGCTGTGCAATTTTTTCATCAGTCGGATCGTCACTAAAACGCTTTAACGCATATGAATATTGTCGAATGGTTTGAAAAACTGGTTGGTTCCCTGAAAAGATGGCATCCATCACTAAAGCATCATCATCCAAAATAGGATTTTGCATTAAATAGCCGATAGTATAGTCATTAGGCTTCGTAATCGTACCAGAGTCAGCTGGATTTATGCCAGAAATCGCATTAAGTAATGATGTTTTACCAGAGCCATTAACACCAATTAATCCAATACGATCCCCTTCTGTAATCAAAAATGAGATGTTATTAAATAACACCTTCTCGCCATATGTACTTTTTAAGTTTTCTATTCTAAATTGTTTCATATTCTTATTATACTCAACATTCGTCCTTTTTATCCGGTTATTTTTTTGATATACTAAGATAAATCTTTTAGTAATATGATCTGAACCAATCGCACACCAATTAGTCATCATAGGAGACAAATTATGCAACTCACGGCTAACATACAAAATCACCACTTTGACCACATTCTACTAAACGCTGCTGGTGTCATGTGTCAGACAAATGAAGAGCTTAACACAGTGTTATCATCCTCATACACTGGTGCCGTAGTCACAAAATCAGCTACTGCTGATCATCGTCCAGGAAATCCAGCACCACGCTATTATGAACTGCCTAATCATCTTGGCACAATTAATTCCATGGGATTACCCAATGAAGGCTTTAACTACTATCTAGACTATGTGTCAACTAATCCTAGTCAAAAACCTATTTTTTTCTCAATAGCCGGTTTATCTAAACAAGAAAATTTAGATATGTTACATCAATTGCAAAATTCTGATTTTGATGGCTTAATTGAGTTGAATCTTTCTTGTCCTAATGTGCCAGGTAAACCACAAACTGCTTATGATTTTGAAGCGACTCAACAAATTTTAAGTGAAGCCTTTGCATTCTTTAAAAAACCGCTCGGCGTTAAGTTACCGCCATACTTCGATATTGTGCATTTCGATATGATCGCAGACATTCTAAATCAATTCCCTCTAGCATTTGTCAACACCATTAATTCTATTGGCAATGGCTTGGTAATTGATGAGGACTCAGATACGGTTGTCATCAAGCCCAAAGGCGGATTCGGTGGCATCGGTGGTACACTTGTTAAAGCAACTGCTCTCGCTAACGTACGGGCATTGAGACAACGTTTAAATGCTGATATTAAAATTATTGGTACAGGTGGTGTCACCACAGGTCGTGATGTTTATGATCATATTCTTTGCGGTGCTGATTTGGTAGAAGTTGGTTCGCAACTCGCTATTGAAGGTATTACTGTTTTTGATCGTTTAGAGCGTGAATTGACAGCTATTCTTGAAGAAAAAGGTTACCAATCACTTGAAGAAGTACGTGGTCAATTAAAGGTACTATAACAAAAAGGCTGAGTATATCAAACTCAGTCTTTTTGTTGTACATTTTTCCTAATGATTCTTAAGTACGCTTGAATTTAATTGTCATCTCAAAATACTAATTAACAAAAAATGATTTAGCTTGGTGATTAATATTTTTCTTAGCTTGTTTATTTTGTCGCCAAAATGGCACAATTGCTTTCCCTAAAATATGAGATTTATCTATAAAGCCATACGATCGGCTATCATTGGATAGCATACGATTGTCTCCAAGCACAAAATATGTCCCTTTTGGAACACGTGTTTGATTTTGATCTTTCTCTTGCCAAGCATGTCTTTTTGATAAATTAGATAACTGCCAGTTCAGTCCGGTTCCTTCTGACTGCTGGTAAAAATCAATGTAAGATTGGTTGACTTCTTTACCATTAACAAATAACTTTGAATTCCGTTGTTCAACAGTATCCCCACCGATGCCGATCACTCTTTTGACATAATATTTTTTCCCAGCTGAAATAGCTGGATCTTCATCGCGCGCATCAAAAACAACCACATCCCCGCGCTTGATAGTGGATAATTTACTCTCAATAACTTTTTCGTTATTAGACAAATTAGGCATCATTGAAAGACCGTCAACAGTTGCTCCAATAACTATAAATTTTTGTATTAATACCGCTATGGTTATACCAATAGCGATTGGCATAATCCAATTTTTAAAACATAATTTAAGAAACTTCATTTGCCCTCCCCCCCAAGGATAGACTGTCATTAGCTAATAAAAAAAGTGTAGCACCACTGCTACACTTTATGTAATATGAATTCATGACGATCAGAATAATTTTTATTTCAATGCTTCAACATCTCTTGCAATCATCAATTCTTCATTTGTTGGAATTAGCAAACCTGCAACTGATGAGTCTACAGTTGTTATCACGGTTTCTTTACCACGTACATTATTTGCAGCTGAATCCACTTTAACCCCGGCAAAAGCTAAAGCCTCTAATACTTTAGCGCGTGTCACTGCATCATTTTCACCAATACCCGCAGTAAAGATAAGCGCATCGACTCGCCCCAACTCAGCAAAATATTGTCCTGCATAACGAATAACACGATCATAGAACATATTTAAAGCTAAGTCTGCATGGAAATTAGTTTCTTGTACGCCTTCTAAATCACGCATATCACTAGAAATTGTTGATATACCTAATAAACCTGATTTCGTATTCAAGACTTGTAACATTTCAGCATTTGTCAAGCCTTCACGTTCTTGAATATAATAAATCAAAGATGGATCAACATCACCAGAGCGAGTAGCCATTGTCAAGCCAGCCAACGGCGTGAATCCCATTGATGTATCATAAGATTTACCATTTTTAATCGCAGTCACAGAAGCACCTGCACCCAAGTGGAAAGAAATCGCATTAAACTTTTCGAGTGGAATATCCAATATTTTGGCAGCTCGTTCCGTCACATAACGATGCGACGTACCGTGTGCACCATATTTACGTGCACCATAGCGCGTATAATATTCATAGGGAATACTATAAAGATAGTTCTTTTCTGGCATTGTTTGATGATATGAAGTATCAAAAACTGCTACGGATAAGGCATCAGGTAACAGTTTCTGAAAAGCACGAATACCCATGGCATTTGCTGGGTTATGCAGTGGCGCATAGTCGGCCAAGCGATCAATTTTACTCAACACATCATCATCGACGACAACCGATTGATTAAACCACTCACCACCAGCCACAACACGATGCCCAACACCTGAAATTTCACTAAAATCTTCAACAATTCCTAAATCTGTTAACTTTTGAAGTAAGAAATCAATCGCTTGATGATGATCCTTAATCATTGTTTCGTGCTCATACTTTTGGCCCCCATTCTTTGTGAGTGAAACATGACCATCTTCAGTACCTATCAAACGCTTTGGTTCAATATCTGCACCATACTTGATTGTAATCTCAGCGCTTTCTTGTCCAATACGTTCGATGATTCCTTGCATAAGTACTTTTTCTTCAGGCATTTCTAAAAGTTGAAATTTAAGTGAAGAACTACCGGCGTTTACTGCCATTGTTTTTGACATCGCGTCTACCTTTTAACCTTTAATTGTTTTCATAAATTATATTATACCCATATTGTAACATCTTTTGAAACTAAGAGAAATGCTTGTTTAAATTGAAATATGATACAATATTATCACACGGCAAAATTTGCTGAAGTAGGTAAAATTGATGATAAAGAAATGGCTTTTAAGCAATTTAATTGGTATTATAATAACAACCTTCGTTTTAATCATGACCTTTGGCTTAGTTTATTCTCTGGCCACTAAAAATAAAATAACAACACGCCCTGAAGGCGTTCAGTTCCGCAGTGGACCAGGTAGAAATTATCACGCACTTTCTGCTTTAAAGCGTGGATCTAGTTTAATTATTATGAAAAGAGCGCATGGCTGGTATCAAGTGCGCCGCACTGATAATGAAAAAGTTGGTTGGGTTGCTAGTTGGGTTGCCGAGTCTCGTACCCTAAATAAAGCGACCCCATTAAGTGAGGCTACGATTGTTTTGGATCCAGGGCATGGTGGTGATCCTAATAAAAAATACCAAGGCTTTCCTGGCGATACTGGCTCAATATCAACCGATGGTAAACATTTTGAAAAGACTTATACATTACGTACCGCTCGGCATATGAGAAAAGCGTTGGAACATACAGGTGCGCGTGTGCTCATGACACGTGATTCTGATACATTGATTCCTTTACTACATATCCCACGACTAGCCGAAAAGTACAAAGCAGATGCCCAAATTTCTATTCATTTTGATCATTCTAATAATGAAAACTCATCAACAACTGCTACTGGCATATCACAGTATTATTATCATAAAAATGGTCAGGCATTGACCAAATCGCTACACGATTCTTTAAACAGCTTACCTCTGAAAAATCGTGGTATGGATACTGCTCAATATGTTGTTTTAAACAACGTTACCAGACCAGCCACTTTACTTGAATTAGGCTATATCAATAATCATTCTGACTTCAAACATATTCGCACAGCACGTTATCAAAAAGAAATTGCCACCGCTATCGTTCGTGGTCTAACCACTTACACAAAAAATACGACAGAGATGAAATAATGACACTATTTAAAAAAACAAAAGCAGCCATAGAAAATAATATCGCTAATCAAACAAGCGAACGTGTTGATGAACATTTAGAGGGCATGATTGTCCAACCTTTTGCCTACAAAAAGTTACTCATCATTTATCGTGTTGAACAATATCCTAGTACGACTAATCGTATTGACAATCGTATTTTAGAATTTGACACAAAAGAAGCGCTATCCGAACGCCGGTATCATGAGATAATTGAACGACTCAAGCATGATGATAGCGACCGTATTTCAATTGTCAATATTTTGCCATTGGTTGACTAAAAAAGCCATTCACTTTCAAAGGTGAATGGCTTTTTTATTAAAATTAATTCAAAACCTGATTTTCTATTACTATTGATACACAACTTTAAATCGTTCCAATACCACTTTTATTTTCTCATTAAATGTCACATCATACATCGCTAACTCTGATTCCCAAAAATTTTGATGTACTGTGCGCCAATAATTTAATGAACGATCACCCTCACCTTCTAGATAAGCGTGTTCCGAGTTGACCTCATCAAAACTAGCAATCGTTACGTCTGTATTTTGGATGATAGCAACTGGTAATTTTTTGCTGTTTAGCACAATAAAGTAACTATTTTTAACTGGGACTGGTTCATTATCAATTAAATAACCATCATACCAGCTAGCAGTAGCCGTTTTTGTACCATCAGCAATTAACGTGGCTAATTCATCAGCCAATCCTTCATTTCCAAACATGTCAAAAACAGGTAACGGTGTGTCTAGTGATAATGATTCTTGTTTTAGATAGCCGCGCCAAAAATCCATTATGACTGCCATATTTGAATTTAAAATATATTCAACTTGCTCATCATGTGGTTCAATTGGCAAATAGTCGACCAACTGAGGTTTCATAGCTAAAGCAATTGTTTTGCCATGAAAATCACTCAAAAATCGATCAAAGTATCCTGCACCATAACCTAAACGATACCCAGTACGTGTAAATGCAAGACCTGGAATAATAGCTAAATCAATGGCTTGTTTATCAAATGGTACATCATTAACTGGTTCTAGAATTGACATCATACCTGACTTATAAGTTGAGTCTGGTGTAATAAGAACAAAAAACATCTGATTTGCCACAATTTTAGGAACAACTACTTGCTTTTTGTCCTGCCAAGCACGTTGAATAATGGGCGCAGTATTGAATTCAACTGGCAAGCTAAGCGTTAATGCGACAACTTTAGCCAGCTGCCACTGATTTGATTGAAATAGTAACTCGTGTAAATTTTTTTCTTCTTCCAGACGTTCTAGCCCTCTATAGTCAGCTAAACGCTGTTTTTGTTGCTGCCGTAATTTTACTTTATCGTCCATATTTTATGTTTTCGAATAAATTCATTGTACTAATTACTCAAACAAATGTGCCATTGCCAATTTTTCTGCAGCTTGTTTAACCTCATGCAAAACTTTGGCATCATTAACATTATGAATAGCTGTCACAATTAATTCGGCTACCTGTCGAGATTCAGTTTCGTTGAAGCCGCGTGTTGTTATTGCCGCTGTACCAATACGGATACCAGAAGTTACAAATGGACTCAACTTTTCATTTGGCAAAGCTTCTTTATTGGTTGTAATGGATACACTATCTAACAACTCTTGTGTTTGTTTACCGTTCAAGCTTGTTTGCGTCAAATCCAAATTAAATAGATGATTATCAGTACCGCCAGCAACAACACGAATATCCGAAGTTTCATTGAAAACATCAGTCATTGCTTGCGCATTTTTAATAATTTGAGCTGCATATGTTTTAAATTCTGGTTGGAGTGCTTCACCAAAAGAAATTGCCTTACCTGCAATCACATGTTCTAAAGGTCCGCCTTGTGAACCAGGGAAAATAGCTGAATTGATTTTTTTTGCGTATTTTTCTTGCGACAAAATAATACCACCACGTGGTCCACGCAGTGTTTTGTGCGTAGTCGACGTCACCACATCAGCTACGCCAACTGGATTGGGATGTAACCCTGCCGCAACTAAGCCAGCAATATGAGCCATATCAACCATTAAATATGCGCCTACTTCATCTGCAATCGCGCGGAATTTAGTAAAATCAATCGTGCGTGAGTAGGCTGATGCGCCCGCCACAATCATTTGTGGTTTAACTTCACGTGCTATTTGAGCAATTGCTTCATAATCTAATAGTTCAGTTTCTGGATCCAAACCATACGTATGTGATTCATAAACTTGACCAGAAAATGACACTTTGGCCCCATGTGTTAAATGACCACCAGCAGCTAAATCCATACCTAATATGCGATCGCCAGGTTTCAAAAATGCCATATATGCTGCAGCATTAGCTTGCGAACCTGAATGTGGTTGAACATTGGCATATTCAGCTCCAAATAACATCTTCAAACGGTCAATTGCCAATTGTTCAACAACGTCAACGTATTCCGTACCCCCATAATAACGTTTGTTAGGATACCCTTCTGCATACTTATTTGTTAAAACAGAGCCTTGAGCTGCACGAACACTTCGGGAAGCGAAGTTTTCAGATGCAATTAACTCAATAGTACGATTTTGACGAGCACTTTCCTGCTGAATTGCGCTCCAAACTTGCGGATCAAGTGTTTTAAATGACATATTTTTCTCCTAATAGATGATAACTTAATTATAACGTATTTCAAGAGTTAATGGCGTCCAATAATTAAGATAAATACTAAATATCGAGAGAAATATCTTAATATCGTTCGTCTTTATAGGATTTCTTGACGCAATGTTCGAGATATTTGTTCTGGATCAATAGTACTCTTATGCAAAATTGGTCGAGCAAATAAATCCGCAACTTGAGCTGGTATGTCAGTCTGTGTGACATCAGACAATTGTTTCAACCCTGCTTTTCCAGTATCTGGAACTTGGTTAAGTGCCTCCAACACAGTTTGTGGAAATTTATAAGGACTTGCTGTTGCTGCCAATAAAGTTGTACCAGTTGGCTTTAGTTGATCATAAACATAACGCCCAACTGCTGTATGTGGATCAATAATGTAGTTTTCTTCCTGCGCCACACGTCTAATTGTCTCTAGCACTTGAGTCTGTGTCGCAAACCCAACGGTAAACTTATCTAAATTCGATCTGGTTGCGGACGTCAAAGTATATTTACCATCATTTGCTAACGATGTCATATATTGGTTCACTTCTTCACTATTACGCCCACTAACAAAATACAACAAGCGCTCCAAATTACTTGAAACTAAAATATCCATTGCTGGTGCATTGGTTACTTTAAACGCACGGTCACGATCGTAAGTACCAGTTTCAAAAAAATCAGTTAGCACATTATTTTCATTGGAAGCCACAATAAATTCTTTGACTGGCAATCCAATTTGGCTAGCATAGTATGCAGCCAGTACATTTCCAAAATTCCCTGTTGGTACAGTAATATTAATCGCATCACCGGATTGAATGGTGCCTTTTTTGATTAATTGCGCGTAAGCATACAAATAATAAACAATTTGTGGCACTAATCGCCCAATATTGATTGAATTAGCTGATGAAAAACGCTGATGATGTTGTTGTAATTCTTTTATCAATTTCTCATCTGATAATAATGATTTAACAGCTTTTTGAGCATCATCAAAATTACCAGTTATAGCAATCACATGCGCATTAGTAGCAGCTTCTGTTTGCATTTGCTGACGTTGTACATCACTGACACCAACTTCAGGATAGAAGACCACAATTTCCGTTTGGTCGACATTGCCAAAGCCACTCATAGCAGCAGTTCCCGTATCACCAGAGGTAGCCGTTAAAATAACAATTTTTTCGTTTTGGGATTGCTTTTTAGCTGCTGTCGTCATTAAATGTGGCAATATCTGCAAAGCAACATCTTTAAAAGCCAACGTTGGTCCATGAAATAATTCAATATAGGTTAAATTATTTTCACCATGCAATGATACGACATTCTCATTCGCCCATTGTTTACCATATGCTTTCTGAATAACATAATCAATTTCAGAAACACTAAAATCATCAAAAAAGGCATCAAAAACTTGCGTTGCAATATCGCTATATGTTTGGTTTTGTAAAGCTGACCAATCTAAATCCAGTGTTGGCCATGATTCTGGTACATATAACCCACCATCTGGCGCGATACCTGCCAAAATTGCCTGGCTTGCTGTAACTCTTGGCGCTTGGCCACGTGTTGACACATAATTCATTGTATGCCACATCCTTTTATATTATTGAGTTAAATTATAACAAAAAACTTTAATTTTATGAAGTAAAATGATAGAATTGTAAGAATAACTGTTTAAAGGAAGAAAATATGGACATTGGAATTGGGCTTTTCGGCTTAGGTACGGTCGGCAGTGGTGTCGTCAAAATTTTACAAGAAAATATGGACCAAATAACCAAAAGGACAGGTTCCCGCTTAACTGTTAAGCACGCAGTGGTGCACAATCTTAATAAACCCCGTCATGGATTTACACAAGACTTTCCAATCACAGATAATGCATCAGATATTTTAGACAATGATGATATTCAGATTGTGGTTGAAGTGATGGGGACATTAGATCAGGCGTACGACATTATTAAACGCGCACTAAATGCTAAAAAACATGTTGTTACTGCCAATAAAGACTTAATTGCTAGTCACGGACAAGAGTTAGTTGCTATTGCAGAAGCAAACGGTGTCGATTTGTTCTTTGAAGCCGCAGTTGCTGGTGGTATTCCTATTTTACGCACATTAGCTTCAAGTTTTACAGCTGATGAAATATCACGTGTGGCTGGTATCATTAATGGTACGAGTAACTTTATTTTGACACAAATGGCAATCAATAACTTATCCTATGCTGAAGCTTTGAAATTGGCTCAAGATAAAGGATTTGCCGAATCTGATCCAACTAACGATGTTGAAGGCTTCGATGCTGCCTTTAAATTAATTATTCTATCGAACTTTGCCTTTGGTATTCAGCCAGTCTTAGGTGACCTGACGATAAATGGTATTGCCAATCTAACGGACACAGACATTGCTGACGCTAATAGTTTCGGTTACGCTGTCAAGCTCCTGGGTGTTGCACAACGTGTTGGCGATACCAAAGAAGCCATCAGTATTGAAGTTGCACCTCATCTAGTCCCCTTTACACATCCATTGGCAACTGTGAATAATGAAAATAACGCTGTATTGGTTAATGGCGAGTCTGTCGGTGAGGTCATGTTGTACGGTCCTGGAGCTGGTGAAATGCCAACAGCTAATTCCGTCCTTAGCGACTTAACTAATGTGGCAACTGACCTTGCATTAAACACACCTGGACGACCATTTAATTCCTTTAACCAAGACCTGAATTTGGCAAAACCTTCACAACGGGTTGCGCGACGTTTTATTGTTGTTGAAGTTGACGATACACCTGGCGCAATGTATTCAGTAACCGGTATGTTCGCTGCAGCAAAAATCAGTTTCACTGACTTAAAACAGACACCTGCTGCAAACGGAACAGCTCGTCTTGTTGCATTAACTCACCCAGCAAGTGATGCACAATTAAATGTGATTCGTACAACGATTCGAAATGCTGATGGTATAAATTTAGCCGCGGAGTATAAAATATTTTCATGATTAAAATAACTGTTCCAGCTACTACAGCAAATATTGGCCCTGGATTTGACTCACTAGGCATCGCCTTAAATCTCTATTTAACTTTAAATATATATGAAGCAACAGAGCAATGGTTGGTTGAACATGACTATCAAGAAGATATGCCACATGATGAGACGAATTTTATTGTCAAAACTGCTTTATCATTGGTCCCCGATTTAATGCCTCATCGTATTCGTGTCAGCTCAGATATTCCTCTCGCACGCGGGCTTGGTTCATCTTCATCAGCACTATTAGCTGGTTTAGCGATGGCTAAAGCATTGGCACATTTAAATATAGACAACGAGGAGCTATTGGATCATGCTACTGCATTAGAAGGTCATCCTGATAATGTTGCACCGGCATTATTTGGTAGCGGTGTATCAGCTTATTATGATGGCTCTCGTGTCTATCATGCACCCTTACATTTACCCCGAAATATTAATTTTGTCACATTTATTCCAAATTATAAGCTCATGACATCCAATGCACGCAAAGCTTTACCAGCAAACTTACCATTCAAAACGAGTACTGCAGCTAGTGCAATTAGTAATACATTAATCGCAGCACTCAATGTCGATGATTTTAATACAGCTCGTGAACTGATAGAAAAAGATCTATTCCATGAGACAGCTCGCCAACATTTAGTTCCTGAATTATCTACTATTCGTGATATTGCACATCACCTAGATATAATTGGTACCTATCTATCGGGCGCTGGTCCTACAATTATCACTATTGTACCTAAAAAAGATACCCAGCAATTGATTGACGCACTATCAGCAGCAAATTTACCCGGTAAAATTTTGCAACTTGAACCTGATTTTCAAGGATTAAGTATTACTACAGAAAGAAGATCATAAACATGAAAGTATCAAAATTTGGTGGATCCTCACTCGCCGATGGCCATCAATTACAATGTGTATTTGACATTATTAAAGCAGATGATACAAGAAAAGTTATCGTTGTTTCTGCACCAGGAAAACGTTTTAAAGATGATACTAAAGTCACGGATTTACTGTTGACATATGCTAAAGCCACTATTGAAGACACCGATGCAACAGACATCATTGAAACGATTAAAGACCGTTATCATGCTATTGGTAATCATTTTGACTTACCTGCCTATGAATTAGCTGATATTGATGAACAAATTGATCATCTTGCGCGTAAACATTACCGTTCGTTTGACTATCTTTTTGCAGCGTTTGCAGCCCATGGTGAGTATCTTAATGCACAATTAATCGCTAAAGTTTTCACTCATTTAGGTGTACCTGCACGTTTTGTTGACCCCAAGGAAATTGGCTTACGTGTTGATGATAATGCCCGTTCCGCCACTTTTGATACAAAATCTTATAACACCATTGCTGAATTAGATTTAAGTACCAGCGAAAGATTAATTGTTCCGGGTTTCTTTGGCTACACTGAAAATGGCGACATAGCAACTTTTTCGCGTGGTGGATCAGATATTACTGGTGCAATTATGGCACGTGGACTAAGTGCCGATTTGTATGAAAACTTTACAGACGTTAGTGCGATATATGCTGTTAACCCAAGCATTATTGAAAATCCCGCGGCTATTAAACAAATGACTTATGATGAAATGCGTGAATTATCATATGCTGGGTTTGCTGTATTTCATGATGAAGCAATCATACCTGCCATTCAAGGTGGTATTCGGATTAATATTAAAAATACAAATGACCCCGAAGCACCTGGTACTTTCATTGTGCCACCCACCGAAGTACAACAAACACGCCCAGTCACTGGTATTGCAAATTCAAATCGATTTTCGGCTTTGTATTTGCACCGCTACCTATTAAATAAAGAAGTAGGCTTCACATTACGTATTCTAGAAATTTTAAAGAAGCACAATATTTCTTATGAACATATGCCATCTGGAATTGATGATTTGACAATTATTTTTGACAAAACTTTGTTAACGCAAGAACAAGTTGATGGTATGTTAGAAGATATTGCAGCAACGATTAAACCTGATACTTTAAAATGGCTACCTAGTTATGGTATCATCATGGTCGTCGGTGAAGGTATGCGTAATCGAATTGGTGCATTAACAGATATTGTCACACCCCTAAAAGAACACGGTATTAGCCTACAGATGGTTAACCAAGGTGCTAGTGAAATTTCTATTATGTTAGGGATCCAACCCGATTTAGCTGAACGTGCAGTTAAAGCAATTTATGATAATATTTTTAAAATGGTATAACATTGAAAAAGCTGAGATTGTCTAGGACAATCTCAGCTTTTTTATGATGAGTAATCATGAATTGCGTAAATATGTTTGCAAGTCAACATGATTTAAATGATTTGATAAACCAATCATCAATTTCAAACGTGCTTTTGGTCCATTAATACTTGTCACAAAGATAGCACCAGCTTTTTCCAACTGAACCCCGCCGCCAAGATAATCATAAACCGGCTCAGCAACGCCATTAAAACTACGAGAAACAATTATAACTGGAATGTGTTGTGATAGGAGTAACGAGACACCATTTGCAGCCTCTTTAGATAAATTACCCGCCCCAAAAGCCTTGATAATGACACCATCAACATTTGCCGCGGCTAATAATTCTAAGAGCTGCCCATCCATTCCAGCATATGCTTCCAATACTGGAATATTTTGATCAACAGATGTTATTGGGAAAACTTGTCGTGGCGCTAACTGATAAAAAAAGATTATACGGCGTTTTGTCAGTAACCCCATCGTCCCACTGATTGGTGATCCAAAAGTAGCAACGTTTGTGGTATGCGTTTTAGTAACAAATCGTGCAGCATGAATTTCATCGTTCATGACAACCATCACACCACGGTGTCGCGAATTCTTATCCGCTGCAACACGTAAAGCTGATTGATAATTATAAAGTCCGTCAGATCCCAATTCATTAGATGATCGCATAGCGCCTGTAATCACAATAGGAAAGTCAACTGATAAGGTACTATCCAAAAAGAATGCCGTCTCTTCTAATGTATCCGTACCATGTGTAATCACAACACCATCAAAACTGTTTTTTGTTTTCAAAATACGTTGCTGTAATTGCAACATATGCCGTGGTCCAATATGTTCACTCGGCAAATTAAAAATACTTTCAACAGTTAATTCTGCATCAGGTAGTTGAACAGTAGCACCATTTAATGGATTTTCAGTGCCTGTTTCCACATCACCATCTTCATCTTCATGCATTGAAATTGTGCCACCAGTATGCAAAACCAATATTTTTTTAATTGTCATTCTTTGCGTTCCCCTTTTGTCTAAAATTAATGAGTGTATTTTGCCATAAATGCATCTGCTCAATAAAGGTTTTAGCACGTGGTTTTAATCCAACTTGATTATCATAAATATAATCAATCACACGTTGTAATCCTCGTTTTGTGGCTGCTGACACCTTTATTTCATGTACTTGTCTAAAATCAATCACACTAAATTGGCGTAAATAGAATATTGTTTTTTGGTCTAACATTAAACGATGATCATCCAAACTGTAATGATTCTCTGAAAGAATACCATTATACTTTTCGGAATAATCAAAGCTACCGTCTACTTGACCGCTTAATGGATCTGCTTTCCAATTAGGCGCAACGCCTAAAGGTACTAATAATTGAATTTCAAATATGTTAGCAATAATTTGTGGATCCAAGCCGTCATCTAATTTTTGAAGTGCTAACAAAAGCTGATTATACCAACGCGTAATTTGGTCACCTTCCTCAAAGGTGGCGTTAATCAGGCTGGCAATGAGAGCCGCATAGGCATTGGCTTCAATATCTTCAACTAAACGAGGATATATTGTTGCTCTTTGAACATTATTTATATATCCTAAGCCGCTTTCACGAGCTGGAAATGCCCCTTCGAACGTAATAAAATTATAAGGTTGCACACCTGCTGCAAGATGCGATTTTGGCTTTTTTGCACCACGCGCCAAAAAAGTCCACAACCCACGTGTTTCAGTAAGTATGCGAACCAACAAATCATTATCTTTATATTGTCGTGTATATAGTACAATTCCTGTAATTACTGTCATTAGTCACTCTAATAAATAATGCATAAACTGATACGAATTGTCTAAAAATCGGCGTCATAATTGCACAATATCATTATCATCATAATTCGTTTTAAAAACCTGAATTAATTCAATATCAAGAATCGCCATTAATACCGTTGAATGGTTTGCAATTATAAACCGATTACCACAAGCAGCTATCTCATAAATCAAACGCACCAAGATGAACTGATTTCAGCGAAAACTCCTACTATCATTTGAATCACTCAAAAATTGCAAATCAGAATAATACATAAGAACTTTTAATAATATTGATTTACAAACACCCTGGTGTTAACAACTGCAGTATTAATAGTCTTCTGAACGATAACCTAATGTTTGTAGTGCTTGTGGTCGATCACGCCAACGTGGTTCTACTTTAACCCATGTTTCGAGAAATACCTTATCACCCATTAAGCTTTCAATGTCTTTACGTGCACGTGTTCCAATTTCTTTTATCATTGTACCTTGTTTACCAATGATAATGTTTTTTTGTGTCGGACGTTCTACAATTATTGAAGCCTGTATATGAATTTTTTCTTCGTTTTCACGCGCAATTTTGTCAATTACCACAGCAACAGAATGCGGCACCTCTTGTCGTGTCAATTGTAATACTTTTTCACGAATTAATTCACCAATCACAAAACGCTCTGGATGATCTGTTAATTGATCAGCATCAAAATATTGTGGGCCTTCATCTAAGCTATCGACAATATTACCTAATAGCTCAGGCACATTATCACCTTCACGTGCAGATATAGGAAAGACTTCCGTCCAATCAATCGCATCTTCTTGATAACTAGCAATAATTGTTAATAAATCTTGTGGTGACACTAAATCAACTTTATTGATTAACAAATAAATTGGTGTATTTTTAACATCTTTTAGTCGATCAATAATAAAATCATCGCCACGCCCACGTGGCATAGAAGCATCAGCGATAAACCAAATCGCATCTGCTTCATGTAAAGCAGAAAAAGCTGACTTCACCATAAAATCACCTAATGAATTCTGTGGCTTATGAACACCTGGCGTATCAATGAAAACAACCTGTGCATTATCAGTTGTATAAATACCTTGAATTTTATTTCGTGTTGTCTGAGCTTTGTCCGACATGATGGCGATTTTTTCACCAACAATTCGGTTCAATAGCGTGGATTTGCCAACATTGGGACGACCAATAATGGCAACGAATCCTGATTTAAATGGGGTTTCTGTCATAATATTTGCGGCGCCTAGGCCGACTTTCTCCTAATTCTAAAAATAATTTTCCACACTATCTCTGAAACTGATGTAATAAGTCCGAAAAATTAGTTACAATACCAAATTGTCGCCAAACATAGGGTTGAAAAATCAATAACAAAATCACAATTTCAACACCAACAGCCACTAATACTGCCCCAGCCGCAACATCTTTTGCCAATTTAGCTAGTGGATGATACTTTTTTTCGACAACTAAATCCACTACAGCTTCAATGATTGTATTCAAAAATTCACTGAAAATAACAATAAATACAGCCATCGTAACCCACAACCAATCTGCACGGTATATACCGTAATGCAAACCAGCAACCAGAATCAGAAATGCTAGTACAATGTGGATACGCATATTACGTTCGCGTACTAAAATCATCCAAATACCATTTAGCGAGTTACGCATGGCTTTTAAAAAATTGCTGTTACGAGTTGTTTGATGTTTTTCACTCGCTGGAACACCTTCTAATTTTGTTTTTTCATTATCTCGTGAGGCCATAATCATTTAAAATCTTCCGTTGTAAATCAAACATTTCTTTCTCTTCTTGGTCACCTAACATATGATCATAGCCATTTAGATGCAAAAAACCGTGTACAACTAAAAAACCAAGCTCACGTTCATAACTATGTTCAAGATACTCTGCTTGAGAGCTAATGACATCGACTGAAACGATAATATCACCAATGTTTTTAGCAATTTCATCAGCCCAACTATTATCAGGAAGGTTAGCAAAATCATCCTCTCCTTCCTCAATAGCAAAACTAATCACATCTGTTACTTTATCTACACCACGATATTCTTGATTATAACGTTGGATTTCATCATTATTAACAAACGTCACGGACATTTCTGTATTTTCAGGTAAATCTAAGGCCGTTCCAGCAAAATTCAACACTGACTGAACTAAATCACGATGATATGGTGTTACACCTTTTTTTGTTTGATCAATGATTGCTAAATCCATTAACTATTTTGCTCCTTTTTTAGGGCTGCTAGTTTTTGTTCAGCAGCCTCGTAAGCATTGACGATGAGGCCAACAACCGGGTGCCGTACGACATCATCACTGCTAAAGTTAACAAACGAAATACGATTAACCTCTTTTAAAATACGCTGTGCAGCGATTAAGCCTGACTTAGCACCACGAGGCAAATCAATCTGTGATATATCACCGTTAACAATCATTTTTGAACTAAAACCTAAACGCGTTAAAAACATTTTCATCTGTTGATTTGTGGTATTTTGTGCTTCATCTAAAATAATGAAAGCGTCATCAAGTGTTCGACCACGCATATACGCTAATGGTGCAATTTCAATGACCCCACGATCCATTAATCGTTGTGTTTGTTCAGATCCAATAATAGCATTCATTGCGTCATAAATTGGCCGTAAATAAGGATCAACTTTTTCTTTTAAATCACCTGGTAAAAACCCTAAAGACTCTCCCGCTTCAACAGCTGGACGTGTAATGATGATACGTTCGACTTCCCCGCGTTTGAGTGATGAAATGGCCATAACAACAGCCAAATAAGTTTTACCTGTTCCAGCAGGACCGATACCGAAAGTAACATCACTTTTACGAATTGATTGCACATATTGCCGTTGACCAAAATTTTTGACACGAACTGCCCGGCCCTTGTTATCACGAATTAAAGTTTCAGAATATAAATCACTAAAATATTCTAATGTCCCACGTTGTGCCATCGTTACAGCACTGACAACATCTGTGGATGAAATATTAATTTGATGCTTAATTAACCCTGTTAGTTCACGTAAAACGGCGTTAGCAAGTTGAACATTGTTCTCATCACCAGCGATTGTCATTTGGTCACCACGTGCATGTAACTGTACGTTTAAACCTTCTTCAATTAAATTCAAAAAGCTGTCATTGGCACCAATCAGGTTTGTTTGCTGTTCTGAATTTTCAAATGTAAAAATTTGCTGTATTTGTGCTGACAAATTGCAAATCCCCTTTATTATTATTTCTTCTAATTTTAACACAAAAAAAGGGCATATGCCCGTCATTCAACTATTAAATCATGCATAATAGCATCATATCCCTTTTCCTCTTCTTCTTCAGTTAAACGTAAGGGTGCTGCAATCACTGCCGTAATCTTGGCTAATATTAGTGTCCCAATTGTTACGAATACAACTGTAAATAAAATGGCGACTAGTTGCTTGCCGAGTAATGATACATCACCGTTAACCAAACCCGCAACACCACCAACACTTTTATCAGCGAAAATACCTGTCAAAATTGCACCTACTGCACCACCGATACCATGGATACCAAAAGCATCTAGGGTATCATCATAACCAAAACTATTCTTGACAAAAGTAATACCAGCAAAACCAACTAATCCACCAATTAATCCCATTACTACAGCTGCCCAAGGCGCTACAAATCCGGCAGCAGGTGTGATAACGACTAACCCAGCGACACCCGCACTAGTGATACCACTTAGCGTCGCACGTCCACGCATTTTATACTCTACCACGCCCCATGTTAGGACGCTTGCTGATGATGCTAACCATGTATTCACTAAAGCCAATACGGCTGTACCATTGGCCGCTAATGCAGACCCTGAGTTAAATCCAAACCAGCCAACCCACAATAATGCACCACCAATCAACACATATGAGGGACGAACTGGTATATGTTTGTCGTTATGTCTGTGTCCAATAAGCAAAGCTAGTACAAGACCAGTCACACCACTTGAAATGTGAACAACAGTACCACCAGCAAAATCAATTGCACCAAATTGTGCTAAGAAACCACCACCCCAAACCATATGTGCTAGCGGCGTATAAATAACGATCAACCATAAAATCATGAAAACAATCATAGCTTTAATACGAACACGTCCAATAATTGATCCCGTAATAATTGCTGCTGTAATGATCGGAAACATACCTTGGAACAATGCAAAAGCACCATCTGGAATCGTTAACCCTTTTGTTGATTTTGTAAAGGATACATCCGTCAAAAATACATGGTTTAAATTACCAATAACAGTTCCTTCACCACCAAATGCCAAAGAATAACCCACAGCAAACCAAACTATTGAGGCAATACCAATAATCACAACTGGTACAAACATTGTATGCAACAGATTACGTTTCTCACCTAATCCACCATAGAAAAGTGCCAATCCTGGCGTCATTAACCATACCAGTGCTGCTGAAATCAATACCCACGCTAAATCTCCTGTATTCATAAACATCGCTCCTCTTTATTTCGTTGAGATAATCATATCAGGTATACCAATTTAAACAGCTGAATTATGATAGGTTTTATGACATCACTATTTAACCAACAAAAAAGGCGTTGATGTTGTCATCAGCGCCTTTTATTACTAAATTATTTAAAAATTATACTGTTTGTACAGTGATCATGTTTGTTGTACCAGATTGTGACATTGGTACACCAGCAGCGATTACGATTGCATCACCAGAGTTAACAAGACCTTGTTCTTTAACAGCTGACTTAGCCAAAGCAATCATTTCATCAATTGTTTCAGGTGCATCATAAACAACTGGCAAAACACCATAATTCAACGTCAAGCCACGTTGTACACGTTCTGAATAAGTAACTGCCAAAACGTTAACATCAGGACGGTGCTTAGAAACCATACGTGCTGTGTAACCAGAATTTGTTGATACTACAACTGCCTTAGCGTTCACACTATTTGCAATACGCACAACAGCTGCAGCAACAGCTTCTGTTGAATCACT
The DNA here is from genome assembly GCF_007954525.1 of Leuconostoc carnosum. NCBI lineage: Bacteria > Bacillati > Bacillota > Bacilli > Lactobacillales > Lactobacillaceae > Leuconostoc > Leuconostoc carnosum. The sequence goes on along the minus strand of NZ_CP042374.1, from coordinate 94,664 downwards.
TTCATCAAATATGATATCTTGATGGCGACCATTTTCACGCAATGATGTTTCAGCTTTTTCATTAATAGCAGCCATTGTTGCAACGGCTTCGACTGGATAGTCACCATTAGCTGATTCACCTGACAACATTGTTGCATCAGTACCATCAAATACGGCATTGGCAACATCGGAAGCTTCGGCACGTGTAGGACGTGGGTTCTCTTCCATTGAGTCAAGCATTTGTGTTGCTGTAATAACTGGCAAACCAAATTTGTTCATCTTGCGAATCATGTCTTTTTGAACCAAAGGCACATTTTCAGCAGGAATTTCAACACCCATGTCACCACGTGGTACCATCAATGCATCTGAAACTTCAAGAATAGCATCAAGATTATCAATACCTTCTTGTGATTCAATCTTAGGAATGATTTGCACGTGTTCCATGTTCTTTTCCTTCAACAATGCACGAATTTCGAGCACATCTTCAGGCTTACGAACGAATGAAGCAGCAATATAATTGATTTCGTGGTCCAAACCGAAACGAATGTCATCAGCATCCTTTTCAGTGATACCAGGTAGGTTAATTGCCACACCAGGTGCGTTAACACCCTTACGTGAACCCAAGATACCGTCATTGTCAACATGAACAACAAGTTCGCGGTTAGCTGAATCTTTTTCAACAACAGTTGTACCAAGCAAACCATCATCGAACAAGACTTGTCCGCCTTCGTTAACATCATCGAACAAACCGGCATATGTTACAGCAATTTTGTCCTTTGTGCCTTCAAGATTTTCATCCATTGAGATGCGCAATGTATCGCCAGTATGGAACTCAATCTTACCGTCAGCTTGCTTTGTGGTACGGATTTCAGCACCTTTGGTATCTAGCAAGATACCAACTGTTTTACCAGTGATCTTTTCGGCTTCATGAACTGCGTTCATACGACCCAAATGTTCTTCGTGATCACCGTGTGAGAAATTGAAGCGGAAAACATTGGCTCCAGCTTGAATCAATTTTACAATTGTTTCGACATCAGATGATGACGGACCAAGTGTTGAGACGATTTTCGTCTTTTTCATGGTTAAATAACTCCTTAGTTGTCTTGGTTGTTGCTTGTGCAACTTTACCCAAAGTCTATTTTATACATTCTTCGCCATTTATACAAGGCAAATTATCAATGACTTCTTCTAAAAATAACATTATCATAACCTAATAATGGCGCCAATTCAAGTATGATAGCGGTTTCATCGCCCAACCAAAATGTTTCATCAAGTTGCTGAGTTTTTTCGGTATTTTGCCAATGAATCACCACTGGATTAGTTCCATGATATTTTTTTAAAATATCAATTACTTTTTGGCGGTTTTGGGGTGTATCGTGAGTTTGATCAAATTGTAAAAACCAAGTCCCAGGTGATACTTGTGCTGGTTGTTGCACTGGATTAATTTGATTGGCAACTACTGATAAACGGTCGTTATAACTATCGACCTTACCATTAACTTGAACGATTGTTCCAATTTTTAAAATATCACTGACTTTTGTCAGTAAACGACTAAAAACTGTCACGTTGATGGTATCAGTCACATCTGAGAATGAAACGAAAGCCATTAAATCACCTTTTTTTGTGCGTGTTTGCCGAATATTATCAATGATGCCAACAAAAGTCGCTTTTTGATCTTTTTTTGTCAAATCAGCAATATGCTGCAGATGCTCACTGGCAATCATTGATTCATAAACATCTAATGGATGTCCTGATAAATTAACGCCAATAGCTTCTTTTTCAAAGGTTAATTTTTCAGTACTAGGCATATCTTCGACTTTTTTAATCTTCGTCTCATTAAGAATTAAATCACCAAAGCTTGCTGCTTCAATTAAGTCGTCAAGGGCAGTCAATAACTCTTGACGGTTATAGCCAAACTGATCCAATGCGCCAGCATAAACTAATTGCGACAATACTTCCCTTTTTCGGAACTTTTCCGGCAAACGATAAATAAACGACTGAATTGATTTAAATGGCCCATTATTGCGACGTTCTTCTAATAAAGCTGTAACAAAATCACTTCGGACACCTTTAATATTATTCAATCCCATACACAAAGCCTGCATATTTTCAGACCAAAACCGGTGAGATTGGTTAATATGAGGTGCTTTTATTTCAATTTGTCGTGTTCTAGCTTCAGTAACATATAATCTGATTTTTTCAGATGAACCAATATTAGCATTTAGTAACGCATTGTAGAATGCCAAAGGATAATGGGCTTTCATGTATGCCAATTCAAAAGATAACTTTGTATAAGCAACAGCATGAGAACGATTAAATCCATAATTTGCAAATTCATCAATATAGTTAAATATCTGCTCAGCTTGTTGCGCATCATGGCCTAATTGGACGGCACCAGTTACAAACTGTTCATGCATTGCTGCCATCTTATCTAGCTTTTTTTTAGACATTGCCACCCGTAAATTGTCCGCTTCACCAAGGCTAAATCCGGCATAAGCTTCAGCCACTAGCATAACCTGCTCTTGATAGATAATAATGCCAAATGTTGGTGCTAGAATTGTCTTCAAATTTGGATCTGGAATAGTCGCCGTTTCACGGCCATGACGCCGTTTCACAAATGTTTCAATATTTTGACTGGGACCTGGTCGATATAAGGCATTAACCGCAACAATATGTTCAAACGTCGATGGTTTTAATTGTCGCAATACATTTTTAATACCAGCAGACTCGAATTGGAAAATACCGTTGGTATCTCCTTTAGCATATAATTGCAACGTTTCTGAATCGTTGACTGAGATTTTACTAATATTAAAATGTTCTGGCAACATATCTCTAGCATAATACAGTGTTTGTGCCAAAATAGTTAAATTAGACAAACCCAAAACATCAATTTTCAACAACCCCAATGCTTCAACTGGATCTTTTTCAAACTGTGTTAGTAAACGCTCATCCGTACCTGTTTGCACCGGTAACGTTTTAACTAGTGCATCTTGGCTTAATACGACCCCAGCAGCATGTGTCGAATAATTACGGGGTAATCCTTCGATTTGTTGCGCAACTTTCAATAACAGCTCACCATTGTCAATTTCAGCTAGTATATCTTGTAAGCGTGTTGATTGTTTTAAGGCATCTGCAATAAAAACTCGACGTCCTTGCTTCCCTTGTGGCACCGTATTACTAATGCGACTCATCATTTGTTGTGATAAACCAAATACACGCGCTGTATCACGTAATGCCTGTTTTGCAGCTAGCGTACCAAATGTAATAATTTGTGCAAAATTTCGTTGACCATATCTATCATGTAAATATACAAGTATATCTTCACGTTTATTATCTGGCCAATCAATATCAATATCTGGCATTTGCCCACGTTCTGGATTTAAAAAACGTTCAAACAACAAACCAAATTCTAATGGATCCACATCCGTTATTTTCAAAACATAGGCAACTAATGAACCAGCTGCAGACCCTCGACCTGCCCCCATTTGAATGTTATGCTGATGAGCAAAATTTACAATATCCCATACTATCAAAAAATAATCGTTAAAACCTAAATCATCAATGACTTCTAACTCATACTGTAAGCGATCGTCATAAATTTGATGATTCTTCGCCGTGCTTTGATCATTTAAACGTTCTTGAAGACCTTTTTTTGCAAGTTCATATAAATATTCTCGTGATGAATGCGCATCATCGGGCAACTTGAAAGTTGGTAAGGCCGCAGTTTGCTGAAATGACATCGTGACTTCACTCTTACTAACTAATAACTCATTATTCAAGTAAGCTGCTTTTAACACATCAGATGCTGAATAAGCAGTTTTTACGGTGTCAAAATCATTTAAAACATGTGTGCCTAATTTTTGAGAAAGTGTTCTAATATCTTCTAATTTAACGTTAACATCAATTGCTTTTAAAACTTGTGTCGTAAAAGCATCTTCTGGGTTAAGATAGTTAATATTATCTAAGGCAATTAATTTTGCCTGATTATCTTCGCCAAATGATGCCAAACGTGCTTTAATTTGAGGTGCTAAGGCAGGATTAATGCCTATATATAATGATTTTGAATTAATTTGTGACACTAATTCTTGCCAATAGGTTGATGTATCGTCATAAGCTGAGGCAATAAGTTGTGTTAATTCACTATCCTCAGGTAAAATGACGTTAATACCTGCTAAATGGTCGACAATCATAGCAAATGTCATATCTTCTGCTTTGGCCGTCATTTTAGCAGAAGATAACCACATCAAATTCTGATAACCTACTTGATTCTCTGCAATGAGCACAACTGGAAATAACGTTGCGGTGTTGACTAGTCCATAAATTTGTAATGTCAAACCAAATAAAGGCTTGATATCATACTTTTTGGCGATGCGGTAAAACTCAACAGCACCATACATCACATTGATATCTGCCAAAGTAACAGCATGATAGCCTCGTGCTTTTACAGTTTGAATGATTTGTTCAATTGTGTTTGGATTTTTAAGTAAACTATAACTACTGAAAATTTGTAACGGTGCGTACATATTATCTCCACTGTTTTCACAATATAACGCGAAAATTTGTTCCCTTTTATTATACATGAAAAGCGTTAAAAGGGTTGCGATTTTTTTTGAAAAGCGTATGATAGTTTTGTAAAGAGGTGCAATTATGAAATATATTACTGTTGCTGTTTGGTCAGCAATCTTTGGTGAAATTTTGGGTTACATTGTATCACAGCTCACAAATGGTGGTTATTCTTATATCACAGTAGCTATTATCGCGATTGTTGTTGGTGAAATTGCTGTTTATGCAATTCCAGCACTTTCCGGTTCAGCATCACCTAAAGAAGTAACTGCCACAGAATCATAATAAAAAGGCGCGAAATATTCTGCGCCTTTTTTATTTTGTCCAAGTAGCTAGTAACTCACTAATTGTTACCTGACCTGGTGCGCTAACCGGCAACCCATCTAAAGTAGCAAATGTCAGTTCTGAGCCAAATTTGTACCCTTCAACGCGTGAACGTTGTCCAATAGCACCCATACTCATTGTAATAAGTGGTTGCTGAATAGTGGCTGCCCGTGTAGCCTGAAGCAAGTCTGTTACATCTTGTTCCTTGTTTGGCATCACAGCTATTTTAACCACATCAGCAGGCATTTTTGATATATCTGCAATTAACGCGCTAACATCAGGTGTTTGATTAAAATCATGATACGATATGATGACTGGTACACCTAACTCGTGTGCGACATCAATCACTTTGTCACGTAACTCAGAGTCCAAGGTATATTCAACATCTACTGCTGTAAAATGAAACCCTGATCGTAATGCTGCTACAATAAAAGTCGCATATTCCACTGACGTCATTTCCCCTTGACCACCTTGTGCTTGCGTACGATAAGTTAAAATAATTGGAAAACTACCAATTGTGTTAAAAACCGATGCCGTTAATTCTTTAATAATTTGCATATTCATGACTGGCCAAGTCGCATCAAATTCTTGACGTGCGTTATCCATCTCGGATAGCATTTTAGCCTCTGTCATGGCTGAAACATCTTTTTGCGCCAATTCTGCTTGTGCCCCAGCCTTGACTTGTTGCCACATCACTGCTTGACTAAAGTCATCAGCAATATAATCAGCCCGCCACTCGACAATGTCTGGGTTTTGCTCTTGTAATTTTTTGGCAAAGGGGGTCAATTTGTCATTTGGTCCCAAAGTAAGCGGCACTGCAATTAGTGGCTTCTCATTAATACTTTTTGGTAATTTAAATAATTCACGTAATGTCATTTTATTTGATAAACGACCCATATCATTTGTGGCTTCAATTGTTGTTGTACCTGATATTTTGGATCTTTGCTTTCTGTAGTTTTTAAAAATTGATCTTCGGATATAATAGTAAACCGATTTTGATCATGAATAAAGTCAGCCATGGCAACAGGCTTACTAGGCGCAAAAATAACGGATGGTCCCCAAGCATTATCCAAGTCATTAGCGCGCAGGTAACGCTTCATTAGACCTTCTGTGGCTGCGTGTATCACTGCAATATTACGCTGATATGTCTCATTTTCTATCAAGATCAATGGCATCAATGGTAAGACAAAAGTTGTCACAATATCTAATTTAGCCCACTCTAAATAATTAATATCTGCCCAATTTAATTCAGGCGAAATATTAGATCTAAAAGCAACGGGCATCAAAACTTGGTCCCCGCGATAATCGTCTAAATGCGTCAATATTTCTTCAAAACTTTGATGTAAAATCAATTTTTGAGTTGACATGTAATGCTGAGCTGCTCGTTCTGAATCTGTGCCGACAGGCCCTAATGTATGTAATTTCATCGTTTTAACTGTTTGTTCTCTTTATTAATTGCCGCATCTGTAAGTATTGCCATAATTTTATCAATCATGTCATCAGTAACATCTTCAGAATTCTCAAAATCATATTTTAGCAATTTTCGCATTTTAGTCATGCGACCCTGTTGCACAGTTGGCATGCCAAACTTCTCTTTATATTTTGCCACTGCTTCAACTGTTTGCATCCGCTTTTCAATGACACCAAAAATCTGACGATCAAAAGCATCAATTTCTGAACGTAATTGCAATAATGCTAACTCATCCTCGTTTGAACTAAACAATGCCACAATCTCAGCAGCAATACGTTCCGGTGTTTTACCAATCGTTTCAACCATAAAATTGGCCACCGATTGATACTTTGGATCGCGCTGTGCCCATAATCTAAAAAATTCCGCCGCGGATTTTTCTTCCAGCAAAGGCCGTTGGCCTTCAATAAGTAAACGACCAATCGTACTTTCTAAATTACCATGTAAATAAATAACAGTTGCGGGAGATTCGTGCAAAATAGCCATATTATCTTCACGTTCAACTACACCGCCACCAGTAGCCACAATACCATCAAAAGTTTGGACATTAGCTAACACTTTTGTTTCAAGATCACGAAAACCCGACTCACCATATTCTTGGAATATCGCTCGAATCGACATCCCTGCTTCACGCTCAATTTCCGAGTCTATGTCAATGAATTTTGAATGATGTTGCCGTGCAATTTCTTTACCTACTGTTGTTTTGCCAGCTCCCATGAAGCCAACTAACATTAATGTATCAGGTTCTTTACTCATGCTGTTTCCTACTTAATAAATTTTGTCGTGCATCGTGTGCTGTTTGAATCATCTCTTGCAGTTTATTGGCATCATTATCAGCAATAGTCTGATTAATTTCTTGTAGCTCATCAATTAGAGCTTGATTATTTTCTAACACACTCTCACGATTGCTCAACAAAATATCAGTCCACAATTTAGCATCACTAGCCGCTATTCTCGTCGTATCTGTAAAACCTCCCGCAACATAACGGCCAAAATTATCAAAAGATCCTAATTGTTTAACTGCTGTATTCATTAAAGCAAACGCAGCGATATGTGGTACATCACTAATCATAGCCATTAAATGATCATGCGCTTCAACGTCAATTGTTGTAAAATCCGCGGCAAGCGGCTTGAAAATATTTTTCAACCGCTCAACATAGGCTTTGCCCACTTGATTTGGTATTAAAAAATATGGTACTTGTTGGTATAAATCCTTATTGGCTTCCGCAACACCACTTTTATGCGTTCCAGCCATTGCATGCCCACCAATAAAAGCTGTGTCAACTAAGACTTTATTCGCAACCTGTAAAATTTCATTTTTGGTTGACCCAGCATCTGTAACAATCACCTGTGGCTTAAGCGTTATTCCGGCTAGTTGCTTTAGGCTTTCTTTGATACCATTAATTGGTGTCGCCAAAATAATAACGTCTGCACGGTCAGCGACCATTATTAAATCGCTCCCGCTTTCAGAAATAATCTGATGTTTTATAGCATAATCCAACGTATTTTGGTTGATATCAATACCAATAACATGATTATCTGCTACTTGATTCAAAATCAACGCTAACGAAGCACCCATCTCGCCTAATCCTTGAATAACGATGTTCATTGCATCACCTTTGCTAAATCTGATAAAAATTTAGGGTAAGAGACACGCATCGCCTCTTCACCCACTAACGTCACATCTCCTTTGGTAATTAAAGCTGCGACTGCATTCATCATGGCTATACGGTGGTCACCAAAAGATTCTAATACTGTTGAATCTTGGCTTGTAGCCAACGGTGTCTGACCGTGAATAATCATGCCATCGGGGCGAGCTTCAATACTAGCGCCAAGTTTTGACAATTCAGACACAACAGTTGCTATACGGTCAGTTTCTTTAACACGCAACTCTTCCGCACCAGTAATTATTGTATCACCTACAGCTTGTGTAGCAGCTAAAGCAATAATTGGTAATTCATCAACTGCACTAGGAATATCTGCTGCCGTGATATGAATACCATGCAGCGCTTGCGTACGAACTGTAATATCAGCAAGTGGCTCCCCACTAGTTGGTATCTTAGCAATCGCTATTTCGGCTCCCATACGTTTTAAGAGCTTTAACACACCGTCTCTCGTCGGATTAATACCAACTTTTTCAATCGTAATTTCTGAGTTGGGTGTGATTAATCCCGCAACGATGAAGAAAGCTGCACTTGAAATATCAGACGGCACCAAAACATGCTGCCCTTTTAGAACACCTTGTTTCGAAATAGTAATCATACCATTTTTAGTTGAAATTTTGCCACCAAATTGTTGTAACATACGTTCTGTATGATCACGAGAAGGTAATTTTTCAATAATCGTTGTTTCACCTTCAGCTTGCATCCCCGCTAATAATATCGCGCTTTTCACTTGCGCTGATGCCACGGGCATTTCATATACCATACCGTTTAACTGATTATTTGCTTGAATAATCCCTGGCAAGGTCCCCTCAGTGGATAAATTAATTTTTGCGCCCATCTGTTCTAATGGTGTCAAAACGCGGCGCATTGGTCGCTTACTTAATGAACTATCACCAATAATAGACATATCAAATGGCTGACGACTTAGCAGACCCATAAGTAGACGCGTTGATGTTCCTGAGTTTCCCATATCAAGTGCTGTTTTAGGCGCTGTAAAGTTTGTAATGCCTTTACCAACCACACGCACATGTGTACCTGTTTGCTCGATAGATACACCAAGAGCTTGAAAAATAGCCATGGTGTGCAACACATCATCAGATGTTAAAAAATTCTCAATCTCTGTCACACCAGTCGCTATAGCACCAAACATCAACGCACGATGAGAAATAGATTTGTCTCCAGGTACACTAATTTTTCCATGCAAACCTTTTTTTGGTGCATGAGCTAATTTAATCATTTATGACTTCCTCATTTTTAAAAGGCTTTAACTTCAGCACGGTAAACAGCTACTTGTTCTTTCATACGTTCAATACTATCTGCATCAAACTTGTCTAAAACAGCTTTTGCTAATTCGATAGCAACCATGGCCTCTGCAATAACTGCTGCAGCAGTCACAGCGGTTGTGTCCGATCGTTCAATTGACGCTTTGTGATCTTCATGTGTGTCAATGTCTACAGATTGCATAGGTCGGTATAATGTCGGAATTGGCTTCACAACACCACGAACAACAATTGCTTCACCGGTTGTCATTCCACCTTCAAAGCCACCTAAATTATCTGATCCGCGATAAAATCCCTTATCTTTGTCCCAAAAAATTTCGTCCATGACTTGATCACCATATTTTTCAGCATTATCAAAGCCACCGCCGAACTGCACACCTTTAAACGCGTTAATGCCTACAATTGCTCGAGCAATTTTACCATCTAATTTATCATCTGCAGAAACATAAGAACCTATTCCCACTGGCATTCCGGTTGCAATGACTTGTACTTGACCACCAACAGTATTAGCATCACGCTTCGTCTTATCAATTACTTCGCGAATTGCATCGTCAGCTTCTTGGTTCAAAGCACGTGTCTCAAATCCTTCAGTAACATTTCGTAATTCTTGTAAGGACTTATACTTCGTCAATTCATTTAAATTAGATTTTGCCGGGCCAACATTGACGACAAAACCATGCACATCAACGCCTATTTCTGCTAATAATTTTTTAGCTACCGCACCAACTGCTACACGCATGGTCGTTTCACGTGCAGATGATCTTTCCAACACATTACGTAGATCATCATGATGTCGGTATTTGATACCACCCACCAAATCAGCATGCCCAGGACGTGGACGTAACACTTTACGTAATGTATTTTCTGACGTTGCTGGTGCATTTGGTGCCATAATTTTAGACCAATTATTATGATCATCATTATGCACATTTAGCGTAATCGGTGAACCCAATGTTTCTTGATGACGAACGCCAGTTAAAAATGTTACCGTATCCGTTTCAATTTTTTGGCGCTCACCTCGACCATAACCACGTTGACGACGCGCTAATTCAAAATCCACATCTTCTTGTGTAATATGTAATCCGGCAGGTATGCCTTCAATTACCGCAATTTCTTCTGGACCATGGCTCTCGCCTGCTGTTGTGTATTTCATTATTTATCATAAATCTGTCTATATGTATTAATTTTAGGCAGATTTTCCCTTTCAATTTTGTTCAATAAATGCTGGCATATCAGTAACATTTTTCTTAAAAATAATTGGCTTCCCCACTGCTGATAAAGCAACCAAATTCAATGTGCCACCGTGATTCTTCTTATCATTAATCAAGTGATTGAAAAACTCTGGTTGACCAATAAACTCAGAAGTAGTAGGTAATCCAACTGCTACTAATCGCGTTCTGATTGCCTCCGTTAAGCCTTTTGGTGACACACCATCACGTTCGAATTTTTCAGTGATAGCTATCATACCGATTGCTACTGCTTCACCATGCCGTAATCCACCGTGCGCGAGCAATTCAATGGCATGCCCTAATGTATGCCCAAAATTCAAGAATTGGCGTTGCCCTGATTCTTTCTCATCAGCCATTACAATTTTTGCTTTATAAGCAATTGAACGCTGTGATAATTCTTGAGCATGTTGATAAATATCTGATACTGATTTAATTTGGCCAGTATAGGCAAAAAAATCTAGGCTATCTAAGGCTGATGTCTTGACTACTTCACCGTAACCTTCAACAAGATCACGCTTGCTTAATGTATCCAAATAAGTGCTATCGACTAGCACTAAATCTGGCTGATAGAAAGAACCTGCAATATTTTTAGTTTGACCTAAATTTACTGCTGTTTTACCGCCAACTGATGAATCAACTTGCGCAGTCAGTGAGGTGGCTATTTGGATGAATGCAATGCCTCGCATATATAAAGAAGCGACAACACCGCCTAAATCACCAACAACACCACCACCTAAAGCAATTAAACCATCACCTCGTGTAAACCCATGCGCAGCTAATTGGCCAATTAAATCACCGGCAACAACTAATGATTTGGACTGTTCACCGGCTGGGACAACTAATGGTAAAACTTCAAAACCAGCGTTTTCTAATTGTACCTGCGTGTCAGCAAGATATAACGGGCCAACGTTACTATCTGTTAATATGGCAATTTTTCTTGGTGTCCAAACAGAGGCCACTTCTGACCCAATTTGTGTATGCAGATTATTATCAATTTTAACGTCATATGACTTGTCATTAAAAGCAACATGGACAACCGACATGATTGACTTCCTTTCTTAACTGAGCTAAGTGGTTTTAAAATTACCTATTATTGAATAGCTTCACGAACTTTACGTGCCTTATCTGCCAATTGTGAAAACTGAGCTGGGGTAAGTGCCTGTGCCCCATCAACAAAAGCATGGGCTGGATCATCATGAATTTCGGTCATCAAACCTTGTGCACCAGCAGCAATGGCAGCTAATGCAAGTGGTTCAACAAATTTAGACACACCAGCGGCGTGTGAAGCATCAGCGATTACTGGATAATGTGTCAAACTTCTTAATACTGGAATAGCTGATACATCTAACGTATTACGTGTATATTTATTATCATAAGTTCGAATACCACGTTCCATCAGAATAATTTGATCATTACCACCTGCGGCAATATATTCTGCGGCATTTAATAAATCATCAATTGTTGCTGACATACCACGTTTCAAGACAACTGGCTTACGCTTTTGACCCAATGCTTTTAATAACGCAAAATTTTGCATATTACGTGTTCCAACTTGGAAAATGTCAGTATAACGATCGACCAAATCAACATCACGTGTATCTAATATTTCAGTTACCATATCCATGCCAAGTGCAGCAGCAGCAGCACGGTGAGCTTTCAATCCTACTTCACCATTACCCTGGAAAGAATATGGGGATGTTCTTGGTTTGAAAGCCCCACCACGTAAAATAGTTGCACCAGCTAACTGCACATCGCGTCCCATCTCTAACACATGCTCAGGGCTTTCGATTGAATCAGGACCAGCCATAAATGTAAAATCATCTCCGCCAATGCTACTATGTTGTGTCTTAATAATTGTATCTTCTGGATGAAAATCACGTGAAGACTTAATAGCCGCATGATGTTTTTCAATAATTTGCACATCAGCAGCTTTTAAAGTACGCAGCTGTTCATCAGAAAGTTTTTTAACACCAGCTAGTGCAACTCGGTTTCCATGAACAAAAACTGGTTTAATTGGATTATCTGTGTCCATCTCTTGGGCAATCTTGCGTGCTGTTTCATTATCCTTGGTTACTAAAATCATAATTTATTTCCCTTCTACTACTTGTTGCATTAATTGTCGATCAGCGGATTGATTAAACCAATATTCAAAGCTTAATGCACCCTGAGCGACTAACATTGGTAACCCATTTTGTGTTAACAGTTGATGCTTAGCACCAGATTTTAAAAGCGCAGTTTGTTTATTACGATAAATCATATCTACCACTAGCGTATGTTGTGGCAATAAGCCAACCTGATAGTCCGTTAATAATGTACGTGCATCATTCATGCCTACAGTTGTGGCATTAATCAATAAATCTGCCTGTTGCAAAGCATTAGATATAGCTTGATTATCTGCCAAGTCGGCTAATTGCCCAATGCCTTGGCTTAAGTAAGCAATGGCTGTTTCACGCTGCGACCAATCCGCATGTGTCCGATTGAAAACCGTGATATCTTGAACACCGTACTGTTTTGCCGTTGCTATAACAGCTCTAGCAGCGCCACCACTACCTAAAATGACGACATGCTCGTGTGGCTGATTTGGATTAATACTTTGCCAAAAACCATCACCATCCGTACTCGTGCCGATGAGCCGACCATTCACATTTTTTACGGTATTAACAGACTGTAACCGTTGAGCGAGTGGCGTTAATTCATCAAGATAAGTGATAACATCTGTTTTATAGGGCGTTGATACATTGAAACCACCAACATTTAATGCACGAAATCCCTGAATCGCTGCACCTAAATTATCAGGTTTTACATCAAATGCATGATAATGTGCATCAATTTGGCGAGCAGTAATCATGGCATTTTGCATAAAAGGCGATCTTGAGTGACCTGCAGGGTGTGCAATTAAACCATATAATGTCATATCAACTCTCCAATTGTTCTAAAATTTTTTCAGCAATGACGTCAGCTTGTAGACCGTAAAGCTCTAATACACGCTGTGGTGATGCACTGATTCCAAAGTCATCAGTTCCAAAAATCAGGCCATCTAATCCCGAAACTGCCTGCCATCCAAGCGTTGTTCCTGCTTCTATTATCACATTTTTTGCACCATTTTTGGGAATAATTTTTTCTCTTTCTTGCGTTGGCAAAGCTAAAAATCGTTGTAAATTAGGCATTGAAATGACATTGGCTGATTGAGATAGTTTTTCTTTCACTGCCAATGCAATTTGTACTTCTGATCCAGTCGCAATCAAATTAACTTTGGCATCTATCTCTCCAATCAACTGGGTAGCACCAAATTGCATGGCTGTTTGCGCCTGTTGACTTGTCCCTTGTGTACCAATACCACCACGACTTAATATAATTACTGTTGGACGATTAGTACTTTCCAATGCAACACGCCAAGCTTGGCTTATTTCATCAGCTGTTCCTGGTCGTAAAACATCAATACCTGGAATCATCCGTAATCCCATTAATTGTTCAATTGGCTGGTGCGTTGGCCCATCTTCTCCCACAGTGATACTGTCATGTGTGAAAACGTAAATTACCGGTTGCTTTTGTAAAGCACTGAGACGAATGGCAGCTTTCATGTAATCGGAAAAAGCTAAGAAAGTTGAGCCAAATATCTTTAACCCACCGTGAAGCGCAATGCCATTCATGACCGCCCCCATACCAAACTCTCTAACACCAAAAGCAATATTACGACCACTTCTATTAGCTTGATCAAAAACCGAAGAACCAACAATTTCTGTATTGGTTGAAGCCACTAAATCAGCTGATCCACCCCAAAGTTGAGGTATTTGTTGACTAAAATCCTGTAAAACATGCTTCGAAATTTTACGTCCAGCTTGGGCTTTAGTGTCATTATCTAAAACCGGTAAACTTGACACACTATGATGCGTAAATTTTTTAAATGCTGCTAACTCAGTTGGATTAGGTACTTCTTTTTCTGCTAAGCGAGACTGAATACGTGTTTTTATGTGATCACGTACATCTTCATCTAATTCAAAATTATCAATGTTAACATCTAATGCTTTGGCTAAATCAATTATTTGTTCATCATTTAGTGGTGTGCCATGCGCTTTGTTGGTTCCCGCAAATGGACCATAGGCGCCAATGGTTGTTTTTACTGAAATGAATGTTGGCTGTTTTGATTGTTTAGCCTGTTGAATCGCCTCGTGAATAGCTAATGGCTCATTTCCATTACTTACTTGCAATACTTGCCAGCCATAACTAGCGAATCGTGCCATATTATCAGAAATATCAGAGCGATCTTTATTCCCATCAAGGCTAATGTTGTTATCATCATGTAACACAATTAATTGAGATAATACTTGTTGCCCGGCTAATGACGCCGCTTCATGACTGACCCCTTCCATTAAATCGCCATCACCAACCAATGCATAAGTATAATGATCAATCACTGTCGGGAAATCCGAATGTAACTTTGCCTCTGCCATCGCCATACCAACCGCCATACCTAGTCCTTGCCCAAGTGGGCCAGTGGTGGCTTCAACACCTGGTGTTACACCAACTTCTGGATGGCCTGGTGTTTTAGAATGCGGTGCTCTGAACTGAGCTAAGTCATTGGCTGTCAAATCAAATCCTGAAGCGTGTAAAGTAGCATATAATAGTGCTGCACCATGTCCTGCTGATAAAATAAACCGATCACGATTGACTAATTCTGGTTGTGTTGGATCTACTACCAATTGATTAGCATACAATTCGTACAATATCGGTGCCGCACCTAATGCAATTCCTGGGTGCCCTGACCCGGCTTTTGTAATCATTTTATTAGCTAACAAACGTAAACTATTAATAGTTTTTGTTTCAATGGTCGTTGATACTAGTTTTTCACTCATGGCTTTCTCCTAAAAAATTGTGCTAGTGATCAACACCTAGCACAATTTTTCAGAAAGTATATTACTATACAGACAAAAAGTCACTAAGTGTTGAGTTTCCACTTAGTGACTTCACCTCGAAAAGCTTCTGGTCGCTAAGTGCATCGGAGGAACCGACGCACTTAATATGCGACGGTTCTACATAAACCAGAAGTAATAATAATTGTTATTTTTCAAGATTGCGTTATTCATAATTTTCTCTTATTTCTATTTAATATGTTTTACTATACACAAGAAAATGATAAATGTCAATATTTTATGATAAATAAATGTGATTTATAATATTTTAATTTCATATATATCTTTTTTTGAAGTATTTTCTCGATACATCGCATTTTTTAATCAGCAACAGAAAATAAAAAATCAGAAGTTGACTAGAGAAAATCGCTAACTTCTGATTTTTATCATAAAACATATTATTTTTCACACATAGACTGCTATATTAGCGCGCATGATAAAGAATGGCTAATGCACCAACGCCTGTATGGGTTGATATAATTGGTCCAGTACTCATCACCACAATGTTAATATTCGGCCAAATATTGTTCAAACGTGTCGCCATTTTTTCAGCAACTTCTGGAATACCTGCATGCGAAATACCGATAGCCATCATCTCTGAATATTCTTGCATTTTAGCAATTACTTCATCATTAAATTTAGCAATAGCTTTCATGCCACGCCCTTTACTCACAACTTCAACTGAACCTTTTTCGTCGACAATAGCACCAACTTTTATATTAAGTAAATTACCAATCATACCAGACGTTTTGCTTAATCGACCACCAGCAACCATGTTATCAAGAGATGTGAAACTCAGAAAAGTGCGTGACTCAGAACGAACTTTTTCGATTGCAGCCATAATAGTAGCCATTGACTCACCAGCCTGTGCCATTCTAGCAGCAACCAATACAGGAAATGCTTGAGAACGATCAGCATTTAACGTATCAAATGTCGTAATTTTTGCAGATGTTAAAGCAGCAGCTTGTTCTGCTGCGTGGACAGTCCCTGATAAACCAGATGAAATATGTAAACTCAAAATTTCTGAATCTGGATTTTTTTTATGAATCTCGTCATAAACGACTTGAAACTTACCAATTGATGGTTGGGAAGTTTTTGGCAAACTATGACTGACCTTCATTTTTTCCAAAAATTCGTCACGTTGAATCGTCACGCCATCTTCGTAAACAGTTTCATCAATTTGAACTGTTAAGGGTACTACTGTGATATCATATTGTTCAATTTCTTCAGGTGTTAATGCTACGGCTGAATCCGTAACAATTTTAATATTAGTCATTTTGCCTCAATTCTTACGCTTATATCGTTCAACAACAAATCCGTAATCATTTTTTTCATCTTTTTCATGTAACTGCTTGCTAACTAATTCGAATTCTGACAAATCAATTGGATCAACAAATGTATCGCCATTGATAATACCATCAATTCGCGTAACAACTAGTTCTGTCGCATAAGGCATAAAAGCTTGATAAATACTGGCACCACCAGCAATCGATATGTCTCTTTTTTCTGCTTGAATCAGTTTAAGCACCTCTTCTACAGAGTGAGCTATTAAAACATCATCGAATGCAGTTGACCAGTCTCTTTGTGTCGTCAATACCAAACTTGTGCGATTAGGCAACGGACGCCCAATGCTCAGCCAAGTTGTACGTCCCATAATCATTAGTGTATTTGTTGTTTCTTCACGAAATAACTTTAAATCGTCCGGCATATGCCATGGTGTTGAACCATCTTTACCAATAGCATGCTTTTGATCTTCAGCCCAAACCATTTTAATTTTTGTCATGTGAGAATTGCTCCTTTGCAAAAGATGTTAATGCCTCTGGCGTATTACTTACCTCACTCAATACTACGGCTTTCTCCATAGCTTTGAGTGCATGTCCCATTCTAGGTCCAGGTTGCACGATGCCTAATTTAATTAAATCACTACCATTAATCGCTAACTCTGAACTCTGTGTAATCGGTAACATCTTAAGTATACTGCGTACATGCTGAATTGTCTTGTCTGCTACGTCGGTAATTTTTAAAATCTCGAGAAGTACATCGGCATATGAATAAACAGTGTATAGATCCAAAATGGTCACATTTTCAATCTGTCGAACGATAGGGACAACCGCGATAACCGTTTTCATGATGTCGCGACTTAATTTCCACTGACGCATAAAATGAGTCATTTCTTGAATTTTCAATGGTGATCGTGTTAATAAATGACACCAAACAACGACTATGTGATTTGCTTGATATATTTCCAAATCTGAAATAATTAATGATAATTCCCACTGACCAATATGCCCTGGCAAATACAACATCACTTTATCTTGAACTGCTATTTTTAAACTATTGGCAGCAGAAGCGCCCATCAACATTTTTTCAAACTCTACACGAATACGTTCAACAGCAATTTTTTCAAGATTAGGTACCAATTCTATCAATCCTTTCTGTGTATCTGCTTCAATGATAAAACCTAACTGTGCACTAAAACGCAAGGCACGCATCATCCGCAGCGCGTCTTCTGTAAAACGCGTCTCAGCATCACCAACAGCACGAATTATGCCATTTTTAATATCGTCTAAACCGCCAAATAAATCAACAATTTCACCATCCAGAGTCATTGCTAAAGCGTTAATTGTGAAATCACGGCGTTTCAAATCCTCAGACAAACTCCGTACAAATGTCACTGAGTCTGGTCGTCGAAAATCGGTATAAGTTGATTCTGTTCTAAATGTTGTAATTTCATAACCTTCACCATGATCTAGAACCATTACTGTGCCATGCTGAATACCAGTATCAACTGTTTTTTCAAAGAGAAATTTAACTTCTTCAGGGAATGCAGAGCTAGCAATGTCAACGTCATGAATAACTTGACTTAAAAGCATATCTCTTACTGAACCACCCACAAAATAAGCTTCAAAACCAGCACGTGTTAATATTTTTAAAATTGGTTGCGCCCCAATAAATTCTTGAGGCAACGTATTAATTTTCATATATTAGTCCTTCAATCAATTATACCAAAAATTGCTATGTTAAATAATTGCAAATTATGATTGATATCTATTTAAAATAACAGATCTTCCAACTTCATTTGCATATCAGCATCATCTGGTTCTAAAAACAAATACTGTTGCATCGTTTTAATTTCTAATTCTTGATTACCCTGTTCATGATACCAAGCAATAATATCAGATAAAAATTGTATATTCTCTTGGAAATAAGGTTCAGCAGTTAACCAATTTTTTTCTGTTTCCTCTTCATTACCAATTGCTCCGTTAGCACGGGCCAAATCCCAGTAGAATTGTGGATCAATCACGTCGTTGGCTATATACTGAGTTAACAAATTGATGTCTTCTTCAAACTGACGCTCAGATAATAATAAGCTAGATAGCAAAATAATCGTCGTTACGTCTTCATCATCAAGCACCAATGCTTGCTGATAATAAGCTTTAGCGGCATCGATATCTCCTATTTGTTCAGCTGCCGAACCAGCTAAACGATATAGACGTGTATTGGTTTCATCTTCAGATAAGCCAACTTGATATGTCCGATAAGCTGATTCAATATCTTGTTGACTTTCATAAGCTTGCCCAAGTAAAGGATAAATTGACGTATATTTGGGATCAATTTCTAATATATCATTAAATACCTTAATGGCATCCTCTTGGCGAGCATTTTCTTGATATAAAACGCCGAGTTGGAAACGTGTGTCTACCGACATTGTTTCTGGCTTAATTTGTTCCAAATAACCCACAGCATTTTCATAATTGCCAACCTGTGCATAAGCCACGCCGATTCGTGCCACAATATCGACACGACTAATTTCTCGTTGCCCACGTAGCAGCAATTCACGATACCTTGGAATTGCGTTTTGGTACGCTTGATTGGCAAAATAGAATTCTGCCAGTGCAAACTGAATAATGTCTTCATGCCCTGCTATTTTCTCGGCTTGTAATAAACTATGTTCAGCTGATTCATTAAGACCTTCAGATTGGTAAATATCTGCTTTTACTAGCAAAGATTGTAAGTATGATGTTGAATCTGGCATGATTTGCGCTAAGTAATCTTGCGCCTCGTCAATATTACCATCTTCGATAGCAATATCTGCTAATGCTGTACGGATTTCATCTTCATCAGGATATTTGTTCAGTAGCTTTTTGTAAGCGCGCCTTGATTGATTCAAAAATCCAAGTGCATATAGTTCTTCAGCTAAGCTATATACTAAATCATCACTATCTTGCCGTAACGATTTAACAAACAATTGCTGCGCCTTTTCTAATTGCCCAGCGGATAATGCATCCAACATTTGTTGTGCATAAGTTGTTGACATTAGTTACTCCCCTTATTTAATACTTTATTATTTTATCAAGAATTAAAATTTTCATCAAAGTCAATCATATATTTTTTAATAACAATTTATTCTAACATAAAAAGCAAGCCCAATATGGGCTTGCTTTTAAATCTTTAACAATAGAAGATCACAAAAATAATTTATTCATCAAAAGTATTTTTGAATCACTATATATCAGAGATTCTATTACTTAACAGCTTCTTTCAAAGCTTTACCAGGCTTAAATGCTGGTACCTTTGATGCAGGAATTTCGATTTCTGCACCAGTTTGTGGGTTACGTCCCTTGCGGGCTGCACGGTCACGAACTTCAAAGTTACCAAATCCGATTAGTTGAACTTTTTCACCATTCTTCAAAGATTCTTCGATTGACGCAAATACTGCATCAACTGATGCAGTTGCATCCTTTTTTGTCAAGCCTGTTGCCTTTGCAACTGAATCTACTAATTCTTGCTTATTAGCCATGTTTGTTCTCCCAAGAGTATTTATTAACCGCTGAGCGGTTTGTGAAATGTAGTAAACCCAATCACTACTTCATGTAAATAGAATAACACAAGAAAGGCTGAATGTGTAGTGTTTATGCGGGTTTCAGCCTTTCGTAATATTTATGTTACATAAATATTACATTTTTGCAAAGAAACTTGAATTTTGTCAAATTATTGCGCCAACTCTATTTACGTGCGCGAACAATTAACTTGACTGGTGTCCCAGTAAAATCAAAAGCTTCACGGATTTTATTTTCCAAAAAGCGTTCATATGAGAAATGCATTAATTCAACATCATTTACAAAAATAACAAATGTTGGTGGTTGCGTTGCCACCTGGGTTGCATAATAGACTCTCAGACGTCGGCCATTATCTGACGGCGTTGGATTAACAGCAATTGCATCCATAATCACATCATTTAATACAGATGATGAAATTCGTTTACGATGATTACTGTCAACATCTTTAACTAATTGTGGTAAACGTTCTAAGCGTTGCCCAGTTTTAGCTGAAACAAAAACAACAGGTGCATAATCCAAAAACTTAAATTCTACACGAATCATTTCTTCAAATTCTTTCATCGTGTGATCATCTTTTTCTATTGCATCCCACTTGTTCACAACAATAATCATTGCACGACCAGCATCATGAGCAAAACCAGCCACGTGTTTATCTTGTTCGCGAATACCAGCTTCAGCATCAATAACCATTAAAATAACACTACTATTATCAATTGCTTTTAAAGCACGCATGACTGAATACTTTTCAGTATTTTCATAAACTTTACCACGTTTACGCATACCAGCAGTATCTACCATGATAAACTCATCACCTTCAGGTGTCACAAAGCGTGTATCAATAGCATCACGTGTTGTTCCTTCAATATCTGAAACAATCACACGCTCCTCACCAAGCATAGCATTAACAATAGATGATTTTCCAACATTTGGTCGTCCAATAATACTAAACCGTGTTACACCATCATCTTCTTGTTCAGCTGCTTCATCTGGGAAATGCTTGACTACTTCATCTAATAGATCCCCTAGGCCCAAACCGTGTGAACCAGACACTGGAAACGGATCGCCCAAACCAAGAGCATAAAAATCATAAACATCCTGTCGCATTTCTGGATTATCAACTTTATTGATAGCTAATACGACTGGCTTCTTAGTCCTATACAGCATTTTAGCAACTACTTCATCAGCTGATGTCAGTCCTTCACGACCAGATGCAACCATAACGATAACATCGGCCTCATCAATCGCTAATTCCACTTGCGCACGTATTTCTGACAAAAATGGTTCATCTCCAAGTTCAATACCTCCGGTATCAATCATTCGAAATTCATAATTCAACCATTCTGCTGGTGCATATAACCGATCACGTGTCACACCTGGTTGGTCTTCAACAATCGCAATACGTTCACCTGCCATACGATTAAATATTGTTGACTTACCAACATTAGGTCGACCAACAATCGCAACTATTGGTGCTGCCATAAAGGCACCTCCTTTTATATCTGTGAGCAGTATTTCTCTCACTTTTCTTTTCAAAATAAAAGAACTGGCGAGCCAGCTCTTCTGTCTTAACTAATCTTACAACTTATCACCAAAGATGTCACCCAATGTAGCACCTGAATCGTCATCTTGCTTATAAGCAGCAATATCTGCACGTGAAGCTGATCCATCTTTGCCACGACGTTCTTGATGTTCTGGCTTTTCTTCCAAAGCCTTCATTGACAATGAGATACGTTCTTCAGCTGGCTTGATGTCTAAGACTTTAACTTGAATCTTATCACCTGACTTCAAAACTTCTGAAGGATTTTCAATACGCTTATTTGAAATTTGTGAGACGTGAACAAGGCCTTCAATACCAGGCAAAACTTCTACGAATGCACCAAAATCCTTAACGCGCTTAACTGTTCCTTCAAGGACTGCACCAGCAGCAATTTCTTCAGCTGCCTTATCCCAAGGTCCAGGTTGTGTTGCTTTAATTGACAATGAAATGCGACCCTTTTCAGTATCTAATGCCAAAATCTTAACATTAACCTTTTCACCCTTTGACAAAACATCTGCAGGGTTCTTTACGCGATCATGTGAGATTTCTGATACGTGGACCAAACCATCAACACCACCTAAGTCAACGAATGCACCGAAGTCAGTCAAACGAGCAACTGTACCTTCAACAACATCACCAACAGTCAACTTGCTGAATACTTCAGCCAAATGTGCGCTGCGCTCTTGTGCTGCAACTGCTTTACGTGACAAAATCAAACGCGCATTAGCAGGATCGATTTCGATAACTTGTGCTTTAATGTCCTTATTCTTGAATTGATTCAAGTCAGATACAAAGCGTTCTGCAACCATTGATGCAGGAACAAAGCCACGTACACCATTAACATCAACAATCAAACCACCACGAACGGCATTAATAACTTTAGCATCAACAGTGTCGCCTTCACCAAAGTTCAAGTTTTCCCATGCCTTGCGAGCATCTAAGCGCTTCTTTGACAACAAGTATGAAACACCTTCCTTGTCGCTTGTTACATTAGAAATCACAACAGCCTCAATGCTGTCACCAATTTTCAATTCGTCTGCCAGGTTGATGTTACGATCGTCTGAGTACTCACGTGCTGGCACAACTCCTTCTTCACCGGTAGGCAGACCAATTACTGCTTGGTTATCATTATCAATGGCCAAAAGCTCACCTGTAATAACATCCCCCACCTTGATTTGATCTGCTGCGCTTTCAAGAGCTGCTAAGAACTCGTTGTTTGTTTCACTCATGACGTCTAACGTCCTCCTACAATTTACACTATGGATATAGTTTACCAGAATAATTATCTTTTGTATAGTAAAAACAGCGTTTTCACGCTGTTAAATTAGTTATTTTGATTCTTTTTAATAATATTTGTGATTTTCGACACAACTTCTTCAATTGATAAACCCGTTGTATCTACCAATATTGCATCACTAGCTTGAGTTAACGGACTAATTTCGCGATGTGAATCTTTATAGTCACGATCTTCAATATCTTTTTTTAAGGTTTCAAAATCAGGCGTCATGCCCTTGGCTGTATTCTCTTTATAACGTCGTTCTGCACGCTCTTCAACACTTGCTACCAAAAAAATTTTGACTTGTGCATCTGGTAATACCGTTGTGCCAATATCACGTCCATCCATGATAACGTGATTATCAGTAGCAATTTGACGTTGATATTTTAATAAGTTCTCTCTTACTGAGGCATACGAAGCGACTAATGATACATTGTTGGTGACATCTGTCGACCGAATAGCCTCAGTTATCTCTTCATCATTTAAAAAAACACGTTGGACTGGTACCCCTGGTTCAAAACGAATCGAGATATTTGGTAGTAATTCGGCAATTTGCTCTTCATTTTCATATGAGATACCTGCTTTTTTAGCAGCTAATGTAATTGATCGATACATCGCACCGGTATCAACATACACATATTTCAAATTTTTAGCTATTATCTTGGCAATGGTTGATTTACCCGCTGATGCCGGTCCATCAATGGCTACTTGAAAATATTTTGTCATGTTTTCCTCTGAATTATTGAATATTTAAATTCTGACCACTATATTGTGTATAGTTACTAACCGATAATCCTGGATTTAACGCAACTACCTGATCCGTTGTCATGCCATGCGTCATAGCAAAATTATACAATGTTTGATCAGACCCTAGTACAGCCGTATTCGTCGCAGCACTGCTAGATGAACTTGATTCAGTAGCTGAGCTACTAGTCTCAGCACTATCGGTTTCACTTGATTGTACTTCGGAGCTAGAAGATACCGACTCCTCGCTTGATTCTGAAGTCGTACTTGATGATTCAGATGAACTTTGCTCAGATGACGACGGCTTTTGTTGACTAGAATCTGTTGTTGTTTTACTGCTTGTTGTTGGTGTTGCTTGCTTTTCGGGGGTCTTGCGATTAGCCCATGCCCCATAAATAGGCACGCTTGATAGAATTGCGAAAGCTGCAACAATCAAAAAAATACGCAAGCCACTACCACCTTGTTTTTTGTGATCTGATTCACGAGAAAATTTAGGCTCGAATTTTTGTTTTTTTGAACGTGCTGAACGGCTCATTTTATTTGGGTCAAAATCGTTCATAATAGAAACGACCTCCATCATCATCTGTTTACTTAAAAGTTTACCACATGGTGATTGTTTGTGTTTATAATCTTTTATTAAGAATTAAAACGCCTATGCAGTGGCTTAATCATCGTTAATACCATCATACTTACAGCACCCCAGATAACTCCTTGAATGAGGTTAAACGGCAAAACCATTGCAACCAAATAACGCCATAGCCCTATATACTTAGGAATATCAAAGTTTGCAAATTGCGCATAAAGTGGTACGGCAATAAACAGATTCATCATAATCCCAACAAATGCCAAAATGATTGTACTGACAACAATAGCAATAGCTTGTCGAACCATACTGGTTTCCTGAAAACGTGGCATCATTATAAATATGACAATAATGAACGATAACATCGCTACAATATTAACAGGCAAACCTAGATAAGTATTTACACCTTCATTGGCCAATACCAGCTTCAGTATTGTACGTATCACAATTGTTGATATAGCAGCTGATAACCCAAGCCAATATAATGCAATCATAACTGGTACAATTGAAAAATCCACTTTTAGAAAATCAGCTCCGGGTACAATTGGAAACTGCGGAAAAATCATTAAACTAAACGAAATTGCACTTAAAATAGCAATTAACGTTAGTCGCTGTGTTCGTGTTGCTGTTGAAATAGACATATTTTTGCCTCAAAAAAAGCGTCTAATTGTCAGGGCACAACAAAAAGACAGCTTTAACTTTCTTTTTTAACTTCTTTATACCCGACTTTACGGTCGGCTCTGGATTCAAACCAGATCAGCTGCTATCGCAGGTCGCGGGCTTACCATATCAAGTATGTTTCACCGCCGGTTAGGATTTTCACCTGACCCTGAAGTATATTCAATTTTCATTATCTTAGCATATAAATTATCAAATTGCAATACTTAACTATTTTCTGCGATACCCTTTGTAATCACCTGATTTTAAGCGTCTCACTTCTGCGCCAGTTAATTTACGATAATCACCAGACTGTAACCCAGTTAGATCTAAGAAAGCGTATTGCTCGCGTGTTAATTTAGAAACCGGTAATCCGACTTTTTGAAGCATATTTTTAACTTGGTGATTACGGCCTTCATGAATAACGAGACGAATCATGCTCGTTTTCTTTGCCTTATCAATACGTTCAATTGCAACACGCGCAGGCGCAGTCTTTCGGCCTTTAATGACAACCCCACGCTTCAATGGTGCCAATTTATCATCTGATGCAACACCTTCAACTTTAGCCACGTAAACTTTATCGACGCGCGATTTTGGATGCATAAGTTGGTTAGCCATTTCCCCGTCATTGGTTAAAAGCAACACACCAGTTGTATCATAATCTAACCGACCAACCGGATAGACACGTTGGTCCACTTCATCTAAAAGATCTAAAACCGTTTTGCGCCCCTTATCATCATCATTAGTTGTAACAACACCACGTGGTTTATTTAGTACATAATAAACTAACTTTTCGCGGCCTTCAATCGGCGCACCATCAACAGCAACTGTATCATTTTGTTCAACTTTAGTACCTAATGCCGTTACTGTCACACCATTAACTTGAACACGACCACTGCTGATTAGTTCTTCAGCGCCACGACGCGAGGCAAGACCAGCTTGTGCAATAACTTTCTGTAATCGTTGTGCTTCTTCAAACATCTGTATTCTCTTCTTCCGTTTCTGCCACACGCGCTTCAAATGCGCTAGTAAACAATTCACTACCTTCATCATCAATATCTAAGGTATCAACTTCTGGTAAAGGTGGTAATTCTGATATTGTTTTTAAACCAAAGTAATCTAAAAACTCAGTAGTTGTTCCATACATAATCGGCCGACCAGGCTCATCTTTCCGACCTGTTGCCATAATTAATTGTCGTACCATTAATTTTTGCAATGTCCCTGACGATTGCACGCCACGTATCTGATCAATTTCAACACGTGTAATTGGTTGTTTATAAGCAACAATCACCAATGTTTCGAGTTGTGCTTGTGATAAAGTAGCATTCACTGGTGAATCAAAATAATCTTTTACCGTAGCACCTAATGCCGGTTTAGTTACTAAACGATATGCGTTATCTGCTTCACGAATTTCTAATGCACTCACCAAATCATTTTCATATCTTGCCGCCAATTCATCAATCAATGTGATGACTGCTGGTTTATCAAACTTTGTAATCGTACAAATGTCTTTGATACTAATACCTTCATCCCCAGCCACGAATAATAAGGCTTCCACTTGACTTAAATTATTCATTATTTCCTATTTTCTCAATCTCTAAAAATATTTCGGAATCTGTATCATCTTGATGTAATAAAATCTGATCAGATTTTGCCATTTCAAGTAATGCCAAAAAAGTCATTACCAGTGGCTCACGTTCATAAACACCATCAAATAATAACTCAAAATTGACCACATCACCAACTTGAAGCGCTGCAAAATGCTTTTTGATGTTATTCATTGCATCCGCCATTGTGTATTTTTCACTAACAACACGTCGACTTATTGGTTGTTGTCGCCTTCTTTTACTTAATAGGTGTGAAAAAGCCACTTGTAAATCAACCAAACCAAGTCCTGGCGATAAAAATGTTTCAGGACCCGCATCGCTTGGTATAGTCATTGGTAAACGACCAAAAGATTGTTGTTCAGGATGCTGACGCGTTTTCAGTGCCTCACTCGCAACTTGAAATTGCTTATAGGTTAGCAGCTGTAACATCAGCTCTTCACGTGGATCTACAAAGTCTTCGACAATCAGTTCATCTTCAAATTCTTCTTCTGGTAGTAAGTCTGTTGACTTAATTTGTACTAAAGTAGCTGCCATAACTAAATATTCACTTGCCACATCAAGCTGCATATCTTGCTGATGATGAATAAAAGCTAGATATTGTTCTGTAATCGTTGCGATTGGCAGATCAAAGATATCCATTTCGGATTTTTTAATGAGGTGTAGCAATAAATCTAACGGACCTTCAAATTCGCTTAATTTAATTGTTAAACTACTTACTGCGATGTTGCTTTTCTCCATTTATTAATTAACTTTTGATTATCTAGCGTCCCCATGATAAAAGCACTTAGATTTTGACTTTGAAATTCAGATAATATTGCAAAATAGTTTGGTACGGTTCGTGATTCAGGCGTTAAAGCAATATGCCGAATTAATACAATATCGTCTGACATGAATTCCACGCCCAAAACACCCTGTACGCGTTTATCACTTTGCCACAGATACAAACATCTTGTGCTAGTAATATCATACCAAGCCATCTCTGCATTCAAATAAGGTAATTCACGCATACCAGGCAATAATGATAGAATGCCCATCACAGTTTTTTGATTGTCATTTCTGGCTTGTGTTAACATTTCTAAACCTCAATTCATGTTTCATTATTACATCATCTGTCAAGTTTTTACCCTATTAAGCTCTTGGATGAAAATTATCATAAACTTCACTTAATCGCTTTTTAGAAATATGGGTATATATTTGTGTTGTGGAAATATCAGCATGTCCTAATAATTCCTGTACGATACGTAAATCAGCGCCGTTCTCTAATATATGAGTAGCAAATGAATGTCGCAAGGTATGCGGTGAAACATTTTTGGTGATACCGGCTTCCAAAACTAATTTTTTAATAATTTTCCAGACACCTTGCCGCGTTAATTGATTCCCACGATCATTTAAGAATACAAAATCCGACTCACGCTCTTTTAGCAAAGCCAAACGGCTACCAGAAAAATACTTTTCTAACCACTCTGAAGCCACATCCCCAATCGGAATAATACGCTCTTTATCACCTTTACCTATGGTTTGAATTAACCCCAGCTGCAAATGTAAGTCACTCATTTTTAAATTGACAAGTTCACTCACACGAAGCCCCGTAGCATACATGACTTCTAGGAGTGTACGATTACGTATACCTAGGGCCGTTTGCTCAATCGACACTTGTAATAGCGCATCAATCTCTGCCACTGTTAATACTGCAGGTAGATGAGATGATTTTTTTGGCGGTTTGACATCAATCATTGGATTGTGTAAGATGAGTTGCTCTTGCGATAAATAGCCGAAAAACTTTCGTAAAGCAGTTACCATACGTATAACAGAATTATTTGATTTACCAAGAATTTGTAACTGATTTAACCACGCCAAAATCAAGAAGTGGTCAATATCATTTAATGACCATTTCTCTTGTGTCGCATAAGCATTAAATTGTTGCAAATCTTGCCGATAACTCTTGATCGTATTTTCTGACAAACCACGTTCAATCCGAATATAGTGCAAATAATCGACAATCGCATTATCCATCTCTTGTGTCATTATTTCTCAACTAACTTGATACCATCATCAACTTGTTCAATCAAGCGTTCTTTATAAAGATGGCCTAATGCACGTTTGAACTGGCTTTTACTAAATCCAAATTGACGCTTAATCGATTCTGGGTTACTTTTGTCATTAAATGGCATAAAGTGATCTGCACGACGCTGTAATTGCAACAATAAGAACTGAGCATCTTCACTCATTGTTTTGTAAGCCAATGGCTTAATTGACAAATTAAGTGCCCCATCATCGCGTACGCCAATAACACGTGCGTCAACAACTTGCCCCAATCTAGGTTCATCATCACGTTGTGATGGATGTATAAAGCCTAAATAGTATTCGTCAGTAATCACTAGTGTCCCAGCAATTTTATTACGATACACAGTCGCTTTGACTGTTTTAGATTTCAATTCAGGCGTGGCACGGCGTGAAACAGCAGCAACGATATTTTGTTGTGCAATTTCTCCCCACAGACGACCTTTCTTATCTTCTTTAATAGAAAGTAGTAGTTTATCACCTTTTTGTGGCCATAGCGCTTGAATTGTAGGTAAATCATCGATCGACACCACTAGATCTTTGTTTGGCAAACCAATTGAAACAAACACACCTAAATCATGCCGGTTCGCTACGACAGTTCCCCAACCGTATATATCTTTTTGAACTGTGGGCATCTGCTTAGTAATTTGCAAGCGATGATTCTCATTTTCATAAGCAAAGCCTGTCACAAAACCACCTAATTTAAGTGGCTTTTCAAGTTCAGTTTTATCAATTTCATAAGTAAAACCGTCCACTTGGGCAAAGAAGTACTTATCATTTTCGTCAGTAACGTTAGCTTTTATTACTGTACCAACTGTTGGATTCGTCATTATTTTTTCCTCTGACACGCAACTTCACGTGTTTTTCTTTAATATCTTAGTTTAACACGGATAAGTTAACATAAGCCACAAAAAAACGGCCGAAGCCGATGAGATTAAGCTAATGCTGATTTGACAAGAGTTGCTACTAACTTACCGTCTGCTTTTCCTTTGACTTGCGGTGTCACAATTCCCATCACTTTACCCATATCTTTAGGTGTCGAAGCGTTAGTTTTTGCAATAGCTGCGTCCACAATTGCTTGAACTTCAGCTTCTGAAAGTTGCTTAGGAAGATACTTTGACAAAATTTCAAGTTCTGACCGAATGCCTGCAGCTAGGTCTTCACGACCACCTTTTTCAAATTCTGACAAAGAATCGTGACGTTGCTTCACTTCGCGAGATAGCACTGTCAGTTCTTCTTCCTGAGTCAAATCATGTCCCAAACTAATTTGTTCATTCATGACAGTTGACTTAACCATGCGAATGACAGACAATGTTCCCTTATCTCTGTCCTTCATAGCTTGCTTGATATCTGCGTTGAGTGTTTCTAAAAGGCTCATTGTCATTCTTCTTTCTAGTTTTGTATATTTTTATTTTAACATAAAATGCAAAAGAAAAACGTCACCGAAGTGACGTTTAGAACCAATTAACGGCCCTTCTTCTTGTTACGCTTTTGTGCTGCTTCAGACTTCAATTTACGAGCAACTGAAGGCTTAACATAGAATTCGCGCTTACGGTATTCTTGGAGAGTACCGTCCTTTGAAACACCGCGCTTAAAGCGACGCAATGCATCATCCAAAGATTCGTTCTTACGTACGATGACCTTTGCCATATGATAACCCTCCTTTCTCGCATTTTATTTCGTTTTAACGACATGCTGTAAATACTTATTAATTTTACCAAAAATAAGCATTAATGTCAATTACCGTCTTTACAATAAGTCGATTTTTAATTGAGTCATATCAGTTAGTATTTAGGTTATTAAAAAACATGTTTGAGAACAAATCCAATGACAAAAAACATGTTTGAGAACAAATCCAATGACATTTTAATTATGAAATTGTCTAATATCTGAAACATACAAATTAATCAAATCAGGTGTATATTTTTTAACGCGTTTTGATTGTTTAACATGATGCCACAGAATTGAAGCAACTTTTAATTTCTGACTAAACTGTTGACTTTCTGGGCTTTGACAAAATGCCTTCACAAAATTATTCCATTGATAAGTCTGTTCCTCAGGTGTCCTCTGTATGATTTGATTATACTGTTTTAACTGAGCTAGCTTCTGACATTCTGATATCAGGTCGCCTACGGACATATTAGTATCTTGTGTTGCTTCTGCTTGGCGCTTAAGTGCTGCCATTTCTTTTGTAAAGGAAAATTGAGCAACATCAAAATAATGAGCAAAAAATTTTCTTGCTTCATCATTGAATGAAAAACCAGAACCAACCAGTTTTGTATTTAATGTTATCTCTTCTAACTTCAATTGATTTTTTGACCGGGGTACCCTAACTGGACGAATTGTATTAACTGGTTGCCCTCTTAAATATAACCGAATATAATTATTCAATTCGGCCTTTGTTCCGTACGTAGGCAATCTATATCGTTGACATAATTGTACAAGTTCAGTTTTGTAAAAGTAAGTTTCATTGAATTGTTTTAAAGTTAATGGTTGCATTACGCAATACACCTCAATTTTTTATAATTGATAAGCATCGGTATACAAGTCAGTCATGAAGTCTAACCAATATTGTGGATTAAGTATCTCACCTGTCACTTCTTCTAAAATCTTATTGGGATCAACTGCCCCACCATGACGCCAAATATTTTCTTTACGCCAATTAAAGATTGGCGAATAGTCACCTGACTCAAAGATTGCTTTGAAATCCAAAGTTTTAATCATAGTTGCTCTAAATTGAGCCGCATATAGATGACCTAGCGCATAGCTTGGGAAATACCCAAATGACCCACCAGCCCAATGAATATCTTGCAAGATACCTGTTAAATCGTCAGGGACGTCCAACCCGAGATATTCTTTGTATTTAGCTTGCCAAAGTGCTGGTAGTTCAGCCAAATCAATATTATCATTAAAAATTGCTTTTTCAATTTCATAACGAATAATAATATGCAATGGATATGTCAAAGGATCAGCTTCAGTACGAATTAATGTGGGTTCAGTTTTTAACCAACCGCTATAAAAAGTATCAAAAGCAATATCGTCTAAGACTGGTGAAACTTCTGCCTGTAACTTAGGATACTCAGCTATCCAGAATTCTTTTGAACGACCTATCATGACTTCATTGAATAATGACTGTGACTCATGAATACTCATGCTAATCGGTAACACAGCACGCGCATCATCATACTTGCTATCAACATTTTGTTCGAATAATCCGTGACCTGCTTCATGTAAAATACCAAGCACCGCCATTTGAAAATTATTTTCATCCCAGCGAGTAGTAATCCGTGCATCATCTCGATTTAGCGCTTCCATAAAAGGATGAATTGTATCATCTAGTCGCCCTTTATCCAAACTGTAACCTAGACGTTGAGCTGCGGCCATCGAAAAATTACGCTGCTGTTGCTTCGTTACACGACGATGCAAAAAAGTGTCATCTGGTACGCTACCAGATTCTGCCAATCGTTCGCGTAGAATAGTCACACCTTTTTTGACTTGTTCGAAAACTTGATCCAACTTAGCTACTGTCAACCCAGGTTCATATTGATTCAATAACACATCGTAGGGTGTTTTCTCATTTGTTTGCCAAAGTGGGATAAACTGTTTTAAATATCCAATAATTTTTTCCACATACGGTTTGAATATGTTATAGTCATTGGCTTCACGTGCTTGTGCCCAAAAATCCTGTGCTTGTGACAATATTTTTTGAAAAGCAACAAAATCCTCTTCTGGAATTTTACCTGTTAAATCAAAATCTTTGCGCGCTTTTTCAAGGACGAGCTGACCTAAGGCATCAAGCGATGATCCGTCTGCTTCTAAGTTCGTTAATAACTTTTCCCTTCCAGCACCTGTAGATAGCTGAAAGGTCTTTTCAGCTAGATAGGCATCTACCTCTGCCCGAAAATGGCCTGCATCTTTTGGCATACCTGTTAAGGCATCCCACCCTGATAGTGCTGACAGTTCAGATAACATTGTCTGTTCTTTAACTGAATCAAGTAAATCTTGTTGCGTTATCATATTCCAACCTCGTTTTTAAATTAAATTATATAAAATCTTATCACTTATTCATCTAATTTAGAAGTTTTCTTAGTATCACTCATCCGCCAATAAACTAATAAACTAATAAAAATAACGACCGTTACATAGACAAAGAATAGGCTTTCATGATGGATTTTTCTTAGATATAATGCAAGATATTCAACAGTACCACCAAAAATTGCAACCGTTAAACCATAAGGTAATCCAACACCCAACGCTCTGATTTCTGTGGGAAACATTTCGGCTTTTACAATGGCATTAATTGACGTATAACCGGTAACAATGACTAGTCCAGCTAACATCAGTAAAAACGCTTCCCAGCTTGTCTTAACGTGTGACAAAGCCACAAAAATAGGAATAGTAAAAATTGTTCCTAAACCACCAAACCAAAACAATAAAGGTCGACGGCCAATTTTGTCAGAAATTGCACCAGCGATGGGTTGCAAAATCATAAAAATTAATAATGCTAAAAAGTTAATGGTTGTCACTTCTTGAGTTGGTAAACCAGCTGTGTTAATCATAAACTTTTGTAGATAGGTCGTATAAGTATAAAAAGCAATTGTACCACCGAGTGTTAAGCCAACAACTGTCAAAACAGCTTTTGGATAACGCATCAGTTCTCGTAAATGACCTTTTGGTTTGCCTGTTTGCGCTTTAAATTGATCTGATTCTTCCATACCTAATCGCAAAAATAAGACAGCTATTGCACCTAATGCACCAATAAAAAATGGTATACGCCATCCCCACTGCATCAATTGCGCTTCAGATAGCGTTAATTGTAGGATAATTTGAACACCTAGAGCAATTAATTGTCCACTAATCAAAGTCACATATTGAAACGATGCATAGAAACCACGATGATCACGACTAGCCATTTCAGATAAATATGTGGCGGAAGTGCCATACTCACCACCTAATGATAAACCTTGAAACAGACGTGCTAACACCAAAACAATTGGTGCAAAAATACCAATTGTTGCGTAACTAGGAATGATCGCAATAACAAATGACCCAGCAGCCATAATTAATACTGATAGCGTTAAAGCAGCACGACGACCATGTTGGTCAGCATACTTTCCCAACACTAAACTACCTAATGGTCGCATTAAAAAGCCAATCGCAAAGACACCTGCTGTACTTAATAATTCAGCTGTTTTATCATGGCTAGGGAAAAATGACGGCGCAAAATAGATTGCAAAAGAAGCATAGACATACCAATCAAACCACTCAATTAGATTTCCCAACGAACCTTTGAGAATATTACTAATGATTTTTCTTTCCGATCGCATTTGTGTTTGCATAATACAGCTCCTTATCTATCCTTTTTTCTTACTCTAACACAATCAGCTACAATTTCCACAATTCATGTATAGCAAAAGTGACATAATATTTGTGGATAGTTGTGCAGTATGCCATAATAATAACCATACATTGGAGGTTGCTATGCAATTGAATAGTTTTTTAAAAGATCCTTTAGCGCCTAGTTTTGAGCTAATTGCTGGTCAAAATGGCCTTAATCGTGAAATAAATCATGTGGGCATCGTAGATACACCTAATTTCGAAGAATATCTTGTTCCTGATCAATTTATAGTGACGACTGGCTATTTATTTCAAAATCATAATGATCGCTTGCGACAGCTAATTATCTCATTAGATAAACATCATAGCTCTGGCATTGGTATTAAAGCTAATCGTCACATGAATACAATTGATCATGATATTCAAGAACTGGCCAATCAACATCATATATTAATGATTTGGTTACTAGATGATGAACCGATGTCTACAACATTTACCAAAATAAATCAAATCATCAACGCAACACATAATAACGAGTTACATGAAATTGTTACCATTAATCAACAACTATCTTTTATTAACCACCACAATACTTATCAACATCTTCTTGATTTGAGTGCTCAAATTCTCGATGCCCCATTAATGTTACTTGATTCCCATTTTTCAGCTTTATATGCTAGTAATGCTTTGTTGAAGGAACGTGAATTTTTCACTTCTTTTTTACGCACACAATCAAATATTGACTATCTTAATTTACAAGAAAAGGTGATTGTAACATTTAAAGGTAAACAGTTTGACATTCTACCTATATTCTCTGCACTTAATGAAAATAAAGCATTCGTAGCAATTCAGACACCTTCTCAACCTTTATCCGATTTTCAATTACTTAAACGTAGGCAGGTCATCAACGCAGTTGGATTAGCTAATTCACGCACAGACCTCATTAACGAAACAGAATTCAGAAATCTTTCCGGTTTCTTTTTAAACATTATGCAAGGCGATTTAGGTACTGAAGCAATTAACCATTATTTACGCAACATTAACATTGATGTACAAACACAGTATGCGATAGCTGTATTAGATTTTACAACTAGTAAATCAATTATTGAAATACGACAATTTGAAATTTTACAGACACTCACACGATGGTTTATTAATGAATCTGATTGGCCGGTTTTAATTTTTTCATATAAGCAACAATTAGTTTTACTAATTGCTGATGTCATTAATCCACGTATTTTTTTACAGAATTTGTATAATTTTTTAAGAAAGCAATCTAAATTAGAGCACCGTTTCACTATTGGATTTTCACGTATAACCGAAACAATTCATAAGTTAAATGATTTATATGAACAGGCTAATAATGCTTTGAAACTGACATCTAAATCTCACCCAATCATGCGTTTTCGCCCAAAAAGTGCGCATGAGTTACTGAATTTATTGCCTCAACAAGAAAGTCGCGCTTTTGTCGAAAAAAATCTTGGCCCCATTTTAGACAATCCAGAACTTTTGCAAACTTTAGAAACTTACATGTTTTTGCATCAAAATGTGACTGCTGTTGCTAGTGCAATGTTTGTCCACCGTAATACAATTAATTATCGTCTAAAACACATTTCTGAATTACTTGATGTCAATTTAGATATGCCAGATGTTTTAGTTGATATTCAGCTCGCCATATTATTACTTAATTAGTCACTTTGCACAATTTTTTATTTTATTGTTGTGCAACAAAAAATGAAGGTTTAATGATAATTATGATAAACTTGTCCTCAATCAAGGGAGGCAATGTTTATATGATGAAATATACAAATACAACTATAAATCACGACGGTACAATTCGAGGCTTGAAAAAGAAACATGTTCAAATGATTGCCATTGGTGGCACAATCGGTACAGGACTATTTTTAGGCGCTGGTAATTCAATTGCCAAAACTGGTCCTTCAATTTTAATTGTTTATGCAGCATTAGGTTTCTTTTTCTTTCTCATGATGCGTGGTATTGGTGAAATGCTTTATGCAGACCCTTCCCAACATACATTTGTTTCTTTCATTAGTAAATATGTTGGCGCTGGGTCCGGTTACTTTGCCGGGTGGTCTTATTGGATTGGACTACTATTCGTGGCTATGGCTGAATTAACGGCAGTATCCACATATGTTAAATTCTGGTTTCCTAACTTACAAACTTGGTTAATCCAAATTGTCTTTTTGGCTATTCTGACTATGATAAACTTAGTTGCCGTTAGATTATTTGGTGAAACAGAATATTGGTTTGCCATGATTAAAATTATTGCTATTGTGGCCATGATAATTACTGGACTCTTCCTAATTTTCACAGGCTTCAAGTCACCCGCTAGTGGTGGTCATACGGTAGCATCGTTTGGTAATGTTTTCTCTAATTTTTCACTATTCCCTAATGGCGCTAGCATGTTCTTTGCTGCTTTCCCTATGGTTTTCTTCGCGTTTCAAGGCATGGAATTCGTTGGCATTACAACTGCGGAAACACAAAATCCAAGAGAAGTACTACCAAAAGCAATTAATACGATTATTCTAAGAATTCTTATTTTTTATCTTGGTGCCATGGTAATTATTATGTCTATTATCAATTGGCACGTTATTGCCAAAACACCTAATCAAAGTCCCTTTGTCATGGTCTTTCAGTTGGCTGGCTTCAAAGCTGCAGCCGTTGTCATTAATTTCGTTGTCTTAACTTCAGCAGCTTCTGCCTTAAACTCAGCTATATACTCAGCCGGTCGCCATTTTTATCAACTGGCTGAAGAGTCTGACTCACATTTTATGAAGCAATTCCAAGAAATTTCGACTCATGGTGTACCTGCCAAAGCCATTATATTGACTGCTATTTTAGTACTCTTATCACCTATTATTAATTCAATTCCTCAAATAACAAGTGCTTTTGGTTTCATCACAGCAATTTCTTCAAATATGTATATTATTGTTTATGGTATGACGATGTATGCGCATCGTAAGTTCCGAGAATCTACTGATTTTATACCTAATGGCTTCATCATGCCTGGTTATAATTGGACTAGCCCACTAACGCTTATCTTCTTTGCCGGTATTTATATTAGTTTGTTCTTCGAATCTGACTCGCGAATGCCAGCTATTGGTGCTATTGTATTTACACTTATATTCGGTTTCTTATCACATCGTAAGTTTGCATCTACTGCTGCGCCAACCGTTACTTTGTAAATAAAAAACGTCAACACATATGTGTTGACGTTTTTGTTTGAAAATCAAACATTATAACTCCGGTTCATAAAAACGACCGACAGTATGCTCAATCTTCCAAGTAGATGAAAAAGCTTGTGCGTCCACTTCTCGCATTGCCTCACGTAATTCGTAGCGCTCTTGTTGCGTGATCACTGTTAGCAAAACTGATCGCTCTTGACCTGTATAACCACCACGCGCATCATTAATAATCGTGACGCCTCGACGCATTTTTCGTTGAATACCATCAACCATTTCATCTGGTTTAGTTGTAATAATCATCACCTGCATCTGCTGCTGACGTGTATAAAAAGCATCAATCATACGTGAACTAATAATCACACCAACAATTGAATACAAAGCATATTTCCAACCATAAGTTAAGCCTGCACCAACCATAATTAATGCATTAAAGCCAAGATTAATGGGTCCCATTTTGAAACCGAAATGCTTCTTAACTAGTAAACCAATAACATCTAAACCACCGGTACCAACGCCATAACGTAAGGCGGTTCCCACCGCCATACCATTAAGCGCCCCACCAAACATGGCATTGATCAATGGATCAGGTGTTAAAATACGCCTTGTATCAAATAATGGCATCAAAGCCGAACTTAATAATACTGCCAACGTGGTAAAAGTAGCAAAACGCCAAGATAACTTCCACCAAGCAATTACTAACATTGGTAAGTTAACCAATGCTAGTGCTAAAGCGACAGGTATTCTATCCCCAGTCAATGTCGTAACTAGCTGCGCAAATCCAGTAAAACCTGACGAATAAATATGCCCTGGACGCCAGAAATAATTCATAGCAAATGCAACAATGACACCGTAAAATACAGCGCCACCAACACGACTAGCGTATTGGTTTTTCATAAAATTGTGAATAAGTTTTTGCATAATTAACGCACTTTATAGTTCCTATTCCCTCTGGATTGATACTTTTATTTTTTGAACTTATCAGTAAAATACCTTCAAACTGTCAAGGTCAAATAATATTCTCTAACGATTAGCCCATCTAATCATAACATTAGCAATTATAAAATACGATACTAACATTTTATTTTCAAAAACCTATTCTATTAGTCACTTTCTGGCACAAATAATCCTAAATCATTTAATTGTTTGCCATCAACGCGTGTTGGCGCTTCTGTCATTGGTTCAGTGGCACGAGAATTCTTTGGGAAAGCAATCACTTCACGAATATTTTCTTGACCAGCTAGTAGCATGGCTAAGCGATCGAGTCCCAAAGCAATACCACCCATTGGTGGGAAACCATATGACATACCTTCTAGTAAGAATCCGAAAGCTTCATGTGCTTTTTCCGGTGTGAAACCAAGTGCTTTTAACATTTTTTCTTGAATCGCCATACTGTGAATACGAATTGAACCAGAACCTAATTCATAACCATTTAACACAAGGTCATAACTTTGTGCATGTGCTTGATGAGGATCTTCCCCTTCATCTAAGTAGTGTAAATCTTCTTCGTTTGGCATTGTGAATGGATGATGGGCAGCAATCCAACGATCAAAATCTTCTGAATATTCAAATAGTGGCCAATCCACAATCCAAGCAAATGCCCATGGATTTGTTTGATTAACTAAATTAAGATCTTGCGCTGTTTGACGACGCAAATAATCTAATGTTGCCGAAACAACATCGTTACGTCCAGCACCAAAGAGCAACAAATCACCAACATGTGCACCAGCAGCCTTAACTAACTGACTTGGTTCAGGGAAAAACTTAGCAATTGGTCCACTAACACCTTCTTCAGTAACCTTTAACCAAGCCAAACCTTTAGCACCAAAACGCTCAATATATTGGGCCAACTTGTCAATATCTTTACGTGAATAGTGCGCTGCACCGCCAGGAATGGCAATAGCTTTGACAACACCACCGTCTTGAACAGCCTTAGAAAAGACACCAAACTCGCTTTGTTTCATAAGATCAGATAAATCATGAATTTCATATGCAATACGTAGGTCAGGTTTATCTGTACCAAAACGGTCCATTGATTCCTGCCATGTTAATGTTGGAATTTTTTTCGTATCCAAATCAAACGCAACAACGTCTTTCATCATTGCCTTAACCCATTCATTAACTAGCGCACGAATTTCGTCTGCCGACATGAATGACATTTCCACATCCATTTGCGTAAATTCTGGCTGACGATCACCACGTAAATCTTCATCACGAAAAGCACGTGCAATTTGGAAATAACGGTCAAATCCTGCGCCCATTAATAACTGCTTAAAAAGCTGTGGCGATTGTGGTAGTGCATAAAACGAACCTGGGAAAATACGTGAAGGTACCAAATAATCACGTGCTCCTTCTGGTGTCGATTTGGCTAAAATGGGTGTTTCAACATTAATGAAATCATTATTGTCCATAAAGTGACTAGCGCTAGACATAATTTTCGAACGAATTCTAAGATTTTTCTGCATTTCTGGGCGGCGCAAGTCTAAATAGCGATACTGTAATTTCAGCTCCTCATTGGCATTAACGTCATCTTCAATGTAAAATGGTGGCGTTTTTGATTGTGACAAGATTTTAGCACTGACAACATCAATCTCAACCGTACCTGATTTGATTTTATCATTAATCTGGCTTTCTTTACGTTTAACAACTTCCCCGGTAATTGACACCACATACTCATTACGCATTTCGTCTGCAACCTTAAGCGACTCAGCGTTTGTTGCGTTGAACGTTAATTGTACGATACCCTCACGATCACGTAAATCTATAAAAATCAAGTCGCCAAAATTACGACGTTTCTGGACCCATCCAGCCAATGTGACAGATTGTCCAAGATAACTTTCATCAATTAATCCTGCATAAGTTGTACGTTTCATTGTTCATCTCCTTCTGAATCAATAATTGTTGGCAAATCTGTATACAAATCTGCTAACTTTACCAGTTTCTGCTGACCAGTAGTCATATTTTTAATTTTAGCTGTATGGTTGGCTAATTCTTGCTCCCCAATTGTAACAACATATTTTGCATGCTGGCGATCAGCTGTCTTAAATTGTGCTTTAGCTGAACGTGCTAAATAATCGCGTTCGGCAATATAACCAAATGAACGAATACTTTGTACAATTTGAGTTGCAACAAGATCAGTTTCGATCCCAATATTGACAATATAGAAATCTAAATCATGATTAACTTTTGGCGCAACATCATGCGCATTCAATAAGTTGATTAAGCGTTCCACCCCAATACCAAAACCAAAACCAGCTGTTTCAGGTCCACCAAATTCTGACACTAAACCAGAATAGCGACCGCCACCAGCAATTGTAGCTGCGCCTTTTAAGTTTTCATCAACGGTCATGATTTCAAATATCGTATCATTGTAATAATCAAGGCCACGAACCATTGTTGTATCAATTTCAAAATCAATAGCCAACGCTTGTAATAAGGCCTTTACTTGCTGCCAATGTGTTGTTGCTTCATCTGATAAATAATCCAAAATAGATGGTGCATTTGCAACAAATACTTGATCTCGTGGGTCTTTTGAATCCAAAACACGTAACGGATTTTTATCCAATCGTTCTTGTGAGTCAACAGATAATTCAGCTTTATGCGGTGTTAAATAATCAATTAAAGCCTGACGATACGCATCTCGTGACTCGCGGTCACCCAATGTATTAATTGCTACTTTTAAATTTTTCAAACCTAAAATTTTGAAAAAATCTACCGCCATTGCAATAATTTCAACATCAAGTGCTGGTGCATTGGACCCAAAAGCCTCGACACCAATTTGATGAAATTGACGAAAACGGCCAGCTTGTGGTCGTTCATAGCGAAACATTGGTCCCATATAAAAAACTTTGTATGGCTTATCAAATTCTGGCCCAAATAACTTATTTTCAACATAAGCACGCACAATACCAGCAGTACCCTCAGGTCTAAGTGCAACATGACGATCACCTTTATCATGAAAATCATACATTTCTTTGGTCACAACATCAGACGTATCACCTGCTGAACGTGAAAAAACATCAAAATTTTCAAATATTGGTGTTCTAACTTCTTTAAAATTATAATCACCAAAAAGTAATCGTGCGACACTTTCAACATGTTGCCACTGGGCAGTTTGATCGGGTAATAAATCAGCGGTACCCTTTGGCCGTTGGAATATAGATTTTGACATAATTATTTTATTCTTGACGTATGAAAATATACATCAATTTTCTCCTTAATATT
This sequence comes from Leuconostoc carnosum, assembly GCF_007954525.1. Lineage (NCBI taxonomy): Bacteria > Bacillati > Bacillota > Bacilli > Lactobacillales > Lactobacillaceae > Leuconostoc > Leuconostoc carnosum. The sequence continues at coordinate 53,177 of NZ_CP042374.1, read as the reverse complement.
TTTAATTGACAAACCGAAAAACGCCCTTAACGATTTCTCGTTAAGGGCGCAATTGCACGGTACCACCTTAAATATTGATACCCTAAGGTATCACTTCTGCTGCTTATCGCGCTACCACGCACTGCCTTAAACAACAGCGACCTCAAAGGTGTCTAAAATTATGTCTTTGTTTTGCTCGCATCATACGCAAAATTTCTGATTGACTAAACAATAATTTTTCCAATTTCATCGGCTTTAATATATGTTTTTATCATATCTTTAACAGCGATCAAAGTCAAGTCAATTTTAATATTCACACGATGCCACTATTACTTCTTAAAAAGATAAACTTTGGCTTCGTATGGTCGTAGTGTCTCACCTTGATCATCAGAATAATTACTAATAATCAATTCAGCATCACTTGGTACATGGTATTCTCGCGTTAATTTTTGATCTGTGAAATTATTAATTACTAGTAATTGGTCTTTTTTGCCGACACGTCGGTAAGCATATACTTCAGCATCTTGCGCATCTAGCAACTCATAAATACCAGTTGTTATAATTGGCATATCATGACGTAAACGGATTAATTTTTGATAATAATAGAAAATAGAATTTTTATCCGCCAACGCTTCTTGGACATTGATACTGTCATAATTACTATTCAACTTCAACCAAGGTGTACCTGTTGTAAACCCAGCATTCTCTGAATCATCCCACTGCATGGGTGTTCTTGCATTATCACGCCCTTTAGCATGAACGTAGTTAAGCATAGTGTTTTCATCAACTAATTTAGTTTTCTCCACAAGATATTTAAAAGCCTGCTTAATTTCCACATCATCAAAATCCTCACGTTTGAGGTTATAAGCGTTAGTCATGCCAATTTCTTCACCTTGATAAACGTACGGTGTGCCTTGAAGAAAATGAAGCAATGTGGCAACCATTTTTGCTGAAACAACACGATATTCTGGCCTATCATCTCCGTATCGAGAAACTGCTCGTGGCTGATCATGATTGTCCCAGTAAAGTGAGTTCCAGGCTTTACCAGCCAATTCATTTTGCCATTTTGATAAGTTTTCCTTCAAATCAACCAATGATACTTTTTTGTCATACCACTTACTTAATGCGGGATTTGGGTTATTATCTAACCCCATATGTTCAAATTGAAATACCATATTCAATTCAGAACCATCTGTGTTAGCATATCGGGCAGCATTAGTAATATCAACACCCGATGCCTCACCAACAGTCATCATATCAGCACGGTTCAAAACTTTTTGGCGCATTTCTTGAAGATAGTCATGGACGTGGGGACCGTTGGCTACTGCTTTATCTGAATTACCATATTCACCATTATTTGGTACTTCACCATCTGGCAAACCATCTGGTTTTGAAATTAATGAAATAACATCCATACGGAAGCCATCAATACCTTTATCTACCCAGAAGTTCATCATATCAAACACTGCTTGTCTAACTTCTGGATTGGCCCAATTTAAATCAGGTTGTCCCTCAACAAATAAATGGAGATAATATTGACCAGTCGCTTCGTCAAATTTCCAAGCAGGGCCAGAGAAGAATGATCCCCAATTATTTGGTTCATGACCATCAACCGGATCACGCCAAATATAAAAATCACGCTTGTCATTATCTTTAGATGAACGGCTCTCAATAAACCATTGATGTTGATCAGCAGTGTGATTGACCACCAAATCCATTAATATTTTTAGACCTTTATCATGCGCTTTTTCTAATAAATCATCAAAATCAGCCATGGTTCCAAATTTTTGGTTAATATCTTCATAATCAGAAATATCATAACCATTGTCTTTGTCGGGTGAAGCGTAAATTGGATTTAACCAAATCACATCCGCGCCTAATTTTTGAATATAATCAAGCCGCTGTTCAATCCCTTTCAAATCTCCTATGCCATCACCATTTGCATCTTGAAATGATCCTGGATAAACCTGATATACAACTGCCTTTTGCCACCATTTAATGTTATTTGTCATAATTTCTAACCCCTTTTCTAAATTCTATTTTTCTTCTTTAACAATAAAGATTAAGCAACCACCTATCATTAAGAAAACACCAGCAATTGCAAGCATATGTGCCATTGACTTTCCTACTGCTGGGAAAATAGCAAAACTAGCAATTGAAGCAACAATTTGTGGTATACAGATAAAGCAATTAAACAAACCTAAATATACACCGTCATGCATACCGTTTAACGCGTTGGTTAAAATGGTAAATGGAATTGATATAATGGCGATCCAACCAATACCAATCAATACAAAACCAATAAATGAAGTCAAGTGTGTGTGCCCATAAGCCACAACTAAGAATCCTAAACCACCAGCAATAAGACTCAAGAAGAAAGCGCCTTTTCGTGTACTATTATTCAATTTTTGGAAAAAGAGACCAACAATAATAGCAACAATTGAATAAACAGCCTGTAAAATACCAAACCAGTTACCAGCTGCTTGATATCCAGCAGAAGCTGGGTCTGACACACCCCATATATTTTCAGATAAAGCACCTGTTGAGTACGTCCACATATAAGGAATACCAAACCAAATAAAGAATTCTACAATACCTAATGTCCAAAAAACTTTTGGTGCATGCTTCAAAATATCAAGTAATGATTCGTGCTTCTTATCCGCATTTGCAAAGCCATGATAATATGCCAAAGTTTCTGGGTCATATTCTTTAACATTTTTTAATGTGAAAATTGTTGATAAAAGCAAGATACCAGCTGCAACATAGAATGATATTTTTACAGAATCTGGCACAACACCACGTGCGGCAGTATTAGGCACCCCAAATGTTGTCAAAATGAAAGGGAACATAAAGGCAATCACACCACCTAAACTACCCCATATATTTTGCAAACTCCATGCCTTATCAGTTTGAGACTGATTCACCATGTCTGGAATGATCATTTTAAATGGCTGCATGGACACATTGGCTGATAAATCCATGAACAAAACTGTAACGGCACCAAACCAGAGTGCAGTAAGTGAACCATAACCAAAACCAAATGAACCAGTATTTGGCAATAGCAACAAAACAATTAATGAAACAAAACATCCACCTATCAAGTATGGTATTCGTCTGCCTAATTTTGGAATCCATGTTTTATCTGAAAACATACCAACTAGCGGTTGTGTGATCATACCAGCTAAAGGCGGTAGAATAAAGAAAAAACCAAGTTTCGTCGGATCTGTTCCTAACGTCTGAAAAATTCTCCCCATATTTCCAGTTTGCACTGAAAAAGCAACTTGTACACCAGCGTACCCAACAGTCATTAAAAATAGCTGCATACTGGTTAGTATCGGTAATTCTCTTCTATTTTGTGTTTTTATATCCACCATTATATTCTCCTTGACTAGTGCAAGTCCTCTAGTCTATTTAATAATTATAGTAAGCGCTTACATTTAAACGTTTAAACATTCTCTAAATATACTTTAGATTCATATGGTCTTAATAAATCACCGGCATCATCTTCATAATTACTGATGAGTAATTCAGCCTGCTGACCTAATTGATAATGACGCGTCTGCTCTGTACTAGAAAAATTACTGACAATTAATAACTGCGATTCGCCATCAACACGTTTGTAAGCATAAACATCGTTATCCTCTAAATCCAAAACTTCATATCGCCCAGTTGTGATAATAGGTAGCTGTTGTCGTAAGGCAATAATTTTTTTATAAAAATGAAAGATTGAATGTTCATCTTCAAGCGATTGATTGACATTAATATGCCGATAATTTGGATTGACAGTTAACCATGGTTGCCCTGTTGTAAAACCAGCATTGACTGTGTTATCCCACTGCATAGGTGTACGTGCATTATCTCGAGAAGAATGATGTATAAATTGCATCATTCTTTCTGGCGCTACTCGCTTTTGGTCGACTACTAAATCTTGGTAAGCATGACGTGTATCGATATCTTGGTAGTGATCAATTGATGATAAGGCGATATTGGTCATCCCAATTTCTTCACCTTGATAAATATAAGGTGTCCCCTGCATAAAATGCAGTGTCACTGCCAACATTTTGGCAGACTTTTCACGATATTCATCCGAATCGTTACCAAAACGTGATACCACCCGTGGCCGATCATGATTATTCCAGTATAGACTATTCCATGCTTTCCCATCTAGCGCCGATTGCCATTTTGATAAAATCCGCTTCAAATCCACCAACTTGAAACGTTCATCGCTCCATTTACCTAATCCTTCGGGACTATTATCAATTTCAACATGCTCAAACTGGAAAACCATTTGTAATTCATTTGAATCAAAACCCGCATATTTTATTGCATCAGCTGTCGTGACATTAGGCGCTTCGCCCACAGTGATAACATCGTAATGCGACAATACTTGCTGATTCATCTCTTTTAAATAGTGATGGACATGCTGTCCATTTGCTACAAAATTCATTGATGAGGCATGATTGACCGCATCTACATTTGGATCATCAGGAAAATCAGAATCTTTTGAAATGAGATTAATCACATCCATTCGGAAGCCATCAACACCTTTATTTAGCCACCAAGTCATGGTATCATAAATTTCATTTCTCAACACCGGATTATCCCAATTTAAATCTGGCTGTTTTTTAGAAAAGATGTGCAGATAATACTGTTCGGTCTGTTGATCATAGGTCCATGCTGACCCACCAAAATCAGACAACCAATTATTAGGTTCATGACCATCGACTGGATCACGCCAAATATAGTAATCACGATAAGGATTATTTTTTGTTTTACGGCTTGCCTTAAACCAGTCGTGTTCGTCTGACGTATGATTAACCACTAAGTCCATCATGATCTTCAATCCCAATTGATGTGAAACTTGAAGCATCTCTTCAACATCAGCCATCGTACCAAATTCTGGTAATACTTTTTGATAGTCACTAATATCGTACCCATTATCATCATTTGGTGATTGATAAATGGGACTTAACCAAATCACTTGAATACCCAATTTTTTTAAATAGGGTAAACGTTGAATAATGCCAGGAATATCGCCGATGCCATCACCATTACTATCTTGAAAACTCCGTGGATAGATTTGGTAGACAACGGCTTCTTGCCACCATTTTATTTCTGTCATAAATTTCCCTCACATATATAGATTTAAAACAATAATAATTGCGTAAGCGTTTACGCAATTATTATTGTAACCGTTTACATTATAATTGTCAACGGTTTTTATGTATAATAGATATATTATGACTGTTACTCTAAAAGACATCGCAAAAAAAGCAAACCTCTCGCCAGCATCAGTTTCTCGCATTCTCAACAATCGCGGGCGTTTTAATGACGATACCGCTAAACAAGTTCGTACTATAGCACAATCATTAGGCTATTTTAAAAATCAATCAGCAGCTGATTTATCTCAAAAGCAAAGCCGCGTGATTGGTGTTTTAATTCCGACAGCACACACCAACTTTGCTGATGAAATTATTAAAGGCATGCAAAATAAGGCTTATGAAAACGGCTACGAACTACTGATTACTTTCTTTGGCAATGACCACCAGCAGCAAATGCAAACAGTTAAAGCACTCCTATCACGTCAATTATTAGCTATCTTTATGTTGGCAGTCGACATTACTTTGCCAATTCATCAATTAATCAAAACCTCCAATATTCAAGTATTAAGCATTTCAAACCAATTAAATGATGGAGTCCCATCAATATCCTCAGACAATTATGACATGATGTCTCAAATTGTGAATTATCTTTATGACCATGGGCACCGTCAGATGGCACTTATTGGCTCCTCAATGATTGAACCAGTGGTTGCTACAGTCAGGCGTCAAGGGTTTATTGATGCCTTAGCCAAACATAATATTAAGTATAATCCTGACTTCATTTGGGGGAATAACATCAGTTATGAATTAGGTCTCCAAACAATTCCACACTATGGGACACCACTACCATTTACCGCTGTAATTAGTTCTGCTGATATTATTAGTATTGGTATTTTGAATGGCGCTAAAGATGCTGGCTTACAGGTTCCAAACGACTTATCAATTATATCTATTGACGGTACTGAACTAACACAACTAACACGACCTATCCTCACTAACGCCAAACAGAACTTTCAACTGATGGGTGAACTAGCCATTACTGCTCTAATTAACAACCAACTTAGCACTAATACCGCTATTTACACAGATATTGAAATCATCGCTGGTCAAACAATACGCACACTAAAAGACTCGTAAACGACAGTTACGAGCCTTTTTTATTAGACCAATTCATATCATATAGCAGGTCAACAAATTACTGGCTTATTTGATCAAAGTAATATCCTGATCCAATAAGTCAATTACCAACGGTTCACCTGAAATTAAGTCAACGTGAGAACCTTGCCCATCAACTGATACCTCAAGAACGTGATTGCGAAACACCAAACGAAAAGCGTACTTAGTCCAGTTCTTTGGTAAGAATGGTTTCAAATGTAATTTATCATCACGTACACGCATGCCAGCAAATCCTTGCACAATAGCTAACCACGAACCTGTCATCGCGGTAATATGCAATCCATCAGAGGTGTCATTATTATAGTTATCTAAATCCAAACGTGCGGCACGTTCATACATTTCAACTGCCTTCTCTTCCATTTGCAAATCAGATGCCAAAATAGAATGAACAGATGGTGATAATGATGATTCGTGCACTGTCAATGGTTCGTAAAATTCAAAATTATGACGTTTCTCTGCTTCTGTGAAAGCATCTGGGAAATAGAACATCGCATGCAATGTGTCAGATTGCTTGATATACGGTGAACGTAAGATACGATCCCATGACCAGTTTTGGTTGATTGGTCGAATATCTTGTGGCATCTCGGCAATTGGCGTCAAATCTTTGTCTAAAAAGGTATCGTGTTGCACAAAGATGTGCTTTTTACCTGTTTTGGTTTCAACATCAGCTTCAGGTAAATACATCTTGTCGACAATCTCCTGCCACTTAGCCAACTCGTCCGTTGTTAAAGCCAACTTAACTTTTTCATTATCATTAATTTCGGCATAGTGCACAAGTGAATATTGCAAAACCCACTTAGCCATCCAGTTCGTATAGAAATTGTTATTCACATTGTTTTCATACTCATTTGGACCGGTAACCCCGTGAATCATGTACTTATCATTGCGTGCTGAATAGTGAACACGATCAGCCCAGAATCGGGCAATGTTGTACAAAACTTGTGCCCCATCACCAGCCAACCATGAATGATCACCAGTAATGTTAGTATAGTTATAAATGGCATAGGCAATGGTTGAGTTACGGTGAATTTCTTCAAACGTAATTTCCCATTCATTGTGTGACTCAATACCATCAAAGGTCACCATGGGATACAAAGCACCCTTTAAGCCTTGTTCTTTGGCATTATGGAAAGCCCCGTCTAATTGGTCAAATCGATATTGAAGTAATGAACGTGTGACTGATGGATCAGAAACACCAAGGTAAACTGGAATAGCAAAGGCCTCTGTATCCCAATAAGTTGCACCGCCATATTTTTCACCAGTGAAACCTTTTGGTCCAATGTTTAAGCGTGGATCATTACCATAATAGGTTGAAAATAATTGGAATAAATTGAAACGAATGCCCTGTTGTGCTGCATCGTCTCCTTCAATTTGAACATCAGCTTTTTCCCATCGATTAGCCCATTCTTGCGCGTGAGCATTGTAGATGTCAGCGTATGATTTTTTGGCAATATTTTCTGTTAATTTTTTACCTGTATCAATCACCTTGGCGAGCGTATCATAATCACGTGAAGTTATGACGATCACGCGCTTTTCAAAGTTAACTAACCCCTGCTTTGGAACTTCAATATCAAATGTATCTGTTACTTCTTTTTCAGAGCGTGTCATATGATGATTTTCACCACCGAAAAAACTTTGTCGAGCGACTACTGTAAATTGCGGTACGCCAAATGTATTTGCAATCGTTTGGGTGGCAATAAATGATGAATCGACTTCATTACCCGCATCCAAAATTTGCCAGAACTTCTCGTCATAGTTTGAATCTTCATTGACAACATCGGCATCAATACTAGCATCAAAATGAATTTGGTGCTTTTGACCATCGGAAGATGAGAATTCATAATGAATGTCAGCCAATTCCTTAATCACTGTTGACACTAAGCGCGTAATTTTGAACGTCACCCCAAATACTGTAAAAGTACGCTTCAAAACACCCACTTTCATATCCAAAGATATTTCAAAATCAGTAACATCATTTTTAGCTAAATCAACTTGATTGCCATCCACATGAATATCTGCTTTGACATAATTCAAGGCGTTGATAGCTTTACCAAAATAAAGTGGATACCCATTTTTCCACCAGCCTACACGTGTTTTGTCAGGAAACCAGACACCACCAATGTAGATACCTTGGTGTGTGTCACCTGAATACACTTCTTCAAACATGCCACGCATGCCCATGTACTCATTACCCAAACTTGTTATTGATTCTTGAAGGCGCTTGTCTTTAGGATTTAAATCACGTGATGTGACTGTCCAAGGATTAACTTCAAAAATTCGTTTCATGACATTAGTTACCTCTTTCAATGATTGTAAGCGTTTACACTAAACATTATAATATACTTAATGACTAATTAAAATCATTTTATTTAATTATTTTAACCTTAATTTATTAATGAACTTAACTCTCTATCCTGAATTGCCTCACTAAAATACCACGCCTTTTTATTTTTATGCTTAGAGTAGGGATACTTTATTTGTCGTTTTCTGATAGCATCGTGTAAAGTTTTTCTGTCTATATACAATTTATGTGAAAAAAACACCACTACTTGATATATTGTTTAAATAATTATGGTAATATGTTTATAAAATATACTAACTTTAAAAAAGGAGTATTCATAATGCTTGAATTTCCAGATCCCAATAAAATTTATCCTGATGACAACGTCAAAAGCATTGTATTTTTAAAAAATGTTGTTACTAACCCTAATATTGAGGTCGGAGAATATACTTATTTCTCAGATAAAGAACCAGAAAAATTCGAAGAACATGTTACACATCACTATGATTTTATAAACGATAAATTAATTATCGGTAAATTTTGCTCAATTGGTGAAAATGTAGAATTTGTAATGAACGGTGCAAACCATCTTATGAAAGGTATAACATCTTACCCTTTTTATATTATGGGAGATGAATGGTCTAAACATGTTCTTCAAATTACCGACTTACCTAACAAAGGAAATACAATTATAGAAAATGATGTTTGGATCGGGCAAAATGTCACAATTTTACCAGGAGTACATATAGAAAATGGCGCTATCATAGGTGCTAACAGCGTGGTAGCTACAGATGTTTCAGCTTACTCAATTGTTGCTGGAAACCCTGCAAAGCAAATTAGAAAAAGATTTTCAAATCATATCATTAAACATTTGCAATCACTGGATTGGTGGAATAAAGATGTTGAATGGATTTCTAAAAATATTGATTATTTAATGACGGGTACAATATCAGAAGAAAAAATAGATGAATTGAATTGAATTAATTCACCTATTTTTTTAGCAAGTAAATCCTTATTTCATTTTTTTCTTAGGTTTTTCAAAATTGATATGTCATTCTCTATTTATGCCATACGCCACTCAAATGAGCAATTCCTAGTAAAAAATATAACTATAGTCATATGTATTTTATCAAATTAATGGTATAATTGAATTTCTAGATAAGGAGTTTTTAAATGGGACGATATCAAATTGATTTTAAACAAAAACAAGCCGATGCAAAATACAAATCAAATCAGCAAACACAGTTATCAAAAGCTGAAAAAGTTGCTGCATTAAAAAATAAATTTACACAGGAAAAAAGCAAGTGATGATCAATCATCACTTGCTTTTTCTATTCTTATAAAAAATTACTTAACTAACTTAAAACGATCATCGTCAGTCATATACTCTTTAGTTGGTGCTGGTTCTTCAATTGATCCAATATTTAACTGAGCACGTAATCGCCAATGAGCTGGTATCTCAAATGCCTTAGCCACTGATTCATCTATTAATGGATTATAATGTTGAATGTTGGCACCCAACCCAGCTTCCGTTACTGCTAACCATGTGGCATACTCTGCAATACCATGTCCTTGTTCAGACCAATCATAAAAATTTTCTGAATATAATGGGATATTTTCTTCAAATGTCTTAACAACATCGGTATCTGAGTAAAATAACACTGTTGCAACGCCAGCCTTAAAACTATTCAGTTTTTCCAACGTATTTTGATACGCAGCTTCAGTCGGCACTTCAGATTTTAAACGATCAGCTGTAATATCCCACAATTGATCTTTCTTTTCACCAAATAAAACTACGGTACGTACTGTTTGATTATTAAAAGCAGTTGGTGCATGCTTAACCGCAGATTTAACTAATTCAAATAATTCTTCTGGTGTTTGTGAAACATTATCACCTAATACGTATATTGAGCGCCGTTTCTCTTGTAAATCTGTAAATGACATCATCATATTTTAGCCTCACTCAATGATCTACCCAACAAAGTTTGAATAGCTCTTTTAGTAATGGCCTTTCCTCCTAGTGATTAATTCATAATCAGTTGCTATAATTAGCTTAACAGCTTACTTATAATAAGTAAATAGTTAACATATCATCTCAAAACTAATTGATAAGCCCATCGGAGATTATTAATCGCCTGTTTTTCGTCAACATGAATAATCCCTTGTTTACTAAAACCATTGGATTTAATAACACGCCTCATTGAAATATTTTCAGGATGTGTATCGATACGGAAGTCGTTTATTTGTAATGTATTGAAATAAGTTAAAATAGCAGTCATAAATCGTTGTGACAGTTTTTGACCGCGGTAGCTCTCCGATAGGGCAAACCGATGGATAGTGGCATATTCGATAGATGCATTTAGCCATGCCCCTTCTTCGATGAAACGATAGGCTGGATCCTCGCCTATAATAACAGCAGCATAACCCGCGACATGATGATCAACAATTAATACAAAACCTTCAGAATTATCTATGTCTTTTTTAATGATTTCTTCATCAGGATAACCTGACTGCCACTGATCGATACCTTGCTTTTTTAAATACTTACGCGCACCATCAATAATATGTTTAATTTCAGACAAATCACTATTCTGCGCTCGACGCATATAAACTATACTCATTCTTTGACTAGTTATGCTAACATAACTTTCCCTTCTATGTAAATAATTTATTTTAACACGTCAATAAAATAAATCAATCATTGTTTTAAAAAAATAAGTATTTACTCATGTTTCTTCATTTTTTATGAATCACTAGATCAATTGCTTATCACGAACTAAGGTTGTGTAGCTAATTAATCTTTTGACTGCTTCTTCAAGCATGGTCATTGAAGCAGCATAACTAATACGAATGTATCCTTCTCCGCCTGGCCCAAATCCTGAACCCGCAACAATTGCTAATTGTTGTTTCTCAACTAAATCATTTGCAAAAGAAATATCATCTTGTATCAAATCTTGAGGGATTTTGGCAAAAATATAAAATGCGCCACTAGGTGTCCCAACTTCAAAACCTAATTGACTCAGGCTCGTCACTAGAAAATCACGTCGGCGCTGGTATTCTAACTTCATTTCAATTGTATCTTGGAAGCTCTGCTGATTACTGAAAGCCTCCGTTGCCGCTGCCATGGCTGGGTTCGATGGTGTCATAATAATAAAACTATGTAATTTATTAAATTCTGTCATAAGAGCAGCCGGACCAGCTAAAATACCAATTCGATACCCAGTCATTGCATGAGACTTGGATACACCGTTGACAACAATTGTCTGTTCAGGTAAGAATTTAGCCATTGACACATGCGCACGATCATAACTCAATTCAGCATAGATTTCATCTGAAATCACTAAAATATTAGTCTCACGCAAAACATCGGCAAGCGCCTCTAATTCATCGGCAGTATACGTCACCCCTGTTGGATTCGATGGATTTGTCAAAATGATAGCCTTAATGTTATCATTTGCATCGATAACATCCCGAAGCCTTTTAGGCGACAAAATAAAGCTGTCTTGAGAAACGTCAACAAACAGCGGTTTCCCACCATTAATACGTGCCATTTCAGCATAGACAGGATAAGCAGGTGTTGGAATCATAACTTGATCACCTTGATTTAAAATAGCTGCTAAAATTGTGAATATGCCTTCTGTTGCACCAACTGTCGTTAATATTTCTGTTTCAGGTTCATAATTTAATCCATAGCGTTTGTTTAAAAAGAAGCTGGCTGCTTTCCGTAGTGCAATAGTTCCGGCTGACACTGAATAGTGGGAGTCATCTGCATCAATTGCATGCACTGCCGCCTGTTTAATGTGATCTGGAATTGCAAAATCAGGCTCCCCAATCGTCAACTTCAAAATGTTAGGTACATTACTCACCCGCTCACTAAATGTGTGAATTGGACTCGGTAATACGGTGGCTAAATTATCAGAAAAAATATCCAACAAACTTGTTTTAGCTTCAATCATGCACAACCTCTTTTCTATGATCATAAAATATTATTACCAAATTATAACATTTGTATTGATCGTAAAAATGCTCAGCAATGCACAAATGAAAAAATAACTCTTATGCATAATGCATAAGAGTTATTTTTACTTTACACGGCGACCCCAGTATTGAAAATAATCAACTCGCAAAGCACCATTATATAGTTTACGGCATTTCGTTGCTTTTTCACCATAAAATGTTTCAAAATCCAAATCACTTGCTAAAATATACTTACTCCAACTTGGCAATTGCTGATATACAGCCCCCATTTGTTGATACAATTCACGTGCTGCATCTAATTCACCTAATCGTTCACCATAAGGTGGGTTAGATACTAGTACGCCATTAACTTTATCAGTTTGCCAATCCTTGGCTGCTAACTGCTTAAATATAATATCCTGACCTAAGCCGGCATGTTTAGCATTTTCAACAGCAATGTCAATCATGCTCTGATCAATGTCAAATGCTTCAATATCTAATGCTCGATCATAATCAGCCTGCGCTTCAGCTTCATCTCTCACACTATCTGATAGTGACTTATCAAACCAGTCCATTTTTTCAATATCAAAATCACGAATTAACCCGGGCGCAATATTGCGACCAATCAAAGCTGCTTCAATAGCAATTGTACCAGAACCCGTTGTTGGATCAACAAATGGGCGATCGGGATGCCAATTAGTTAACAAAACTAATGCAGCAGCAAAGTTTTCTTTTAATGGTGCACTTCCTTTTTCAACACGATAGCCACGTTTGAATAATGAAGGGCCAGTTGTATCAAGTGTTACAATCACGTGATCGTTTTCAAGCATGACTTCTAACTGTGCAAAATAACCATTTTCAGGTAAACGTGTACGAATATGGTAGGCATCTTGCAAGCGGTTAACAATCGCTTTTTTAGTAATGGCTTGCACATCTGGCACACTGAATAATTCAGATTTTTTTGAACGTCCTGCCACTGGAAATTCGGAATCATAATTTAAGTAAGACTCCCAAGGTAATGCTTTGACCCCCTCAAATAAGTCGTCAAAAGTTTTGGCATCAAATTCACCAACAATTATTTTCACTCGGTCAGCAGTACGCAACCATATATTAGCATTCAAAATATCACGCGCTGATCCATCAAAGCGGACACGATAATTTTCTACTTGGTGTTCATAGCCCAGTCGTTCGAGTTCTTTACCAACAAGTGATTCTAGGCCTGCTGCTGCAGTTGCCATTAAATGATATTTTTCTTCCATGAAATTTCCTTCTTAATCGAATATTTTAAACTATTCGTTTTTCCTATATACTATAATTATGAAACTAAATAATTTCGAAGAACTCACACAATATATGTCACCAGATAGTCTGATATACTGGCAAAAAGAGACCGAAATCCTTGCTATTTCTCAAATCAACTATGCTCCTGATCATTCTAATATACTGCTCGTTCCAGGACATTATGCGATGAGCTTATCACAACTAACAACACGGTTACGCGAAATGTCAAACAATACGCAACTATTTTCAGAAACCTGTCAACCAATCTTTGGTTTTCATCTTGATTTGACACACGACAAGCCATACATTATTTTAAAATAAATTATCGTAAGTATAAGTTACACCACGACGTTTTTGTTTGGCAAGTTGTGCCTGTGCAGGTGTACGAACATTATCTCGCTTCCAATTCACCAAAATTGTTTCAATGTACCTCAAACTACGCGCATTATTAGCAACAGCCTCTTGTATAGCTAATAACATCAGTTCAGGCTCAAAATGGTCTTGATCAAACCAATGCCCTATGGTTTGCATTTCCATTGGTGTTAATGGTCTGCCAAACTCCACCTCTATGGTTTGAAAAATTTCCCGACGCACAGACTTACCATCTGAAATCATTGACTGAGCAGCTACTTGCTGACCTTGTAGTAATTTCTCAACTACTGGTGTGAAATCATACGTTTCTACTTGTTTACTCGTGGCAGAAATAACCATCAGTTCCCGTGTAATCAAGCTTTTTAAGCGAGTAATAACAGTACTTTCTGTCACATGTAACAGACTTGCTAAAACCTGTGGTGTCGCTGTGTCCCCTTTATTTTGAATACGCATAACTTGCAAGTAAAGTGCAAGATCATCATTATCCATTCCTATTTCTTGGTAGTGCAATAATAAATCGTTACTAATACTCGTATGTCCAGATTGAATATATTGCTGTACCCGCTTGTCTAATGTCATCATTCCACCAAATTTATTCATCAACCCGTTTGAAAAACGTCCAAGTTGTTCTTGGACGTTTTCACTCTATTTAAGTTTACCACGTTTTCATATTGTTCGTAGCCTTAGCCTAATCATTACGGACGTAATCGGTTAATCATACGTGGGAACGGTATGGCCTCACGTATATGTTCTTCACCTGTTACAAACGTAACCATACGTTCTAAACCAAGACCAAATCCTGAATGAGGAACTGAGCCATAACGTCTCAAATCTAAATACCATTCATATTCGGCCATATCTAGCTTCTGTTCTTCAATACGTGCCTTCAATAAGTCATAATTATCTTCACGTTCAGAACCACCAATAATTTCACCATAACCTTCTGGTGCTAATAAATCAGCTGAAATGACGATGTCATCTCTTGTAGGGTGGCGCTTCATATAAAATGCTTTAATTGCCTTCGGGTAGTTAATAATAAATATAGGTTTAGCGAAGTGATTTGCCAAAAATGTTTCTTCTGGTGAACCAAAATCTACACCCCATTCAACGTCAAAGTCATTATCTTGTAATAATTTAATGGCATCATCATAGCTCACACGTGGATAAGGCAGTTGTGTATACGATCGCAATAAATCTTTATCACGTTCAAGAATATCTAATTCTTGATCATTTTTCTCCAAAACCTTTTCGATCAAGAACGCAATATAATGTTCTTGCACAACCAAGCTTTCTTCTTGGTGTGTGAAAGCCATTTCTGGTTCAATCATCCAAAACTCTGTCAGATGACGACGTGTTTTAGACTTTTCAGCACGGAAAGCAGGACCAAAAGTAAATACTTTACCAAACGCCATAGCACCTGCCTCGGCATATAATTGCCCAGTTTGTGCCAAAAATGCAGACTCACCAAAATAATCTGTTTCAAATAAGTCAGTGGTTCCCTCGGCAGCTGATCCTGTTAAGAATGGTGCATCTAATTTGGTAAACCCTTCTTGATTGAAGAATTCATATGAAGCCGCAACTAATGTATTACGGATTTTAAGCGTCGCAAACGGCTTCAAATGACGTAAATACAAATGGCGTTCATCAAACAAGAAATCCGTACCATGTTCTTTTGGCGTAATTGGATAATCATGACTTTCACCAATAATTTCAATATCTGAAACAGCCATCTCAAAACCAAATGACGATCTCGTATCCTCGTGAATTTCACCAGTAACGTACATACTTGTTTCTTGCTTCAAACCCTTTGAGCGCTCAAAAAGTTGTTCCGAAACATCGGCTTTTACGACTACTGCCTGAAAAAAAGCCGTACCATCACGCAGTTGCAAGAAAGAAATCTTCCCAGAACCACGCTTTTGACGTAGCCAAGCGCCTATTTTAACCGTTTGTCCAACATATTTGCTGGCATCAATAATTTGAATTGTAGGTATTTCTTGTGACATGTTTGTGTAGTGTGCAAAAACATACAATAACTGATCTGCTATTAAATATTCACAATCAGCTGTGAATTGCTATATGCTTTTAACGCCTTTCTCCTATTTTTAAATTAAATATATTGTTTGAAAAAAATTGTTAGTCTTTGGATTGCTTCATCTAAAACAGCTTGATCTTTTGCATAACCCATGCGTAAGTAACCAGGCATTCCAAAACCCTCACCTGCTGGCAAAGCAACATGTGCTTCTTGTAAAATTTTGAGTGATAATTCATACGTGCTTGAAACGCCAGCAGCTGACAATATATTATCTGACACTTTGGGGAATAGATAAAATGCACCTTGTGGTTTAACTGCAACATGAAGTCCTGGTACGTTATTTAATCGATCAAATGTTGTATTTAACCTCTGCTCATAAGCCAACCGCATACTTTCAATAGCATCTTGTGGTCCCGTTAATGCAGCAATAGCTGCATATTGGGCTACTGCTGTAGGGTTTGAAGTTAAATGTCCAACAAGTTTATTCATGGCAGCAATGATTTCTGAACTAGCCAATGTCCACCCAATACGCCAACCGGTCATAGCGTAAGATTTTGAAACACCATCGACAATAATCATATGACTATCCTCTAGTTCCTGTAACTGTAATCCCGACGTGAATTGTGTTCCATTATAAACTAATTGACCATAAATTTCGTCTAAAATAACATAAGTATCACGTGTTTTAGCCCAGTCCAAAATATCAGTAATCTCATCCCTTGTATAAACAGCACCTGTTGGATTGGTAGGTGAATTGACAATAACAACTTTAATGGGGTCAGACACCATCTCCAAATCAGCTCGTGTGAGTTTCAAAGCTATATTATTTGCCTGAATAGTTTTTAGTTGCCCACCCGCCAATTTAATTTGCTCAACATAACTCACCCATAATGGTGCTGCTGAAACGACAACATCATTAGGATTGATTAATACTTGCATTAATGCATATAATGATAATTTTGCACCTGTTGTTACAACGACATTATTGCGTGCAATCACTGCATCATAGCGTCGCTTGACATCATCAACAATCGCTTGCTTTAATTCATCAAGACCACCTGCTGGTGTGTAAAAGCTGGTCTTATCAGCTTGAATGGCTGCAATAGCTGCAGTTGTAATGTTTTCAGGTGTCTGAAAATCAGATTCGCCAACACCAAGATTAATCACATCTATACCATCAGTTTGCATATCTTTAGCTAATTTACTCATTGCGAGTGTCGCAGCTGGGCTAATTGCTTGGGCTCTTTTTGAAATCATCTTTTCTCCTTATAATAGACTAAAGTCCCTTAATAACACGATAAGGCTTACCAGTTTTAAAATCTAAAGTCACATAGTTTAAGGTTTCGTTCTCACCTTTATAACTAACTTCCCAAACCAAAGCACGTTTATACTCACTAATGTTAACTGAATATATTTTTCTAGGCTTATAATTTTTGACAATAAGTCGTCGTATTTGGTCATTGCTCATACCATTACTGCGATTATGCATCGTGATACTATTATTTTTTGCATGAACAATGGCTACTTTTTCTTTGCCAGAACTTGTAGTCCCTATGACTGCATAAGTTGTTTGTTGACGATAATTGACATTAACTTTCTGCACAGTAGCAATGTCCGTTTTTTCTTTGACCAATCGCTGTAAACGATTTTCTTCATGACGCATTGGTGAAAGTGATAGGTAAGAATATCCTAGGCTAAGCGCCGCCAAAATGATACCGATGCCAACTAAAATAAACCAAATACGTGCCCAATGGACATGATCATGTTTCTTAGGTTGTCGTATTCGAATATCATCTTTAAATTGCATCATTATGTTGTACCCCCCTACGACGTCCTATGTTATTATATCAAAAATTTTTAAAAATTTGGCTATAAGACTGGTTCATGTTCTGCTTTTCATTAAAATTTGGCATAATATTAATTTGCGATTTGAAGCGGTGACGCTGCATCGCATTTAATTGCGTAATTAACATAGCTGATTCATGCCGCTGCATTTGTGTCAATACTAAGGCTAACCTTGACACAGGTTGCCATACTGATTTTTCGGGTACAATAACAATTGCTGGTAATTCCTGATCACGTAACCACATCGTCATAAATATCTTAGGCGTCACAATCATAATATTAGCTTGCTCTGCATGACTTTGTCGCTGGATTTTTTCCAGATTACCTGTCACACCTTCAGCAATCACATTATAATTCGTGGTGACTGTGTGACGCAACTTTTGGTACCAATGATTCACTCTTGACTCGTCTGGTACGATCATTAATATCTCACCCTGACTATATTGCGTTATCGCTTGTAAGTGTATAATTGGTGAAGCTTTTTGCATTTGGATAACTTGCACAGGTTTTGTTTCATTATGAATAAACTCACGTTCAACCGTTATCTCTTTTGGCACATCGCGTAAAAACTCACTCACATCACTGTCTAAATATTCACTGACAATTAATAGTTTATGGATATGTTTGATGAATTTATCTTGATATATTTGATGATCTAAAATATCAAATGATATCGTGGATTCAATTTGATCAGCCAGTTGTTCTTTATTCACAGTATAAATCACGTCTTTTTGCTGTTGCAGCCGTTTAATTTTGACAAGTTGAACTTCCGCATCATGCCACGCTGTTGGTATAGAGACAAAACCAATTTTAATAATGTCACTTAAATGCATTAAAACAATCAAAAGACGTTCCGTACGCTTGAGATTCGCTACAGTGTTATTTGATTGGTGAATTTGCTTAATTATTTTCAAAGCCTCACTCACACCTTGTTTAATAAATAATCGCTGTTTATGAGTTAGTCCAACTATTTCTCGATGAATCAGTTCTTTTAATGTTTGTTGAATTTCTGTTAACGGCAAGCCAACATGGAAATAATCTTTTAAATTTGACACAAACTGACTTGGTGTCTCCATCACGACAATCGGCCAATATTTTAACTGTCGATTCTGACGTAATTGTGTTGCTTGATTAAAATAGGTTTCAAAATTCATGATAAGCACATCAGCTTGTTTTGACTTAGCTTGTGCTCTTTTGAAATAAGTACTTTCTTCATCTCCACAAATCAATGGTAACATATCAATATTATTAGCACCTACTTGTATTTCATGCAGTAGTCCGGTGTTTGTTTGCGTCAACCACACCAATACACGTGCTTTAAAAATTTGTGTTTGATTCACGCCCTCATCGTTCACTAATAAGGTTGCAAAACGATTAATATCAATATATTTCTTGGCATCGTACAAAATAGCACTATTACATTTGATATCGAGTATTTTGGTTATTTTTTCTACCAGCGATAGTTGCTGAATTTGTAAACTTTCATCGTTGGTTAACAGTACAATCGGTCGTGATGCACGATTTAAAATTAGCGGTACAAGATATCCCAGTGTCTTACCAATTTTAGGAGCTGTTAAAACAGTTAAAATGCCATCTGAACGTTTAGAAATGAATTGATTCACTCGATTCATCAATTCATTTTGAGCCTCGTTAGGCGTTAACCAACGGCCAAAAAGCTGAAATTTTTGATGTACCGATGTCTGATACTGGGGTAATTTTTGATTTTCAACATTTGCAACTAGTATCTTCTTTTTGATGAACATACCATCAACGACTTCAAGATCAGAACGCTTATTCTTTGTTTTAATCAACTGTAAAAAATCTTGTGTCTGACGTAAAAGTGGCCAATTGCCTTGTTGTAATTGCTGTAGAACACTGTGTGGTAATTGCTCAGCATTATGCCATAACTTTAAAAATAATAATGCCGTTGCGTGTGCATCAGCATTCGCACGATGAGCATTGTTCAATGTAATGTGCAGATAAGTTGTTAAATCTAGTAGACGGTATCCTGGTGCAGTTGGTAATAAAATCTGAGCCAACTGCACGGTATCAATAGCCGATACCGTTAATAACGGAAATCCAGAACGTTCAAATTCGTCATTTAAGTACGGATAATCAAAATTAACATTATGGGCAATAATCACAGTATCTTTCAACAAATTTTGTAACAAGGGTGCTAACTCTTCAAAATACGGTGCATTTTGTACATCTTTTTGTGAAATATGCGTTAATTGTTGAATGTTACGATCAATTAAACGACCAGGATTAATAAAAGAATCAAAATGGTCAACAATCTTGCGATTCTTAATAAATGTCATACCTATTTGAATAATGCGTCCGCCCTTGGACACACTTTGCCCTGTTGTCTCCAAATCAACAACGACGAAGGTTTCATTGGCATTCATAAAAAAACACCTTTCCATAAGTTTTTTAAATTGTGATGTTAACTTTGCTGGCAATAATCAAATTTCAAGCAAAGTTAACATCACAATTCTCTTATTATTTTACACTATTTATTACTTTGCGGTACAATAGTATAGGATATTTGGAGAAAAAACATGATTAGTCAAACGATTGGTGTGGGTAAAGCCCATGCTAAAGTAATTTTAATCGGCGAACACGCCGTTGTCTATGGGCAACCTGCCATAGCTATCCCCTTAACTAACCTTACCGTAACTGCAACATTACGCCCCGCTTTTCGCGGACAAACCATTGAAAGTAGTAACTTTCATGGTGATCGAAGTGAACTAGGCGCAAATGTTGAAGGTTTACGACAGTTAATATTACGATTGCTAAATAAATTTCATCTTCAAGTCACGCCATTTACACTAGCTATTGATACTAATATCCCACAAGAACGTGGATTTGGTGCTTCTGCAGCTTTTGCCACTGCAATAATTAAATCTTTTTTTAATTATATGGATGAGTCATTGACAGCTGATGAGTTACGCTATTTCACCGACATTGAAGAAGGCATTTCTCACGGCTCAGCTTCTGGATTAGATGCTGCTACAGTTAGCTCCAATGATCCAATTTGGTTTGTTAAAAATGAGGAAATGACACCCTTTAGCATGTTACTAACCGGTACTTTAGTCATTGCTGATACTGGTATTCATGGTCAAACAATGCATGCCATTAGCATTGTAAAAAATCAGCTTGAAACAGACTATAATCGTACTTGGAATAAAATTGAACATCTAGGTCATATTGCTGAAAAAGTTCGGACTGATTTATCACAAAACAATCCAAAACACGCCGGTATGTTATTCACTGCAGCACATCATGAATTACAGTCATTAGGCGTTTCTCATCCTAAACTTGACAATCTCGTTAATGCTGCCATGCATGCCGGTGCCCTCGGTGCTAAATTAACTGGTGCCGGTATTGGTGGCGCGATGTTTGCTTTAGCTCAAAATAATAATGATGCAGTTACCATTGCCAATGCACTAACGAAATCTGGCGCTCAAAATACTTGGATTCAACCCCTATAAAAAACACGCACTTTTAAAACAGTGCGTGTTTTTTATAGGGTTGAATATATGACTATTTCGTACCACCAGCATCGCCATTAACGCCTTCTTCAATGCCTGGATTCCACCAATTAACACGGGCATTAGTAGAACGAATTTTTAAATTAAATTCACTGATATCACTTTTAGGTGCTTCTTGCCATGCATACGATTTAACCAGATGTGCATGTGTAATAATGCGATATTGAGTTGATGGGAAAAGGCAACTAATAATTGTTAATTCGGGTTGTACTGTTGGATTTAAAATGGCTACTTGTGAGGATTCAACGGTTTCTTGACCCGTAACCATATATCGATAAATGCCGTACTCATTGGCCATGAGTACAGTGGTATCGTTCATCCAAGATGAACCTTTTAACTTACCATTAACTAAATAGGGATTATCATGATTAATCGACTGTTGTAAAG
The DNA here is from genome assembly GCF_007954525.1 of Leuconostoc carnosum. NCBI lineage: Bacteria > Bacillati > Bacillota > Bacilli > Lactobacillales > Lactobacillaceae > Leuconostoc > Leuconostoc carnosum. The sequence goes on along the minus strand of NZ_CP042374.1, from coordinate 31,214 downwards.
CACTAAAACCAGTACGTCCATCGTTAAAATTATGAGCAGCTAACCCATAATTACCCTTTCCCATAACAGGTTCGTCTTCACCAGTTGGGTCGGTTTCTGAATGATTAGCATAATTAGCACCAGCATTTAAACCTTTATCTGAGTAAGCATCATTATAAATTGGCAATAAAATATTTTGGCTTGGAATAGCTACAAATCCTTGTTTTTTTAACCCTTTAACAGCATTCCTCATGACCATTTTTTTAATGGTAGTTACTTCAGTTTTATCAAGACGACTTTTTTTATTCGCAAGTGACCGTTCATGTTGATTGATTGGTTGAAGTATGGCATCTTTTACACCACCAATATTATTTTCATAAAAAAATGTACCACCTATTACCACAAGAAGACCTAAACAGCCAGTAATTAATGCGTTGTAAATGACATTACGCTTGTTCATTACCCTTTTCTGTATGCCTTTAATGAACAGTTGATATAATACACCGAGAAAAAATATTACTATGAAAAAAAGCATATAGAAAAGCAACTGCCCGCCTAAATGAGATGGCAATTCTTTAACATCAATTTTCGCGGACAACATAAATGATAATACCATATTCACGACCCAATTTTATCAAACATCATCAATTTACTAGCATCCCCACGATTCATAAAAATATAACTTATGTACGATACAAACCGCACTGGCTTGTACATTGTTTCTACTGTTTTAATACTTTTTCAATTTGTACTAACTCATCATCACTAAATGACATATTATCGCTAAATGCCAGGTTATCAAGCAAATGTTCAACTTTACTTGCCCCAATAACTACACTAGCCACACGCTGATCTTTTAACAACCAAGCAAGTGCCATTTGTGACAATTTTTGACCACGAGCCATCGCAATTTGATTTAAAGCATTTAATTTTGAAACTAATTTTTCTTTGCCATCTTCAAACAAGAAGGCATTTGTACGGTGAATTGGATAATCTTCTGGGATAGCATCCAAATAACGATCAGTCAACAAACCTTCTGCTAATGGCCCATATGCAATTAATCCAGCATGATTATTATCTAACACAGATAATAAGTCATCTTTCTCCACGCCACGATTCAACATATTATATGATACCTGATTACCAATAAAAGGCGTACCAAGTCGATCAAATATTTTAGCAATTGCTGCCGTTTGCTCTGCAGTGTAGTTTGAAACCCCGACGTACAACGCCTTCCCCTGCTTAACAATTAAATCAAGTGCCTGTGCCGTTTCTTCTAAACGTGTGTTTGGATCCCAACGATGCGCATAAAAGATATCAACATAGTCTAATCCCATGCGCTGCAAGCTCATATCAAGTGCGGCAACTAGTGTTTTTTTACCAGAAAATTCTCCCAATGGTCCTGGCCACATATGGTACCCGGCCTTGGTGGTAATAACTAACTCATCACGATAAGGTTTTAAATCATGACGATATACCTGACCAAATGTTTCCTCTGCAGTACCATTACTTGGTCCATAATTCGATGCATTGTCAAAACTAAACACACCTTGATCAAAAGCTTTTAAAATAACCTTTTTTGAATTTTCAAGTGGCATCTGATCTCCCAGATTCCGCCACAAACCAAATGAAACAGCTGGTAAAATCAAACCAGAATCACTCACTCGGCGATAAGGCAATTTCTCATAACGATTGTCATCTGCTGCATAAACCATGATTATAATCCTTTCAAAATTAGTTCTGCGATCCGCTGGTGATCAGCCATCAGCGGATGAACGCGTTCGTTATCAATTTGCCAATGTGATGTATCCAGAATAACAAAATTATCAAAACGTTTGATTTCCCGTTGATAGATTGTCTCGAAAGCACCACTAAATGGTATTAACAAAACCATTTTAGCAGAATGAAAGCGTTTTATCAATTCAAGTAGATAAATTCGCAAACCAAAGGCGAAAGCTTCTTGGGTGGCGCCATAATTAAAATCATTCGTGCCATAATTAATAATAACCAAATCAGTTACCACACGTGGCCGAATAACATTATCAGCGACATGCCAAAGTGCTTCAACCGCTGTTGGTTGCTGAAAAGGCGCACTAGCTGTTAATCCTGTTCCGCCATATGCAATACGATTTAAGGGCTTTTTTAAGGCCTCAGCGACTAATAAAGGGTAACTTAATTCTGGATGGTGTCCATTGACATCCATACTTTCACCAGCTGTAATTGAATCTCCCACAAACGTTATATAAGGGAGGTTCGAATTGACTGGCGTAACAATACCCTGATCCACTAATAATGTTGTTAGAGTGACAGGATGTTGCCAGAAATTCAAACTATCAGTACGCCATGTGCGTAATATAATACAAATATCTGCTTCATGTCCTCGTATGTCAATAGTCAGTTTTTTATCAATAACGACATATTCTGTCCATACACCATGATTAATTTGTACTTCAAAAGACAAGCCATCATACTCAGCGTCAAAAGCTAACTGTATTTTACTCACATCAACAGTATGACATATGACACTAGCGCCAAATTGTGTTGTAATAAAGTGATTCTCAACTATTCCCCATTCCGGGGATAATAACGCTGTTAACTCAATTTCTTTCATAATATGACATCCAAATTATCAGGACTTTTCATGATACTTTCAATACTTTCAAACGCATTAACGCGGCGTATTGCTTCGGCAAACATCGGTGCGACTGAAACCTGTTTAAGGCGACTGAATCTCTTGTTTTCAGGGACTTCAATCGTGTTAGTAACCAAAATATATTCAATTACCGATGATTCTAACCGCTTAACAGCATTATCTGATAATACCGCGTGTGGCGCAACAGCATAAATAGTTGATACGCCTGCCGCCGCTAATGCTTCAGCCGCAAGGACCATACTCGATCCAGTATCAATAATATCATCAACCAAAATTGCTCTTTTCCCAGTAACATCACCAGTAATTGCATACGGAGCATGTGGTGATACATTGTCTGTGCGACGATCAACAACCGCCCACTCAGCATGCAATAATTTAGCAAACTTACGTGCACGGCCAACACTTGAATGATCTGGTGCCACGACAACTAAATCATCACCTAACAAGTTATTTTCATAGAAATGATGACCCAACGTTGGCATTGATATTAAATGATCAACTGGAATATCAAAAAAACCTTGCACCTGTTCGGCATGCAGATCCATTGTAATCACACGTTTAACACCCTGTGATTCTAAAATATTGGCAATTAACCGAGCTGATATTGGTTCACGTGACCGCGCTTTGCGATCCGACCGTGCATACCCAAAATAGGGTAGTACAACATTGATCGTATTAGCAGATGCTCGGCGAGCTGCATCAATAAAAATCATTAGTTTCATAAAATTATCATTTACAGGATCAGAAATACCTTGAACAACGTAAACATCACGACCACGTACAGTATGTTCAATACGTTCGTAAATTTCGTTATCTGCAAATTGTCTCACATCTATAGGTGCTAGATTTGTATCTAAAATGCTAGCAATCTCAGTTGCTAAACCTGGATTACTCCCCAGGCTGAATAGTTGGTAATCAGGGCTTGTCATGATTTTCACTCCGTTTGTCTTCTTAATTCATTATAACAGGCTATTTGATATTTGGCATGAAATCATAAGGTGTCAGCCCATCTAGCCCAATTAATGGGTCAATAGCGCCAGTCATCACCATCTCTATCGTTAACTGATGATCAATAATCGCTTTATTGTTATGTTTTTTAGGTACTGTGTCTATTTCTTGACGCGGCCCATCAATCTGCAAACGTTCTTTTAAAAATGTTAAGCGTGTTGGGACAGCAGTTTGTGCCGCTCGGCTAAAGGCTGCATATTCTCCTACTAAGATGAGTGCTTCTTTGGCACGAGTAATCCCAGTGTAAAGTAAATTACGATTCAGCATTAATCCAAAATGTGTGGTTAATGCCATAATCACCAACTTAAATTCATTGCCTTGCGCTTTGTGAACAGTTGTCGCATAAGCTAAAGTTAATTGATTCAGATTTTTCTTTGGATAAGGTAATTCTTTCCCATCAAAATCAACAACTAACCGATCTTCATGATCACTATTACCCTTATCATTTTTATATTCCACAACAACAATTTTACCCATATCACCATTAAAAACATCACGCTCACTGTCATTTTCGAGTTGCAATACTTTGTCCCCTTGACGAAAAATAGTTGTGCCAAACTGCAAAGATTTTTGTGTTGGACGACTGGGATTAAAAAGTGCTTGCGCCATAGTATTTAAAGCATTCACTCCAACTGGTGTTTTATACATTGGCGTTAGAATTTGCAGGTCATCCTGTGTATAACCTTTTTTAACAGCTGCCTCTATAACTTGCTTTATGGCAGCATCCGCTTGTTCAGGGGCTACCATAAATGCTGAGCGATCTAACTGATTATTTAAGAAATCTGACGGCAATTCGCCTTGCTTGATATGTTGTGCAAGCGCGGTAATACTGCTACCTCGACCTTGACGATAGATGATTTCTAATTCAGCATGCGCTATGACACCACTATTCACTAAGTCAGCTAAAACGTTGCCTGGTCCTACTGATGGTAACTGGTCCGAATCACCAACGATGATTAACTTCATACCATTAGGCACTGCTGCTAACAGTTTCGCAGTTAACTCAATATCTAACATTGATGCTTCATCAATAATCATCAAGCCCCCAGCCAGTGGATTATCAATATTAAATTCAGGTTCATCTAAATCAGCGATGCCTAGTAAACGATGAATTGTTGTCGCTTCATAACCGGTCACCTCTGTCATCCGCTTAGCTGCACGTCCTGTGGGAGAAGCCATTTTAACAGCATAGGTTTTCAAGAACGCCTTAGCATCGTCTGCAAATTTAACACGATCCTTCAATAATTGGTGCCATGTTGCAACAATAGAACGCACAATGGTAGTTTTACCAGTACCCGGACCACCAGTCAATACAAACACCTGCGCACTTAACCCTAATTGAATTGCTTGTCGTTGCATATCATCCAAAGTCATATTCCCTGGTGTAACAAACGCATCACAAATATCATTTTCAGTTAAATCAAGTGGATTCTTAGCTTGTAATAAACGTTTTAAATCATGAGCCACCGATTTTTCCGCCGCATACAAACTTGCTGTATATAAGCGATCGTCATCAGCTACAAGTGTCTCGTTGTCAAGCAATGTATCAATTGCTAATTCAACTTCATTTGACATACTATTATCACGAAGCATGTGGATACTTGTTTGTTGCAACTGTTGGCGCGTTAAATAAGTATGACCATGTTGAAAACTAACGTTCATAATTGTTGCATACACTGCTGCTTGTAAGCGTCGTTTATCATCACGATTAATTCCAATTTTATGGCCAATTTGATCAGCAGTTTTAAAAGAAATACCATCAAACTCAAAAACCAAACGAAAAGGATCTTGCGTTAGAATATCTTGTGCCTCATTCCCATATTGATCAAACAACCGTCCTGCAATATCAGCACCAATTCCAAACTGATTTCCAACCTGAAACAAACGTTCTAATCCTAGATTTAACTGTAATGTCCGCGCTAGCTTCTTAGCTTGTGATTCTTTAACAATACCATCCAAAATACTAGTGTCATCCAAGATTAGATTGACTGCGTTTAATCCTAAATGATCGACAATTTTTTCTGCAGTTTTTTGACCAATACCAGAAAATTGTCCGCTAGCAAAATACTTAATCAAACCATTTTCATCTGGTGGTAATTCATTTTCATAACGTTCTACTTTAAGCTGTTTCCCATATTTAGGGTGACGCACAACATTACCATAAAAAGCATAAACACTACCTTCTTGTACGTCGGCAAAAGTACCTGTTGCAATAATTTCTGGTTCGTCCCAATCTTCTAATGTTGAATCATCAATTTGAATAGATAATATTTTAAAATACGAATCACTGGACGCAAAAATGACGTTTTGCAACGTCCCAGTAATTTTTTCTAATTGTTGTTCCTGATATGCCATATATTAAAGTGCCAGTAATCAGCAAGACACCATTAAATGGTTGTCGAGTCATCCTGTTTTTTATTGAGGTACGTCGTATTATTCCAATCGTCAATTTTAAAATGTTGACCATCTTGAGTTGATAAGATAGTTGTTGATGTATTACTCAAGCCACCACGTTCACGAATACTCATTCGTGGCTGTTGCAACAAATCATTGATCCCAAATGATAATTCCATGCCGTGTGACACGACTAAGATATTGTCATCCGGATAATGCTGAGCAATATTTTTAATAAAACGCGTAAAACGTTGGGCAGCTTTCGTGTAGCCTTCACCACCAAAATCCTGACCTTCAAAGGCATCCAAATTTTCACGATAATTATGAAATGCTTCTTTATATTTCAACTTGACATTGGCTACTAATTCACCCTCCCAATCTCCTAAATTGACTTCGACAATATTCGAACGTAGCGATAAAGGACCTTCATAATCTAGAGAACGTATAATATTTGTTGCAGTAATTTCAGCTCGGCGCAAAGGCGACGAAAACACACGTGCAAATGTTACATGCTTCAAATATTGCCCCACCTTTTGCATATCACTATAACTAGATGGCAAAAGATTTGAATCACCACTGCCACCTTGAAACCGACGTTCAAGGTTCCATTCAGTTTGTCCATGACGGACGAAATAAAATTTAGTCATTGTTAACCCTCTCTAGTACACCACGTGTCATCAATTCATCCATAAAAAAACGGTATAATGTAACGATTTCATCAGCATTCTTATTTTTAAAAATATCCACACGAACCACATCACCAGCGGATACTGTGCTGATCTTGAACCCTGTCAATTCACGATTAATTGATATTTTTAGCTGAATTGCATTATTAAGTGCTTTTTCTGGTTCCAATGCACGGTGTAAAACATGCACGCCTGCAGGATTCGTCACAAATCCTAAATCGCCTAGGGTGTATTTTTTAATGTTTTCACTTAATTTATATGTACCATCACTAGGGATTGTAACCTGTTTATCAAATGCCATATTATTTGCTTATTTAATCATTAACAATATATTATGCTAACCGTCTAAACAAGCTTCCTCCTAAAATGTACTTCATTTTAATTATACCAAAAAAGCACCACGACAGTGGCGCTCTCATTTAAAATATTAGAAGTTTTGGTTAAATGCAGAACCCTTAGGATGATTAGGCACTTTGATTGTGCCATCTATAATCGCTTTTTCCGCCTGCTTCACAACATTCATTTGTGATGCACTTAATTCTGACTCAGTTAAATAAACACCTTTTTCTTTTAAACCATAAGCAATTGTTTTCCCACCAGGGAAACTCTTGTCTTTGTTGTAAGTATCAGCGATATTTTTAACACCATCACCAACCGAAGTGATTGATGAAGCTAATGTTGATGTGACCTTTTTCCCATCTTTTGATGTATAGTTGCCATCAGATTTTTGGTCACGGTCAACACCAATGATATATAACCGATCCTTTGAATCGGCGGTTAACTTACTATTCTCAGCTTTAGCTTCAGCAAATGCACCGTTACCAACGAAACCAGCTGCAGCAAAAATTGTACGCGTACCTGAAGCATACATTGTTGCTGCTATTGTCTTCCCTTTGGCTGAATCAGTAAATGAATTGGCATATTGTTTTTTAATTTGTAACGATGGTTCTGTTGCCTTTACACCTGCTTCAAAGCCTGCATCAAAAGCATCGATGATATTACCATGAATGCCTCCGATAAAGCCAACTGATTTTTCGCCATTTTCTTTTGCTTTTGTAGCAGCAGCTACACCCGCCAAATATGATGATTGCTCTGATCGAAACATCACTGAGGCCACATTTTTATGATTTGATACAATATCATCAACTAGTACAAATTTCTGTTTAGGGTTTAACTTAGCAGATTTTTGGATGGATTGGTTTAATGAATAACCGATGCCATAAACAATTGTATATGCATCTTTTTTTGTTGCTAAATTAAAATTTTGATCCAAATCCGTACGATCTGTGGCACTAAAATAGGTTACTGGTGCATTTTGTCCAGCTTTTATTTTATTAGCTGTTGCATAGCTTTTAGCACCTTCCCAGGCTGATTGGTTAAATGAATGATCATCAACACCACCAACGTCCAAAACAAGACCTAGCTTTGCCACGTTTGTTTTATCAGCTGAATTTTTAGTATTTTTATTCACACTAGCATAAACACCGCCACCAATAACTAATACAGCAGCAATACTTGCTGCAATTTTAACAGATTTTTTCATTCTTATCTCCCTTATAATTATAACTTGAAATACCATATCACTATCATTATTAGATAACAGCCAGCTACAGCACAAGATATAATTATACGGTGTTTAAGATTATCGACAAGCCCTTTTTATGGGATTGACAAACTAACAATATTTAATAATTGTCATTTGATAGTGTGTTATCGTTTGGCTTAACAACAAAACGTAGCCCTTTTGGAAAAAAATTTTTTATCTGACCATCTACATAACGACCCCAGCCAACACCATTACCATTGGCTATCAACAGTATCCAACCTTTTTCGAACCTACTATCCGGACGAATCACATCCCCATGGACAAATTTTGCCCAATCATCATGAGATAGTTCATAATATTGCTTAAATTGTTTTGGACGTAATGCTAACGCTAAAGCATGTGCAGGCTCAAAACGTTTCTTTTTAAAGGTCCCCATCTCTAATCCAAGGCGAAGTATTTTCATTTTGGATATGTCTGGTGTATCATTCGGCGCCAAGTAAAGACGCTCACCAAATAACACCCACTGACGCCCCAAAACTGAAAAATCACGCATTGTTTCTTCAATAAATGCATTTAAAATTTCTTGACGATCTCGATCAAGCACTTGCGGCTTGAGATCTTGAATCGTTTGAGGCGTTGGTATCGCATGTTCTGATAGTTTAAGTTTTGCCACAAAATGGCCTTCACCGTTCAGCTTTTGCGGCCATAAACGTGCTGTCTTTTTTAATTCAATCTGTGTAGCCGTGCGACTTTCTGTTGTTACACCATCTGTGTATTGCTTATCTGCCCACTCTGGGTGACCATCACTAATATGACTACCACTTGTTTTAGCAATAGTTTCTACAGTAAAATCTGGATATTCTTGCAACAACCAAGCAATCATTTGTTCATCTTCTTCGGGTGAAAAAGTACAAGTTGAATAGACAAGTTCACCACCAGGACGCAACATTTTAACTGCTTCACGTAAGATTTCTTGTTGTAAGTCAGCCAGTTCTTGTGGAAAATCATGATGCCATTGTGTGACTGCTATTGCATTTTTGCGAAACATTCCCTCACCGGAACATGGCGCATCTAACAAAATTTTATCAAAAAACTGTGGTAATTGTTGACTTAATTCAGCTGGTGTTTGTGATGACACTATGGCATTTTGTACACCAATACGCTCAATATTTTCACTTAATATTTTTGCGCGGCTCATAAATATTTCATTCGACCATAACAACCCATCTTGTTGCATAAAAGCAGCCAAATGCGTTGATTTGCCACCTGGTGCAGCTGCCAAGTCTAAGACACGTTCCCCGGGATTCGGATGCAATACCTCGGCTACAAACTGAGCGGAGGGCTCTTGCGAGTACACAACACCCGTCACATGATCAATTGAATGGCCAAATACTTGTCCAAAATGCCCCCATTTACCATAAGGCACCTGCCCCTCATCTATTGTGTCACTCAAATTGGCATTACTTTTTAATGAATTGATCCGATAACCTTTTTGAATAGGTTGCTCAAAAGCTTGAAAAAATGCGTGACTTTCTTTACCTAATAAGCGTTCATATTTTATTTTAAAATCCTCAGGTAATTTAACCATCAATAACTATCAACCTCAATACGTGTTGGAATAGAAGGGATCGCTCCCTGCCTTGTGACAGCTATTGCACTTGCAGTACTTGCGCGATGTACAGCTTCATCAAGGTTACTAAAATCAGGTGCCAAAACACTGGCCAATGTGCCAATAAAAGTATCACCCGCAGCAGTTGTATCTTCTGCAGTCACTTTAATTGGCTTTTGCCACCAACGATGACTCCCATCAGCAATAAAAGATCCTGCATCTCCTAATGTGATAATACTACGTGGTACGCCCTTTTCTAATAACGCATCACTGACTTGATTAAGGATCTCTTCCGTATTCTCAACTGTCAATCCTGTTAATAATTGTGCCTCAGTTTCATTTGGTAAAATGATATCAGTCACAGCTGTTAATTCCGGTGTTAATTCGTAAACAGCAGGTGCTGGATTGAGTATTGTCTGGACATTATTATTTTTAGCAATCTTAAAAGCCACCGTAATGACATCTAGTGGCACTTCAAATTGTGCAATCAGTGTATCTGCACTAGCAATTAATTCCTCGTTTAAATCAGAAATTGTCAATGCTTGATTTGAACCACCATGAATTAAAATGGTATTGGCCCCATTATCTTGTAACATGATATAAGCTGAACCAGTTGGTACATCACCATTTGTCATGACAGAATCGACATTTATCCCATTGGCAAGTAATGTTGTGCGCATAAATTGTCCGTTGGTGTCATTCCCAACAGCCCCAATAAATGATACATCTGCCCCTTGACGTGCTGCAGCAACAGCTTGGTTTGCACCTTTACCACCAGGAGCAGTACTAACATCGGTTAAAGCCATTGTTTCCCCAACTAATGGCATACGCGGCATTTTCATAATATTATCAACATTCAAACTACCAAGTACAACAATTTTTTTTGACATAATTTTTTAAGCGCTATTAACGTCTCTTGAAACTAACAGCGCATTTCCTCCATAAAATTTATTGAAACAGATGAATCATAGTAACAAACACAATCTATCGTGTTTTTAAGACTGGATTACACTATATTGACTCATCAATATCGTTGTTTTCCTTATTAAGTTGCTTTGTTTTTGCACTAAGAAATCTATAAGTTGTTAACGCAATAACTAAGATTAAAATAGCAGTCGACAGCAAAACTGTTTTATTAGTTTGATCATGATATACCAAAATAGCACGAATCAATGCTGTTATGCCAATATACAAAAAACTTTCCATACTAATATGTGCGTCTTTAACAAAGTATTCTCTTACCAAACTCACAAACTCAAAAAACAAGAAAACAGCCAATGTTGATTCTGTGATCTCAGTAAAATGGTCACGCACATCATTAACGGTGAGCAATAGATGAGCCAAATTATAAACTTCTCTCAACAAAAAACCAAAAAGAACAATACCAATTAGAATAATTAATATATTCAAAATGTATTCAAAGTAGTTAGCTACCTTTTGATGCCACTCATGTTTCATAATTCATTTCCTTTTTTGTCGTAAATTTATCATACATTTTCGTTAGACTGGTAACAAGTATAACGCTTGCCTTATCATTTTTCACGTGATAAGGACTGGGGAATAATCTACTTAAAAATCAAACAAGCTCAGTTGATTTTCATCTGGCATACCATCTAAAACTGAATTTCGTGTTAAATAATCAATGATAGTTTGTGAAACTTTACCACGTTTTTTAAGATCTTCTTTACTCAAAAACTTTTTTTCCTGTCTCGCAACAATTATTTGTTTAGCGACGTTATCACCAAGACTTGGCACAGCAGAAAATGGCGGAATCAATGTATCATCTTCAATAACCCATTCATTAGCTTCAGATTTATAGAGATCAACCATAGAAAATTTAATACCACGTTCAAGTGCTTCATTCGCCATTTCAAGTACTGTCATCAAATTTTTATCACCAACCGTTGCATCATTTCCCAGCGATCGTAACTTTTTCAATGCTTCCTTAGTAGCATTCTTTCCACGACTCATTGCAACAATGTCAAATTGATCAGCACGTACTGAAAAATAAGTGGCGTAATAAATTGAAGGGAAATAAAGTTTAAAATAGGCTATTCTTAAGGCCATCAACACATATGCTGCCGCGTGTGCGCGTGGAAACATATATTTAATTTTCAGCATAGATTGAATATACCACTCTGGAATTTTAACCTCGCGTAATTGCGCTTGATACTCATCGGTGATACCTTTACCTTTACGTACCTTTTCCATGATATTGAAAGCATCTGATGCTGGCATGCCCCAGTTAATTAAATCGGTCATAATTTTATCACGAGTTCCAATAACTGTACCAATAGTTGCCGTCCCGTTTTCAATTAATTCGTTGGCATTGCCTAACCAAACGTCAGTACCATGCGACAATCCAGATATTTGTAGTAATTCTGAATAGTTATGTGGCTGTGTTTCTTCTAACATGCCACGCACAAATCCCGTTCCAAATTCCGGCAATCCCAGTGTCCCAGTTTTCGAAAAGATTTGTTCCTCAGTCACATTCAGTGCGTCAGGCGAAGTAAATAAACTTAACACACCGGGATCGTTAGCTGGAATTGATTGTGGATCAATGCCAGACATATCCTTTAATGTACGAACCATCGTTGGATCATCATGCCCTAAAATATCCATTTTTAATAAATTATCATGAATTGAATGATAATCCATGTGTGTTGTTTGCCATAATGATTTTTGGTCATCAGCCGGATATTGCACTGGTGTAAAATCATAAACTTCATATTCACGTGGCACAATCAAAATACCACCAGGATGTTGCCCTGTTGTTCTTTTGACACCCGTAATACCTTGCGCTAAGCGCTCAACTTCCGCACCGCGATAATGTTTATCATGATCACGTTCATAACCTTTGACATAACCGAAAGCCGTTTTTTCTGCTATAGTCGCAATTGTGCCAGCACGATACACATTGTGTTCTCCAAAAAGCACTTTCATATAATTGTGCGCAATAGGTTGATAGTCTCCCGAAAAATTAAGATCAATATCTGGTACTTTATCCCCTTTAAATCCCATAAATGTTTCAAAAGGAATATTTTGACCGTCACCTATTAACATATCTCCTGGATGATTAGGATCTGGCTTATCGGGTAAATCATAACCAGATTCATAGACATTGGGATCGGCCAATTCAAAATAATCACCATGTGCACTACGATAATGAGGTGCAAATGGATTAACTTCGGTAATTCCAGACATTGTAGCAACAAACGATGAACCAACAGAACCACGGGAACCAACCAGATAACCATCTTTATTAGATTTTTCCACTAACCGCTGTGCGATCATATAATGTGGCGCGAATCCATTGCCAATAATAGCCTTTAGTTCTTGATCAATTCGTGCTTGAATGACATCTGGAATGGGATTACCATACCATTTTTTTGCCGTTTCTAGTGTACGTTGCGTTAATTCTTCACTAGCACTAGGAATATTTGGTGGGTAAGAACCACTTTTTAAGGGTGTAACAGTCTCTAGCATATCAGCAACAACATATGTATTGTCAACGATTAGCTTTTTAGCTAAGTCTGCCCCCATGAATGCATAGTCATCTAGTAATTCTTGTGTCGTTCGAAAGTATATTTCTGGTAAAGCTGTGCGATTTTGAGGGTTACCGGGTTGTGTCCCAATCAAAATATCTCGGTAAATTTTATCTTCTGGGTTCGTGTATTTAACATCACCAGTCACAACAACTGGTTTCTCTAATTCATCGCCAATAGTTACCATCTCGTTTAAGATGTCGTGCAACTTATCTTCATTACTAATTAATCCAGATTCTAGCATCGGTGCATAATTGGCAGTTGGCTGTATTTCAATATAATCGTAGTATCTAGCTTTCGATAAAGCGGCATCGTGACCTTTCTCAATTAGCGTCACAATAACCTCACCGCCTGTATCACCTGTCCCAATAATCAAACCTTCACGATACTGATTTAAAATTGAGCGGGGGATCCGTGGCACACGTGCAAAAAATTCGATATTCGATAATGACACGAGTTTATATAAGTTTTTTAACCCAACCGCATTTTTTACCAACACTGTCGCATGTACAGGACGCCCATGTTTCCAAGCATTACCTTCAGTCATATGATCATTTAATTGGCTATGCTGGGTCAAATCAAAGCGTTTTTTAGCCTCTTTAATCAAACGCCAGGCGATATGTCCAGTGGTTTCAGAATCAAAGATGGCACGATGGGCCTGCTCTAAATTAATATTGAATCTTTTGGCGATGGTCCCCAATCGATATGATTTATAATCTGGATATAGCCAGCGCGTAAACGGTAATGTATCGATTACTGGCGTGGTTATTGCTTTTTGTTGATAACGCGCATAAGCAGCATTCATAAAACCAACATCAAATGTGACATTGTGCCCAACTAGTATTGAATCTCCAACCCAATCACGAAAACGCGTAATAATATTTTCTTCTGTATCTGAATTAGCTACCATAGCATCAGTAATAGATGTTAATTCTGTAGTAAAGTCTGATAAAGGAAATCCTGGATTAATATATTCTGAAAACTTATCAATGACATTGCCTAACTGCATTTTAACAGCTGATAATTCTATGATTTTATCTGAAACAGCTGATAATCCAGTTGTCTCCAAATCAAAGGCAACATAAACCGTATCTTTATCTAATAAACTAATTGGCGCAAGATTAAATGCTATTGGTTCCCCATCTTCCACTAAGTTAGCTTCCATACCGTAGATCATTTTTAAATCATTTTTTTGACCCGTAGCCACAGCCTCGGGGAAGCCTTGTACATTGGCATTATCTACAACAGCTAACGCTTCTTGTCCCCAATCTTTAGCTAATTTTCCGACTTGCGAGTAGTGAGTCACAGCGTCCATTGATGACATAGCCGTATGCACATGTAATTCAATTCGTTTCCGATCACCTTGATAAGTTTCTTGTCTTTGTTTGTGATCAACAACCTGTAAATCATAAATATTAAGTACTAACTCGCGCGCATAGGTGTCTTCTTGAACATTACCAGACATGCGTACCCACATACCTGCTTTCAGTCCATCAAAAACAGCTTCATCAGTTTCATTATTTGAAAACTTTTTAGCAGCAATAGAGCTCGAGTAATCGGTGATTTTTATTGTCATTAATTTCCGACCAGAACGTAGCTCACGAACTTCATTAGCAAAAATATAACCTTCTACAACAACACGATTTTCTTCACCTTCAATAGACTCAAGTCGTGTAATATCAGCATCTGCGGCAATTTTTCGACCCAAAGCTAACGTCACCCCTTCAGATGTTGCCTTTGTCTTAGCCTGCTCATTCGCGTGAATTGTCTTTTGTAAATCTTCGCGTGCCTTAGCATGTCGTTGTGCAACACTATCTTCAATTTGCTGTGCTAATGTTTCATCTTGCTGCGGTGTGAACACCAGCTCTGGAAAACCAAAATTTTGATAGGCTGCTACAATTGAATGCAACACTGGATCTCGTAAGACATTAAATAGCAATTGTGCACCAACCATAATACTATAGTGGTTAGTTTCAAGTGACTTTAACTCGGTATTACTTTCCAATTGCTGAATCATTGCATGGTTTAATTCAGAGTCATCTAAAGCAAAATGCCAATATTGTTGGACTAAATCATCATTAATTTGTTGGTCAGCCGTTTGAATGATCAGTTTTGGCATAGCAATATTAATAAAAGCAGCACGTAGGTGCTGTTGTAATTGTATATATACATTTGCTGGTAAAATATGGTCTAGTTCAACATAAAATATCCAAGTCTTGTCGGACGTTGAAACCGCCACTTGTTTTAATGCACCTGATTTAAAAAAACCACGAATATCATCTGATATTTCAATTTGGTTTAATAAGTGTTGTAATTGTTCTTGCTGGGTTAATGCCATGTTTTCCCCTAAAAATTGAGTAAAAAAGCCGAACTGATCGGCTTTTTTGTAACGTTATTTATCACCGTCTAGTAATACTGAAACTGAATCAACTACTTCACTGACTCGCATTTCAATATTTGTATTACTTGCGCGAACCTTCACTTCGACAATATCTTCGCTCGCCTTTTTACCCACGGTAATACGAATAGGTAAACCAATTAAATCTGCATCTGCAAACTTAACACCAGCTCGCTCCTTGCGATCATCAACAAGAACTTCTAGTCCTTGTGCTGTTAACAAACTCTCTAGTTGACCTGCTATGCGAGACTGATCCTCGTCTTTTGTATTAATCGGTACAATATGCACGTCAAATGGCGCTACACTGGCTGGCCATACTAACCCAGCTTCATCTGCGCTCTGTTCAGCTATTGCACTTAATAAACGTGATACACCAATACCATATGATCCCATAATCATATCAGTTTGACGTCCATTTTTATCCAAAACTTGTGCGCCCATTGCTTTAGAATAGCGGGTACCTAACTTAAAAATATGCCCAATTTCAATTCCCTTAGTAAAGATCAACTTACCTTTGCCATCTATAGCCAAATCACCTTCACGAGCAGTACGGAAATCACTAATGTTTGCTTCCTCAAGTGTCACATCACGATCCCAGTTAATATTGATGTAATGATGATCATCACTATTGGCACCAGCCGCAAAGTTCACCAAATCAGCAGCACGTTCATCAACTAATAAACGCACATCTTCTGGTAAATTAACAGGTCCCAATGAACCAAATCCAGCACCAAATTGGCGACGTACTTCTGACTCCTCCGCTAATTCTAAGGTGTCAGCATGTAAGAAATTTTGAACTTTAACAGGGTTCACTTCAAAATCCCCAGTTGTAACAACAGCAATAAATGTTTCATCTGCCACAAAAATAATTGTTTTAGCTAAATGTGCCGCTGGTACATCCAAAAAAGCAGATAATTCATCAATCGTCTTTTCGTTTGGTGTATCAATTTTAGTCAATTCTTTGAGCTCTTCATGTGACTTTTGGGGCACATAAAAATCTTTAGCCATTTCTAAATTGGCAGCATAGTCAGTCGCGTCTGAATAAGCTATAGTGTCCTCTCCAGCTGCTGCGGGTGCAGAAAATTCTTTTGAATCAGAGCCCCCCATTGCACCAGCATCACCAACAATCGCACGGTATGACAAACCAACTCGGTTAAATATTTTCACATACGCTGACTCCATATCGTGAAATGATTTATCTAAGCCTTCCTCATCAGCACTAAATGAATAAGCATCTTTCATAATAAATTCACGGGTACGTAACAAACCAAATCTTGGTCGGTTTTCATCTCGAAATTTAGCTTGAATCTGATAAACAACAAGTGGCAACTTTTTATAAGACTTAATATCATCTGCCATCAATTGCGTAAACGTTTCTTCGTGTGTTGGTCCTAAAATAAAATCACGATTTTGACGATTTTTAAATTTATATAAATCAGGTCCATAAGTTGAATACCGTCCTGATTTTTGCCAAAGTTCAGCTGGCAAAATTTCAGGTACCAGCATTTCATTGGCATCAATTCCCGTCATTTCTTCGCGTATAATCGTCTCAATTTTGTTAATGACACGTTTAGCTAATGGTAGATATGAAAACATACCGGCAGCAACAGGTCGAATGAACCCTGCCTTAAGTAATAGTTGATGGCTCTTAACTTCAGCATCTGCAGGTACATCACGCAATGTTGGCATTAATAACTTTGATTGTTTCATGAATTCTCCTCGTTTGTTTGTGAATTATGTACGGGTACCATACAGTTTAATGCATGTACCTGTAGTTTATAAAAATATCATCTCAATAAATCATTAATTGTAACAGCAATCATCAGCACAATCAAAAACACTGCGCCAACAATGGTTACTGTATTTTCAATAATTGAAGGTAATGGGCGACGCAAAATACCTTCAATGATATTTAAAATTAACTTCCCACCATCTAGTGCTGGTATAGGTATCAAGTTCATTATACCTAGATTAATTGATAGCATAGCCATAAAAGCTAAAATACTTAAGAATCCAATCCGTGCGACACTAGATGTTTCTCTGGCAATTGAAACCGGACCACCTAACTTATCCAAGCTAAAGCCACCGGTAAATAAATGTGTTAAGGCATGCCATACTTGTTGGATAGTCATCCCAGTGGTAACAAACCCATATTGAATGCGCGCAGTGATATTCGTATGCATTTTAGCTATTATACCAATCAACGTCGAATTAACACCATCTATTTTAACAGTTTTAGGTGTGACGTCAACTCGTTTCTGCTGGCCTTGACGTGAAATCACAAATGTTAGTTGTTTCCCATTTGCAGCACTAATACGTTCTGTGACATCTTGCCATGATTTTGTGTCTTGACCATCAATAGATCTAATTTTATCATCTGCTTGTAATCCAGCTTGTTTAGCAGGCATATTATTTTGCACACCACCAACTACCGCTTCATTTAATGTCACGCTAGGTGCAGCAAAACCAAGTCCGGAAAATACGATAAAGGCCAAAATAAAATTCATTAATGGCCCGGCAATGTTAATCATCGCACGTTTAAATAGTGGCGCACTTTGAAACCAAGTATCACGTGGTGCTATTTGTACTTCAATGCCATTTTGTTCAATTATTGTTGCATCATGATCCACCACTATTGTGGTTAATTCTTCAGCGTTATTTAAATAACCTGTCAGTGTTAAAGCATCACTCAAATCAAATGAATCTACTTGAAAAGGTACGCCATCATGTGCTTCTTCAACACGTGTATCTAATGTCGTAACATGTTGTTGTGCATTAAATTCAAGCATTAATCTTTGACCAGCATCTAAGTCCGCTGTTTCATCCATGCCAGCCATACGTACATAGCCGCCAACTGGTAAAATACGAATCGTGTATGCTGTATGGTTGCGATTCCAACTTAATAGTTTTGGCCCCATCCCTATCGCAAATTCACGCACCAAAACACCCGACCGTTTGGCAATGAAAAAATGACCAAACTCGTGAACTGTGACCAAGACACCAAAAACAAATATAAACGAAATAATTGCAGTTAAATTCATATACTTTTTATCCTAACATGCCTAAAATCGCCATCAATGGCATCACAACTAGCATCGAGTCAAATCGATCCAAAATACCACCATGACCTGGCAAAATATTACCAGAATCTTTGACACCAAAATGCCGTTTAAACCCTGACTCAATCAAATCACCCAGTTGACCGGCTATTGATAATACAAGGGCCAGTCCAAACATATCAATCAAACTATAAGTTGGCAACCAATGGCATAACGTATAAATTACAGGCACAATGATCACTGCAATCAAACTACCACCAATTGAGCCTTCCCAAGTCTTATTAGGGCTTATTTTTGGTGCTAATTTATTCTTCCCGATTGCACGTCCGACCATGTAAGCACCTGAATCCGTGATCCAAACAATCAACATACCAAACATCACAGTTGAAAGCCCTTTACTGTCCGCTTGAAAAAAATAATGAAACCCTGTACCAACATAAAGTATAGCTAAAGTTAGTGTGCCCGCATCATCAAAGTTAAAATGATTACGACTAAATACCGTCTGCAATAGTAAAAAGAAGGCTAGAATATAAAAAATTATGTGTGCACTATTCACCCAAGGAATATCTTGCCAGAAATTATTGGGTAAAATGATAACAACAACTCCGATAAAACTAATCATAGCCTCAGCAGAAACGAAAAAACGATGCTTCATACGTAAAATTTCGCTGATACCGATAATCCCCAATACCAGTGTTAAAATAAGTAAAGGTGTATGCCCAATAACTAGAAGCGGTACAAAAATGATTAAAGCCACAATGGCTGTCAAAACACGTGTTTTCATCTATTAAGACTCACTTTCAGAATTTTGCGTTAAGCCGCCAAAGCGACGATCACGTAAGGTATAAGCAGAAATTGCCTGGTTTAGATCCTCGGCAGTGTAATCCGGCCAAAGCACATCAGTAAAGTAGAGTTCTGAATAAGCAGCCTGATAAGGCATAAAGTTACTTAAACGTAATTCTCCCGAAGTACGAATCATCAGATCAGGCGCCGCTAAATCACCTAAATCACTAGTATTTAGTACGTTAGCAAACATATCTGCGTTAATTTCATCTGGTGATAGTAAGCCATCCGCTACACGTTGTGCCAAAATCTTGGTTGCTTCAATAATTTCTAATTGACCACCATAATTCAAAGCAAAGTTTAAAACCATACCTGTATTATCTGATGTTTGTCTAATCGCTCGTTCAACCGCTTTTTGTGTTCCAGCCGGTAACCTATTAATATCGCCCATGACTTTAACTCGGATATTATTTTTAACTAAATCTGGGACAAATTCATTAAAAAAATCGATTGGTAACTGCATCAAAAAGCTAACTTCATCATTAGGACGCGTCCAGTTTTCAGTTGAAAAAGCATACAATGTTAGTACTTTAACACCTAAATCACTGGCTGTTTTAGTCACACGCTTAACTGTATTCATCCCAGCCTTATGGCCAGCAGCACGTGGCATGAAACGTTTTTTTGCCCAACGTCCATTGCCATCCATAATGATTGCAATATGATTAGGAATCTTTAAATTTGTCATCTCTGAGTTGAGACTATTTTTAGTTTTAAACAACGCCAAGGTAACTCTCCTTCATGCACATTTGTGTGCAACAGTATCAAGTATTATTCTACCAGATGTCAGGTCATGGTACAAAAAAACGTGATAAATTTCCCTATCACGCTCAGAATTTTATTGAACTGTTACAGACTTTGCTAAGTTACGTGGACGATCAACGTCCAAGCCACGATCTAATGTCGCATAATAAGCAATCAACTGTGTTGGAATAACTGCTAATAAAGGCATTAATAATTCATTAACATCTGGTAATAAATAAGCGTCTCCTGGTTTAGCGAGTGATTGGCTAGCTATCACAATTGTATTCGCACCACGTGCTGCAACCTGAGAAATTTCACCACGTACTAATCCTGCAGTTTTGGATTGCGTAAGCAAGGCAAATACCGGTGTACCATCTTCAATCAATGAAATGGTGCCGTGCTTCAATTCGCCAGCTGCAAAACCCTCTGTTTGAACATATGAAATTTCTTTCAGTTTCAAAGCTGATTCCACGGCTACTGCGGCATCCAACCCACGACCAATATAAAAAGCTGAATGGCGATCATGCAACGCATCTTCGGCAATAACTTTAAACTGATCCTTTTGATCAGTAATGACCTGCATTTCAACAGCTACTTTAGCTAATTCATGTTTCAAATCTAGACCACTGTCACCAATTGCATGTGCCAAAATAGCTTCAACAATAACTTGTGCTGTATAGGCCTTAGTAGATGCCACAGCGATTTCTGGTCCAGCAAGTAATGGCAAAGCAAAATCAGCCTCACGTGTTAACGTTGAGTTCAATACGTTAGCCATTGTCAATGACGGATACCCTTGTTTAACAACATTATCTAACACTTCACGAGAATCAGCCGTTTCACCAGATTGACTCAAGAAAATAAAGAAAGGTTTTTTACTCAACAAGGGCTGATCATAGGCAAACTCAGAAGAAATGTGTACTTCAGTTGGTTTACCCGTCCATTGTTCAAAGTAACGCTTGCCGACTAGGCCAGCATGATATGAGGTCCCGGCTGCTACAATATAAAGACGGTCAGCTTGCTTGATACGATCAATAATTGACTGATCAATATTGATAACTTGACCATTATCATCAAAATAGTACTGTGATAATGTACGTGCAACAATTGCTTGTTCATCGACTTCTTTGAGCATGTAGTAAGGATAGACACCTTTATCTGTCTCAGAAGCGTCAATGTCCAAATAAAATGGTTCACGAGAAACAGAATCTCCTGTCTCATTATATAAAGCCACATTAGTTTTGCTGATTACAGCAACTTCGCCATCCATTAACTCAATAAAATATTGAGTAACATCAAGCATTGCAGCTGCATCTGATGTCACAACATTGCCATCGTCAGAAATACCAATCAATAATGGTGATTTCTTCTTAGCGGTATACAACAAGTCCGGTGTTTGGCGATCCATAAGTAAAAATCCATAAGCTGAATTGTTGTCCAGCAGTGAAATCATCTTACGAAATGCATCGAGTGTTGATAACTCATCTTCTTTGGCAAATTTGTCAATTAATTGTACTGCAATTTCTGTATCAGTTTCTGAATGTAAAGTGACACCTTGTAAATAAGTGTCTCGTAATTCATCATAGTTTTCGATAACACCATTGTGCACTAAATAGAAGCGTCCATCTTCTGAGCAATGTGGGTGCGCATTTTCAACAGAAACACCACCATGTGTCGCCCAGCGTGTATGTGCAATACCAGCTGTTCCCGTAATACCTTTACCCTTGGTTGCCTCTTCAAGCAACGCCACACGGCCTTGTTGACGCACTAGAAAATCTCCTGCGTCGCCACCGTTAACATAAACACCAGCTGAATCATAGCCTCGATACTCTAGTTTTTCCAAACCCTTCAACAGCGTTGGTAACGCTTCATGATTACCTGTGCATCCAACAATTCCACACATAGAAATAATCCTCTTTTCAAAATTGGTTTATTTTATTTATTTAACTAACTCCCACTATTTTAAAGCACACAGCGACCCTTGTCAAACTAATTAAATAATTGGTATAGTCCATTTCAAGAATAAATAAAGAACACTTAGTTTGACTTTTTATCTAAACTAATCCTTAAAATATGTTAAACTATAAAAAATTGAAAGTGAGATTTATTGTGACAAAAACTGTGACATGGCATATTACTAATGCTAAAATTTTAGATGTATTTAATCTTAAATTTGATCAGACTGATCTCTGGATTGATGGTAAGCAAATATTTTATCGTGGTAAAGACCCTGATTTAAGAGCAATCAACACTTATGATGCACAAGGAAAATATATTGTCCCTGGCTTAATTGATGCCCATGTACATATTGAAAGCTCACTACTAGCACCAAGTGAATTTGGCAAATTAGTCATGCCTCATGGCATTACTCGCGTATTTGCAGACCCTCATGAAATTGCTAGTGTGGCTGGTATTTCAGGTATTCAATATATGCTAGAAGACGCGCGACAATCACCACTTCACATCCACTATATGCTGCCTTCATCTGTCCCAGCTACACCTTTTGAACATGCCGGTGCGACACTGCATGCCGACGCACTGAAACCTTTTTATAGTGTCCCTGAAATAAATGGATTAGCTGAAGTTATGGATTTCCCAGCGGTCTTTAATGAAGATCAAGATATGCATCAAAAAATTCAGGATGCACAAGCTGCCGGAAAACATGTTGATGGCCATGCATCTGGATTATCACGTGAGCAATTAGCGATCTACCGTAAATATAGCATTGATACAGATCATGAATGTGAAAATGCGCAACAAGCGCTTGAGCGTCTCAATGCCGGTTTTTCCATCTTTGTACGCGAAGGTACAGTTGAGCGTGATGAGTTAGCCATTTTGCCAGCCATTAATATGATTAATCAAGCTCATTTTTCTTTTGCAACTGATGATAAAACAGCCAACGATATCCATAGTGAAGGCTCTATTGATTATAGTGTCAAATTGGCTATCAAAAATGGGTTATCCCCCGCCGTCGCCTTCACTATGGCAAGCTATAACGCTGCTCAAGCACAAAAAGTACAAAACGTCGGTGCTTTAACTGACGGATTTATTGCCGACTTAGTTGTACTTGATCGGTTAGAGGATTTTTCAGTTGAAAAGGTTATGCTTGATGGTCAGTGGTATGAAGATACTACTTCTACCGTGACGCCTATTGCCAACCAATTATTAAATTTCACATTACAGCAATCAGATATAGCACTGCCAATTGATGATTCAAAACCAGCTCATGTGATTGAAATTATGCCACATCACATTACAACCAAACATGTCACTGAAGCAGTCCCAACCCAAGATGGTTATTTTTCAGCAAATGATACTTATGCTAAAATTGTAGTCGCTGAACGTTATCATAATCTTGGCCATGGTGTAGGTATTATTAAAGGATTTCACCTAACCAACGGCGCAATTGCCTCAACAATTGCTCATGACTCACATAACGTTATTATTGCTGGCACTAACGACGATGACATGATCTTAGCAGCTAACACATTACGTGAAATTGGTGGCGGAGAAGTCGTTGTCAACAATGGTCAAGTAACAATTCTACCTTTGGCAATCGGCGGCCTCATGTCGGACCATTCTTATCAGCATGTTATCAAAACGAATAATACACTCCGTGCTGCTTTCTCTAAAATTAGTGATATTAAATTTGATCCATTCCTCACGCTGTCTTTCATGGCGTTACCGGTAATTCCTAGCCTTAAAATAACCGATCAAGGATTATTTGATTTTAACCAATTTACATTTATCAATATTCAGGATTAACTATGAAAACTTTAAGTATCTCACCAGAAAAATTACTTACCATTTTACTCGGTCAGCCTGTTGAGTTAAACCTTGATTATACGGGTTTACTTCTACTAGCAGCCGAAAAAAATACTAAATATCATCTGCCATCAGAAATGGCTGGTAGTATAATTTACATTGAAAACCACGACAATACTTTCGTATCGTTAGTTCACCCTTTCAATGTGCCCACGCAAAATCAATTATTTGATGTCGATGATAACCTTATCCATCGTGAACCATATAATTGGTTTGGCCCACAATCAGTAGTCATTGAGAAGAAAATGCAAGATTTCGCTGCACAATACGATGGCCCTACCACTGAAAGTGGTGCTATACCAAGACATTTCATACCTGATAATATTGCCGAACCCGTAATCTTGTCAGATAATTATTGGCAAGATTACGCTAAATTTGTTAATGATACTGATGGTCGTTTTGCATCAGAATTAAAACCAATGTTTAATATATAATCAAAAAAGATGCATAGTTATATGCATCTTTTTTTAGCGTTTTATCAACTATGTTCTGTACCAGAACTCCCATCACTGATATTAACACGACGTGGGCGCGAACCATCTGATGGCCCTATATAACCACCTGATTCTAAATCATCGATTAATCTGGCAGCACGATTATATCCAATTCGAAAACGTCGTTGCAGTAATGATGTTGATGCTTTTTGTTGTTCTATGACAAATTGTAACGCTTCTTGAAATAATTCATCTTCACTATTACCTTGACTAGCACCATCACCACTGTCTTGTGCAATTTCATCATCAGTCACAGTCATCGCTTCAGAATATTGCGCCTCCTGTTGCTCTTTAACAAAAGAAACAACATTTGTCACATCCGTATTACTAATAAATGCGCCTTGAACACGTTGTGTTGGCTTTCCAGGTGGCGCAAAAATCATATCCCCTTTACCTAACAATTTTTCAGCACCATTCGTATCCAAAATTGTGCGTGAGTCAATGCCCGATGCCGTTCTAAATGCAATTCGCCCAGGAATATTACTTTTAATTGTACCATTAATAACTTTCACATCTGGTCGCTGCGTAGCCAAAATCATGTGAATCCCGGCTGCTCGAGCTTTAGCCCCCAAGCGTGCGATAGACACTTCAATTTCTGAACCAACAGTACTCATTAAGTCAGCAAATTCATCGACAATAGCCACAATATAAGGCATTTTCTGCATGACACTCGTGCCATTCTCTTTCGATTCGGCATTTTGCTTATCAACTGCAGCATTATATTCACCAATATTACGCTTGCCAAACTGTGCAAGTAATTTATAACGATTTTCCATTTCATCAACAACTTTTTGTAATGATTTCGCAGCCTTTCTAGGATCTGAAACAACCGGCGTTAATAAATGTGGGATCCCATTATAAATGGATAATTCAACAACTTTCGGATCTACCATCATTAATTTAACTTCACTTGGTTTGGCTTTTAACAAAATTGAAATAATAATACTATTTAAACCGACTGATTTTCCTGAACCTGTTGATCCAGCAATCAATAAATGTGGCATATCAGCTAGATTCGCCATGATGATATTACCTGTCACATCACGCCCCAATGGTACACGTAATAAATGTTCATCATCTTTCGGCGCATGCTCAATCATATCTCGAAAACCAACGGCCGCCTGCGTATCATTGGGTACTTCAATACCAACATAAGGTTTGCCAGGAATAGGTGCCTCAATACGAATAGACTTAGCTGCTAGAGCTAAAGCCAAATCATCCGCCAAATTCGCAATACGATTAACTTTAACGCCCTGTCCTGGTTTTAGCTCATATTGTGTCACGGTTGGCCCTAACGAAACGCTGGTAACTTCCGCTTCAACACCAAAACTTAGCAACGTATCATGAACCAACCGTGATTTTTCAGTAAGACTTTTGAATTCTTTCGTTTGATCAGTTGCAGCCACTTGTGTCAACAGCTCAACAGAGGGTAGTTTATAATCTGGATTGTTATTTTCTGGCACACTAGTAGCCAATTCAACATCCCCATCATCCGACGCATTTGGCGCCTCTTTTTCAGGTAGCTTCGCTGAACGACTAGTTGATGGCACTTCTGGTTGACTCTCTACTGGACCCTGCCATTTAATCTCTGGTTCGACAAATTCTGATAGTGTCGTGTCTGGATCACTTTCTGAAGGTAACACATCATTATTTGGTGTGGCTACTTTTTCAGCACCTTGGTGCAATCCTAGTGGATCATCCCCATAATCTGTCACATTTTTTTTATGACGTTTAAATAAGGCACGATGTTCTGGCATATTAACGCGTCGTTCTTGTACATAAGCCACACCAGCTTGAGCTTTTTTAATCCCTTTATCCGTTAAATCACGGGCAGGAATTCGGAAGAAAATAATGATACCACTCATTAATAGAATGATTGACACAATCCACGTACCAATATTTGACATCAATGTAAATAATAGATGATACAAAGCCGCGCCGATAACGCCACCACCTACAGGCGTATTGGCTGATTGATTCACAAAATCTTGACCTATCAGACGTACAACTTCATTGATATAACCTGTTCCATTGGGTAATGTATACGTAAAGAAAAGCAGTGATGTTATTATCAATAGTGCCACAAAAGTCATGATAGCACCAAGGATAAAATGTCCTGCTATTTTTGGCATTTTCTTAAAAATAAAGTAGTAAATGATACCAAAAGTTACCGGAATGATAGCGCCTAAATACAAGCTGCCAAAGAAAAATCTGAAAATATCCGCAATATATACACCAATTAATCCAAGCTTAAAAATACCCAGAATACCTAAAAGTGCCCCTAACAGTATGGCTATATTTTTCCCGATAATAGCACTTGGTTCCGCTTTTTTTCGTGTCGTACTACGCCGTCTCTTTTGTGGTGCTTTACGTGTTGCCAATTTTTATCACCTTTTACAATTTAATTAATAACTTAACACTCTATTCTATCACGAAATGCAAGCAAACAGTTGTTCGCTCATGATTTTAAAAATGACTTATGACATATAAAAAGCCACAACCGAAGTTGTGACTTGATATAGCTCGTGAGAGAATCGAACTCTCGATTCCGCCGTGAAAGGGCAGCGTCTTAGCCACTTGACCAACGAGCCATGGTCAGTGATGCTTGATATCTCTATCAAACAACTATAATAGAATACCAAGAATTTTATGCCCTGTCAACACTTTATTTCAATTTATCTTGTTCGTAAGTATGAATTGTATCTAAACTTTGGAAGTTTTGCTGACGGAGTGCTTCATAGAGCACAATTGCTACTGTATTTGATAAATTTAATGAACGAATATGTGTGTCATCTTGTGGGATTCGAATGGCTTTTTCTGGATTTTGTCGCATGAATACTTCAGGTAATCCCGTTGTCTCCTTGCCAAATAAGAAATAATGATCACCATTTTTTTCACCATAATCTGGTTGTGTATAATCCATATTTGCAAATTTAGATACCAAATATAGGTGATCTTCAGCCTTCAAAGTTGCCAAAAAATCGGGTAAACTATCATGACGCACTAATTGAACGTAATCCCAATAATCTAAGCCCGCGCGTTTAACATGCTTATCATCAAGTTCAAAACCGAGCGGTTCGATCAAATGCAGTACTGCATCGGTCCCAGCAGTTGTTCGTGCAATATTACCAGTATTTGCTGGCATTAACGGTTCAAATAATACAATGTGATTTGTCATTTAACTAAGCTTTCTCTTCCTTTACATCTACATCATCTTCAAATAAATCAGAATTATATCGCCACCATTCATAGATATGCGTCACTAATACCTTAACAACGGCATAAGTTGGTACAGCTAAAATGACCCCCAATACACCGAAAATGTGCCCACCACTCAATAAGACAACAATTACAGTGACTGGGTGAAT
This sequence comes from Leuconostoc carnosum, assembly GCF_007954525.1. Classification (NCBI taxonomy): domain Bacteria; kingdom Bacillati; phylum Bacillota; class Bacilli; order Lactobacillales; family Lactobacillaceae; genus Leuconostoc; species Leuconostoc carnosum. Next base: position 3,069 of record NZ_CP042374.1, on the reverse strand, counting down.
GGCCAATGCACTACCCAGAATTCTAGGTGCAATAACATGTGCTTCAATCGGTTGTTCAATAATCAATACGATAATCGCCAATAACAATAATTTAGGTCCGCCAGCAATTAAAGCAACTGTCCACACAGGGACTTGAGCCAGAATCGATCCAACGTAAGGAATCATGTTGAAAAATCCAGCCATTAGTGCCAAAAGAATACCATAAGGCAAACCAATTATCGTAAAACCGACACCAAACATAATCATAACGGCAAAAGCCACACCGAGCTGACCTCGAATATAATGTGCAATTTGTTCACTAATTTCTGTTAATAATTGACGCAAAGAGCTTCGCACCCTACGCGGGAATTTTTCAGCGACAAATCCTGAAAAACGGTGACCATCAAGTAACATATAATAGAGAATAAATGGCGTTGATACAACAGTTATACCAATAGTAGTCAGTATAGAAGCAAATGAACCGATGCCAGCCACGCCAGTTGTTACATATTTCCGACTCCAATCAACGACATTTTGATTAATATCAGCATTAGTATTATTTAAAAAATCACGTACTGTTTTAAACTCATTAGATTTAAACGTTTCATTAATAAAAGTTTGACTAGTTGTCCAATAATTTGGCCAATGGTCAATAAATGATATGACTTGGTCACGCAAAACAATGACAACAATGCTAATAATACCCGCAATAATACCCAATAATAAAACTAAAAGAATACCCACAGATAAATTGCGAGGTACTTTCGTATGCTTACTAAACCAAGCCACCGCTGGACTCAGCAAGTAATACAAAACCCCAGCGATTAAAATAGGTGCACCTACTGCTGTAAATAAGGCCCGAACAGGTTCAAAAATAAAACGCACCTGCCAACCCAGAAAAATAATCAATAAAACTAATAAAACCACTAGTAATCCGTTCAATAAGTTATTTCCCGAAAACCACCGTCGGTACCAGGTATGTTGCTCTGCTTGTTTAGCCATCGAGAACCTCCACTATATATTTTAATTTTACCACATATCTATAAACATTTCATGCACACAAGCACCAAATGAGCCGTTTGATAATTCTGTTTTTATCATAAAGGTATCTGCCTAATCAACTAAAGTATGATAATATTGAAGTAACTTAATTTTTTAGGAAGAACAGTTTATGACTTCAACAGCCACAGCCCATACCAACATTGCATTAATTAAATATTGGGGTAAAAAAGATGCCATACTAAACCTACCCACAACGAGTTCACTATCATTGACACTTGATAAGTTTTATACAACAACAACTGTCTCAAAAAATGATAGCATTGACACATTAATTTTGAATGGTCAAAATGTTGATGCTAGAAAAATTCAAAACTTTTTAAATATCTTGCGTGATGAATTAGGTACATTTGATCAATTAACAATTACCTCAGAAAACCATGTGCCCACAAGCGCCGGATTGGCTTCTTCAGCCTCTGCTTTTGCTGCGTTAACTGCAGCAGTTACAAGGGAATTAGCGCTTGATTTACCAAACGAAACCCTTTCACGTCTTGCTCGACGCGGTTCGGGTTCTGCATCTCGCTCATTTTACGGGCATTTCGCTGTTTGGCATGAAGGTATTGATGATAAGTCATCATTTGCTGAAAGTATAGCAGCTCCTGATATGCCAATTGCACTTGTAGTTGCAGAAGTATCGTCTGAGACCAAAAAAGTTAGCTCGACCGAAGGTATGCAACGTGCCATGACTTCTCCAGACTATTCATCTTGGATTCAGAACAGTGCCAAACAATTTTTAGATATTCAAAATGCGATTATCACTTCAGACATCGAAAAAATTGGTTATATTGCTGAAAAGAATGCTTTAGATATGCACGCATTAAATCTAACTGCGCGGCAACAACCCTTCACTTATTTTACCCAGGAAACCCAACAAATTTTAGCGATTGTTTCTGATTTACGGCACAAAGGTATTTTAGCCTTTTCAACAATGGATGCTGGTCCTAATGTCAAAATTATCACAACCCTAAATGAAGCCCCAACTATCGTAAATCATCTCAAAAAGGAAATGCCGCATCTTAAGGTTCAAACAGCGGCTAGCGGACCTGGTGTCACTTATGACTAAAATATCTGTTCCTGGCAAACTGTTTTTGGCTGGTGAATATGCCATTACAAATCCTGGTAATACAGCAATAATTGCAGCTATAACTACTGGTTTGTCAGTGGAAATTACTCCTGCAACAAAAAATTCCACTATTCAATCTAATACTATCAAACAACCTTTGCTATTCCAATTAGATCAACTTAATAAGCCATGGCCTGACGATTGGCGATATGTTTGGGCAGCTATAAAAATCATATATGATTATAATCGACTGAGCGACTCTATCAAATCAATGGATCCAATTCATATAAGCATCAATAGTCATCTCAACACATCAGCTGGCAAAATTGGACTTGGTTCATCAGCTGCCGTTACCGTGGGAATTATTGCAGCATTTGATGATTATTTTCAGCTTAATTTGCCAATATTAGTACGTTTTAAATTAGCCGGTCTGGCACACCTACACGTGCAAAAAAATGGCTCACTTGGTGATATTGCTGCTATTACTTACGGGGGGGTCATCAGCTATCAAAGTCCTGACCTATCTCAGTATAGCCAACCAAATCAAAATTGGTTAGACGCTTCTCTTGCTAACCAATTTTGGCCAAGTCTCAACATTCAAACACTAACTTGGCCACAAAATTGGCAACTATTACTTGGTATGACACATCAATCGGCTGATACAAAAGCAGCTATTAATCATGTTGTTTTGTCAGAACAATTTTTAACTGTTAGTCAACAAATTGTTAACGACATTATTCAGGCAATTCAAGACGTTAATTATACAGAACTTTCAATAACACTTACTGACAATCAGCAGCTATTAACGGCTAACTTACCAACAAATTATATCACCCCTAAATTAGCACACTTATTATCTGACTTAGACGGTATTGCTGGCAAAATTAGCGGAGCTGGGTTTGGTGATAATGGTTTTGCTGTAACCAATTATGATGACCAGAAATTAACTGTTAAATGGCAATCACATC